>NZ_FCOE02000002.1 GCF_001544915.2 Caballeronia pedi | reverse complement strand
CACGAACGCCGCGCGCCAGCCGAACGTCACCGCGATGGCCGGAATGAGCGCGGGCGCGAACACTGCGCCGATATTCGCGCCGGAGTTGAAGATGCCGGTTGCCAGGGCGCGCTCGCTGCGTGGGAACCATTCGGCGGTCGTCTTGATCGCCGCCGGGAAGTTGCCGCCCTCGCCGATGCCGAGCAACGCGCGGACCATCGCGAAGCCCATCACCGAGCCGACGGCTGCGTGCAGCATCGCGGCGATACTCCACACGAACATGGCGAGCGCGTAGGAGATGCGCGTGCCGAGCCAGTCGACGATGCGCCCGAAGCAAAGCAGACCGACCGCGTAAAAGGCCGAGAACGCGATCACGATGCGGCCGTACTGCACCTGCGTCCAGCCGATGTCGTGCTGCAGCATCGGCGCGAGCAGACCGAGGATCTGCCGGTCCATGTAATTGATGACCGTGGCGAAGAAGAGTAGCGCGCACACGGTCCAGCGATAACGGCTCGCGGTTCGCACGACGCCGGCAACGACAGTGTTCATGAAAGTCTCCGGACGCGGCGGCGCTCGTCGTGCCGCGTTCTTTGTTGCATGGACGGCGACGAGCGCCGTGGGCGTGGCTTTGCGTGGTTTTGCCTGAGGCAGAAGCCGCAACCGACCCGGTGTTGGAAAACGTTTTTCGAAGAATAGTGGGTTTGCTGCCTACTGGCTATCCTAGGATTTGCCCTAATCCAGCCTGTGACGGCCTTGGGAGGCCATATTCCTTGTGTTACTCCTTACGAATATGAAAGTTAATCGTTTTTTAACATCCCGGTTCCTGCGCGCTTGCATACGGTGTTTTGCATGCCACCCCTGGTGCGGCCGAAAAATTAAAGACGCGACAGGCATTTGCCGATAAGGGCGTGTACAACTCTTATCGTTCAGCACCCTCCCCATGTTTCGTAATGCTCTGGCCCGAATGAATGTCGGGACCAAATTCGCCGTGCTCGCCTGCGCGCTCACGGCAGTCGTCGTTGCCTTTTTCACCATTGCGGTCACGAGAAGCGCCGGCGAACAGGTGGACACGCACGCGCTCGCGCGCGTCGAAAGCGAGAATCGCTCGATCGCGACGATGATCGGCCTGTACGACAAGGCCGTGAGCGCCGAGGTCACGCGCTTCATGACGATCTTCGCGCACCGCCTGCCCGCCGCTTTCACACTCGACGAGACGCGTACCGTGGACATCGGCGGTGTGGCCACGCCCGTCTTCCTCGCGGGCGACAAGCCGCTGAACAACGACTTCGCGATTCCCGACGCTTTCCTCGAGGAAAGCGGCGCGATCGCGACGATCTTCGCCCGCACCGGCGACGATTTCGTGCGCGTGACGACCTCGCTCAAGAAGCAGGACGGCACGCGCGCGATCGGCACGCTGCTCGACCGCAAAGGCCCGGCGTATGCGCCGATGCTGGCCGGCAAGCCGTACATCGGCATCGCGGCGCTGTTCGGCAAGCAGTACATCACCGAGTACAAGCCTGTCACCGATACATCGGGCCGCGTGATCGGCGCGCTCTTCGTCGGCGTGGACGTGACGTCCGAATTCGCCGCGCTGCAGGACACCATCGCGAACCTCGTAATCGGCGCAAGCGGTTATCACTTCGTCGTCGATGCTTCGAGCGGCGCGAATCGCGGCAAGCTGCTCGTGCATCCCGGTTCGAAAGGCGAACTCGCCGATGACCGCGTCGCGCCCTTCAGGCAGATGCTCGAGACGCGCGAAGGCACGCTCACGTTCGACGGCGCGGATATCGCGGGCGCCGATGCGCGCGTGCACGGCGGCACGAAGGAAATCGTCTACATGACGGTGCCGCAGTGGCAATGGATGATCGGCGGCATCGCGTATCGCGATGAATTGCTGGCGGACGTGCACGCGAGCCGCAATCGCTTTCTCGTGCTCGGGCTCGTCGTGGTCGCGCTGCTCGTCGGTGTGCTGCTTTATGCGGTCGCCAAGCTCGTCGGCCGTCCGATCGATGACGTGACGCGCGCTTCCGAACGCATCGCGGCGGGCGATCTCACCGTGCGTATCGACAGCACGCGCGAGGATGACATCGGCCGTCTGATGCGCGCGATCGACGGAATCGCGCGCGGCCTCGCGGGCATCGTCGCGCAAGTGCGCAGCGCTTCGGCCGACATGAACGAAGGCACGGCGCGCATCGCGTCAGGCAGCAGCGACATCGCGACGCGCATCGCCACGCAAGCGGCGAGCGTCGAGGAGACCGCCGCGAGCATGGAGGAAATCACGTCCACCGTGCAGCAGAACGCGGCAAACACCGCGCAGGCGGGCACGCTCGTCGCATCGGCTTCAGACGCCGCGCGCGAGGGCGGGCAGGCGGTCGGACGCGTGGTCGAAACGATGGGCGAGATCGGTGCCTCTGCGCGCCGCATCGCCGATATCACCGCGACCATCGAAGGCATCGCGTTCCAGACCAACATTCTCGCGTTGAACGCCGCAGTGGAAGCGGCGCGGGCGGGCGAACACGGCAATGGCTTCGCGGTGGTCGCTTCGGAAGTGCGCGCGCTCGCGCAACGCAGCGCCAGCGCCGTGAAGGAAATCGAGGTGTTGATCGCGGAATCCGCCGCGAAGGTCTCGCAGGGCTACAGGATTGCCGAGCAGGCGAGCAGCACGATGGGGAGCATCGTCGAGCGGGTGTCGCGCGTGAATGCCATCGTCGATGAAATCGGCGTCGCGTCCCGCGAGCAGGCGAGCGGCATCGAACAGGTCAACAGCGCGGTCATGCTCATTGGCGAAGCGACGCAGCAGAACGCCGCGCTCGTCGGTGAAGCGGAGCATTCGACCACCGAACTGCGCGATCAGGCCGAACGGCTCGCGCACGCGGTCAGCATGTTCCGCGTCTGATTCGATAAAACTGCCGATTCAAAGCGGTTCCAGCGGATGCGGCGCGTCGTCATATGCGCCCCACACAGATTGATCGAAGTTGATCATCGAGCCCGTCATCAGCCCTGATTCCGCGCTCGCGAGATAGGCGACCGCACGCGCCGCTTCGTTCGTGTTGATCAAGCGCCCGAAAGGCTGCGCGGCGGCGGCGCGTTCGAGCCAGTCGTCGTCCGCGCCATGATGCGTGCGCTGGATGCGGTCTTCGCCTTCGCTCGCCATCCAGCCCAGATTCAGCCCGTTCACGCGGATGCGATTGCGCAGCAACGCATAGGCCGTGTTCTGCGTGAGCGTGGCGAGCGCGCCCTTCGACGCGCAATATGCGGCGATGAACGGCTGCCCCGCCATCGCCGACATCGAGCAGATGTTGACGATCGCGCCTTCGGTCCCTTCGCGCTTCATGATGCGGATCGCTTCCTGCATCAGAAAGAACGGCGCGCGCACGTTGGTCGCGAACATGCGATCGAAGAGTTCGGGATCGGTATCGAGGATCGTGCCGCGTTCAGTGCTCGCCGCTGCATTGACGAGCACGTCGATGCGCCCGAACTGTTCATCCGTCGCAGCAATCACCGCGCGGCAATCTTCCACACGCGACAGATCCGCCGCGACGAAGCGCACCTGCGCTCCGCTCGCTTCGGCGAGTTCGCGCGCTTTCTGTTCGCCCTTGTCCTTCGAGCGCGCACAGATCACGATGCCGTGCGCGCCTCGCTCCGCGAACAGCGCCGCCACGGCCGCGCCGAGACCTTGCGCGCCGCCGGTGATGACCGCGACCTTGCCTTCGAGCTGAGTCATCGTCGTTCTCCGTGATGCCGTCACACTTCGATGAAGATGCGCCCGCCTTCCACTTTCGCGGGATACGTCTGCAACTTTTCGCATACGGGCGCACACAGAGCACTGCCATCGCGGATATCGAAGCGGCCATTGTGCTTCGGACATTCGATCACATGGTCCATCACGAATCCGTCGCTCAGGTGCACGTGCTCATGCGTGCAAAGGCCATCGCTGGCGTACACGGCATCGTTGACCCGGTAGATGGCGAACGTGCGGCCATCGTGATCGAAGCGCATCACGTCTTCGTCTTCGATGTCGTCCAGCGCGGCTGCGTCGATCCATTGCGTCATGACAAGTCGTCTCCCTATGTCGTCTTTATGCCTGTGTCGCCGCGGGCATCGGCCGCTCGACGTGGTACGACGGATCGCGCGTCTGCCGCACGAGCGCCGGAATGATTTCCGCATACGCCGCGATCGTGCTCGCATAGGGCGGCGGCATGTCGTGCTTCACCGTTTCGTGAAGACGCGGCAGCGCGTAGTACGGGACCATCGGAAACATGTGATGCTCGACGTGATAGTTCATGTTCAGATAAAGAAACCTGAACACGGGATTCATCATCACGGTACGGCAGTTCTTGCGATGATCGAGCACGTTCTCCGGCATGCCCGCGTGTTGCGTCAGGCCGAAGAAGAGATAAAGCCATGCGCCGTACAGGCTCGGCAGGCCGATATAAAGCAGCGGCAAGATCGAATGGAACACGAAACACGCGGCGATCACCACAGCGTAGATCGCAAGCCACGCGCGCGCTTCCCGAATCACCTTGGGCCATTCCGACTCGGGCACGTAAGTCTGTTCTTCTTCGCCGATATGCCCGAACGCCGACGAGATGATCTTCGGCACTTCGCCCGCAGCATGCTTCAACGCAAAGACATTCAGCGCGATGCTCAGCCAGTCCGCGGGCAAGGGCACGGCGATTTCGCGATCGCGTCCGACGACGAGCGTGTCCGTATGATGACGCGCGTGGCTCCATCGCCAGATGGTCGGACGGCGGAACACCTGAAACGACGCCACCTGATAGAGCGCCTTGTTCATCCACGATGTTCTGAACGCGGTGCCGTGACCGCTCTCGTGCCAGCGGGAATCGGCCGGACCGCAATAGAGCGCGCCGTAAAGAAGGAAGGCGGGAATCGCCCACAGCGTATGCGATTGCCATGCGAACCATGCAAGCACGCCGCTCGCGATGATCACCGCATACCACAGTAGCGTGTCGCGGATAGCACGCGCGTCGCCGCGTTGCATCAGGCTTTTCATCAGGGGACGCGGCACGGCGCACTTGTACCAGTCGGCATTGACGAGACCCGCCGCTTGCGCGCGCTCGCCCGCACCGCCGATCAATCCGTAATCGCGATGACGATCCCGCGCGCCGGCGCCGTCGAATTGCTTCGAATCCATCATGTCCCCTCAGCCGATGATTGAAATTACATCATTCATCATTACTGGATCGATGATAGGAGCGTCGCATTGACGGCGCAATCTTCGCGCGCATTTGCTATCTTTAAGCATCATCGCGTGATTCAAAAAGCCATCATTTCCATCAAATATGAGCAAGCGTCCCACTCTTCAGTCAGTGGCGGAGGCTGCCGGCGTCAGTCCGGCGACGGTCGATCGCGTGTTCAACGGACGCATCAGCGTGCGTGAAGGCACCGCCTTGCGTGTGATCGAAGCGGCGGAGCGCATCGGCTATCACGGTGCGGGGTTGATGCGCGAGCGGCTGCGCGCGCAACGCGGAGAGCATCACGCACAGCACACGCTGGGCTTCTGCTTGCAGAAGCGCGCCGATCCGTTTTATCAGACCTTTGCCCGCATTTTGAAGGACGCGGCCGCGCGTCACGAGCCCGAGCATTGCACGGCCGTCATCGAATACATGGATGAACTCGATCCCGCGTCCATCGCACGCACGCTGCTTTCGCTCGGCGAGCAGGCCGATGCGCTCGGCGTCGTCGCGGTCGATCATCCGCATGTGACGGCTGCGATCGAAACGCTGCATGGGCAGGGCAAACCCACCGTCACGCTGCTGTCGGATCTGAGCGCGCCGTTGCGGGCGGGTTATATCGGCGTGGACCCGCGCAAGAGCGGACGCACGGCCGCGTGGGCCGTGAGCCGGCTCACGCGTCGCGACGAAGGCACGGTGGGCGTTTTCGTCGGCACGCCGCGCTATCTCGGGCAGGAAAGCTGTGAGATCAGCTTTCGCTCGTACTTGCGCGAGCATGCGCCCGGTCTGCGCGTGCTCGACACGCAGATCAACCTCGAAGACAAGCAACTTGCCTACGAAGCGACACTCGCCATGCTCGCGCGTCATGACGATCTCGCTGGACTCTATATTCCGGGCGGCGGCGTGGGCGGTGTGATTCGCGCGCTGCGTGAGGAAGCGATGGGACGTCGCATCGTGACCGTGTGCAGCGATCTCATGCCGGATCGGTACGAAGCGCTCGTCGAAGGCGTCATCGATCTCGTGATCGATACGCCGCTGCAGCGCATCGCCGAGACGGCGATTCAGGCGATGTTGCGCGCGCTGCAAGCGTTGCCGGGCGAGGCCGCGCAGGCGAGCCAGTATCCGTTGCCGGCGCAGCTCTATACGCCGGAGAACGTCTGAGCGCGCTTGCACTCATGATCGGCTAATTTTTCGGGCCTAGTCTCCTTGTCGGGTTCCAATCTTTCAAGGAGAACGATCATGAAGAAACTCGCAGCCGCCCTGCTCGCATGCGCCGTCATGGTGCCGATGCTTTCCTATGCACAATCATCGCCCACCGCCACGCGGGCCGAGGTCGACATGCAAGTCGCCCAGGCGGAACGCGACGGTACCTTGCATCAGTCCAGGATCGGCTATCCCGACAAGAGTTATGGCGCCGGCAGCGAAGGCAGCGTGCAAAGCGGCTGGGTCACGCAACCCTCGGCGCAAGCACTCGGACAGGGCCTCTATAAGCGTCACTGACCGGGGCGCCGATGAAGCATGGCACTGCATTTGCTACATTTGAAAATATGCCGCACACGCCCTGTTGCCTGTAACATGCAACGCACGCTCGAATTCGCGTGTCATCGATTCGTTTTTTTGCAGGGCTAACATGCATGCACTCGGGGAACCTTGCCCCGAGAAAGCGGCTCTATCAGCGTTTGCTCTTTCGACATGCACGTCAGGCCGGGGCATCGGGGCCCGCCATATGACGCGACATGCTCCAACAATAACGCGGCACGGTCGCCGCACCAGCCGCATCCATCAGACCAGATTGCATTCTTCGCTTCAACATGCGAAGGGACAGTGCCCCAATCATTCCGATGGAGCGTCATCTATGCCGTTTGAAAGCGACTCTTTGCATGACACGAATCCGCTGCTGACCATCGTGGTGGCGGCGTACAACATCGAGGGCTATATCGAGGAAGCGCTCGAATCCCTTCTGTCGCAGCCTCATATCGATGCGATGAAGATCATCGTGGTCGATGACGGTTCTCGCGACGAGACCTACGCCGCAGCACGCGCGATGGTCGAGCGCGATCGCGGTGTGCATATCGAACTGATTCAACAGGAAAACGGCGGCCTGAGCGCCGCGCGCAACACCGGGCTCGCGGCGGTGCGCACGCCTTATGTCGGTTTTCTTGACGGCGACGACATCTATCTGAAGGGCTTCACCGAAGCTGTCATTCCCGTTCTCGCCGAAGGCAAGTGGGATGTGGTGGAGTACAACGTGAAGATCATCGACGACGACGGGCGCGAACTCGACGACATCACACTGGTCGATCACAACGCGGGCGGTGGTGTGCCGATGAATCAGGCCACGCTGCAGCAGTTCGCCGACCGCTTTCATACCTTCGCCTGGGCGCGCGTGTATCGCACCGGACTCTTCGACGCCGCGCCGTTTCCCGTGGGACGACACTACGAGGATGCGGCCGTCGTTCCGTCGACGTATCTTCGCGCCAGCAGCCTTTATCGCATTCCCACGCCGTTGATCGGTTATCGACGACGCTTCGGCAGCATCACGCAATGCGCGACGCTACGCGACATCGAGGATTTGCGAGCCAATGGCAAGGAAGCGCTCGCGCGCTGCGACGGCGGCGAGATGGACGAATTCTGGCTCACCGTGTTCGACAAGCTGTTTCATCGCGCGTGCCACGTCTGTGCGCGCGTAGATCGTGCATCGTTCAAACATGCTTCCGAGACGCTCAACGCGATGGCCGTCGATCATCGCACCACGCGCGCGACACTCACCGAGCGTAGCGGACGTGAAGTCGGCGAGCTCGCACCGTTCGACCTGAACGTGCGCGCGGACCGCTCGATTCACTTCCTCAAGGGCCTCGTGAAGAAGATGTTGAGACGCAGCCTCGATCATCATCAACGCGAACGGCGGCCGAGCCCGTCGAATCAGTTGAGCGGATGAGCGCGCGCCTGGCTCAGACATCCTCGATCGCTCGCAAGGTCATGCGCTTATAAGCATCGACCAGCAGTGCGCCCTCGCCGCGCTTGTGCGCGACGGCAAGGCGCATCGTCTCTTCGCCCATTTGCCAGATCAGGAACGCGAGCGCGTTGACGCGCTTGCTGTCCACGCGCGGCTTGACCCGCCGGATCGCCGCCGCGAGCAGAGCGCCGCACGCTTTGCTTTCCGCAATCTCGATGTTCATCAACTCCTTGTCCGATCGCAGCGCCGAAGAAATGTCGCGCATCACGGGCTTGTCCAGCACGATCTGATAGTACTGATCGACCAGCGACGCGAACGCGCCCAGCAATTGCGCCTTGTCCTGCACCGCATCGAGCGCCTCGCGCACGCAGCGCCGGCTCTCGGCCGCGTACAGTTCGGCGAGCGTGCGGACGATAGCGCGCTTATCGGGAAAATACTGATACAGCGAACCGATCGAAATCTCCGCAAGCTCGGCGATCTCGCTCATCTTCACGTGCTCGCTGCCCTTCTCCGCGATCAATTGCTGCGCGACCTCCAGAATGCGATCCAGGCGCTCCCGACTGCGTTGCTGCGCGGGTTGCCTGCGGGCGGCGCTCGCTTCCGCCTTGGCGCGCGGCGGCTTTTCTTGCATGACGTTTCCTTTGCACGCGTGACTGCGCGCTCAAAAGTCCTTGACAGCCAAATGTGAGTATCTATCATGTTTGAAACGTGAGCAACTCTCATGTTTTAAACACAGGAGACTGTCATGACTGGATCGAACTTCGACGCCGCGCCCATTCTCGTATTGGGCGCGAACGGCAAGACGGGACGCCGCGTGGCCGAGCGGCTTCGCGCGCAGAGCCTCGATGTACGCGGATGCACGCGCTCCACGCGACCCCGCTTCGACTGGAACGATCGAACGACATGGAGCGGGACGCTCGCGGGCGTGAAGCGCGCGTACGTCACGTATCAGCCCGATCTCGCGATACCCGGCGCGCTCGATACGGTCAGCGCGTTCTTCGACGCGGCTCTGGCAAGCGGCGTCGAACGGATCGTGCTGCTTTCTGGACGCGGCGAGGAAGAAGCTCAGGCTGCCGAAGCAGCGCTGCAACGCTCGGGCGCGATCTGGACCATTCTCCGTTGCAGCTGGTTCATGCAGAACTTCAGCGAGAGTTTTCTGCTCGACCCGATCCGCGAGGGCACGCTCGCGCTGCCTGTCGGCGATATCAAAGAGCCTTTCGTCGATGCCGAAGATATCGCCGACGTAGCCGTCGCGGCGCTCACGCAGCCGGGTCACGAGAACAGGCTTTACGAGCTGACCGGGCCTCGCGCGATTACGTTCGCCGAGGCGCTCGAATGCATCGGGCAGGCGTCGCGGCGCGAACCACGTCTCAAGCCCGCACCCGCCGATGCGTTTCGCGCGGGCCTGCTCGAAGCAGGTGTATCGACGGAGGAAACGGATCTGATTCTTTATCTGTTCACCAGCGTGCTCGACGGACGCAATGAAAAGCCGGTCGATGGCGTGCGTCTCGCCTTGCATCGCGAAGCCCGCACGTTCGACGACTATGCGAGGCGCACTGCGGCAAGCGGCGTATGGGACGTTTGACGTGCGGGAAAACCATCGCTGTTTCGCGATAAACTGTAAGGATGGAACAATGTCCCTACTGTGAGCGAATCCGTGGCGAATGGGATTGTCACGGACAGGAGTGCCGCACTAACATCGCCCGCGCGCTGCGCAGACAGCGCATGGGATTACCCATGGTGCCCAAGGTCATCCGCAATGAAATCCCGCCAGGCGCGTCGACGGGCGAAGTGATCGCCCAGTTGTCGCGTCAGCGCTTGCGCGCGCGCCGGGCGAACGAAGAACGCCGTGCGCGCAAGGAAGCCGAAGACCTTGATCTTTAGCGGCGGCATGTCACATCAAACCCGCGTTCCTTCATCGCGCCACGCCCGCCGCGATTCACGCATCTTCGCAACCGCCATACGCGCAACCTTGAGCCAGCCATAAGGACGCGGATCAGCGACCATGCTGAGCGCCCGCGCATAGTCGAGCGTCAGCCCCGGCGTCCAGGCCATCGTCACCGCGCGCTTGCGTACCTGCGCAGCGACCCAGAGCTCCGGCGTGACGATCATTCGAAACAGCGCGCCCCAACCCGCGCTCGCACCATACAAGCGCCCCGCCGCGCCTTCGAGCGCCGCATCGAGTGCACGCGATACGCTGCTCGAACAATTGCGATGCGTGAGGTTATACGTCGCGTCCTCGCGATAATTGCGCCAGAAACTATCGAGCCGGACGGGATCGTAATTGCGGATACGCACGCGCGTCGTCGAAGGACACCACGCCTTCGACTCGATCGCATAGCTCGGCTGAAACATGCCGGGCACATCGTTCTCGCGCGTGGCGCGCAGGAGGCGCGCGAAGTCGTCGGGCGAGCGGTCTATCTCGACGGCCGGATAAAGGCTCACATAGATGCCTTCCGGCGATTCGAGCGCTGCATGGCCCGTCGAGATCACGCCGTTGCGGTCCACGGCCGCAATATAACGATCGACGACCGGATGCCACTGTGTCTCCGCCTTCGACGAGCCGACCGGCGTCCATACGTGCACGGTGAGCGCGGGTTCATCGTCGGTGGGCGGGCCGTCCCATTCGCGGGCTTGCAGCGCTGGACGTGGCGGTTCCTTCGCTTGTGCCGCGCTCGCGGCTTCGGCGCTGGCATCGCCCCAGCTCGCGGGATTGCTCGCCAGCTTGCGCACACGCGTCGCGATGAGGATCATGTTCCATCCCGCGAAGATGAAGAACGCGCCGACGCAATACGGCACCGTGCCCTTGTAGTGCGTCGGATAGGGCTGAAGCATGAAGATGCCGAGCAGGATCTCGAAGATCGCGAACCCGAATGCGACACGATAGCGACGATACCGCACGACGAGCGCGGACGTCGCTTGCAGAAGGCCGTCGAAGATAAAGGCGACACCGATCAGTATCGACAGAATGAAGTGGCCGTGATGATTGCCCTCGAAGATCAGCGCCGCCGTGAGCACGAACGCGATGCCCTTCGCATAGCGCAGCCTGCGCTGCCCGCCGACGCCAGCCCACGCGACCGCCAGCGTCAGCGCGCCCTCGATCAGCAGCAGCCAGCCGACCGAGGCAATCGGAAAGCCGAGCGCGCCGTCGAGTGCATCGATGAACACGCCGATGCCGGTCAGCAGCAGCAGCCAGCCCATCACCATCAGGCCGCGCCAGCGATTGCGCAAGTAATCCACGCCCAGCAGGATCATCATCAGCTTGACCATCGTTCTCCCTTCGGAAAAAGAATGCTCAGTGCCCGTACATGTTAGTGCACTTGACGCGCGCATCGTTTCGTATGATCGTTCGAATCACCGCGATGTGCGCGGCATGACATACTTGCGCTGCCATCCTCATGCGACGGAGACGCCATGTTCGAGCAATGCCGATGGATCAACGAGCCCGCGCAATGGCGCGTCGAGAACGACACGCTCCACGTCGCCACCGACCCGAACACGGACTTCTGGCGCAAGACGCACTACGGCTTCGTGCGCGATAACGGCCATGTCTTCGCGACAGACATCGACGGCGACTTCACCGCCGAAGTCGCGGTCGATGGCGACTTCTCCGCGCTCTACGATCAGGCCGGCCTCATGGTGCGCGAAAGCCCCGAACGCTGGGTCAAGTCCGGCGCCGAATACAACGACGGCGCGCTCACCTTCAGCACCGTCCTGACCAACGATCTCTCCGACTGGTCGCTCGGCTCGCGCGCGAACACGAACCGCTTCCGGTTGCGCATGACGATCGCGCAAGGCGTCCTGAAAGTGCAATGCAGCGCCGATGAACGCCACTGGACCCTGATGCGTCTCGCGCCTTTCGCCGCAAGCAGTGCAACCGCGCGCTGGCAGGTCGGCCCGATGTGCTGCACACCCGAACGCGGCGGCCTCACCGTGCGTTTCTCAGACTTCAGGATCGGACCGCCCATCGTCAAGGATCTGCACGATACCTCGATGTAAGGCGGCGCATCGGAGTCGGTAAAAACACTCACTTGCCCGGTTCGTCGGCGCTTTCTAATATTCTGAAACGTTTCAGAATTTCGACGATATCGCGCCTTGGACTCACGAAAAAAACCGGCCCGCACGTTGAAGGATGTCGCCACTGCGGCAGGGGTATCGCTCGGCACCGCATCGAAGGTCATGGCGGGCGCGCCGGGCGTGAGCGCCGCGCGGCGCGAACAGGTGTGGGACGCCGCGCGCCGGCTCGGCTACCGGCGCAACAGCCTCGCGGCCGAATTGCGCAGCAGCCGCTCGACATCCATCGGCTTCGTCGTGCCAGATCTGACGAACTCGTTCTTCATCGAATTGCTGTGCGTGGTGGAAGATCATGCGCTCGCGAGCGGCTATCGCCTGCTGCTCGCGCATGCGCAGGAAAATCCCGAGCGCGAGGCAGAACGCATCCGCTTCGTGCTGTCACGGCAAGTGGCGGGCATGATCATCATTCCCTGCCACGGCTACGATCACGCGATAGAAGAACTGCGTGAATGCGATGTGCCGCTCGTCATGGCCGACCGCGTCGACGACAGCTTTCCCGCCAATACCGTGACCACCGACAGCCGGCGCGCCGCGCGCGACGGCACCGATCATCTGATCGCGCTGGGGCACAAGCGCATCACCTTCATCGTCAATGCGCTCGATCTCGTCAACAGCCGCGAACGCGCGGACGGCTATCTCGACGCCATGAAACGCGCGGGCCTGGCGCGCCATGCACGCGTCGTCGTATGCGGGATGACGGACACGGAAAGCCACGCGGCCACGCTCGGCCTGCTGTCGGAGCGCGAGCGGCCGACCGCGCTCTTCACCGGCGCGAACGTCGCGACGCTCGGCGCCTTGCGCGCGATACGCGATGCGGAATTGCATCTGCCCGAACACATCTCCCTGCTCTCTTTCGACGACGCGCCGTGGATGTCGGTGCTGCATCCGCGCATCAGTTCGATACATCAACCGGTGGAAGCCGTGGGCCGCGCGATCTGGCAACTGCTGCATAAACAGTTGCAGGGCGAATCATCGGAGCCGGTGCATCTGCGCATGAAAGCGGATTTGCGCGTGCGCGAGAGCACCGCGCCGCCCTTCAAGGCGACGGGCAGGGAAACCCGCAAGCGGGCCACGCTATAACGTTTTATTTTTATCGATCTAACCCGATCAGAACCAGCGAGAGCAGCAACCCATCACGAACAACGAACCCGAAGCTGGCAACCAAAACAGGAGAGACGCAATGGACAGCAAACGACGCATCATCACCGCGAGTCTCATCGCCGCACCGCTGGCCGGTGCGGTCGGCACTTTCTCTGCGCTCATCGCCGGGCCGGCGTTCGCGCAGCAGAAGAAATACCGCTTCGGGTTCTCGCAGGTCACGACCGTCGAGCCGTGGCGCGTGCAGTTCAACAAGGACATGAAAGCCGAGGCCGCGAAGCATCCCGAGGTCGAGTTGATCATCGCCGACGCGGGAGACCGCACCGACAAGCAGAACGCCGACATGGAGAACTTCATCACGCAGAAGATGGACGCGATCTTCATCTCGCCCAAGGAGTCGGCGGGCCTCACGGGCGTCGTCGAAAAGGCCTTCAAGGCGGGGATTCCCGTGTTCGTGCTCGATCGCGAAGTGAACGGCGATCAGTTCACGCAGTTCATCGGCGGGGACAATGTGCAGATCGGCCAGGAAGCGGGCAACTTCATCGTCAAGCTGACGGGTGGGCCGGGTAAGGCGCAGGGCAATCTGGTCGAGATCTGGGGCGGCTTCGGCGCGCAGCCCGCGCATGACCGGCATGACGGCGCGGATAAGGCCATCGGCAAGGAGAAAGGTATCAAGCGCGTGGGCGAGCGCGTGGATTGCGACTGGAAACAGGACAAGGCCTACGATTACATGAAGACCGTGCTGCGCGTGCAGCCGAAGATCGACGTGGTGTACGCGCATAACGATCCGATGGCCTACGGCGCCTATCTTGCCGCGAAGGATGCGGGCCGCGAGAAGAGCATCAAGTTCGTCGGCATCGATGGCTTGCCGCAGGAAGGCGCGACGTGGGTCGAGCAAGGCCTGCTCGCGGGTACCTTCATGTATCCGACGCCGGGCGCGGAAGGCATCCGCCAGTCGCTCAAGGTATTGCACGGCGACAAGGTGCAGAAGAAAGTCACGCTGCCGACGCAGGGCATCTTCGCGGACAACGCGAAGCAATATATCGCGACCCACTGAGCGGGACGCAGACAGCGATGGCAACCGTCACCGCGCCGCTCATCGAAGCCGCGGGCCTGTCGATTTCGTTCAACGGCAGCCCCGCGCTCTCCGGCGTCGACTTCGATGTCGCATCGGGCGAGATTCATGCGCTCGTCGGCGAGAACGGCGCGGGCAAGTCGAGCCTGATGAAGATATTGGGCGGCCTCTATGCGCCCGATGCGGGCAGCATCCTCGTGCGTGGCGAGACGACGCGCATGACGAGCGTGAACGACGCGACGCGCGCGGGCGTCGCGATCATTCATCAGGAGCTCAATCTCGTCGATACGCTTTCCGCCGTCGATAACATTTTTCTCGGCAAGGAACTGCGCACGCGCATGGGCTTTCCCGATCGCCGCGCGATGCACGACGCCGCCGCGAAAGTGCTTGCACAACTGGGCTTTCGCGCGCCGCCGAATACGCTCGTCGGCACTTTGCGTGTCGGCGAGAAGCAACTGGTCGAGATCGCGAAGGCGCTGCTCGCCGATGCGCGCGTGCTCATCATGGACGAACCGACGTCCGCGCTCTCCGACACCGAAACGCAAGCGCTGCTCACGCTCACACGCGATCTGCGCGAGCGCGGCATGGGGATCGTGCTCATCAGTCACCGGCTCGGCGAAGTGTTCGCGGTCGCGGATCGCGTGACCGTGCTGCGCGACGGAAGACGCATCGCGACCTTGCAGATGCGGCAAGTCGAATCGTCATCGGCGCTCGTCTCGATGATGATCGGCAAGGACTTCGCGCCGCCCGAGCGCAGCGAAGCCGAAGCACCGCAAGCGCGTCCGCTCGCGGTGGACGTTCGTGCTCTCACGTTATGGGGACCGGCGCGCGCGCTCGTATCGGATGTGTCGTTCGCGGTGCAACAGGGCGAAGTGTTCGGCATCTCGGGGCTGCTCGGCGCGGGCAAGACGGAGATACTCGAGGCTTTGTTCGGCGTATCGCGATATCGGCGCGAAGGCGAGATACGCGTGGCCGGTCACACGCATGCGATCGATTCGCCGGATCGCGCGGCCGCAGCCGGCCTTGCCTTCGTGACCGAAGACCGCAAGAAAGACGGGCTCGTGCTCGATCAGTCGCTGGAAGCGAACCTCGTTCTGCCTTCGCTCTCGCGCGCGCCTGGGTTTCCGTTCTATCGACGCGGGCGCATGCAGGCATGGGCCGCATCGCAGGCGCGGGCATCGAACGTCAAGCATCGCTCGCTCGCGCAGGATGCGAGCACTCTGTCGGGCGGCAATCAGCAAAAGCTCATCATCGGCAAATGGCTGATGACGAAGCCGCGCATTCTTCTGCTCGATGAACCCACGCGCGGCGTCGATGTCGCGGCGAAGGCGGAGATTTATCGGCAGATACTCGCGGCCGCGCGCGAAGGCGTGACGGTGATCGTCGCGAGTTCCGAAATCGATGAACTGATGTTGCTTGCCGATCGCATCCTCGTGATGTGCGAAGGACACGCGCGCGGCGTACTGACGCGCGAGCAATTTTCGGGCGATGTGCTCATCAGGATGGCCTCGCCCTGAAGCGATAAACGGAGACGCATATCATGCTGCAAGCGCAGGACCAACTCGCCGAGTCCGCGGCCACCGCCCGTCAGCGACACCTGAGCACGTTTCTCACGTATCTGAAGTATTACCTCGGGCTCATCGTGTTGCTGGTGGTGGGCGCGTTCACGTCGCCGCACGCGGCCGACGGCGGCAACATCTTTCTGTCGAGCGCGAACATCTCCGACGTGTTCCGGCAAGTCGCGAATGTCGGCGTGATTTCAATCGGCATGACGCTCGTGATCATCACGGCGGGCATCGATCTGTCGGTGGGCGCGATCATGGGTCTCGGCAGCGTGCTCACCGCGATGCTGCTCACCACCGATGGCTGGAACCGCGCGACCTACGCATCGCTCGTGCTCGATGCGATCGCCGTGTTCGCGATCGTGTTCGCCGTGCTCGGCGTCGCGCGGGGCATCATGCGTGCGCGCGATGCGCAGACGGTGCGCGTCGCGGATCGTTCGCCCGTTGCCATGCAGGCGGGCATCGCGTTGATCGTCGCGGCGCTGGCCTGCGCGTATATCGCACTGCACGGCGCACATCGCATGCCCTTGCTCGCCGTGATGTGGATCGTGCCGCTCGCGGGTTTCACCCTCGGCGCGCTCAACGGCTGGATCATCACGCGCGGACACATGCAGCCTTTCATCGTCACGCTTGCCGCGATGGTCGGCGTGCTGGGCGCCTCGCGTCTGATCGCGGGCCAGGATACGGCCGTCTATTCGATCTATAGCGGCACCAATGCAACGAGCGATATCGAAGCGCTGCGTGCGCTGCTTGTCAATGTGGTGCCAGTGCCTGCGCTTTTCTTTCTGGTGATCGCTATCGTGGTGGGATTCGTGATGAACCGCACCGTATTCGGCAAATATCTTTATGCGATCGGTGGAAACGAGAAATGCGCAGTGGTGTCGGGACTCGATGTCGCGCGTCACAAGATGGCCGCTTATGCGATCTCGGGCCTGCTCTCGGCGCTCGTCGGCGTCCTTTATGCGGCGCAGTATCGGCAAGGCAAGGCGGATGCCGGCATGGGCTGGGAGCTGGACGCGATAGCCGCTGTCGTGATCGGCGGCACCAGTCTTTCGGGCGGGGTCGGGCGTATATCGGGGACGGTTGCGGGTGTGCTGATATTTGGATTCCTGAGCAATATTCTGTTGCTCAATGATATCGATAGCAATACACAGCTCGTGCTCAAAGGATTGATCATCGTGATCGCGGTGTTCTTGCAGCAGGCGGATATGGGGAAGCGTGGGTGGTTCAGGGGGTTGCGAGGGCGGAGGCAGCGATGAGATTAGGATAACTCGAATTACGAATCGTGAAATCCGAGGACAGAATCAATGACGCAACAACCGGCAGTCTCGGGTGAACTTGAAAAATTCCTACGGGAACACATCGGTCTTTGGCAAAAAAGACTCGTTGCACCCGCTGACGAGATCGAGAACGACTACGGCGTTACCAGCGATGGCGCGGACGGCTTCATGGTTGCCTTCTGCGAGCGTTTCAATGTCAATCCCGGAGACTATCTGTTCCAGCGATACTTCGAAATGGAGGGCTTCAGAGGTCCGCTTTTTTCGTCACCAACTGGCTGCTGAAAAAACAGGGCTACGTGGAGGTCGTATGGGATACCGACACATTGCGAAAGGTATCGAGTGATTCGAATGACGTGATCTGACAACGGCGCACTTCGCCCCCCCGCACTCACCCCTCGAAATCAATCCCCCTTGCCCGCAACTGCCGCATCCCGCTCGCGAGATGCGCCCTCGCGCTCTGTGCATCCCCCTCACGCATCTGCTCGTAAGCACGCTGCGCAATCTCGTGCGGCACTGCCTTGAGCGGCCGGTTCGCGCTCATCGCGCGCAACTGCACTTCGGCCGCGCGCTCCAGATAGTAGAGGTCGTCCCACGCTTGCGCGATAGTCGCACCCGCAACCATGACGCCGTGATTCTTGAGAAGCAGGATATCGGCGTCGCCCATCGCGCTGGCGATACGGTCGCCTTCTGCATCATCGAGCGCGAGGCCGTTGTAGTCCTCATCGACCGCCGTGCGGCCATAAAATTTCAACGACGTCTGCCCGAGCCACAACAGCGGCGGCCCTTCGAGCAGGCACAGCGCAGTCGCGTTCGGCATATGCGTATGGAACGCCGCCTTCACGCGCGGCATCAGCTTGTGCAGACGCGCGTGAATATAAAAGGCGGTCGCTTCGGGCTCGCCCTCGCCGTCGACGACATTGCCGTCGAAATCGCAGATCAGCAGGCGCGACGCCGTGATCTCGCTGAAGGCATAGCCGTACGGGTTCACGAAGAACAAGTCGTCGCGGCCCGGCACGACCGCCGAAAAGTGATTGCATACGCCCTCTTCGAAGCCTCGCAGCGCCGCAAGCCGAAAGCAGGCGGCAAGCTCCCGGCGTGCCTCGGCGATCTCCGGCGCGTCGAGCCGGATGGAGTCGGACGCCACGCGTTGCGCAGTGCTGGAAAGCGTATGTGCCATGATTACGTGCCTTGTCGTTTGCCCGACCGAAAGGTCGAGGATAATCGAATGCGCAGGTGAGTAATGTCCGGACAAAAAGACAAAGCGGCGGCGCAGCCTGCCGAAAAATCAAGTGTGACACTCAAATGTCGCGTCTCTTAGCAAAAACGCTTATTTGAACTCGGCGTTCTGGCATGGTAAAACTCTATGCCGCTCGACAATCGATGCGCATCTACAACGTAATCCGTCTCAATAGGGTTTGGAAAAATGGCAACAGGTACTGTGAAGTGGTTCAACGATGCAAAGGGTTTTGGTTTCATCACGCCGGACGACGGCGGTGAGGACCTGTTTGCACATTTCTCCGAAATCCAGTCCAAGGGTTTCAAGTCGCTCCAGGAGAATCAGAAGGTGAGCTTCGAAGTCAAGCAAGGCCCTAAGGGCAAGCAAGCTTCGACGATCCAGCCGCTGTAAGTTTCAGCGCACTCGCCTCTGGCAACGAAACGGCCCTCACGGGCCGTTTTGCTTTGATGCGGGCGATAAAGTAAAACGTTATTCAGATGCACCGATTGCGGGCGTTTTATCTTCCTTACCGATGATTCGAATAAATCAGTAGAATCTCGAATTCTGTATTCAAGGCAGCATCCCTCGCGGCGACGCGAAATTATTTCCTCTTTCTCGTGTGAACTCGGCCAGCAATCGGAAAAAATGCCGTACGCTCGTTCGGCATAAAACAAAGGTATTGCTCGTCGCGCTCTGCGTCCTTGCATGGGATGCACCCGCGCAATCGTTTGCGGCCAATGCAAAAGCGGCGCGCTTCGTCAGCGAAGTCGTGATGAACGACTTTCATACGGCCCAGGCAGGCGGCGGCTACGTCTTTTCATACGACAGCCACGAAACCGAAGCGACCCTTTCGACCCGGCTAGACCGCTGGTTTTCCGGAACCGATCCGCACGCCCTCACCATGGAGCCTGCCGAAAAGCAGGCGCTCTTCAGCTTTTACTGGGCCGCGACCATGATGCCCGCGAGTTCGCCGTGTTTCCGCGATATCGCCGATCCGGCCTGCGGCGAAGATCTTTCGAAGTGGATGGCGCGCGAACTCGACGACGATCCGCGCTTCATCCGTGCTTACGAGTCCGCGAAAAAGCCGCTCGGCCTGCCGCCACTCGAACGCAACGCGCACTGAGGACCGGGCGCATATGGCGCGAGCGACAGGCTCCGTCTCCCGCCTTGCGCCGGAAACAGGCGGCGCAGGCTCGTCGGAGCGGCGCGGCTTTGAGCGCATCGTCCGGGCTGTCTTCGTGCCGATCGCGCAGCAACACGATTTTCGCCGCGATGCTCACGAGCAGCGACAGCGCACCGATGGTTTCGAGCAAAGCGGGAAACATGTTGGTCCCCTTGGGTCTGTTCACCTATAAAACGGCCAACCCCTGGCTTAAATTCAACTCGGCAGAAATCGGCCGCATTGCTGCGACCCTGGTGCCGATCATCGGTTCGACAGCATCGGTCCGTAGGTCTTCGCAAAGAACGCGATGGTGATGCCGGCGCTCACGAGCAACGTGCCCGCGCGAATCCAGTGCGCCGGCGCGCGCCGGCCGAGCTGCGCGCCGCCATAGCCGCCCGCGATCGCCGCGAGCAGCATTGCGATCGTCTCCGGCCAGCGCACCGCCTGCGCCGCCGCGAAGGTCAATACCGCGACGGAGTTGGCCGCGCTTACGAGCAACGTGCGCGGCGCGTTGAGGCTCTTCAGGTCGCGCGAATCGAGCAGGCCCCACACCGCCATCATCATGATGCCGACCGCGCCGCCGAAGTAGCCGCCATACACGCCGAGCGCGAACTGGATCGACAGCACCGCCGCCGCGCCGATATGCCAGCGTCGCCGCAGCGCCTCGCCGAGCTTGCGGCCGAACGCGAGCGTCAGGCTCGCGCATAGCAGGAGCCACGGCAACACGAAAGAAAATGTTTTCGACGACGTCGACAGCAAAAGCGCCGCGCCGACGAAACCGCCGATGAGCGTCATGACGAGCATCTTGCGCATCGACACAGAGCCGACCGGACCGAGGCCGTCGCGATAGGCCCACGCGCTCACCACGCCGCCCGGAAACAGTGCGACGGTACTGGATGCGTTCGCCTGAACCGGTGGCAAGCCGGCGGCGATCATCGCGGGCAGGCTCACGAACGAGCCGCCGCCCGCGAGCGCATTCATCGCGCCCGCAAGAAAACCCGCGCCGATAACGAGAATAAAGGGTTGCATGCGACAGATGCTAACGACGCCGCCCGCCGCTTACAATCTGGCATTTCCAATGCGAGGCTTCGGCAAAACCGAAGGATGCAGCATGCGCTTCGACCTGACCGACATGCGGCTTTTCCTGACCGTCGTGGAGCGCGGCAGTATCACGGCCGGCGCGCAGGCCATGCATCTCGCGCTGGCCTCGGCGAGCGAGCGCATCGCGGGCATGGAAGCCGCGCTCGGCGCGCCGTTACTGGAGCGCAATCGGCGCGGCGTGCAGGCCACTGCGGCAGGCGACGCCTTCGTGCGCCACGCGCGCGCGATCCTCGGGCAGGTCGAGCAGATGCGAGGCGAGTTGCGCTCGTTCGCGACCGGGCTCAAAGGCCGAATCCGGATGATGTCGAACACGGCGGCGCTAGCCGCCTTCCTGCCGCCGCGGCTCACCGAATTTCTCGCGATCCACGCCGATCTTTCGATCGATCTCGACGAACGTCCGAGCGTCGAGATCGTGCAGGCGATCGCGGAAGGCCGCGCGGAACTCGGCATCGTTTCGGATACGGCGGACCTGGGGCGGCTTCAGACCCATCTGCTCGCACAGGATCAGCTGGTGGTCGTGGCGAACGGCGCGCACCGCCTGGCGGGGGAACGCGCGGTGGCGTTCTCGGAGATCGTCGGCGAGGCGTTCGTCGGGTTATCGGATGCCGCGCTCGAAATGCATCTGGCCGAGCGCGCGTCGCGGCTCGGCAAACAGATGAGCTATCGCATCCGTATGCGCAGCATCGACAACATCGGCATGCTCGTCGAGGCGGGCATCGGACTCGCGATCTTGTCAGAGGCGTCGGCGCGCATGCTGGAGCGCCCTGCGCTCTCGATCGTGCCGCTCTCGGAACCTTGGGCAACGCGCCGCCTGCACCTGTGCGCCCGCGACTTCGACGCCCTCACGCCGCACGCGCGCCTGCTCGCGCAGACCTTGATGACCGACGCCCGCCCGAACTAAAAGGGCCGCCCGACGATGAAGGGATCGACCGCGCCGATTGCCTTGAGATCGCGATTCGCGTACGGCAACCGGTGCAGCACGTAGCGCATCGCATTGAGGCGCGCGCGTTTCTTGCAATCGGAGCGCACCACGCTCCAGGGCGTGTCGGCGCTATCGGTGTGCGCGAACATCGTTTCCTTGGCTTCGGTGTAGGCGTCCCACTTGTCGAGCGATGCGAGATCGACCGGGCTCAGCTTCCACTGCTTGAGCGGATGAATCTCGCGCTCCTTGAAGCGCCGCCGCTGCTCTGCGCGGCTCACGGAAAACCATAGCTTGATGACGTGCGTGCCGCTTTGCGAAAGATGACGCTCGAGCGCGGGAACCTGCTGCATGAATTCGTCGTACTCGCGCGGCGTGCAGAAACCCATCACGCGCTCCACGCCAGCGCGGTTGTACCACGAGCGGTCGAAAAGAACGATCTCGCCGGCCGTCGGCAAATGCTCCACATAGCGCTGGAAATACCATTGCCCCCGCTCGCGCTCGGACGGCTTTTCCAGTGCGACCACGCGCGCGCCGCGTGGATTCAGATGCTCCATGAAGCGTTTGATCGCGCCGCCCTTGCCTGCCGCGTCGCGCCCTTCGAACAGGATCACGACGCGCTGGCCCGTGTCGCGCACCCACGCCTGCAACTTCAACAACTCGACCTGCAGACGATACTTTTGCTTCTCGTACGCGCGCCGCGACATCAGATGCCGATACGGATAGCCGCCTTCACGCCACGATGGCGACAGTTCGTCGTCGGGATCGGTCGAGCCGTTGGCGGTTCGCAGCACCGTGTCGCCATCGAAAAGATGGGCGCGCAACGTGGAGATCTCATCGGGCGACATACCGCCGATCAGCGTTCGCACGGTATCGACGAGCGATTCCGTCTCTCCGCGCTCCTGTGATCCGAACTGCTGGAGTATGTGGTCGAGGCCGTTCGTCAGCAGGCCATGCGCCGCTTCGACCGCGCGGTCCGTTTCGTCCTCTTCGATGCAAGCCGGCAGCGCTTCAGCCTTGTCTGGCGATATCACCTGTATTTCTTCCTCTCGTTGCTGTTTCGGTGTCTCTGTCTCTCGCGTCTCTCAGGCGGCTTCCTGCGCCTTTCTCAACACGGCGTACATCTTGTCTTTCAGCAGCAGCTTTTCCTTCTTCAGCGATTCGATGGCGAACGAATCGGCGGGCGTGACGCCCGTTTCCATGTTGTTGATCTGATGATCGAGTTCGTTGTGACGCTCGAAGAGACGCGAGAAATGAGCATCCTCGGTTTTCAGGCGCGAGATGAGATCGCGATATTCAGGAAACATGCGGTGACCCTCCGGTGGTACGTTTCGAGTGTTTCGAAGTACATACTACCTAGCGGATCAGCCCATTTGTTAGACAAATATCAAATACGCCTGCGGTAAAGCGTCGCAATTCGTATCGAATGCACTTAGGCAAAACCCTCCTGTTTTCGGGCATCGTCCTTGCACACAATGAAGACGCTGGCTGTGCATCCGCACGGCAAGCATGAGCCAAGGAGGCCGTCATGAAGAAGAGCCGCAATCGCGCGCACCGTCGCGCCATGCATATTGCGTTGATCGCCGGCGTGGCCGGCATGTGCTTCGCCACGGCAGCCAGTGCGGACAGTCAGGCCGCCAAGAAGATGGGACAGATGGGCGTCATCAATCAGACGCTTCAGCCGAAGCCTGCGAACAACTATTCGAACACCCCGAACGCGAACACGGCCAATCCGAGCTACAACGCAAATCCGGCCTATAACCCGAACACCGCCAACGCTGCGAACAACGCGAACGCCGCGCGTAACGGCGCGGCCGCCGCCACAGCCACAGCGCCGAAGAAGTAAGCGCCTCGCTTCACGCCGCCGCCCGCCCGGACCGGGCGGCGCGCGACTACCCGCCGATCTACCGCGCGCGTGCGTACATTCACGCACGTCCGATCTTTTATACTTGGCTCATGGCCCAGGCGCCCACGCGCACACTTTTGAGTCGATGAAAAAGATCAAGCCCGGTCTCGTGCTCGAACTCGCCGCCAATCTGCTGCTGCCGTGGCTGGCGTATCGCCTGGCGTTGCCGTATTGGGGCGATGTCGGCGCGCTCTATGCGTCGGCCGCGCCGCCGCTCGCGTGGAGCATCGTCGAATTCGCGCGCTCGCGTCGCGTCGATGCGCTCTCCGCGCTCGTGCTGTTCGGCATCGCGCTGTCGATCGTGATGCTCGCGATGGGCGGCAGCCCGCGCATTCTTCTCGTGCGCGAATCGCTCGCCGCAGGCGCAACGGGCATCGTGTTTCTGGTCTCGCTCTTTTTCAAACGTCCGCTCATCTTCTATCTCGCGCGCGCCACCGTCACGCGCGAACAGGAGAACGGCGCCGAGCGCTTCGAGGCGTACTGGAGCGAAAGCGCGATGCTGCGCGCATCGCTGCGTCTCATGACGTTCGTATGGGGCGTGGGACTGTCGCTCGAAACCGTGCTGCGCTTCTGGTTCGCGTGGACCTGGCCGGTCGAGCGCTATCTCGTCGTGTCACCGGTCGTGAGCTATGTGATCTACGGCGGGCTGCTCGCGTGGACGTTCTGGTTTCGCGCGCGGCTCATCGAGCGTCAGGGCAAGAGCGCGCCGTCACGCGACGGGCTACTCGGCTAGACGTTCGGCGGGCGCATCGCACTGCGCGATATGACGCGCGATCGCCGCGTTCACCGCCGGTGCGTGCGTGAGCGGCCCCATATGCCCCGCCTCGGGCACGACGATCAGCTTCGCCGCCGGCATCAGATCGGGCAGCGTCTCGGCGATCAGGCGTGTCGGCGCGGGCGCATGCTCGCCGCGCATCACGAGCGTGGGAATGCGCAAGGCGGCATACGCGCTCGCCGGCGTGGGCTCGTGAATCAGCGCGCGAAAATCGAGCGGCGCTTTCGGCACCCAGCGCGTGAGCATCGCTTGAACGGAAGGCCGCAACGCCGACCACGCGCCCTGCCCGCTCCAGTAATCGACGAACGAGCTGGCCGCGCCACGCAGATCGCCCGCGACGACGCCTTCCGCCGTGCGCGCCGCGATCGCGAGAATCTCCGCGAATTCCGCCGCGCCACGCGCGCCCATGCCCTTCAGCAGATGAAACGCCGACGGTTCATAGAGCGTGATGCTCGCGACCCCGTGCGGCCGTTCCAGCGCCGCGCGCAACGCGACGCCGCCGCCGTACGAATGCCCGACGAGATGCACCTTGCCACGCTGACGATCGATGATCTCGACCGTGCGCGCCGCTTCATCCGCGAGCGTGAACGCGCGCTCGCCGCTCCACGGGCCCACGCTATCGCACCCGTAATGTTCCGGAGCGATGAGTGTGTAACGTGCTGTTGCCGAGCCGAGGTCATCGAGCGTTTCGCCGAGCTGGCGCCATTGATTCGCGCCCGCGCCCGAGCAATGCAGCGCGATGACCGGTGAGTCGGCGTATTGGTCGTTCGGCATCTTCATCTATATGTTCCTGGTTCGTTGAAGATCAGCTTTCGATGTCGACGGCACGCATACGACGCTCGAGTTCGCCGATATCAGCGGCCGATGCGAGCCAGGCATCGCGCCGGGCATTCTCAGCGCGATCCAGCATCGATTCGGTCCGGCTGACCAGAAACGGCAACACGATGTCTCTGGAAAAATTGATCAGGTATCCCAACATGATTCGCTCCACTTGCGCCAACGGGTCGGTCAATGACATGCCGGCTGAGCGAACGTGCAACACGTTGATCGGGGAATCGCTTAGGCGGCGGGTGTGGGCTGTGAATGCAGCCTCCGTGCCAGTTCCCCGAGACTCCCGTGCGACAAGGCTCTGCACGAATTCGGCCACGCCCCGGTGGACGGAAATGTCGGGCTCGAACCAACGCTTTCAGTTCCGAAAGCGGGCGGCGAACAAACACATCATTAGACGCTCCGAAAGCGAATCCATGCTCTCGATACCGCAAATACGCCGCGAATATTCCTTCCGCGCGGGGTCAAGCTTTCATGAGACCGTGCCGTAAACGGGTCTGATGGCCGCGCGATAAGATACGGCTGCTTTCACTCGGAGAAAACGGCGTGCTCATTCGCCACTCGCTCACTTCCAGGATGACGGTTTTCATCGTCGTCGTCTGCGTGCTTCTGATCGGCACCGACGTGTGGCGCAGCATCGCCGCGCGACGCGTGCAGATGGACGAGATGACGACGGCGACGTCGAACCTCGCGCGCGCGATGGCGCAGCACGCGAACGATACCTTCAAGGAAGCCGACACGACGCTCATCGGCATGGTGGAACGCGTCGAAGAAGATGGCACGTCGCCCGCGGCGCTCGCGCGCATTCATCGCTCGCTGGTCTCGCGCGTACAGCAGTTGCCGCAGTTGAATGGCCTCTTCATCTACGACAAGGACGGCGCGTGGCTCGTCAATTCGCAGCCCCGGCTCGACTCGCGCTTCAACAACTCCGACCGCGAATATTTCGAATATCACCGCACCCATACCGATCAGAATTCGCACATCGGCCCGCCGGTCAAGAGCCGCTCGACGGGCAAATGGGTCGTGCCGGTATCACGCCGCATCGATGCGCCCGACGGCAGTTTCGCGGGCGTCGCGCTCGCGACCATCGACATCGACTTCTTCTCGCGCTTCTATGACAGCCTCGATCTCGGGCAATCGGGCGCGGCCGTGCTCGTGCTGAATTCGGGCGTGATGGTCGTGCGCCGCCCGTTCGAAGACCGTTTCGTTGGCAAGAACGTGATCGATACCACGCTGTATCGCGCGCATCTCGAACACGATGGTTCAGGTGTATTCACGACGCGCTCGTCGCAGGACCATGTGACGCGCCTCAACAGCCTGCGCGAATTGCAGGACTATCCGCTGTTCGTCGCCGCTGCACTTTCACGCGATGAAATCCTCGCACCCTGGTGGCGGGACACGGTCTGGCACGCCTGCGTGTCGATCGTGCTCGCGGTCGTGCTGGCGATGTTCGGCTCGACCCTCGTGCGGCAGGTCAATGCGCGTATCCGCATCAGGCAGGAACTCGTCCGCAGCCTCGCGACGACCCAGACCGTGCTCGACACCGCGATCAGCCCGATCATCACCGTGGACGAGCGTGGTGCGATCCGCTCGTTCAACTCCGCGGGCGAAAGAGTGTTCGGCTACAAGGCGAGGGAGGTGATCGGGCAGAACATCCGCATGCTGGTGCCGCCTCATCATCTGGATGCGTATAACGAATACATAATGCAATTCAAGGGCCCGACAGGCGTTGCGACCGCCGATTGTGAACTAGCGGGACAGCGCAAGGACGGTACGTCTTTTCCAGCGCACGTCTCGACGGGCGCCATGCGTCTCGATGGCGTTTTGCATTTTGTATCGGTAATTACGGATATCTCGCGCCAGAGAAAAGAACGCAGCGAGCTTGCCGACGCGCGAGATCAGTTGCTGCTGGCTGCGGACATCGCCGAACTGGGCATCTGGTCGTGGGATATCGCCACGGGCAAGCTGCACTGGAACGCACGTATGTTCGACATCTATCAGTACCCGCCGGAATTGCTCGACAACGGTCTGCACTTCGAGCACTGGCGTTTGCGGGTTCATCCCGAAGACCACGACAGCATCATGGCGGACGTACGCGCGGCCGCCGCTGGAGAGACCGAGACGCTGCCGCCGTTTCGGATCGTTCTTCCGGACGGCACGACGCGTCGCATCCAGAGCGGCCTGCGCACGCAGCGCAACGCGAACGGCGTGCCCGTCGTGATGACGGGCGTGAACTACGACGTCACCGATCAATATCAGCTCGAATTCCATTTGCGCAACGCGAAGGAACAGGCCGACGCGGCGAGCGCGGCCAAGTCGTCGTTCCTCGCGAACATGAGTCACGAAATCCGCACGCCGATGAACGCCGTGCTCGGCATGCTGCACCTCGTGCAACTGACGACGCTCGACAACCGCCAGCAGGATTACGTCAGCAAGGCCGAAACCGCCGCCAGGTCGCTGCTGAATCTGCTCAACGACATCCTCGATTATTCGAAGATCGAAGCCGGCAAGCTGGAACTCGATAGCCATCCGTTCGAGCCTGAAAAGCTGATGGAAGAACTGGGCATCGTGTTGTCGGGCAATCAGGGCGCGAAAGACGTCGAAGTGCTGTTCGATCTCGACCCGACCTTGCCGGCCGTGCTCGTCGGCGATGGCTTCCGGCTTCAGCAGGTGCTGATCAACCTCGCGGGCAACGCGCTCAAGTTCACGGCGGCGGGGCAGATCGTCGTGAGCGTCCATCGACTCGAAAGCGTGCGCGATGAAACAGGCACGTCGATGCGCGTACGCATCGCGGTGAGCGACAGCGGCATCGGCATCAGTGAGGAACAGCTCGAACGCATCTTCGAGGGCTTTACGCAGGCCGAGGCATCCACTTCGCGACGTTACGGCGGGTCCGGCCTCGGGCTCGTGATCAGCAAGCGGCTCGTCGCGATGATGGGCGGGCAGCTCGAAGTCGAAAGCCTGGTGGGCGAAGGCAGCCGTTTCTGGTTCGATATCACGCTCGGCATCGAGGCGGCCGGCGCGCGGGTGCATGACGAACACGCGACGCTTCATCAAGACGCGCGCATTCTCATCGCCGATGACAACCCGATCGCCGGCGAAATTCTCTCGCGTACCGTGCGTTCGCTCGGCTGGCAGGCGGATCTCGTCACGAGCGGAATCGATGCGGTCGAGCGCATCAACGAGGCCGCGCGGCGCGGAGCGCCCTACGACATCGCCCTGCTCGACTGGCGCATGCCCGGACTCGACGGTCTGAACACCGCAAAGCAGATTCGCGCGATGAACGTGAAGATCGCGCCGCCGCTCGTGCTGCTCGTCACCGCCTTTGGCCGCGAAGTCCTGAGAGAAGCGCAGGACGATGGCGCCGCGCCCTTCGCCGGCTTTCTGACGAAGCCCGTGACGCCCAAGCAACTGGTCGCCGCGATTCGCGCTGCATTGCCCGGCGATATCGAAGCAACACCGCTTCAGTCGTCGCCGCCTGCCGCGAAAGCGCAGCGCCTCATCGGACTTGCGCTGCTCGTGGTCGAGGACAACGCGCTCAATCGTCAGGTCGCCGAAGGACTGTTGCTCGCGGAAGGCGCGGACGTGACGCTCGCTGAAAGCGGTCGTGAAGGCGTCGATAAAATCCTGGCCGATGATGCGCGCTTCGATGCCGTGCTGATGGACGTGCAGATGCCCGATCTCGACGGCCTCGAAGCCACACGCCTCATCCGCGCTGATGGCCGCTTCGCCGCGCTGCCCATCATCGCGATGACCGCTAACGCATCCGGCGCGGATCGCGAGGCTTGTTTGCAGGCGGGCATGAACGATCATGTCGGCAAACCGATCGATGTGGAGCGGCTCGTCGCTGTGTTGCGCGCGCAAGCCGGACGTACATCGATGGAATCGCACGTGCAGGATGCGCACGCGGAGTCGATCATCGAGCCGCGCGATTCGATCGTCGCGCGTTTCGGCGGCAACATCGATCTGATCCGCAAAGCGGCTGACGGCTTCGGCGCGCAGGCCGACATGCAATTGACACGGCTCGCCACGGCACTCGTTGCGGGTGACGCGCAAGGTGCTGCATCGATGCTGCATGCGATAAAAGGCAGCGCAGGCACGATCGGCGCGGCCGCGCTTGCGAAGCTGGCCGCCACGCTCGAAAACGACACCCACATGATGGACACCGCGCGCACGAACCTGCCGCAAATGCGGCGATTGCTTGCATCGAGCGTCACACAGCTCGTCGATGCATTCGGCCGGCCACAAGCGTCCACGGAATCGGATCAGAGCGCGCCACCGCTCGGCGATGAAGACTGGCGCGCGCATCTCACCGCAATCATCGAATTGCTCGATGCATCGAATCTGCAGGCGATCGCGCTATCCGAGAAGCTGTCGCCGCATGCGCCGAATGGATATCGCGAGGATTTCGCGGATTTCCTCGCGCGCGTGCGTGCGCTCGACTTCGCGCACGCATCCAGAATGGCCCGCGAGATGCTCGAACAGGCCTGAACAGAAGTTATCGATCAACGACCGCGCGCATCGCGAGCGAACACCGGAAACGGATGAACGCGCGCGCCCCCAGACGATTCCAGCAATGCGCGCGATTCCTCCAGCGCCTTATTCGCCGACGCCAGCGCGGCCAGCACGCGCGCGTGCAGCACGGCGGAGCGGCCCGGCCTTGCGATGACATCCGCCGCGCCGGCATCCAGCGTGCATTGCTCGGTCTGGACATCGCGTGCATCGGCGAGCACGACGATGGGCACGTGAGCCAGCTTTGCGAGCAATGCATGCACCGCTTCGCAAGGGTTATCGCAGCAACGCGCATCCAGCACGATCGCGTCCGGTTCCTTGCTTTGCGCGAGGTGCAGCGCGGCTTCGCAATCCGTCACCACGTCGAGCGCGCCGATCGACTGAAGCGCGTGACGATGCGCTTCGACCATGTCTTCCGCGAGGATGCCCAGCACGCGCACGCCCGTAGGTTTGGGCGCCGCTTGTCCGCCCGCTTCGTGCAGACGCGCCTGCGCCTCCATCACGCGGCGTCTCAGGCTGAGTTGCGCTCGCACGCGCGCCTGCAGGCGCGGCGCGATCAACGGTTTGATCACGTAATCGGCCGCGCCCATGCGGAACGCATCGACTTCGAGTGCGGGCGCGTCGTGACTGGTGACGAATATCACCGGCACGCGCGCGAGCTTCGCATCGCTCTTGAGGATCTCGCAGACATCGAAGCCCGTCATGTTGGGCAGATTCGCATCGAGCAGAATGAGATCGGGCGTCGCTTCGCGCGCGAGGGCGAGCGCGGCTTCGCCGGTGGTGGCAAAACGCTGGTCGGGAAATTCGGCGAGCATTTCGCCGATGATACGGATCATGGCCGGATCGTCGTCGACGAGCAACAGGCGCGGCTGATAGGCTGAGGCGGAGTGGTCTGCTTTATCCATGTTCGAACGGGTATTCATCAGACGAGAAGCATGCACGAACTCTACGCCCGCGCTGCCTGTGTCGCAAACTCGAAAATTACGTGAAGGTATTAATTATCTGATATTTCAGCGGGTGCACAATTTCATTTCTGCAGATACTTGGTGAACAAATCATATTCATAAGCAGATAAGTAATTCGTGCCGACGCGCTCGTTCGCCTCGTAACCCTTGTGGCGTAACGCAATGCGCGTTAAAGCACATACGTACACGAAATTTTCGAACGGGCGTGTCGCAAAAAATTCCCCGCCGTTTTCAATCGATTCGGCCGATCAATGTAAACATTTAAAATCGGGTTATCGTTTGCGAGGGTTTTTCGGCTGACGTTTACGGGCGCATACTGGCGCAATACCTATAAAAGCCGGGAAAAAGCCATGTACGGGGAAGCCAGAACGCTCTATTTCGCTGGGCGTGCGGTATCGGAGGATCTGGCCGAGCGATTGCACGCTCGGGGATGGTCCATCGAGCGCATCGATCCAACGAAGCCACTCAAATCCAGCAAGCAAGGCAAACGCGCCGCCGCCGGCATCGTCGATCTGACGAGTCGCGGCTTTGCGAAGGAAGCCGCCACGCTCACCGGCTTGCTCGCGAGTTATCAGATCGGCTGGGTCGCGGCGGTTGACGCGGAACATGTCGAAAGCCCCGAGATTTGCCGCCTCATTCGCGACTTCTGTTTCGACTACGTGACGGTGCCCGCTTCCGCGGATCGTCTCGTCGACGCAGTCGGGCATGCATACGGCATGGTTTCGCTGCACGACACCGCCTGCAACGATCCCCGCAAGGACGACTTCAAGGAAGGCGGCATGGTCGGTTCCTGCGACGCGATGCAGGCGCTGTATCGTTCGATCCGCAAAGTCGCGATGACCGATGCGCCCGTGTTCATCTCCGGCGAATCCGGCACTGGCAAGGAACTCACTGCGGTCGCAATCCACGAGCGTTCGGTGCGGCGCGATCAGCCATTCGTTGCGATCAACTGCGGCGCGATTCCCGCGCACCTGTTGCAATCGGAACTCTTCGGCTATGAGCGCGGCGCGTTCACCGGCGCGAATCAGCGCAAGATCGGCCGCGTGGAAGCCGCCGATGGCGGCACGCTCTTTCTCGATGAAATCGGCGATTTGCCGCTGGAAAGCCAGGCGAGCCTGCTTCGCTTTCTGCAGGAACGCAAGATCGAGCGGCTGGGCGGACAGGGTTCGACCGATGTCGATGTGCGCATCATCTCGGCGACGCACGTCGATATGCAAACCGCGATGATCGAAGGACGCTTTCGCGCGGACTTGTACCATCGCCTGTGTGTGTTGCAGATCGACGAGCCGCCGTTGCGCGTGCGTGGCAAGGATATCGAGCTGCTTGCGAATCACATGCTCGAACGCTTCAGAAAGGACGCGAGCCGGCGGCTGCGCGGCTTCTCGCCTTGTGCTATTGCGGCGCTTCATAACTATGGCTGGCCTGGCAATGTACGCGAACTGATCAATCGCGTGCGCCGCGCGATCGTGATGTCGGAAGGCAGACAGATTCTCGCAAGCGATCTCGAACTCGGCGAATACGCCGAAGCCGCACCGATGACGCTCGCGCAGGCACGCGAGGCCGCCGAGCGCCAGGCGATCGAAGTGGCTTTGCTGCGCCATCGCGGACGGCTCGGTGAGGCGGCGGATGAACTGGGCATCTCGCGCGTCACGCTGTATCGCATGTTGACGGCGTATGGCTTGCGCGCAAAGACGGATCGGCCGCTGGAGGCGTCGGGCGCTTAAGCGTTTCATGATTCGCTTAACAACGCGAAAAGGAACCTTTATTCGCGTTCGTCACTCCAATTACCGCATCGCAATCGATGCATCGTGAAAGCCTGAAGCGGCGTGCGCGCATCATGCGCCGTTAGCCCCTCACGCATTTCCTCTCGTAGCCCGCTGGCGCATTCTCGCGACGCCAGCGCGCGCTACGCAGTCTCGTTTCATTCATATGCGGCCCGCCCGAGTTCTTTCGGCGCGTCCATATCGCGCTTTTGCGCCATGCCATAACTTTCACTCGCACGTCGACCAGCTCGCGTGCCGGTGCTGGCGTGCAGCGAGTAACGTCGATTCGTATCAGTCATGGTTTCGCATAACAACAATACTTCCCTCGTTCGTCAATTCTCGAACTATGCCGTGCCTACCGTGCTTGCCGCGTGGGTGTACTGCATGCATTCCGTCATCAGCGGCATATTCATCGGACGTCATGTCGGCGCCGATGCGTTAGCCGCGTTGAACCTGCTCGTCCCCCTGCTCTATCTGCCCTACGCGTTCAGCGTGATGATCGGTGTCGGCGGATCTACGCTCGTCTCGCGCCTGCTCGGCGAGCGGCGCGAACGCGATGCCGCCGAAGCCTTTACGCAGGCGTTATGGTTGCTCGGCTTGTGCGGTGTCGCCTTCGCGCTCGCCATATATTTTTATGCCGATACTTTCGTGCAATGGACCGGCGCACGCGGTGAACTCGCGCGCCTCGCCAAAGACTTCCTGCATGCTTATGCGCCGTTCGTGCTGTTCCCGACCGCATGCTATGCGCTCGAACTCTTCCTGCGTATCGAAGGCGCGGCGAAGTTCGGTCTCGCGTGCCTGATTGCGGGCGGCGTCGCCGATGTCGCATTGACATGGTGGATGGTGAGCCACATGGACTGGGGCATGCGCGGTGCGGCGATCGCATCGGGCGTCAGTCAGGCGCTCGCCTGCATCCCGATGCTGGCTTATCACTTCATCAAGGCGCAACGCGTACGTCCCGTTGCCCGTGCATTTGCGCGCCTCGATCATGCATGGCGCATGGCTTACAACGGTGTGTCGGAGTTTCTGGGTGAGATCGCGCCGAGCGTCACGCTGTTCGCGTTCAATCACGCGGTATTGCGCTGGCTCGGCGATACGGGACTCGTCGCATTCGCTGTAGTCGAATATATGACGATGATCGCATCGGTCACGATGGTCGCGCTCGTGCAAAGCATGCAGCCCATCGTGAGCTATCAGCGTGGCGCGGGCAACGAGCGCGCGGTGTCACGCGCGTTTGCCATCGGCATAACGGTGACGGCGGGCTTCGGCCTCGCCGCCGCGTTCGCGATGCTCACGCTCGCGCAACCGCTCGGCGCGCTCTTCCTGCCCGACAGTCCCGCCGCGCAAGCGCTGCTGCGCGATGCCTTGCCGTGGTGCGCGCTCGCCTTTCTTCCTGCCGCGATCAATGTCGCGATCAGCGGCTATCTGACGGCTATCGAAGCGCCGCTCGCATCCTTGATCGTCGCCTTGCTGCGCAGTTGGCTATTGCTGTTGATGATGCTCTGGCTGCTGACCGAATGGCTGGGGCCGCGCGGCATCTGGATGACCGTCGCCGTGACCGAACTGGCGACGCTTGCCGCGAGCATCGTGCTCTATCGAAGCCGCGGCCGGCGTTTCGATCTCCATGCACCTCCCCGCGTTCAAGCATCGCGCGTCAGATGAAAACGTCGATCGATCGATGCGAGCAGCCGTCTCGACAGGCGCGTCGCGCGGCCCTGTATCAGCCGGTCTGACACGCGCGAGAGACCATAAGAAACGACGAGCACCGCGATCAGTGTCGTGCCGAACAACGCGAGCGACGTTTCGCCATTCGTCTCTCCGAACGCGCGATCGAAGAAATGAAACGTCGCATAGACGCAGATGAAGTGCCAGAGATAAATGCCATAGCTTTCGCGGCCGAGCGCGGCGGCGCAGCGTGGAATGAAGGTGATGCGCGGCGCGCGGCGCGTTCCTTCGCGATGACTGCGGGCGCGCCGTGTACACACGAACAGTAGAAATGCCACCGCACTGCACGCGGCGAACACCGGCGCGAGCGCGTGCGCCTTGTCGAGCCATACGCCGAGCGCGCCCGTCATGAGCGCAAACCCCAAGGCCAGTGAAAGAAACAGCCACACCTTGGGCTTCGTCACATCGGCGGCACCGAGCAAATGAGAGCGGAACGCATACCATCCCCACATGCCGATGATGAAGCACGGCCCCTGCACCGGCGGCCAGAAATAGCTGAACGTGTTATTGGCGACATTGCAGTCGAGCGTGCCATTGCAATCGCTCATCGACATCACGCCGAGCGATAGTCCGAGCAGCAGGACAGTTGCCAGCAACAGACGCACACGATTCATCGCCAGGAAGAACAGCAGCGGCGCGATCAGATAGAACAGCATTTCCACGCCGATCGACCATCCTCCCGGCACGACGTTGTTGATCGCCGTCGGCGACAGCGCGTGCAGGAACACCATGTTGAGCAGGATGTCCATCGGGCCGTGCGCGCCGAGAATCCATGCGCGTTCGACACCCGAGCGCATCGCGCCATAGCTGATGAGACCGTAGATCGCGATCGCCGCGTAGTACAGCGGCGCAATGCGAAAGAAGCGCTTGATATAAAAACGCAGCGTGACATGACGTGCATCCGCACAGCGCGCGTGATCCGTTTCGAGCGTCATGAAGATCGTGATCGCGCTGATCACGAAGAATAACTGCACGCCGTATTGGCCCATGCGCGCGACGAGTGTCACGGCGCCCGGCAGATTGGGAAACTGAAACGACAGGTGAACTGCTACGACCCCGACGATCGCGAGCGCCCGGCCTGCGTCGAGCGCGGCAACACGTCCTTGCTCCATCTATATTCTCCTCGCGGTTGATACCGACCTTCAAAGGCCGCGAGGCCCGTGGACACCAGGGTTTTCGACGAAGTTCCGCAGCATCGGCCATAAGCGGCAAGTCTTACAAGAAGAAACTTCATACACGTACAGATACAATTTTCGCGTTGGCGAGACGTGTTCAATCGTCTAAAAGATCATCTCGGGAATTTTTTTAGCGGGCGATCAGGGAAATGACAACAATATCCCCCTCGCATTGCGAAAGCTTCTGGAAAGACGGATTCCTACGTCTGAAGAACGTGGCCACGCATGCGGACATTGGTACCCTGCGCAATGCCGGTGATCGCCTGATGCGCGAAAAAGCGGGCTTCGCCGAAGGCTTGCTGTTCGATTTCTATCCCGAGGCAAACGGACTGGACAAGCCCAGGCTGGCGCAGTTGCATCAACCTTCGCATTTCGAGCGCGACCTGCTTGATATGGAACTGGCGCGTCGCGTGCAGCGCATCGCGATGCAATTGCTCGGGCCAAAAGCGCGCTTCGTCAGCGACAGCTTCTTCCATAAGCCCGCGCATACGGATGCGGTCACGCCCTGGCATCAGGATGAAGCATTCACCGATCCGCGCATCGAGCATCGCGAAGTCAACTTCTGGTTTCCGCTGCAACCCGTGTCCCTTGCGAACGGCTGCATGCAGTTCATTCCCGGATCGCATCTCGGGCCGGTGCTGCCACACGAACCGATCGGCGGCGATCCCACTGCACATGGTCTCGAATGCTCATCGGGCTTCGACGCGGATGAAGCGGTGATCTGCCCGCTCGAACCCGGCGATTGCACGATACACGCAGGCCGTACCCTGCATTTCGCGGGTCCGAATCATTCGGACGCACCGCGCTATGCATATTCGCTCGTGTTCGGATTACCGCGCCGTGCGTCGCGTGAAGCACGTAGCTTTCCCTGGCACGACGACCGGCATCTGTCGCGCGATGCGCGCGTGCGCGAATCGCGTCGCGCGCGCGGCCGTTTCTGGCCGTACCTGTATCGCAAAGTGCGCGAGTTCGATTACACGAATCCGTATGAATGGCGCCTCGGCGCGCATCGGCTCGCGCGTTTCTTCAAAAGATAACCTCTATATGGCCGGTGCATCCTGCCTCAAAAACCGCAGGATGCGGCTCGCGACCGTGCTCGGCTGCTCCTGTTGCACCCAATGCCCCGCCCCTTCGATCAGATGCGTGGCGCGAAAGTCCGTGCAGGCAAGAACACGCATCGCTTCGAAATCGCCCGGACGCTGGTAATAGCCCCAATCGCTCGCGCCCGCGACGAAGCATGACGGCACGTCGATCGTACGTCCCGACCACATGCGCAAAGCCGATGCATAGCGCGCGTCGGTGCCGCATCGATACCAGTTCAAACCGCCCTGAAAGCCGGTGCGTGCGTATTCGCCCGCATACACGTTCAAGTCGCGATCAGTGAGCCATGCGCACGCCGCGATATCATCCGCGCCGGGCATATGCTCGGCCACGGTCTGCGGCATCGTGGCGTCGGCGTTCATCACGTAGTAGGTCGGCAGCATCGCGAGTTGTTCGGCCGTCACCGAAGCAAGCGGATGCGGATGATTGCCCGCCCAGTCCGCGCTCTTCACGTAGTAGTACGCGCGCAGGAACGCCGCGAGGCCTTGCGGCGCGTGCCGCATGTCGTCGTTGGCCTGCGCGCCCGAGTAATACCATTGATAGTGCTTGCGCGGCGGATCGAGCGATGCGAGCGCCCCGACTGCCTCACCCATGACCGATGAAGCCGTTTCGACACGCGCAAGCCGCGCATCGTCCTTTGCGGTGTTGAAGGCGAATGCTGGCGGCCCGGCGAACGGTGCGCTCATCATCACGACGGACGCGAACACATCGGGACGAATCAATGCGCACCAGGCCGCCACGGGCGAGCCGAAATCATGCCCGATCACCGATGCCACCCTGCGATAACCCAGCGCCGATACGAGCCCCAGCACATCGCGCACGAGATTCGGAAAGGTGAATTCGTTCAGATCGGTATCGAACGAAGCATCGCCGCCGGTCGTGCGTCCATAACCTCGCTGATCTGGCGCGACGACATAAAAGCCCGCATCGGCAAGCGGCTTCATGATTTTGCGCCAGCTATAGGCCAGTTCGGGAAAGCCGTGCAGAAGCACGATGCAGGGCCGTTCGGGCGCGTCGAATCCGGCTTCGAGTACATGCATCGCAAGGCCATTGCCGTTATCGACCATGCGCGCGCGAATGCCTTCCGGCAAGGGCAGATCGCTCAATGGTTCATCCATGTGAGTCTCCTGAATGGGCCATGAATGCATCTTGCGACGCGTTCATGCTTCGAGCAAGGCCGCGAAGCGGTCCGCGAGCGTCGGACGCGAACGCATGGGCCATATGGCGCTGAGTTCGAAGGGGGGAAGGTTATCGCCGTCGCGTACATCGCAGAAGCGCACGCCGGCGAATTGCAGCGCCGTGACCGATTGCGGCAGCAGCGATGCGCCGCATCCCGCCGCGACGCACGCAAGCACGGTCAACGAGCGATTCGCATCCTGCACGACATTCGCCTCGCATCCGGCCTTACGGAAAGCACTCAGGATGCCCGCGCGCACCACCGGCAATTGATCGCCCGGGAACCACACGAGACCCGCATCCGATAGATCCTTCAAGCCGACCTTGCCGTCATCGCCGACGGAAAACGCTAGCGGCAGCACTGCAAGCAGGCGCTCCCTGACGATCAACTTCTCGCGCATGCGCCCGCCCACGGCGACGGGCGTATGCAGCAAACCGATATCGATGCTGCCCTTCTCAAGCGCGCTCGCCTGTTCCGCATTGCTCATTTCCCTGAGCAAGAGTTCGACGTTGGGCACTTCCTCGCGCAACGCCGCAATCGCGCGAGGCAGCAGACTGAAGAGCGCCGCCGATGCGAAGCCGATCGTCAACCGCCCGCCGCGCTGCGCGCCGATTTCACGCGCGCGGTGCGATGCGGCATCGATGCGCGCGACGCTCAGGCGTATGTCTTCGACGATCGCCTCACCCGCCGGCGTCAATTGCGCACCGCGGCGCGTGCGCTCGAAGAGCTTCACGCCCAGATCGCGTTCCATGCGTGAAAGCGCCTGGCTCAGGGCGGGCTGCGCGATATCGAGCACGTCGGCTGCGCGCGTGACGCTGCCCGCATCGACCACGGCCAGAAAGTATTTGAGGTTGCGCGTCTCCATATTCCGAGCATATCAAAACGATATGAAAGATGAACATATCCATAGTATGCGAGGCGGCTATTCATTTCTAGAATGCAGTGACACATGACACAACAAGCGCTGGCTCATAGCCCGCACAGGAGACGCAAAAATGAATTGGTACCGTGAAGTTTCCACGGCGGAAAAACGCACGCTATGGGGTTGCTTCGCAGGCTGGGCGCTCGATGGCGTCGACACGCAGTTATTCAGCCTCGTGATTCCGACGCTCATCGCGACATGGGGCATCGGCAAGGGACAAGCAGGGTTGATCGGCGGCGCGACGCTCGTCGCGGGCGCGCTGGGCGGGCTCTTTGCGGGCGTGCTGTCCGATCGCATCGGGCGCGTGAAGGCGCTCCAAGTGACCGTGCTCTGGTTCTCGCTTTTCACGTTTCTCAGCGCCTTTGCGCAGAATTTCGAACAGTTGCTCGTGCTCAAAGCGCTGCAGGGACTCGGCTTCGGCGGTGAATGGACCGCGGGCGCCGTGTTGCTCAGCGAGACCATTCGCGCGAAACATCGCGGCAAGGCCATGGGTATCGTGCAGAGCGCATGGGGCTTCGGCTGGGCCGGCGCGGTGCTGCTCTACATGATCGTGTACTCGTGGGTTTCACCGGACTGGGCCTGGCGCGTGTTGTTTGCGATCGGTCTGATTCCCGCGCTGCTCGTCGTCTATATGCGCCGCAATATCGAAGAGCCGCCGCGTGAAGCGAAGTCCGGCGAGCAGGATCAGGCGCAACGGCAAGGCGCATTCGCGATCCTCGCCGGCATCTTTCATCCTTCGGTGCTGCGCACGACGATCGTCGGCGGGCTGATCGGACTCGGCGCGCATGGCGGTTATCACGCGATCACGACGTGGCTGCCCACGTACCTCAAAACGGAGCGCCACTTGTCGGTGCTCGGCACGGGCGGTTATCTGGCCGTGGTGATCACCGCGTTCATCGTCGGATGCTTTGTCAGCGCATGGTTGCAGGACAAGATCGGCCGCCGCAAGAACGTGATCCTCTTTGCGATCTGCTGCGCGGTCACGGTCAATATTTATGTCTTCCTGCCGATCGGCGATCTCGCGATGCTCGTTCTGAGTTTCCCGCTCGGCCTCTTTTCGGCCGGCATTCCCGCGACGCTCGGCGCGCTTTTCAACGAACTCTATCCGCAAGGCGTGCGCGGTACGGGCGTCGGCTTTTGCTACAACTTCGGGCGTGTCGTGTCGGCGGTGTTTCCGGTGCTCGTCGGGCACATGGGCAATTCGATGCCGCTCGGACAGGCGCTCGGCATCGATGCGGGTATCGCGTATGGACTCGTCGTCATCGCAGCGCTGCTGCTGCCTGAAACCCGAGGCCGCCGGATTGCAACGGTGCCCGCTCAAGCCTCGTCCTGAAGCATCCATGACACATTCACTTCATTCCACGCTCGCCGACGAGCAATGGCTGGAATCGGCCCCCGCCGCGATCGAAGCAATCGATAGTCACGCGCATGTTTTCGTGCGCGGCCTGCCGCTCGCGCCGCATCGCCGTCACGCGCCCGACTACGACGCAACGCTCGATGCCTATGCGGAACACCTGCGCGCGAACGGCGTCACGCATGCGGTATTGGTGCAGCCCAGCTTTCTCGGTACCGACAACTCGTTTTTCGTCGATGTACTGCAACGCTATCCGCAACGCTTTCGCGGCGTGGCCGTCATCGACCCATCGATCAGCGACGCCGAATTGCAGCATCTCGCCGCGCACGGTGTCGTCGGGATGCGGCTGAATCTCATCGGTCTCGCATTGCCCGATCTGCGTGACGCGCATTGGCGCACGCTCTTCACGCGAATCAACGCGCTCGGCTGGCACGTCGAGATTCATCGCGATGCGGTGGATTTGCCGATGCTCATCACGCCGCTGCTCGAACAAGGCTGCACGATCGTGATCGATCATTTCGGCCGGCCCGATCCTGCTTTCGGCGCGAACGATCCCGGCTTTCGCTATCTTCTGACGACGGCAAAGAGCGGGCGCGTATGGGTCAAACTGTCGGCGGCTTATCGCAGCGTGTGCGACGAAAGCGGCACGGCGCTGGGGCAAACGCTCACAGCCGCATTGCTCGATTCATTCGGCGCGTCGCGGCTCGTATGGGGCAGCGACTGGCCGCATACGCAGCATCGCGAGCTGATCGACTACGGCGCGTCGCGCGATGCGCTCGGACGCTGGATTCCGGACGCATCGCTGCGTACCATCGTGTTGCGCGATGCGGCGCGCGCGCTGTTTCGCTTCGCCTGATGGCTGTGCGAGCGCCGAAGCGCGGCGCGCGTTAGCATTGCAGACGCTGACGCCGAACCCGAACTCTCTTTCCGGAACCGAAGCCATGACCACTTCTTCTTCCCGCCGCCGCGCCGCGTTTCGCGAACGGGTCAACGCACGGCGCGGTCTGCTGCTGCCCGGCGCATTCAACGCGATGAGCGCGCGTGTCGCCGCCGATCTCGGTTTCGAAGCGCTCTACATCACCGGCGCGGGCGTGACGAACATGTCGCTCGGCATGCCGGACCTCGGTTTCATCGGCCTCGCAGAAGTGGCGGAGCATACGTCGCGCATTCGGGATGCAGTGGACCTGCCGCTCGTCGTCGATGCGGACACGGGCTTCGGCAATGCGCTCAACGTGCGTCATACGGTACGCACGCTGGAGCGCGCCGGCGCCGATGCGATTCAACTGGAAGATCAGGTGATGCCGAAGAAATGCGGCCATTTCGCGGGCAAGGCCGTGGTCTCGACCAATGAAATGGTCGGCAAGATCCGCGCGGCGGTGGATGCGCGCGAGGACGAGAACTTTCAGATCATCGCGCGCACCGATGCATGCGCGGTGGAAGGTTTCGATGCGGCGATCGAACGTGCGCGTGCCTTCGTCGAAGCGGGCGCGGACATTCTCTTTGTCGAGGCAATCGAAACGCCCGAGCAGATCGCATCGCTGCCGAAGCTGCTCGATGCGCCACAGCTCATCAACATCGTGATCGGCGGCAAGACGCCGGTGACCGATCGGGCCGATCTCGAACGCCTCGGTTTCAGCCTCGTGCTCTATGCGAATGCCGCGTTGCAAAGCGCCGTGCGCGGCATGCAGACGGCGCTCGGTGCGCTGAAATCGCAAGGACGGCTCGATGAAGACCCTTCTGTCGTCGCGCCCTTCGCCGAGCGTCAACGGCTCGTGAACAAGCCGCTCTTCGATGAACTCGACCGCAAGTACGCGGCGGATTAGACAGGCTTAGCGCGAGTACATCGCGTTCCAGTCGGATGGCGACACGCGCGCACCGCCCGCTTGCGACGTTCCATTGGCGCTGCCGCCATAAGCGGTTGCGCCATCGCGCGCGGCGAGCTTCGCTTCGGCTGCCTGAATCGCTTCGGGATAATGCGCCTGATCACCATCGCCTACGTGATAACCGACGCTCTGCAATGCGGCGAGTTCCGCACGCACCTGAGCGCGCGTGATCTGGCTTTGCGCGAACGAAGCAACGGGAATGACGAGAGCGGTGGCGACGACTACTGCACGGATGATCGACTTCATGATGAAACTCCAGTGTTATGAGGTGCCTGGCGACGAACACTGAGCCGTTCGAAGCAGTGAGTGCAGTCTATGTCGCTGATGTTCGCGGGTTAACCCCTAGCGCAAGAAAGCACTCTTCTTCGAAACGCGCGCAATCGCCGCGCGAGCCGCGCCGGTCCTGGCGTTCGAGAATTTGCTATGCTGGCCGCCGGACTGAACGCAGATGCGCATTGCGTTCGCCTCATGGCGCAAGGCGCCCGTCAAACACTGGAGAAACAGAAGATGGCAAAAGGATATTGGGTCAGCGTGTACAAGCAGATCTTGAAGCCCGAGCAGACAGCGGAATACGCGAAGATCGCAACGCAGGCCATCGCCGAAGGCGGCGGCCGGCCCCTCGTTCGCGGTGTCGCATCGATGACGCAAGGTGAAGGCGTCATCGAGCGCACGGTGGTCATCGAATTCGATTCGCTCGATGCAGCCGTCGCCGCCTATAACAGCGCGACCTATCAGCACGCGCTCGAAGTGCTGGGCGATGCGGTCGTGCGCGATTTCCGCATCGTCGAAGGCGTTGCCTGAGGTTTCAATTCGGCCGATGTTTCGCGGCGTTCACACGCCCACTGCATCGGCCAGTTCGATCATGTCGAGCGCGATGACGTCCCAGTCACTCGCGGCTTTCAGATCGACCGTCTGAGCAGGACCACGCTCATTCGGACGCGCGACGAACGCGGTGCGCAAGCCGCACTTTCGCGCCGCGGCGAGATCGTCGTTATGCGCGGCGACTAAACACACTTCTTCCGGGCTGAGCATCAGCACGTCAGCCGTGCGCAGATATGCCTGCGGATCGGGCTTGTAGATCTGCGCGATCTCCGCGCCGAGAATCGCATCCCAGGGCAAGCCGGCGCGCTTCGCCATATCCACCATCAGCCTGATATTGCCGTTCGAAAGCGGCGCGATGATATGGCGTGCCTTCAGCCTTTGCAGGCCCGGTATCGAATCCGGCCAGGGATCGAGACGATGCCACGCGAGATTCAATTCGTCGAGCGCTTCCGGCGGAACCTCATTCGGGTCGATGCCGAACTCCGGCAATGCATCGATCAGATTCTCGCGATGCAATACATCGAGTCGCACGAATGATCGCTCGCCGCTGATGATCGTGCGCATCGCCGGCACATAGCGGCCGCGCCAAGCATCGGCGAACGCTTCCGGCTGCGCGCCCGCCGCGCCGAAGCGCTTCAGAAACGGCGCGGCCTCGCGCGCGACGCCGCCGCGCCAGTCCACCACCGTGCCGAACACGTCGAATACGAACGCCTTTACGTTGTGCAAGCTCACGTCGATTTCCCCTTTTGGATAATTCGTCTGATCGAAGACTTGTTCCTTGCGCGCAAAACTGATTGTCCATCGCATGTGTACGCAACGAATCTCGAAACGCCTAAATTACGCTTCATCGGAGCAAGCGGTCCGATCCGCAACAAGCCCAACATCATCTATCGAGGTTCATCATGAGCAACGCACAAAAAGTCGCTATCGTTACCGGCGCATCGCAAGGCATCGGCGCTGAAATCGTCAAGGCATTTCGCGCGCAAGGTTATGGCGTCGTCGCCACCGCCCGTTCGATTCAGCAGGCGGACGATCCGAATGTCGTCGCCGTCGCGGGCGATATCGGCGATCGCGCCACTGCGCAGCGTGTCGTCGAGGCGGCTATCGCGCGCTTCGGCCGCATCGATACGCTCGTCAACAACGCGGGCATTTTCATCGCCAAGCCTTTCACGCAATATACGCAGGAAGACTATGCGGCGGTCCTGAACGTGAACGTGAACGGGTTCTTCCATATCACGCAACTCGCGATCGAGCAGATGGAGAAGAACCAGAGCGGGCACATCGTCAATATCACGACGACGTTGGTCGATCATGCGGTCAGCGGCGTGCCTTCGGTTCTGGCATCGTTGACGAAGGGTGGCCTGAATGCCGCGACGAAATCGCTTGCGATCGAATACGCGAAGTCCGGCATTCGCGCGAATGCGGTGTCGCCCGGCATCATCAAGTCGCCGATGCATGCAGCCGAAACCCACGATGCGCTCGGCGCGCTGCATCCGATGGGACGCATGGGCGAAATGAGCGACATCGCTAACGCCGTGCTGTATCTCGACAATGCGCCGTTCGTGACGGGCGAGATTCTGCACGTCGATGGCGGTCAAAGCGCGGGACATTGATAGAATGCCTCCCGGTTGCGAATGCGCCCTTCGCGGGTGCATCGCTGTTATTCAATCCAGGAGATCACCATGCCGATCGTTACGATTCAAGTGACACGCGAAGGCAACAAGCCCGGCACGAGCGCCGTCACCACCGATGAAAAAGAGCAACTCATCAAGGGCGTGAGCCAGCTATTGCTCGACGTGTTGAACAAACCGCTCGACAGCACTTTCGTCGTGATTCAGGAAGTCGAACTCGAAAACTGGGGCGTGGGCGGCGTGCCGGTGCCCGAGTATCGGCGGCAAAAGCAGGCGAAGGAAAGCTGACGCGCATAGGGACGCCGGCATCGCCGCATGAACAGGCGCGGCGATGCGGGTCATATCAATATGTCATTGCGCTGACGGATAAAGATCGAGCAGTTTCAGCGTCACGCCATTCGTCCATCCGAAGCCATCCTGCAACGGATATTCGCCGCCGCCTCCGCCACCGGTTCCCTCGCCTTCCACCACGTATTTCTCGACGAGCTTTTGCTGGGTCTTGTAGACATTGTTCACGTCGCCGAGAAAACGCGTACCGATCTGCTGCGCGAGATCGCTGCGCCCGTAGCGCCGCAGGCCCTGCACGGCTATCCAGTGCAACGGCGCCCAGCCGTTCGGCGCGTCCCACTGCTGCGTCGTGTTGTAGGTCGTCGTCGTAAGACCGCCCGGCTTCAACAGCATCCCTTCGACGGTCGCCGCAGTCTTATGCGCGCGCTCCGGCCACGCCGCATTCGCAAAGAGCGGATAGAGCATCGCCGCCGATGGATTGTTGCGCGGTTGCCCGAGCTTCCAGTCGTAATCGCCGTAATAGCCGTTCTTGTTCCAGAGAAACTTGTTGATGCCGATCGCTCGCCGCGCCGCGCGTCCGACAAACTCGCCGACACAACCGAAATCGCGCGCTTCCCCGCAACCGATGGCAATCGTCGTTTCGAGGTGGAACATCAGGCTGTTCAGATCGACGGGAATAATGGACGTGGTGCGGATCGTCGCGAGCGTCATATTGTCGCCGAACCAGCGCGAGCTGAAATCCCAGCCGCTTTCGGCCGCCGCGCGCAGATCGCGATACACATCGTTCGCCGGGCGATTCGTGACCTGTTTGGCAGTGGCCACGTCCTCCGAGTAGGACTCGTCGCGTGGCGTGTCGCGTTCGTCCCAGTAGCGATTGAGAACGGTCTTGTCGGGCAGCATCACGACGTTGCGCACCGCATCGCCCGGCTGCAATCCGTTCGCGCCTTGCATCCAGTAGCCGTATTCACGGCGCAATTGCGGCAAATACTTCTGATAGACGCGCCCGCCTTCTTTCTTCGCGGCAAGTTCGACCATGTAGGAGAAGAATGGCGGTTGCGAGCGGCTCACGTAATACGTGCGGTTGCCATTGGGAATATGGCCGATCGTATCGATCAGATACGCGAAGTTATCGAGCATGTCGTCGACGAGATCTTCGCGGCCCGCTTCCTGAAGACCGAGCATCGTGAAATAGGTGTCCCAATAGTAGCCTTCGCGGAAGCGTCCTCCCGGCACGACATATTGCTTGGGCATCGGGATCAGCGAGCTGTTGGGCGGAACGTTGGCGGTAGTCGTCAGACGCGTGAGTTCGGGCCAGAGCCAGTCGATATGTTCGCGCAGCGTCTGATTCGGCGGCGGCGTGATGATTTGGTCCGTCGGCGGCGTGAAGTATTGCGCCACGAAGTTCTTGAGCGAGAAGCCCGGCACCGACATCTGCTGATGGTAGGCCTGCACGATCTGCGCGGGGTCGATCTTCGGCACCGCATCGACGAAGGTCTTCTGATCGGGATAGATGCCCTGCGTCTGCACGGCGACGAACAGATCGCCGTATAGCTCGCTGGGCGGTGGCGGCAACGTATAACCGGTTTGCGCGTCGGCATACGCCACGCTCGCTGCCGCGCTCATGACGAGCCAGCCGCATAACATTGCGCGCGCCCTGAACGTGAAGCGCCGCGACGCCTCATGCGTCGCGCGATGCGATGACAGTGCGATCATGCTCCCTCCATGAAAGGATGAGTGAATCGGACTGGTCTCGCTCGGGCCGTGTTTGTTATGAGTGGTTCACGGCAGGGCGAAGCATCGCACGCTTGCCAGCCTCTGGCAACCCTCGAATGCCGCTATTGAATGGCCAGCGCCTTGTGCGCTTCCGACTGAAATTGCGTGGGCGTGACGCCGGTCTGCTTGCGGAAATAACGACTGAAATACGCGATATCGGTAAAGCCGAGTCCATGCGCGATCTGCTTGACGGATAGCGTGGAATAGACGAGATCGCGTTGCGCCTCGCGCACGAGATGTTCGTTGATCATCGCAAGCGGCGAGCTGGATATTTCCTCGCGGCAAATGCGGCCGAGTTGCGTGACGGTCATGCCGAGCTTCTGCGCATAGAACTCGACAGGACGATGCTCGCGAAAATGCGCGGCCACGAGTGTCCTGAAGCGCTTGATCTGCTGCGCACGCCGTTCCGTCGATGCCACATTCGGCGTCGACGCGCTTTCGCACAGTCGCGCCACATGCACGAAAAGTGCAATCAAGAGCGACATGCCCGCCGCCATGTGCCCGCGATCCGTCGCACGGAATTCCTTCTCCAGCAATTCGAGAATCGGTATGAACGCGCTTTCCTTCACGGCCTGCGCGTTCACGCGAGATACGCCCGCGCGCTGCAGCACGGGAATGAGGCCCGGCGCCGCAATCGATGCGAGCGCCTCGATCGATCTTTGCGCGACGGTCACGACGAGACCATCCACATCTGGCGCGAAGTTGAAGCCGTGTACCGTCTGCGCGGGAAGCATGATCACGCTCGGCGGCACGATCTCGATCATGCGGTTCTCGATCAGCACTTCCCCGCCGCCGCCGCGAATGTACAGAAATTGCAGCAGCGCGTCGTGGCGATGCGCATCGATATGCCAGTCGTTCGGCGCGCTGCGCTCGACGATCCATTCGAAGTTGAACGCGTCATACCAAGGTGGACGCGCCGATTCTCCGTACAGGTTGTAGTTAGGGATTTTCCTCATGCCGTGCATCTCCTGATGCACAAATTGTCCTGTCGTCTGCCGGCTTTGTCCAATTTTTCATGCGAGGCCGTGAATATACTTTTTTCACGGCGAAGGTTATCGAAACCTTCGTATCGAACGGACTCGGGAGACAAGGATGACTAATCAGGTCGCGCGGGATCACACCGCGCCGCATTGGCTCGGCCTCGAATCGGGCGTGTGTGTGGTGACGGGTGCGGCAGGCGGCATCGGCCGCGCCATTGCAAGGACATTCGCCGATGCGGGCGCGCGCCTCGCATTGCTCGATCGCGATGAAGCGGGCTGTCACGAAGCGGCCGATGCGCTGCACGCAAACGGTGTCGATGTGATCGCCATAACCTGCGATATCGGCGATGCAGCGAGCGTGAACCGCGCGCGCGATCAGGTCGAACGCAAGTTCGGCCATGCCGATGTGCTCGTCAACAATGCCGGTCTGTTGAGAGCGGGCGGCATCGAGGATATCGGCCTCGATGCATGGAACGCGATGCTCGCCGTGAATCTCACGGGCTACATGTTGTGTGCGCAGGGATTCGGGCGCGGCATGCTCGCGCGCGGCGCGGGCAGCATCGTGCATATCGCATCGGTGGCGGCTCATCATCCGCAAACATGGAGCGGCGCGTATAGCCCGAGCAAGGCCGGCATCGCGATGCTCTCGCGGCAGATCGCCGCCGAATGGGGCGCGCGCGGCGTGCGCAGCAATACGGTGTGTCCAGGCATGATCCGCACGCCGCTGTCGCAAGCATTCTACGAACAGGGCGACGTCGAAGCGCGCCGCAGCGCGATGACCGCGAGCCGGCGCATCGGCGAACCGCGCGATATCGCGGAAGTCGTGGCGTTTCTCGCGAGTCGTCGCGCGGCGTATGTGAACGGCGCGGAGGTTTCCGTCGACGGCGGCTTCGAATGCATGCTGATGGACCTCGTGCCGCGCCCCGGCTTCGAAGCGCCGCGTACCGCCTGAACCTCAAATCAAAGGACATCATCATGACTACCGTAACGCGGTCGTCCGATCTCGCTTGCGATGTGCTCGTGATCGGCTCGGGCGCTGGCGGCCTCTCGACGGCCATTACAGCGAAGAAGCAAGGGCTCGACGTGATCGTCGTCGAGAAAGAGGAATACTTCGGCGGCACCACGGCATTTTCGGGCGGCGTGCTGTGGATTCCCGGCAATCGCCATGCAAGGGACGCGGGCATTCACGATACACGCGAAGCGGCGCTTCGATACATGCGCGGCGAAACCGGCGCGATGTACGACGAAGCCGCCGTCGATGCGTTTCTCGACAACGGTCCGCGCATGATCGACTTCTTCGAGCGCGAGACTTCGGTCAGGTTCCTGCCGACGCTCTACCCCGACTATCATCCCGATGCGCCGGGCGGCGTCGACGTGGGTCGCTCTGTCGTCGCGAAGCCGTTTGAAGCGCGCGAACTGGGCAAGGACATTGCGCGCCTGCGTCCGCCGCTTGCGACGATCACGTTCATCGGCATGATGTTCAATTCGTCGAGCGCCGATCTCAAGCACTTCTTCAACGCGACGAAATCGCTTGCGTCCGCCTGGTATGTCGCCAAGCGGCTCGCAAGTCATCTCAGAGAGCTCGCGCTCTATCGACGCGGCGTGCAGATCACGAGCGGCAACGCGCTGGCCGCGCGTCTCGCCAAATCGGCGCTCGATCTCGGCATTCCGATTCACACGCGTACCGGTGCGAAAGAACTCGTCACGGAGCAAGGTCGAGTGACCGGCGCGATCGTCGTCTCCGATGGTCGCGAAACGCGCATCATCGCGCGGCGCGGCGTCGTGCTGGCGTGCGGCGGGTTTTCGCATGATGTCGCGCGCATTGCGAAGGCGTATCCGCATCTGCGACGCGGCGGCGAACATGCGTCGCCAGTCCCCGCTGGAAATACGGGCGACGGCGCGCGCATGGCCGAGCGTGTGGGCGGACGTGTCGATATTCGCTATCCGCAGCCGGCCGCGTGGATGCCGGTCTCGCGCGTGCCGCTGAAGAACGGCAAATATGGCGTGTTTCCACATCTGCTTGATCGCTACAAGCCGGGCGTGATCGGCGTGACGCGCGGCGGCGTGCGCTTCACCAACGAATCGAACTCTTATCACGATGTCGGCGCGGCGATGATCGAAGCCTGTCGCGACGAAAAAGTAACGGCGATGTGGCTGATCTGCGATCACGCGACGATTCGCAAATACGGTCTCGGGTTTGCAAAGCCCGCGCCGATACCGCTCGGTGCGCATCTGAAGAGCGGTTATCTGGTGAAAGGCCGCACGCTGACGGAACTCGCGCAGCGCGCGGGAATCGACGCCACCGCGCTCGAAGCAACCGTGCGCGCCTATAACCGCGATGCCACGCAAGGCAAGGACACGGCATTCGGCCGCGGCACGACGTCGTTCAACCGCTATCTCGGCGATCCCGCGCACGCGCCGAATCCGTGCGTTGCGCCCATCGGCGCTGGTCCCTATTACGCGCTGAAGGTCGTGATGGGCGATCTCGGCACCTTCGACGGCATCGCGACAAATCCGCACGGCCAGGTGCTGAAGGACGACGAAACCATCCCCGGCCTTTATGCGGTCGGCAACGATCGCGCGAGCGTCATGGGCGGCAACTATCCCGGCGCGGGCATTACGCTCGGCCCGATCATGACCTTCGGCTATCTCACCGGATTGCATCTCGCGAGCCGCATCGATGCACGCGCGAAGATCAAGGAACTGAGGAGCGCAGCATGAGCAAGCCTTTCATCGATCATCGCATCTACACGATCAAACCGCGCGGCATGAACGAGTTCATCGACGTATTCGATCGTCACGCGATGCCGATCCAGCTCAAGTATCTCGGCGCACCCGTGGGCTTCTATGTGAGCGACATCGGCGCATTGAATCAGGTCGTGCATCTGTGGGGCTACGAAAGCATCGCGGACTATGACCAGCGACGCACCGCGCGCGACAACGATCCGGAATGGCCCGCTTATCTGCAGGCATCGGCGCATCTGATCGTCGCGCAGGAGAGCCGCATTATCAGGCGCGTGGAATTTAAAAGTCTTTCACCCGCCGTGCGCTGACAGCGCGGCATAGCGGCACGACGAAGGCCGCATCCCCGCGATTGCTTATACATGATTGAATGGAGACATACGGAATGGAAAAGAGAATCGGGACCATCGAGGTCCAGAGCTTCATCGACGGCGAGCGCTTCTCGCCGTATCAATGGGTCATTCTGACCTTGTGCTTTCTCGTCGTCGCGGCCGATGGCTTCGACACCGCCGCAGTCGGTTTCATCGCGCCGTCGCTGATCGGCGACTGGGGCATCACGCGCGCCGCGTTGGGACCGGTGATGAGCGCGGCGCTCGTCGGACTGGGCATCGGCGCGCTCGCGGCGGGTCCGGTCGCCGATCGTATCGGGCGCAAGGCGGTGCTCGTGCTGTCGGTATTCTTCTTCGGCGTGTGGAGTCTGGCGTCGGCGCAGGCAAGTTCGATCGAAGCGCTGACCGCGTGGCGCTTTCTGACCGGCCTGGGTCTCGGCGCGGCGATGCCCAATGCCGTCACGCTGATGTCCGAGTACGCGCCCGCTCGCAGTCGCGCGGTCGCCGTCAATACGATGTTCTGCGGCTTCTCCGTGGGTCTCTCGCTGGGCGGGCTGTGCGCGGCGTGGCTCATTCCGCATTTCGGCTGGCAGAGCGTGCTCGTCGCGGGCGGCATCGGTCCGATCGTGCTCACGGTTTTGCTGCTCTTGCTGCTGCCAGAGTCGGCGCAATTCATGGTCTTGCGACAACGTCCGGCGCACAAGATCGCGCGGGTGCTGCGACGCATCTCGAACGATCCGCGTCTTGCCGAAGGTTCGTCCGTCACGTTCACCGCCGCCGACACCCGCACAGGCGGCGCCGACAAGTCATCGCTTGGGCTCATCGTATCGCGGCCGTATCGTTACGGCACGTCGATGCTATGGATTGCTTACTTCATGGGATTGATGATCTTCTACCTGCTGACGAACTGGCTGCCCACGCTCTTCAAGGATGCGGGTTTTTCGGCCGAACGCGCCGCGCTCACCACGTCGCTCTTTCCGCTCGGCGGCATTCTCGGCAATCTGTGTCTCGGCTGGGTGATGGACAAGGCCAATCCGCGACGCGTGAACGCCTGCGCATACGTGCTGGCGGCTGCCCTCGTGCTGACCATCGGGCGCGGCGTGTCCGATCAGTTCTGGCTCGCGGTGCTGATCTTCCTGACGGGCACTGCCGTGACGAGCGCGGTCACGTCGATGTCGGCGCTCGCCGCGTCGTTCTACCCGACGCGCAGCCGCGCCACGGGCGTCGCATGGATGCTCGGCATCGGGCGCATGGGCGCGGTCGCCGGTGCAATGACCGGCGGCCTGCTGATGAGCATGGGCATGCAGTTCGGCGCAGTCTTCACGTTGCTCGCCATTCCCGCCTTCATCGCCGCGTTCGCGCTGGGCGCGCTGAGCCGGCGCGATGCATCGCCCGAAGCGGGCCATCTCGATCACACGGCGCGCGTGCCGATCGAATGACGCATGGCTGAATCACGGTGCGTTCATGTCATCGTGATTATTTGCAAGCGCAACTATATTGACGATGCCCCTGCGCGTCATCTTCGTGTAGGGGCAGAAACGTTCGGTGTTGCGCACGAGTTCTTCCGCCACCGTGCGCTCGACGCCGGGCATCTGAACACGCGTGTGCGCGGTGAGCACGAAGAGGCCGTCCATCGGATCGCGGCTGAATTCCACGGTGACGGACACGCTCGCGCCTTCCACCGCGATGCCCGCGCGCGCCGCCAGCAACACCATCGCGCCATGAAAGCACGCAGCGTAGCCCGCCGCGAACAACTGCTCCGGATTGGTGCCGCCGCCGGTGCCGCCGAGCGCCTGCGGCATGCGCAGATTCAGGTCGAGATTGCCGTCGTCGGAGCGGGCTACGCCCGAGGCGCGGCCATGGCCCGCATCGCCGCCCGTGACGGTGACGGTCGTCGTGTAAAGCGGTTGCACGTCCTGCCCTTGATACTTGTCGAGCAGGCTGACGGGCGGTGGATCGATCGGCACCATGAGCCGCTTCTTATGCAAGCGATGACACCTTGCCACCGATCACTACGATCTTCATGGTTGCCCCCTTTGGAAACGATATGACGCATCGTAGGCGTGCGCGCGTGCATCCGGTAGCGCCGCCACCGGACGCGCAGTGTTGCCTTCAGCGCATCAATCGGCGGACACGAGCGACGCCGCGCTCGCGTTCGTGATGGTCGCGGTCAGGCAATGCAGATCGAGTGCGCGCGCGTGCTCCGTCATATAGTCGACGAATACACGCACGCGCGCGGGCAGTTGCTTGCGGCTCAGATAACAGAGATAGTGGCCGCCGTCGTCGGGCGCATGTTGCGCAAGACACATGACGAGGCGCCCGGCCTTGAGCAGGTCGCACACGAGATACGCGGGCAGTTGCGCGATGCCCTGGCCGTCGAGCACCGCTTGCAGCATGAGGTCGATGTCGTTGAAGGTCTGTCGCGCTGCGGGCGAGCGCTTGTGTGCGAGACCATCGACCTTGAACTCCCAGTCGGCGATGCGCCCCGTCGAGGTGCGGAAGTTGATGCAGCGATGCTTGTCCAGGTCATCGACATGGCGCGGCAAGCCATGCTCGCACACATACTGCGGCGACGCACAGACGACCCGCTGCATCGGGATCAGTTGCTTCGCGACAACTTCGCTGTCTTCCATCTGGCCGTCGCGAAACGCGACATCGACACGCTCGGCGGTGAAATCGCACGGACGATCACTGAGCAGCAATTCCAGCGCGATCTCCGGATAGCGCGCGTTGAAGCCGGATAACAAGGGAGCCACGACCTTGCGGCCGAAGCCCGGCGCCGATGCAATGCGCAAGTGCCCGCGCGGCGGCCCGTTGCGCAACTCGCGCATGTCTTCGAGCGCCTGCACGATGCGCTCCACGCCCGGCTGGCAATTCTTGTAGAAGAGTTCGCCCTCGCGCGTGAGCGACGTGCTGCGCGTGGTGCGAAGAAAGAGCCGCGCGTCGAGTTGTGCTTCGAGCTTCTGCACGTTGCGGCTGACGGCGGAACGGCCGATCCCCAGACGATCGCTCGCTTTCGCGAAACTCCCTTCATTGGCGACGGCCAAAAATGAAACGACGCCCGCGTAGCTCGTCACGAAGCTATACGCGAGCGAATCGTCGGAATGAAACGCAAGATCCAATGGCATGGCGGTGAGAACGTAGTGGCTCTGTCTCACTAGACGTTCGCGCCGCGCGCTTTGTGACATGCCATGCCAGGTTTTTTTTATTTCACCGGTGTCAGAACCGGGCTGCCCTTGTCCTTCAGAAGCAGCACGATGAACTTCGCGCGCTTCGTATTGCTCGCATTGCGGCCCACCGTGTGGATATCGTCAGGGCCTTCATAAAAGGTGTCGCCGGGCTTGAGCGTCACCGCCTTGCCGCCCTTGAGCTGCATGATGACTGTGCCTTCGAGCACATAGACGTACGTATGCGCATCGTGCCGATGCACCGGATCGACCGCGCCGGGCGGATATTCCACGCTGATCATCAGCGCTTCCTTGCCCGGATAGTCGGGAAGCGGCTTGGTCATCAGTTCCTTGACGATCGCCTCGGGCGCCGCCTGCGCGGTGTTCGCGACGAACGCCGCGCATCCGACGACGAGCGCCAGTCCCACGCGTTTGATGCTATGCATGATCGGTTCTCCCATGATCGAATGACGGCGCGAGCGCGTTACGACAGGTTCGCCTTGTCGAGGCCGAAGGCCTTGTCGGACGAGCCCGGCACCGTCTGGAACGCGACATTCGCGCGGTTCCATCCGTTGATCGCCATGATGGCGTAGGTCAGGTCGGAGAGTTCCTTCTCCGAGAACTGCTCGCGCACGCGCCCATAAAGTTCGTCGGGCACGCCGTGCTCGGGCAAGCGGGTCAGCACTTCGGTCCAGGCCAGCGCGGCGCGTTCCCGCGGCGAGAACAGCGTGGATTCACGCCAGATCGCGACGTGGTGCGTGCGCAGTTCGCGCTCGCCGTGAATCTTCGCTTCCTTCACATGCATGTCGACGCAGAAGCCGCAACCGTTCATCTGCGATGCGCGCAGCGTCACGAGATCGCGAGTGGTCTGCTCGATCGCGCACTCCTTCAGCGCCTGGCTGAACTCGTAAAACTTCTTGAACAGTTCGGGCGATTGTTGAACGTAGTTGATTCGCTGCGTCATGATGGGCTCCATGCCTGGTTGAAAATGCCTTCGTATGCGGCATGGATGTCATCGTAGGTTTGCGCGGCTTTGGCCGGTAGCGTCGCTAACGTGCGCACGCTGTTGCCTCGCGCGCATCAATCGCCACCGCAGTGCATCACGCGCCGCCGCGAAGGGCCGCGATGCGTTCCAGCTTGTCGGGATTGCGTTGAACCTGTATGCGCACGATGCGCTCGTCTTCGATGTCGTATGTCTGCGCGGATTCGAGCTTGCCGTCGATGAAACGCAGCAGCGCCCATTGCTCGTTGAGCATGACGAGTTCGAGGCGCACGCCTGTGCCGTAGCGCAAATGCGCCGCATAGAAAAGCTGCGCGATGCGCTTCCCGCCGAAGAGTGGCTTCGGAAAGCTTGGCACGCGTCCACCGCCATCGCCGACGAGCATCGCGTCGTCCGCGAGCATCGCGTGGATCGCGGCGAAATCGCCGAGTTCGAGCGCGCGCGCGAATGTGTGCAGCAAGCGCCGATGCAACTCGCGCGGCACCGAACGGCGCGGACGCTCCTCGCGCAGCTGCGCTTTCGCGCGGCTCACGAGTTGACGGCACGCCGCCTCCGTCTTGCCGATGATGCCCGCGACCTCCGGATAATCCGCATCGAAGACCTCGCGCAACAGGAAAGCCGCGCGCGCCTCGGGCGTCAGGCGTTCGAGCAGCATCAGAAACGCGATGGATACATCGTCGGCGCGCTCGGTGACCTCTTCCGGCGTCGCGGGCGGCTCGGTGATCTGCGGCTCGGGCAGCCAGATGCCCGCGTAATGCTCGCGCTGCAGTTTCGCGGCGCGCAGACGGTCGATCGAATGACGCGTCGTGACCGCGACGAGCCACGCCTCCGCGTTATCGATGGCCTCCCGCGCCGCAGCATGCCAGCGCAGCCACACGTCCTGCACGATGTCCTCGGCTTCGGCGACCGAGCCGAGCATGCGATACGCGATGCCCTGCAAGCGCGGACGCAAGCGGTCGAATTCGCGTGTGGCGTCATCCATGACGATTTGAAAGCTGCGTTAAAGGTGATCGTATATTACGCGCGCGTGCGTATGAGTGGATGATGCGATGACGCAATTAAGTTCTGAGCATTACGCGGGCATTTTTTGACCGTCGATTCGAAAAGTGCTATTACGACGGGGCTTCGCATTCCGCATGTGCGCTGGATGCGAAAGCTCATCGTAATAGCGTCAGCCCAAGGTCACTGTGAATCCAACGACAACCCTCGCCCCCTGGTCCGTCCACGACACTCAACTTCTTATCGCCTGCGCACTCGGCCTCGCGATCATCATCGTTGCCATCAGCGTGCTCAAGCTCGCGCCGTTCCTGTCCATTCTGGTGGGCACGTTCGCGGCGGGCTTCGCTGCACATCAACCGCTCGAAGCGATCGCGCAGGCGTTCAGCAAGGGCGCGGGCGCGCTGCTCGGCGATGTCGGCATCATCATCGCGCTCGGCGCCATGCTCGGCGCGCTGATGGCCGAATCCGGCGCGGCCGACCGCCTCGTCACCACACTGCTCGATCATTCGACGCCGCGCCGCCTGCCGTGGATGATGGCGTTCGTCGCGATCATCGTCGGCTTGCCGCTGTTCTTCGAAGTGGGTCTCGTGATGATGGTCCCGATCATCTTCGTGATGGCGCGCCGCGCGAAGCAGCCGATCCTGCGTATCGCGATTCCCGCGCTCGCCGGCATGACGACGCTGCACGCGCTCCTGCCGCCGCACCCGGGACCGCTGATCGCGGTGAGCGCGCTGCATGCCGATCTCGGCCTGACGCTCGGTCTCGGTTTGATCGTTGCGCTGCCCGCGGTGATTCTCGCGGGGCCGCTGTATGGCATCTGGCTGTCGAAGCGGCTACATATCGACGAGCCCGAGGAAATGGGCCAGCTCTTTACCGCGCATGGCGACGGCGCAGCGACGCCGGGCTTCGCGATATCGCTAGTCACGATCCTGCTGCCCGTCGTGATGATGCTCGGCCGCACGGTCGCGAAGCTCGCGCTCGCGAAAGACACGCTGTTGTACGACACGCTCGATTTCGTCGGCGAGCCGCTCATCGCACTCGCCCTGACGGTGCTCTTCGCGATCGTGATGCTCGGCTGGTCGCGCGGCATGGCGCGCGAGCGCGTCGGCGGCATTCTGCGCAAGAGCCTGCCACCGATCGCGGCGCTCCTGCTCACCATCGGCGCGGGCGGCGGCCTGAAGCAGATGCTCGTGAACGCGGGCATCAGCGTGACCATCGGGAAGATTGCGGTCGGCACGCACTTGCCGCTGATTTTGCTCGCGTGGCTGATCGCGGTCGCATTGCGGCAGGCGACAGGCTCCGCGACCGTCGCCACGACGACGACCGCGGGGATCGTCGCGCCGGTCGTGGGCGGACTCACGGCGACGCACAGCTCGCTGATCGCGCTGGCGATCGGCGCGGGCTCCGTGTTCTTCTGTCACGTCAACGACGCGGGCTTCTGGATGGTACGTGAATACTTCGGCCTCAAGCTGAAACACACGGTTGCCGTATGGTCCGTACTCCAGACGATCGTCTCCGTGGTCGGACTCGTGCTGACGTTCGTGTTGTGGAACGTGCTGACCTGAACCGCGACGTCAACGCACGCCGATCTTCCAGACCGTGACTTCGTGATACTCGTCGCCGGGCTTGAGCTCGGTCGACGGGAACGCCGGACGATTCGGCGAGTCGGGAAAGTGCTGGGTTTCCAGCGCGAAGCCATCCGCCTGCCGGTACGCCGTGCCCGACGTGCCGATCGCGCTGCCGTCCAGACCGTTGCCGGTGTAAAACTGCAGGCCCGGTTGGGTCGTGTAGACATCGAGCACGCGGCCGCTCGACGGATCGTAGGCGCGCGCCGCGAAGATCGCTTCATCGATACGCTGGCCATTCTTGTTGAGCTTCCAGTTGTGATCGTAGCCGCGCGCAAAGCGCATCTGCTGATGAGATGAACGCAGCCGCGCGCCGATCGGCGTCAGCGCGCGCAGATCGAGCGGTGTGTTCTCGACGTTCGCGATCTCGCCCGTGGGAATTGAATCGGGCCGCGTCGGCGTATAGCCCGATCCCGCGATCATGATGAGCTGACTTTCGACGCCGCCGCTGTTCTCGCCCGCGAGATTGAAGTAGCTGTGATTAGTGAGGTTCACGACAGTCGGCTTGTCCGTCTTCGCGCGATAGTCGATGCGCACTTCGCTGTCGTCCGTGAGTGTGTAGGTGACGTCGACCGTGAGCGTGCCGGGAAAGCCGTTCTCGCCGTCGGGACTCACGTAGCGAAGCTGCACGCCCGCGCCCTGCGCGCCCTGGAATGTTCTCACCACGGTCCAGACTTTTTCGTCGAAGCCGTGCGGCCCGCCATGCAGCGTGTTCGGCGGCTCGTTGACCGGCAACTTGTAGGTGTGTCCGTCGAGCTCGAACCGTCCATCAGCGATGCGGTTCGCATAACGCCCGATCAACCCGCCGAAATGAATCTTGCCGTTGTACTTCTCGTAATCGCCGAGCGAGCCGAAGCCGAGCACGATATCCGCGCGACGTCCGCGCCGGTCGGGCACATCGAGCCGTGTGACGATGCCGCCATAGGTGATGCAGTTCATCGTCACGCCGCGCGCATTCGAGAGCGTGTATTGCACGACCGCCTGACCTTGCTGCGTCGTGCCATAAGGCGCGGAAGTGATCGACGCCGCCGCGGCGCTAAGCGGCATGAACGCCGCGCACGCCAGCATGGACATAACCGCCAGGGCCTGTTTTGAGTCGAGCATGAGTGGTGTGAAAGGAAGAACGTTCTGCTTCGCAAACCGGAACATTCAGCATCGCCTATGCCTGAGCCGATGAGCGGGCACGTCGCGTGCGGCCAATCTCCGCGTCCATCCAATCACGATGACAAGGAGCTTCTCATGACCGAGCAAACAGATCGTCCCACCCCGCCGAAACAAACGCCCGAGGATCCGAATGTGGCTGACCGCCGCCTGTCCGATGAACAAAAGCGCGCAATGAAGGACGAGCCTGCGCCGCCAAAGCGCGACAAGCAAGGCAAGCTCCCCGACCCGAAGGAGGTAGGCGAAGCAGGTTGATTCATTAGATGAATTGCAATGCGGTCACGCGCGACCGGACAGCATCGCTTTTGTTGTATGGTATCCCTAAGCTATCGCTGCCCTCGATGCCGCGCCCGGCGACGCGTCTCGCCGAAACAACGAAGCAAGACCGCTCATGCACGATCCTGCTCATTTTCTGCCGTCGTTCGTGTGGCGCGCGGCGCGCGACGGGGTGATCCAGTATGCGAATCCGTGGGCGTGCCGCTATCTCGGCATTGCCTTTCCCGAACTCGTCGGGCGTTCGTGGAAAGCTTTTGTCCACCCCGACGACATCCCGCCCGTTCTCGATGCACTGCGTCAAATGCGCGATGGCACGCTGCTGCGCAACGTCGACGTGCGTCTGCTGCGCGCGGACGGCGCGTTCCGCTGGCATACGCTGCACCTGCAGGCGCGCCGCGACGAGGAAGGCCAGATCTCCGATACGGTCGGTGTTGCGATCGACATTCACGAGTGCCGCCACGCATGGGCAATGTACGAGGCGAGCGAACGGCGCCTTCAGGCTGCATTCGCGGGCGCGCGCATGGGCGCGTGGGAATGGGACATGAAGACACGCGTCGTGCGCATGACCGCGCAACTCGCCGCGCTCTATTCCTTTCCGCCCGGCACCGAAGCAGTTTTGCTATCGGAAGTATGGGACCGTGTCGCGCCGGAGTATCGCGAACCGTTTCAACGTAAGCTTACCGAAGCATTGCGCGACGGCGGACCTTTCGAATTCGACTTCGTGCTCGAAGGCGAGCAGGGAACGCGACGTTGGTTGCGCATGCGCGGGCATCCCGAGTTCGATCGTCACGGCGTGCTCGCGCGCGTCTATGGCGTGAGCTTCGACATCAGCACGCAACGCGCCGATGAAGAGCGCCTGAGTCTTTCCGAACGGCGCTATCGCGCACTCGTCGAGACGACCGGCGCGCTCGTCTGGTCCGCCGATGCGAACGGCGAGATTCGTCCGTCGGGCGGTGAATGGGAGCAGTTCACGGGCACGTCGCCCGAAATATTGTCCGGCTGGGGATGGCTCGACTATATCCATCCCGACGACCGCGAGCGCACCCATCAGGCATGGCTCGAAGCGTTGCGCGAAGGCACGGCGCGCACGCTCACCTTTCGCATGTACCGGCGCGACGGCGTGTATCGCATGGTGCAGGCGCACGCCGCGCCGCTCTACGACGACAAGGGCAATCTGCAGGAATGGTTCGGCACGACGACCGACGTCACGCCGCGCTACGAGGCGCAGGCCGCGATCGAAGCACGCAGCCTGCGCCTGACCGTGGCGATGCAGGCCGCGAACATCCGCATTGCATCGCTGGAACTCGCGACGTGGACGCTCGTGCTCGAAACCGGCGGAGAACGTCAGGTGACCGAAACACTCAGCTACGATGCAGCACTCACGCGCGTGCATCCCGATGACAGCGCGACGCTCGACCGTTACGTGCGTAGCCTCGCGCAGGGCGATAACCCCGAAGGGCACTTCGAATTCCGCGTGCGCAATCCGCACGGCGAGCAATGGATGCAGGGCAGCGCCCTGCTCCAGCGCAGCAAGGACGGCGAGCCGCTGCGCATCATCGGCAGTGTGATCGACATCACCGAGCGCAAGCACATGGAACTCATGCTGCGTGAAGCAGGACGCCGCAAGGATGAATTCCTCGCGATGCTCGCGCATGAGTTGCGCAACCCGCTCGCGCCCTTGCGCACGGCCATCGCGCTGTTGCAAAAGGATCGGGATGGCGATGAACGTCTGAACGAACTCATCGATCTGATGCGCAGACAGGTGGAGCACATGACGCGCATCGTCGACGACCTGCTCGAAGTGTCGCGCATCACGCAGGGACGCATCGCGTTGCAAACCGAACCGATTCTCGTCGGCACCGCGGTGTATCACGCGGTGGAAGCGATCGCGGGCATGGTCGAGTCACGCTCGCAGAATATCCAGGTCGATGTCTCTGATGCGACGACCTGGGTCTGCGGCGACCCGACCCGGCTCTCGCAGATTCTCGTGAACGTGCTGAACAATGCGAGCAAATACACGCCGGAGCAAGGCCGCATCACCGTGAGCGTGCAGGCGGATGACGAATGGGTATCCATCGTCATCGCCGATACGGGCACGGGCATCTCGCCGGACCTGCTGCCGAAAGTATTCGAGTTGTTCTCGCAAGGCGAGCGCACGCTCGACCGCTCGAACGGCGGGCTGGGTATCGGGCTGTCTCTCGTGAAGAAGCTCGTCGAGATGCACAAAGGCACGATCACCGTGCAAAGCCCCGGGCCGGGTCTCGGCACGACCGTCACCATACGGCTGCCGCGCCTGCATCATCACGAGCGGCATTCGGCGCTCGCGCTCTCGGACACGAGCCTGCGCGAAGCGCGCGCGGCGCTGCGCATTCTCGTCGTCGACGATAACCGCGACGCCGCCGATTCACTCGCGATGCTGTGCGAGTCGGAGGGACATGCCGCGCGCGTCGCGTATTCGTCGGCGGAAGCACTGGAAGCCGCGCCCCTCTTGCAACCTGATGTGGCGCTGCTCGATATCGGCCTGCCCGACATCGACGGCTACGAACTCGCGCGCCGACTGCGTCGCAAGGGCGACACGACTCCGCTGCTGATCGCGATCACGGGTTATGGACAGGCCGAAGACCGTCTGCGCGCGCAGTCGGCGGGCTTCGATTATCACTTCGTCAAGCCGGTCAACGTGGACAGCCTGCTCAAGCTTCTGTCATCCCTGACGATCACGCGCTGAAGCGGCTGGCTCTACAATGGCCGTTCGATCAACGCCTTCGAGGACGTCATGACGCAAAAGCCGATCAGCCGCTATCCCGTTCCCGATCCCCAAGACTGGCCCGACGATATCCGCGCGCGCATTCTCGACGTGCAGGAGAAGGCCGGCTTCGTGCCGAACGTGTTTCTCACGCTCGCGCATCGGCCCGATGAGTTCCGCGCGTTCTTCGCCTATCACGATGCGCTGATGCTCAAGGACGGCGGCCTCAGCAAGGGCGAACGCGAGATGATCGTCGTCGCGACGAGCGCGGTGAACGATTGCCTCTATTGCGTCGTCGCGCATGGGGCGATTCTGCGGATCTACGAGAAGAACGCGCTGGTTGCGGATCAGGTGGCGGTCAATCATCGCAAGGCGGATATCACGCCGCGTCAAAAGGCCATGCTCGATTTCGCGCTGAAGGTGTGCCGGGCCTCGGGCACGGTGGACGAGACGGATTTCGCCACGCTGCACGCACACGGTTTCAGCGATGCAGACGCGTGGGATATCGCGGCGATCACGGCGTTCTTCGGCTTGTCGAACCGCATGGCGAACGTGATCTCGATGCGGCCCAATGATGAGTTCTTCTTGATGGGGCGTGTGCCGAAAGAGCCGAAGTAACGAGCCATGCGCCTTCCTCCGCTGAAATCCATCATCGCGTTCGAAAGCGTCGCGCGAACCAAGAGCGTGAACCGCGCCGCCGACGAACTCGGCCTCACGCCCTCCGCGGTCAGTCATCAACTGGCGAATCTGGAGAGTATCGTCGGGCGTCCGCTGTTCACGCGTCTCGGCCGCGGCCTCGTGCTCACGCCGACCGGCACGCAATATCTCTCCGATGTCACCGGCGCGCTCGCCGAACTCAATCGCGCAACCGAGCGCGCGTCGAGCGAGACATCCGTCGAGATCCTGCGGATTCATTCGAGCCCGAGCTTCGGACTCATGTGGCTCTTGCCGCGCCTCGCCGCATTTCAGGAAGCGAACGGCGACATTCAAATGAATCTCGCGTGCTCTTATGAGGATGTGTCCTTCACCTCGGGTTACTACGATATCGACGTGCGGCACGGCTACGCGCACTGGACCGATGTCGAAGTGAAAACCTTGCGTCACGAAACCATCGCGCCGCTCGCATCGCGCGCGTATCTGGAGCGCTTTCCCGTTTCCTCGCCCGACGATCTGCTGGAACGCCGGCTGATATTTTCCGAATCGCCGCTCGTGCAATGGCGGCAGTGGTTCGGCAAGTTCGGCGTAGCGGCGAAACGCAAGGCGTTCGATTTCTCCTTCGATCGCTCGTACATGTCGCTCGAAGCGGCGGCGCTCGGTCACGGCATCGCGCTCGAAAGCACGATGCTCGCGTCGGTGCATCTGGAGCGCGGCTCGCTCGTGCCCGTGTTCGGCAAGGAGTATGCGGTCGAAGTCGGCGCGCATCATCTGGTTTACCCGAGCCAGAACGCCGGATTGCCGCGCGTCGCCAAGTTTCTCGCGTGGATGGATCAGCAAATCGAGCCTCGCGGCCATACCTGAAAATTTCTCAGCAATAGTTGAGCTGAACTGCGTTGATCGTCAGGTGAAGAACGAAGACACTGCGTCTACACCAGACAACCAACGGAGACAATGATGTTGCTCGAGAATCAGGTAGTGATCGTCACGGGGGCGGCTTCGGCGCGCGGTATCGGCAAGGCGACGGCCAGGGCGCTCGCGGCGCAGGGCGCGCGTATCGTCGTGCTGGACCTGAAGGAGGCGGACGCGCAAGCCGCCGCGAACGATCTCGGCGAGGGCCACCTCGGCCTCGCCTGCGACGTCACCGACAAAGCCGCGTGCGTCGTCGCCGCCAGCGCGACCATCGAAAAGTACGGGCGCATCGACGTGCTCATCAACAACGCGGGCATTACGCAGCCCATCAAGACGCTGGAAATTGGCGCGGATAACTTCGATGCGGTCATCGATGTGAACCTGCGCGGCACGCTGTATATGTCGCAAGCCGTCATTCCGCAGATGAAAAAGCAGAAGAGCGGGAGCATCGTCTGCATGTCGTCGGTGTCGGCGCAGCGTGGCGGCGGCATCTTCGGCGGGCCGCATTACAGCGCCGCGAAGGCCGGCGTGCTCGGACTAGGCAAGGCGATGGCGCGCGAATTCGGCGGCGACGGCATCCGCGTCAATTCGATCACGCCGGGCCTGATCCAGACCGATATCACCGGCGACAAGCTCACGCCGGAGATGCGCGCGGACGTCATCAAGGGCATTCCGCTGGGACGTCTCGGCGATGCCGCGGATATCGCCAACGCTTGCGTGTTTCTTGCGAGCGGTCTGTCTTCGTATCTCACCGGCGTGACCCTCGATGTAAACGGCGGCATGTTGATTCATTGATCGCACGCAACAGCGCACCTGGAAAGCCGGGGCGCCAAACATGGCTGGAGACACCTATGAAATCCAAACTGGCCGCATCGACGGCAACGGCTGAGTTCGCGTCATCTCACGACGCAACCAGCTTCGAAGCAAAGACCTACGCCAAGGTCGGACGCCGCCTCATTCCCTTTCTGATGCTGTGCTATCTCGGCGCGTATCTGGATCGCGTCAACGTAGGCTTCGCCAAGCTGCAGATGCTCAACGATCTGCGTTTCAGCGAAACCATCTACGGCATCGGCGCGGGTATCTTCTTTCTCGGCTACTTTCTGTTCGAAGTGCCAAGCAATGTGATCCTGCATAAAGTGGGCGCGCGCAACTGGCTCGCACGCATCATGCTGACATGGGCGGTGATCTCCGCGTGTTTCGTATTCGTGAAGTCCCCGACGATCTTCTATGTGCTGCGCTTTCTGCTCGGCGTCGCGGAAGCGGGCTTCGCGCCGGGCGTGATTCTGTATCTCACGTACTGGTTCCCCGCCGCGCGCCGCGCAAAAGCGCTCTCGCTCTTCTTCATGGCGATTCCGCTCGCGGGCATGGTCGGCGGACCGCTGTCCGGCTACATCATGCATGCGTTTCAGGGCGTGCATGGGCTCGCGGGCTGGAAGTGGCTGTTCATGCTCGAAGCCTTGCCGTCGCTGTTCCTCGGCGTCGCGATCCTGTTCTATCTCGACAACGGCATCGCCGGCGCGAAGTGGCTCACGGATGAAGAGAAGGCCTTGCTCAAGCGCAATGTCGAGAAGGACAACGCGAACACGGTCAAGCATGTGTCGATCCGCGCGTTCATCGGCGATCGTCGCCTGTGGCTCATGGCCTCGATCTACTTCTGCGTCGTGCTCGGTCAGTATGGCCTGACGTTCTGGCTGCCCACCATCATCCGCAGAACCGGTGTCGCGGACCCGCTGTGGGTCGGAATTCTCACCGCGATTCCCTATCTCTGCGCCATCGTTGCGCTGCCGCTGATCGGCGCGAGCGCAGACAAGCGCCGCGAACGCCGCCTGCATCTCGCGATTCCGATGCTCGTGTCCGCAGCCGGCTTCGCCACCTTGCCGATGCTCGGCAGCGTGGGCGCATCGATCATCTGCGTGAGCATCGCGGCGGCAGGGATTCTCGCATCGTCGTCGCAATTCTGGTCGCTGCCCACGGCGGTGCTCGGCGGCATGTCGGCGGCGGCGGGCATCGCGGCGGTGAACTGCTTCGCCAATCTCGCGGGCTTCTTCTCGCCGGCGATCGTCGGCTGGCTCAACGACTTCACGGGCAAATCGACCGCGGGTCTGATCTTTATCTCAGTGGCTGTCGTCATCGGCGCGGTGCTCGTGTTCTTCGTGCCCGCCAAGACCGTCAATCGCTGATTTCACATTCAATCAAGGAGACAACACATGAGCACTCCCGTCATCGAAGAGGTGACGCTCGCCGAGCGTGCCTATCGTATCCGCCGCAATGCCCTGCTGATGGGCGAAGTGCAAGGCCAGGGTTATATCGGCCAGGCACTCGATATCGCCGATGTGCTGGCCGTCGCGTACTTCGGCGCCATGAACTATCGCCCCGAAGATCCTGAATGGGAAGGCCGCGACCGCTTCCTGCTCTCCAACGGTCACTATGCGATCGCACTGTACGCCGCGCTGTTCGAAGCGGGCATCCTGCCGCAAGAGGAACTCGAGACCTACGGCAGCGATGACAGCCGCCTGCCGATGTCCGGCATGGCGAGCTACACGCCCGGCATGGAGATGTCCGGCGGCTCGCTCGGACAAGGCCTGACAATCGCGGTGGGCCGCGGTCTCGGGCTCAAGCGCAAGGGTTCGAAGTCGTTCGTCTACACGCTCTTTTCCGACGGCGAGCTGGACGAAGGTTCGATCTGGGAAGGCTTGATGTCGGCGGCGCACTGGAAGCTCGACAACCTCATCGCGATGGTCGATGTGAACAACCAGCAGGCCGATGGCCCGTCGACGCAGATCATGTCGTTCGAGCCGCTCGTCGACAAGCTCGAAGCATTCGGCTGGTATGTGCAGCGCGTGGACGGCAACGACATCGACGCCGTGAAGACGGCCTTCGACAATGCGCGCACGCTGAAGGAGGCGAAGCCGCGCATCATCGTGTGCGATACGAAGATGGGTTGTGGCGTGCCCTTCCTCGAACAGCGCGAGAAAAACCATTTCATCCGCGTCGATGCCCATGAATGGCAACTGGCGCTCGAAGCACTCAAAGCAGGGAGACAAGCATGAGCCAGACCGTCGACAAGAAGCCGCGTTTGAAAACCTCCGCGATGATCGCATCGATTGCAAGCGAAGGGCAGATCACGCGCTCTGCGCCCTTCGGCCACGCGCTCGTGGAACTGGCGCGCGCGCAATCGAACGTGATCGGCATGACCGCCGATCTCGGCAAGTACACTGACTTGCATATCTTCGCGAAGGAATTTCCCGAGCGTTATTACCAGATGGGCATGGCCGAGCAATTATTGATGGGCGCGGCCGCGGGTTTCGCGCATGAAGGCGCGCAGCCGTTCGTCACGACTTATGCGGTGTTCGCGACGCGCCGTGCGTATGACTTCATCCATCAGACGATCGCGGAAGATAATCTCGATGTGAAGATCGTCGCCGCGCTGCCTGGTTTGACGACGGGATATGGCCCGAGCCATCAGGCCGCAGAAGACCTCGCGCTGATGCGCGCGATGCCGAACATGACCGTGATCGATCCGTGCGATGCGCTCGATATCGAACAGATGGTGCCCGCGATCGCCGCGCACAAGGGTCCGGTCTATGCGCGTCTGTTGCGCGGCAACGTGCCTGCGGTGCTCGACGAATACGACTATTCGTTCGAGCTTGGTCGTGCGAAGCTCGTGCGCGATGGCCGCGACGTGCTCATCATCTCGTCGGGCATCATGACGATGCGCGCGCTTGAAACCGCCAAGGCGCTGCAGGCCGATAGCGTCGACGTAGCGGTGCTGCATGTGCCGACGATCAAGCCGCTCGATACGGAGACGATCATCCGCGAGGCCAAGCGTTCTGGGCGTCTCGTGGTGGTGGCCGAAAACCATACGGTGATCGGCGGGCTGGGCGAGGCGGTGGCGACTGCGTTGCTGACTGCTGGCGTGACGCCGGCCTATCGTCAGATCGCGCTGCCCGATGCGTTCCTCGATGCGGGCGCGTTGCCTACGTTGCATGATCGTTATGGCATTTCTACTAATGTGATGGCGGATACGATCAAGGGGTGGCTTGCGTAATGCCACAACGCCGCGCGATTCCATGAATCACGCGGCGCTAACCCTTCTTCCTGCGCCCACCCTTCTTCACACCCGCAGCTTCCTTCGCAACGTTAGCGACCGGACCGCTCATCGCTTCCATCCACGAAAGCGCATCGATATACGCGAGAAAATGCTGAAGATACTCGGGCGATATCTCGCGCATGAACGACAGTGACCGATGCACGAGGCTGCTCGAATTGAGCGGTCCCGCATTCTTCGGCACTTGAGCGTACGAATCGCGCAACTGCTTCTCCGCGCTGACCTTCGACCACACTGCGCGAAAGTAATCGAGCAATTCAGCGTGCGATATCGACGAAGCCTTCGCAAAGTCATCGACGAGCATCGCAAGCGGTCCGGGCTGTTCCGCGTCCTTATCCTCTTCGCACGTCGCTGCGAAATGCTCGACATCGCACCGATACGCATCCAGCAACTGCGCAAGCCGTTCATCGAGCCGACGGCGCGCCTCGCCTTCATACGAAGACGCACGCCGCTCCAGCGCATCGATGAGATGAAAGCGCACGGGATTCGCGCGATCGTCGCCGCTCGCGCGCCAGGCGTCGATCATCGCGCGTGCCGAAACCACGCTATGCACGTTATTCACGCGTCTTCACCGCGCCATTCGATGGCCGCGGCACAGCGGAAATTTCCACGCGGCGATTCTTCGCGCGCCCTTCTTCATCCGCGTTCGATCCGACGGGCTGCTGCGAACCGAACGCCGCCGCGAACACCGACTCCGATGGCACGCCCGCATCGATCAGCGCGCGCATCACCGTCAATGCGCGCTTGGCCGAAAGCTCCCAGTTGTCCGCAAAGCGCCGGTTGCCTTCGTGCACTTGCTGATCGTCGGCGAAACCGCTCACCATGAGGATTTCCTCATGCGCGCGCAGATACGTGGAAAGCGGCCCGGCCAGGCTCTTGAGCACGTCGCGGCCCTGCGGCTGCAACTGATCGGAGTTGAGCGCGAACAGCACATTGCCGCTGATGCCGATGCGTCCGTTCACGAGCGTCACGCGTCCCGACGCGAGCGGCCCCGCAAGCGCCTGCTCCAGCGTCTTGCGCCGCTGCGTTTCTTCCTGCCGATGCCTCACTTCTTCATCGAGCTTGTTCTCGAGCTGCAACTGCACGCCGATCACGCCGACGAGTATCAGCACGAACGCACCGAGCAGCACCGACATGAGATCGGCGAACGCGGCCCAGATCGGCGCGGCGTGTTCCGCGCCGCCGTCGATTTCGTCGTTCATGCCGCGCGCGCTCCGGCCACGCGCTGCCCCGCGATATGCTGCAAGTCCTCGACGATCTGCTTCTGCGACAGCATGCTCAGGTCGATCACTTCCTTCGCCTGCGCGACGTAATACGCGAGCTGTTCGTCGCTGCGCGCGAGCGACTTGCCGAGCGCGCCTTCGATGCGTTCGAGATGCGTAACGAGCGTGCTATTCGATTCACCGAACGATTGAACGGCCGCGCCGAACGCATCGGCGAGGCTCGCCATTTCGACGGCGCTCGTCGTCACCTGCGCGGCCATCGCGCCGAGCTTGCCGGCCTCGGTCTCGACCGTGCCGGTGAACTGCGTGCCGACGCGTTCGAGCAGGCTTGCCGATGTCTCGACCAATGCATCGATCGCGGCGCGTTGCTCGTTCGATGCGTGATTCACGGCATTGAGCAGCGTTTCGACGGTGGCGAGCAGACGGCTGCGCTCGTCGAGCATCGCGGTATCGCGGACCATCGAATCGGAGAGCTTTTGTCGCATCTCCGCGACGACCTCGGCGGCGGCCTTCGGCGCTTCCGATGCAGCCTGCACGAGACGCTCGATTTCCGCGATGGTCGCACTCGCATGCGCCTGCGATTGCGCGGACATGTCGCGCGCGGTGAGTTCGAGCGCGTCGCAGACATCCTTCTGCCGGTTCGCGGCGACCGCGCTCGTTTCCTGCCATTGCTCGCGCAACGAAGCGGCCATCGTGTCGAGCGTGCCGCTCCATGCGGCGAGCCGCGCCTCGCTGCTCTGCGCCAGTTCGGCGCGCAAGGCCGCGTGCGATCGATCGACCGATTGAACGAGCGACGCCGCGTGCTGTTCGAAGCTCGTCGCAGCGCTCGTCAACGCGTTTTGATTCTGCGCTGCGGCCTGATCGCTGGCACGCGTGTGCTGCGCGAGCGCATCGTTCCACGTCTGTGACAGATTGCCCGTCGCCGTCTCCAGCCGCGTGGATACATCGTCGATCAGACCGGATGAACGCGCATCGAAGGTCTGTGCGAAACGCTCCATCGATGCATCCATACGCGCGACGAGTGCCTCGCTCGATTGCGCGTGCTTCGCCACCGACGATTCCAGCCCGCCCGATACGCGGTCCATTTGCGCGGACACGCCATCGACAAGCGTGGTCGCGCGCTGGTCGAAAGCAAGCGCGAGGCGATCCAGTGAAACGCTCATTTCACCGACGAACGCCGCGTTCGATTGCGCGTGCTGCGAAAGCGACCGATGCCAGATCTCCGCGACCTTCGCCGACGATGCCTCGAAGCCGCTCGACAATCCTTCCAGTTGACGCGCAACGGCCTGCTCGACGTTGCCGTGCAACGTGGTGACTTCGCGCGCGATGCCGTCCATGGTCGCCTGCATGACGGGCTGCAGCGCGGCGGTCGCGGCGCGCGCGCTATCGGCGACGCTCTGCTTCAGCGAAAGCTCCATCGACGTCGCCAGCCGCCGATACGACGTCTCCGCCTTCGCATGAAACGCATCCTGACTCGCGATCTGCCGCTCGCTCGCGGCTGCGCTCTGCTGCTCGATCGCGAGCATCATCGACTGCAGGCGATCGACGAGCTTCGGCATCATCTCGGTCTGAAGCTGCATCAGCCTGAACGTCTCGTCGCGCTGATGCGCTTGCGTGAACACTCGCAAGGTGGTCGCGATTTTCGTGTCGAGCGTCTGCGTGACGTGCAGCCGCTCGCGGCGGCACAGCGCCGAAAGAAGCCCGAGCATCGCGGAGGTCGCGACACCCGCGATCGAAGTGCCGAACGCGAAGCCGAGGCCCGTCACCGGCGCGGCGAGCGACGCGCGGATCGCCGTGAGATCGGAGGCGCTTTGCAAGGCCGTGCCGGTGCCGCGCAAGGTCGCGACCATGCCGAGCAGCGTGCCGAGCATGCCGAGCAACACCAGCAGGCCGACGAGATACGGCGCGAGCACGGGACCGGGCAATGCCGCGCGCTCGCCTTCCACGCGCAGCCGCACGGCGTTGCGCAGGCTCGGATGCAGCGTGTCGAGCCACACCGCGAAGCTGCGCGGCGCGCTCGTGAGTTGCGCGACGGCCTGTTCGAGCGAAGCGGTGATCTGCTGATAGCGCCGCAGTTCGGCCGCACCGGCGAGATAGCAACCGGCGATCACGACCGTCACGACGAACGCGAGCGGATTCGAGACGATATACGCGATGCCGATTCCGCACACCGCGGCGAGGCCGATCGAAAAGACAGCAATGTTCAATAGATTTCGGGGCATAGCGAGCCAGTTAGCGGATGCGAAGAGCCGCGAGCAAGCCTTCGATCGGTTGAAAACGAACATCCAGTTCGGCGAGCAATACGCTTTGCAGATCCTTGCGGAACAGATCGAGCCATGCGCCCGGCGCGGACGTTTCATCCGCGGCATGGGCGCGCTTCAGGCGCTCGAAATGCTTGCCCAGCAATGCGGGCACGTTGGTGAGCAGGCTGCGCTCGCGCGCGCTCAGCGCCTGTTCCATGACGGCATCGACGACGGCGAGGCGCGCCATGTCCGGCGATCTGGCCGCGAGCATCGACCTCAGGCGCGTGCGCAGCGCGCCGATGTCGGTGTCCATCGCCTGCTGTAACGACAGATAGCGCTGACGAAAGTCCGCGTAGTCGACCGGCGGCTCTTCCTGCGACGCCTGAACCGGGGCCCGATGCCTGCGGCGCGCGGCCGCTTCCTCGCGCGCGAGTGCGCTGGCGAGCGACGTCCGCACGCGCGCACAGTCCTCGTCCATGTCGCGCGGAGCGGATCGCGCGGCGGGCACGGCGGGCGGATCGGTCGCGAGCGCGGTCGACAGCGCGATCGCATCGGTCCAGCCGAGCCATTGGCTCAGACGGTCTGAGAGCGATTCCGCGGGTTCGTGAACATCGAGATCGGCAAAATGTGCCAGCAGCCGAACGAGCGCCGGGCCGCTGAATGCCGTGCGCTTCATGCCTTGCACAGGATCACCGGGGGCAAAAGGACGCTATTTTACCTGCGCGGGCGAAATCGATGCCCCGTTTCGCGTTCAGGGCGCCTTCGCCGGCATGAAGGCGAACGGCTGTGTCGCGACGAAGCTGCCCGCCGTCTCTCCCGAAAAGACCTGCCCCGCATCGATCGTGAGCTTCATGACCGGCGCGCCGGGATTGAGGTTGAGCTTCTTCAGCGATACCCAGAACGTATCGGGCCGCGTCGCCGAATCGAAGTAGTAGATCAGGTTCTGCTGATCCGACACGGTCCGCCATATCGTCGATGACAGATTCGGCTGCTCCGGCGTGCTGATGCCGAGCGGCACGCTCACCGAACGCATCACGCTCATCACGCTTGCCACCGCCTGAAACGCATACGACTTCTGTGGCACGCCCGCCATGTAGTTCGGATCGGCCTGCTTCGGAATCGCATCGAGCAGAAAGGACGCGCGCACGAAGCGGTCCGCCGCGCGATTCGTGCCCGGCAGAAAACCCATGCCGCCGACGCTCTTCCAGTAAGTATCGATGGCAAGCTGCTCTTCATAGATCGGCGAGTTCGTCATCACCTTGTACTTCTTGCCCTGATGGATGATGAGCTTGCCGTTGATATATTCGAAGATGGCCGAATCGCCGCGTGCATCGGACAGCGAAAGATGGATCGTGAGCGGCTTGCCGTTGGGCAGCGGCGGCGCGATGATCTGGAACGGCTCGCGCGACATGACATAGACGGCCTGCCCGACCGTCGCGAAGTTATCGAGCGCGTATTGCGCCCACAGACTGATCGACATCGGATCGCGCTTCGGGTCGGGCTTGCCGTAGTCGGTCTCGGCGAGATAGAGCGCGTTGGCCACCAGTCCGCGCTCGTTCATGCCGTCGACGGTGCCGATCTCATAGCCCGACACCACCACGCTGCCGTACTTCGATTTCCATTTGATCGAACGCGGCCCTGCATTGCCATCGCGTTCGATACCCGCGGGCATCACCCAGAGATTCGAGCGCATGTCCTCGGACCAGTCCATCGAGCGGCCGGTTATCACGAGACCTTTATCGCCGACATACAGCGCGCGCGTACAGGCAAGCGCAAGCGACGTGGAGAGCAATGCGAATGCGACGAGGCACGCGATCTTTCGAGTCAGACGGGTCATGGCCTTGTTTTCCTTTCTCATCCTTCATTGAGCGGCGGCAGCGCCGGACCTCTCGTTCGGCGTGCGCGCTTCCATGGTTTCAACCGGTGCAACTTCACGCGCACGCCGTTTTCAGCAGACTGCGCGCTTTCATAATGCGATTCGACCGCCTGCGCGAGATGTTTCAGTTCAGGCTCCGCGAGTTCATCGAGCCGCGCGGGATGCGTGAAGCGCGGGCTCGCATCAATCCATCGATACAGCGCCGGAATCACGCGCCGCATCGCACCGGCATCGACGGCCTGCCGCAACGCGCGCCACGCGGCGAACTCGCCTTCCGCGCGCTGCTTGCGTTGCGCGATCCACCAGCGCGAGAAGCGCCGAAGCCATGCATGCACGCGCGGATAGCACCATACCCCCGCCGCCAAACACGCAAGCACGACGAGCGCCAACGCGATGTCACGCGCATTCAGGAAGATCACCGTATGGCGTGCGGCGCCGGCGAGCGCATCGGCGGGAATGGCCCATAGCGGCTTCTCGTGCGCCGCGCGCGCCGTGAAGCTTACCGCAGGAAGATGAATCGTTTCGCGACGATGCGTCGCCGTGTTCCACCATTCGATATCGATTGGCGGCAATGTGTAACGTCCGCGCCTGTTCACGACATACGTGACGGTATCGGTCCGCTCGCCCGCGACGAGTCCGGTTCGATCTTCGGAGATGTTGCGTGTCTGCGGCGGCTTCTCATAGCGGCGCAAACCGTCGATATCGCCGAACTGAACCGGCGCGATCAGCATCGACTCGGTCGCATCGGCGCGCTGCGTGACGATGCGCGTGATCGTGCCACCCACTTCGAGCGTGCCGCCGTCCGGCTCGATGCGCTGCTTCGCGGAGAGGCCGGGCGCGGGAAAAAACGTGGTCATCCCTTCAGCGCCTGGCGGCAGCGTCGCGGTGATAGTCAGCGGCGGCGTCCGCAACGTGACGGGCGCGTCCATGCCGCCCGGATGCAACGTGATGCCGAATGCGGGCACCGCGAAAGCGCCCGCCGTGCGCGGCACGATGCGATACGCGCGACTCACGCCGAACCAGCGCACGCCGTCGATCGTCTCGTTGAGGTTTTGCGCGTTGTCATCCGGCAGCGTGACGAACGCGTCGTGGACGTCGAACATCGGCCAGTCGGGCGCCGCGGTGAACCACGTCGTCGTGAGCGTATCGACGACGAGCGTGACCGCGCTGCCCGCGACCACCGGACCGGACGGTTCCAGGTGCGCGCGCAGCATCGTGCGTGGCGCTTCGTCGGCGGCGGCGCATGTGCATGCGAGCCACAGGCAAAGCATCACGACGAAGCGGCGCATCATGGCGCGCCTCCGGCTTCCTGAGCGAACCGCTGATGCAGAAACGCCGCGGGCGACGTATTCAGGTTGCGCATCCACGTCTCTTCCGATGGACGCTGTCCCGGAACGAGCACTTGCTTGCCGTCCTTGCTCTTCTTCTTTTGCTCGTCGATCTGGTCGGGCTTCACGGTCGTCGATTCATCGCCTTCGTCCTTCTCGTCCTCGATGAGTTTCTGCACGAGTTCCCGGTTCGCGCGCGCATCGGCGAAACCGGCGCGGCGCGCGAGCGCGTTGTCGTAGGCTTTTAGCGCGCCCGGATAATCCTTCAGATGCGCGAGCGTATTGCCGATATAAAAATACGCCTCCGCCGTATTCATGCGCGAGAACGTTTCGAGCGCATCGGTGTAATCGCCTGCGAGGTATTGCGCGCGGCCCTTCCACATCGGATCGTCGAAGCGTTGCGCTGCGCGTGCGTAGTCGCCGTGTTCGAAGCTCCAGCGGCCTTGCTGATCGTGTGTCGCGAACAGATCGAGCCATTCGAACGACGCGGCGCGCGCATCGTTCGTCGCGCCGAGAGTGGCAAGCGAAACCAGTACGACAGGCAGCCACTTGACCGTCCAGCCGCGCCTGAACCCAAACAGCGCGATGACGAGGATCGGCAGGATCAGCCAGTAACCCGACTCCTTCCAGCGCGGCACGATCTTCGATTCCTGCGCCGCCTCCAGATAGACTTGCGCGCGACGCTGCACCCATTCGACATCGTCGTCATCCGGGCGCACGCTCGCCAGCGGAATCGACGCGGCCTGCGTGATCTTGCGGATCGCCGCTGCGTCGAACGTGCCGGTGACCGGATGACCTGCGTCGTCCATCGCGAGTTCGCCGTTCGGTTTGCGTATCGGACCGCCCTGCTCCGTGCCCACCGCAAGCCATAGCAACTGATGCTTCGATGCCTTCGCGAGACGCACGAATTCATCGCTGCGGCCTTCATCGAAGCCGTCGCTGATAAAGACGATCGTGCCCGCCGCCTCATCCTTCGCAAGCACATGCTCCGCGATCGCGAGTCCCGCCGCCGCATTCCTGCCATCGCGCGGCATGAGTTCGGGCGCGAGCGCGGGCACGTAGAGTTCGAGCATGGCCGGGTCTTCCGTCGGCGGCACGACGAGATGCGCGCTCGCTGCAAACACGACGAGTCCCGTGCGCGCGCCCTTTCTCGCGGCGGCGAGATCGAGCACTTTCTGCTTCGCGCGCTCGATGCGCGTCGGTGCGACATCGGCTGCATCCATCGAACGCGCGAGTTCCAGCACGACGACGAGCGGCGCCTTGTCCTGATCGAACGGCGGACGCTCCTGTTGCCACGTCGGTCCCGCAACGGCGATCGCACCGAGCGCGATCAGCGCGCACAGCGCATGAACTGGCTGCACGCGAACCCGCCGCTTCTCGCCGACGATCAGATGCTCCAGCAAATGCGGCGCGATGATATTGCGCCAGCGTGCGCGCATGTCGTTGCGCCGCAACCAGACGAACGGAAGCAGCACGGCGGGAATCAGCAGCAGAAGCCACAGCGGCCGAAGAAAATGAAACGCCGTGAGATCGATGGCCATATCAGGCCTCCGCCTCGTCCATCGGCAGCGCGCGGCGCGGGGCGCGCAGCAGCGCGATGAGATACGCGAGCACGTGATACAGCGTGAATATCGACACGGCCAGCGCAAGCGGCACCCAATAGAACTCGCGCTGCGGGCGATAGATTTCGCGCTTGATCTTCTCGGGCGTCAACCTGTCGATCGCGGCATACACGTCAGCCAGGTCCTGCTCGCGGCCGAGCGCACGAAACGCGCTGCCGCCCGTGGTCTTCGCGATGCGCGCGAGCGCGTCGAGATCCACCTTGTCCTCGCCCTGCGTGTCCGGATCGCCGATGCCGATCGTATGCACGACGATGCCGTGCCGCTTCGCGATGCGCGCCGCCTGCTCGGGCGGAATCGCGCTCGCGGTGTCGTTGCCGTCGGTGAGCAGCACGAGCACCTTCTCCTGCGCGGGCGTGTTCTCCATCAGCTTCACGGACAAGCCGATCGCATCGCCGATCGCCGTGCGCGGCCCCGCCATGCCGATGCGCATCGCGTCGAGCAGAATCAGCACACTGTCGTGATCGAGCGTGAGCGGCGCCTGCGGATACGCGGCATCGCCGAACACGACGAGCCCGATGCGATCGCCCTTGCGCTTCGCGATGAAATCAGCGACCACGTGCTTCACCGCGCTCAGGCGATCCATGCGCTCGCCGGTGGCGGTGTCGATGAAATCGCGTTCGCTCATCGACTGCGACAAGTCGATCGCAAGCAGCAGATCGCGCGCGGGCATGTCGCGCGTCACGGGCGCTTCGACGAACACGGGCCGCGCCGCCGCGATCAACAGCAGCACCCAGAGCAGCGGCGTCAGCACGCGTTGCAGGCCGTTGCGGCGCAGGCGCACGCCGCCGGGCGCGGGCTTTTCTCCGGCGGCTTCGGCCATTTCCTGGAAGAACGGCACGCGCACTGCCGACGCCGTCGTGCGGTACGCGGGTACGAGCCACCACACCAGCACCGGTAGCGGCAGGAGCGCGAACATCCACGGAAACTCAAACTTCCACATGATGATGGCCGATCCAGTCGCGCGCGGCCTCGACGAGACCTCGCGCCTGTTGCAGCGTGATGACGGCGAGTTGTTCGCGCGGCGCATAGCTTGCTTTGTAGAGCAGCGCGCCGCTTTCGTCGTCGAACGAGCCGTGCGTTTGCTTCAGATACGCGAGCCATGCGCTGCCGCTCAACGCGGCGACGCGCTCGCGCGGCGCGGCCGCGAGCGCCGTGCGCTTGATGAGCGGCGCGATCTCGGCAAGCGCCGAGGCACGCGTGGCGGCATCGTCCAGTTTCGCTTCGATGCGCGCGAGTTCGATCAACGCCTCGCGCCGGTAACGCGACTTCTCATGACGCCGCCACGCGAACCAAGCGATGACCAGCGCCGCCACGATCAACAGCAAGGCGACGAACACCCAGCCGACGGTCTGCGGCGCATACGAAACCGGCGCGGGCAATGGCAACTCACGCAAGGATTGCAGCGTGCCATTCATAGTCCGCTGCCCATTGCATGACGCGGCCGTTCGCCGAACAGTCTGCGCACCTGATCCACGACAGGCTCGGCCGTCGATATCGCCATCAACGGAACGCCGCTCGCGCGCAGCAAATCGGCGATTCCGGCCGCGCGTCCTTTGAAGAGACTCGCGAGCGGCTCACGCACGCGTTCCTTCTCGATGCGCAATTCCACCTGCAAGCGCCCTTCGCTCACGACGAGCGCGCGATGCTCCGGCATGCGCTGCCACATCGGATCGAAGACGAGCGCGGCGATCACGTCGTTGTGCGCCGCGAGTTGCCGCAGCAACTGGCGCGTGCGTTCGTCGGCGCCCGCGAAGTCGCTCACGATGCACACGAGATAATCATGTCCCGCGATCTGCAGCACGCCTTCGAGCGCGGCGTTCAGTTGCGCGTAGTTCGTGCGCGCGGGACTGTCGGCCGCGAGCGCGCGGTTCATGCGGGCCATCGCGCCGAACAGCATCTCGATACGCGTGCGGCTGCGCAAGGGCCGCACGCGCACGACTTCATCGTCGCCGAAGACGACGCCGCCGACGCGATCGCCCGCTGCGAAGCCCATCCATACGGCGAGCGCGGCAGCTTCGGCCGCGACGACCGATTTGAACGCGCGGCTCGATCCGAAGAACATGCTCATGCGTTGATCGACCATCACGAGCAAGGGACGATCGCGCTCTTCCGTGTAGACGCGCACATGCGGCTTGCCGGTGCGCAGACTCACGCGCCAGTCGAGATGACGGATATCGTCGCCGGGCAGATAGCCGCGCAGTTCCTCGAAGTTGAGACCGCGCCCGCGCATGCGCGATGCGTGACGGCCCGACAGAATGCTCGACACCGGCGCGGGCGCAACAAAGCTCAGGCCGCGCGCACGGAGTTCGAGCCGCATGAGATGCGCGGCATCGACATACACGCTTCCGATCGAATCCTCTGCGCTCGCCGTCATCGAAACGTTCCTCTGCGATCAAGCCGGCACGGCGACCTTTTCCACCAGCCGGTCGATGACCTTGTCCGCGCTGATGTCGTCGGCGCTGGCGTCGTAGGACAGCAGCAGGCGATGACGCAGCACCGGATGAATCACCGCGCGCACATCGTCGGGCGTGACGAACGCGCGCTCGTCGAGCCACGCATGCACGCGGCTCGCGCGATCCAGCCCGATCGCGCCGCGCGGGCTCGCGCCCACTTCGATCCATCTGGCGAGATCGGCATCGATGGCCGCGCCTTGGCGCGTCGCATTCACGAGCGACACGATGTATTCGTCGATGGCGGCAGCGACGCTCACGCGCCGCGCCGCCTCGCGCGCCGCGAAGATGTCCTGCTGCGAGAGCGTTTCGAAGTGCGTCTGTTCGCCTTCGGTCTCGCGCCGCAAGAGACGCAGCATCTCGCACTCGCTCTGCGGCGACGGATACGTGATCAGCACTTTCAACAAAAAGCGGTCCATCTGCGCTTCGGGCAATGGATACGTCCCTTCCTGTTCGATCGGATTCTGCGTCGCCATGACGAGAAAGAGATCGGGCATCGCATGCGTCTTGCCCGCGACCGAAATCTGCCGCTCTTCCATTGCTTCGAGCAACGCCGATTGCACCTTGGCGGGCGCGCGATTGATTTCGTCGGCGAGTATCAGATTGCCGAAGATGGGGCCGGGCTGAAACGCGAGCGTGCGCTCGGTGCCCGATTGAAGCAACGTTTCGCCGCCGGTGATATCGGAAGGCAGCAGATCGGGCGTGAACTGGATGCGCTTCATGGTCGCGGCGAGACGCGCGGCGATGGCCTTCACGGTGCGCGTCTTCGCGAGGCCCGGCAGGCTTTCGAGCAGTACGTGGCCGTCGGCGAGCAATGCGATCAGGATCTGCCGCACAACGGCTTCCTGCCCCACGACCGCTTGCCCGATGCTCGCTTCGAAACGCCGGATGGTATCGCGCATGACTGGCTTTTCCCCATGGTGCATCCATCTCGTTGGCGGCGCGCAAGGCTGCCTGCCCGCGTGAGCCACAAGTTACTGGAGCCGCGCGCTTTCGTCAAAGCATCGCATTGCTTCGTTTTATGAAATTTCATGCGCACTGCAATGCAGTTTTTCTCGCGAAAAAAAGATTGAATTCGGCTAGGCGTTCGTATATTGGTGAGACCGAATCGCGTCGATGAAATCGTCGCAGCGCAAGTGGAGCAACGCATATGGTGGGGCCATCAACGAAGGGCAGGCAAGGCATCGTCCGGCAAGGGGCGCGTATGCGCCGCATCGCGCTGTGGGCCGTGCTGCTGCTTCTGTGCCCCGCGCTCGTCGGCTATGCAGTGAGTCGGGCGATGACGGAACACGCGAAGCCGCAGATCCGCGTCGTGCTCGGCGACGGCGCGCAGGGGCCGAAAGGCATGGCGTGGGTGCCAGGCGGCGAGTTTCTGATGGGCAGCGACAGCAAGCTCGCGCAAGCGAACGAGCGTCCTGCGCACAAGGCGCGCATTCACGGTTTCTGGATGGACGAGCATCACGTGACGAATGCGGAGTTCCGCAAATTCGTCGACGCGACCGGCTACGTCACCACAGCCGAGAAAAAGCCCGACTGGGAGACGCTGAAGGTGCAACTGCCGCCCGGCACGCCGCGCCCGCCGGGCAGCGCGCTCGTCCCTGGCGCCATGGTGTTCGTCGGCACGCCGGAACAGGTACCGTTGCAGGATTTCTCGCGCTGGTGGCGCTTCGTGCCCGGCGCGGACTGGCGGCATCCGACCGGACCGGCGAGCAACATCGACGGCAAGGACGATCATCCCGTCGTGCAGGTGTCGTATGAGGATGCCGAGGCTTATGCGAAGTGGGCCGGCAAACGTCTGCCCACCGAAGCGGAATGGGAATTCGCCGCGCGCGGCGGTCTCGATCAGGCCACCTATGCGTGGGGCAACCAGTTCACGCCCGACGGCAAGCAGATGGCGAACGTGTGGCAAGGTCAGCAGCCGCAGCCCTTCCCCGTGGTCAACGCGAAGGCCGGCGGCGCGGCGGGCACGAGTCCGGTCGGCAGCTTTCCGGCCAACGGCTATGGCCTCTCCGACATGACCGGCAACGCATGGCAGTGGACCGCCGACTGGTATCGCGCGGATCAGTTTCGTCGCGAGGCGTCGGTCGGTGGTGTCGTCGACGAGCCGAAGGGCCCGTCCGATTCGTGGGACCCCGCCGATCCCGGCGTGCCGGTGCAGGCGCCCAAGCGCGTCACGCGCGGCGGCTCGTTCCTGTGCAACGAAGCCTATTGCCTGAGCTATCGCCCGAGCGCGCGACGCGGCACGGACCCTTATAACAGCATGTCGCATCTGGGGTTCCGGCTCGTGATGGACAAGGACGTGTGGGATCGGACTCATGGCCATGCACCGATCGATACGGCAGCGCGCTGAGCGCCTCCTCGTGCTCTTGACGACGCTGCTCGCCGCGTGCGTCATCGCGGGATGCGCGAGCCCCGGCGACACGGCGAACGTTGCGAGCGCACAAAGCGCACAAACCCGTCCCGCCGCGATCGCGGTCCTGCCTTCGTGGCGCGAAGGACCGGCGCGCGAAGCCATCATCAAATTCGTCGACGACGTCACGCGCGAGGGCTCGCCCTCTTACGTGCCGCCCGCCGAGCGGATCGCCGTGTTCGATAACGACGGCACGTTGTGGAGCGAGCAGCCGCTCTATTTCCAGTTCGTGTTCCTGCTCGATGAAGTGAAGGCCGCCGCGCCGAAACATCCCGAATGGCGCAACAATCCGGCCTATCAAGCCCTCGCCGCGCACGATCAGGCGGCGCTCGCGGGACAGCAGAAGGAATTGATCAAGCTCGTCGCGATCGCGAACAGCGGCATGACCGTCGACGAATACGATCGCGCGATCCGCGCATGGCTCGCAACGGCGAAGCATCCGAAGTTTCAGCGGCCCTACACCGAGCTCGTCTATCAGCCGCAACTGGAGTTACTCGCGTACCTGCGCACGAACGGCTTCAAGACGTTCATCGTGTCGGGCGGCACGATCGAGTTCATGCGCGTGTTCGCTGAGCGCGTCTACGGCATTCCGCCGGAACAAGTGATCGGCTCCAGCCAGCGCGTGAAGTTCGAAACGCGCGACGGCAAGCCCGTGCTCGTGCGCGAACCGAAGCTCGATTTCGTCGATGACGGTCCGGGCAAACCCGTCGGCATCTATCGCAACATCGGGCGGCGGCCGCTGCTCGCGTTCGGCAACTCGGACGGCGACCTGGAAATGCTGCAGTACACGGCGGCGCAGGCGGGACCGCACCTCGCGCTCATCGTGCATCACGACGACGCGGCGCGCGAGTTCGCCTACGACCGGCAATCGAAGGTCGGCAAACTCGATCGCGCGTGGGACGAAGCGCGCGCGAAAGGCTGGATCGTCGTGAGCATGAAGGACGACTGGAACGTGATCTATCCGCCGGGCACGGGGCAGTAGCGGTATCTCTGGGAGAGCAATAATGACAAAGCCGAATCTTCGACGCATGCGCTTTATCACGGGGGCGCTTGCCGCCATCGCGGCGATCTGCGTGCTGATCGTCCCGCCGATCATCTCGACCGCGCAGACGCAGACGAGCCCCAAGCCCGCCGCGCCCGCGAAGCAGGCAGCGCCCGCGGCACAGAACAAGCAGAACAACCAGAGTTCGAAGAAGCCGAACATCCTCGTGATCTTCGGCGACGACATCGGGCAGACCAACATCAGCGCGTACAGCAAGGGCGTGGTGGGTTACGAGACGCCGAACATCGACCGCATCGCCAGCGAAGGCATGCTGTTCACCGATTACTACGCGGAAAACAGTTGCACGGCGGGCCGCTCGACCTTCATCACGGGCGAGGTGACGCTGCGCACGGGGCTTTCGAAGGTCGGCATTCCGGGCGCGAAAGTCGGTTTGCAGCCGCAGAACATCACGATTGCCGAAGCGCTCAAGCCGCTCGGTTACGCGACCGGCCAGTTCGGCAAGAACCACCTCGGCGATCGCGACGAATATCTGCCCACCAAGCACGGCTTCGACGAATTCTTCGGCAACCTGTATCACCTGAACGCCGAGGAAGAGCCGGAGCGCCCTTACTATCCGAAGGATGACAAGGCCTGGGTGAAAGCCAATGCGCCGCGCGGCGTGATCCATTCCTTCGCGGACGGCAAGATCGAGGACACCGGCCCGCTCAACACCAAGCGCATGGAAACGATCGACGACGAAACCACGCAGGCCGCGATCGACTTCATGCAGAAGCAGGCGAAGGCGGACAAGCCGTTCTTCGTGTGGATGAACACCACGCGCATGCACCTCTTCACGCACGTGCGGCCTTCGATGCAGGGACAAAGCGGCATGCCGGGCAACGAGTATGCGGACGGCATGATCGAGCACGACGGCGACGTCGGCAAGCTGCTCAAGGCCCTCGACGATCTCAAGCTGACCGACAACACCATCGTCGTCTATACGACGGACAACGGGCCGAACCAGTTCTCGTGGCCCGACGCCGCGACCACGCCGTTCAGAAGCGAGAAGGACACCAACTGGGAAGGCGCGTTCCGCGTGCCCGCGCTGATCCGCTGGCCGGGCCATATCAAGCCCAATTCCGTGTCGCGGCAGATGATGTCCGGCCTCGACTGGTTCCCGACCCTGCTGGCCGCCGCCGGCGACAACAACATCGCCGATCGCCTGCTCAAAGGCGCGGCGATCGGCGGCAAGACCTTCAAGGTGCATCTCGACGGCTACAACTTCCTGCCCTATCTGACAGGACAGTCGAAGGACGCGCCACGTCACGAGTTCTACTATTTCAACGACGACGGCATGCTGGTCGCGATGCGCTTCAACGACTGGAAGTTCGTGTTCTGCGAGCAGCGCGAGCCGGGCGGCTTCATGGTCTGGGCGAACCCGTTCACCTGCCTGCGCGTACCGAAGATGTTCAACCTGCGCATGGACCCGTACGAGCGCGCCGATATCGTCTCGGATCAGTATTACGACTGGAGCACCAAGAACGTCTATATGTCGCAATATGCGGTGAGCAAGGTGGCGCCGTTCCTCGCGACGTTCAAGCAATATCCGCCGAGCCAGCGTCCGTCGAGCTTCAGCATCGACCAGATGACCGAAGCGCTGACGAAGAGTATCGAGAGCACCGGCAAGTAAGCCGCGCAATCGTTCGACGACCACGCCCGCTGCATCGCAAGACGCAGCGGGTTTTCTCGCAATAAGGAGCCGGTTTCCACGATGAGCCATCTCAGCGCCGACCATCCGAAATCGACCCGTCGCAGTGCGGCGCGCAAGACGCATCGCGCGCACGCGCTGGACACGCGCGTCGCGCGAAGAAGCGCCGTGCCCGCCTTGCTGCTGTTCGCCTCTGGCATGGCCGCGCTCATCTATCAGGTGTTGTGGGTGAAACAGCTCACGCTCGTCGTGGGCATCGAGGTGCAGGCGGTCACGATCGCGATCAGCGCGTTCTTCGCAGGACTCGCGATCGGCGGATGGTGCTTCGGCCGGCTTGCCGATCGCGTCGCGCAGCCGTTCCTGCTGTACGCCGCGCTGGAGGTTGCGGCGCTCGTGCTCGGCATCGGCGCGACGCAGGCACTCGCGCACAGCGCCGCGTCGTTCGCGCTGTTGCAGGCAAGCGCCGGGCCGCTCGCGTGGGCGCTGCCGTTCTTGCTCGTCGGACTGCCCGCCATCGCGATGGGCGGCACGGTGCCCGTGCTCACGCGCGCGCTCGCGACATCGCGGCAGGACATCGGCGGCGCGGGCGGGCGGCTCTATGCCGCCAACACCGCGGGCGCGATCACCGGCGCACTGCTGCCCGCCTTCGTGCTGATTCCCTGGCTCGGCGTGCAAGGCAGCGCGCTCGCGGCCGCCGGGTTGAACGCCGTCGCGGCGCTGGGCGCGGTGGCGGTCTCGCGTCAAGCGCGGCCGGCTTTCGGCGCGGACACGGCTACCGATACACCAGGCGCTACCGATGCCGCGCAGGCGCGCATCGCGGTCGCGCTATATGCGGTAGCGGGCGGCATCGCGCTCGGCTACGAAGTCGTGTGGTCGCAAGCGATCGCGCAATTCATCAGCACGCGCAGCTTCGCGTTTTCCATCGTGCTCGCGACGTATCTCGTCGGGCTCGCGCTCGGCAGCGCCATCGCCGCGCGTGTCGCGGACCGCGTGCGCGATCCGTGGAGCGCGTTCGGCGTATTGATCGGCGCGGCGGGTCTCGCGGCGCTCGGCGGCGTCGCGGGCGCGGGCGGCTGGCTCATGGCCGCGCAACATCATGCGGCAGAACTCGCGCTCGCCGCGACCGGCAATCTGCTCGCGTCGATGTGCGCGAGCTTCGCGGTCGCCGCCTGCGCCATCGTGCTCGTGCCGACGCTGCTGCTCGGCGCCGCCTTCCCCTTCGCGCTGCGCATGGCCGCGAATGGCGACGTACAGCACGCGAAATCCGGCATCGGCGCGGATGTCGGGCGCGTGCTCGCGCTGAACACGGCAGGCGGCATCGCGGGCACGCTGTTCGCGGGCTTCGCGCTCGTGCCGTCGCTCGGGCTGGTTCGCTCGCTCGGCGTGCTCGCGGTGGCGGCGGGTCTCATCGGTCTGTCGGCGGCGTTGAGCGGCGGCGGCGCGCGGCGCGCGGGTCTCGTCGCGTGTGTGACGATCGCGGCACTGTCTGTCATCGTCGCGGTCGTCACGCCAGCCGACCGGCTCGGCGCGTTGCTCGCGCAGGCGCGCGGCGGGGCGCTCGCGTATTACGAGGAAGGCGCGGGCGGCACGGTCGCCGTGCTCGAACAAGGCGACGGCGCGCAACGCTTTCGCCGCCTCTATATTCAGGGCGTCTCGAACTCGGGCGATGCGATGACCTCGCGCCGCTACATGCGCCTTCAGGCGCTCGCGCCGTTGATGATTCATGCAGGCACGCCACGCTCGGCGCTCGTGATCGGCCTCGGCACGGGCATTACCGGCGGCGCGCTGCTCACGTGGCCGACGCTCGATAAACGCGTGATCGCGGAACTGTTGCCCGCGGTCGTGCGCGCGTCGTCGCGCTTCGACGGAAATTATGGCGTGAGCGCCGATCCGCGCATCGAACTGCGCGTCGCCGATGGTCGTCGCGAACTCCTCTCGCGCACCGAGCGCTACGATCTCGTCACGCTGGAGCCGCCGCCGCCATCGGCTGCCGGCGTCGTCAATCTGTACTCGACGGACTTCTACCGGCTCGCGGCCGCGCGTCTGAACGAAGGCGGCATCGTCGCCCAATGGCTGCCGCTCTCGACGCAAAACGAGGATCAGACGCGCTCGCTGATCCAGAGCTTCCTGCGCGTGTTTCCGCACGCGGCGCTGTGGACGACGGAGTTTCACGAAATGATGCTGGTCGGCTCGATGCAGCCGATGCCGCTCGACGTGCCGCGAATCCGCGCGCGCTTCGCGCAACCGGAAGTCGCGCGCGCGTTGCGCGAAGTCGGCATCGCGTCGCCGGAAGCGTTCGTCGCGACGTGGGTCGCGGATCGCTCCGCGCTCGCCTATTACGCGGAAGACGCGCCGCCCGTCACCGATGACGACCCGCGCATCGAATACGCGCCGTGGGTTCGTCGCGGCGATTTTGCGGCGACGCTCGCGCACATGCTCGCGCTGCAAAGCGAGCCGCCATTGATCAACGCGGACCCCGCGTTCGCCGACACGCTCGCCGCCGAACGCCGCACGCTGCATGCGTTCTATCGCGCGGGGCTGGATGCGTATCGCGGCGACCGCGATGCGTGGACGCGTGACATCGGCGCGGTGCTGCGGGCCGATCGCGCGAATCCGTATTACCGCTGGGTGATGGGCGGCACCGGAAGCGCCAACTGAAATCAGAACACGAGCGTGGCCGTCGCCATGAAGGTCTTCGTGCTCTTGAGCCGGTTGGTGCTCGTGACCGAAGGCACCCAGCGCAGGCTCGCGGACAGCGGGGCCTTGCCGCCGAGCTTGGTCTCGTACGTGACGATCGGGCCGACCGTGAAGTCGTGTCCGACGAAGCCGTCGAGCCGATCCGCGGTCGGGCCGGTGTCGTGGCCCAACTGCTGCACCGTGCCCATCACGACGCCCATGCCGAAGCCGTTCGCGAACTTCTTCAGACCCATCACATCGAGCGTGAACAGGGGCGCGTTCTGATAGTTCGTCGCGTTGTTCTTCGTGTAGAACTGGACGCCCATCACCGCATCGAATTCGAGGCCGTACTTCGGCACGAGCTTCGTATAGGCGATCTGCGGCACGAAGGTCCAGTTGTTGAGGCTAGGATTCGCGAGCGCGCCCGCTTCATAGTTGCCGGTCGGCGCCCAGATGTTGAAGGACAACGCGATGTGATCGGTCTCCGAGAAGTGGTAGCCGGCCTCGATCGGCGTGAAGAGCATGTCGTAGAGATTCGACGCGCGATCGCTCGTCGTGCGGGTGAGCTGGCCGACGGCGAAGGTGCCCGACACTTTCTCCCACACGTAAGGCAGCGTGATGCCCGATGCGAACGCCCAGCCACCGTAACTGCCCCACACTTTCAGCAGGCTCGCGAGCGTGAGCGACAGTTCGCCCTCCAGGCCGAGCGAGCGCTGGCCCGCGATCGGCACTTGCCGGTTGCTGCTGATCGAGCCATCGAGATAGAGCGTCTCCAGGCTCGCGATCCACACCGGTTCGGTAGGCACGATGCCCACGCCGGACAGCACGCTCGTTCCCGCGACGGGCCGCCCGAGCGCGCCTTCCGTCGCCGACGCGCTGCCCGCGCCGAGCAGCGCCGCCGCTGCCACGACCAGCGTTCGCAGGCGTCCATGGGGCCTGCGCTGTCGTGGGCTCAACTGACTTCTCATGCTTCACCTCCGCGAGCTTGCCTCCAGCAATATTGGAATTGAGCTGCTTTGTAAAGGCGCGCGCGGCATGCGCGGCAGGCCGGTCATGCGCCTGCTCGACTGAGCAATTGAAATTATTCCGGAACCTGCAATCGGTGCACCGCTCGAGCATCTATTCGCGATCGGCGACCGTGAGTTTCCGAAGCGCGACAATGAGGGACGTCTTCACTTGTTTATTGGTTTATTGCATGCGTTATGCAGAATGCCTCACGTCGCATAGCGTCACTCGGACGGAAATCCGAGCGCCATCGCCTTGGTGCGCAAATCGGCAAAACGACCGCCCGGTGTCGGCGTCTGCGATGCGCCCTCCGCTGCTTTCGCCGTCCGCGAATTGTCGACAGTGCCGATTCCCGATCCGGCCGCAGGCGTGTTGGAGCATGCGAAGCCGAACGGTCCTTGCGCCACCGTGAGCGCCGGCGCATCGGTGCGCGGCGCGTCGCTCAGGTCGAGTGCGTAGGCCATGTTGAACGTCGTCGGATCGCTCGCGCGCACGCCCAGCGGATCGAGCCCGAAGCGCCACGCGATCAGTTGATGAATCGAACTCGGATCGAACGGATAGCGCGCGACGTTGTTCGCGCGCACGCGCGGCCCGAGCAGCATGCAGGGCACGCGAAAGCCGAGGCGGCCATCGTTGCCGAGCTTCTGTTCCGCCGACGACAGCGACTTGACCGGCGGCGCGACGTGCTCGAAGAAGCCGCCCCACTCGTCGTAGACGATGATCATGAGCGTCGTGCTCCAGTTCGGGCTCGTGCGCAGCGCTTCGTAGATCTGCCCGAGCAGCGCCTGACCATTGCGCACGTCCGCATGCGGATGGTCGTCGTTGGAGGTCCCGTTCGCCTCGCCGCCAAAACTTGGATCGACCATGCAGAACGACGGCAGATTGCCTCCCGCCGCATCGGACAGGAACTCGGCGAAAAGTTTCGAGCGGCCGACATAGCGCGTGCCATAGAGCGCCGTGAACGGAACGTCGTGGAAGTAGTACTTCGACGACACGTTCTTCGCGTCGAGACGGTCCCAGATCGTCGATAGCGACGATGTGTCGAGCGTGTCTTTCAGGCGGTCCGTCTCGCCACTATGCAGATAGACGCGGTTCGGAAACGTATCGGAGAGAATGCCGCTCATGTAGTAATCGCAGACGGTGTATTGCGTGACGGCCTGGCGATAGAAATCGAGGTCGCTGCCCGTGAAGTAACCGATCGGCAGCAGATCGCCGCGCGTCTTGTTCGTATCGGGCGTGAGCAGAAAGCCGTTCATCGCGCCGTTCGCGAGATGCGTGCGGCCCGCGTCGTATTCGTGATCGGGGTCCGCGAACTGGCAGCTCTGAAAGCCGAAGGCCGCATTGGCGGACAGCGGGAATGTCGGTTGCGTTGCGCCGAATGCGTCGGTGAACTGCCTGCCCGCCTGCACGCCTTCCACGCCGGGCACCCAGCCGAGCATGTGATCGAAGGAACGGTTCTCCATCGTGACTAGCACGATGTGATCGATGCCCGAGGTCGCCGGCGCGGGTAACGCGGGGCGCGGCAGATTCGCGCGGTCAGGCGGAATGTCGCCGATGGTGCTCGTCGGCGTGACAGCGCCGGAGTCGTCGTCACTGCCACCGCCGCCGCACGCAGACAGCATGGCCGAGCTGGCGAGCGCGGCAAGCAGGCGGCGGCGTACCGCGTCGGGTTCGTGTGGGGGTTTCTGAGCCATGCCGGCGCACCATGTGAGTATTGTTATCGAACGCCGTTCGCCGGAAAACGCGGTTGCGTTTGAAGAGTTCGAATGCGAACGACCCGTGGGTGCCGGGAAATAGCATATGTCGTTCCCGCACCCTCACTCACAAGGGGCGCTGCTATGGCTTTCCGACGACGGAGTGGCTCGCGCCGTCCGCTACGGGCGCGTCGAGCGAATACGCGTCGACGCCGTCGATGCAGCCGAGGTTCACGCGCCACATGTCCGGATTCGATCGCGTCTGATGGAATGTGTAAATCCCACAGCGCTTGCAGAAGAAATGCTTCGCGACCTGAGTGTTGAACTCGTACAACGCGAGTTCATTCTCGCCTGAAAGAATGCGCAGCCGGTCCCTGGGAAACGGCGGCGACATTACCGCGCCGCGCCGCCTGCACAGACTGCAATTGCAGCGCACGGCGGGCTCGGACGGCGTATCGGCTTCAAAGGTGACCGCGCCGCAATGGCATGCGCCTTTCAGGGTGGTCGGGTTCATCGTCGGTGTGTCTCCCTTGGTGTCGGGTTCAGGCCGCGTCCTCCACATACTGCGCGAGTCCGCGTCCGAAAGACCAGTCTTCGCGGCGATTCGGCGCGAGCACGATCATCACGTCCTCGGGCCGCAAGCCGGGCGATGCAGCGAGCTTCGCGGCCAGCGTCTTGTAGAACGCTTTCTTGGTCGCCAGGTCGCGCCAGTCGCTCGCGGTGATGTGAATGAACACGACGTCGTCGCTTCGTTCCACGCCCAGATAGCCCGGATCGTAAATGAAATCGTCGCGATCGTATTGCTGGATCAGTTGGAAGCGATCGTCGGCGGGAACCTTGAAGGCTTCGACGAGCGCCTCGTGGACGCCGTCCGAGATCGCGCGGATGTGGTCGCGCGGCTTGCCTTTCACGAGCGAGATTCTGACGAGCGGCATGGTGATTCTCCTTCGAAGCGGGATCGGTGCATCCCACTCTACGCCGCGCTATCGATCCCGAAAATTGAATAGTTCAGCACCGACCGTTCGACGAAATCGAATCATCGCGCCCGCAACGCCTCGACGATATTCATCCTGGAAGCCCGCAACGCCGGCAGGAAACCGCCAACCAATCCCATCACGAGCGAAAACCCGAGCGTCTGCGCGACCACCGAAGGCGTCAGAATGAAGCGAAACGAGAGATCCGCAAACGTCTGAAAATTGGTCGTCGAGAACGAGGCGAACTGCATGAGCGCGGCGCAACCCAGCCCCGCCACCCCGCCGACGAGCCCGAGCAACAACGCTTCGAGCAGGAACGCGCCGAGCACGTCGAAGCGCTTGAAGCCGAGCGCGCGCAACGTTCCGATTTCCGCGACGCGATTCGCCACCGACGCGTACATCGTGATCATCGCGCCGATCATCGCCGCGACCGAGAAGATGCTCGACAGCGTGATGCCGAGAATATTGATGAAGGTCGATAGCGCCTTCGACTGATCGCCGTAAAAGACCTGCTCGCGCTTGGCTTCGTCAGCGAGGCGCGGGTCCACGTCGATATCGGCTTTGAAGCGCTCGAACGCATCGCTGCGCGCGAGCCGTACGACCATCGACGAATAGCTCGTGCGGCGGAACGACTGCATCAACTGGTCGACGTCGCCCCAGATTTCCGAATCGAAGCCGCTGCCGCCGGCATCGAAGTGGCCGACCACCGTCCAGTCGCGCTGCGCGAACCGCAGATGATCGCCGATGCGCGTGCCGCCGAAACCCTTCGCGATGCTGCTGCCGACGATGATCTCCGACGACCCGCGCCTGAACATGCGCCCCGCCGTGAGCTTCACTTGGGGACGCAATTCGACGCCCATCGGCGAGACACCGCGAATCACCACGTTCGCGGGCGTGTTCGTGGCGAGCTTGGTGAGCGAGATCAGCACCACGGTTTCCTTCGATGCGAGCGGCGCGCCGTCGCCGTTCATCGCGACCGACGGATGCATCTCCATCACGTTCGCCTGATTGCGGTCGATCGCGCTCTGAATCTCCGTTTCCGCGCCCTTGCGGATCACGACCACGTTGTCGCGCTCGCCGGTGGAGACGAGCGTCTTCTTGAGGCCGGCATCGAGCATCAGCACGGTCGCGAACACGAACACGACGAGCGCGAGGCCGCCTGCGGTCAGCATCGTCGTGAGACGGCGCGCCCAGAGATTGCGTGCGACGTAGGAAACGGGAATGGCCATTGCGCGTCCTCAGCCGATCGCCCGCAGGCCTTCGACGATGCGCACGCGGCTCGCCTGCACCGCCGGCACGATCGCCGCCGCCATCGCGACCGCGAAGGCGCACGCGGCCTGCAACAGCATGGTCTCGTGCGACACCATGAAGACCGGGAACACGCCGCCCGTCGCGTGCTTGAAGACTTCGGCGGCGGGCGGCGTAGCCAGAATGCCGATGCCGCCGCCGATCGCGCAGATCGCGAACGATTCGCCGAATACGAGCATCGAGAGGAAGCCCGGACCGAAGCCGAGCGCCTTCAGGGTCGCGTATTCGGTGGTGCGCTCGCGCGCGCTCATGGCCATCGCGTTCGCCATCACGGCCATGATGATAAGGATCACTACGTAGGACACCACGCGTATCGCCGCGATGATCTGATTCGACATCGCGACGAAGCCGAGTTGAAACGCCTGCTCCGTTTCGGTGAGCGTTTCGGCGAGCGAGTTTTTGAAGACGTTGTCGATGTTGCGCGAGACGATCGCGGCTTCGTCCGGATCCTTGATGCCGACCACGTACACGCCGACCTGATCGACAGTGCGTTTGGTCGTCTTGCGGATCGTCTCGTTCAGATAGTCATAGTGAAAGATGAGTTGCCGCGTGATGGTCGATTCGTCGCGCCCTTCCATGATGCCGCGCACGACGAAGTCCCACGTTCCCGGATAGATCGTGCCCTTGAGGGGAATGACGTCGCCGACCTTGAAGCCGTATTGGTCCGCGAGCTGCCGGCCGATGAGCGCGCCCTTGCGATCGCGCCGATAGTCCGCGCGCGCCTGCTCGGAGACGATGAACTCGGGATACAGATCGAGATAGTTGTCCGACACGGCGAACTGCGCGAAGAAGTTCTTCGGATCGCGATAGACGCCGCCGAACCAGTTCGAGCGCGCGACGAGCGTCACGCCGTCGACGCCGCGAATGCGATTCTCGTACGCGAGCGGCAGCGGAAACACGAGGGAGATCGCGTTGCGCGTGACGAGCCGCGCGTTCGACGCCGCCGATGCGCCCGCGTACCACGCATCCACGACCGTATGCAGCAGGCCGTAGGCGAGCACGGCGATGGTGAGGCCGAGCACCGTCAGCGTGGTGCGCAGCTTGTGACGCAGCGCGTTGCGCAGGATCAGCTTGAGCACGAACATGGCGACTCAGGGCGTGGTGCCATCGATGAGCTCTCCCTTCTCCAGATGCACGAGCGCCTTCGCAGCACCGGCCGCGTGCGCGTCGTGCGTCACCATGATGATGGTCTTGCCGAGCTTGTCGTTGAGACGTTGGAGCATCGCGAGGACATCGGCGGCGGAGTTGCGGTCGAGATCGCCGGTCGGTTCGTCGGCGACGATCAGCGTCGGATCGGTAATCAGCGCCCGCGCGATCGCGACGCGCTGCTGCTGCCCGCCCGACAGCTCCGACGGATAATGGCTCATGCGGTCGGCCATGTTGACCATGTCGAGCACCATCGCGACACGCTCGCGCCGTTCGTGGCGTGAGAGACGCGTGAGCATCAGCGGCAACTCGACGTTCTCGAACGCGGACAACACCGGCATCAGGTTATAGAACTGGAAGATGAAGCCGACATTCGCCGCGCGCCAGTCCGCGAGCGCGGCTTCGGGCAGGCGCGTGATATCGAGGCCGCCTACGCGCAGCTCGCCACTGTCGGGCCGGTCGATGCCCGCGATCAGATTGAGCAGCGTGCTCTTGCCGGAACCGGACGGCCCCATCAACGCGACGAAATTCCCTTGCGCGATGGACAGCGTGATGTCGGTCAGCACCGGCACCGTCTGCGCGCCACGCCGATACGACTTCGCAACGTGGCTGATTTCCACCAGAGTCGGCGCGCTCACGCTATTTCTTCGCCAAGGTGACCTTGGCGCCGTCCTTGATCTTGTCGCCGGGCGACAGCACGAGCACGTCGCCGGGCTTCACGCCCTGCACGGCGAGAAGATCGCCGATGCGCTCGCCCGTCGTCACCGGCACTTCGCGCGCGGTGTCGTGCTCGATCGCGTAGACCACCTTCTTGCCATCACGCGTCACGACCGCGCTGGGCTGCACCGCGACAACCGCCTTCTTCTCCTCGGGCGGCACGGGCTTCGAGAGAAACGCGACCTTCGCGGACATCTCGGGCAGCACGCGCGCGTCGCGCTCGACGAAGCGCACTTTCACGAGCACGGTGGCCTTGGAGCGATCGACCGTCGGCACGATGCGCGATACGCGGCCCGCGAAACGCACGTCGGGCAGCGCATCGAGCTGGATTTCGCACGGCTGCTCGACGGCGATGCGCGAGATGTTCGATTCGGCGACATCGGCTTCGACTTCGAGCGTCTTCATATCCGCGATGGTGACCACCGCGCCCTTGCTGTCCGACGCCGACGAAAACGGCGTGATGTTGTCGCCCACGTTCGCGTGTTTTTCGAGCACGACGCCGTCGAAGGGCGCGCGGATCACCGTCTGATCGACGGCCACTTGCGCGGCCTGCGCATTGGCGAGCGCGGCGACGATCGCCGCCTGGTCGCTGTTGATGGACGCCTGCGCCTTGTCGAAGCGGGCGAGCGCGGCGTCGTACTGCGTCGCCGGTATCGCGCCCTGCGGGGCGAGAATCTTGAAGCGCCGCAGATCGACTTCGGCGTTTTTTATCTCGGCGCGTTGCAATTCCAGATTGGCGCGCGCGACCTTTACCTGCGCCTGCGCCTGTGCAAGCGAAGCGGCGACGTCGTTGCTCTCCAGCCGCGCGATGATCTGGCCTTCCTTCACCACCGTGCCTTCGAGCACGCCGAGCCATTCGACGCGTCCCTGCCCCTTCGACGCGACCGCCGCCTTGCGCTGCGGCACGACATAGCCGGTGGCGTTGAGCAGCGTGTAACTCTGCGACGGATAAACCGAAGTGACGGTGGCCGTCTCCACCGCTTGCGCGCCGGTGAGACGAAGCGCCACGGCGACGAGCGCGAGCAGAATCGCGGCGATGATGACGTAACGAAGCCAGTTGCGCCGGCGTCGCGGCATGGCGGCGGACGGTCCCCGGTCGATTTTGAGTTTTTCTAGGTCGTGTTCAGCCAATTTGTGGACGTGCGCCGCGAGAGGCTCCGCGGATCGGGGCTGGAGTGAAAGGAAGCTCAGTATAGCGCCGCGATCCTCACGCGCGACGATCCTCACCCGCCGCTCACTTGTGAAAATAAGTTAAAGATGCTTTGAGTTAGACGCCGGTTTCCACGCCGGAAGTTGGGTAAAGTGGCCTCACGCTGAAGAGCGCCCGACACATCGAAGACGGAGACGAGACATGAAGACATATCGCATCGCTACCATTCCCGGCGACGGCATCGGCAAGGAAGTCGTGCCCGCGGGCCGGCAAGTTCTCGAAGCGCTGGCACGCAGCACGCAAAATTTTGCATTCGATTTCGAGAATTTCGACTGGGGTGCGGATTACTACCGTCAGCACGGCGTGATGATGCCCGACGATGGTCTCGATGCGATCCGCGATAAAGACGCGATCCTCTTCGGTTCCGCCGGCGATCCGGACGTGCCCGATCACATCACTTTGTGGGGCCTGCGTCTGAAGATCTGCCAGGGCCTCGACCAGTACGCAAACGTACGCCCGACGCGCATCCTGCCGGGCATCGACGGGCCGCTCAAGCGCTGCGAGCGCGAAGACCTGAACTGGGTGATCGTGCGCGAGAACTCGGAAGGCGAATATTCGGGCGTCGGCGGCCGCGTGCATCAGGGTCATCCGATCGAAGCCGCGACCGATGTCTCGATCCTCACGCGCGCCGGTGTCGAACGCATTATGCGTTTTGCATTCAAACTCGCGCAGTCGCGTCCCCGCAAGCTGCTGACCGTCATCACGAAGAGCAACGCGCAGCGTCACGCGATGGTCATGTGGGACGAGGTCGCGCTGGAGATCTCGAAGGAATTCCCGGACGTGAAGTGGGACAAGGAACTGGTCGATGCGGCCACCGCGCGCATGGTCAATCGTCCGGCGACGCTCGACACCATCGTCGCGACCAACCTGCATGCGGACATCCTGAGCGATCTGGCCGCGGCGCTCGCGGGCAGCCTCGGCATCGCGCCGACGGGCAATATCGATCCGGAACGCCGCTATCCGTCGATGTTCGAGCCGATTCACGGCTCAGCGTTCGACATCATGGGCAAGGGTCTCGCCAATCCGATCGGCACGTTCTGGTCGGTCGCGATGCTGCTCGAACATCTCGGCGAGTTCGAAGCCGCGAAGCGCGTGATGGCCGCGGTCGAGGCGGTGACGGCTGATCCGTCGTTGCACACCGGCGATCTCGGCGGCAAGGCGACGACCGCGCAAGTGACGGCGGCGGTGTGCGCGTTCGTCGAGCGTGTGGAGGCGGCTGCGGCTTGATGGGATTGGGAATCCGGCCGCGTTTGGCGCGGCTGGAACATCGAGGAACCTGCGTGAATCGATTGAATTCATAATCACGCATGCAAGATGCCGATCCGCGCGCTTCGCTTTAAGATAGCCACTTCATCGTGACCCGGCTTCATGCGCCAGGAGTGGCAGGTGGATTCATCGAAACATCGAAGCAGCGCCGCGCTATGTCTGACCTTCATGCTGCTATGCGGGTCGGCGCCCGCATTCGCGGCCGCGCCGTCCGCGAGCCATGCGGCGAGCGGTGCATCGACGCCGGCGATCATGTCCGTCGACGCCCTTCCGCCGAACTTCACCGGCGACGATCCCGAACACGTCCGCGATGCGCTCGCGGGTCGTCCCGCGCCGAGCCAGTCCTCGTCGATCACGAGCCGTGTGCGCTCATTCCTGGCGCATCCGTTGCGCAAATCCGAGCAAGCCGCGTCCGCGCCTTCGGGTGCGAGCCAACCCCGCGCGCAGACCGACCGCACGTTCACCTTCGTCATTCCGGTTTCATACGGCGTGCGCTATCTGTCGAAGAAGAAAGTGCTTACCGTGAACGTCTCGCTGGCGGCGCCGGAAGATCCCGGCGCCATTCTGCTCAAGCAGACAGTGAAGGGACAAAGCGGCCGCAAGCTCGTCGTCGCGCCCGAGGCGAAGGCGAAGGGATTTCTTCAGACCGTCGACGTCATTCAATTGAAGGCGGGCGGCGGCAACAAGACCACGATACAAGGCCGCGCGCTGCTGCCGCACTTCGATCACGAACACGGCAACGACGACTTCGCCATCGTGCTGATCTGCACCCTCGCGCCGCCCTATCTGATGGAAGATATCGAGCACAGCGCGCCCACCGACGAAGAACCCACCGACATCACACGCAGGACATCTACGCTGAATGGAAGCATCGATGCCGCGTGGCTCATCGATCGAAAGGAAGGCACGATCGTCACGAAGCGGCTGCGCCTCGTGAAATAGCAGGCGCGCCGCGTCCTCGCTCGATCAATACTCGATGTCCGAATCCAGTGGGTATACAGGCCGGCTGAGGTTTTCGAACGAAAAGAGTCCGTAATCGGAACTCGTGACGCCGCGGCTGTCGCACTCGACGAGCCCGCCCGCGATCGGCACGAACACGGGACGGCAATACATGCGCGACTTGAGGATCAGAAACCGCGCGCCACGCGGATCGATACCCACGCTCTCGAACACGCCCAGATCCCACGGCTCGTGCGTGCGCTCCGTCACGAGGATGCGCGCCGCCGCCGTTTCGAGCACGGCCGCGCGCCCCATGTATGCGCGCTGTCCCGTGTAGGTCGGCCCGCTGATGATGTACTCGCCATCGGTCAACGCGCGCACGACGCCCGTCACGTCGAGCGGCGGCTTGCCGCGCGAGGCCACGCTCGCGAGCTTGTTGCCGATGCCGATCGTGACCGTCGCGCCCTCGCCTGCTTCGAAGAGCTTCGCCACCGCTTCGGGATCGCACAACGGTCCGACGACGATGCCCTCGAGTCCTTGCTTCAACGCCTCTTCGAGCGCGTCCGTGGTATCGCAGGTTCCCCCTGACATGCAGTTGTCGCCGTGATCGAGCAGCAATACGGGCTTGTCGGTTTCGCGCGCGAGCGCCGCACCTTCGCTGATCGACTGCGCGAGCGGCGCGCTTCGATAGACGAACTCGTCACGCTCGGCCCAGATCTGCCGGGCGATGCGATCCGCGATTTCCTGCGCCTTCGTGCGCTCTCCGTTTGCGACCACAACGACGCTGATGCAAGGCGCAGCGATATCGGCAAGCGAGAAGCCCGACAGCACCGACACGGCCAGCACGCCATCTTCGCGTTCGGCAGCGCGAGCGGCATCGACGGCGCGTTTCATCGCGCCATCGGCGGTCGAACTTCTGAGCGTATGCGTGAGCAACGGCGGCTGCGCCCATGCGATCACGGGCTTCGCATCGCCATGAATGAGATCGAGCAGCAGCCGCGCCGCATGCTCGCCGCTCTCGTACATGTCGACATGCGGATACGTTTTGAAGCTCGTTATCACATCCGCGTTGTCGATAATCTTCTGCGTGACGTTCGCATGCAGATCGAGCGATACGGCGATGGGCGCGTGCGGCAGCGCGCGTCGCACGCGTTCGAGCAGATCGCCTTCACCGTCGGGTGAATTTTCCGCCACCATCGCGCCATGCAGATCGAGCATCACCGCATCGCAGCCGTGCGCAGCATCGACGATCGAGTGGCAGATCGCGTCGTAAGCGGCGGCAGCCACGCGCCCGCTCGGATTCGCCGATGCCGATATCGGCGTGACGATCTCCGCGTGTTCGCGCTTCGCCGCATCGATGAACGCGGACATCGCCGTGCGCATGCCGGCGTTCTCGCGATACGCATCGTCGCCATAACAGGGGCCGTCGCGTCCGAACGCTTCGAGCGGCGTCGCGACAGGCGAGAAGGTATTGGTTTCGTGATTCATCCGCGCGATGAGAAACTTCATGCCGCTTCTCCCGCCGCGCGCAGCATCACTTGCAGCAGCACGTTGCAGCCCGCTTCGAGATGATCGGAACGTGCATCCTCGATCTCGTTGTGACTGATGCCATCCTTGCACGGCACGAAGATCATCGCGGCCGGCGCCACGCGCGCGAGATACACCGCGTCGTGTCCCGCGCCGCTCACGACATCCATCGACGTGAAGCCGAGCGTGCCCGCACTCTCGCGCACCGAAGCGACCAGTGAGGCATCGAACGGTTGCGGCGCAAAGTAGACAACTTCGTCTACCGTGACCGGCAAGTCCGCCTGAGCGCATGCCTCGCGCAACGCGCGGTCCATTTCGAGCAGCGTCGCATCGTCGGCGGCGCGCAAGTCGACCGTCAGCTTCACGCGCCCCGGAATCACGTTGCGCGAGTTCGGATGCACGTTCATCCAGCCTACCGTGCCCCGTCCATGCGGCGCGTGATCGAGCGCGATGCGGTTGACCGTGCGGATCAGGTCAGCGGCGACGAGCAGTGCGTCGCGCCGCAGTTCCATCGGTGTCGGACCCGCGTGCGCTTCCATGCCGTCGATGGTCACGTCGTACCAGCGCTGGCCGAGCGCGCCCTGCACGACGCCGATCACCTTGTCGTTCGCTTCTAGCACCGGTCCCTGTTCGATGTGCGCTTCGAAATACGCGCCCACGTCATGCGCGGGAACGCGTTCGCCCGCATAGCCGATCGCCGCGAGCGCATCGCGCACGGACACGCCTTCGCGATCCGCCTGCTCAAGCGCGTGATCGAGCGTGAACGCGCCCGCGAACACGCCAGAGCCCATCATCACCGGTACGAAGCGCGAGCCTTCCTCATTGGTCCAGACCGCGACTTCGAGCGGCGCAGCGGTACGCACGTCGTTGTCGTTCAGCGTGCGCAATACTTCGAGACCCGCCAGAACGCCATAGTTGCCGTCGAACTTGCCGCCGGTCGGCTGCGTGTCGATATGGCTGCCGGTCACGACTGGCGGGAGATCGTCCCGCGTGCCCGCGCGACGCGCAAAGATATTGCCGATCGCATCGACGCGCACCGTGCAGCCGATCTGCTTCGCCCACGCGACGAACAGATCCCGGCCTTGCCTGTCGAGTTCCGTGAGCGCAAGACGGCATACGCCGCCCTTCTCCGTCGCGCCGATGCGCGCGAGTTCCATCAGACTGTTCCAGAGACGCGCACCATCGATGCGCAATCCGGCATGCGCCGGCATATCATGAGCTTGCATTCGAGGTTCCTGAGCTTGAGTGTTGCTGATCGATGTTCAGACGACGCCGACACCGAGATAACGATCCTTGATCGATTCATCGGCGATGAACGCATCATTTGCGCCTTCATACACGATGCGCCCCTGCTCGATGATGTAATGGCGATCCGCAAGCTGCGTGCACACTTCGAGATTCTGTTCGACGAGCAGAATCGCCACGCCCGCTTTGCGAATCAGCTTCAACTGCGCGACGATCTCTTCGACGATCACGGGCGCGAGTCCTTCCACCGGTTCATCGAGCATCAGAAGGCGCGGATGATTCATCAGCGCGCGGCCGATCGCGAGCATCTGTTGTTCGCCGCCGGAAAGCTGACCGCCGCCGTTCGTGCGCCGCTCTTTCAAACGCGGAAAGATGCGATAGATATCCGCGAGTTGCCACGGCGAATCCTTGCGCGCGCCGAGCCGCAAATTCTCTTCGACCGAGAGCAGCTTGAAGATGCCGCGATGCTCGGGCACGAAACACACGCCGCGCGCAGCGATCTTGTGAGGCGGCAGCTTCGCAAGCTCCGCGCCCTTGAACTTCACGCTGCCCCGTTGCGGCGTCACGACGCCCGCGATGCTTTTGAGCGTCGTCGATTTCCCCGCGCCGTTGCGCCCGAGCAGCGTGACGGTTTCGCCCTCGCCAATTTGCAGCGACACGCCCTGGAGAATATGGCTCTTGCCGTAATAGCCGTGAATGTCTCTGACGTCGAGCATCATGCGCGGCCTCCGGTAATCATGTTGCCGAGATAAGCGCTGCGCACGCGCTCGTCGCCGCGAATATCGGCGGGCTTGCCTTCGACCAGCACACGGCCTTGCTGCATGACCGTGATCGTGTCGGAGATGTCCATCACGATATCCATGTTGTGCTCGATCAGCACGACCGTGTAGTCGTCGCGCAGACTGCGTATCAGATGCTTCATGCTGTCGAGATCGTCGATGCCCATGCCCGATGTCGGCTCGTCGAGAAAGATGGCCTTTGGCCGCGCGGCGAGCGCCATGCCCACTTCGAGGCGTCGTTGCTGACCATGCGACAGCGCGCTCGCTTGCGTCGATGCGAAGCGTTGCAGCGCGAGACGTTCGAGAATGCCATCGACCGTATCGCGATGTTCGAGCACGCCATGCGGCGGGCTCCACGCATTGAGCGCGCGTTTCGAGTCGACACCTTGTGCGGCGAGACGCAGATTCTCGCGCACGGAGAGATTCGCAAACAGGCTCGTCACCTGAAAAGAGCGCGCGATGCCGCGCTTCACACGACGATGATCAGGCTCATGCGTCACGTCGCGGCCATCGAATACGATATTGCCCGACGTGATCGGCACCGTGCCCGTCAGCACGTGAAACAGCGTGGTCTTTCCGGCGCCGTTCGGTCCGATCACGGAATGCACCGTGTTCTTCGCGATGCGCAGGTTCACATCCGTCAGCGCCGCGAACTTGCCATAGCGTTTCGCGACGCCCTTCGCTTCCAGTATCGATGCGCTCATGCCGGCTCTCCCCGATCGCGCCTGAGCGCGCGCCAGATGCGTTCTCCCAGTCCCCACAGACCGCGCTGCATGAAGAGGCTCACGGCAATCAATACGAGCCCGAGCAACAGCAGCCAGCGCGGCCACAGCGTCGACAGCCAGTCGGCGAACAGTACGTAGAACGCCGCGCCGAGAACGGAGGAAAAGAGATTGCCCGTGCCGCCGATGACCGTCATCACGAGAATCATCTCGCTCGTGTGATAGTCGATGTTCGACAGCGGCGCGATGCCCGTCATCATCGCGTGCAGTGCGCCGGCCAGTCCCGTCACCGCGCCCGATACGATGAAAGCGGCGAGCTTGAAGCGTCTGACGTCGTAGCCCACGGCGGCGGCGCGCGCTTCGTTGTCGCGGATCGCGAGCAGCGTGCGGCCGAAGACCGAATGCGACACCCGCAGCATCAGCCAGAACGCGATCAGAAACAGCACGGCGACGAACGCGTAGTACTGCCACGGCGATGCAATCGACACGAGCGGTTGCCCGAAGATCGACAACGCGGGACGCGGGATATCGAGCAGGCCGTTGTCGCCGCCGGTGAGATCGGGCGTCGTGTAGGCGAGAAAGTAGAACATCTGCCCGAAGGCCAGCGTCAGCATCACGAAGTACGCGCCGCGCTGACGAATCGAGAACCATCCGACGAGCGCCGCGGCAATCGCACCCATCACGATCGCGCCGAGCAACGCGGCAGGCACCTGAAGCCCCGACTTCGTGAGTATCAAACCCGCGCTATAACTTCCCAGGCCGAAGAAAATGCCTTGCCCGAAGGACAGCAAGCCAGTGTGACCGAGCAGCAGATTGCAGCCGAGCGCGGCGAGCGCATAGACGAGCACTTCGGTTGCGAGCGATCCGGAACGCATCGTCATCGGCAGAATGCACACGACGATGGCCGCGAGCAACAGGAAGCGATAGCGATGCAACGAATGTCTGTGCGAACGTGGTGGCACGTTCACGTCCAGTGTTTTCGAATCCAGTTTGGCGTTCACGCGGTCCTCCCGAGCAATCCATTCGGACGCAGCAGCAACACCGCAGCCATTGCGACGTAAATCATGAGACGCGCGCCTTCGGGCCATAACGTGCTCATCACGCTTTGCACGATGCCCACCAGCAACCCGCCGACGAGCGCGCCGAGAAAGTTACCCATTCCGCCCACTACGACGACGACGAACGCGACGCCGAGCGCTTCGATGCCCATGAAGGGATCGACACCGCGTATCGGCGCGGCGAGCACGCCCGCGAGTGCCGCCGTGCCCGCGCCCAGCGCGAAGACGAGACTGAAGATGCGCGTCACGTTGATGCCGAGCAGCGACACCATCTCGCTCGATTCGCTACCCGCGCGCACCGCGCTGCCCAGCCGCGTGCCTTCGAGCACCCACCACAGAATGCCCGCCAGCACGGCCGTAAAGGCCATCACGAAGAGCCGGTATTTCGGGTAGATGAAGCTGCCCCACATCACGACGCCATTCAGGATGTCGGGGACCGGAACGTTGTCTCCGAGCGGTCCCCACGCGATGATCGCGCATTCCTGTATCACGAGCGCGAGCCCGACCGTCGCGAGAATATGGAACTCGTGCTGCTGCGCATAGACGTGCCGCAGCACGGCTTTCTCGACGATCCACGCGCACGCGCCGACTACGACTGGCACGACGACGAGCGCGGCCCAGAAGTTCATGGACCACTGCATCGCCTGGTAGCAGAAGTACGCGCCCAGCAGATAGAAAGCGCCGTGCGCGAAGTTCACGAAGCGCAGCAGCCCGAACACGATCGACAACCCGACCGCGAGCAGAAAATACAGCATGCCCACGCCGATGCCGTTCACGACCTGCAACAGATAAACGTTCATGGCCTTGCATCAGAAGAGTGGCGGCGCGAATGCAAGTCTTGCCTGCATTCGCATGAAAACAGCGCGCGTCAGAACATCAAGCTATCAAGCCAGCTTGCATTGTGTCTTGTCGAGCGGCAGGAAGGATTGACCCGAACTGACGATGTCGGCGTAATCGTCCTTGTCCTTCATCTTGCTCTTGGGCTTGCCCTTCAACAGGTAATAGTTCTTCAGCACCTGATGATCGCCCGCGCGTATCTCTTCGGGACCGGTCAATCCTGCGTACTTCATGCCTTCGAGCGCGGCGACGACTTTCTTCGGGTCGGCGGTGCCCGCCTTCACGATGCCGTCGAGCAGAATCTTCGTGCAGATGTACGAGCCTGCGAGGCTGTAGTTCGGGTTCGACTTGTAGGTTGCGTTGACGCGCTTGACGAGATCGTGATTGAGCGGCGTGTCGATCGCATGCCAGTACTGCGCGCCGAAATACACGCCTTCGCAAATGTCAGGACCGAGCGCTTCGAATTGCTCCAGCCCCGACGCCCACGCCATCAGGATCGTGCAGTTGTTCTTCATGCCGAAGCTCACGGCCTGGCGCAACGTGTCCGACGATTGCGAACCAAAGTTCAGGATAAGAAGAACGTCAGGCTTGGCGGCGACCGCATTGGTCAGATAACCGCTGAACTCCTTTTCATTGAGCGAGTGATAGCTATTGCCCACATGCTCGATGCCCTTCTCCTTGAAGATGTTCTTCGCTGCGGACAAGAGTCCGTCGCCGAACACGTATTGCGGCGTGATGGTGTACCAGCGCTTCGCGTTGGGCATCGATTGAATCAGCGGCCGCACCGTCTGCTCGATCGCGCCGAAAGTCGGCACCGACCAGCGGAAAGTCGCGCTGTTGCAATCCTTGCCGGTGAGTTCATCCGCGCCCGCTGTCGTGATGAAGATGCCGTCGGCCTTCTGGGCTTCCTTGCCCATTGCGAGTGCTTCGGAGGAAAGAATGCCGCCCGCGAAATAACGCGCGTTCTTCTGCTGGGCGATTTCCTGCACGCGCCGCACGGCCGTTGCGGGTTTTCCCTCGGTATCGAGCGTCGTATAGGCGAGCGGCTGGCCGAGCACCTTGCCGTATTGATCGATCGCGAGCTTCATGCCGAGATCGGCGTACTTGCCGTTGGCCGCGAACGGGCCGGACATCGGCACCGGGCAGGCGAACTGGATCGGCGAGCTCTGCGCAAAGGCGCTTCTTGACACGAGCGCTTCGATCGATCCTGGAATGGCCGACAGCGCGGCCAGTTTCAACATGTTTCGGCGATTCAAAATTGACGCTCCTTGAAGAAGATGACCCGCGCAGCCGCCCCGCATTATTTTCGTGGTACGTTCGAGCCTCGGCGGGGTTCATCCTATTTATCATGATAAATAGAATGAACCTGATGCTAGGAACAATAAATTCGCGTGTCAATAAGGCAAAATTCCAGTCTGCGTGGCCGCCATGCGTACGCGTATCAAGCAGACAACGACAGGGAGCATCGACATGGTCATGGAGCGTGCAAAACGCGCGGGCGCTGCAATCGAGATCGCGCAACAGTCGATCAAGCAGCCGAAGCGCGCGGATCTCGTCGCGGAAGAGATCAAGCGGCTGATCACGGAAAAGAATCTCAAGCCCGGCGACAAGCTGCCGCGCGAAGTCGAGTTGCAGCAGCTCTTCTCCGTCAGCAAGAGCACGATACGCGAGGCGCTCAAATCGCTCGAAGTGCAAGGGCTCATCAAGGTGACGACGGGCCCGTCGGGCGGCGGCACGATCGTCGAAGTGCCGCTCGATCGCACGTTGCAGCTCTTGCAGAACTATCTGTTCTTCAAGGACGTGACCATCGACGATATCTATACCGTGCGTCAGTTGCTCGAACCCGAACTGGCGGCGGGCGCGGTGCCTCATCTCACCGACGAGGATTTCGCGGCGCTGGAAACGAACATCGCGTGTTGCGACGAACCCGCCGCGGCGCATGTGGATCGCGACATCGTCAGGCAACGTCAGGAAGACGTGAACTTTCACGACATTCTCGCCGCCGCCAATCCCAACCCGTTTCTGCGCTTCACGTGCGAACTCATCAACGAGATGATCCGGCAGCTCATCGAGTTCAGGAACGATACGCCGCAGGCCGAACACGAACGCTTCGGCCGCGCGAACGTGAAGATCCACAAGGCGATCACGGAAGCCGCGCGCGCGCGCAACGCGGACAAGGTGCGCGAACTGATGGTGATTCACATGACCGAAGCGCCGCGCTATGTGAAGCGCATGAAGGGCAAGCTGCGCGGACGGCTCATTCTCGACTCGGAAATCCGCAAGCGCATGGGGGGACGCGGTAGCTGATTCGCGGACGTCCGTGCTGAAACAAAGCGGTGCGACCGACTACAATCGGAAACGCGAATGCATTTCGACCCATGAATCACGGAGTTTTCGACGCAATGCGAGGTGGCGTCGCACAGCGATGGCGTGCCCGGTCGTGCGGGAATGGCGTCATGCGGAGAACCTGAATGCCCGCCAGTTTGAAGGCCGTTCGCAAGACCGGACGCGTGATGAGCCGCCGGCTGATGCGACGCAACAACTCCGCCGCGATGCGCTTCGCCGAAGCGTTCTCGCGGTTTCCGGTGCTCGCCGGACTCATCGGTACCGCCATCGCCATTTCCATGGCGGTGCTGTCGTTCGCCGCGCTCTGGCAGGGACGCGCGCAGGCGTTGCAGAACGCGCATCAGGCGTCGGCCAATCTCGTCGCGACCCTGAGCGCGGATATCGCCCGCAACGCCGAAGCGATCGACCTGTCGCTGCGCACCATCGTGAGCGGCGCGCAAAACCCCGCCGTGATGGCGCTTCCTCCCGATCTGCGCAAGCTCGTTCTGTTCGATGGCGCCACCGGAATGACCTATGTCGGCGGCGCGTTCGTCATGGATCGCGAAGGACGCATCGTGATCGAACGCGATCCTTCGCAGCATGCCGATCTCCTCTTCAACGATCGCGACTACTTCAAGGCTCATGCCGAACACCCCGACGCGAGCCTCTTCATTTCCGGACCCTATGTGTCGCGACTGCGCAAGGGCGTGACCTCGCTCGCGATGAGCCGCCGCATCAACGCGCCCGACGGATCGTTCGCGGGGGTCGCCGTCATCGCGCTGAACGTCGCCTACTTCAGGAATTTGTTGTCGCGCGTGAATGTCGGCCGGTCGGGCTCGGCGTTCATCGTTCAGCAGGACGGCGTGATGATCGCGCGCAAGCCGGCGTTGCCGTCGGATGAGACTGCATACGTCGCGAAATCGCCAACCTTCGCCGCGATGAAGGACGCGCCCTCCGGCTCCTATATCTCCCGCTCGACGATCGATGGTGTACGACGGCTCTACACTTTCCAGCACGTGCCGGGCACGCATCTGATCGCGGCAGTCGCGCCCGCCGAAGACGACGTGCTCGGTGGGTGGCGTGAACGCAGCGTCGTCATCGGTGGCCTGACGCTGATGTTCGGCGGCGGCTTCATCGTCATCTCGTGGCTGCTGGCCATCTCGTTGCGTTCGCGTGCGATCGCGCACGAGAAACTGCAGCGGCTCGCGGGCACGGACGCGCTGACGGGGCTTTCCAATCGCCGCGCGCTCGACCGCCGGCTCGACGAGGAATGGCGCCGTGCGCGGCGTGCCGATCAACCGCTCTCCGCGCTCTTCGTCGATGTCGATTACTTCAAGCTCTACAACGACACCTACGGTCACGCAATGGGCGACGACGCGCTCATCGCGGTGGCCGATTGCATACAGAATTCCGCGAAGCGGCCCGGCGATATCGTTGCGCGCTATGGCGGCGAGGAGTTCGTGATCGTGTTGCCAGGCGCGGCATCGAGCGGCGCGTTCACGTTCGCGGAACGCCTGCGCGTGAAGGTGGAAGAACTGGCGATCCCGAACAGCGCCGCGCCCAAGGGGATACTGACCATCAGCATCGGCTGCGCCACGGCCTCGCCGCGCCTTGCCGACGACGCCCTCAAGTTGCTCAACAGCGCCGACGCCGCGCTCTATCTCGCGAAACGCGCCGGACGCAATCGCGCGATTCATGAAGACAGCGTCGCGAACGGCGGCGGCTGAAGCAGCGCAAAACGTCGGGCGTATCATGCATCATGCATGCTGAATGCAATCGTGCGTTTTGCATGCCGCATTCCCCATGCAATCGACTGCAAACAGAAGGAGAAAGTCCGATGACCGCATCGAACGCCGTACTCGCGATTCTGTTCTCGCTGCTGCTCGGCGCGATGATTCCCGGACCGAGCTTCGTGGTCGTGGCGCGCAACGCCATCGGCATCTCGCGCGCCGATGGTCTCGCGACCGCGCTCGGCATGGGCGTGGGCGGCATCTTCTTCGGCGGCATCGCGCTCGCGGGACTCTATACGCTGCTGGTCGCCGTGGAGTGGCTCTACATCGCGCTGAAGGTCGCGGGCGGCCTGTATCTGATCCATATCGCGTGGAAGATCTGGCGCGGGGCCGTACAACCGATGCACATGCCGAATCGCGACGATGCGCCCGCGCTCACGAGAAGCGCACGCAAATCATTCTGGCTCGGACTCACGACGCAACTGAGCAATCCGAAAACCGCCATCTGGTACGGCAGCATCTTCGCGGCGCTCCTGCCGCAGCATCCACCGCTGTGGTGCTATTTTGTGCTGCCGCCGATGGTCTTCGCGATCGAGACAGGCTGGTACACCGTCGTCGCGCTGGGTTTCTCGAGCCCGCGCCCGCGCGATATGTATCTGCGCGCGAAGAAATGGATCGATCGGATTGCGTCGGGCGTCATCGCGATGCTCGGCTTGCGGCTCGTGCTCACGGCGGGCCGAACCGGTTTGTAATTCGGCATTCAGAACGCAAAAGTCAAAACGCCATCAGGCATTCTGAATGCAAAAAACCGGGGCGCACGAGGTAGCGCACGTCCCGGTCTCCTCTCACAGGCGGCTTCCGAAGCCACGCGTCACAGCGGATGCAGCTTGCCGTCGAGGTCCATCGTCCACTGCGAGCCGTCCTTGAACGTCAGCACGCCGCTATTGGCGTCGATATGAATCGGCCTGCCGGCCGGCTCTTTCTTGTCGCCTCCGACGATGCGGGACATCTCGGAAGAGGTCAGGTCCTCGGCATGTTGCAGATCGTCGAGCTTCAGGTGCGCCATGGGGTTTCTCCTTGCGATGCGTGAGCAAGTATTTGCTTGAATCGAGCGTATGGTGCGCTCGCCATGGTTCTTTGCATCGTGCATGCCAATGAGCGCTACGTCGGCTGCGAGCTTTATGCGGCGGGCTCGTCGACACAAATGCAAGCGCTCCATCGATGCACCGAGTCAGACGCGCGCCAACACAACACGCACGATGCTGTCGGCACCGCGACGACACCGACATCCTTTCGATTGGCTGACACGCATGATCGCGCCGCTCTTTGGCGCAGGACTTGCTTTTATCCGCGCTCACGCATCCGGCGATACGACCGGCACTTGCACATGGAGGAGAGGATGCAAGACGATATCCGCGAGATCGCGACTACCCACGAAGAGCGAGAGAGCGGCTGGCTCATTCCGTCGATCCGCAAGGCGCACGAGCGTTCCGAAACCTTCGGCCTGAATGCGTCGACACGGCCCGACTACGACGTGCTGACCGAAGGCGATCTGCTGCTCAAGCTCGAACAGAACCGTGTGCTGTGCGCGCACGCGACGCCGGTGATGGAAACGCTGCGCGAACAAATCGTCAACACGCAAAGCATGATCGTGCTGACCGACGCTCAAGGTCTCATTCTCCATTCGACGGGCGACGATGACTTTCTCGCTCGCGCCGAAAAGGTCGCGCTGCGCGCCGGCGCGAACTGGGCCGAGGAACGACAAGGGACCAATGCGATCGGCACGGCGATCGCGGAACGCTGCCCGACCGTCGTGCATGGCGCCCAGCACTATCTCGCCGCCAATCGTTTTCTCACCTGTTCCAGCGTGCCGATCCTCGATCCATACGGCGACCTCATTGGCGTGCTCGACGTCACCGGCGATCATCGCAGCTATCATCGGCACACGATGGCGCTTGCGCGCATGTCGGTGCAGATGATCGAGAACCATCTTTTTTCCAGCACGTTTCAGGGCATGCTGCAGATCGCGTTTCACAGCCGCCCCGAATTTCTCGGCACATTGATGGAAGGCATCATGGCCTTCACATGCGATGGACGCTTTCTCTCGGCCAACCGCAGCGCGCAGTTTCAGTTCGGCTTGCCGCTTTCCTCGCTGCGCGCGCATACGCTATCGTCGCTGTTCGGGCTCACGAGCGCCCAACTGATCGATCGTTCGCATGCGAGCCGCGCGCCGCATCTGCCCCTCGACCTCAACAACGGCACACGCGTGTGCGCGCGCGTGCGCCTGAATCGCGCGCCGCTCGCCGAGATGGCTGCCACGCCCGTCGCGACCCGACTCGCGCCGCGCGCATCGTCTACGCGCGATGCTTCATCGAAGCTCGCCTCGCTCGACACCGGCGATACCAAGGTGTCCGCTGTCATCGGCAAGGTGCGCAAGGTCATCGGCAAGGACATTCCGATCCTCATCACGGGTGAAACCGGCACGGGCAAGGAGTTGCTCGCGCAGGCCATTCATGGCGATTCACCGCGCCGCGCGGGGCCGTTCGTCGCGGTGAACTGCGCATCGATTCCGGAGAACCTGATCGAATCGGAACTCTTCGGTTATGAGGAAGGCGCGTTCACGGGCGCGCGGCGCAAGGGCGCGGCCGGCAAGCTCTTGCAGGCGAACGGCGGCACGCTCTTTCTCGACGAAATCGGCGACATGCCGTATCCGCTGCAAGTGCGCCTGCTGCGCGTGCTGCAGGAACGCGTCGTCGATCCGCTCGGTTCGAGCAAATCGATACCGGTCGATGTCGCCATCATCTGCGCGACGCACCGCAATCTGCGCGAGATGATCGAACAGAACCGCTTTCGCGAGGACCTCTATTACCGTTTGAATGGACTCGTCGTGAAGCTGCCGCCGTTGCGCGAACGCACCGACCTCGCGACCGTCATCACGAAGATGCTGCATGCCGTGAGCGCCGATGAAGCGTGCTGCATGTCCCTGTCGATCGACGATGAAGTGATGGCGCTCTTCGAGTGCTATGCGTGGCCCGGCAACTTCAGGCAACTGTGCAATCTGCTGCGCACGGCGGCCGCGATGGTGGATGACGATGGCTGCATCCGTCGGGAACATCTACCGGAAGATTTCTTCGAGGACACTCGTGTCGGCGCGCAGGGCCTGTCTGAAGCATGCGTTCCATCGGCGCTTGCATCAGGGCGTCTTCAGGAAGTCACAGCATCCGTGATCGCGGCGGCGCTCGCGCGGCATCGTGGCAATGTCTCGGCCGCTGCACGCGCGCTGGGAGTGTCACGCAATACGATCTATCGCAAGATGCCCGCCTGTTCAACGATGGAGCAATGAGTTGTTCCACTTCGCTACACCCTTGTTCCGAACAGGCACAGCGCGGTCACCATAGCCACGCATCATCGAAACCGAACTGAAAGCCCGCAGCGTGCACATGCACGGTCGATTCATCGAAGGCACGGAGCTTGCATTTTCGAGGTCCGATTGCGAAACGGTTCGCGATCTCACTCGAACATCATCCAGGAGATGAACATGCAATGGACGACACCGGCCTTCACCGATCTGCGCTTCGGCTTCGAGATCACGATGTATATCGCCACACGCTGATGCTGCGATGAAAGCGCGCCCGGGTCGATCGAACCCGGGCACGTCCCCTTCCTTCTGCTCCACATGAACACCACGACTGCGCCTACGCGGCCACGCTTGCGCGCGCCACTGAAGCTGCATTGGCATGCGGACATGAGCACATGCGAGATCGTGCATCCGCGCGGCAGCGTCGAACTCAATCGCAGTGCGGGCGAGATACTCGCGCGCTGCGATGGCACGCGCGAACTCGACGACATCATCGGCGAGATTGAAGCACGCTTCCGCACATCGGGACTTGCCGCGGATGTGTATCGCTTCATCGATGAAGCCCGCCGCCTCGGCTGGCTCGACTGAACCCGCACTGTCACATCGGGCAACACGCCAGATGTCTCACTGCTCCACGATGCAACACACGAACATCGACGCCGCATGGCGGGCGTGTGCATGGCTTCGTCCATGAGATCCGCATGCGGCAAGGCACGCACGCGCATGCATCGCCAATGGCACATGACTTGCCTTGATGACGTCGCAACCGTTTCGGATCGCTATCTAGATTCAGTAAGACGTCGCACCGATAATACTCAGGAGACAACGATGAAGATTCGCTTCAGTCCGGCAATGCGCATCGCGGCCCTTGCTGCGGGTGTCAGTGCCTCATTCGCGCTCGCACAGCATCAGGCCATCGCAGCGAGCGGCACGCCTGCGCAGTATCCGGAGGTCAGCTATGAACGTCTCACCAGCGCGCAGGACGATCCTGGTTGGCTCACCTACTACCGCACGTATAACGGTCACGGCCACTCACCGCTCAAGCAGATCGACACGACGAATGTGAAGGGCTTGAAGCAGGCATGGAGCTACAAGTTTCCCAAGGACCTGCAGCAAGGCTTCGAAGCGACGCCCATCGTCAACGGACGCTTTCTGTTCGTGACGACGCCCAAGGACAACGTCTATGCCTTCGATGCCGCAACCGGCAAGCAGCTCTGGAAATACGAGCCGAATCTCGACGCAAAGTCGTTCAAGACCGCGTGTTGCGATGTGATCAATCGCGGTGTCGCCTTATACGGCAAGAACGTCTATGTCGCGATGCTGAACGGCGAAGTGGCCGCGCTCGATGCGCAAACGGGCGCGCTCGTATGGAAGAAGGCGATGTTCGATCCGGGCACCGGCTATGCGTTCTCGCTTGCGCCGCTCGCGCTGGATGGTGCGCTCGTCGTGGGCAGTGCGGGTGGCGAGTACGGCGCGCGCGGCTTCATCGCGGCACTCGATCCGAACGATGGCAAGGTGCTGTGGAAACGCTTTACCGTGCCCGGCGCGAAGGAACCCGGCGGCAACACCTGGCCCGATGGCATGCAGGAACATGGCGGCGCACCCGCATGGCTCACCGGCACCTATGATGCCGCGAGCAAGACCCTCTACTGGGGCGTCGGCAACCCGGGACCATGGCTCGCGGATCTCCGTCCCGGCGACAATCTCTATTCCGATTCGCTGCTCGCGCTCGATCCGAAAACGGGCGACCTCAAGTGGCACTATCAATACACGACGCATGACACCTGGGACTATGACGGCGTGAACACGCCCGTGCTCGCGAACATCAAGTATCAAGGCAAGGACTACGATGCGATCATTCACGCGGACCGCAACGGCTTCTTTCATGCAATCGATCGCAGCAATGGCAAGCTGATCTATGCACGGCCCTTCGTCACCGCGACATCGGTCACGGGTTACACGGACGATGGCAAGCCGATTCAGGATGCGTCCAAGTATCCGAAGACGGGCACGACCATTGAAACATGTCCGAGTTTTCTGGGCGGCAAGAACTGGTGGTCCGTTTCATACGATCCGCAAACGCATCTCGCGATCGTGCCCGCCTTGCATGCGTGCATGTCCTTGTCGGGCAAGTCGGTGACCTACATGGAAGGTCTGCCCTATCTCGGCGAAGGCTTCGAGATCAAGCCTGAGCCCAACAGCAAGGGTTACGGCGAGTTGCAGGCTATCGATGTCGATACCGGCAAGAAGGTCTGGAGCCACTGGAGCAAGCTGCCGTGGAACGGCGGCGTCGCGACGACGGCGGGCGGTCTCGCATTCAGCGGCTCGCTCGACGGCCATCTCTATGCGTTCGACGAAAAGACCGGCAAGGTTTTGTGGCAAAGCCCCAAGCTCGCGAGCGGAATCATCGCGCAGCCTTCAGTGTATGAGATCGACGGTAAGGAATACGTCGCGATACTCGCGGGTTACGGCGGCGCGAATCCGATCTGGGGCGGCCCGATGGCGAAGGCCGCCGACAAGGTCCCGCGCGGAGGCACGCTCTATGTGTTCGCGCTCGATCGCACCTGACCCCTCCTGATCGAGCCGCGAGCGCGCATCGTCGTGTGCTCGCGGTGTTCATCGACCTCATCGGACGCTTCGACATGAATCAATCCCTCAACTCCATTCGTGCCGTGGGCATGCTGGCCGCATGCATCGCGCTGGCCCCATCGGCTTCTGATGCCGCCGTGAAGATCTGCACGTTTCCCGGCAGTCCGTCGGCGTCGCTCGATCGCGCCGTCGCGCAGGCGGTCTTCGCGCGCGCCAACATCCCCGCGACGTTCGTCGCCGACGGCATCGGCGAAGGCGACGACGATGGCGTGTCGCTCAAGGAGCTCGACAAGACACTCGCACGCGCATGCGATGTGATCGCCGGCTTCCCGCGCTCCGCCGTCGCCGATGCGTCCGGCGGCAAGATGCAGTTTTCGCGCGGCTATCTGCGTGCTGGCTATGTGAGCATCGAAGCACCGGGCGCGGAATTGAAAGACGCCGCGAAGCGCACGGTCGCCGCGACTTACGCAAGCCCCGCGCAGTTGATCGCGGTGCAACAGTCGGACGTGACGCTCGATCTCGAGAACACATCGGCATCGACCGTAGACGCGGTAGCGAGTGGACGCGCGCAACGCGCGATCGTCTGGTATCCCGCCGTCGTCGCGTATCGCATCGCGCATCCGGAGCACAGCTTCACGGTTGCACGCGCGGAATCACCGTATGCGGACTGGCATCTGGCATTCGCATTCAGCGATCGAAGCGCCGCGTTTCGCGGACGCATCGACGATGCGCTCAAGGCAATGACCAACGATGGCCGCTTGCAGGCGCTGACGAAGCAATGGAGCTTGCCCGCGCAAACCGCTTCGGCTGCGCGTTATCTCGACACGCCGTCGCCAGCATCGTCCACGCATTCGGGCATCATGCTCGCCGATGCGAACGCAGCGCGCGCGGGACGCTTCATCAAGGTGGCAAACGAAGGCGCCGTCGAGCCGCCCACATTCGAGCAGGCGCAAACGACGCACGGCAAGACGCTCTATTCGAGTTCGTGCGCGAAGTGCCACGGCGTGCAACTTCAGGGCATGACGGCGCCTGCGTTGCAGGGACCTTCGTTCGCGCCGCCATCGAACTCGCATCTCACCGTCGGCGGCATCTTCACCTACATGGCGACCAACATGCCCGCGGATCGTCCCGGCAAGATGAAAGATCAGGACTATGCGGACATCATGGCGTTCCTGCTGATGTCGAACGGCTACAAGCCGGGTGGATCGAAGATGACGGCCGACAGCGCGCGCGCGTCGAAGCTGCCGCTGAACGCGGGACCCGCCCGTTGAAATCGTCGACTTGAATACATCACAACGTGACATATAATCAAAATGTCGCGTGGGCGGATCGATTTGGGCCGCGGCGTGATGCAATGCGCAATTCGGCCGGCTCGCGCCGGCAGGAGGCCAGCGTCGTGCTGATCAACAATGATTTCGAAATCGGCTATCTTGTCGTGGTTTTCGCTTTGCTCGGCGTCATCCTGATCGGCGCGCTGCTCACGGCGCTGCATCTGGATCGCTGGCATCCGAAGCTCATCAGCGCAGCCATCGGGGCGCTACTCGGGCTTGCGCTGATCGAAGCGGTGCCAATACTCACCTGACGGCACACCCTGACGTTTCGTCGAGACTTCGGTTCGTCGCGATACCGGGGCGGCACGGACATGTGTGCCGCCCCCTTTCCTGCTTTCCCTGGACATCCTCTTTCGCCTCGCGCGGTGCTGCATTGGCATAATGCAGCACCGGGCGCGCGCATCGCGTCCTCATCGTCTGATCCGTTTAGCCACCGACCCGACCGCATGACCGCGATCACCCGCACACGACGCAAATTGCGCACTTTCTTCGGCGCACCCGAAGCACGACGGCTTCTTCGCACACTCATGAGCTGCGCGATCAGCTATGCCGCCGCGCGGCTCGCCACGCTGCCCGAAGGGTACTGGGCGCTCATCACGACACTCGTCATCGTCACGCAGCCGAGTCTTACGCAAGCCGTCGATACCGCTCGCGATCAGATCATCGGCGCATTCATCGGCGCGGTAGCGGGCGTGCTCGGCATCGTTGCAATGGAGCGTGGCGCGCCGCCGCTCGCCGTCTTCGCGGTCGCGCTCGTACCGCTCGCCGCGTTGAGCGCGAAGCGCCCCGCGTTCAGGCTCGCGTGCGTGACGCTCGTAATCGTCGTGCTGATTCCGGCGGGCCCGGGATCACCCTTCGAGCGGCCGATGCATCGCGTGCTGGAGATATTGATCGGCGCGGCGTCGTCGTTCGTCGTGTCGGCGCTCTGGCCGAATCGCGCGCTCGAAGCCGCGCATCGCAGTGTCGCGGATACGCTGAAAAGCCTGGGTCAGTTGATCGGCTTGTATCTGTCCGGCGAACCGGACGAAGCCCGCGCGATGCGCCTCGAAACGCACAGCATGGACGCCCAGAAAGCGCTCGACGATGCGTTGAAGGAAGCCGAACGCGAGCACATCATCGTGCTCGTGCAGAACCGGCGCTCCGACGCCATCGACAAGTCGGCGCCCTTCCTGCGGCGTCTTCATGGCGATGCGGCCTTTCTTGCGAAGGCGGTATCGCGTCTCGATCGCGAGCTATGCGCGGCTCGGCTCGGCGATACGGGCCGTAAGCTACAAGCTCTGTTCGAAACGCTCGCGAACGTGCTCGCGTCGAACCATCAGGAAGAAGCGCCACTCGAACGCGTACGCGCCGCCGTCAGTGAGCTCAAGGACATGCTTGCGGCGCAGGAGTCGGCGCATGGCGCGCAGGAAGTGGCGCAGTTCGTCGTCGGGCTGATCGTCGCGGATCTCGACGCGCTGATCGCGACGATCTATCCGCCGAAGGAATCATCGGCCTAGCGCGAAAGGCCGCGGGCATCGATCGGCCAGATGTCCGTCACGCGCTCGCCGCGATAGCACACGTATTCGTCGTAGAGATTCACGGTCGGATCGCAGTGTCCCGGCGGCAACCGAAGCCGCTCGCCGGCGAACGCCGCGAAATCGGCGTCGGCATCGTGTTGCGCCTGCAACATGCCGTGTTCGTCGTTCGCGGCGACGTAGCTCAACGCAGGCGCCGTGTTCGTGTCGAGCCAATGCACGCTGCGCGGCAAGCCCGAATCCACCGCGAGCCCTTTCAGGCCGACGTCGCATACGGCCATGCCGGGCCGCGTCGCGCTCATGATCGTCGATAGCACGAAAAGACTGTGACGCCAGCGCAATTCGCCGCTCCAGCCGATGCCGCCGTAATCGCCATCCATGAAGAGGTACGAGCCCGGTTGCAGTTCGGTGAAGACGCCGCTCGCGGCATCGAACTCGACCGTGCCCGTGCCGCCGCCCGTCACGACGCCGCAGCGCACGCCGCGTGCATCGAGCGAGCGTAGATAGCCTGAGGCGATGTCCGCGGCGCGATTCGCCTCGCTCTTGCGCGCGCTCCAGTCCGCGACGTGTTGTATGCCGCCGTGATACGCCTGAATGCCCGCGAAGCGCAACGCTCGTTGTTCCGCGATGCCGTCGACGAGCGCGAGCAGCGCGTCCTCGCTCGTCACGCCGCAGCGATGCTGGCCGGCATCGATTTCGGGCAGCACGTCGATGGTCACACCGGCACGCGCCGCTGCATCGCCGAGCGCCCGCACTTGCGACAACGCATCGACGCACACCGAAAGCCGCACATGCGATGCGAGTTCGACAGCCATCGCCAGCTTGTCCGCGCCGACGAACTCGTTGCTCACATGAATGCTGCCGATGCCCGCGCGCGCGAACGGATACGCCTCCGACAGCTTCTGGCAGCACACGCCGACCGCGCCCGCTTCGACCTGGCGCTTGGCGATCTCGCTGGACTTGTGCGCCTTCCCGTGCGGACGCAAAGCAACGCCGTGTCGCGCCGCGTATGCGGACATCGCGGCGAGATTGGCGTCGAAGGCGTCGAGATCGATCGTCAGAGATGGCGTGGCGACGGTTTCGAGCATGTCGCCCACGCGGGCGGCACAAGGAGGAATGAGCGTCATGGCGGATCGTGGCGATGGAGTTGGATCAGGCATTCTGCATGATGAATGCATAAAACCGTTTGTCCTTTTGCCGACGTCATGCCGGAACTTCCGTTTCGAGAATCGCGCCTTCGTCCTTGAGCGCCTGAATGCGCGCGTCGTCGAAGCCGTATTCGCCGAGCACTTCGCCGGTGTGCTGCCCGAGCAGCGGCGCGGGACGCGAGGCTTGCGTGCGCCCCTCGGAGAAATGAATCGGCAAGCCGATGCCGCGCATCGGGCCCGCGAGCGGGTGGTCCGTCTCCACGATCATCCCGCGCGCGATGGCCTGTTCGTGCGACGACGCCTCCGGCACGCCGAGCACCGCGCCGCTCGGCAGGCCGATCTCGTCGAAGCTCGCGAGCCATGCGTCGGTGGTGCGCTCGACCAGACGCGCGCCCAGCATCTCAACGAGCGCCTCGCGATGCTTCAGACGGCCCGCATTGGTCCGGAAACGCTCGTCTTCGGCGAGTCCGGGAATGTTCAGCACGCCCACGAGCCGCTCGTAGTTGCTCTGATTCGCCGCGCCGATGTTGACCCAGCCGTCGCGCGTGCGGAACGCCTGGTACGGCGCACTCGTCGGATTCGCGGAGCCCGCCTTGGGCAACACGGTGCCGTCCGCGAAGTAGTTGGCGAACGCCCAGTACATCTGCTGCAGGCCAGCTTCGAAGAGCGACGTATCGACCATCTGTCCGAGGCCGGTCGCCTGCTTTCGCGCATACGCCGCGCTGATGCCGAGCGCGGCCAGAATCCCCGCATTGATATCGGTGACGGGCGAGCCTGCTTTGATGGGCGCCTGCCCCGGTTCACCGGTCATGCTCATCAGGCCGCTCAGGCCTTGCGCGATGAGATCGAAGCCGCCCTTGTCGGCCATGGGCCCGCTGCGGCCATAGCCGGAAATCGCGCAATAGATGAGGCCGGGATTCATCGCCTTGAGCGTCTCGTAGCCCAAGCCGAGTTTTTCCATCGTGCCGCGCCGATAGTTCTCCGTCACCACGTCCGCGCTCGCGAGCATCCTTGCGAGCACTTCCTTGCCGCCCGGCGTCTTTAGATTGAGGGCGATGCCGCGCTTGTTGCGGTTCACGATCATGAACGATGCCGATTCGCCGCTCGGGAGTATCGGCGCGAACCGTCTGCAATCGTCGCCGCCGGGAATCTTCTCGACCTTGATGACGTCGGCGCCCATGTCCGCGAGCATCATCCCGCAGATCGGCCCCGACATGATGTGCGCGAGTTCGATCACGCGCATGCCCGCAAGCGGTCCCGCGCCGGGCGCGGCCGCTGGTTTCGTGTCTGCCATGTCAACGTCCCTTGAATTGCGGCTTGACCTTGTCGAGGAAGGCCTGATAGCCGGTGCGAAAATCCTCGGTGCCGAAGCAGGTGAAGCCTTCGTCGCGTTCATCGTCGGTGAGCGGCGCGGGGTCCATCACGCGGCGCACGAACTGTTTGTGCCAGCGCGCGACGAGCGGCGCGCCGTCCGCGATTCGCCGTGCGGTTTCGTGGGCATGCGCGGTGACTTCCGCGTCCGCGACGACGCGCGTGACGAGCCCTTTCGCCAGCGCTTCCTTCGCACCGAAGATGCGCCCTTCGAGCAGGATCTCGAGCGCGGCCGCCGGGCCCGCGAGACGCACGAGGCCTTCCATTTCCGCATGCGCCATCACCAGCCCGAGGTTCTTGATGGGCACGCCGAAACGGCTCGACTCGCCGCAGATGCGCAGATCGCACATCGCGGCGATTTCCAGACCGCCGCCGACGCAAATGCCATGAATCATCGCGACGATCGGATGCCGGCACTCGCGCAATGCATTCAAAGTGCGATGCATGATTGCGCCGTAAGTCCTCGCCTGCTCGACGTTCGCGCGATCCGTCCGGAACTCCCCTATGTCGTTGCCCGGTGAAAACGCCTTCTCACCCGCGCCGCGCAGCACGATGCAACGCAGCGTGTCATCGAGGGAAAGCGTCTCGATGGTCTCGCCGAGTGCGCGCCACAGAGGCTTCGTCATCGCGTTGAGCTTCTCGGGCCGGTCGATCACGACCGTCACGATATCGCCGTCGCGCTCGGTCAGGATGGATGGTTCCGCCACATCGCCTCCTTGAATTGAATGCTGCATGCGTTATTCAATGCGGTTCAATGCATGCAACATGCATCGAACCGCCTCGTCCGCCAGATCACACGAACTTGCGCGCGTCCGCCGCGTCCTTGTTTTCTTCCTCCACTTCGAGCGCGCGGTCCGGGCGCATCGTGAACGAGAGGATGATGCCCGCGCCCATTAGGATCATCGACACGGTGAATGGCAGGTTCCAGTTGCCGGTGCGGTCGATCAGCCAGCCGCCCACCACCGGGCTGATGATGGCCGCCAGCGCCGAACCGGAATTCATGATGCCGGACGCGGTGCCGGAGTGTTTCGGCGCGATATCCATCGGCACTGACCACATCGGACCGATCGTCATCTCGTTGAAGAAGAAGCCAGCCGAAAGACACACCGCCGCGAGCGTGATCGAAATGTCGGAGACGAGCATGATCGGCGCGAGCGACAGCAGCGTCAGGAACATGCACACGCCGACCATCACATTGCGCGCGAGGCGCACGTTGCCGCTCTTTCTCAGGATGCGGTCGGTCAGCGAGCCGCCGAACCAGTCGCCGAGCACGCCCGCGAAGAACACGCCCGAGGCGAAGAGCGCCGACTTGCCCAGTTGCATGTGATAGCTGTGCAGGAAGTATTGCGGAATCCAGCCGAGGAAGAGCCACAACACCCATCCATAGCAGAAGTACACGGCGGTGACGGGCGCCATGCGGCCGAGCAGCTTGCGCCACGGCACCGGCGTGCGTTGCTTCACGCCCGAGTAGTTTGCAAGCGTCGCGCACTCGGTTTCGGTGATGCGCGGATGATCGCGCGGATTGTCGCGGAAGTACAAGACCCACGCCACTGCCCACACAAAACTGATGATCCCGGTGATGATGAACGCGCCGCGCCAGCTCGTCGCGACCATCAGCCAGACGATGAGCGGCGGCGCTACCGCATTGCCGATGCGCGAAGCTGCATGCGTAATGCCTTGTGCAAAACCGCGCTGATCGGCGGGCATCCAGTTGGACATTGCGCGTGTCGCGGTCGGAAAGGTCGCGCCTTCGCCGAGGCCGAGCAGCACGCGCGCCACGATCAGCGAGAAAAAGCCGCCCGCCATACCCGTCAGCACGGTCGCGCCCGCCCAGATGATCGCGCACAGCGTGAGCGTGCGGCGCGGCCCGAAGCGGTCGCCCACCCATCCACCGATGATCTGAAACACCAGATACGGATACGCGAACGCGGAAAACACGAAACCGACTTGCGTGTGCGACAGGCCCAGCTCAGCGCCGAACTGGCTCGCCGCGGTACTGACATTGACCCGGTCGATATAGGTGATGAAATACATCGCGCATAGCAGCAGCAAAACGCGCGTCGTGGCTCGACGGAACATCATCGTCTCCTTGTGTAACCGCGTGCGTGGACGGGCGCCCTCGAATGATCGAGTGGCGCCGGATGTCACGGCATGCGGAACTTCCCTTGGGTACGTCGGATGAGGATTGCGGCTCGATCTGCGTCTGCTTATTGCATTCGGCGGCGCAGCTTGCGAATGCGTGGTTTGCGCGGTGATGTCATCAGCTTGTCTCCTGGTCGCGGCTCGTCACGGTCCGCTGTTTCTGCTTCGGTGAATGAAAGTGTGGTCCAGCGGTCGTCAGTCCTGCGCATCGAGCGCCATTGCGAGCACGCGTGCGACATGCAGCGCCTCGCGTTGCGCGCCATCCGCGATCTGATGACGGCAACTGGTGCCGTCCGCGACGATCAGCGCATCGCCCGCGGCACGCACGGCGGGCAGCAGCGACAGCTCCGCCATCGCCTGCGATGCTTGGTAGTGCTCTGCTTCATAGCCGAAGCTGCCCGCCATGCCGCAGCACGACGATTCGATCGTCGTCACATCGAGCGCCGGAATCCAGCCGAGCACCTTTTCGATGGGGCGCACGGCGTCGAACGCTTTCTGATGGCAATGACCATGCAACATCGCTTTCGGCCGATCGAGCGCCTTGAGCTTCAGACGCAGCCTGCCTGCCGCCTCTTCTCGCACGAGAAATTCCTCGAATAGAAACGAGGCTTGCGCGAGCTTGCGTGCAGCATCGCCATAGCCGTATCCGAGAAACTCGTCGCGCAAGGAAAGCAGGCATGATGGTTCGAGCCCGACGATCGCCACGCCGCGTTCGACATACGGCATGAGCGCATCGAGCGCGCGGCGCGCTTCCGCTTTGGCTTCATCGACGAGACCGGCCGAGAGAAACGTTCGCCCGCAACACAGCGGCCGCTCGCCGCGCTTCACGTTGTGATGAACCGTGTAGCCCGCCGCTTCGAGCACGCGTTGCGCCGCACGCGCGTTTTCCGGCTCCATGTAGTTGTTGAAGGTATCGACGAAGAGCAGGACCTCCTTGGTTGCGGATGCAACTGGTTTGTTCGCGGCATCGGCGAGAAAGGGCTTCGTGAAGCGGGGAAACGCTCGTTGCGACGCGAGGCCGAGTTTCGCCTTCAGCCAGCGCGCGACGCCCGGCACGTTCGTATCAAGTGCATTGGACAGCGCGGGCATGCGGCTCGCATACGAGGCATAGCGCGGCAGAAACGCAATCAGCCGCTCGCGCAGGCGTACGCCATGACGCTGTGTCCACGCAGCGCGCGCCTCGATCTTGATGCGCGCCATGTCGACGCCCGTCGGACAATCGCGCTTGCAGCCCTTGCACGATACGCACAGGTCGAGCACGTCCTTCACATCCTGGCTTGCGAGACCGTCATCGCCCAGTTGTCCCGACAGCGCGAGCCGCAACGTGTTCGCACGGCCACGCGTGACGTGTTGCTCGTCCTTCGTGATGCGATAGCTCGGGCACATCGTGCCTGCATCGAACTTGCGGCAATGGCCGTTGTTGTTGCACATCTCGACCGCTTTCGCGAGCCCGCCCGACAGATCGCCGCCCGAACCCGGCGCGCCCTCTTCGCCCGTCAACGGATCGCGCGTGACGTTCCATGCGGACCAGTCGAGATGTGGCGTCGATGCGCGCTCGCGATACGAAGGCGGAAAACGGAAGTTGCTTGCGTCGTCCATCTTCGGCGGTGCGACGATGCGGTCCGGGCTCAGCCGATTCTCCGGATCGAAGAGTTGCTTGATATCGCGAAACGCCTCGTTGATGCGCGGGCCGTATTGCCACGCGACCCATTCGCCGCGGCACAGGCCATCGCCGTGTTCACCCGAGAATGCGCCCTTGTATTCGCGCACCATCGCCGCGGCTTCTTCGGCGATCGCGCGCATCTTCACGGCGCCGTCGCGGCGCATGTCGAGAATCGGCCGCACATGCAGCGTGCCGACGCTCGCATGCGCGTACCAGGTGCCTTCCGTTCCGTGCTTCCTGAAGACCTCGGTCAGGCGGCTCGTGTAGTCGGCGAGATGCTCGAGCGGCACCGCGCAATCCTCGATGAAGGACACCGGCTTGCCATCGCCCTTCATGCTCATCATGATGTTGAGACCCGCCTTGCGCACTTCCCACAGCGCCTTTTGCGGACCTGCATCGGGCATCTGCACGACTGAGCCCGGCAAGCCGAGATCGCTCATCAACTCGACGAGTTGCGCGAGCTTCGCGACTTGCGTGTCGCGATCCGCGCCTGCGAATTCGACGAGCAGGATCGCTTCCGGCTCGCCCACCAGAGCTTTTTCGATAACGGGCCGAAAGGCCGGATTCGACATCGAGAGATCGATCATGGTGCGATCGACCAGTTCCACCGCGACGGGCCCGAGCTTGACGATGTGCTGGGTCATGTCCATCGCATCGTGGAAGCCCGGGAAGTTCACGACGCCGAGCGTCTTGTGCGCGGGCAGCGGCGCGAGCTTCAGCGTCAACTGACGGCTGAAGGCGAGCGTGCCTTCCGATCCGACCAGCAGATTCGCGAGATTCGGTTCGCCACTATCGCTGAAGGCGAGCGGGCTCTGGCAGTCGAACAGATCGAGGTTATAGCCGGCCACGCGCCGCAGCACCTTCGGGATGCGCTCGCGCAGTTCCTGCTGCTCACGCATCGCGATGCTGCGCACGCCGTCGATGAGATCGCGCGTGCGCGCATCGGTCGTCATGGTCGAGAGTCTGCCGAATCGCGCTTCATGACCATCGGCGAGGATCGCGTCGATCGCGTCGACGTTGTGCACCATGATCCCGTATTCCATCGAGCGCGAGCCGCACGAGTTGTTGCCCGCCATGCCGCCGATCGTGCATTGCGCGCTCGTCGATACATCCACCGGAAACCAGAGGCCATGGGACTTGAGCCACGCATTCAGATGATCGAGCACGACGCCCGGCTCGACCGTGACCGTGCGCGCCTCCTTGTCGAAGTGAATGATGTTGTTGAGCCACTTCGTCGTATCGATGACGAGCGCTTCGCCGATCGTCTGTCCGCATTGACTCGTGCCCGCGCCGCGCGCCAGCAGGCTCGCGTGAGCATCGCGCGCGATTTGTAGCGCGACGCGCAAGTCGTCCTGATCCTTCGGCACGACGACGCCGAGCGGCATGATCTGATAGATCGATGCATCGGTGGCGTAGCGTCCGCGCGATGCGCGGTCGAACAGTACGTCGCCCTTCAACTCGCGTTGCAGGCGCGCCTGTAACGGCGTCGGCGTCGACTCGAGGCGCGCCCGTGCAGAAGCGGGCATCAGATGAATCGGCTTGACGAGCCGGTCTGTGGGGGAATTGAGCATTTTGAGTGCGTTATGCGAAATGCAATTCGACGGCAGGCAGTCCTTCGATGACACCGACCGCCGTGCCGCTCGTCGCCGGAAGTGCGAGGCCGGTGTACGAGCCCGCCGTGAGTATGGTCCCGCGTTCGACGGCGAGGCCGCGCGACACGGCGTGATTCACCGTCCACGCGAGCAGACGGCGTGGGTCGCCGGCCGGGTTCGCCGGTTCGCCCTTAAAGAGCGGCGCGCCTTGGAAGTCGAACGTCATCGCGGGCGAAATGAACGGAAACGCCGCGTCGTACGGAACGCCCTCGCCCACGATCAACGCGCCGTGGTTTTGGAGATCGGCAAGCTGCCAGGGTTTTTCGACATCGGGCCACGCAGCGAAACGGCTCGCCACCACTTCGATCGCGGCATGCACGGACTCGATCGCGGCGATCACGTCGTCATCGCGATACGGGCCGCTGTGCGGTTCGAAGCGTCGGCCCAACTTGAACGCCACTTCGAGTTCGAGTCCGGCCTTGCCGAACGCATGCATCGAGAGACGCGCGCCGGAACGATGCACGCCATCGGCGGGAAGCGGCGCGCCCTGAATCGGGCCGTCATGCGATTTCGCGCCGACCTTCCATCCACCGATGTCCGCGCGCAGCACACGCAGCGTCGCTTCCTGCGCGGCGTAGGCTTCGTCGGCGTTCGCCGGGCGCGCGCCCTCCGGCAGCGCGTCGAGCTTCGCGTGATGCGCGCGTGCCTCCACGAAAAGCCGTGCGAGCGCGTCGGCGTCGAACGCGGCGCTCATGCGGCCGCCTTCAGCGCGGGTTTCGCGACGTGGCTCGTCAGGTAGTCCATCGCCGCCGACACGCCACTGTCCTTCAGTTCGATGCCCGCGAGCTTCATGCCCATCTCGCAACCCGAGAGCGCGGCCATCAGCGTGAGATCGTTGCAATCGCCGAGGTGGCCGATGCGGAACATGCGGCCCTTCACCTTGCCGAGCCCCGTGCCGAGCGACATGTCGAAATGTTCGTAGATGAGCTTGCGCACGGCATCGGCATCGACGCCTTCGGGTGTCATCACGCCCGTGAGCACCGGCGAATACACGGCGGAGTCGGCACATTGAATCTCGAGTCCCCACGCGCTGACCGCCGCGCGACATGCCGCCGCGAGCCGTTGATGGCGCGCAAACACGTTGTCGAGGCCTTCACCGAGAATCATGTCGAGCGCTTCGGACAGGCCGTAAAGCAGATTCGTGTTCGGCGTGTACGGCCAATAGCCCTGTTTGTTCATCTCGATGATGTCGGCCCAGTCCCAGAACGCGCGCGGCAGCGTGGCGCGCTTCGAGGCCTCGCGCGCCTTCTCCGATACCGCGTTGAAGCTGATTCCCGGCGGCAGCATCAAACCCTTTTGCGAGCCGGACACGGTCACGTCCACGCCCCATTCGTCGTGGCGATAGTCGGCGGATGCGAGACCCGAGATCGTGTCCACCATCAGCAGCGCGGGATGCTTCGCTACGTCGATGGCGCGTCGCACGGCGGCGATGTCCGAGGTCACGCCGGTCGACGTTTCGTTGTGCACGACGCAGACCGCCTTGATCGTGTGCTGCGAGTCGTCACGCAGGCGTTTCTCGATCGCGTCGGCCTGCACGCCGCGCCGCCATCCTTCGATGCCGGGCAGACCCAGAAACTCGGGCTTCAACCCCAGGCTCTCGGCCATCTTCTTCCACAGCGTCGCGAAGTGGCCGGTCTCGTACATCAGCACCGTGTCGCCCGGACTCAGCGTGTTCACGAGCGCCGCCTCCCATGCGCCCGTACCCGACGCGGGATAGATCACCACGGGCTGGCTCGTCTTGAAGATCCGCTTGATGCCGTCGAGCACCTTCAGACCCAGCGCGCCGAACTCGGGACCGCGATGGTCGATCGTGGGATAGCTCATCGCGCGCAGGATGCGATCGGGTACCGGGCTCGGCCCCGGAATCTGCAGAAAGTGGCGGCCGGCGGGATGGGAATCGAGCTTCAGCATAGGTCTGCTTCCTCCTAAAATGTAATTTTGCATGCAAAATACAATAACGCAGCAAATCGGGCGAGTAAAGGTATTCATAGGCCGAACGGGCTAGGGATAACCCGCTGGCGGTTTTTTCCGCTAGCGCTGGGTTAAAATTGCCGCAAATGGAATCAGAGGTATTGAATGCAAAATCCCGATCTTCCAGAAACACACGTTTCGTCGTCACTGCCGAAGGTGGAGCGGCTGCGCCTGCACGACACTGTCGTCGATCACTTGCGCGGCTTTATCGTCGAGGGATTGCTCGCGCCCGGCGTCAAGCTCAACGAGCGCAAGCTGTGCGAGACGCTCGGCATCTCCCGCACGCCTTTGCGCGAAGCGCTGAAAGTGCTGGCCGCCGAGGGTTTGATCGAGATATCGCCGAACCGGGGCGCGTCGGTCTCGCAGATGAGCGAGTTCGAGATTCGCGAGATGTTTGAATTGATGAGCGGACTCGAAGCTTTTTCGGGTGAGCTCGCATGCGAGCGCATCACGCCGCTCGAGATCGCCGAGATCAAGGCGCTGCATTACGCGATGCTCGCGTGTCGCGCGCAGAACGACCTCTCCGGCTATTACAGCCGCAACCAGGCGATTCACGACAGGATCAACGAAGCCGCGCGCAACACGGCCTTGCGTCAGACCTACGTGTCGATAAACCGGCGTCTGATGGCGCTGCGCTTTCGCTCGAACTTCCAGACGCCGAAGTGGGACAGCGCCATTCGCGATCACGAAGAGATGATCGAGGCGCTGGAGACGCGCGACGGCAAGCGCATGGGCGAAATCCTGCGCAAGCATCTGCTGTCAAAGCGCGATGCGGTGCTCGCCGAGCGCACGCTATCGACGGTGAAGCCCGCCGCGCCGAAAAAGCGTGCGGCGAACAAGTCATCGCAGGATGTGAACGCCAGCGAATAGAACGATCGGGCGATTTCCCGGAAGCTAGGGTAGGACCAGGATTCAAGGGGTAGGCATCGCGCTTGGCGCGGTGCTCGTCATCACGGGGTTCTCGCTTGACCACTCATCGGACTTCGACACGGCGAGAAAGTCCGCATCGCCCGGCTGACCGCGGTGCACGACCGCGAAGGGCTTCTTCCCGTTTTTACCGATGTGTTCGCACGCTGCATCGTGCGCTCCGACCAATGGGAGCGCCGCCCGCAACCCGTCACGAACGCGCGCGGAAGCATTCACGCATCGTTCAAGCCGTTAGTCCACTACCCGCGCCGAGCTGAACCTGGCCGTGCGTGCTCGCGCCGTGCGCGCTCAGGACGGCTATTTCATGCTGCGTGTAGTGCGTGACCGGCGCGACAGCCGCCAGCGCTGCGGTGATGACGATGGCGACGATGCTGATCGAGATGGCGTTCATGGCCGGCTCCTTTGGCGATGTTGATTGAAACGTTGCTTTCGATGGAATGCATTGTCGTCTGCGAGAGTTAGCGAAGAATGAGCGTCGCCAGCCGTACACGCATGCCGGGGTAAGATCGGCATGCATTCGACCATCGCACAAAACGGCATTCAAAATGCATTCGACATTCGACACATCGACCTCCACGCTCGAACTGCCCTTCAAGCGGCCTTTCGACTGGACACGCATGCTGAAATTCATCGGCGGGCGGGCGTCGGCGGGCGTGGAGTCGGTCGAGGACGGAGTGTATCGGCGCGCGATCGAATGGCGTGGCCATGATGGGACCGTCGAAGTGCGGCCGCATGAGCGCAAGCATCGGCTGGTGGTGACCGTCGAAGGTGCGGCGGCGCGCCATGCGGACGAGCTCGCCGCGCCGCTCGCGCGCATGTTCGATCTGCACGCCGAGCCGCGCGAGATCGCCTGCTGTCTCGCCGGCGACCCGGTCCTCGCACCGCTCGTCGAAGCCGCGCCCGGCCTGCGCGTGCCGGGCGCGTGGTCCGGTTTCGAGCTCGTGGTGCGGACGATCGTCGGTCAGCAGGTCAGCGTGAAAGGCGCGTCGACAATCATGAACCGCATCGTGCAGCGCGCCGGCAAGAGGATCGAGGGCCATCCGCACGAAGGCACCGCGTGGCGCTTTCCGACACCCGCCGAGCTTGCCGCCGCCGATCTGGAGAAGATCGGCATGCCGACCAAGCGCATCGAGACGGTGCAGCGCTTCGCGCATGCGGTCGCGACGGGCGCGCTGCCGCTCGACGAACCCGGCGCGGATGCCGAATTGCTGAAACGCGAGATGCTCGCGATGCCGGGCATCGGGCCGTGGACCGTCGGCTACGTCGCGATGCGCGCCTTACGCGACCCCGATGCATGGCCGGACGCCGATCTCGTGCTCATGCAGGCGATCGCGCGTCGCGATCCGTCGCTCGTGAAGCCTGCGCAGCAGCGCGCACGCACGGAACGTTGGCGTCCCTGGCGCGCCTATGCGGCGATGCATCTATGGAACGGTGTGGCGATGGAAACGGGGCTTGCGCGCGGGGGTTGAATTTCGCATGCGTCCGCCCGCGAAGGCATTTTGCGTGCAACATCACGCATGCAAAATGCCAACCGCACCGTCCGCGTCGATAACACCGCCGCGATCATTTCGTTCTGTTGTCTTAAAAATGGACTAATCTGCATCGAGCGGCCGAACGCAGTCGACACACCAAGAAGCGCTGACGAAACGCCATCGGGAGACGCTCATGAACGCATCATCCCTCGACGCGCAGGACTCGAACCATGTCCCGATCGCGCCGCGCGTGCAGAAGATCGTCGTTGCGATACACGGCATCGGCAATCAGTTGCATAGCGACACGGTGCGTTCGGTAGCGAGCCAGTTCGGCGCGCGCTACGACCCGCCGCTGCCCGTCATGCCGCTCGGCTATTTCGACATTGCGGGCGTCGGCGAAGTCGATGTACGCCAGCTCGATCTGCCATCTGGCGGCCCCTACACCCCCGAGCAACGCGATTTCTATTCCGCACTCGGTTTCGCCGAAGTGTACTGGGCCGACATTCCGCGCGAAGTCGTGAAGCAGGACGACACGCTCGAAGAAAGCAAGGCGTGGGGACTCTCGATCGTGAGCCGCGCGCAAGCCGCCTACATGCTCAACGTCGACGAGCGCAAACTCGAACCTGCCGATTTCTCGCTCGCATCGGGCGTCGTCGAGGAAGTCGTCGAGACAGTAGCCGTCATGCAGAGTCTGCTCGCAGTGGCAGAGAAGGCCGGCATCTTCAAGTTCGATCTCGCGCCCATGCTGCGCGACTATGTCGGCGACGTGCAGCTCGTCGCGGATTTCAGGCAGCATCGCGACACCATCGTCTTTCGCTTTCATCGCGTGATGGAGCGGCTCGTCGCGCTCGTGACCGAACGCTGTCAATGCCCGCCCGAGGTGTATATCGTCGCGCATAGTGAAGGGACGGTAATCAGCTTTCTCGGCATCCTTCAGGCGCTGGCCACGCCGACCGTGAACGATCCAAAGGACGGCAAACAGATCATCAGCACGGAGTGGGTGCAAAGCCTGCGCGGCTTCATGACCATCGGCTCGCCCATCGACAAGCACATTCTGCTGTGGCCGAAACTCTGGGAAGGCATGACGCTGACAAGCGAAATGCAGGGCGATGCCGTCGCGCAAATCGAACGTCCCGGCGGTCCCGTCACGTTGCCCTCGCGCATCAAGTGGCGCAACTATTACGATTTCGGCGATCCCGTCGGCTTCGCGCTCGATACGGCGCGCACCTTCCTCGATCAACACGGTTGCAAGGCATTCGAATTCGAGCCGGCGCATGACATCGGCTTCTCGCGCTACTGGCTGCCGGGCAAGGCGCACACGGATTACTGGACCGATGGCGACGTCTTCGGCCACTTCATCGAAAACGTCGTGCTCGATAGAACGACCGCAAAAGCCCCGCAGAACAGGCCTTTTCGCGGCATCGTCAGCACGGCGATTCCTTACTTGCTGAGTTTCGTGCTGCATCTTCTCGCCGTGTTCTTCATCTACAAGGCCGTCACGGCTTCGTCCGATTCGGGCGCGGGCGGAACCAGCACCGCGCCCGAGTTCATCTATCTCACGCGCTCGGTGTTCGCGCTCGCGTGTCTGCTGATGGGCACGACGGTCGCGGCGCGCATTCCGCGTCTCGTGAAGGCGCGAGGTGCGAAGCGCACGGGCGCGTGGCTGCGCTGGCGCGTCGTGGCGCTGCTCGCCTTCGTCGCGGGCGCGTCGATCTTCTGGCTCGTGTTGCTCAGCGGCGTGGCCGCATTTCTCGCGAGCCCGTTCGCGGATCTGCTGCATCGCGATGACGCTGATCCCGTCGTCGGCAAAGCGGTCTTCGTGCTGGCCGGACTCGTGTGCGCGGTAAGCGGCTGGCTCGCGCCACGCAAACCGCGTATTGGCCGCCGTGTGCTCGTCGCCCTCGGCACCGTGATGATGACGTTGATCGTCGGCGTGAGGTTATGGGGCGATCTGGCAGGCAAGCCGATATGGCCCGTCGTGCTCGGTGGCGCGTTCTTTCTCTATGCGTGGTGGCTCGCGATTCTGATCTTCGATCTCGCGTTCGTGTGGCATCGCTATGTGCGCAATTCCGTCGCGCTCGATACGCTGCGCTCGTGGCGTGAGGATCGATGCGATGCAAAGCCCAGGCCCATCATGTCGATGCGCACGAAAACCGCGAACAAGTGATGCGCACTCAGCCATGCAGCACGAGTTTCTGTACGCGCCAGTTGAGCAACTCCGCGACGAACAACGTATTCTCCGCCGGACACGCCATCTCATGAATCCACCCGAATTGCTTCAACTGCTTGCCCGAGCGCCCGAGCATGCCAAGCAATTTTCCATCGAGCGATAACTTGTAGATGCGCCCGGGAAACGCATCGGCGGAATACAGCACCTGATTCGGACCCGGCGAAATGCAGATCGCCCACGGCGAACCGGGCGCGAACGTACCCGCTGCGATCGCGGCTTCATCGGGCATGTTGCCGATAGCCGGGCGCGCATCCGGTGGCACGGGCACGTCGATCGTGAATTGCCGCTGAAAGTTTCCTTCGCCGTCGAAGACCTGAATGCGCCGGTTGCTGCGATCCGCGACATAGACCATGCCGTTCGCATCGACGGCAATGCTGTGCGGCGTATGGAACTGCCCCGGCCCCTTGCCGCGCTCGCCCCATGACTTGAGCCAGTTGCCGTCCTTGTCCACTTTCGCGACGCGCGAATTGATGTAACCGTCGCTGATGTAGGTATTGCCGGCCGCGTCCCATGCGACATCGGTCACCTGACGGAAACGCCCGGGCTCCGATGGCAACGGTGGATTCGGATGCTTGAGCGGTGCGGTTTCTTCGTCGGATGCTTCCTGCTTGCGGCCGAACACCATCGCAACACGCCCTTCAGGCGTGAACTTGATGATCATGTCCGAGCCCTTGTCGGTGACCCAGACGTTATCCTGCCGGTCCACCTTGACCGTATGCGCGAATGACCACGCATAAAGGTTATGCCCGATCTCGCGCACGAAGCGTCCATTGCGGTCGAATTCGAGCAATTGGGCCGCGGCCGCGCCATATGCTGGCCCAATACTATTGCCGCGCGAGAGCACGAAGACATGTCCCGCCGAATTGAGCGCGACGCCGGAGCATTCGCCGAAGTACACATCGCGCGGCAGTTGCACAGGATCGGGAACGGAATCGTAGGAAATGGACGGCACGTCGTTATCGGCGTACGCGAGATGCGGAAACAGCGCGAGCGCGGCGGCGCCCTGACCCGCGAGCGCCAGAAAGCGGCGGCGGCTTGCAGCGCCCGGCGTCGTGTCGCAACATGGGCAGTACATCGAGTGGCGAAGACTCACTGTGACCCTCCTCTCGTTCGAAACGCGAGGAAAAGTGTAGTGCATGAATCGCATCATTCACATGCGCATGTTCTCAACGCTTTCAACAATGAAAGGACATCATGACCGAAGCGTGGCAATACCAGGTTCGAATCCGGCTTGCGCCCGAGTACGCCGACATGGCGCGTCGAGACCCGGCAAACGAAAAGCTCGCCTCCATCAACGCACTGCTGATCCGGCACGACGCCCAATTGCAATGCCAGTACGACGCCTTCGCCGATTACGTGGCGCACGCGGAGCGCGATGGCATCGAGCACTATCCGCTGTATCGATGGACACGCGAGACCATCGAAAATCCCGCGAAAAAAGCGAAATATCTGCAGGCATTCACGCTCTATGTGAATGGCGACGAAGTCTATGACAAGCCACTTGCCGATGCGCTCGAAGCCGCACTCCGCAATCTCGCGAGCGTTGCGATCACCGATATCCGCACGTTCGACACGAACCCCGCGCACAATCCGCAACCGCCTTCGTATAACAATTCATGAGGTTGACGTCGTGAATCGATCACGTTAAGGTTTGGTAAATCAACCAAAACACGGATCGCGCCCCGTGCAGGATCGTCGACAAACCATACTCGAAGCCGCCCTCGCCACATTGCGCGAGGAAGGTTATTCGGGCTTCACGCAACCGCGCGTCGCTGCGCGCGCGGGCGTGCGTCAGAGTCACCTCACCTATTACTTCCCGACACGTCTCGCCTTGATCGAAGCCGTCGCGCGCGCCGCGATCGACGGTCAGCTCGCCGCCGTCGATGCCTTCGTGGGTGAAGCGTCGCCCAAGGTCACCGCGGCATCGATCGCCAATGTCGCGATGCGCCACGAAAACACGCGCATCCTGATGGCGCTCGCGCAAGCCGCCGACGAAGAGCCGACCATCCGCAGTCTCTTTCGCGAACTCGCCGATGGCATCGCGGTTCGCATCACGCGCATGCTCGAAGCAATGGGCCTCGCCGTCACGAAGGAACACGTGTCGATGGTGCACGCGCTCGTCGTCGGTCTCGCGGTCATCGATCTCGCGGTCGGGCGCACGGACGGCAAGCGTCGCGCGAGCACGTCCATCGAAATCCTGTTTTCGCTGCTGCCGCCCGCCGAATCGCAAGCGTCGTGAGCGCTGCGCTCAGGCCTTGCGCGCGTCGAGCCATTCGACGATATTGCGCACCGTATCGCCATAAAACGTGCGATACAGTTCTTCCGATACATACCCGATATGCGGCGTCGCAAGCACGTTCGGCAGCGCGCGCAGCGGGTCGTTCGCGGCGAGCGGCTCTTCATCGTAGACGTCGAGGGCCGCGCCCGCGAGCCTGTGCGATTGCAATGCAGCGACGAGCGCATCACGATCGACGAGCGGCCCGCGTGACGTGTTCACGAGACGGCTCGTCGGCTTCATCTGCGCGAGTTCCTTCGCGCCGACGAGATGATGCGTGCGCTCGCTCAGCCGCAAGTGAATCGAGAGCACGTCGGAGGTCGTGAAGAGCGTGTCCTTGTCGACGAGCTGCACGCCTTTTTCTTCCGCGCGCTCGCGCGTGAGGTTCTGACTCCACGCGATCACGTTCATGCGAAACGCGCGACCGATCACGCCGACCGCCGATCCCACGCGCCCAAGACCGAGCAGGCCGAGCGTCTTGCCCGCGAGTTCGGTGCCGAGCGCGGTCTGCCAGCCGCCCTCCTTGAGCGAGCGGTTTTCGGCGGCGATGTTGCGCGTCATCGCGAGAATCAGCGCCCATGTGAATTCGATCGTCGGCGTGGACTGATAGCCCGTATGCCGCACGTCGACGCCGCGCTCGGCCGCGGCCTTCAGATCGATCGATGCATTGGCCGCGCCCGTCGACGCGATCAGCTTCAGATTCGGCAGATGCTCGATGACGTCGCGCGAGAACGGCGTGCGCTCGCGCATCGCGCAGACGACGTCGAACGGGCGCAGGCGTTCGAGCAGCGCGCCGCGCTCGGCGATGTGATCATTGAATACGGCGATCTCGGCGCGTGAGTCGAGCGGCGACCAGTCGGCCATGGAAAGCGCGACGTTCTGATAGTCGTCGAGGACGGCGACTTTGATCGGATTGGATGTGGCCATAGCGATTTCGATTGTTGTGACGAATGGGATTGAACGGCAGCAGCCAGTGTGACGCAATGCGCGAATTCATGTCGCGCGCGGCAGTGACCAGGGCTGGCGAAATCCCGCAAAGCCTTGCTGCGCAAGCCCTCGACTCATGACATAGGGTGAAACAAGTTACGGCGGGACTTCGCGCGACCCTTTCTTTATAGTCACTTCCGTCGCCACTCGAAACGCAACGTGGCCTAAGGAACCGAGAAGGACATCCCGTGAAAAACAGATCGACTTTCGCTTCAAACGTCCGCGTTGCGCCCGCCTCCGACGCAACGCCGGCCAGGCGCCGCGCGCGGCATCTGCTCCTCGTCGCGGCAGCCGCCGCCCTCACGCTCTGCAGCAGCTCGGCCTTCGCCGGCTGGGCGCGCGGCGGCACGGCCTACACCGGCCGCGGCGAATATCAGGGCGCGCACGCAGGCTCCTGCGGCGGCGGCAGTTGCTCACATGCGGGCGGTGTCGAAAATCCGTGGGGCCGCGTCGCCACCAACTCGGGCACCGTGACGCGCACCGCGCCCGGCCAGTTCTCCAACTCGGGCACCGCCTACGGTCCCAACGGACGCTCGGTGCAGCACGCAGGCGATACGAGTTGCGCCGGCGGCAGTTGCTCGCACACCGGCAGCGCGACAGGCCCGAACGGCAAGACGGCGACCGGCAGCGATACCGTGACACGCACGGCGCCGGGCCAATACACATCGTCGGGCGCGGTGACGGGGCCGAACGGCAACACGTCGACGCACTCGGCATCGACGAACTGCGCGGGCTATACGTGCAACCGCTCCGGCACCGTCAACACGGCGAACGGCGGCACGGTCACACATGCGGGCAGCGCGACGAGCGTCGCGCCGGGCGTCGTCACCACGTCCGGCTCCGCGACGGTCACCAACGGCTCGCACAGCACGACGGTCGTCGGTGGCGGCACGGTTACCTCGAGCACGACGGTAGTTGCGACCGCGCCGGTCGTCACCGGAACGACGATCGTGGCCACGCCGGTGGTCGTGCCGCCGCCCCCGCCGCCGACGACGACCGTGGTGGTCGCGCCGCCCCCGCCTTCGTCGACGGTCGTGGTCACGCCGCCCCCGCCGCCGCCCGCGAAGACCGTGTACGTCGCGCCGCCGGTGAAGACGGTCTACGTCGTGCCGCCTCCGCCGCCGGTCAAGACCGTGTATGTCGTGCCGCGTCGCGCGATCTGGATTCCGGGCCACTTCGTCGGCGCCGTCTGGGTCCCCGCACACTGGGCATGAACCGGTAACACCGCACACCGAAGGCCGGCCGCATGCGCGCCGGCCTTGTCGTTTTATGCGCGTACCGCGCTACACTGCGAGTCAACGCCGCTTCCGACACCGACACGACATGCTCCATGTCTTTCCTTTCCGCCCTTGACGAGGCATCGGATGAAGCGCCCGCATCTGCCTCGCGATCATGCGAAAGGCGTCCTGCACGACATCACGTGGACGGCCGGTCCGGTCGTGCTGGTCATTGCGATCATCGTCGCACTCGTCTACTGGCTCGTCGATCCCGCGCCGCCCAAAACCATCACGATGAGCACGGGTCAGCCCGACAGCTCGTTCTACGTCATCTCGCAGGAATACGCGAAGATCCTCGCGCGCAACGGCATCACGCTGAAGGTGCTGCCGTCGGACGGCTCCGTGCAGAATCTCGAACGTCTGCTCGATCCGAAACAGCACGTCGATCTCGCGCTCGTGCAGGGCGGCATCGCGACGCGCGAAGAGGCATCGAAGCTGATGTCGCTCGGCAGCGTGTCGTATGTGCCGCTCGTCGTGTTCTATCGCGGCAAGGGACTCACGTTGCTGTCGCAACTCGAAGGCAAGCGCATCGCGATAGGCCGCGAAGGCAGCGGCACGCGCATGCTGTCGCTCAAGCTGCTGGACGCGAACGGCATTCATGCGGGCGGGGACACGCAGCTTCTGCCGACCGATGGCCTGCAAGCCGCCACCCAACTCGTCAGCAATGAAGCCGATGCAGTGTTCCTCTCCGGCGATTCCGCCACGCGCGGCCTGATGTTGCGGCTCTTGCGCGTGCCCGGCGTCTCGGTGATGGATTTCAAGGAAGCGCGCGCCTATACGCGTCTTTTCCCTTATCTCGACGAAATCGAACTGCCGCCCGGCGTGCTCGATCTGGGCCGGCGCATTCCGCCTGAGACCGTGCATCTGATCAGCCCGACCGTGGAACTCGTCGCGCGGCAGAGCCTGCATCCGGCGCTATCCGATCTGCTGATCGAGGCCGCGCAGGAAGTACACGGTACGGCCGGCCTGCTGCAGCGTGCGGGGCAATTCCCGAGCGCCACCGCGCATGAGTTTCCGATCAGCGAGGACGCGAGCCGTTATTACCGTTCGGGCAAAAGCTTCCTGTATCGCGCGTTGCCGTTCTGGCTCGCGAACATCGCGGACCGCGCGCTCGTGTTGCTGCTGCCCATCGCGGTGCTGGTCTTTCCGGCGCTGCGGCTCGTGCCCGCGCTCTATCGATGGCGCGTGCGCTCGCGCATCTATCGCTATTACGGTGCGCTGATCGCGGTGGAACGTAGCGCGATGCGCGTCAACACCGATGACGAGCGGCGCGCGTTGCAGGTCGAACTCGATTACATCGAGGAATCGCTCGACACGCTCAGACTGCCGCTTGCCCATGCCGATGCGCTCTATGTTTTACGCGAGCATGTCAGCTTCGTGCGAGCGCGTCTGAGCGAAGGGACGCGACGCGAAAAGAGCATGATCTAGCCGAGGGCACGCGATGAAACTGCGCACATGGTTCGCCGTTACGCTGACGCTGATGATGACGGCTTGCGCCAGCCTTCCACCGCAAACGGGACGCATGGAAACCCACGCCCTGACCGATACGGCGAACACGCGCCTCGGCGCTTCTTTCGTCGCAAGCGAAGCTGCGCATCCAGGCGACAACGCGTTTCACCTGCTGTCCAACGGCATGGACGCGCTCATCGCCCGCGTGATTCTCAGTGAGAACGCCCAGCGCACGCTCGATCTTCAATACTACATCTGGCACGACGATCTGACGGGCCGCGAAATGGCCGCCTCGGTCATGCGCGCCGCCGATCGCGGCGTGCGCGTGCGTCTTCTGCTCGACGATCTCGGCACGAATGCCGATGACCAGTTCCTGCTCGCGCTCGCCTCGCATCCGAACGTACAGGTGCGGCTGTTCAATCCCGTGGCGAACCGCACGTTCAAGAAGCTCGGTTCCGCGGCCGAATTCTTTCGCGTGAATCGGCGCATGCACAACAAAGCGCTCATCGCGGACAACCAGGCCGCGATTCTCGGCGGACGCAATATCGGCGATGAATACTTCGGTGCATCGAGCACGGTTGCATTCGGCGACCTCGATGTGCTCGTGCATGGTCCTGTCGTGCGTGAAGTATCCAGCGCCTTCGATATGTACTGGAACTCGGACGCGGCCTATCCGATCGAGAACCTGATGCGGCATCAGGCCGATCCCGGCGCGCTCGCAGGTTATCGCGAGAAGATCGATGCATATCTTTTGTCGGAGCAGCATTCGCCTTATGTCGCACAAGTGCGTGAGCGTCTCGCCAATGTGATTCAACAGCACGACACTCAATTCTCGTGGGGCAAGGCGATCCTGCTTTACGACGATCCCGCGAAGATCACGCGCGCGCCGGATGACACCGAAGGCCATCTGATGTCGCAAATCAAGGCGTTGAACCTCGATCCCGACAAGGAAATGCTGATCGTGTCGCCCTACTTCGTGCCGCGCAAGGAAGGCGTGCAATGGCTGCGCTCGATGACATCGCGCGGCGTGCGCGTGACTGTGCTGACGAATTCGCTCGCAGCCACCGATGTCGCCGCCGTGCATGCGGGCTATCAGCGTTATCGCAAGGACATGCTCGAAGCGGGTGTGCGGCTGTATGAACTGAAGCCGGTCGCATCGGCCAATGACGACAAGAGCACGAAGAAGTCGACCTTCGGATCATCGAAGGCGTCGCTGCATGCGAAGACTTATGTATTCGACCGCAAGCGCATCTTCATCGGCTCGATGAATCTGGACCCGCGCTCCGTGCAGTTGAATACGGAAATCGGCGTGTATTGCGAGAGCGCGGATGCGGCTGTGGAAGTGGCGGATGGCATTGGCGCGAACATCGATCGTATTGCGTGGCGTGTCGAGTTACGCGAAGATGCCGGCGGTGGCACGCGCATGGTGTGGATCGATACCGATGCGAACGGCAACACGACCGAGCTCGATAGTGAGCCGGGCGTGTCTACGTGGAAGCGCGCGGGAATCTGGATGCTCGGAATTCTGCCGATCGAATCGCAGTTGTGATCCGCGCGCTTTCGTGTGCTCAATGCCGCTTCATTTGAAGCCGGAAACGGCGTGCGGCACATACGGCGCTTCGAGCTGTGCGATCTCTTCCGCCGTGAGATTCAAAGACAACGCCGCGACTGCATCGCTCAAATGATTCGGCTTCGATGCGCCGATGATCGGCGCGGTTACCGGTGCTTTCTGCGCCACCCATGCGAGCGCCACTTGCGCACGCGGCGCGCCACGCGCGTTCGCTACCGCCGCCACGGCTTCGACGACCGCGCGATCTGCATCGTCGGTGCGATACAGCGTGCTGCCGAACGTATCTGATTCCTGCCGCGCGCTCGTCGAATCCCAGTCACGCGTGAGACGTCCGCGCGCCAGCGGACTCCAGGGCAGCATACCGATGCCCTGGTCCTCGCAAAGCGGCATCATCTCGCGTTCTTCTTCGCGATACAGCAGATTCAAATGGTTCTGCATCGTCCGGAATTCAGTCCATCCATGCGCGCGCGACGTATAGAGCGCCTTGCTGAACTGCCACGCATACATCGACGACGCGCCGATATAACGCGCCTTGCCCGCCTTCACGACATCGTGCAGCGCTTCGAGCGTTTCCTCGATCGGCGTCCGGTAGTCCCAGCGATGAATCTGATACAGATCGACGTAATCGGTGCCCAGACGCTTCAGGCTGTTGTCTATCTCGTTGAAGATCGCCTTGCGCGAGAGCCCCATGCCATTTGGTCCGGGACGCATGCGATTGAAGACCTTCGTCGCGATCACGATGTCGTCGCGCTTCGTGAAGTCGCGCAATGCGCGTCCGACGATTTCCTCCGATGTGCCGTCGGAATAAGTATTGGCCGTATCGAAGAAATTGATTCCCGCTTCGAGCGCCTGTTTGATCAGAGGACGGCTCTTTTCCTCGTCGAGCGTCCACGGATGTGTGCCGCGATCGGGCACGCCGAAGGTCATGCAGCCAAGACAGAGCCGCGACACGTCGAGCCCGGTCGAGCCCAGTTTCACGTAATCCATCGTGTGAGTCTCCTTGCAAAACGAAAGGGCATGCGCGAGCGCGCGCGCATGAGCGGCGAAAGCTGAGACATTAACTCAGCATCGCGCTGCGCGCCTTTTCGAGAGATATCGGTAACGCAGGGAATCAGAGCGCCAGCACATTCACCGCGACATCCACATGATGCGCCCCGCCACCGAGAATCATCCCGCGTAACAGCGACACATCGCTGTAATCGCGTCCCGTCGCGAGCGTGACATGATCGAGATCGGCAAGCACATCATTGGTCGGATCGAGATCGATCCATCCGCTTTGCGGACAATGCACCGATACCCACGCATGCGAAGCATCCGCACCGATGAGCCGCGCATGCCCCGGCGGCGGATCGTTACGCAGATAGCCGCTCACATAGCGCGCCGGCAGCCCCAACGCGCGCAGGCAACCGATCATCACCTGCGAGAAGTCCTGACACACGCCATGACGCAATTCGAACGCACGCGATGCGGGCGTATCGACCGTAGTGGCCGACGGCCGATACTCGAAGTCCTCGTGAATACGGTGCATCAGATCGATCGCGCCCGCAACGAGCGGCGTATCCGCATCGAAACTCGCGCGCGCATAGTCGCGCAGTTCATGATCGACCGAAATATTCGGCGACGCATAACAGAACTCGCTTTCCGGATAGAACGGGCCGCCCGCACGATAGCGCAGCCGTTGCGCGACTTCCTCCCAGGGCGGCGTAGTGTCCGCGTCGAGCGTGCTCCAGCGCGGCGTGAGGCGCACCGTGGTTTCGCTCGTCATCGAGAGACGCTCGTGGGGCGCGTCGAGCGAGAAGTACAGCACGTCGTTGCCGAATGCATCGACACGGCTATGCACATACGACGGCACCGGCTCGATACGCTCCGTATGCGAGATGACCTGCTGCCACGGACAATGCAGCGGACGAATAGTCGCGAGATGCTGCGCGATCTCGACCGGCGTCGAATAGCGATAGGTCGTGCGATGCGTGACCGCGAGCACCGTATCGTTCAGACCGAGACTCATGACGACACCTGCGCGGCAAGCGTGTTCGCGTGGCTGAAATAGCGCGCGCTCACTTCATTCGATGCCGCGCCCACCGATGCGATGAGCCGGTCACAAAGTACGATCAGCGCATCATGACGGTCATCCTCGCCGGTTTCGCAGAGTGCGGTAAGGTCGGGCAACACATCAACGTGAACCAGCAGATCCGAGAAACGCATCGCCTGCGCGCGGCGCGTGCCGCCCGCTGCCGCCGCAATTTCGTCGAGCTTCGTGCGCAGGCGCGCATACACGCCATAGAGTCCGCGTGGATTGGTTTGATCCACGACGATCAGATCGATCAGGGCCGGCACTTCCAGCCTGCCCGGATAAAGCGATCGATACGTGAGCGTGCTGTCGAAGAGTTGCAGAAGCAGATCGAAGCCCGCGGGCGATGCAAGCGTGCCGCGCTCGGCGACCACGCGCAGAAACGCGGACATCGTCGCGACACGTTCGATATGCCTTCCGATGAACAATAGCCGCCACGCTTCGTCGCGCGTCATGCGGTCGCCCTGCGCACCGCTGATCGCGCAGAGTTGCGTCGCGAGATGTTCGAGCGCGCTCGTGAGCATCAGTCGATCGTAATCGCGGCCGATGCCCGTCGCGCCTTCGACGCCGGTATCGGCGAGCGCGTCGCGAAAGTCATTGCGGGACGCGAGAATCGTGCGCCAGTGATCCGTCGAAAGCCGGTCGCGTATTTCGCCGCATGCGCGCGCCTGATCCGCGAGATTGCCGCCGATGCTCGTCGCCCTGCTCGATTCCGGCAGTCCCGCGACGAGCGCGCGTTCGAACGCCTGCGGCGTGCTGCGCGCGAGCGTATCGACCTTCGGAATCAGTTCGCACTGCGAGGCAAGTTCGACCAGTGTCGGGAAGAGTTCTTCCGCGTCGCTGCCGTCGAGCATACCGAGCAGGAGCCGGCACAGCCGCACGTTGTTTTCCGCGCGCTCGCCGTATCGCCCTGCCCAGAAGAGGTTTTCTGCCGCACGGCTCGACACGGTGCGATGCTTGCGCAAGTCGCCCGGCTTCATCGGCGTGGGACGCAGCGAGACCGCGCCGCCGGGCTGGCTCGACATCACCCATGTATCGACGCTGCTGCCGCCGAACTGCATCGACACGGTCGCGCGCTTGTCGGCCGCGAGCCGCGTGAAGCCGCCGGGCATCACGCTCCAGCTTCCGTCGATGTTGGCGATGGCATAGGCGCGCAGCACGCACGGACGCGAGCCGAGCGCACCGTCATGAAAGCGCGGCGCCGTGGCAAACGGCAGATTCTCCTGCACCGTGAAGACATCCGGCGCGCGCTCGATGCGCTCGCGCCACGCCGCGATCTGCTGCACGCCTGCGTCGATGCCGGGCGCCTGATCGGCCTGCGCGCCGGGCCACGTCGGTGCAATCAGCGCGCTGTCGACATTGTCGAAGAGCTCGCGCCGCGCCGCCTCTTCGCCGCACCACCATGTCGGCACGGTCGGCAATTCGAGTGTTTCATCGAGCAGCGCCTGTGCTATACCCGGCAGGAACGCATTGAGCGCGGGCGATTCCGTGAAGCCCGCGCCCGGCACATTCGAGACCATCACGTTGCCCGCGCGCATCACCTGCAATAGTCCCGGCACGCCGATGCTCGAATCCGCGCGCAACTCGACGGGATCGCAGAACGCATCGTCGAGACGGCGCAATACCGCATGCACGCGCGACAAGCCGGCCAGCGTCTTGAGATAGAGCTTGTCGTGGCGCACCGTGAGATCCTTGCCTTCGACGAGCGTGACGCCCAGATAGCGCGCGAGAAACACATGCTCGAACCAGGTCTCGCTGAACGGACCAGGACTCAGCAACGCGATATGCGGCGCATCGTTCGCTGCATCGCCGCGGCCTCCCTCGTCATCGCGCATGGTCGCTCGCGCCGCTTGCGCAACGGTCGCGATCAGTTGCGAATAGGTCGCGGCGAGCCGGCTCACGCGCATCGCGCGAAACGGATCGGCGAACAGGCTTGCGACGATCAATCGATTTTCGAGCGCATAGCCCAGCCCCGAAGGCACCTCGGTGCGATGCGCAATGACCGTCCAAGCGCCCGACGGCGCACGCGCGAGATCCACCGCGACGATCTGCAGGAAGCGGCCGAAAGGCGGCATGAAGCCCTTCACCGCCCGCAGATAGCCGGGATGGCCGAACACGAGCGCGCCCGGCAAGAGCCCGCGATGCAGCAAGGTCTGCGGACCATAGACATCGGCGACGATCGCTTCCATCAGGCGCGCGCGCTGCGCGACGCCGCGTTCGATCAGCGCCCACTCTTCCTCGTCGATGATGAGCGGTAAAAGATCGAGCGACCACGCGCGCGGCTTGCCGTTATCGGCGTACACGTTGTAGGTGATGTCGTTGTCGCGCACCTGCTGCGCGACGGCGGCGACACCGTCATCGAGCCGCGCGATGCCCTGCTCGCCGAGCAGTTCGAAGAACTGGCGCCACGGCTCGCGCAACTGGCCGGACGCATCGCGCAGTTCGTCCCAATGCCCTTCGCGCGCCGGCAGCGTGCGCAGCAGCGCAAGCGCATCGACGCGTGACGCGGTGATATCGAAGGGCAAGCTCGATTGATAAGCCAATGTCGTCTCGGTTCTTTATTCGAATGATGATTGTCTTCAACGATAGCGCAGGTCGAGCGTGAACGGAAATTCGATGCTGCGTTCGCGGCCCTCGACCTCCATCGCGCCGGGCGTGTGACCCGTCGCGAAGAAGCGCGAGCGTCGACGGCTTTCCGCTTCATACGCGTTGACCGGGAAGGTCTGATAGTTGCGCCCGCCCGGATGCGCGACGTGATACTGGCATCCGCCGATCGCGCGCCCCGTCCATGTATCGACGATATCGAACGTGAGCGGCGCATGAGCGTCGATGGTCGGATGCAGCGAAGCCGCCTGCGACCACGCGCGAAAGCGCACGCCCGCGACGTATTCGCTCACGCGCCCGGTCGGCTGCAACGGCAACGCCCGGCCGTTCACCGTCACCACATGACGATTGCCGTTCAGCCCGAGCGCGCGCACTTCGAGGCGTTCGACGGACGAATCGACGAAACGCACGGTGCCGCCGATCGCGCCCTCTTCGCCCATCACATGCCACGGTTCCAGCGCGTGTCGCACGTTGAGCGCGATGCCGCTCGTTTCGTAAGCGCCGACGAGCGGGAAGCGGAACTCGAAGTGCGGCGCGAACCAGCTTCGTTCGAAGGCGAAGCCTGCCTCGCGCAATTCGGACAGCACGTCGTCGAAATCCATCTGCACGAAGGTGCCGAGCATGAAGCGGTCATGCAGCTCCGTGCCCCAGCGCGTGAGGCGGGCAGTGTATGGCGTCTCCCAGAACCGCGCGACGAGCGCGCGCAGCAGCAACTGTTGCACGAGACTCATGCGCGCATGCGGCGGCATTTCGAAGCCGCGCAGTTCGAGCAGACCCAGACGGCCCGTCGGTCCATCCGGCGAGTACAGCTTGTCGATGCAGAACTCCGCGCGATGCGTGTTGCCCGTCACGTCGATCAGGATGTTGCGCAGAATGCGGTCGATGAGCCATGGCGGCACGGTCGCATTGCCGCGCCCGCCCAGCAGATCGAGCTGACGCTGCAGTTCGCCGAACGCGATCTCCAGTTCATAGACCTGATCATTGCGCGCCTCGTCGACACGCGGCGCCTGGCTCGTCGGACCGATGAAGAGCCCCGAGAACAGCATCGACAGCGACGGATGGTTAAGCCAGTACGCGATCAGGCTCGCGAGCAGATCGGGGCGTCGCAGGAACGGGCTGTCCGCGGGCGTCGCGCCGCCGAGCACGAAATGATTGCCGCCGCCCGTGCCCGTGTGACGGCCATCGAGCATGAACTTCTCCGGGCTCAGATAAGACTCGTGGGCCGCGCCATAGAGAAACTCTGTGTGCTCGACGAGATCGCTCCAGTTCGCCGCCGGATGGATGTTCACTTCGATCACGCCGGGGTCGGGCGTGACTTGCAGCACCTTGAGACGCGCGTCGCGCGGCGGCGGATAACCTTCGACGATCACCGGAATCTGCAGATCGGCGGCGGTCGCTTCGACGGCTGTCAGCAGATCGAGATAGTCATCGAGTTCGGTGAGCGGCGGCATGAAGACATGCATGAGCTTGTTGCCCGTGCCGTGCTTCTCGCGGGCGTCGGCTTCCGCTTCGGGACCCGCCGCCCGCGCGGGGTCGCGCGCTTCCACGCACAGTGCGATCCGTGCGATCCAGCTCGCCGATTCGCCTCGCTCAGGCATACGCTCCCGCGATGCCGCCGTTCCCGCTGCGCCGGGCCGCGTTCCGCGCGTACCGGCATTTTGCATACGTGATTCAACATCCAGATCCGCATATTGCATGCGTAATTCAGTCCCGGTGCGCAACGGCGTGGACGGCGCGAACGGATCGTGCGCGTGCTGCCAAGGGTAATCGCCCTCCGACACCCACGGCAGCGAATCGAGCGGCACGCGGTAGCCCATCGGCGAATCGCCCGGAACCAGATACATGCGCTCGTCGCGGAAAAACCACGGCCCACTCACCCAGCGGCCTGGCTCCGCGCCGGCGCCCTCTTCGCGCGCGATCGGCAGCGCGTAGCCCGTCACGGATGACAGTCCCGCATCGAACACGCGGCGCAGACGTGCGCGTTCCAGTTCGTCACTGAGGCGCGAATCGAACGGATCGACGTTCACCGGCAAGCGGCGCTCGCGCCACAGGTAGTACCACGTGTCCTCGTATCCCGGTTGAATGTATTTTGAATCCAAGGACAGCTTGCCCGCGAGATGGCTGATGAAGCGCGCGGCGTCATCCGCCGTATACGACGCTGGCTGGCGCTCGTCCGCGAAAAGCGCCGGATCGTGCCAGCACGGCTCGCCGTCCGCGCGCCACAAGAGCGACAGCGCCCAGCGCGGCAACTGCTCGCCCGGATACCACTTGCCCTGCCCGATATGCAGAAAGCCGCCCGTGCCGTATTGCGCGCGCAGCTTGTCCATCAGCGATACGGCGTATGCGCGTTTGGTCGGGCCGAGCGCGTCGGTGTTCCATTCGGGCGCGTCGCGATCGCGCACCGCCACGTAGGTCGGTTCGCCGCCCATCGTGAGGCGCACGTCCGCTGCGACCAGTTGCGCATCCACCTGCTCGCCCATGCGCAGCACCGCGCTCCAGTCTTCCTCGCTGTAGGGCTTCGTGACGCGCGGCGTTTCGAGCACGCGCTGGATCGACATCGTGTGCTCGAATTCGACTTCGCACTTGTCGACCGCGCCGGAGACCGGCGCCGCGCTGTCCGGCTCCGGCGTGCATGCAACGGGTATGTGCCCCTCGCCCGCGAGCAGACCCGACGTCGGATCGAAGCCGACCCAGCCCGCACCCGGCAGAAACACCTCGCACCATGCGTGCAGATCGGTAAAGTCCACCTCGGTACCGCTCGGGCCGTCGAGCGATTTGGTGTCCGGCGCGAGTTGCAACAGATAACCGGACACGAAGCGCGCGGCGAGACCGAGATGGCGCAACGTTTCGACCAGCAGCCACCCCGAATCGCGGCACGAACCCGCCGCGCTTTCGAGCGTCTCCTCCGGCGTCTGCACGCCCGGCTCCATGCGAATCAGATAGCGGATCTCACTCGCAAGCCGCTGATTGAGCCCGACGAGAAAATCCATCGTGGCGAGCGGCGTTCTGTCGATGCTTTCGACGAATGCCGCAAAGCGCGGCGTCGGCTCGCGCTTGACCATGTAAGGCGCGAGATCGTGCAGCAACTCGGGCGCGTACGCGAACGGAAATTTTTCGGCAGAAGGTTCGAGAAAGAAATCGAACGGGTTATACACGGCCATCTCGGCGACGAGATCGATCGTCACCTTGAGTTCGCGCGTTTTCTCGGGAAACACGAGACGCGCCTGATAGTTAGCGAACGCGTCCTGCTGCCAGTTGATGAAGTGATCCTCGGGTTCGACGCGCATCGAATACGACACGATCGGCGTGCGGCAATGCGGCGCGGGCCGCAAGCGCACGACTTGCGGCGAAAGACCGACGAGCCGGTCATAGCGATAATGCGTGACATGGTTCAACGCGACACGAATGGACACTCCAGACTCCTTGTTCAGATGACGCCGTGCGCGCGACACGCGCTGCTATGTGATTCATGCCTGCCATGAAAATACCTTTCGTTCACGGCACGATGTTTGCGACTGCACTCCCAACCGCGCGCGCATGACCGTCGCGCCACATCCCTCCTGCCGGCCACACGATGAAGACCTTTCACTGCAACCGTTGCAACCAGCTGGTGTTCTTCGAAAACACGCATTGCGAGAACTGCGGCGCGCGGCTGGGCTACGTGCCCGAGATCAATCAGATCAGCGCGTTCGAGGAAACCGATGACGGCCGCTGGCGCAGCCTTCATCCGCTCGCGGAGAATCTGATCTATCGGCCGTGCCACAACTACGCCGTCGAGAACGTCTGCAACTGGGTCGTTCCCGCGCCCGAACCTGATACACCCGAGACGCTCTGTTGTTCGTGCGAGCTGACGAGCACTATTCCCAACCTCTCGAACCCGGAGAACCGCCTCTACTGGTATCGCATAGAAGCCGCCAAGCGGCGCCTCCTCTATACGTTTGCGGAACTGGGCCTGCCGATAAAGTCGCGTCAGGACGATCCCGAACGCGGCCTCGAATTTCAGTTTCTCGAAGGCGATGCGCAAGGCCACGGCGTGATGACGGGTCATAACAACGGCATCATCACGCTCAACATTGCCGAAGCCGACGACGCCCATCGCGAGAAGACACGTTCCGCGCTGCACGAGCCGTATCGCACGCTGCTCGGCCATTTCCGCCATGAATCCGGGCACTACTTCTTCGACCGCCTGATCGCCGATACTGCGCGCATCGCCCCGTTTCGCACCGCATTCGGCGACGAACAAGCCGACTACGCCGCTGCGCTCGATCGTCATTACAAGGAAGGTCCGCCCGCGCAGTGGGAGAACAACTTCATCAGCAGCTATGCCACGATGCATCCGTGGGAGGACTGGGCGGAAACCTGGGCGCATTACCTGCATATCGTCGATACGCTCGATACCGCCGTATCGTGCGGCCTCGTGCTCGTGCCCGACAGCCCGCACGAACCCACGCTCACCGACCAGACTCCGGTCGAGGAAACCACGTTCGATAACCTGATGAAACGCTGGTTTCCGCTCACCTATGTGTTGAACAGTTTGAATCGCAGCCTCGGCATGCCGGACGGCTATCCGTTCACGCTCGCGCCCGCGGTCATCGATAAGCTTCGCTTCGTGCATCGCGTCGTCGCGGCGGCGGCCAAGCGTTAGCGGCACGCGTTAGTCCTTGCCTTGCGATTGAGTCTGCGTCTGCGTCTGCGATTGAGTCTGCGGCTGCTCCGGCGCCGCAGGTTCTTCCGGTGCGATCGGCAGCAGAAACTCGCGGCTCACGCTACTTGCGAGATCGTTCACACGCGCGAGAAAATTCACGAGATAGGCGTGCAATCCACCGCGCAGAATTTCCCCGATACGCCCGTTCCTCAATTCGGAACTCAGTTGCGCCGCAAGTTGCTCCGCTTCGGTGTTGCGCCCTTTCTTCACTTGCCCGATCAACTGCTCCACTTCGGCGATGCTCGCCGCAAGCGAACGCGGCCACTCGCCATACAGAATCAGCAGGCCTGCGACACGCTCGGGCGTAATCACGTCCCGATACACGCGGCGATACACTTCGAGGCCCGATACCGAGCCCAGCACCGCCACCCAGTGGTGATAATCGAACGGTTGTGCGGAGGTATCGGCGCGTTGTTCCATCATTTCGAACTTCACGTCGAGAATGCGCGCCGTATTGTCCGCGCGTTCGATGAAAGTCCCGAGACGCATGAAGTAGAACGCGTCATCCTTGACCAGCGTGCCGAGCTGAACGCCGCGCGACAGATGCGAGCGGAACTTCACCCATTCGAAGAACGTATAGGGCTCGCGCTCGAGTATGTCGTCGGCCAGCATGCGCTGACAGTCGAGCCAGGTCGTATTGAGCGATTCCCATAGCTCGCTGTTGGTCGAGCTTCGCACGGCTCGCGCGTTCTCGCGCGCGGCGCGCAGGCAACTGGCGATCGACGACGGATTGGTCATATCGCGCGCCATGAAGTCGATGACCTCACGGCTTTTCATACCGTGATGCGCTGCGGAATAGATGCCGCTCAATTCCGATATCGACAGCATCGCGCGCCAGCCGAGTTCCGCGTATTCGTCGGATTGCGGCAGCAGCGAAAGCTGATAGTTCGCATCGAGCATCCGGGCGGTATTTTCGGCGCGCTCGGTATAGCGCGCCATCCAGAAGAGATGATCCGCGGTACGGCTCAGCATGGTGTTCCCGTTTGTTTATCGTTGTCTTTGGTGGCTCGGCGCTTTCTTCAGGAGTGTTCCCTAGCGTTCCAACACCCACGTATCCTTCGTGCCGCCGCCTTGCGACGAATTCACGACGAGCGAACCCTCTCGCAACGCGACGCGCGTCAGACCGCCCGGCACCATGCGCACTTCGGTGCCCGACAGCACGAATGGGCGCAGATCGATATGACGTGGCGCTATGCCCGCTTCCACATAAGTCGGACACGTGGACAGCGCAAGCGTCGGCTGCGCGATGTATTTCTCCGGATGCGCCTCGAGCACCGCGCGAAATTCCGCGATCTGCGCGGCGGTCGACGCCGGACCGACCAGCATGCCGTAACCGCCCGCGCCATGCGTTTCCTTCACGACGAGTTCGGGCAGATGATCGAGCACATAGGCGAGATCGTCGGGCTTGCGGCACATCCACGTCGGCACGTTGTTGAGAATCGGCTCTTCGCCGAGATAGAAACGCACCATGTCCGGCACGTAGGGATAGATCGATTTATCGTCCGCGATGCCCGTGCCCACCGCATTGCACAGCGAGACATTGCCCGCGCGATACGCGCCGATCAAACCGGGCACGCCGAGCGCCGAGTCGGCGCGGAACACGTCCGGATCGAGGAAATCGTCGTCGATGCGGCGATAGATCACATCGACACGCTGCGGCCCCTGCGTCGTGCGCATATACAGATAATCGTTCTCGACGAAGCAATCCTGTCCTTCGACGAGCTCGACGCCCATCTGCTGCGCGAGAAACGCGTGCTCGAAATAAGCCGAGTTATACATGCCCGGCGTCATGACGACGATGGTCGGGTTTTCCACCGAAGCGGGCGCGGCCGCGCGCAAGGTATCGAGCAGCAAGTCAGGATAATGCGCGACCGGCGCGACGCGATTGCGCGCGAACAGATCGGGAAAGAGGCGCATCATCATCTTGCGGTTTTCGAGCATGTACGAAACGCCCGATGGCACGCGCAAGTTATCCTCCAGCACATAGAACTCGCCCTGTCCGGCACGCACGATATCGATGCCCGCGATATGCGCATAGATATCGCGCGCGACGCTCACGCCCCGCATTTGCGGACGATATTGCGCGTTGCCGAGAATTTGCGCCTCGGGAATGATGCCCGCGCGAATGATGTCCTGCTCGTGATAGATATCGTGGATGAAGCGATTGAGCGCGTTCACGCGTTGCCGCAGACCGCGTTCCAACGCGCGCCATTCGTCGGCCGGAAAGATGCGCGGAATGACGTCGAAGGGAATCGTGCGCTCCGGAATGATGCCCGGAAGATCGCTGGTACCGTACACCGCGAATGTTATGCCGACGCGTCTGAAGTTGAGGTCCGCCTGTGCACGCTTGATGTCGATCTGCTGCTCGCTTTGCGCGGCGAGCCAGACCATGAAATCGCGGTAATGCGTGCGTGGATCGCCGACGCCGCGAAATGCCGCCGCCGGCACGCCGTGCGCCTCAAGATCACTGCGCTCGAACATCTCGTTGAAGAATGCTTGCGTCATAGCCGGTCTTCCAATATGAAGTGCATAGGGTGGCGATTCCCCTTCGCTCTGTTTCTGGTTGCACTCGCAAGACGCTTGAATAGCCCGAAAGACGCGATGTATCCAATCATGCCGATACATCGTTAGGCAACCTCGAAGCGCGATGCTCTTTCACCTTTCCCGTGAAAGCATCGATTGCGCGGGCAGCCCAGTGCCAAACGACCAAAAGCAACTTCAATGCCAATGTTCTAAATGGTTCGCCTCCTTGATGAAGCTTAGTGCTAACCGCGCCTTGTCATACCGATGCACCAAAACGGCGCGCGCTTTTCTTTGTCGGATGCTGCATGACGGTGCGCAAAATATCGGCAAGCCCCGCGCCGCCGGTATGATAGGCGTCTTACAGCACGTTTCTCACGCCTATGAACACGCCGTCCGCAACCTCGCCCCGTCCCCCGCTACGCGAACTCACACCGCTGGAGGCCCGCGTGCTCGGCGTCCTCGTCGAGAAACAGCATACCGTGCCGGACACGTATCCTCTTTCGCTGAATTCCCTTACCTCCGGCTGCAATCAGAAGACGGCGCGCTCGCCCGTGATGAATGTCAGCGAGGACGAAGTGCTGACCACCATCGATGGCCTGAAGCGCCTGAGCCTGATCATCGAAGGAAGCAGCAGCCGCGTGCCGCGCTTCGAGCATAACGTGAATCGCGTGCTCGGCGTGCCGAGTCAGTCGGTTGCATTGCTCGCGACGCTGTTCCTGCGCGGTCCGCAGACGGCGGCGGAATTGCGCGCGAACAGCGCGAGGCTGCATTCGTTTGCGGACATATCATCGGTCGAAAGCTTTCTCGACGAACTCGCCGCCAATGATCCGCCGCGCGTCGTGAAACTGTCGCGCACGCCCGGCGAGCGCGAAAGCCGCTGGGCGCATCTGCTTTGCGGCGAAGTGAGCGTTAGCGACGTCCCGCTTCGCGAGTCGCCAGGCGGCGAATCCTTTTCGCTTTCCGAATTCGAAGCATTGAAATCCGAGCAGAAGCGTCTTGCCCACGAAGTCACGCAATTGCGCGCAATGGTCCGGCGCATGGCGAGCGAACTGGGCATGACATTCGATGAATCGTCGTCCGATGCCTGAATCATGGATGAGCCGCTCATCTCGGCGCCGCTCGTGTTTCGCGACGATGGAACGCCGTACTCGCCGCGACACGACGATATCTATCACAGCGCGGCGGGTGCGCTCGCTCAGGCGCGCCACGTCTTTCTGAACGGCAACGGCCTGCCCGAGCGCTGGCGCTCACGCACGCGGTTCACCGTGCTCGAAACCGGTTTCGGCATGGGCGTGAATTTCCTTGCGACATGGGCGGCGTGGCGAGACGACGCGCATCGCGCGCGGACACTGGAATTCGTGTCGATAGAAAAGCATCCGTTCAGCGCGCAAGATCTGCGTACTGCACACGCCGCGATTCTCGACGACGACGCTATCGTGCCGCTCGCCGATGCACTCGCGTCAGCATGGCCACCTCTCGAACCGGGCATGCATCGGCTCGCATTCGATGCTGGTGCGCTCACCCTGACACTCGTTCTCGGTGATGCGACCGATCGCCTGTCTCATCTCGCCGAAGAAGGCATCGCAGCGGACGCGATCTATCTCGATGGCTTTGCGCCGGCCAGAAACCCCGACATGTGGACGCCTGGCATCTTCGCGTCGCTCGCACGCATCGCCAGAGACGATGCGACGTTCGCCACTTATACCAGCGCGGGCAATGTCAAACGCGCGCTCAGGGAAAGCGGATTCGAATACCGCAAGGTCCGGGGATTCGGCGGCAAACGCGCCATGCTCATCGGCAAACGTCATGACTGCAAGCGATAACACTCCGGCTGCGCCTTCCATCGCGAATACCGTGTTTGCAGAAGGCAAGCTAACCATCGGCATAACATTGCCGATTACGGGCGACAATCAGAGCGTCGTCGATTTCAATGAACAAATCGCGATCGCGCGACTCGCCGATCGACTCGGCTTTCGCGCGCTCTGGGTCCGCGATGTGCCGCTCAACAGCATCGACTATCCCGATCCGGTCGGACATCTCGATCCCTGGGTGCTGCTCGGCGCGCTTGCATCGAATACGGAACGCATCGCGCTCATCAGCGGCGCGATCGTATCGACGCTCAGACACCCGCTTCATGTTGCGAAGGGCGCGATCTCCATCGCCGCGCTGTCTCAGGGACGTTTCATTCTCGGTCTCGGCTCGGGCGATCGGCCGCCTGAATATGCCGCGTTCGGGCGCGATCCCGATGCGCGGCGCGATCTGTATCGCGAGCATTGGGACACGCTCGCGGCGGCCGTCACGTTGCCCTCGCGCGTGATTCCCGATAGCGCGCCTGAAGGCGCGCCCGAGTTCTATCTGTTGCCGCGCCAGCATGCGTCCATACCCATGCTTGCCGTGGGTTCGGGCGGCCAGAGCGTCGACTGGATCGCGCGACATTCGCTCGGCTGGATGACTTACCATCGCGAGCCGCAGGCGCAACGCGGCCGCTACAGCATGTGGCGCGCGGCGGTCGAACGCGCGGCGTCCGGCGCATTTCGCGGTTTCGGCGTGGCCATGCGGCTCGATCTCAGCAAGGATGTCGACGAACCTGCAAGCGATATTGCGCTCGGCTATCGTATGGGACGCCGTGCGCTCATCGAAGTCTTGCATGATATGCGCGAAAGCGGCACGCATCATGTCACGCTCAACATCACATCGGAACGGCGGGCCGCGCGCGATATCATCGAAGAAGTCGCCGCACATGTGCTTCCCGAATTTCATCGCTGAATCAGTTCGCTCATTCACAAGACCATGACCGCCTCTTCGCACAATAACGATATCGTTTCGCTCGACGCCGTCGCGCTTTCTCGTGCCATTCACGCGCGCGACATATCGTGCGTCGAAGTGATGAACGCCTATCTCGCGCACATCGATGCCATCAATCCGGCGGTGAATGCGATCGTCGCGATGCAAAACCGCGATGCAGTGCTTTCTCTCGCCGCTGAACGCGATGCACAGCTATCGAAAGGCGAAAGCCTCGGCCCTTTGCACGGCTTTCCGCAAGCGCCCAAGGATATCCTGCCCGTCGCCGGCATGGTCACGACGAAGGGATCGCCTATCTATGCTGGAGAAATCACTCAGGTCGATGCGATCGTCTTCGAACGCATGCGCCGTGCGGGCGCAATATTCATCGGCCGCACGAATTCGCCCGAGTTCGGTCTGGGCGGCCACACATATAACCCGGTCTATGGCACGACACGCAATGCATTCGATCAGTCGCGCTCGGCAGGCGGCAGCAGCGGCGGCGCGGCGGTGTCGGTCGCGCTGCGTATGCTGCCGTGCGCGGATGGCTCGGACATGATGGGCTCGTTGCGCACGCCCGCCGCATTCAACAACGTCTTCGGTTTTCGCACCACACCGGGTTGCGTGCCCTATGCGCCCAGCGACGACGTGTTCTTTCAGCAGTTCAGCGTAGTGGGTCCGATCGCGCGGAACATTCCCGATCTCGGCTTGCTGTTGTCCGTGCAGGCGGGCTTCGATGCGCGTGCGCCGCTATCGCGCAGAAGCGATAACCCTGCTGATTTCGCCAACGCGCTCGAGTGCGATCTGCGCGGCACGCGTATCGGCTGGCTCGGCGATCTGAACGGACGCCTGCCGACCGAAGCGGGTTTGATGGACACGTATATCTCGGCGCTGCGCCACTTCGAAACAGCGGGTTGCATCGTCGAGCCCGCCGAAGTGGACTTCGACCTCGATCGTCTGTGGAATGCGTGGATCGATTTGCGCAGCCTCACTTTCTCCGGCACCAACGCGCCGCTCTATCGTGACACTGCGAAACGTAAATTGCTCAAGCCCGAAGCGATATGGGAAATAGAGCGAGGATTGAAGCTAACGGGCGAAGATGTCTCGCGTGCGGTTCGCGATCGCACGGCATGGTATCAGGCGATCAATGCGCTTTTCGATCGCTTCGACTATCTCGTCTTGCCTTCGGCTCAGGTCTTTCCATTCGATGCGGAACTCGACTGGCCTCATGCCATCGACGGCCGCGCGATGGATACCTATCACCGCTGGATGGAAACCGTCGTTCCCGCGACGATGGCCCCGCTGCCCGCATTGAGCGCTCCGGCTGGCTTTGGCCCGGATGGTTTTCCGGCTGGACTGCAGATCATCGGCCCGACGCAGAGAGACTTGGGCGTGCTGCAGATTGGCCTCGCTTATGATCGCGCGAGCGGTTTTTCGAGCGTGTGCAGTCCGTTGCTCGACAGAGGCTAAAGCAAAGCGCGTGCGTTTCAGGCCGCCACGCTCTGCGCGCTCTTGCGGCCTGATTTCTTTGCCACCGTCTGACCAGTCTCACTAGCGATCCCGTTCGCACTCTCCCCGCCCCCAACGCGCGATGCCGAAGCTACACGTGCCCTTCGAGGCGCTTCCTTTATTTCAATTTGACTCGGAGCGCCATCGATCAAATACACGCTGCGGTCCAGCACGTTCTTGATCCAGGCTGGCGGACGCGCATGGCCGCTCCACGTGGCGCCTGATACCGGGTCGCGATATTTCGGCGGCAGCTTCGACTTGGCCGCTCCTTTCTTCGAGCCTGAAACATTCCTTGATCCAGCGGGACGGCCGCGTTTTTTCTCCGCTCCCAGCCCGGCTTTTGCGAGATCGGCGATGGTAAGGCCGAATTCCTCCATCATTTCCCGGATCCTGGCGATCACCTCTGCCGATTTTCTTTCCCGCAATGCATCCGCGCGGCGCTGCAATTTCTGAATCTGGCTCTCAAGTTGCGCCAATGTGGCCATTCGTCCTCCCATATCAATCTGCAGAAATCCGCACGGCGCAAAGACCCCGCATGCGGGCCGCAAAGCGTTTGTCTAATGAGTCGGTATCGGCGCCGGTCTGCGCCACACGCAGATCTTATATGGATAACGTCAATGCTAAGTACTCTTGTTAAAAAGAATAAGTCCGGCAGCTTTGAATTCTTTAACGGCGCATACCATAAGCTTGTTTATCCGCGCGCTTCCATGACATGGCCGCTCATCAGACGATTCGGATGGCCGCGGATAAAGACATTTTCAGCGGGCGCGCAAACGCGTGACGCGCGTACATTTGCACACGCGTCATGCGAGTCAACGATCGATCGGTCGGAAACGAACTCCGATTAATCTTCGGAAGGCGTCAGTGCCAGCGCAAGAATCATCGCTCCGCTATTGAGCGGCACCGAACTGCCGACACGTCGCGGCCGATACACCGGCTGTCCGCGTCGGATAGCCTGCCCGCTCAACGCGCAGGTTCCGCGCTTGCGCGCCGTGCAAAGCGCCCAGACCTGTTCCGAATAGTTGAATGAGGTCGGATCGTGCCAGGACAGCGCGAGCGTCGACTCGCTGAGTCGCTCCAGTACGCGGATATTGACGCAATGCCCATCGGTCGGTCCGACGCAGGCGCTCTTGCTCTGTACGTTGCGCACGAGCGAACGGGTCATCAGCGCGAGTCTGTCGTTCGCTTCCGATGGGGGGCGGCCCGAACGGCTATCGAGCATTGCCAGGGTACGGCTCCAGGGATCCATCAACGATGGATGCTTCATGTTCCGCTCCTGCTGGCGGCAACGCACGCCGCAACAGAAGCCGGGTGGGCGTTGCCGGTGGAGTTCCGGGGAATGCGCCGCACGACCCGATTCCTGACCGGTCTGCCGCGCCGCTTCGGATGATCGTTCCTAGAGTAGTACACCTGAGCATGCTTTTCTTTTGATTTTTCTTGGACAAGCCTTGATAACCGCGCCGACTCTGGCGGTTGGGACGGGTGCGGCCATTCTGAATCCGACAGTTTGGGATCGCAGTAGTCAGCGATCGTTTAACGTCGCGCGAACCAGAACGAACGTTCGATTAAAAGGTATGACCTTACGCGCAACGGGTGCAACCGCCCGTCCTTTGACCGTTTGCGCACGTTTCACGCTCAATCGGAGATGCGCGAAGTCACCGATTTCTGACACAATAAAACCAGCGAACCGTATTTCTTCTGTCGAATCATGACAAGCAAGCTCTCGATCCACGCCACCATTTCCGCGGACCGCGCCTCCGTCAGCTTCGTCGCTTTCTCTCGCGAGCAGGCGATTCAATGCAATATCACCCGCAAAGCGCTGGAGCAATGCTTCTGGGCGCCCTCAGGCGCGAGCGACGAGCGTTTGCTCAAAGCCTTGAGCGACGGCTATGAACGCATCAGCGCGCGCGTGCATCGAAAGTTTCTTGCGCATCCGTCCAGTTCGATTCATCTGGATGTCATGGATTTCGCGTCCTGAAAGGCCGTCACTCAGCGTGCCGCCTGCGTTGCCTTGCGCATCTTCGTCACGTCCTCAACCTGAATAGCCGGCGTATTGTTGTTCCACGCACCACGAATGAAGGTCAGCACGTCGGCGATCTGCTGATCGTTCAGCACGGGCGCATAGCGCGGCATCGGGTAAGGCGCGGGCACGCCATGCAGTACGAGTTCTTCGGTGCCGTTCAGCGTCACGTTGATCAGCGACGACGCGTCTTTTTCCAGCACGTTCGGATTGCCCGCGAGCGGCGCGAGCATCGGCGCGAAGCCACGGCCGTCCACACCGTGGCAGTGCATGCAGTACGCCGTGTAGACGCGTGCGCCCGAGTCCGTTGCGGCAGGGCGTGTCAGTGAAACCCTGGTCGCCTTCGGGTCGTAGGAATACGGCGCACCGCCATGCCCGCCCGCTGCGGCGAGAGATTTAAGGTAACGCGCCATCGCGGCGATATCGCCGTCGGTCAGTTCCTGGGTACTGTTGTTGATGACACTCGTCATCGAGCCGAATGCCGATGCGTGCGCATTCGCGCCCGTCTTGAGAAAGGTCGCGACGTCCTGTTCGGACCAGCGCCCGAGTCCGGTATTGTGTTCGCCCGTCAGATTCGATGCAAACCAGTTATCGAGCAGGCCGCCCGTCAGATACGTGCTGCTGCTTTCGTCCAGTCCCCTTTCCTGAAACGCGATACCGCGCGGCGTGTGACACGAGCCGCAATGCCCGAGCCCCTGAATCAGATAAGCGCCGCGATTCCAGGCGACATCTTTTCCGGGCTTGTTCTGATACACGCCCTTGTCGAGAAAGACCACGTTCCACAGCTTCAGCGGCCAGCGCATATTGAGCGGCCATTTGATATCCGGCTCGCGATTGGTCTGCCTGACCGGCGTCACGCCGTGCATGAAATACGCGTAGAGCGCATGCATGTCTTCGTCGTTGACTTTGGCGTACGAGGGATAAGGCATGGCCGGATAAAGATTGTGGCCATCCTTCGCCACGCCTTCACGCAATGCACGCGCGAATTCTTCTTCGGTATAGCGGCCGATACCGGTATCGGGGTCCGGCGTGATATTGGTCGTATAAATTGCGCCCAATGGCGTCATCATCGGCAAACCGCCCGCGAGCGGCTTGCCGCGCGGCGCCGAGTGGCATGCGATGCAATCGCCGGCTTTGGCGAGGTACGCGCCTCGCGCGACGAGCGCATCGTCGGCCGCATGTGCCGATGACATGAAAGCAAACACCATCGCAAGGATAGGCTTGAATGCGTTTTTCATGGCGGCCTCCTCAAGCACTACGCAATTGATCGCCGACGGGCAACTGCCTGATTCGCTTGCCCGTCGCGGCAAAGATCGCATTGGTGATGGCGGGCGCAAGCGCCGCCGTGCCCGGTTCGCCGATGCCGCCAGGCGCCTCGGTGCTCTTGACGATATGCACTTCCACCGGCGGCGTTTCGTGAATGCGCAGCATTCGATAATCGGTGAAATTGCTTTGCTCGACGCGTCCGTCCTTAATGGTGATTTCGCTATAGAGCGCGGCCGTGATGCCGAAGATGATGCCGCCCTGCACTTGCGCTTCGACTGTATTGGGATTCACGACCACGCCGCAATCCACCGCGCATACGATGCGGTTCACTTTGACCGCACCATCCTTGTCGACGGCGACATCCGCGACGATCGAAAAGAAGCTGCCGAATGCGTGCATCACGGACACGCCGCGTCCCTGTCCTTGCGGCATGGTTTGCTGTCCCCAGCCCGCTGCCTGTGTCGCGACATCGAGAACGTTACGTGCGCGCGGAGACTTGCCGAGCAGATCGCGCCTGTATTTGACGGGATCGGCTTTCGCCTGCGCCGCGAGTTCGTCGATAAAGCTTTCCACGACGAAAGTCCCGCGGGTCGGCCCCACTCCGCGCCAGAACGCGGTCGGCACGTCATGCGGTTCGAGGCGCACGTAATCGACGAGCTGGCTAGGCAGGTCGTAGGGAAGATCGGACGCCACCTCCACCGCATCGGGATCGACGCCATCCTTGACGGCGGGCGGCGCAAAGCGCGCAAGGACCGATGATCCGACTATGCGATGCGTCCATGCAACCGGCTTGCCGTTTGCATCGAGCCCCGCGGATAGCTTGTCGTAATAGCATGGGCGATACATATCGTGCTGGATATCTTCTTCGCGCGACCATGTCACCTTGACCGGCACGCCGAGTGTCTTGCCGATCTTCAGCGCCTGCGTGGCCATGTCGAATTCGAGCCGCCTGCCGAAGCCTCCGCCGAGCAGATGGTTATGCACCATGATCTTTTCCGCGGGCAACCCGGTCGCCTTCATGCCAGCATCGCGGATACGTGTGGGCACTTGCGTGCCGAGCCAGATATCGCAGCCGTCGGGGCGCACATGCACAGTGCAGTTGATTGGCTCCATCGTGGCGTGCGCGAGAAACGGCTGGATATAGACGGCATCGACGCGCGTCTTCGCACTGGAGAACGCGTTGTTCACATCGCCTTCCTTGCGCGCGACCGCGCCCGTGCGTTGCGATGCGTTCGCCATGTCGGAGACGATCTGTTTCGTCGATACGTTCGCGCTCGCGCCCTCGTTCCACTGAATCTTCAATGCGGCCGCGCCTCGTTTTGCGGCCCAAGTATGATCGCCGATCACCGCCACGCCATTGTCGAATTTCACGACCTGACGCACGCCGGGAATCTTTTTGGCGTTGGTATCGTCGACGGATACAAGCGTGCCGCCGAATACCGGGCAATTCACGATGGCTGCGTACACCATGTCGGGCAAGCGCACGTCCAGACCGAACATCGCGGTGCCATCGATCTTTTCCGGCGAATCGAGACGCTTCACCGGCGTGCCGACGATCCTGAAGTTCTTCGCGTCCTTGAGCGTGATATCTTGCGGCACGGGCAATTTCGCGGCTGCTTCGGCGAGATCGCCATAGCTTGCGGTGCGTTTATCCGATGCATGCATCACCTTGCCGCCTTGCGCCAGACACGACGACGTATCGCATTGCCATTGCTGCGCGGCCGCCGCGACGAGCATCATGCGAGCGGCCGCGCCGGCCCGGCGCATCGGCTCCCATGCATAGCGCACGGATGTCGATCCGCCGGTCAACTGACCGCCCAATAGCGGGTCGGTAAAGAGCTTTTCGTTGGGCGGCGCATGATCGATCGTGACGCTTTCGAGCGGCACGTCGAGTTCTTCCGCGATCAACATGGGCAACGCCGTATAGACGCCCTGACCCATCTCGACCTTCGGCATGATGAGCACGATCTTGCCGCTCTTGTCGATCTGCACGAAGGCATTCGGCGCGAACACACCGTCTTGCGGCGTCTCGACGCCATCGCCGCCTATCACCGACTTGCCTTTACCTTGATCCTGGCTTGCGGCGGGCAAGCTGAAGCCGATGAGCAACCCACCGCTCGCGGCGACACCCGCGGTCACGCCGAGCTTCAAGAACGCGCGACGCGAAAATCCGGCGCGAGCCGCGTGACGTCCCGCTTCGATCAGTCCCTGGGACATGTCACGCCTCCTTCGCAGCTTGCTTGATGGCGGCGCGGATGCGGTGATACGTGCCACAGCGGCAGATGTTGCCCGCCATTGCGGCATCGATATCGGAGTCGTTGGGATCGGGGACGGTCGAGAGCAATGCCGCTGCCGACATGACTTGTCCGGACTGACAGTAGCCGCACTGCACGACATCGAGTTGACGCCATGCTGCCTGCACTTTCTTGCCGGCAGCCGTCTCGCCGATGCCTTCGATCGTCGTCACCTTGCGATCGCCGACCGCGGCAATCGGCAAGACGCATGAACGAACCGCGGCGCCATCGAGATGAACGGTGCACGCGCCGCATTGCGCGATACCGCAGCCGAACTTCGTGCCAGTCAGTCCCACGATGTCGCGCAGCACCCAAAGCAATGGCATGTCGGGCGGCGCATCGATCGTATGGTTCTGGCCGTTGATGGAAAGCGTAGTCATGAGCGGCTCCGGCTTATATGTGATTTCGCGGATATCGCAATGGCGACTGTGTGGGGGAACAGTCGGCCTTTGAGGCATCGGGATTGTAGCGCCGCTTTAAAAATCGAGCTTGGATGACGCCGTGTTTACCGATAGCCTTGCTTATGCTTTACGTTGGTGCAATTCGATGGCGCTCACGGAAAGGACAGTTAGTTGCATCGCCAATCAATCGTGTTCTTTGCCAAGCGTTGCCATGGTTTCATCCAGCAAGGCACGCAAGCGCGCGACACGCTTGAGATCGCGGTGATAACCGAGCCATACATCGCGCCCGGGCGGCGCTTCGCCGAGATCGAAGCGCATGAGGCGCGCATCGGCATCGCCTAGCGGGCATGGCAGGACTGCGAAGCCCGCGCCGTGCGCGCACATCTGCGCCTGCGCGTCGCGATTGTTGCTGCCGAAAATTATCCTTGCTGCGGGCAACATGCGTTTGACCCAAAGCACATCCGGCAACTGATCGAATGCGCTATCCATGCTGACGAGCGTCAGCCCTGCTCCGTTGCCTGCCTCAGGCCGCGCAAAATCGAAGCGCCCATAAAGCGCGTAATCGATATGCATGAGCTTGCGTTGCACGACATCCGGTTCGTCGAACGGCGTAATGCGAAACACGAGATCGGCTTCGCGACGCGCAAGGTTATAGCGGCGCGCATCGGTGACGAGTTCTATCGATACTTCCGGATGCTTCGCCAGAAAGCGCGCGAATACCGGCGTGAGCACATGCACGCCGAACCAGTCGGAGGACGACACGCGCAGCAGACCCGTCAGTTTCGCGTCCTGACCTGCCAGCGCTCGCGTGAAGCCGAGCGCCTCTTCTTCCATGCGTTCGGCATAAGAGAGAACGGCCGTGCCCTCGTCGGTCAGGACGAAACCGTCGCTCGTGCGTTGAAAAAGCACATGACCCAGTGCTTCTTCGAGCGCGCGCAGACGTCGGCCCATTGTCGGCTGAGTCTGTCCGACCATTCTCGCGGCCGCGCCCAGCGTGCCGCTTCGCGCGATCGCGAGAAACACGCGCACGTCGCTCCATTCGAGATCGGGTCCATTCATTTTCGTTTGGCCGCCGTGCAGTTATGTCGATTTACATGCTTGCGTGCATGGCGGAGTATGAGCGCATCGCAAACAACCTTCAATCTTTTCGGGAGCTGTCGATGTCCACCATGCAAGCACTCGTTCTCGATCGTCATGACGGTCCGCTCGAACTCGTCGAGATCGACCGCCCTGAACCGGGGCCGGGCGAAGTACTCGTGCGTATCGCGGCAAGCGGACTCAATCCGCTCGACACGAAGATTCGCGCTGGCGCGGCGGCTCATGCGAAGCATCCGCTGCCGCTCGTGCTCGGCATCGATATGGCCGGGGTCGTCGTAGCAGTCGGCGCGGGCGTCGATGGGTTCAGGCCGGGCGATGAGGTCTATGGCATGACGGGCGGCGTCGGCGGCATTCAGGGCTCGCTCGCGCAATACGCGTCGGTCGATGCCGCGCTCCTCGCGCATAAGCCCGCAAATCTTTCGATGCGCAGTGCGGCCGCATTGCCGCTCGCGTTCATCACGTCTTATGCGGGCATCGTCGATCGCGCGCGTTTGCAAGCGGGACAAACCGTGCTCGTGCAAGGCGGTGCGGGCGGCGTCGGTCATGTGTCGGTGCAACTCGCGCGTGCACTCGGCGCGCAAGTATTCGCGACCGCAAGCGCGCGTGATCGCGAATACATTCAGAGCCTGGGCGCGACACCGATCGACTATCGCGCGATGAGCGTCGAGCAATATGTCGCCGCTCATACCAGCGGTGCGGGCTTCGATCTCGTTGTCGATACCGTCGGCGGCGCTTCACTCGATGCATCGTTTGCAGCGGTAACGCACTTCGGCCACGTGGTCAGCGCGTTGGGATGGGGCACGCATGCGCTCGCGCCACTTTCATTTCGTGAAGCGAGCTATTCCGGCGTGTTCACGTTGCATCCGCTGTTGACGGGACAGCATCGCGCGCATCATGGCGACATGCTGCGCGAAGCGACACGCCTCGCCGAAGGCGGCAAGCTTGCGCCACGCATCGACGCAAGGCGCTTCGCTCTGCACGATGCCGAACGTGCTTATGAAGCGCTGCTGGATGGCACGGCGCGCGGCAAGATCGTCGTCGATGTCGATGCGGCGCTGGCGGGCTAGGCGTTCACCCGAACACGCCCGCGAGCCCGAGCAAGGCGCTCGCCGCGACGAGATAGATCGGATTGAGTTTGGTGCGATAGGCAACCGCTGCGCACACAACGGTACATAGTGTGCGCGACACGTTCACATCCGTTTCGCGCGCGAACACGTACGCAGCGGAAACGAGCAGCCCCACGGTTACGGGCGCGAGTCCTTTACGGATCGCAGTGACGATACGTGAATCCTGCCGGCGTTCGACCCATGCGCTCACGAAGTACGCCATCAATGAGGAAGGCAGGATCTTGGCGACGGTCGATACGAGCGCGCCCGCGAGCCCCGCCGCCTGAAAACCGATCAACGCGACGGCCATGCCGTTCGGGCCCGGCGCCGCCTGCGTGATCGAAAAGAACGTGACGAATTGCTCGCCCGTGAGCCAATGGCGCGTATCGACGGCATAGCGCTGGATATCGGCGAGAGTCGCGTTCATGCCGCCAACGGCGAGCAGCGACCAGATCGCGCCATGCACGAAGAGATCGGCGAGTGTGCTCCACATCGCATCACTCCTTGCGCGCGCGGCGCAACATGGCGATCGTGCCGAGCGGCCCGAGCACGGCAAGCACGATGAGAAGCGGCAGCTTCATGATCGCGATGGCGATGAACGTGCCCGCCACGAGCACGATGCTCGCCGCGCCGCGCGGCAGACTCGTCACGAGCTTCAGCACGGTCGCGATGACAAGTCCCGTCGCGGCAGGCATGAGTCCCGCGAAGAGGCGCGCGGTGATGGCCGCATGTCCCCATCGCGCGTAAGCGTAGCCCACGCCGATCGTGATGATGGTCGGCGCGAGGTACAAGCCGAACACGGCGATCGCCGCGCCTTTCGCGCCGCGATATTGCCGCCCGAGCACGGTCGCGATGTTCGCGACGTTCGGCCCCGGCAGCAATTGCGCGAGCGGCAACAGCTCCGCGAATTCGCGATTCGTGAGCCAGCCCAGACGCTCCACCAGCATGCGCCGCGCCCACGGCAACACGCCGCCGAACCCCGTCAGGCCGATAAGGAAGAACGCCTTGAATAGCGCAAACGAAGTGGGCACGGGCGGCACGGCGAACGTGTTCACTTCGCTCACGACTGTGACGGCAGGCGGGATCTCGTCGAACGTATGGGCAGTCATGCGCGCCTAGATCCGGGCGGTTTCGAACGTGGCCGGGTGAAAGACATCCTCGATACTCAGGCGGCGTTTCGATAGCCCTTGCGAATGATGATGACGCAAGAAGGTTTCGAGCGTAGCGCGGTTCGCGTCGATGCCATAGGACCAGTGATCGTCGCCCATCAATTCGCGCGCGGCCTTCAACTGCTCTTCGACGAAAGGCAGCGTGACCTTCGTCGCCGATGTATCCGACAGTCGCGCGAGCGCCACGCGCTTTGCTTCGGTGAATGCCTTGAGGACGGCGGCCGGCAACCACGGATGGTGCTCGACCAGCGTCTTGCGAATGCCGACCACATGCATGATCGGGAACACGCGCGTGCGACGGTAATAGTCCTTCGCCGCCGCGGTCGGATCGCGGAATAGCCAGCCGACGTTCGGGTTCGTCGCGGCGCAACCGGGCGGACGCGGCGCCATGAAGCCATCGATATCGCCGCGATCGAGCATCGCCGAAATCGTGTCGCTTTCAGACGCGGCTTCGACACGGATATCGGACGGCAGGTCGAGCTTGATCTTCTCGGGACGCCCCGGTTCGTCGATGCCGCCGCGCACCCACTTCACATCGCTCGGCTTCACGCCGAAGTCATCTTCCAGCACGGCGCGCGCCCACACGTTCGCGGTCAGTTGATATTCAGGCAGGCCGATGCGCTTGCCCTTCAGATCCTCGGGCCGCTGGATGCGATCCGTACGCACATAGATGGACGTATGGCGAAAGGCCCGCGAAAGAAACACGGGAATGGCGACGTATGGACACGATCCATCCGCCGTCTTTACCGCGTAGCTGGAGAACGACAGTTCGCTGATATCGAACTCTTCATGACGGAACGCGCGAAAGAACATCTCTTCGGGCGAGAGCGTCATGAATGCGGGTTCAGCGCCGTCGATCTGCACCTGACCGTCGAGCAAGGGGCGCGTTCTGTCGTAGTCGCCCATCGCGACGGAGAGTCTGAGTTTTCCGATCATCGTGTGAACCTCCTGCGTTTTGTATTCATAAGGCCGAATTGTCGATTGCATTCAAAGTGCATCAAACCAGCGAGTGCACCAGGTTGCGATTGACCTTGCGGCGCAGGAACTCGAAGTTGACGGCGAACTGCTCGGCGCGCGTGACGGCGTCGTGCAGGCGCTCCACGTCTTCCGGCGAGAAAGTTTCGCCGACGCCGCCCGCCGCCTTCGTCAGCAATTGAATACGGCATGCGTTATCCAGAAGCAGCGACAGCACCACCGATTCCTCGATCGAGCGCCCCACCACCGCAACGCCGTGATTGCGCATCAGCACGGCCTTGCTCGACCCGAGCGAGCGCGCGACGCCCGCCCCCATGTCCTGGGTGCGGATGAGATTCATCGTGTCGGTGTAGTACGGCAGGCCGTCCGCGAAATGCACGCTCGGCTGGCTGATCATTTCGAGCGGCTGGCCCGTGGCCGAGAGCGCAACCGCATGCGTCGGGTGCGCGTGAATCACGCTCGTCACATCGGGGCGCAACCTGAAGATTTCCGAGTGAATGAAGACCTCGCTATGACGACGGCCACCGCCGCTCACCTTCTCGCCGTCGAGATTGCAGACGACGATGTTGTCCTCGGTGATCTCGTCGAAACCGTGGCTATGCGGCTTCATCAGGAAATGGGTGGGATCGCCCGGCACGCGCACGGAAATATGCCCGCGCGTGAGATCGCCCTGGCCTTCGGCTTCCAGAATGCGCCCTGCGTCGATCAGTTTTTGCTTCGCTTCGTCCAGAGTCATGGTGTCGTCCTGCGTTCGTGAAGATGGTGATGATTCCGCTATGGCTAGTAGCGTCCGCCCACCGCGGCTTTCGCTTTGGAAAGCACGTCGGGCGGGGTTTTGTAGAGTTCGTCGAGCAACTGATCCATGCGCTGCCACGATACGGGCCGCACTTCGAGACCCATGCGCTTCGCTTCGGCGAGGAACTGCGGGTCTTTCAGCGTCTGCTCGAATGCCTGGCGCAATGCGGCCGTGCGCTCCGGCGGAATGCCCGGCGGCGCCGCGAACGGACGCGCGAACACCTGACTCGCGACGATCACCTTCAGTACCTGACGCGTCTGGTCGTTCGGCGCGAGGTCGAGCAGAAGCGGCACATCGGGCAGCTCGGGATGCTTCTCCAGTGCGACCTGCACGAGGATGTTGATCTTCTTGCCCGCGATCCAGTCGGGATGGCGCGTCTGAATCGTGCTCCACGACACGCCGCATTCGCCGTCGATCTCGCCGCGCTCCATCGCCAGCGCGGTTTCGTTGCTGCCCGGATAACCGGTGACGAGTTTCAGTTTCGAATTGAAGAGATTCTTGATCGTCGACGCGATCACATCGGGGTCCGAGCCCGCGCCCTGCCCGCCCATGCGCGCTTCCTTGTCGACGAGATCCTTGAAGGTCTTCACCGGCGAGGTATTCCACGTCACGCACAAGCTGACATCGCTCGTGATGCTGCCAAGCCAGGTGAGCTTGCGCGCATCGAACTTCGCTTCGCCTAGAAGCGGCTCTTCGGGCATCGTGCGGCCGAAGGTGCCGAAGGTCGCGCCGTCCTTCGGTGCGATGCCGTAGAGATAGTTCACCGCTTTCAGACTGCCCGCGCCGGGCATGCTTTGCGGCGTGATCGTCGGTTTGCCCGGCAGAAAGTTGCCGATGTATTTGCCGAGCAGGCGCGCATAAGTATCGTAGCCGCCGCCGACGGAATAGCCGATCGTCATCGTGACATTGCGGCCGTTATAGAAGTCCGCCACGGGTTCGGCGGCCGCACGGGTCGCAAGCGGCGCGCCGAAGAGCATCGCCGCAAGCACTGAAGTAGTTGCATGCGCAACCCTATGCCGAGCCTTTCTTTCGGGGCCCTTGCATGACGGAAACTGCGAGAGTCGATCGTTCATGATTCTGTCTCCACCAGTGATGACCGGCTGGCCGATGTCTTTTGACGTCCTGTACTTGCACGCTCAAACGAGGCCACCGAGCTGACGCAGCGCCGGCAGCCAGTCGCCGATGAGCGATTGCGGCCACGGCGTCGAGAAAATGCGGCCGAATACGAGCCATAACGCGACCGTCATCGCGACGGACAGCACGACCGATGTGCGCCAGCGTTCGCCGAATTCGAAGCGCGCGACGAGCAGCATGAAGATCAGCAATGCGGGCAGCAAGCCGATGACAGCCGCCACAGCGAGCGCGCCCGCGATCGACGCGAAGAAGCGCACGCCGCGCGTGTAGAGCGTTCGTGTATCGAGCGTCGATGCGAGGCTATCGTGCAAAGATGGATCGCCGTGTGTTCCGATGCTCGCGCTTGCGGCCGCGTTCGCATTGGCCTTCGCAATGGTGTTGGCTTGCGCATCCACGGTTGCGCGCGGTTCGCTGAAATGCGCTCCGGCGCCGGCCAGCGCGAGTTCGCCCATCGGCGCGGAGGCATCGAACGATGATGATGCTTTCGCGTCGCTCGTGGCCGCTTCGCGCGTGAACAACTGCTCGATCAGCACGATGCAGCAGAACACGAGCGCGGCGCATGCGCAGGTCATCGGCATCAGGCGCGCGGCGAAGGCCCAGTCGGCGGCGAACGTCATCGAGACGATAACGAGCGCGGTCAGGACGAGCGTGAAGACAATCTGCCAGTCGAAGCCGCGCAGGCGCAATCTGAATGAAGGCACCGCGCCGCGCGAAGACGACTGCGAGCGCACGCGCAAAGTCTTGCGCAAGCCCTTGATCGTCGGGCCGAGCACGACCCACAACGCGGCGAGCAGGATCACGATGACGACTGGCCGCGCGAATAGCCCCATGCCGTAGATCTCGTGCGAGATGAAGTAATAGCGCTCGAAGATGCTGCCGAGCACGAGCCCGAGAATCAGCGGCGGACGCGGCCAGTTCAGCCGCTTCATGATCCATCCGAGCGCGCCGAACAGCACGAGCGCGCACAGGTCGCCCCAGCTCTGGCTCGCATTGAACGCACCGAGATAGACGATCGCAACGACGAGCGGAATCAGGATGCCGACACGCACCGTGGCAAGACGCGAGAACACGCTGCTGCTCGAAAGACAGATCACCGCGCCCATGATGTGCGAGATCGTCAGCGTCCAGATGATCGTGTATGTCACGTCGAGATGCTTGGTCAGCATCTCCGGGCCGGGCGTGAAGCCGTGCATGATGAATGCACTCAGGAGCAGCGCCATCGATGCGCCCGCCGGCATGCCGAACGCGACAGTCGGAATCAGATGGCCGCCCTCCTTCGCGTTGTTCGAGCTTTCCGATGCGATCACGCCGCGGATATCGCCCTTGCCGAAATTCTCCGGATTCTTCTCGGTGCGGATGGCGTGGCCATACGCCATCCAGTCGATCACCGCCGAGCCGATGCCCGGCACCGCGCCGAGCAGCGCGCCGAGACCGCTGCAACGAAGAATGAGCCACCAGTGACGAGCGGCGTCCTTCACGCCGTCCCATTGCGTGCTCGCCCGCACGCCGGGTTGCGCACGCTCGCGCACGATGCCGGTGCGCTCGATCGCCATGTCGGCGAGTTCGGGCAGCGCGAAGATACCGAGCGTGACCGGCACGATCGGCAGATGGTCCCATAAATACAAAGTGCCAAACGTCCAGCGCAGCGTGCCGGTTTGCGGATCGGAGCCGATCAGCGAGAGCATCAGGCCGAACGAGGCCACGGCGAGACCTTTCATCGGCGCCTTGCCCGAGAGCGTCGCGACCATCGAGAGACCGAAGATGCACATCGCGAGCAGTTCGGCCGAGCCGATGTAGAGCACGATCAGGCGCAGTACCGGAATCGCGAGCGCGAGCAGCAGCGCGCCGAAGATGCCGCCCGCCAGCGACGACGCATAGCCCGCGCCGAAGGCACGACGCGCATGGCCCTGTTTCGCGAGCGGATGACCGTCGAGGACCGTGGCCGCCGCGCCCACGGTACCGGGCACGCCGAACAGCACGGCGGGGATGAAGTCGGACACCGTCGTCACCGCGGCCATGCCGAGCAGGAGCGCGAAGGCCGTGTAGCCGTCGAGGTGATAGGTGAACGGAATGAGCAGCGCGAGCCCGACGATGCCGCCCAGGCCCGGCACGACGCCGAGCGCGAGTCCGAGCAGCACGCCGCCCAGCATGATCCCGAGACGCAGCGGATCGAGGATCAGGGTCAGCGCATGGAGAGCGGCGTCGAGCATCAGCGCGCCTCCCGGTGAGCTTGCCGCGCGACACGACAGAAGCCGTGACAACGCGATCGAATGCTTGTGGGCCGCATCTCAAGTCTCCGGTAATTGCCTGGCTGCGTGGCCGGGCGCTTATAGTCGAACCGCCTGTTGCATGACGCGTTTTGCATTACGCATTCAGGATTGCGTTATGTCTTTTGAATGCAAGATGCAAGCTCCGACGCGCACGCTGCGCGCCGCGCGTCTATGCGAAGATCCGCACCAGATCCTGTGCGATAGGCGAATACTTCGCATGCGTGCGCAGCATGAAGCTCGCGAAGCCGTCGCTGTTATGGTGCTTCTTGCGCTCGTTGGGCAAATCGATGCACTGATTGCGCACGGGATCACGCACGAGGCCCATCGGGTCTTCGCCCGCCTCGACCTTTTTCATCTCGCGTCGAAGCATGCGGCGATAGATCGCGAGGCCCTGATCGGACGCGCCGAGGTTCTCGCGCGTGCGGTCCGCGATCGCGCCTTGCGTGATCCACGCCATCATGTCCTGGCCATCGACGTTATCGACGATGAACTCGCCGTCTTCGTCCCTGAACGGCACGTCGTAGGTATGCAGGCGCTCGGTGAGGCGCGCCGGCACGTCCATGCCCTGCGGCGGGATGTAGGCGTTGTACCAGAGGTGCAGCGTGTGTTCGTCGTCGACCGGCACGCGAATCTGGAACGAGAAGTAGCGCGAGGTCTCGTCGCCGTTGCCCACGGCCAGCATGTTCGGAAACACGATCGGATGGCCGATGCGCCAGTCGTCCGAGTCCTCCGAATGTCCCGCGAGCAGACGGTGCTTGGTCACGCCGAACTCGAACTCGTTGAACGCGATCTTCTCGTGTTTCGCGCTGATCGCGACCTTGACGCCTTCCTGCTCCTTCTGAAACTCATAGTGATGGCCATGCAGCCACTCGGTATGAATCGGATCGACCGAGTTCTCCATGATCTGCAGCCAGTTCACCGGCAGCAGCGCGCGGCCCATCATGCGGATCGCGCCGGGCGCGACGAAGCCGTCGAAGCGCGGCAGAAGCGGGCGCGGCTCTGGTCCCATGTATGCGAACAGCACGCCGCCGAGTTCCTCGACCGGATACGCATCCGTCGCGACCTTGTCGCGAAACGCGCAGTTGTCCGGCTCGTTGGGCTGATCGAGGCATTTACCCTCTGCGCTAAACTCCCAGCCGTGATAGGGACAGCGGATGCCCTGTTCCGTCGGGATGCCATGCGCGAACGACGCGCGCCGGTGCGGACATTGCTCCGCGATCAGGCCGCGCCTTCCTTGCCGGTCCCGAAACAGCACGAGATCCTCGCCGAGCAGACGCACACGCCGCGTCCACTTGTCGTCGAGTTCCGATGCCGCTGCGAAGGGTTGCCAGTAGCGACGCAACAGCTTGCCCATCGGCGTGCCCGGCCCGATGCGCGTCATTGTTTCGTTTTGTTCTGCCGTAAGCATGAGTCGATTCCCGTCTGTTTTGGAAAAAGCTTGCCGGAGACACCGCCCTGCCGCCGACCTTGAATCGATATTATGCTTAGGTACCTAACTTAAAAATAATGGAAAGTACTGAGTGGGGACGCGTACGGCCTGGAAGGTAGTTATCTCATGTATCTCGGCAAATTTCGGCGATATGGCCGTCCGTCGATGAGATCGGGATTCACCCTAAGCCCGAGATCGTTGACAAACTTAACTTAGTTATCTAAGTTTATGCAAAGCGGCATGCGTGCGTGCCGAAACACAGGTGAGAGGATGAACAAGAACGAGCAGAAGATTCCACGCGACCCGCAGCCGGGCACGCTCAAGCACTGGCGCGAGGCGTTGCCGGAAGAGCGCATGGCGCATCTCGTGAAGGACGCGGCGCGTGGCTTTTCACGTTCCTTACAGGCTCGTCTCAAAGAGCATTCGGTGCTCTACGGTCACTGGACGTTTCTGCGCATCCTCTGGCAGACGGACGGTCTCACGCAACGCCAATTGAGCGAGCAGGCGGGCGTCGCTGAGCCAACCACGTTTTCCGCATTGAAGACGATGGAAACCCTCGGCTATCTCACGCGCCAGAAGTTGCCCGATAACCGCAAGCAGGTTCGTGTCTTTCTTACACCGAAGGGCGTTGCGCTGCGCAGCGTGCTCGTGCCCTACGCGATCGATGTCAACCGCATCGCGCTCGCGGGCATCGCGCCGGAAGACATCGCAGCGACCCGCCGAACCCTGCTCGCGATGATCGAGAACCTGGCCGCCGACGAAGTCGCGGCTCCGAAGAACGGCCGCGATTCGGCCAACGGCGATTCGAGCGAGAACTCACTGTGACGAACACGAGCGGCGCGGCGAAGCGCGTGCGCATCGGCATCGTCGGCTTCGGCACGGCAGGCCGCGCGTTCGTGCCCGCCATCGTGAGGCATGCGGGCTTCGTGTTCGCGGGCTTCGCCGATCCGTCCGAGACGGTGCGCAAGCGAGGCGAGCGGGAATTCGGCGTCACCGCTTACGAGAGCATCGACGCGCTCATCGAACACGGCGCGCTCGATGCGATTTATGTCGCGTCGCCCACGACGTTGCATCGCGCGCATGTCGAGCAGGCGGCGCGCGCGGGCAAGCACGTGCTCGTCGAAAAGCCGATGGCCGCGAATCTCGACGATGCTCGCGCAATGGTCGCCGCCGCCGATACAGCGGGCATCGTGCTGCTCGCCGGGCACTCGCACAGCTACGATCAGCCGATTCACGCGATGCGCGAACTCATCGCCTCGGGCGAGCTTGGCCGCGTGCGCATGGTGCATACGTGGTGCTTCACGGACTGGATCTATCGCCCGCGCCGGCCCGATGAACTCGACGCGTCGCAAGGCGGCGGCGTGACCTTGCGGCAGGGCTCGCATCAGTTCGACATCATCCGTCTGCTCGCTGGCGGCGCCGCGCGCAGCGTGCGCGCGAAGACCTTCGACTGGGACCCGGAGCGCCGCGCGATCGGTGCGCACACGGTGTTCATCGAATTCGCCGACGGCGCAGCGGCCACCGCGATCTACAACGGCTATGGACGTTTCGCGAGCGCGGAGTTGTGCTTCGACATCGGCGAATGGGGTTTTCCGGCGCAATCACGCGCGATCGCAAGACCCGCGAATATCGAGGACGAATTGCGCGCCAAGGCGGAACGCGCGCGCAACGCGATTCCCGCGAGCGCGCCGAATCAACCGTTCTTCGGACTCACGCTCGTGAGCTGCGAACGCGGCGAGATGCGCCAGTCGCCCAAGGGCTTGTTCGTTTATACGAGCGACGGAAAACGCGAGATCGAATTGCCCGCCGATGTTTCTCCGCGCGAACTCGTCATGCGCGAGTTTTACGATGCGATCAGCGGACGCAAGCGCGCCATCCACGATGGTCGCTGGGGACTCGCGAATCTCGAAGTGTGCGCGGCGGCCATTGCGTCGTCAGAGCGCGGCGAGGAAGTATTTCTGGAGCATCAGGTCGCGCTCGCCTGATCGCGTGATGATCTGATCCAACTGTGAGGCGGCGAACAAGGCCGCGCGAGAATCATGAATACGATTAGCATGCCTGAACGAATGAAATCCATCGACGGAACGCTCACGCTCACCGTCATGGACAAGCGCGAAATCGCGGAGGATATCTTTCTGTTCGAGTTGCGCGCCGAACACGGCGGCACGCTACCGCGTTTCACTGCAGGCGCGCACTTGCTGGTGCAGACGCCTGCCGGCATCGCGCGACGCTATTCGCTTTGCAACGATCCCGCCGAACGCGATCGTTACGTGATCGCCGTGAAGCGCGACGCGGCGGGCGGCGGCGGCTCGCAGAGCATGGCGCAGGACGTTCAAGTCAGCGCCACGCTCGATGTGTCGTCGCCGTTCAACTACTTTCCGCTATCGCACGATGCGTCGCGCTATTTGCTGATCGCAGGCGGCATCGGCATCACGCCGATGCGCGCGATGATGGCCGAGCTATCGGCGCGCGGCGCGCATTTCGATGTGATTTACTGCACGCGCTCACCCGAATCGACTGCATTTCTCGACGAACTGCTGGCCGGCGAGTTCGCTTCCCATGTGCGCGTGCATCACGACTTCGGCGACCGCGCGCAGTCGCTGGCGATTGCGCCGCTCGTCGCCGAACGTCATGGCGACACGCAGATCTACTGCTGCGGCCCGCGTCCACTCATGCAAGCCGTGCGCGACGCCGCTTCGCACTGGCCATCCTCCGCCCTGCATTTCGAGGACTTCGGCACGAGCGCGCATGACCACGTCGCAGGCGATAAGGCATTCACCGTGCGGCTCGCGCGTACTGGCGGCTGCGTGAACGTCGCGCCCGGCGAATCGATCCTCGACGCACTGCGCGCGAATGGCATCGACACGCCGAGTTCATGCGAAGCCGGCACATGCGGCTCGTGCAGAACGCGTCTGTTGTCAGGCGAGGCCGATCATCGCGACTTCGTGCTCGATGATGACGAGCAGGCGTCGGATATCATGATCTGTGTATCGCGCGCGCGTTCGGATGCACTGGTGCTCGACCTCTGATTGCTTCGTCGAAACGACCATGAGACGCGATTCCATTTTCACTCATCGCACGCTTTGGGGGTATTAGCACCATGTCGTGAGCTTCGTCGTTACTCTTGGATCAATGAGACGAACGATAAAGGTGACGTCATGGCGTCCCAGACCGAACTCAAGCGCTTCACCTCCAATCTCGCCGACGAACTCGACAGCGCGGCCCTCTACGACACACTCGCTCAGCTCGAAACACAGGACAAAAGACGGCGAGTCTACGCGGAACTGGCCACGGCCGAACGCCGCCACGCCGACTTCTGGGCTGCGAAACTGAGAGCCAACGGCGTGTCCGTGCGAAAGCATCATGTCGGGGCAAAAACGCGGATGATACGCACGCTCGCCCGAGCGTTCGGCCCGGATTTCGTGCTGCGCTCCGTTGCCGCCAGCGAGATGGCCGATCGCGACAAATACGCGGAACAACCCGATGCTGCGCAGATGTCGGCCGAAGAGCGTCATCACGCGGACATCGTGCAGGACGTGGTGAATCGCAACGAAGGCCTGAGCAAAGGCGGTGCGATCGCGGCGGCCGAATCGTGGCATCGCGGCGTGGCGTCGGGCAACGACTTGCGCGCCGCCGTGCTCGGCGCGAACGATGGTCTCGTCTCGAACTTCTGTCTGATCATGGGTGTCGCGGGCGCGGGCAGCGAGACCGGCACGATCCTTCTGACGGCCTTCGCAGGACTCATTGCGGGCGCCGTGTCGATGGCGCTCGGCGAGTGGCTTTCCGTCACCAACGCGCGTGAACTTGCACGCGCGCAGATCGCGAGGGAACGCGACGAACTGAAATATATGCCCGATTCAGAGCGTCACGAACTCGCGCTCATCTATCAGGCGAAAGGTATCGATGCAGTGGAAGCGCGACGCGTCGCCGCCGAGATCATGCGTGACGAGGACAAGGCGCTCGATACGCTGACACGCGAAGAACTCGGCCTCGATCCTCACGAACTGGGCGGCAACCCGTGGTCTGCCGCGCTCGCATCGTTCACGCTGTTCGCAGTGGGCGCGATCGTTCCAGCGATGCCGTTTCTATGGGCGAGCGGAACGCGCGGCATCGCGCAGTGCGTCGTGTTGAGCGGCCTGGGGCTGGCGGGCATCGGTATGTTCACGTCGCTCTTCAATGGCCGCGGCGCGCTGTTTTCTTCCGTTCGCCAAGTGCTGACCGGGATGATTGCGGCGGGCTGCACATACGGCATCGGCAGCCTGTTGGGCGTATCGCTTTCCTGAGCGATGCGCAGCGCTTCCGAACGCGCTGCGCATCGCGTTCGGGCCGTCAGATCCTGAACGACTCGAAGGTCTCCGGCGCGAAGATCTCTTCCGGTTCGAGCAGGCGCTTCGACAATCCCTGCTCGTATGAATAACGCAGGAACGTGCGCAGGTTTTCGCGATTTCTGTCGAGACCATAGGGCCAGAAATCGTCGCCCATTTCCTTGCGTGTCTCTTCGACATGCGCGTTCAGCCACGGCAACATCGACTTCAGCGCGGCGGTCTCGTTGAGGTCCGCATACGTGCGACGTTGCGATTCGATCAGTGCCTTATAGAGCGATTGCGCGGCCCAGCGATTCGCTTCGTAGACCTCACGCTTCAGCACGACCGTGTGCATGATCGGGAACATCTTCGTGTCGCGGAAGTACTGACGTTCCACATCGATATAGTTCTCGAAGAGACGCTTCACGCGCCCCTTGCCGTTCACATACGACGACGGCATGCGCGCGGTATAGAGCGCATCGATTTCGCCATCGAGCAGCATCTGCGACAAGGTCTTGTCCGGCCCGATCTGTTCGACGCGAATGTTCGAAGGCAGATCGAGCTTCAGCTTCTCCGGACGATTCGGTTCTTCTTCGCCGCCGGTGTAATACGTGACGCTATCGACGGGCACGCCATAGTGATCCGAAAGAATGCCGCGAATCCACACGGGCGCGGTCATCTGATACTCCGGATTGCCGATGCGCTTGCCGATCAGATCCTGCGGCTTCTCGATGCCCGAATCGGCATTGACATAGATGCACGAATGACGGAAGAAGCGCGACGGAAACACCGGAATCGCGATGAACGGACGCGGCTCGCGAAAGCACGACATCGTGTACGACGACAGCGACATCTCCGACGCATCGAATTCGTGATGACGCAGCATGCGGAAGAACGTTTCTTCCACCGGCATGTTCAGGTAGTTGAGATCGATGCCGTCGGGCTGCACGCTGCCGTCCATCAAAGCGCGCGTGCGGTCGTAATTCCAGCATCCGAAAGTGAGTCTCAGCTTGGACAAGGTCTGCTCCTGGCAGCGTGTTGGGATTCAATAGAACTGGTCGAAATGCACCTGCTCGAACGGCACTTTCAATGCGACGAGCGCGCGCTGGATCGCCGCGCCCATCGCGGGCGGTCCGGCGAAGTAGATCTCCATGTCGCGCAGGTTCTCGCCGAAGAGCGTTTCCGCCACCGTGTGCACGAAACCGACGTGGCCATCCCACACGATTTCGCTATCGGGCGCGACATCGGACACGGCGGCCTGGAAATGCAGGCGATCAGCCCATCCCGGCAACGCTTCGAGCATGTCGCGGCCGCACACGTCACGCGGCGTGCGCCCGCCGTAGAGGAAATGCAGCTTGATGTCGTCGAGCGCGGGATCGGCCGCGACACCGCGCGCGATCGAGATCATCGGCGCGAGACCCGAACCGCCCGCGATGCAGAGAATGTCGCGCTTCACATCGCGACGCAGATAAGCCATGCCATAAGGCCCGTCGATATCGACGCGCGCGCCGATATCGAGCGCATCGAACAGCACGCCCGTGCCCTGTCCGTTCGGCACGCGACGAACCTGGAAATGCAGTTCGCGCGGCTCGTCGGCGCCATCGGCGATATTGCTCATCGAATACGCTCGCTGACCGGTGACGCCGGGCAGCGTCAGCAACGCATACTGGCCTGGCTCGAACGGCATGTCGCCGGACAGCGTGAAGCGGAATTCCTCGATGTCGTGCGTGATCGAGCGGCGCTCCGTGAGCGTGCCGCTCACGTGGCGCGGCACATGTTTCGGCGCGTAGTGCGCGGAGGGACGCAGCTTGATCGTGCAATCGCCGCGCGGCGCGCTCTGGCAGCCGAGATAGCGCCTGCGCTCGCGATCCTTCGCGGTCCAGCCCGGCGCGTCGGGCCACACGACATCCACGTCCCCTTCGATCAATTCGAACTTGCAGTTGCCGCATGCGCCGACATTGCATTCGTACGGAAACGCGACACCCGCACGCAGGGCCGAGCGCAGCATCACATCGCCGGCCTCGCATTCGTATGTTTGATCAGATGCTGTGAGCGTGATGCGATGTGCGTGGCCGTCCGAATGCATGAATCCACCTTGTTTCAAGAGTTATTTCATAGCGGCCTGTGGAATCCGAGGGTTGCGGAAATGCCTTCGGCCGCCGTAAGCAAATGCGGCACCGCTGCGCGCAGCGCCTTTTTCGTGAGCCGTTGCGCCGGTCCGCCGACACCGACCGCCGCCACCACGTTGCCCGAGATATCGCGCACGGGGGCCGCGATGCCGCGCATGCCGACTTCCGACTCTTCGTCGTCGATCGAATAGCCGTCGCGGCGCGCCGCGTCCAGCGTCTTCAGAAACACCTGCGTGTCGGTGTTGGTCCGCGGCGTGCGCGCAACGAGCCCTTCTTTCAACACACGCGATACGACGTCCGGCGTGCGCGCGGCGAGCAGCACATGACCTTCGGCGGTGCAGAACGCCGGCTTGCGCACGCCGATATACGAACGCATGCGGATCGCCTGATCGCTCTCGAGATTGAACAGGTACACGATGCTCGTATCGTCCAGCACCGCGAGATGCACGGTTTCGTCGGTGTGCTCGCGCAAAACGTGCAGAAACGGCACCGCCTGCTTCGCGACATCGAAGCGCCGCCGCACGAGCGCGCCCAGCGTGAACAACTGAATGCCCAGGCGATAGCGCCCGTTGTCCGCGTTCTGCTCCAGCATGCCCTCGGACAGCAATGCGCTCGCGAGCCGGTGCGCCGTGCTCTTCGCGATGCCCATGCGTTTCGCGAGCACGCTGATGCCCAACTCCGGCTCGTGTTCCGAGAACACCTTCAACAACTGGAGCGCCGCGGTCACGGACGACAGACGCTGCGGCCCTTCCTCTTTCTCCTGCGCCTTGTCTGCCTCGTTCTGCCCTGCTTCTGATTTCATCGAAATATACTCCACGAAATACGTAAATGGAATAGCGTTCCGTATAAAGGAACACTCCGAATAACGACTGCATTCGTTCGACCGTTCGCATCGCGATATAAAAAGCAACGGATCGTGCGATACGGATGCGGAATAACCCTGACTGCCTTTCGTTCCGCTTGACTTAGGGACCTAAACAAAGCGAAACTCGATTCGTCCCATTTTAACAGACCATCGTTCTGTATAGAGGAACGAAATAGCAGTCCCCGAATCTCTTCGACGGCGCCGCCAGCAGAAGTAACCGAACATTCGTAAAAAGAAAAAGCTCCAGAAATACGCAAGCCGCTCATACGGTTAGGCATCCGTATCAATGCGCAATCGACATCAAAAAATTCCGCAACAAGGCATCCCGGTTCACACGAAACCGGCATCACTATGAAACAAGGGACGGAGACCCCATGAAAAAGTCAGCGTTGTTTCTCGCACTTCCCATGCTAGCCGGCGCCAGCGTGGCGCACGCGCAAAGTTCGGTTACCTTGTACGGCCTGCTCGACGCCGGTCTGGTCTATATCAACAACCAGTCGGGCCATTCGAACATCGAGACCGTGACGGGACAGACCAACGGCAGCCGCTGGGGCTTGCGCGGTTCCGAGGATCTCGGCGGCGGCATGAAGGCGATTTTCACGCTCGAAAACGGCTTCGATACATCCAACGGAAAGCTGCTGCAAGGCGGCCGCGAGTTCGGCCGGCAAGCGTTCGTCGGTTTGTCCAGCCCTTACGGCACGATCACGCTCGGCCGCCAGTACGATCCGATGACCGAATGGATCGGCGAGATCGCGGCGACGTCGCTGTGGGCCTGGGTCGGCACGCACCCGGGCGACTTCGACAACCTGAATTCGAACTTCCGCGTCAACAACGCGGTGAAGTACATGTCGCCGAACATGTATGGCCTGCGCCTGTCGGGCATCTTCGCGCCGGGCGGCGTCGCGGGCAACTTCGGATCGAACCGCATCTACACGCTCGCAGCGTCGTATGTGAACGGCCCGATCACGGCCGCGATCGCTTACGACAACGTGAACAATCCGTCGGTCTCGGCATATGACGGCACCGTGAATCCCGGTCAGCCCGGTTATACGTCGCCAGGCAAGAGCCCCGTGTATAGCGGCTACGCATCGGCGAATTCCGTCGAGATCTTCGGGGCGGGCATCTCTTACAGCTTCGGCGCGGGCAAAGTCGGCTTCGTGTATACCAACACGCGCTTCAACGACATCCTGCGCACGCCGACCACGCCGAACACCGGCAAGGCCACCTTCAACAGCTACGAAATCAACGCGCGCTGGTTCGTAATTCCGACGCTTCAGCTCGCCGCTTCCTTCGACTATACGAAAGCCGAGTCGGCGAAATATGAGCAAGTGGACGTCGGTCCCGACTATTTCATCTCCAAACGCACCGACCTGAATCTCGTCGGCGTCTGGCAGCACGCATCGGGTATCGATTCGACGGGCAAGGCCGCCGTCGCGGCGATCGGCTCGCTCGGCCAGTCGACGACACCGAACCAGGTGGCGGTCAAGCTCTCGCTGCGTCATCGCTTCTGAACGGGTTTGCATTGACAGCGTGATTTCGTCGATGCTAATGTTGTTCCACACAACGACACGTTGTTCCGTATAAAGGAACGATAGAAGGAGATAGGCAGTGAAAGGAGTCAGGATATGGGGCGCGGCGCTTCTCGCATGCGTCGTGTCGGGATCGGGGGCCGCGCTTGCCGCCGATCTGACGACAGTACGCGTCGGCATCGCCAACGCGAGCAGCGACGTGGCGTTCTTCATCGCCGAGAAGAAAGGTTACTTCCGCCAGGAAGGCCTCGACGCGAAGTTCATTCCGTTCGACTCCGGCGCGAAGATGGTCGCGCCGCTCGGCGCGGGCCAGCTCGATGTCGCGGGCGGCTCGCCTTCCGCGGGGCTTTACAACGCGGTGGTGCGCGGCATCGGCATCAGGATCGTCGCCGATAAAGGGTCCACGCCGCCGGGATACGGTTATCAGCCGCTGCTCGTGCGCGCCGATCTCGTCGCGAATGGCCGCTACAAGTCGCTCGCTGATCTGAAGGGCATGAAGGTTGCCGGCAGCGCGACGGGCAGCGCGTCCACCTCGACGATGAACGAAGCGCTCAAGAAAGCCGGCCTCAAGACGAGCGACGTCGAGCGCATCTATCTATCCTTTCCGCAACACGTGATGGCGCTGCAGAACAAGGCCGTCGACGCCGCGCTGACGACCGAGCCCTCGGCCACCGAAGCCGTCAGGCGCGGCGCCGCCGTGCGCGTGATCGGCGACGATCAAATCTATCCGAATCATCAGCTCGCGGTCGTGCTCTATTCGACCGTCTTCATCAAGGATCATCCGCAAGCGGCGAAGGCTTTCATGCGCGCGTATATCCGCGCGGTCCGCGACTATAACAACGCACTATTGAACGGCAAGATCGCGGGATCGAATGCAGCGGAAGTGATCTCGATTCTCAACGAATACACGCCAATCAAGGACCCCAACACCTATCGCACGATCGTGCCGCAGGGCACGAATCCGGACGGCAAGCTCAACGTCGCGAGTCTGGAGAACGATCTCGCGTTCTTCAAGAGCGAAGGCGTCGTGAAGGGCAACGTGACGGTCGCGCAAGTGCTCGACACCTCGTTTGCGGAGAACGCCGTGAAAGAACTCGGCCCGTACAAACCGCTCAAGTAAGGAACCGGCATGTCGATCCCCTCTCTCTCCGATGACGCGCCGGTCAAGATCCGTCTGCGCAATCTGACCAAGACGTTCCAATCGGGCGGTGGCACGGTGACCGCGCTCGACAACATATCGCTCGATATTCCGACGGGCTGCTTCTTCATGATCGTCGGTCCCAGCGGCTGCGGCAAGTCCACGCTGCTGCGCATGCTCGCGAATCTCGACGAACCGACGAGCGGCACCGTGGAAATCAGCGCGCCCGCCGAGAATCGCCCGAGCAATTCGATGGTGTTTCAGGGCGATTCCCTGTTTCCGTGGATGACCGTATGGGACAACGCCGCCTACGGTCTCACGCTGCGCGGCGTGCCCAGGGCGCAGATCCGCGAAGTGGTCGGGCATTACCTGAGCCGCACCGGTCTCACGCGTTTCGCGAAGGCTTATCCGCATCAACTGTCGGGCGGCATGCGTCAGCGCGTGTCGATCGCGCGCGCGTTCGCGAACGATCCCGACATCCTGCTGATGGACGAGCCCTTCTCCGCGCTCGACGAACAGAACAAGGTGCTGTTGCAGGAAGAACTGCTGCGCATCTGGGAAGAGACGCGCAAGACCGTGCTCTTCATCACGCACAGCGTCGATGAAGCGGTGACGCTCGGCGATCGCGTGATGATCATGACGGCGCAGCCGGGCACGGCGAAACAGATCGTCGATGTGCCGTTCGAGCGTCCGCGCTCGGTGCTCGAACTGCGTTCGCGGCCCGAGTACGGCGAGTTCGTTTATTCCATCTGGGGGCAATTGCGCGACGAAGTTCAGCGCGCCCGTTCACGCGACCTTGGCGAGATTCACGCATGAAAACAGCGCAAAAACTGACCGCACCGGCGATGCAATACACGTCATCTTCTTCCCGTCTCAAGCGCTGGTTCTCGGGCAACAACCGCGACCGCATGATCAGCATCGCATCGCCGGTCGTACTTTTGATCGTCTGGCAGATTCTCGCGGAAACCGGCGTGATCGACGAGCGCTTCTTTCCCGCGCCATCGAAAGTGTTCGGCACCTTCATCGCGCTCGTCAACGACGGCTCGTTGTGGGACAACACCTGGGCGACGTTGCAACGTCTCTTCTGGGGCACGCTCGCGGGCGGCATTCCGGCGCTGATCCTCGGCGTCGCGATCGGTCTGTCGCGGCCGCTTCGCGCCGTGTTCGACCCGCTCATCGCAGCCACCTATCCGGTGCCGAAGAGCGCGATCTTTCCGCTGCTGCTGCTGATCTGCGGACTCGGCGAAGCATCGAAGATCGTGATGGTCGCGATCGGCGTGTTCTTCCCCGTGCTCATCAATACCGCTACGGGCGTGCTCGAAATCAACAAGATCTATCTCGACGTGGGCCGCAACTTCCGCGCAAGCCGCTGGCAAGTGTTTCGCACCATCGCACTGCCAGGCGCCGTGCCACACATCATGAGCGGCATCAAGCTCGGCATCGGGCTCGGTCTGATGCTGATCGCGATAGCGGAAATGATTGGATCGAAGAGCGGCCTCGGCTACATGATCTGGAATGCGTGGGAGCTGCTGTCCGTCGAACAGATGTACGTCGGCTTGCTCGTGATCGCCGCGCTCGGCTATGTCATCTCGGTCGTGCTGACCGAGCTGGAGCGCAAGCTGATTCCGTGGAAGTCCTCGCGTTGAACGCGCCTCATCATTACGTCACGTCATGAATTCGACCGCAACGATTCTAACGCAGAACCATACCGGCCAGAAGCGCATGCTGGCCGATGCGATCCTCATGCTGGAACGCGCCGAAGTCATCGACTTCAATGGACACGCAAGCTGGCGCGTGCCCGGTCAGGAGCGCATGCTGATCAACTCGGGCGCGTCAGTGCGCAGCGCGCTCAGCGCGGCGGATATCGTCATCATCGATTTCGACGGCAACCTGATCGAAGGCGATGCCGCCCCGCCGATGGAGTTTCATATCCACTCGGAGATCTATCGCAGGCGGCCCGATGTGGGCGCGGTGATTCACGCGCATCCTTTGTGGTCGACGCTCTTCAGCATGACAGGCAAGCCGGTGCAGCCCGTCATCATGCAGGCGGCCGTGCTCGGCGAGATTCAACGCTTCCCGAAGACCGCATCGATCAATCGCAAGGAACTCGGCGAAGAACTGGCCGAAGCGCTCGGGCCGCATCGCGTCGCCATGCTGAAGTCGCATGGTTCGGTGATCGCGGCGGCCAGTATTCTCGAAGCGTTCGTGCTCGCGTTCTATCTGGAAGAGAACGCGCATCGACAATATCTTGCGAGTCAGCTCGGTGAACCGGCCGTTCTCGATCAGGCACAGATCGATGTGATCCGGCGCAATCTGTGGAAGCCGAATCTGCTGCAGAAGGTCTGGGACTATCACGCGGGAAAACTCGGCACACGCGACTAGCTTTTGTCTTGTATGCATCGCGAACGCATTCCGGTCTATGTCGTGACCGGTTTTCTTGGCAGCGGAAAATCCACGCTGCTCGCGCGCTGGCTGAAGGAAGCGCCGTTCACGAACGCCGCGCTCATCGTCAATGAAATTGGCGAGGTCGGCATCGATCACGCGACGCTCGGGTTCTCCGGCGATGCGTCGATGCTGCTCGCCGAGGCCTGCGTCTGTTGCAGCGGCCTGCCTGCGCTGAACGAAGCGCTGGAACAGCTGTTCTGGGCGCGGCTCTATCGCAGCGTCGCGCGCTTCGAAACGGTGGTCATCGAAACGACCGGACTCGCCGATCCAGGACCGCTCGTCGCATCGCTCAGTCTCAATGCGTTCGTGAAGGAGCGCTATCGCATCGCGGGCACGTTCACGACCATCGCCGCGCCGAATGCGCCCGATACGCTCGCACACTTCGCCGAAGCGCGCGCGCAGCTCAGCGGCGCGGACGTGGTGATCGTCACGAAGACCGATCTCGTCGACGCGCAGACGCTCGTTGCAGTGGAGGCGCAGTTGTCCGTCGAGCGCATCGGGCATTCGGCGAACGCCAGTTTCGGCTTGCAGGATGCGCTCGCGCTGCTCGCACGACCTGCGCATCGCATCGAGCACGCCCTCACGCGTCCCTTCTCTCGCCCGCGTTCGCACGATGCGATCACGCACTTCATCGCCATCGACGAAGCAGCCGATATCGAAGCACTGAACACGCACGTTCAATCGCTCATCGATCGATATGGCGAGTCCTTGCTCAGATTGAAGGGCCTGGTGCGGCTAAAGGAACGCGCGTCCGTGGCAGTGGTGCAGTTCGCGCGCGGCGATGCACGCGCGCACATCACGGAAGGCCCGGCGAGCGCGATCAAAAGCGGTCTGACCTTGATCGTCAGACCGGGCGCATCGCGCTAGGCACGTGCGCCGAAGCCGGTTTCATTCGCCGTCTATCTCGATGGTCACCTCGCCATCCTCGACATGCGTCTTGTACGTCCTGAGCGGAATCATGCATGGAGGCGCGACGACTTCGCCCGTTTTGATGTTGAACGAGCCGTTATGGAAATCGCACTCCACCACGTCGCCGTCGATATACCCCTCGGACAACGATCCGGGACCGTGCGTGCAGGTGTCGTTGGTCACGAAGTACTCGCCCTGAATGTTGAACACGGCCAGCGTGAGGCCGTTCTTCTCGATCTTGATGGCCTGACCCTCGGCCACGTCGCCGGCCTTGCAAAGACGGGCAAATGCGCAAGCTTGATGCATCGGTTCTCTCCTACTCCGTTTGACATGGAATGGGTCAAATGATAACTTTGTTCCTGTTTGATGAACAGCGTTCCTTTATGCGGAACACTTGGAAAACGACATCGAAAGAACACGTCCAGAGACGAGCGCAAACCTTGAGGCAAGCACCATGTTGAGAAAAGAGCAAAACGATCTGGTCACGCAGACCGGCCCCGGCACGCCGATGGGCGAACTGTTCCGGCGCTTCTGGCTGCCTGCGCTGCTTTCCGAGGAACTCGCGGAGCCGGGCGGCGAGCCGGTGCGGCTGCAGCTTCTTTCCGAACGCATGCTCGCGTTCCGCGATTCGGAAGGCAAGCTCGGTCTCATCGATGAGTTCTGCGCGCATCGCGGCGTGTCGCTCTGGTTCGGCCGCAACGAACAAGGCGGCATCCGTTGCCCGTATCACGGCTGGAAATACGACGTGAACGGTCAATGCGTCGATGTGCCATCGGAGCCCGCTGCGAGCGGCTATTGCAACAAGATCAAGCTGAAGTCGTATCCGCTCGTCGAGCAAGGCGGCGTGATCTGGGTCTACATGGGTCCGCAGGACGAACAGCCACCGCTGCCCGCGTTCGAGTTCTCGACGGTGCCATCGAGCCAGTCGTTCACGAGCAAGCGCCTGCAGGAATGCAACTGGCTCCAGGCGCTCGAAGGCGGCGTCGATTCGAGTCACGTCTCGTTCCTGCACAGCGGCAGCCTCAACACGGACCCGCTGTTCAAGGGTTCACGCGGCAATCAATACAACCTCTCCGACCTGAGCCCGGTGTTCGAAGTGGTGGAATCGGACGGCGGTCTCTTCATCGGCGCGCGCCGCAATGCCGAGGACGACCAGTACTACTGGCGCATCACGCCGTGGGTCATGCCCTGCTTCACGATGGTTCCGCCGCGTGGCGATCATCCGGTGCACGGTCACTTCTGGGTGCCGATCGACGATGAAAACTGCTGGGCCTGGAGCTTCGACTACCATCCGACGCGCGATCTCACCGACAACGAAGTGCAGGCGATGAAGGACGGCAAGGGCATTCACGTGCGCTACATTCCGGGCACGTATATTCCGCTGCAGAACAAGACCAACAACTATCTGATGGATCGCGCCGCGCAGAAGGCGGGCATCACGTATAGCGGCGTGGAAGGCATCGCGATGCAGGACGCGTCGCTGCAGGAAAGCATGGGCCCGATTCAGGACCGCACGCGCGAGAACCTCGTATCGACGGACAACGGCATCATCATGGTGCGTCATCGTTTGATGAAAGCGGCGCGTGCGCTCGCCGAGAAAGGCGTCGCGCCGCCGGGACTCGATCCAGACTCGCAGAAAGTGCGCTCGGTCGCGATCGTCCTGCATCGCGACAAGCCGTTCAAGGAAGGCGCGCACGATGCGCTTCACGCCGAAGCCGGCAAGGCGCACACGACCATCTGATGAGCATGAACGAAGCATATCGACACAGCGAATCCTCGCGCACCTTCAAGGCAGCGGTTGCAGTCGAGCCATCGCGCACGGAGATTCAAACGTTCGAGCGGCCGGCCGTCACGGCATCGACGGGACTATTGCGCGTCGCAATCACGGGCGTGTGCGGCAGCGATGGCCCGTACTATCGGCAACTGCCGCAAAGTCGCGGACCGCTGATTCTCGGGCACGAAACGGTCGGGCATATCGAGGAAGCGGGCGAACTCGCGCGCGCCCGCTGGGGCCTGAAAGAAGGCGATTACGTCGCGCTGGAAGAGTACGTTCCATGCGGCCATTGCGAATACTGTCTCTCCAATGAATTCCGGCTTTGCGATGCAACCGACTGGCGTCTCAACGGCCTGCGCTACGGCGCAACGGGGCTGCGCACCGCGCCGAGCTTCTGGGGCGGTTTCAGCCAGTATCAATACCTTCAATTGAATACGGTGTTTCATCGCGTGCCTTCGAGCGTCGCGCCGAAGCATGCCGCGCTTGCGCTTCCGCTGGGCAACGGCATCGAATGGGCTTATCTGCAAGGCGGCGCGGGACCGGGTCAGGCGGTCGTGATCCAGGGACCGGGACAGCAAGGTTTGTCGTGCGTCGTCGCGGCGCGTGAAGCGGGCGCGGCAAAGATCATCGTGACGGGGCTATCGACGAAAACGGATCGGGAGCGGCTCGAACTCGCGAAACGTCTCGGCGCGCATCACGCGATAGAAGTCGATCAGGAAGACGTGCTCGAACGCGTCGCCGATCTGACCGGCGGCGCGATGGCGGACCTCGTCATCGATTGTGCATCGGGTGGTCCTTCGACGGTCACGTCCGCGATCCAGCTTGCGCGCAAGCGTGGCACGGTCGTGCTCGGTGGCCAGAAGCGCATGCCCATTCCCGAGTTCAACAGCGACATGATCATCGCGCGCTTTCTCACGGTGAAGGGCATGCGCGGCCATAGCTATCAATCGGTCGAACTCGCGCTGCAACTCATCGCCGCGAATCGTCACGATGTCACGCGCATGAGCACGCACACCTTCGGCCTCGACGACACCGATCTCGCATTGCGCACCTTGCAGGGCGAAGGCGTAGAAGGCGCGATTCACATGACGATCGATCCATGGAAGTGACGACGCCCGATCATCACGCGCCCTCGGAAGCGCGCTTCAGAGTGCGCGCCCCGAATTCCGCGCCGCGTCGTATCAGGGTCATTGCTCTTACGGATGACGATGCCGAAGTGCGAAGATGCGCCGAGCGCGCGCGTGCCGATGTGCAGTTCGTGCGCGCCAGCGAGCTTGCCGCGTTATTGCAGACCGAAGGCGCCGATGCCGCGAGCATCCTGCGCAGCGTCGATGCGAACACGTCCGCGTTCAACGCGTGGCTCGGCACGCCGGACCTCGTGGTGATCGCGGGCCGCGAAGGTGACGATGCGCAAGCGGGCGCGGTCGCGGCGCAGGCGTATCGCAGTCGCGGCGTCACGGTGTCGGGCGTGGTCGGCCCTTCCCGCGATGAACTCGCATGCGCCGGTACGGCCGATCTGTTGCGACCTCATTGCACGATGCTGATCCTGCCGGTAAGCGCGGGCTATCTGGACGATCTGCTCGCCGCGCTCGGCGCATGAACAACGCATTCGTTCACGCACGCGTGGACAAGCAGGAGACAAGCTGTGAAGCAAGACATCAATCGATGGTGGACCGTCCTCGGCGGCGCGATCTGCCTGTCTGTCGGCGCGGGCGTGATATCGGCGTTCATGTTCGGCACCTTCATCAAGGCGATCGCCGCCGAAAACGGCTGGAGCCGCGCGCAGGTGTCGCTTGGCCTCACCATCTTCGAGTTCGCGATGGGGCCGGGCACGATCGTGCTCGGCTCGCTGATCGACCGCTTCGGCGTGCGACGCCCGACGATGCTGTTTCTGCTGCTGTTCGCAGGATCGATTGCGCTCGTCGGGGTGATCCCGGTTTCGCTCGCGCTTTTCTGTCTGGCGTTCGTGATGGTCGGCTTCTTCGCGCCGGGCAGCAATGCGTTGCCGTACGCGAAGGTCGTGTGCGCGCGCTTCGATCATCGGCGTGGACTGGCGCTTGGATTGACGGTCGGTGGCACGGCAATCGGCGCGATGTTGATGCCGCAATATGCAGGTTATCTGCTGCGTCATTTCGGCTGGCGCACGGGTTATCTCGGCGTGGCCGCGTTGATGGCGGTGTTATCGATTCCCGCGCTCTACTTTCTCGTGAAGATGCCGCCCGGCGTCGATGAAGCGATCGCGCGCCGCGCGCGGGAAGCGCGCGCCGATCTGCCTTCGCTCTGGACTATCTTTCGTCATGACCGCACGTTTCGCCTGCTGGGCATCGCGATCTTCTGCATGTCGGGCGTGTTGCTTGCACTGCTGTCGCAACTCGTGCCGATGATGACCGATCGCGGCGAAACGGTACGCGCCGCGGGGACGATGCTTTCTGTTGCCGGACTCGCGTCGGCGGTTGGGCGCTTGTTCGCGGGTTATCTGATGGACCGGGTCCACGCGCCTCACGTCGCGGCGATGTCGTTCGGCTTGACGCTTTGCGGGGTGCTGATTCTCGCGGCGGGCGCGACGGGGAATACGGCGATGGTTGCATCGGCGATGATCGGCGTCAGCATTGGGGCCGAGGCGGATATCATCACGTTCATCGTGAGTCGTTACTTCGACTTGCGCCTCTTCGGGCGCGTGTGTGGGGGTATGTGGGCTTGTTGGGGATGGGGCGCGGGCATCATGATTTTTCTTTCCGGCCTCTGTTATGACCTCACGCGGTCTTATCATCTGGCGTTGTGGGTATTTTCGGGGCTCGTTGCCTTATCGGTGGTTTCTATTATCAGGCTGGGGCCTTATGTTTATCCCGAGCAAGGGGATCCTCGGAAAGGTCTGGATACCGTTTCGGGTATGGGAATTGAATCATGACTTTCCATCGAAGCGTCTGTAGCCATCGACCGCTGACATGCTCTAGCGTCGCGACGTCGCCGCGTAGTGCGCGATGAGCGTCGGCAGGCGTGGCAGCGTGTGCGGCCAATGCGTCGCTTCCCGCGCGAGACGCGCCGCGAGACTCCTGCAACTGAACTGATCCGCCGCGAGCCGCACGATCACCTTGCGCGCGATCTTCCATACATCGACATTCGGTGCGATCTCCTGCGCCACGCGCTCGATGCGTTCCGCCGCCCGCGACAACAGCACCGCACGCGACGCGATGCGCCCGTGTCCCGCGCTGAACATGTGCTCCGCGGGCGCCTTGCCGATCGCGCCGAACAGTTGCGCAACGCCAACGCCGTGGCGCGCATGCGGCGACGCAAAACGCTCCGCCTCGCGCCGATACGTCGCTTCGACGCGCACTTCGTGATGCGTCGCGTTGGTCTCGGGCCGGCCGTGTTCGAGATGCGCGCGCGCCGCCGCCTTGTGATCGCCCGACATGAGCGCATGCGACACGCCGACGAGAAAATCGCGCTCGTGCGCGGCGAAGATCATCATCGGGTTATCGGCTTCCAAAACGATCTGACCGCGCGTCTCAGGCTCGATGCTCACGCGCGCGCCCGCCGCATCCAGCCCCGCGTGATATACGCCGACATCGAGCGACATTTCGAAGAACGCTTCGATGAGCGTCGCGAGGACATCGGCCTGATCGAGCCCGCATGACGCAAGCGCGTCCGCATCCGATAGCGCGGCGGTCTCGATCGCGCGCGTGGTCAGCACCGCGTCGTTGCAGTAATCCCACAGCACTTCGGGCACCGCGAGACGGTTGTCGTCGCGCAGGCGAAAGCGCAGGTAGCTCTGATCGGCGGCGCGCTGGCGCAAGTCGATCATCGCGTCGACGCTTTCGCGCGCCCGTTGCACCCATTGCACCGGATGCATCTCGCGCGCCTCTGCCGAGCGCCGTTCCGCGAAACGCGCCGCCGCGAGCGCGAGATCGAGATCGTCGTCGAGTTCGGCGCGGGTGTCGGCACGCAGCAGCGTCACGCGCACCGAGGTATCGCCGACGCGCGCCGCATGCGTCTGCTCCGCGATGCCCGAACGCAGCGGCATTTCGCTCAGCCCGGTGAGGTCGAAAGCTAGCGTGGCGGGAAACGTCGCCCTGCAAGCCGCGCGAAAGGCGGCCGCGTCGTAGGGCGTGAACAGTCCGTCGAGTTCGTGCAATGCGACGCGCACCGCCGTCTCCGCAAGCGCCGGATGACGCGCGAGCGTCCCGGAAGCGTTTTCCAGCACGCGTGAGAGTTGCGAGAGCGCGGGCACGCCTGCACCGAGCGGCGAGGCACGCGCGCCGTGAGACGCGAAGAAGCGCGCCACGCGGGTGATCGCGGCGCCGTCGCTCGTCAGCTGGCTTTCGCGGACGAACGCCCGGCCAAGCCGCCAGAGGGTCGCGAGTCGTCGGACAGGCAAATTCAGGCTCGCTGAAAGTGAGTTGAAACCGCTGAAAGACTGCAATGCCGCGCTGCGTGGCATCTGGATTGCTCAATGTGTAACACGATTCGGCGGAACCTGCACGCGGATCAAGCGAAGCCGTCTTTGCGCTCGACCGTGCTTATTTGTTTCGGTATCCTGCTTATATCTTCATTCCGGCATCCGTTGCTCATGATGTTCGTCAACGATTCCGACTTCACTTCATTGCAGGAAACATTGGCCGCGCAACCCGGTGTGCGCAGTTTTGTCATCGCGCACGATGACCGTATCGTGTTCGAGCACTATCGGCAAGATGTCGATGCGCAAAGCCTGCAGGACATCAATTCAGTTACCAAAACGGTCGTCGGACTCGCGGTCGGCGCTGCGCTGCGCGACGGTTCACTGCCGCCGCTCGACACACCCGTTTGCCACCTCCTGCCGGAGATGCGCGAATACGGCTTCGATCGCCGCGTGCAGCGCATCACGCTGCGGCATCTGCTGACCATGACGTCCGGCTTCGAATGGGATCAGAGCGTCATCGACGATTGCGTGCTCGGCCCCTGCGAGCGCTTTGCCCGCGAAGGAAGCCGGCTGCGCTTCGTGCTGTCGCGGCCGATCGCGCAGCCCGGCATACGACACGCCCAAGGGGGTGCGCGAGCTGTTTAGCCGGCATGTCCTGGACGCGTGGTGATCGCTATTGGCGCCCGGCTTTTATTTGCCAGCCGGCCACAATTGTTGCGTTGACTGTATCTTTTTGTCGATACGTACTTCGGATTAATTTCGATACGGTATCTTATTAAAGCGGTAGGCTACGCCGTATCACTATCAAGACCGAGGTCATTTCGAGCGCCCGAGCACGAAGACCATAACGATAAATCGAGAGAGGCGCCATGCAACACCCTTCCGAAGCCCCGATGGCGAAGGCGATGTACATCCTTGGCCAGATCGGCGCGATCATCTGCCATGAACGCGGGCCGCGCCCGCAAACCGCCGTGTTGACGAGGATGGCATCGCGGCCCGCCGAGGGGTTCTCGATCGCCGTCGCGCGAATGGACGAGATGTGCCCGCCGCGCCGCGGCCATCGGCGCGCGCTGCTGCAATGGAAGCACAAGGAAATCCGCCGTCTGAGTCGGATGCTGCCCGATCCTCTGCCGACGGCTGCGTCGGCGCACACGCAGATGCCGTTCTGGGCCGGCTATTGTCAGTATTGGGAAGACATGCTCAAGGAGCACGTTCAGCGCGACATCGATCAACTCGCGCTCAAACTCGACGACGACATTCAGCGCAAACGCACCGATGCCTGATCGTCCTTGCCTTCGTGCATCGAGAAATAATCCCGCAACATCGTGATCATTCCGTCGAGTTCCGTCGGCTTGACGAAGTAGCCGTTGAAGCCGGTCTGTTGCGCGCGCGTGAGGTCTTCGGGGTCCGTGCGGCTCGTATGCGCGATCAGCAGCATCGACAGATCGATCGCGCGAATCGCTTCGGCGGCTTCCCAGCCGTCGCCGAGCGGCATCACCAGATCGAGCAGGACCACGCCCGGCCGCCACTTGCGCGCGAGCGACACCGCGTCGAGCCCCGTGTGCACCGCGCGCACGGTGAACTCGGCATCCTCCAGCGCAAGACAGATCGCGCGCGTCGCCTCCAGATCGTCATCGGCGATCAGCACGCGCGGCTCGTCGGGGCGCGTCGCGCGCGGCGGAATCTGCCACAGCGCTTGCGAAGGAACACGGTTGTGTCGTTGCATCGTTTTGGCCTCGGAATGGACGGAGATGAGAGCAACGATCATTCCCTCGCGGGTTGCCGGACGCATCTCGCCAGGCGGGGTGCGGTCCGCCGACGTTACACTTCGGGATTACCCGGTGGCTGTCGCGGCGCGCCGGTTCACGCGCGCCGTGCAGGATCTGCACCGCCGTGGCTCGCGCGGCGGCGATGGTGCACACATCTCCATACGAGAGGCTAATCGATGTTCGTCGTGTATTGGCTCGGCGGCAACCCTGATATCGAAGGCGCGGCGCACTTCAAACGGTTCGATGAAAACGCGCTCGCCGACGCGCTGCGCTTCGCGGAAGACTTGCGCCGCCGTCAGTCCGATGGCGAGGACATCGGCTTCGTCACGCTCTGCAGTGAAAACCCGCATTCGGTCGGCAAGCCGGGTGTCGCCGATCCGCCCGCTGGTTACGAGTGGAGAAAGCGACGGCGTTAGAGCATGGTGGGCTTTTTGCGGCTACGGACTTTGAGCGGCACCTACTTTCTTCCCTGCTGCGAAGGACGCGATCGCTTTTGGCCACGGCCCGTCGCGCCATTTCCCCGGGTTATCCCTTAGGCATTTCGGATTGACTAACCTCGTCATCGAAATCAAACTGTGATCACAGATCAAAGATCAGCAAGGAAACACCTGTGGCGCCCCGATCCGCATCGCAACCCATTCCACAACTCGAAGTCATCGCCACAGAGACGATGGCCACGAAGGTCTATCAGCAACTCCGAGAAGCGATCATGAGCGGCAGCTTCGCCGCCGGTCAGCCGCTGAGTCTGCGCGGCGTGGCCGAAGCGGTCGGCCTCTCGACGATGCCCGTGCGCGCCGCGCTCACACGCCTGCGCGCGGAGGGCGCACTCGTCGATGGCCCGTCGCGCGGCCTCATGGTGCCGCCGATGACGCCCGAACTGCTCGAAGAACTGCGCGACGTGCGCATCGCGCTGGAAGGCTGCGTCGCGCAACGCGCTGCGGCGCGCATGACGAACGACGACGTCGCCGCGGTGCAACGCATCTTCGACGAAATGGACGCGCATGTCGAAGCCGATGACGCGCGCGCCTATCTGCGCTGCAACTTCGCGTTCCACACCAGCATTTACCGGCACGGCGCGAGCGACATGACGCTCGCGACGATCCAGAACATGTGGATGCGCATCGGACCGTTCCTGAACATGGTCGCGCCCGACGTGGCGCACATGCGCGTGTCGATGGAAGCGCATCGCCAGATCATCGATGCGCTCTGGAAGCGCGATGGCGCGGCGGTCGCGCGCGGCATCGCGAAGGACATTCAAGACGCGGCGCGTGATCTCGAAGCGCGTCTGCGCGCGCAGGAGAGCCGCATGCGGCGTCACGCGCAAGGCTGAACCGGAAGGGCGCGCCACACGCGCCTTGCACACAATTATCAGTATGACTAATCGCTTGAGCGAGGACGGTGCACGTCCCCGCAAAACATAACCACAAAGGAGTCAGACGATGGATTTCATGAAACTGCTCACGCCGCGCGCCGGCCTGCGCGTGCTGATCACGGGCGGCGCATCGGGCATCGGCCTTGCCATCGCGAAGGCGTTCGTGTCGACGAGCGCTCGCGTGCATGTCTGCGACGTCGATCCGAAAGCCATCGACGCGGTATCGACGGTTTTGCCGACGATCACCGGCACGCGCGCGGACGTCGCGAGCAAGGACGACGTTAAGCGCGTGTTCGAAGACGTGCGGCGCGAGCTCGGCGGTCTCGATGTGCTGATCAACAACGCAGGCATCGCTGGCCCGACGGGCGGCATCGATGCGATCGATTCCGACGACTGGGAAAAGACCATCGACGTCAATCTGAACAGCCAGTACTACTTTTCGCGCGAGGCCGTGCCGCTGTTGCGCAACGCGCCCGATGGCGGCGTGATCGTGTTCATGTCGTCGGTGGCGGGACGTCTCGGCTACGGCTTCCGCACGCCCTATTCCGCGACGAAGTGGGCCGTCGTCGGTCTCGCGAAGAGTCTCGCGATCGAGCTCGGACCCGACAACATCCGCGTGAATGCGGTGCAGCCGGGCATCGTCAAGGGACCGCGCATGGAAGGCGTGATCGCCGCGCGCGCGAAGCAGCTCGGCGTCGGCTATGAAGAAATGGAAAAGCAGTATCTCGCGAAGATTTCGCTGCGCCGCATGGTGACGCAAGAGGAAGTCGCGGCAAGCGTGCTGTATCTCAGCTCGCCGGCCGGCAGCGCGATTTCGGGCCAGGCGCTCTCCGTCTGCGGCAACGTCGAAACGCTCTGAAGAACATCGAGGAATATATGGCAACGAAACGCAAGGTCATCATCACATGTGCGCCGACGGGCGCGATCCATACACCGTCGATGTCGCCGCATCTGCCAGTCACGCCCGACCAGATCGCCGAAGCCGCGCTCGCGGCCGCGAAGGAAGGCGCGGCGATTCTGCATCTGCATGCGCGCGATCCCGAAGACGGACGCCCTACGCAGGACCCCGCCATATTCGAGCGATTCCTCCCGCGCCTCAAGTCGCAAACGGACGCCGTCATCAACCTGACGACGGGCGGCAGCCCGCACATGACGGTGGCGGAGCGGCTCAAGCCCGCGCATCACTTCCAGCCGGAAGTGGCTTCGCTGAACATGGGCTCGATGAACTTCGGCCTCTATCCGATGCTCGATCGCTTCAAGGATCTGAAGCACGACTGGGAGCGCCAGCATCTGGAGAAGAGCCGCGATCTCGTGTTCAAGAACACGTTCGCGGACATCGAATACATCCTGACGTCGTGCTCGGCCAACGGCACGCGCTTCGAGTTCGAGTGTTACGACATCTCGCATCTGTATAACCTCGCGCATTTCGTCGATCGCGGGCTCGTCAAGGGGCCGTTCTTCGTGCAGAGCGTGTTCGGCCTGCTGGGCGGCATCGGCGGTCATCCCGAGGATCTCGCGCACATGAAGCGCACCGCGGATCGCCTGTTCGGCAACGACTACGTGTGGTCGATCCTCGGCGCGGGACGCAATCAGATTCCGCTCGGCTCGATCGGCGTCGCGCAGGGATCGAACGTGCGCGTGGGCCTCGAAGATTCGCTGTGGATCGGCCCGGGCCAGCTCGCCGAATCGAGCGCAGCGCAGGTGCGCAAGATCCGGCAAGTGATCGAAGGTCTGTCGCTCGAAGTCGCGACGCCCGCCGAAGCGCGCCAGATGCTGTCGCTCAAGGGCGGCGACAACGTGAACTTCTGATTGTCCGATGCGCGCGCCGTGCATGCGGCGCGCGCACGCCATCGCTTCATTAGAAATACAGCGCCTACGGAGACATATCTTGAACAAGCCCAACACGACGAGCGCCGCGCCGCACGCGTCGCTCAACAGCCTGATGCTGCGCAAGCTGATGCCCTTGCTGGTGATCGTCTACGTGATCAGCTTTCTCGATCGCACGAACATCGCGCTCGCGAAGCATTCGATGAGCATCGATCTCGGCATCTCCGCCGCCGCGTACGGACTCGGCGCGGGTCTCTTCTTCCTTACTTACGCAGCCTTCGAGATTCCGAGCAACCTGATCATGCACAAGGTCGGCGCGCGCTTCTGGATCACGCGCATCATGGTGACGTGGGGCGCGCTCTCGGTCGCGATGGCCTTCGTCACCGGCGAAACGTCCTTCTATGTGATGCGCCTTCTGCTCGGCGCCGCCGAAGCGGGCCTGTTCCCCGGCGTGATGCTCTATCTCACGTACTGGTTCGGCCGTGAGGAACGCGCTCGCGCAACCGGCTACTTCCTGCTCGGCGTATGCGTCGCGAATATCGTCGGCGGGCCGCTCGGCGGCGCACTGCTCGAACTCGACGGCTGGCTCGGCTTTCACGGCTGGCAATGGCTGTTCGTGATCGAAGGCGTGCCCGCGATCCTGCTCGCGTTCGTCGTGTGGAAAATGCTGCCCGACCGGCCGACCAGCGCGCCGTGGCTGTCACGCGATGAAGCCGTCGCGCTCGAACGACGCCTCGCCGCCGAGCACGACGCGCAAGGCAGCAGCGGTCATGGCGCGGGCGGGTTCCGCAGCGTGCTCGGCGATCGTCAGGTGTGGCTCGCGATTCTCGTCTACTTCTGCCATCAACTGACGATCTACACGGTGATCTTCTTCCTGCCGGGCATCATCGGCGCGTCGGGGAAATTCTCGCCGCTCATGATCGGCCTGCTCAGCGCGACGCCGTGGGTCGCCGCCGCGATCGGCGCCGGCACGCTGCCGCGTTTCGCGAGCGATTCGTCGAAGAGCCGCCGCATTCTCGTCGGCGGGCTCGTCATCATGGCGACGGGCATGCTGATCGCCGCATGGTCGACGCCCGCGATCGGCCTGCTGGGCGTGTGCCTGTCGGCGTCGATGTTCTTCGTCGTGCAGTCGATCATCTTCACGTTCCCGTCGTCGCGGCTGTCGGGCGGCGCGCTCGCGGGCGGGCTCGGCCTCGTGAACTCGTGCGGTCTGCTCGGCGGCTTCGTCGGACCGACGGTCATGGGCATCATCGAGCAGACCACCGGCCGCGCGATGAACGGGCTCGTGTGTCTCGCGATCGCGCTGTTGATCGCGGCGGTGTGCAGCACGCGTCTGCGTCACGGCAACGAGCAACGCGCCGACGACAAGCGCCGCGTGATGTCGAACGCGTGACGTCCTGACGCTTCAACCCTTCGGCAACGTGCCGGGCCGCATATACGCGAACATGTGCGCGATGTAATCCGGCTTGCCGAGCGGCACGCCGTGATTGCGCAGAATCGCGTAAGCGGTCACGGCGTGAAAGTAGAACTGCGGCAACGCCCAGTCGCGCGCATAGTGCTCGCCGGTCATGTCGAAAATGATGCCGTTCGGCAGATCGAGCGCGATCTTCGATTCGCTTCCGGCATCGAATGCGTCGGGCGCGAGGCCGGATAAAAACGCGATCGCATCCGCGATACGCGCGCGAGCATCGTCGAACGAGCCGGGATGCTCGTTCGACTTCCACCCTTCTTCACGCACGTTCCGCAAGGTCTGCGGCACGTCTTCACCGCGCAGCCGATACACCGGCTCCTGCGCCTGAAAGCACACGAAACGCACTTGCGCGGCGAGCGGATACATGTCCGCCGCGAGGCGCAGCGTCATGAGCGCATCGGGCTGCGCGCCCTGCTCTTTCTGATGCGCGGCGGCCTTGTCGAGCCATGTCGAAAGACTCTTCAGCGTCTGCACGAAGGTCGGAACGAGAAGACGGGTCAGTTGCATGAAAGCGCTCCACGGTCGAAAGTCTGCGATCTTATCCCGATGCAGACCTTTCGCGCGCGCAACGATTCACAGCAGACCGAACACGGCGACGCCCGTCTTCGTGCCCACGAAGACCTTGCCGTTTGCGATCGTCGGCGAGACGAACTTGTTGCCCGGTCCGAACTGATCGCGCGAGCCCGCCGAATTGCTGCTGTACAGCTCGATCGCGAGATTGCTCGCGTCATACGCGTGCAGCACGGCGGGCGTCACGTTCTCCACGCCCCACACGATGCCGTTCGTGTTGCCGCTCGCGGAGATGACCGGCGCGAGGCCGGGGAAGCTCCAGTTGCCCGCCGGACTCGTGCTCTGGCTCGACGCCGTGGTCGCCACCACCGCGTTCACGATCGGCAGCGCCTTCAGGTGATCGCCCGCCGGGCCGACATAGATCGTGTTGTTGTAAAACGCGGGCGCGCTGAACATCGGGCCGGTGATCGTCGAGAACAGTTCCTGATAGACGTGATCGCCGTTCGAATCAAACTTGCCCATCGAGTCGCGATTCACGATGTAGAGCGCGCGCGTCTTGCCGCCGCCTATCGCGAGATGCCGGACGTTGCCGTTGATATCGGTGAGATCGGGCAGCACCAGCACGCCGCCCGAGCCGAGATCGAGGTCGGCGCTCGATTGCTGCACGGTGTCCGAAGGCTCGAAGTAGTCGGTCACCTGCAGCGTCGGCGTCGGCGTGACCTTGAGGAAGCCGTTGCCGAAGTCGCCCTTGTTGGGCATTTCCTGCGCGTTGGTGGTCGGATCGAACGTGCCGTTGCCATCGAGGAAATAGATCGACGTGCCATCCGATGCGAGTCCCGCGCCACTCATCCAGATGCCGCCCATCTCGCCGTTCGGCGTCACGTTGACGACGCCGGTCTGGTTGAGCGTATCGGCGCTGTAGCCGATGACCCAGCCGGTGTACGGCAGCGTGTCGCAATGCGAGCTCCACGCGGTGTAGACGACGCCATTGAGCAGCAGCAGCGACGCGCGCTCGATGTACTGGCCCGGCGTAAACGGCACGACGCCGTTCACGCTGCCCGAGCCGGTGCCGGGATACGAAGCGGTGATTTCCGTCGGGCCGCCGAACAGTTCGGCGCCGGTCGCGATGTCGATCGCGTGAATGCGCTGGTGATACGCGCCGCCGCTGTCTCTCGACATGCCGACGACATACATCGCGCCATTCGGCCCGCGCGTGCGGTCGATGACAGGCGTCGCCGTGATGCCGATGGTCGGCGTGGTCTGGTTGCAGCCGTGATCGTCGCTCGGCACTTCGCCCGCGAGCAAGGTGGAAACACGCCACAGCACGGTGCCCGTGTCGGCGTCGAACGCATAGACGCTCGCGTTCTCGGTGGCGACGTACAGCACGTTATGCGTGCCGCCCGCGACCGGCACGTTGCCGAGATAGAGCGGCTGTGCATCGACGGCGCCATCGACGGTATAGAAACCGAGCTTGCCGAAGGTCGACGGCTTGACGTTAGCCGGCGTCAGCCTGGTTTCGCTGAGTTGCTGCGCGGTGCGCAGGATGTCGTTGTGATACGTGGTGACGTCCACCGGCGTCGACGCGGACGGCGAGCTGGTGGCGGGCGAGCTTGCGTTGGAAGGCGCGCTCGCAGCGCCGCCCGACGATGCCGCCGAGGGGCCCGATGACGCCGACGCGGGACTCGATGCCGCCGCGGGGCTCGATGCGGCGGAGGCGCCTCCGCTCGTCGCGGTGGTATCGGAATTGGAGCTTCCGCCACTGCATCCACCGATGACTGCGACAGCGACTGCAAAAGCGACTGCGATCACGCCAACCGACAAGTGCCCTTTCATCTGCGCATCTCCGTTTTGGACGGGCCGAGCCGAGCGCCCTGGCGATTATTGTCTGCGACGGCTTAATTGGGGAAAAAATCGTCGGGCGATGGCTAGGCTTTGGCGGAATGATCGGATGACGTTATGTATTGGTGTGATGATTAAAATTTGAAAAGCGGACGATCGGGCAGTTATCGCCGACGCGCGGTAAGGACTGCCATGCACCCTGACGGGCACATTACAGCACAGGACAGCCCGCAAGGTGAGACCGATGAAACGCCTGATCTACCATCCGCTCGTCGCACTGACGACGCTCTATCTGGCCGAATTATTGAGCCGGTCCGATTTCGGGCTTTCGGGCACTCTGTTCGTTCTGGCGACGCGTTCGGTATCGCGGCTCGTCAACGCGTGGCGCAACGACGCGATCTGAATCGGAAAGAAGTTCGTCTGACTTAAGCGTTCACCGGAAAAAAGTAAAAAAGCTTAAATCGGGTAAGACGACAAAAATTGAACGGTTAGGCTTGTTGCTTACGGAATGTAGGCGATGTCTTGATGCTTACAACGAAAACATCAGAACCTGAGAGAACGATGACCCAACCCAACGACGTCGTTTATAAAGGACATTTACTAAGCGCCACCGCCGTTCTGGATCAGGACAAGTATGCGGCGACGCTCGTGGTTCGGGAACCGAGCGGCGCGCGCCGCGCAAGCGGCCTGCTCGGCGAGTTCGCGAGCGCGACCGGCGCCGTGCGTTACGCATTTGCCTATGGCATGGCGGAAATCGACCATCGACAGTCCGCGCGACATTCGCGCCAGTCTCACGGCACCAGCATTCGCTAGCACGCCCGCTTCATGACGCACGCAGCGGCATCCATGCGGCTCGCGCCTCGATCATTCCAATGAGAGATCAAAATCTATGATCATCTATCATCGGGGAGCGGCTTTTCAGCCCTCCGTCACGCAAGTGGGTAATGCATTCGTCGCGACGGCTTCGATTCTCGAAGAGGACGGCCATGCAACCTCGCTCGGCAATCTCGGCGCGTTCGCCAGCAAGGACGGCGCGCTCGGATTCGCGGTCCGATGCGCGACGGCCTTTCTCGATGGTGACGATCTACCCCTGCCGCCCTATCGCCTGACTCCGCAATAAAGGTCAGGTCCGGCTCGAAGGAGTTTGAGCGCGCGCCTCGCGAAACCGGAAGAATCCGCTGCGCAGCATGACCGAAGTACCGCCGACGCGGCTGAGCACATGTTCGGCCGCGCCTTCGATCGACGAGCGATGGCTCTCGAAGGCCTGCTGCAAATCTTCCTCGCGCCACGACGCCGCGCCAAAGTGATCCTCCAGCGCCTCGGCGGAAATCGTGCATTCCACGCGCTCGCCATCGGCGACGGCGGCGAACGTGAGCGAAGGCTCATCGCCCTGATAGACGGGCGTCTGACTCGGAAACGTGATGTTCATGCCGATACCTCGTGGAGCGTTGCGCGGTATTCCGACGTGCAGCACATATCCATTCAGTCTCAGCCATCGATCTACGCCGCGTATTGATCCAGATCAAGGCGTCGGTGTGGACGGCGCGCGCGTGAGCAGCACGGGACACGTCGCACGCCGCACGAATGCTTCCGCGACGCTGCCGAGCGCGAGCCGTCGCAATCCGGTCCGGCCGTGCGTGCCCATCACGACGAGATCGGCTCGCATGGCAACCGCCCGGCGTTGCAGGCATTTCGCGATCGTATCGGTCACGTTGCGGGTTTCCGCCAATTCCGTTTCACAGTCGATGCCCGCCTCGACGAGACGCGCATACGCGATTTCCAGCGCCTGCCCGCCTTCCTCGCGAACCGTCACGCGGTACTGCGCCGGATACGACGAAAGGGCCGCACTGTCGATCACGAGCACGACGCGCACTCGGGCGCGTGCGCCAATGCGGATCGCCTCATCGAGCGCACGCTGTGCGCATTCGCTGCCATCGAGCGCCACCAGAATATTTCGGTACATGATCTCGTCGCCTCTTCAGGGGTTGTAGAGACGCGCAGTCGAGCATCGGGTGCACCGGCCCACGACGTGCCGGAATGTCCCGTTCGGCTACGCGGCGTGTACGATGAAAACAGTCTAGTTTTTCAGGAGGCAACATGAAAGCGGTGTGCCCGCTGCACGGGCCGACGACCATCATCCGCACGAACGCGTACGGCTTTCCTGTCTATGCATGCTGCTGCGACGACGTGCCGTATGTCACGCCACCGGATGCATGCACGCGAGCGCCGACGCAACGCGGCGCTCCCTCCGAGCCACAGAAGCCCCGGCAACCAAAGTCCACGAAGGAATGAGCGTTACGCCGGATCGGCTTCCGCACGGGCGACGGCGATCGCTTCCTGTCGAGGACGGCGCACGTTGATCAGGCACACCGCCAGCATCGCGATGACGCCGGGAATGGCGATCGCGATGAAGTTCTGCTGAAGCGGCAACGCCCTGCTCACGAGCAAGCCGATCACGATGGGCGCGAGAATCGCGCCGCTGCGCCCGATGCCCGATGCCCAGCCGATGCCCGTCGATCGAATCGCCATCGGATAGAACTGCCCGGCGAACGCGTAGGTGACGATCTGCGTGCCGATCGTCGAGGCGCCCGCCAGCCCGACCAGGAAGAACAGCACGCCGACGGGAACCTTCACGCCCAGCAGGCTGATGGAAATGGCCGCGAGCGCGTACATCGCAATCAGGACGTGCTTGATGTTGAAGCGGTCGGCGAGCCATCCGCCGCCGATCGCGCCGATCATCGCACCGAAGTTCAGCACGAGCACGAACGTGAGCGCGGAGCCGAGGCTGTGTCCGGCGTTCGCCATGAGTTTCGTCAACCACGAACTCAACGCGTAGACCATGAACAGGCACATGAAAAACGCGATCCACAACATGACCGTGCTCAAGCCGCGGCCTTCGGCGAACAGGCGCGTGATCGTCGAGCCGGGCGCGGCTTCTCGGTCGGTAAGCGAAAAGCTGTCGGCTTGTTGCGGCACGTATGCCGGATCGATGCGAGGAAGAATCGCCTTCAGGCTATCGGCGCGCTTGGTTCGAACCAGAAATGCGAGCGACTCGGGCATGAACTTCAGGATCACGGGCGCGAGCAGCGCCGGAAGACCCGCCGCGATGAACACGGATTGCCAGCCATAACGCTCGATCATCGCCTTGCCGACGAGCGCCGCCAGCATGCCGCCGACAGAGTATCCACTGAACATCACCGTCACCATGGTGCTGCGAATTTTGCGCGGCGAATACTCGGTCATCTGCGCCACGACGTTCGGCATCACGCCGCCGATACCCAGTCCCGCCAGGAAGCGCACAATGCCGAACATCACCGGATCGTGTGTCAGACCCGCCGCGGCGGTGAATACGCTGAAGAGCAGAAGGCAGATCACGATGGCCGGCACGCGGCCGATTCTGTCGGCTATCGTTCCGAGAAACACCGCGCCGATCATCATGCCGAGCAAGGCGGAACTCACCATGAAACCGGCGCCCGTCGCCTGCACACCCATGTCCTTCATGATCGATGGCAACGCGATCCCGACAACCGCGAGATCGTATCCGTCGAAAATAATGATGAGCGCGCACCAGAAAAGCAGCAGCACATGAAACTTCCGGAACCTAGCTTCGTCGCATAGCTTTTGAACGTCGATTTGACGCATGATGTCTCCTTGATTAAGAACTGCTTTAATTCCGCGATTTTCTTTTTCGATTGATGCGCCGGCGCGCGGCGCGCGCGCGTTTCCATCGCTGCATGCGAAAGCCAGCACGGGCGGGATCGGGTGATGGTCGACTTCGTTGACGGACTGCGTTGACGGCTTTTTCTGTGAGTCGGCCCAGAATAGGCGACCCGGTTATCCAGCGTCCAATACCGAATTGGTGGCTGGCTATACCTTGCGGGAATGAAAGGCGTCAGGCTTGACGATATCGCGTATCAGACGTGACTCAGCGTGCGCTTGACCGTGTCGCAGAGCCATTGCTGCGCAGCGGAATCCTCCGCGTGCGGATACCAGTACAGATTGACTTCGAACGTCGGTGTCGGGAACGGAAGCGGCAATACCCGCAGCCGGCCTTCGCCCGCGAACGCGCGCGCGATGCGCGTCGGCAGCGTGAGCAGGAGATCGGTGGAGGCGACGGCCGAAAAGAGACTCGTGAAGTGCGGTACGCGCAGAACGATTTTCCGGCTCAGTCCCATCTCGCTCATCACGTCTTCGACGAGATGATGTCCCGTGAAAGGCGCGACGACCACATGATTCGCGCCCACATAATCTTCGAGACTCAAACGCTCGCCGATAACAGGATGCGACGCGCTGAGAAGACACGAATAACTTTCGCTGAACAGCGTCGACTTTCTCACCTGGCCGCCGACGAACTGAAGATTGCCCACTGCGGCATCGACATAACCAGTCTGCAACCACTCCGCGATCAAGCCGCTGTCGATCTGCACGATCTCGAGCCCGACCGAGGGCGCAACCGTCTGGAACTCGCGCACCAGAAGAGGCAGAAAAGACAGCTCGCCGAGATCGGAGAGCGCGAGTCTGAACGAGCGTTCCGATTGCGTCGGGTCGAATTTACGGGTGGCGGCTATGGCCGACTCGATGCTTTCCAGCGCGCCCTTGAATGAATTGAAAAGCTGCGTGGCGTTGAAGGTCGGCACCATGCCGTCGCGCGTGCGCGTGAAGAGCGGATCGTGCAGCAGATCTCGCAGTCTCGTCAGCGAATAGCTCACCGATGGCTGCGTGATGCTCAGACGCTTCGCCGCCGCGCTGACGCTTCGCGTTTCATAGATCGCGACGAATGTTCGTATCAGATTGAGATCCGTGCTCATGGTCATCACGCATATAGACGGTCTCTATTATAAGAACGAAAAAACGATGATTGGCCTTATTTGCTTCGCGCTCATAGGATGCAAGCACGCAAAGGAACCACGGCCATGAAGACGATCCATCAAGCTTGTTACGACATTCTCCGCAACCAGGGACTGACGACTTTCTTCGGCAATCCCGGCTCGAACGAGTTGCCCTTTCTGAAAAACTTTCCGGATGACTTCCGCTACATCCTCGGCTTGCACGAAGGCGCGGTCGTCGGAATGGCCGATGGCTACGCACAGGCGACCGGCCGCCCCACGCTCGTGAATCTGCATTCGGCGGCCGGCACCGGCAACGCGATGGGCGCGCTCGCGAATGCATGGAACTCGCACACGCCGCTCGTCGTCACGGCGGGGCAGCAGGTTCGCGCGATGGTCGGCGTCGAGGCGCTGCTCGCCAACGTGGATGCCGCCACGCTGCCGCGTCCGCTGGTGAAGTGGAGTTGCGAGCCGTCATGCGCGCAGGAAGTGCCGCTCGCGCTCAGTCGAGCCATTCATACCGCCGGCTCCGGCGCGAAGGGACCGGTGTATCTTTCCGTTCCGTACGATGACTGGAAACAGGAGGCCGCTGCGGGCGTCGATCATCTCGCGAGCCGGCGTGTCGACGTGGCGGGACTTCCTTCCGCCGCGACGATCGACGCGCTCGCTCGCGCGCTCGAACAGGCGAATAACCCCGTGATGGTGCTCGGACCGGACGTCGATGCAAGCGAAGCCAACAGCCTCGCCGTGTCGATTGCCGAAAAGCTCGCGATGCCCGTGTGGATGGCGCCGTCGGCGCCGCGCTGTTCGCTTCCGACGACGCATGCCTGCTTCCGCGGCCTGTTGCCCGCGGGCATCGCAAGCATCAGCGGATTGCTGGAAGGGCATGATCTCGTGCTGGTCGTCGGCGCGCCGGTGTTCAGATATCACCAGTACGAACCCGGCGAATTCCTGCCGCCCGGCGCGCGGTTGATCGCCATTACGTGCGATATCAACGAAGCCACGCGCGCGCCCATGGGCGATGCCATCGTCGCCGACATCGCCTCGACGCTCGACGCCTTGAACGGCGCCATTTCCAGAACGCATCGTCCGATGCCCGCCTCTCTGCGCCGGCCAGAACCCGCGTCCGAGGAAGCCGGACGGCTCGCGCCGGAACGCGTGTTCGACATCCTCGATGAAATGGCGCCGCGCAACGCGATCTATGTGAACGAATCCACCTCGACGACCAACCTGATGTGGCAGCGACTGCGCATGACGGAACAGGGAAGCTACTACTTCGCCGCAGCCGGTGGCCTCGGCTTCGGGCTGCCCGCCGCAGTCGGCATTCAACTGGCGAAGCCTGAACGTCGCGTCATCGGCGTGATTGGCGACGGCTCCGCGAACTATGGCATTCAGGCGCTGTGGACGGCGGCTCGTTACGACATTCCGGCCATCTTCATCATCATGAAGAACGGCACGTATGGTGCGCTGCGCTGGTTCGCCGGCGTGCTGCACGCCGAAAACGTGCCCGGTCTCGATGTTCCCGGTCTGGACTTCTGCGCGCTTGCGCGTGGCTACGGCGTCGAGGCATTGCACGCGGATTCGGGCGCGTCGCTGACGGCGGCGCTGCGTCAGGCGCTTGCCGGCAACAAGCCCGTGCTGATCGAAGTCGAGACGCGCGTGTCATGAAAACGCTCGTGAACGTCGCGGACTTTCGCGCTCGCGCGAAGGCCCGGCTTCCGCGCATCGTGTTCGATTATCTCGAAGGCGGCGCGGAAGATGAAATCGGTCTTCGTCACAATCAGGATGTGTTCAAAGGCATCAGGTTTCAGCCGCGCAGACTCGTGGACGTGAGCGCACGCAGCACGCAAACGACTGTTCTCGGCAAACCGATGTCCGCGCCTCTCGTCGTCGGTCCGACAGGCCTGAACGGGATTTTCTGGCCGAAAGGCGATCTGGCGCTCGCTCGCGCAGCCGGTAATTTCGGTATTCCGTTTGCCTTGTCCACCGCGTCGACTTCATCCATCGAGGACGTGGCGAAAGCCGCGACCGGCGAGCTCTGGTTCCAGCTCTATGTCGTCCATCGCAAGCTGGCGGAATTGCTGGTCAGGCGCGCATTGAGCGCCGGCTACACGACGCTGATCCTGACAACCGATGTCGGCGTCAACGGCAAACGGGAGCGAGACTTGCGTAACGGCTTCGGCCTGCCGATGCGTTATTCAGCGAAGACGATTTTCGATGGCATGCTGCATCCGCGCTGGTCGTTCGATCTCGTTCGGGAAGGCATGCCGCAACTCGCGAACTTCGCGAGTCAGGACGTGCAGGACACGGAACTGCAAGCCGCCTTGATGAGCCGGCAAATGGACGCCAGCTTCGCGTGGGACGACCTGAAATGGCTGCGCGATCTATGGCCTCATGCGCTCCTCATCAAAGGCATCAGCCGGGTCGACGACGCGCAACGCTGCATCGCGCTCGGCGCGGATGGCGTGATTCTTTCCAATCACGGTGGCCGGCAACTGGATAGCGCCATCGCACCGCTCGAAATACTGAACGATACTGCGCGTAGCATCGACGCTCCCGTGTTCATCGATAGCGGCATCCGCCGTGGCGCGGATGTGGTGAAGGCCATCGCGCTGGGCGCGCGTGCGGTGCTGCTGGGCCGCGCGACGCTCTATGGCCTCGCGGCCGATGGCGAAGCGGGCGTCGACGCCGTGCTCGCGCTTCTCAAGAGCGAAATCGACACCACGCTCGCCCAGATCGGATGTCCGTCCGTGCAGCAACTCGGCTGTGAGTTCATCTGGGACGGTGTTCATCGGAAAGAAGCTGCCGACACAAGCAAAGTGCCCGAATCGATATAAAAGGAGACGAACATGGACGAAATCAGGATCACCGGACTGCGCGCGCGGGCAGTCAACGTACCCCTGCCGTATCCGCTCAAAACGGCGTCCGGGACGATCGTTACGTCGCCGCTCGTGCTGATCGACCTGCTGACCGACGCGAACGTGACGGGTCATGCCTACGTTTTCACGTACTCGCCGATTGCGCTGAAACCGGTCCAGCGTCTGGTAGACGAACTGGAAGCCGTCGTGAAGGGCTTGCCGCTTGCGCCTTTCGAGATCGACCGCGCGATGAACGCGCGATTCCGCCTGCTCGGCCATACGGGCCTGATGCGCATCGCGACCGCCGGTATCGACATGGCTGCGTGGGACGCGCAGGCCAAGGCGCATCGGCTGCCGCTCGTCGAACTGCTCGGTGGCCGGGCGCGGCCGATTCCCGCTTATGACAGCCACGGCATGGACGATGTCGAACTCGGCACGAAACGCGCGCAAGAGGCCGTCGAAGCCGGCTTCGCGGCCATCAAGACAAAGGTTGGCTATGAGACGCTGGAGCGCGATCTGCAAGTCGTGCGCGCAATCCGCCAAGTGACAGGCGACTCGGTTCAACTCATGGTCGACTTCAATCAGGCATTGTCCGTTCCCGAAGGCAAGCGCCGGGGCCGCGCGCTGGAAGCGGAGGGCGTCGCGTGGATCGAAGAGCCTACCGCGCAGCACGACTACGCCGGACATGCGTCGATCCGGGCAGCGTTAAAGGTACCGGTGCAGATCGGCGAAAACTGGTTCGGTCCGGAAGACATGCAAAAGGCCATCGACAGTCATGCCTGCGATCTCTGCATGCCTGACGTGATGAAGATCGGCGGCGTGACGGGCTGGCTCAAAGCCAGCGCGCTCGCTGAACAACACGGTCTGCCCATGTCCAGCCATATCTTTCAGGAATTCAGCGCGCATCTGCTGGCCGTGACCCCGACCGCGCACTGGCTCGAACGCATGGACCTCGCTGGCCCAATTCTCGAACCGCTCCTTCGATTCGAGGACGGCAAGGCTCACATCGGCGATGAGCCGGGCGCCGGCATTTGCTGGCGCGAGGACGCGATCAGCCGCTTTCTCGTTTAAAGACTGAAATCACGCCTCCACGGCCACGCAAACCTGACATTTCGTCATGCTAACTACGAGCCTCACAGAGCTCGCGCATCCATTCATTCCGGAGACAAAGATGGACCATAACGCCGCCGCTGGCGACGCGCTGTACGGCACGCGCCTCAACTCCAGACATCTGATGGTGATGTTCTGGTGCTCGATGCTGATGCTCTTCGATGGCTACGATCTCGTGATCTACGGATCGATCCTGCCTCAGCTGATGCACGACTGGCAACTGTCTCCCGTCACCGCGGGTTTCATCGGCAGCAGTGCGCTGTTCGGCATGATGGTCGGCGCGCTGACGCTCGGCAGTTCCTCCGACCGGTTCGGCCGTCGGCGCATCATTCTGCTGTGTCTCGTGGTCTTCGGCGTGGCCGCTTTCGGGAACGCCTTCTGCACCAACACGACCGAATTCACGCTCTGCCGCTTCATGACCGGCGTCGGTCTCGGCGGCATGGTGCCGAATATCGTCGCGTTGATGACGGAGATGTCGCCGCGCAGCAAGCGCAATATCATGGTGACGATCATGCTCAGCTTCTTCTCGGTCGGCGGCGTGATCGCGGCGCTCTCCGGGAAGGCGATCACACCGGCCTTCGGTTGGCGCGCCAACTTTCTCATCGCCGGCATTCCGCTGTTGTTCTTCCCCGTTTTCTTCAAGTGGCTGCCCGAGTCGTTGAGCTTTCTGATCGCCCAGAAGCGCTTCGCTCAGGCGGATCCGATTCTGCGAAACTATGCGCCGGACTTCGAGGGCAATGCTGCAAGCCTTGCTATTACCGGCGAAAAGGAACCGGATGCGCACCCGCGCATGCGCGCGTTCGATCTCTTCGCGCACGGCCGGGCGCTCGACACCTTCCTGCTCTGGATCGCGTTCGGCATGTGCATGCTGATGGTGTACGGCCTGAACACCTGGTTGCCCAAACTAATGGCCGCGAACGGCTATTCGCTGGGTTCGAGCCTCACGTTCCTGATTACCCTGAATGTCGGCGCGGTCGCCGGAGGACTGTTCAGCGGCTGGCTGGCGGACCGTCACGGCGGCAAGCCGACGCTGGTCCTGTACTTCGCGATAGCCGCCGTGTCCATCGGACTGCTGGGTTACAGGCAATCGCCCTTCGTCCTGAATCTTCTTCTGATGGCGGCCGGCGCGACGACCATCGGAACGCTGTGCATCGTCCACGCGTTCGCCGCGCAACTCTATCCCGCAAGCATCCGTTCGACGGGCGTGGGCTGGGCCGCCGCCGCGGGACGATTCGGCGCGGTCGCGGGGCCGGCCCTCGGCGGATATCTGCTGAGCCAGCAGTTCCCGATCACATTCAACTTTCTCGTCTTCGCGGTTCCCGGGGCCGTGGCGGCCATCGCGGTGCTGCTGATTTCCAATCGCCGCGCACGGGCGGAGCCTCACGTGCGCACCCTTGCGCCTCACGTCGAATGAGATGTCTTGCGAAAACATCGTCATACCAAACCGGAGATAACACCATGAGTAACGAAGGCAACGCGCATGTCTGGAATGCGCGCATTCATTCAAACGGCTGGAAGACGGCCAGGGGCGGCACGGCGTTCGTCATCGAACCGGCGACGGGCGAGCGAATCGGCGTGATCGGCATCGGTTCGCCCGAGGATATCGACGATGCCGCGTCATCGGCTGCGCAGGCTCAGGAAGCGTGGGCCGCGACGCCCTTCGATCAACGCGCGGCCATCATGCGGGAGGCAGCGCGGCTCCTGAAGGAACGCGCGCACGAGATCAACGAGTGGAACGTTCGCGAGTGCGGCTCGACGCGCGCGAAGGCGGAGTGGGAGCTCCACGCGGCCTATGAGCAGTTGCAGATGGCCGCAGCGCTTCCCATGCAGCCGGATGGCGCGCTCTATCCTTCGGCGATCGCGCATCGGATGAACCTGTGCCGACACGTTCCGGTGGGCACCGTCGGCGTCATCGCGCCATGGAACTTCCCGATTCTTCTCGCGATGCGCTCTGTCGCGCCGGCGCTCGCGCTCGGCAACGCGGTCATCCTGAAGCCCGATCCGCAAAGCGCTGTCGCGGGCGGCCTGTTGCTCGCCAGGGTTTTCGAAGATGCGGGCCTGCCGCCCGGCGTGCTGCATGTCATTCCCGGCGGCCCCGCGACCGGCGACGCGCTCGTGCGTCATCCGAAGGTCGGCATGCTTTCCTTTACCGGATCGACGGGCGTCGGCCGCTCGATCGGCGAAATCTGCGGTCGCATGCTCAAGAAGGTCGCACTCGAACTCGGCGGGAATAACGCGATCGTGGTGCTCGATGATGCGGACGTCGAAGCCGCAACATCCAGCGCAGCGTGGGGCGCTTTCCTGCACCAAGGGCAGATCTGCATGCAGACGGGACGGCATCTCGTGCACCGCTCGATCGTCGGGCAATATGCGGCGAGGCTCGCCGAACGTGCGCGCAATCTCACGGTGGGTGATCCCTTCAAACAGCAGGTGCATCTCGGACCGCTGATCAACGAAAAGCAGCGTGATCGTATCGACGGCATCGTGCAAACGAGCGTCGATGCCGGCGCGACGCTTCTCGCGGGCGGCCGGTTCAGCGGGCTCTTCTACGAGCCGACGGTTCTCGCCGGCGTCACACCGGACATGGCAGCGTTCAGGGAAGAAATCTTCGGGCCGGTCGCACCGGTCACCGTTTTCGACAGCGACGATGAAGCCGTCGAACTCGTGAACGCGTCGGACTATGGACTGGCGGCTGCAATCCATACCCGCTCGATGTCACGCGGGCTTGCATTGTCCTCACGCATCCGCGCCGGGATGGTGCATCTCAACGATCAGACCGTGAACAACGAGTTTCATGTGCCGTTCGGCGGAATGGGCGCATCCGGTAATGGCGGACGCTTCGGCGGACCGGCTAACGTCCATGAATTCACGCAGACGCAATGGGTCAGCGTGATGGACAGTCCGATCCGCTATCCGTTCTGAACGAGCGCTTTCTCTTCAATCGAATTCGGACCGAAGTCGCGCCTTGAGATCGATCAGGTCCGTTTCGTGTGCTCGCAGAACATTCTGCAATTGCGCGGCTCGCGCGAGCAGTTGCCTGATCGACGCGCGACATTGGTCGGCTGCGTTGCTGGACCAACGCAATACCTGTTCGCGAATGGCCTTTGCAAGCGCGGCATGAAGCCGTTGATAGTCGACACCTACAGCGGTTTCGTCGAAATTCGAATCGTCATCAAGATGGATTTTCGCAAGTGAGCTATCGGTCTGAATGACGTAATCGTCGAGTTGCCGATCCACCGCGCGCGAAAGCGACTCGGCCAACGATTGCGACAAGCTGTCGAGAATAGCGCCGACATCACGCGTCGACGAATGCTCATCCAGCAACGCAGGCAATGTCGGAGCGACGCTTCGCCAGACGGCATCGGCGATATTTTCCTGCTGGTGCGCGAGCATCGCCGCCGCCGCATCCGATGATAAGCGCAGTTCCGCGAGCGACGAATACACATCGCGAGACAACACGCCCATCACGTTCTCTTCCAGATGATGCAAGAATACTTCGGCGTGTTTGCGGCGTTTGTAGGCCAGCGTCGGTTCAGCGATGTCGATCAGCGCCGCGTAGAGCCGCTCGAAACCCGCGTCGGTCATTGCCGCCTGGGTCTGTCCCTGCGCGCGCGAGAGATAGGAAGAAATCGACACCGGCGCTTTCAGAAGGTCGTCGGAGACGCCCATCGTCAGCAGCTTTTCCTGCGCGCGCGTCCTGACATCGGCCTCCTGCTCGGCGCGATTCTGCGCCGTCTTGTTGCGCAGGAATTTGCGGATTTCGCCGTCTATCTCGTCTTCGTCGTAGACGTCGCTGCGTGTCACGACAGGCAGAAGCGGCTTGTTGCGATGCAGTTCGCGGCTGAGTTCGTCCAGTTCCTGAACCTGCCCGGGCGATGTCGAACTCGTCAGCCAGAGGACCGCGTCGGCGCTATCGGTGAAGCGTTGCGTGAGCGCGGCGTTTTCTGGTGTGATCGAATGCAGCCCGGGCGTATCCACGAGCACCAGCTTTCCCGCAAGTCGCACGCCTTGAAGACGCGCTGTGGTTTCCGTCACGCCTTCCTTGAAGCATTCCGTCGTCTCGACGATACGTCCCGCATCGAGATAGAAATACTGCACCGTCTTGCCATGCGCAGCAAAGCGGTCCGCGATGAGATTGCAGAGCGAACTCTTGCCCGCGTTGAACTTGCCGAAGACCAATAGCAGAACCTTGTCGTCGAAGGTTTCGGCCAGTGCCTGAGCCGGTTCGAGACTGGCCCACTGCTGCGGCCATGTGAGCAGGTTCTTCTGCAATTCGGCGTTGATGGCTTGCGCCTGCCTGGCGAGCGCGCCCTGTTCTTTTAGTCCGGAGCAAAGCAGGCGACTGAAGTGAAGATCGGAAGTCAATTGCGCGAGCCAGTCTTCCATCGCGTGAAGCATTCGTTCGACATCGTGTGCGATGAACTCGAACGCATCGACATCGGCGATAAAACGTTGTTCGTTGCTCGCGTCCGCTTTCATGCGCGGCCTTCCATTGCGTTCAATGATGCCGACGCATTCTTCGAAGCGTCGACAGCCGATTCACTCCGCCCGATGCGCGCGGTCAGCGCCTTTCTATCGTTCGACAGTTCGTAGTAGTGCGTGAACTCGCGCTGCATGCGCTCGCGACCGGCCGCCGTGCAGAACATCCTGCGCAAGTCCTTGCGAAACTTCACCGAGACGCCCATGACCGCGATCATCACGGTGTTGAGCGCACGCGCAACGGTTTCCTGTTCCGAAGGCAAGCCGATGACGCCCTGCCCCGCCAGATACCCGTCGATTTCGATACACGCGCGCGAATAGGCAATCTGAATGTGCGCGCGCTCCAGCTTGCCTGCGGTGATCCCGTACGCGTCTTTCGCGGTATCCGGCACTGAGGCGTGGTCCGTGCCGAGCGCGTTCAGCATCGTTTCGATATCGCCGCTCACCTTCTCGATGACCTTCGCCAAACCGCGATCGAACGACAGACGTTGTTGCCGCTGCGTATCACGCAATGCTTCGAGTTCTTTCTCGCGAGCGGCGAGAAGCGCCGCCAGTTCCTCGCGAATTTCGCCGAACAGCAGCGCCTTCTCGTGCGTGCGCGCTTGCGGCACGCGGGCGAGCGCCGCGTCGATTCCGGCACGCAGCGAAGGCATGCCGCTCTTTTCCAGCATCAGCGCCTTGCCTTCGTCCCGCCCCTTGCGATAGCGCGTGGACGACACTTCATTCAGCGCGACGCCCGGCCATTGCGTATCTATCGCATTTCGCACTTTGTGCAGTTCGGCGTCGTCGGCGAGCTGGTCCACTTGTGACAGCACGAACACGGTTTGCCGCTGCGAGCGCGCATCGTCCGCGTATAGCTCGCTGAGCAAGGCGAGTTCCTTCGCGTCCAGTTCGCCTTCTTTCGCGGCATGCACGAACAGTCGGATATCCGCGTGCAGCCACGCGGCATGCAACGCATGACGATCGTCTTCGGTGCCGACATCCGCATCGAGTCCGGGCGCATCCAGCCAGCGCACACCGCGATGCACGCTATCCGACAGCGTCACCGTCTCGCGCCTGTCGGCGACAGCAAAGGCGTCCTGGCCGATCAATTCATTGAGCAGACGGCTCTTGCCATGATTGTATTTGCCGATGACCGTGACGATAGGCTCGCCCTGTGCGAGCAGGATCGCGAGGCGCGCCATATCGTCGGCGCGCGCCGGCAGCACGGCAACAATTTCGCCGAACACCGTCAGTTCCCTGGTTCGGCCAATACGGCCACCGCCTTGATTTCGACGATATAGCCCGCCGCGCCGCCGAGCATGTGCGCTCCCACCGCGGTCCATGCCGGCAGCGGATGCGTGTTGAGGTATCTGTCGCGCACCTGCATGAACAGCGGCAGATCGCGCATATCGGTGTGGAAAGTGGTCACGTCGACGACATCGCTCAGCGATGCGCCCGCCGCTTCCAGCACCAGCTTCAGATTCTCGAATGCCTGCACGATCTGCGCCTCGCGGCCTTCGACCAGTTGCATGGCAGCATCGCGGCCGATCTGCCCGGACACATAGATCGTATTGCCGGCCTGGATCGCCGGCGCATAGCGAATCTTCTCGTACACCGCTTCCATGCCCACGGGCACGATGGCTTTGCGTTCACTCATGGCATTCGTCTCCTGCGGCATCAGCCGTTATCGCCGCCGGCGACGGGCAACACCGCGCCGGTGATATAGCTTGCGTCATCGGAAGCGAGGAACAGGATCGGCGCAATCTGTTCGTCGAGGGTGCCGTAACGTTTGAAGTAGGTCGATTCGGTGACCTGCTTTACCGCTTCGTTCATCCAGAGTTTTTCCTGCTCGCTATCGCCGGCGGCGTTGCGCGGGACGCGTCGTGGCGGCGCTTCGGTTCCGCCCGGCGCGGCGGCGACCACGCGGATATTGCGTTCACCGTATTCCATCGCCAATGCCTGCGTCATCGCGTTGACGCCGCCTTTCGCGGCCGAATACGGCACGCGCCGGATACCGCGCGTCGCGTTCGACGACACGTTCACGATGGTTCCACGTCCACGTTCGAGCAAATGCGGCAACACCGCATGACATGCGTAGAGCGTGGGCATCAGCGAACGGCGAATCTCCGCGTCGATCTGCGCTGGCTCGAACTCCGCATAGGGACGCATGCGGATCGCGCCGCCGACGCCGTTCACGAGAATATCGATGCCGCCGAACGTGCGCGCCGCAAAAGCCATCGCCGCTGCCGCGCCTTCATACGTCTCCAGATCCGCGACGAAACCGGCGGTATCCGCGCTCTTCGCTTCGGCGGCGACTTCCGCCACGAAATCGGCGCGATCGACGAGCAGCACCCGCGCGCCCTCGGCGGCCGCGCGCAACGCCACGCCGCGCCCGATGCCCTGCGCCGCGCCGGTCACGACCATCACCTTGCCGGCAAACCGTTGTGTGCTCATGCGGTCACCGGCGCGGCGTTGGGGGTGAACTTCTCGTAGTGGAAGCTGTTGGGCTTCACGCCGTTGTCGTCGAAGTGCTTGCGCACCGCATCGACCATCGGCGGCGGGCCGCAGAGGTACACATCGACATCGCCGTCGTTCAGCGATTCCGCCGGCATGTGCTGCGTGACCCAACCCTTGCGCGGATGATCCGAATCGGCATCGGCGACGACCGTGCTGAACGTGAAGTTCGGCAGCTTCGCCGAGTACGCTTCGATCGCTTCGACCTGCACGAGATCGAGATCGCGGGTCACGCCATAGATCAGGTGAATCTTCTGTTGCGAGTTCGCGCGCGCGAGCACTTCCAGCATCGACAGGAACGGCGCGAGGCCCGTGCCGCCCGCGAGGAACAGCAACGGCCGCTCGACCGCGCGCAGATAGAAACTGCCGAGCGGCCCGGTCAGTTCCACCGCGCTGCCCGTCTCTGCGGACTCGAGCCACGTGCTCATCACGCCGCCGGGAATCTTCTTGATGAGGAAGCTGATCTTCGTTTCGCCCGGTGCGGACGAGAACGAATACGAGCGATGCTGACCGCTGCCGGGCACGTCGATATTCACGTACTGGCCCGGCAGGAACACCGGCGCCGAAGTGGCGGCGTCCACGTCCAGTTCGAGCACGACGGCGGCGTCGTTGTGCGGGGCCACCTTCGTGACCTTCGCGGCGAATTTGCTTTGCGCCGTCTTGCATGCCGTGGACGAAGCCGGGACCGCGATCACGCAGTCGCTTTGCGGCACCATCTGGCACGTGAGCACGAGGCCGCCTTCCTTTTCGTCGTCGGAGAGCGCGTCTTCGATGTAGTCCTCGCCGAGATCGTAGCTGCCGCTTTCGGCGCGGCACTTGCAGGTGCCGCACACGCCGTCGGAGCAATCCATCGGCAGGTTGATCTTGGCGCGAAAGGCGGCGTCGAGAACCTTCTCGCCCGCCTTGCATTCGACAAAGCGCGTCACGCCGTCTTCGAAATTCAGTGCAATGTTATAGCTGGACATGTTGCCTCCTACTTCCTGTCTCATCACCGGGCGCATCAGACGTGGTAGACGTCGAGCACCTGACGGATATAGTCGTTCTTCAGCACAATCTTCTTGCGCGAAATCACCAGAATGTCGCCGACCTTTCGCAGCGTCACGAACATCGTGCCGAAGAAGTGATCGGTGATCTTGTAGCGGTGATTGAGCGTGTCGAAGTTGTAGCGCACGTCGATTTCATTGTCGCGCTCGGCCAGCACTTCCACGTTCGTGACGTTGTGGCTCGTGCGCGGTTCGGGCATCGACGCGCCGCTGCGCTCGGTCTTGATGCGGAACACGCGATCTTCCAGGCCGCCGCGATCCGGGTAGTACATCAACGAGATCTGGCTTTCGTGATCCTCGGTGAGCTGATCGTCGTCATCCCACGCGGGCATCCAGTAGGTGACGTCTTCCGCATAGCAGCCCAGCCACTCGTCCCACTGACGGTCATCGAGCAGGCGCGCTTCGCGATACAGCGTCGCGCAGATTTTGTGGTAGTCGAAGCTCATGCCAGTGCCTCCCCTTGTTCCTTCTTCAGGGCGTCGCGCATCACGTTCACCCAGTATTCATGCTGCACGACGAAGAGACCTTCGTCTTCGCTGCGCTCGCCCGAGATGAGCGGCTTGAGACCCATGTTCGTTGCGTTCTCGTCCGGACCGTGAACCCACAGCGGCGCGCCGCGCGACAGGTCGTTCCACATTGCCGTGATGCCGGCATAACCCGACTGGCACGCGCGGAACTCCTCGAGGTCGTCGCTGGTGCCCATGCCCGTCACGTTGAAGAAGTCTTCGTACTGACGGATGCGCGTGGCGCGGTTCTCGGCGCTCTCGCCCTTTGGAGCGAAGCAGAAGATGCTGACTTCGGTCTTGTCGACGCCGAGCGGCCGCACCACGCGAATCTGCGTGCTGAACTGGTCCATCAGGAACACGTTCGGATAGAGGCACAGATTGCGCGTCTGGTTGACGATGAAGTCCGCCTGCACGTCGCCCACGCGCGCCTTGATCTCTTCACGATGCTCATACACCGGGCGCACTTCCGGGTTCATCGTCTTGGTCCACAGGAGGATGTGGCCGTGGTCGAAGCCATACACGCCCGCGACCGACTTGCTCCAGCTGTTCGCATCGACCGCCTTGGTGCCTTCGACCTTGCGGCGGCCCATCGTTGCGGCGTAATTCCAGTGCACGGTGCTGACGTGATAGCCGTCGCAGCCGTTTTCCATCTGCATCTTCCAGTTGCCGTCGTAGATGTACGAGGAATTGCCGCGCAACACTTCGAGGCCGTCCGGCGCCTGATCCACGATCTGATCGATGATGACCTTCGTCTCGCCGAGATACTCTTCGAGCGGCATCGAATCGGCGTTCAGGCTGCCGAACAGGAAACCGCGATAGCTCTGGAAGCGCGGCACCTTACGCAGATCATGCGAACCGTGCGTATTGAATTGAATCGGGTATTCGGTGGTCTTCTCGTCCTTCACCTTCAGCAGCTTGCCGGTGTTCGAGAACGTCCAGCCGTGGAACGGGCACGTGAAGCTGCCTTTGTTGCCATGCTTGCGGCGGCACAGCATCGCGCCCTTGTGCGCACAGGCATTGATGACCGCGTGCAGTTCGCCGGTCTTGTCGCGCGTCACGACCACCGGCTGGCGGCCGATCCACGTCGTGTAGTAATCGTTGTTGTTGGGAATCTGGCTTTCGTGCGCGAGATAGACCCAGTTGCTCTCGAAGATATGCTTCATCTCGAGTTCGTACAGATCGGCATTGGTGAAGATATCGCGGCGGCAGCGGAATACGCCGCTTTCCTTGTCGTCCTGAACTGCCGTTTGCAGCAGTTCGTCGAGCTGACTGGCTTTGTCGGTGATGGCGGACATGTGTGCTCTCCCTATGCGCGCTCCATTCACGGAGCGCCTGCATCGGTGTCGAATGATTGGTGCGGAGATTCAGGCGGCGACAGGGTTGCCGCCGCTTCGGGCTTTTCGCTTGATTACGCCGCGACGGCCACGCGCGGGCGATGAACCAGCTGGTTATCCTTGCCCTGGACCAGCGGCGTCAACTGGATGTCGAACTCGATTTCCTTGTACGCATCGTCCTTCAGTCCGAGCGCGCTGCCGCCGGTCTTTTCGACGACATGCGGCACCAGCTCTTCGCGGGTCGCGTAGGCGAAGTCATCCCAGATCAGCGGATCGCCTTCGATGTTGATCTGCGTCGTCAGCTTGCGATGGTTCTCGCTGGTCGCGAAGAAGTGCACGTGTGCCGGACGGTTGCCGTGGCGGGCGAGCGTGTTCAGCAACTGCTGCGTCGCGCCATGCGGCGGGCAGCCGTAACCCACCGGCATGAGCGTGCGGAATTCGTACTTGCCGTCGGCGCCGGTCTTGACCGCGCCGCGCAGGTTGAAATCGCTTTGCGCACCGGTCGGGTCGAAGTGCGAATAGAAGCCCTTCGAGTTGGCGTGCCAGCATTCGATCACGGCATTCGCGACCGGCTTGCCGTCCGGGCCCGTAACCGTGCCGCGGATGATGAGCGGGCCGGCGTCTTCGTCGGGATTGACGTCGATCTTCGATACACCGTCGCGCACCGTCGCACCGGCGACATACAGCGGGCCTTCGATGGTGCGCGGCGTGCCGCCGTGAATGTCCGCCTCGCGGTCTTCGGCGTCCATGCGGATGTCGAGAAATTTCTCCAGACCGAGGCCGGCGGCGAGCAGCGCGGCTTCACCGTCCTGGCCGAGCTTGTTGAAGTAGGTCACACCGGCCCAGATTTCATCGGGCGTCATGTCGAGGTCGTCGATAGCCTTGAACAGGTCGCCCAGCAGGCGATGCGTAATCTGTTTGGTACGAGCACTGCCTTCCTGACCTCCGAGATTGGCAGCCGCCTTCAACAGGTCCTGGACTTCCTTCGTATCGAACACTTTGATGCTCATGTCTGCTCCTGAATCTCGCAATTTTTTGGTGGGGTTAACCCTTGCTTCAGCACCGGTAGAGATATGCTCGGAAGGTATAGTCGGGTGTTGAAACAGAGCGTGAAGGCAGGATAATGGACGCAAAGAAGCCCAGTCCAACACTGATTTAGTATTGGGCTATATCCAGGAGGTATTGAGATGGAGTTGCGACATCTCCGCTATTTCGTAGCGGTAGCCGAAGAACGCAATTTCACGCGCGCAGCGCAGCGACTTCACATTGCCCAACCGCCGTTGAGCCGGCAAATACAGCAACTCGAAGAGACGCTCGGCGTGCAATTGTTCGAGCGCAACTCGCGCCCGCTCAAGCTGACGGAGACGGGCAAGTTCTTCTATTCGCACGCGGTGCAGCTGCTCGCGCAGACCGCCGAGCTGGAATCCATGACGCGGCGCGTGGGCAATATCGAGCGCAGTCTTTCGGTCGGTTTCGTGGGTTCGACCTTATATGGAATGCTCCCGAAGATCATCCGGCGTTTTCGCGACGAGAACGCCACCGTCGAGCTGAGTCTCCACGAGATGTCGACGATGGATCAGATTCGCGCGCTCAAGGATGGCCGCATCGACGTGGGTTTCGGCCGCATTCGTCATGAGGATGCGAACATCCGCCGGGTGATTCTGCGCGAAGAGCAGATGATCGTCGCGCTGCCGGTCGGGCATCCGCTGTCGCTTGCGAAGCCTGTGCTCGCGTTGCGCGATCTGATCAATGAAACGTTGATCATCTTCCCGAAAGCGCCGCGCCCGAGCTATGCCGATCAGGTGCTGTCGGCGTTTCAGGACCGCGCGCTCGCGCCGCGCAAGATTTACGAAGTGCGCGAATTGCAGATCGCGCTGGGGCTCGTCGCGGCGGGCGAAGGCATTTCCATTGTGCCGAGCAGCGTCTACGGCCTCAAGCGCGACGACGTCAGCTACAAGGAACTCGACGACCCGACACTGGTTTCCCCCATCATCATGAGCATGCGCGCGCTCGACGAGTCGCGCGACATCAAGGAGATGCTCGAACTGATCTACCGGCTGTACGAGGAGGAACGGATTCCCTATACGCCGCGCACCGATCGGGGGCAATGACGCGCGCCATACCTCGGGGGTATGACACTAGACGTCAACGGTGTTGGACACGCGGCAAACGGGCGCGCAATACTTCAGCAACCCATCCATCCCGACATTTCAGGTATGAACGCCCAAATCACCTCCGTCGAAGCGATCCTGGTCGACCTTCCGACCATCCGTGCGCATCAACTCGCGATGGCGACGATGCAGCAACAAACTCTCGTCATTGTCCGCCTGCGCACGAGCGACGGCATCGAGGGCATAGGCGAAGCCACGACGATCGGCGGCTTGTCTTACGGCGATGAAAGTCCCGAAGGCATCAAGCTGACCATCGATACGTATCTCGCGCCTGCGCTCGTCGGACAGGATGCGACCAATATCAATGCCGCGATGCTCCGGCTGAACAAGATCGCGCGCGGCAACCGTTTCGCCAAGTGCGCGATGGAAACAGCGCTGCTCGACGCGCAAGGCAAGCGCCTCGGCGTGCCAGTGTGCGAACTGCTCGGCGGCGCGGTGCGCAAGACGCTTCCCGTGCTCTGGACGCTCGCGAGCGGCGACACGCAACGCGATATCGAAGAAGCCGAGATGCTGCTGGCCGAGCGCCGCCACCATACCTTCAAGCTGAAGATCGGCCGCCGCAGCGTGCGCGACGACGTCGCGCATGTATCGCAGATCAAGGCCGCGCTCGGTGACCGCGCGAAAGTCACCGTGGACGTGAATCAGGCCTGGAACGAAGCCGACGCCGCACTCGGCATCGAAGCGTTGCAGGCGGCGGGCATCGACCTGATCGAGCAACCGACTCCGCGCGAACAGCGCGGTGCGCTCGCGCGGCTCGCGGCGCGTTTCATCGTGCCGATCATGGCCGACGAAGCGGTCACTGGCCCGGAAGACGCGCTCGAACTCGTGCGCCACGCCTGCGCCGACGTGTTCGCGCTGAAGATCGCGAAGTCCGGCGGCATCTACGGCATGATGCGCACCGCCGCCATCGCCGATGCGGCGGGCGTGTCGCTCTATGGCGGCACGATGCTCGAAGGCAGCATCGGGTCGATCGCGTCGGCTCACGGCTTCGCCGCGCTTCCGCAACTCACATGGGGCACGGAGCTGTTCGGCCCGCTTTTGCTGAAAGACGACATCGTCACGGCGCGCCCGCAGTATCGTGACTTCGATCTTCATCTGCCGGCGGGACCGGGTCTCGGCCTGCAGATCGACGAGGACAAGCTCGCGTTCTACCAGCGCGACAAGAACATCTGAACGCAACTACTCAAACTTGAGCGAGGAACACCATGCTTTATCTCGTCAGAATGGACGTGCATCTGCCGCACGACATGCCGTCCGCGAAGGCCGATGAAATCAAGGCCCGCGAGAAGGAATATTCGCAGGAGCTGCAACGGCAGGGCAAATGGCAGCAGTTGCATCGCATCGTGGGCGAGTATGCGAACTACAGCGTGTTCGATGTGGATTCGCATGACGAACTGCATACCCTGCTCTCGGCGCTGCCGCTGTTCCCGTACATGACGATGCAGGTGACCGCGCTCGCGCGCCATCCGTCGTCGATTCGCTGAAGCATGAAGCGCGACACGGAACCGGCTTCCATACCGGCCGCGCCGAAAGCAGGCTGGTCCGTGTCGGCGGTGAGCGCCGGGCTGCTCGCCGTCATCATTTCGTATGCGGGACCGCTCGCGATCTTCTTTCAGGCCGCGCACACGGCGCATGTCGGCAACGACGTGATCGCCTCGTGGGTCTGGTCGATCTCGATGGGCGCGGCGGTCTCGGGCATCGCGCTGAGCTGGTGGCTGAAGCAGCCGATCATCACGGCGTGGTCCGCGCCCGGAACGGCCTTGCTCGTCACGCTGTTTCCCGGCATGCCGGTGAGCGAGGCGATCGGCGCGTATATCGTCGCGGGCGCATGCATCTTCGCGCTCGGCGTGTCCGGCTGGTTCGATCAGATCGTCAAGCGCATCCCGAAAGGCATTGCCTGCGCGATGATGGCGGGCATCCTGTTTCAGTTCGGCGTCAACGTATTCAAGGCGGTGGCGCTCACGCCGTGGCTCGCTCTGGGAATGCTCGCGAGCTTCCTCGTGTTCCGCCGATGGGCGCCGCGCTACTGTCTCATTCTGGTGCTGGCGTTCGGTGGCGCGCTTGCCGTCGGGCTGGGTCTGACGCATTTCGAATCGGTCAGCCTGCACCTCACGCGTCCCGTCTTCACGATGCCCACCTGGACGTGGCAATCGACCGTGAGTCTTGCGGTGCCGCTCGTCATCGTCAGTCTGACGGGACAGTTCCTGCCGGGCTTCGCGATTCTGCGCGCGTCCGGCTATCAGACGCCGACGCGCCCCGTCCTCATGACGACGAGTCTCGCGTCGATGCTGGTCGCGTTCTCGGGCGGCATCACCATCGTCATCGCGGCGATCACTGCGGCGCTGTGCACCGGGCCCGACGCGCATCGCGATCCGCAACGCCGCTATGTCGCCGGCATCGCGAACGGACTCTTCTATCTGGCGGGCGGATGCTTCGCCGGGACCGTCGTGATGCTGTTCGCCGCGCTGCCGAATGCGTTCGTCGCGGTGCTGGCCGGGCTCGCGTTGCTGGGCGCGATCGCGGCCAACATCGTCGGACTGGTGCAGGACGAGGCGCATCGCGAGGCGTCGTTCATCACCTTCATCGCGACGGCTTCGAACATGAGCTTTCTCGGGCTCGGCTCGGCGTTCTGGGGCATCGTGCTCGGGACCGTGGCGCATCTGGTGCTCGGGCGCGCGCAGCACAAGGGCTGAGCTACGCGCTGCACGCCGCGTCTTCCTTCTCGACACGCCGAATCGCCAAGTTCCGGCACATGCGGCCGATCGCGGCGCGGTCCACCTTGCCCTGCTCGGTGAGCGGCACGCGTGGCACGGCGGCCATCCGTACGGCCTGCGCGACCTTCACGCCGCACGCCGATTCGAGTGCGCGCACGCAACGCGCGATGTCGATCCGCCTGCCTTTCCACGGCACGACCACCACGTTCCATCTGTAATCGCCTGCCGCATCCGTCGCCGCGACGGCGCGCGCATAGCGCACCTCGGCCAGCGCGCACAGCGGCGTTTCGAGCTGCGCCGGACCGATGACGACGCCATCGATCTCCGCGACATCGGCCGCGCGTCCGAGCATATGCAGATGGAGCTTTTCGTCGATGAAACCGATATCGCCGGTCAGGCACCAGCCATCGCGAAACTTCTGCGCGGATTCGATCGGCTGCCGGTAATAGCCCTGCGCCACCGCCGCCGAGCGCACTTCGATCGCACCATGCTGGCCGCCGCGCGCGAAGGTGCCGTCGGCGCGTCGAATGCGCACGTCGACGCCGGGCCTGATGCGCCCCGCGCTGTTCAGCAAGGCCGGATCGGTGAGAAAGTCGGAAGGCGTCAGCACGCTCACGAGGCCCGCTTCGCTCGCGCCGTACATGTGCGTGAGCACCGGGCCGAGCCGCGCGATCGCGCGCTGCCGCAGGATCGCGGGCGCCGATCCGCCGATATGCGCGATCGAGCGCAGCGACGACAAATCGCGCCGGTCGACGTCCGGATGATCCATCGTTTCGAAGAGTTGCGGTTCGACGAGTAGCAGGTCGGTGATGCGTTCGGCTTCGATCGTCGCAAGCGTGTCGGCTGGATCGTAGTGCGGCTTCAGCACGACGGCGCCGCCGCCCAGCAGCGTGTTGTCGACCAGCACTTGCGACAGATAGGCGAGCGCGCCATTGACGAGCTGGCGACGATCCGCCGGACTCGGCGCGCTCACCATCGCGGACCAGGCCGCGAAGCTTCGACGGCTCGCCTTCGGCAGGCCGGTCGAGCCACCCGAGGAGACGACCATCGCGAGGTCGTCGGGGCGGGCGCGGCTCTCGACCGGGAGATCGTGCTGCACGCGCGCGCGCAGATCCAGACGCAAGCGCGCCGGTCCCGTGCCGATATAGGCGAGGCGCGCGCCAGTATTCGGCGGCACGAGATGTTCGGTCTGCGCGAACGCGACGAGCAGGGTCGGCTGCATGCGGGTCACGAAGGCCGCGCGATGTTCGGCGGAGGCGATCGCGGGCAGGAACATCGTTGCCGCGCCGAGCAGGTTGGTCGCGTAACGGATGGCGAGCGCGTCGGGGCAGTTCGGCGCGAACATCGCGACGAGCGCACCGCGCGTGACGCCGAGCGACGCGAGTGCGCGGGCATAGCGGTAGATCGAGGCGCGTAGCGCGCCGCCTGTTACGTCCTGGTCGAGATAACGGAGGACGGCGCGATCGGCGTGCTTGTCGAGTTGATCGAGCAAACTATCGACATAGGACCGAAAGGCCGCTTTTTCACAGGTCTTCATGACTGCATCCCCTCTTTAGCGATGGATGCAGTGTGCTTGCGCAGAATGAGTTGAGAATGAGCGGCCGCGCGACGCTAGACAGTCTCCATCGCCAACACTTCCCCAATCGCCCCCGCCGTCACCCCGACGTTACGATCGTTCAACGCAGCTATACACATCCGGCCCGAGCGGATCAGATAAATCCCGTGCCGTTCGCGCAATACATCGACCTGTCCGGCGGAAAGCCCTGTGAAAGTGAACATGCCGCGCTGCTCGAGATACCGCGCGAGCATCGCGTCCGGCACATTGCCGCGCAGGCGTGCGTGGATTTCTCCGCGCATGCGTGCGATGCGCGTGCACATCGACGCCAGTTCCTCTTCCCACGATTGCCGCAGCGCCGGCGTCGTCAGCACGCGCGTAACGATCTTCGCCCCGTGCGTCGGCGGATTGCTGTAGTTCGCGCGCACCGCGCTCGTCATCTGCCCGAGCACGCGCGCCGCCGCTTCCGCCGACTCGCAGATCACCGACAACGCTCCGCAGCGCTCGCCGTACAGCGAAAAATTCTTCGAGAACGAATTGGCGACGAACGCCGGCACGTTCTGACGCACCAGTTCGCGAATCGCGAACGCGTCCGCATCGAGGCCCGCGCCGAAGCCCTGATAAGCCATGTCGACGAACGGCAACAAGTCACGCCGCTTGATCAAGTCGATCAACTCCATCCATTGCGCGTCGTTCAGATCGACGCCGGTCGGGTTGTGGCAGCACGCGTGCAGCAGCACGACGCTTTTCGCGGGCAGATCGCGGATGGCCGAGAGCATCGCATCGAACTTCAGGCCGCCGGTCGCTTCGTCGTAGTACGGATACGTGCCGACCGTGAAGCCCGCGCGCTCGAAAATGAAACGATGGTTATCCCACGTCGGATCGCTGACCCAGACTTCCGAGCCGGGGAAATAGCGCTTGATGAAATCCGCGCCGACCTTGAGCGCGCCCGAGCCGCCGAGCGTCTGCACGGTCGCGATGCGGCCTTCTGCGCGGGCGACAGAGTGATCGCCGAATACGAGCGACTGCACGGCATCGCGATACGCGGCGAGCCCCGACATCGGCAGATACGGTTTGGCGGCGGGTTGTTCCAGCAGGCTAGCCTCGGCCTCGCGAACAGCGCGCATGACCGGCAGACGGCCGGCGTCGTCGAAATAGATGCCGATGCTGAGATTGACCTTGTTCCTGCGCGGGTCCTTCGCGAAGTCTTCGTTCAGCGAGAGGATCGGATCGCCGGGATAGGTTTCGATGTGTTCGAACATGACGGTCTCCTTCAGACGCGCGACAACGCCGCATTCGCGCGGCGACGATTGCGAATGGCATAACCCACGCCCAGCACCACGAGCCACACCGGAATCAGATAGACCGACATGCGAAGATCGGGAATCAAGCACATCACCACCAGAATGCCGCTGAGGAACGCGAGGCACAGATAGTTGGTGAGCGGATAACCGAGGCTCTTGAACACGGTCGTCTCACCGGCGCGCGCCTTTGCCCGGCGGAATTGCAGATGGATCAGGCTGATCATCGCCCAGTTGATGATCAGCGCCGACACGACCAGCCCCATCAGCAACTCGAACGCCTTGCCCGGCATCAGATAGTTGATCAGCACGCACGCGGCCGTCGCGATTGCGGAGACGCCGAGCGCGACGAGCGGAATGCCGCGCTTGTTGACCTTGAGCAGCGCGCGCGGCGCGTTGCCCTGCTGCGCGAGGCCGTACAGCATGCGGCTGTTGCAGTACACGCCGCTGTTATAGACCGAGAGCGCCGCCGTGAGCACCACCGCATTGAGCACATGCGCGACGAAGTTGCTGTTCATTGCGTGGAAGATCAGCACGAACGGGCTGCCGCCGGTCGCCACGTTCTGCCACGGATACAGCGACAGCAGCACGCCGAGCGCGCCCACGTAGAAAATCAGGATGCGATAGATCACCTGATTGGTCGCGCGCGGAATGGTGTGCGACGGATCATCCGCTTCGGCCGCCGTGATGCCCACGAGTTCGAGCCCGCCGAACGAGAACATGATGACGGCCATCGCCATCACGAGACCCGAGACGCCGTTCGGGAAGAAGCCGCCATGACGCCAGAGGTTCGACACGCTCGCTTCCGGTCCGGCACTGCCCGAGAAGAGCAGATAGCCGCCGAAGCCGATCATGCCGACGATCGCGACCACCTTGACGATCGCGAACCAGAACTCCAGTTCGCCGTACGACTTCACGCTCGTCAGGTTGATCGCGTTGATCAGGCAGAAGCAGACGAGCGCGGACACCCACGTCGGAATGCCCGGCCACCAGTATTGAACGTAGATGCCCACGGCCGAAAGCTCGGCCATCGACACGAGGATGTAGAGCACCCAGTAATTCCAGCCCGACAGGAAGCCCGCATATTGGCCGCAGTACTTGTCCGCGAAATGGCTGAACGAGCCCGCGACGGGCTCGTCGACGACCATCTCGCCCAGTTGCCGCATGATGAAAAACGCGACGACGCCCGCGATCGCATACCCGAGCAGCACCGAAGGCCCTGCGGATTTGATCGTCTGGGCGATGCCGAGAAACAGCCCGGTTCCGATCGCGCCGCCGAGCGCGATGAGCTGAATGTGACGGTTCTTCAGGCCGCGCTTGAGCGTGCCTTGTCCCTCATGTGCCACGTGTCTCTCTCCTTATGTGCTGCGGTGGATTCCGGACGCTTCGGACTGCGGGCGTCCCCGCTCGATTGAGGGGAATCAGTGTAAATTTGTTGCGACACAATATGATTTCCTAAGATGCGCAGACAAACCCTAGTTTGCGCGTCTGGATTTCCTCATCGGGCACATCGGAGAAAGAAAATTGCAGACTATCGAGATCGACCGTATCGACCTGCGTTTGCTCGGGATTCTGCAGTCCCGCGGGCGCATCTCCAATCTGGAACTCGCGGAGGCGATCAACCTGTCGCCCGCGCAGACCTTGCGGCGTCATCGGCGGCTGGAGGAAATGGGCGTGATCAAGGGCTACGAGACCCGGCTCGACGCGCAGGTGCTCGGCTTCGGCGTCGTCGCCTTCATTCAGGTGACGATGGAGCGCGGCCACGTGCGCGACCTCGCGAAGTTCAAGGGTGTCGTCGGCAAGCTCGCCGAGATTCAGGAATGCTTCGCCGTGACCGGCGATATCGATTACATGCTGAAGGTAATCACGCGCGATCTGAAAGGACTGTCGGAGTTTCTGCTCGATACGCTGATGCGCATACCGGGCGTGAGCGGCGTGAAGTCGAGCGTGTGTCTCGATGAACTCAAGTGCGTGAGCGCGGTGCCGCTGGACGCATAGCGCGCTCCGCGCTCACTTCGGCAACGTTCAAATCGCCATGCCGCCCGACACTTCGATCCGCTGCGCATTGACCCAGCGATTATCCTCGGACAGCAACGACGCGATCATCGGTCCGATGTCATCGGGCAGGCCGGCGCGGCCGAGCGCGGTCATATCGGCGATGCGCCGGTTCAGTTCCGGATTGTCGCGCACCATGCCGCCGCTGAAGTCCGTCTGGATCGCACCGGGCGCGACCACGTTGACGGCGATCCTGCGCGGCGCGAGTTCCTTCGCCATGTATTTCGTCAGCACTTCGACCGCGCCCTTCATCGAGCCGTAAGGCGCGCTCTCCGGCACGATGATGCGCGTGAGACCCGAGGAAATATTCACGATGCGGCCGCCGTCGCGAAGCAGCGGCAGCAGTTTCTGCGTGAGAAAGAACACGCCTTTGAAGTGAACTTCGTAGAGCGCATCGAGCTCGGCTTCCGTCGTTTTCTCGATGCTGTTGTGATGCGACGTCCCCGCGTTGTTGACGAGGAAATCGAAGCGGTCGTCGCCCCAGTCGGCGAGTGTCGCGCGAACGTCGCTTGCGAAGGCATCGAAGCCGCGCGTGTTGCCGGCATCGAGTTGCAGCGCCTTCGCGCGCCCGCCGGCTTCCTCGACCAGCGCCGCGACCTTCCCGGCTTCCTGCTGGTTGCTGTGATAGGTGACGATGCTGTCGACGCCTCGTTGCGCCAGGCTAAGTACGGTGTTTCGACCGAGTCCCCGGCTGCCGCCGGTGATGATCGCAATCTTTCTCGCGGACATGATTCACGCTCCTTCGCTCCTGTGATCAGCCGACAGGATAGCGAGCGAAACGCTGGTCGATAATCCGCTTCAATCCGCACGGGTTGTGCGAAAAACCGAACGCTCAGCCGCGCTGAAGCACGCGCGACAACACCTGCTCTTCCAGTTCGGCAAATCCCGGCGAAGTGCGTGTGCGCGGCCTTTGCAAAGGCACCGCGGTATCGAGCGTGATGCGCCCCGCGTCGATCAGCACGATGCGATCGCCGAGCGACACCGCTTCCTGCACGTCGTGCGTGACGAGCAGCGCGGTGAACTTGTGCTCGCGCCACAGACGCTCGATCAAACCCTGCATCTCGATACGCGTCAATGCATCGAGCGCGCCGAGCGGTTCATCGAGCAACAGCAGATCCGGCCGATGCACGAGCGCGCGCGCGAGCGCCACGCGCTGCCGCTGTCCACCGGACAGACGCGAAGGCCAGTCCTTCTCACGCTCGGCGAGGCCCACTTCGGCGAGCGTCGCGCGGGCTTCGTCGCGCTGGCTGCGCGGCAGGCCGATCATCACGTTGTCGAGCACGCTCTTCCACGGCAACAGCCGCGCGTCCTGAAACATGATGCGCACCTGCAACTCGCTTGCCGTTGCCGGTGCGTGGCGTTGAAGGACACCGCCCGTCGGCTGGTCGAGACCGGCGATGAGCCGCAGCAAGGTGGACTTGCCGCAACCGCTGCGCCCGACGATCGAAACGAAGCCGCCGCGCTCGATCGAAAAGTCGAGCCGGTCCAGCACCGTGCGCTCGCCGAAACGCTTCTCCACGCCGCGCAGCGACACGGCGAGGTCGCGCCCCGCGTGCGGCGCGCGTGCGAGCGGCTGCGTGCGCGGCAAGCTTTGCGTAAAGCTGTCGGCGGTGCCGCTCAGCGTCGAATTCATCACGGTCATGATTGCGCCTTCGTTTGATACGCGGGATGCCAGCGCAGGGTCGCGCGTTCGATCGAGCGGGCGGCCGTGTCGGCCAGCTTGCCGAGCAGCGCGTAAAGCAGGATGCCGACCACCACGACATCGGTTTGCAGGAACTCGCGCGCGTTCATCGTCATATAGCCGATGCCCGATTGCGCGGAGATCGTCTCGGCCACGATCAGCATCACCCACATCAGCCCGAACGCGAAGCGCACGCCGACGAGAATCGACGGCAACGCCCCCGGCAAGATCACATGCCGATACAGCGCGAAGCCCGACAAGCCATAACTCTTCGCCATCTCGATCAGGTCGCGGTCGACCGAGCGAATGCCGTGATACGTGTTGACGTAGACGGGAAAGAACACGCCCAGCGCGACCAGCACGAGCTTCGCTTCCTCGCCGATGCCGAACCACAGGATCAGCAACGGAATCATCGCGAGCGCGGGAATGTTGCGGATCATCTGCACGGTCGAGTCGAGCGCGACTTCGGCGGGCTTGAAGAGGCCGGTCGCGAGACCGAGCACGAAGCCGATGCCGCCGCCCATCGCGAAGCCCGCGAGTGCGCGCCCCGCGCTGACCTTCACGTTCGTCCACAGATCGCCGGACTCGATCAGCGCCCACGCGGCCTTCACGACCGCGAGCGGTTCGGGCAGCACGCGCGATGACAGTCCGCCGGTGCGCGCGGCGCTTTCCCATGCGATCAGGATCAGCACCGGCACGAGCCACGGCAACGCGCGGCGAGCAATGGAATTCAGCGTCATGATGCCGACACCCTCGGCAACTCCGACGTGCCGATGACTTCACCGAACGGCCCCGACAACGGCCCGCTGATCTGCTCGCGCTGTTGGCGCGGCAGCAGCGGGAACACCAGTTCCGCGAAGCGATATGACTCTTCCAGATGCGGATATCCAGACAGGATGAACGTTTCGATACCGAGCTCCGCATATTGCTTCATCAGGCCGGCGACCTGTTCCGGATTGCCGACGAGCGCCGTGCCCGCGCCACCGCGCACGAGCCCCACACCCGCCCACAGATGCGGATACACCTCCAGCTTGTCGCGCTGGCCGCCGTGCAGCGCGGCCATGCGGCGCTGCCCTTCCGAATCCATCTTCGCGAACTGCGCCTGCGCGCGGCGAATGGTTTCATCGTCGAGCTTGCTGATGAGCTTGTCGGCGTCCGCCCACGCCTCTTGTTCGGTCTCGCGCACGATCACATGCAGGCGGATGCCGAACTTGATCGAGCGGCCCGCGTCGGCGGCGCGGCGGCGGATATCGGCCAATTTCCGTGCGACGTCCTCGGGCGGTTCGCCCCACGTCAGATATGTGTCGATATGCTTCGTTGCGATCTCGTGCGCCGCCGGCGACGAACCGCCGAACCACAGCGGCGGATGCTGCTTTTGCACCGGCGGATATAACACCTTGCCGCCCTGCGATCGCAGATGCTTGCCGTCGAAATCGAAGGCGCCGCTGTCGTGCGACTGTTCCAGCAGGCCGCGCCAGATCGTGAGGAATTCGTCGGTGATTTCGTAGCGCGTGTCGTGATCGTGGAACACGCCATCGCCGGCGAGTTCGGTCGGATCGCCGCCCGTCACGACGTTGATGAGCAGACGCCCGTTAGACAGCCGGTCGAACGTCGATGCCATGCGCGCCGACAGTCCCGGCGAACTCAGGCCCGGCCGGATCGCGACGAGGAACTTCAGACGCTTCGTCGCGGGAATCAGGCTGGAGGCGACCACCCACGCGTCCTCGCAGGAACGGCCCGTGGGCAGCAGCACGCCTTCATAGCCGAGCGTGTCGGCGGCCACGGCGATCTGGCGGAAGTAATCGTAATTCGCGGCGCGCGCGCCTTGCGACGTGCCGAGATAGCGGCTGTCGCCGTGCGTGGGGATGAACCAGAAAACATTCATTGCGGAATCTGCCTTGTCGAAGGCATCGTCGCCGATGCCGATACTGCCGATGTTAGCAACGCGCGCTTTGCGGGCTAAACGACGAATCGTGCTATCGATAGCAGCATTTGCGCCAATGCAAAGCACTTTTTCTGCGATGCTTTTCAGGCATATCGATAGCGCCCGATATTATTTGGCGCGCACGCGCCGCGCCCCTAGCATCACGCTTCTCTCAATCAGCATGCGTGCGCATCATGAATATCAAGCATCCCTTCAAAGCTACTCTGTTGTCGATCCTGTTCGCGTGGGGCGTCGTGAGCGCGCAGCCGTCGCTCGCGGCGAATCAGACCGTGCGGGTGGGCATCATGTCCGGCGAGGACGAGGACGTGTGGCGCGCCGTGGCGGCCAATGCGGCGAAGCACGGCCTCACGGTGAAGGTCACGACCTTCTCCGACTACACGCAGCCGAACGAAGCGCTCGCGCAACACGACCTCGACGCCAACTCGTTCCAGCACAAGCCCTATCTCGATGCGCAGATCCAGGCGCGTCACTATGACATCGTGCCCGTGGGCTTCACCTACGTGCAGCCGATCGGCCTCTACTCGCGCAAGTGGAAATCGGTGGATGCGCTGCCGCAGAACGCGGCTATCGGCGTGCCGAACGATCCGAGCAACGAAGGCCGCGCGCTGCTGCTGTTGCAGGCCATCGGCGTGATCAAGCTGCGCGAGAACGCCGGCCTCCTGCCTACCGCGCGCGATATCGCGAGCAACCCGAAGCACGTGCAGATCAAGGAACTGGATGCGGGCATCGTCGGCCGCGCGATCGGCGACCTCGACGCCGCCGTCGTCAATACCGACTGGGCGATCAAGGCCGGCATCAAGATTCCGCAGGAGCGCATCGCGCAGGAGAAGGTGACGAACAATCCGTATCGCAACTTCATCGCGGTGAACGCGAAGGATGCGCAGGCGCCGTGGGTCAAGGCGCTGGTGGAGAGTTATCAGCAGGCCAATGTGGCATCGTCGATTCTGAGCGTCTATCACGGCGCGACGCTGCCCGCATGGGACGGCGCGCCGCAGAAGTAACGCTGCGCATTTCTCATTTTCGCGTCACGCTGACGCACTGCCCGTCTCACATACTGTCTTCATGACGCGCCACTTGGCGGTCGAAACCTGGAGAACAGCAATGAGAGCAGCAAAAGGCGCAGTCGTGCTCGCGATAACGGGCATATCGTTCGGTCTGGTCTCACAGTCCGCCATGGCACAGAAGTCTCGCCAACAGGTCCAGCAGGAACTGGTACAGGCTCAGCACGACGGAGTCGTGCCCAGTACCAAGACCCAGTATCCGCCCACGGACGCGATGATCGCGCGGAACAAGGAAGTTCACGCGGTAACGACCCATCGTGGCGAGAAGTCGCCTGCTACGGACCATCACGACCAGCCCGTGAGCCGCCAGGCATCGGCTAACCCGCCGCCCGCGAAGTAGCGAAGACAGCGCGTCGCAATGGACAGCCCCATGCGACGCGCCATTCACGCGCCATGCATCGACCGGGGAAAGCGCAAGGAGAACGTGGTGGAAACGCCGGGTTCGCTGTGAACCCGGCACACCCCTCCATGGCTTTCCATGATCGATCTCACGATCGCCAGCCCGAGACCGGTTCCCGCGGCGGAATTGTGTCGCGAAGGATCGACCCGGTAGAACCGTTCAAAGATCCGCTCGATGTGCACGGCATCTATGCCGGGGCCCGCATCGGACACGGCGATAGTCGTCGAGTCCGGCGACGCCTTGCAATCGACGCGAATGACCGAGCCGCGCGGCGCGAACCTGAGCGCGTTCGATATCAGGTTGCTGAGCGCCCGCTGATACAGCAGCAGATCGGCATCGACCTGCGCGCGCCCCTGCACGACGATGCCCACGCCGGCCTCTTCCGCCATCGATTCGTAGTAGTTCGCGACACGCTCCGCTTCAGCGGCGGCATCGAGTCTGACCGTCTCGATGCTCGCGTCGACACGCTCGGATCGCGCGAGAAACAGCATATCCTCGATCATCCTCGACAGCCGCCGATATTCATCGATACTCGATTCGATGACGTCGCGGTAATCTGCCGCGCTGCGGGGCCGCGAGAGCGCGACCTGCGCGGCGGCCTGGAGATTCGTCAGGGGCGTACGCATGTCATGCGCAAGGTTCGACGAAAACTGGCTCAGCCGCGTGAACGATTCATCGAGCCGATGCAGCATTTCATTGAATGCGCGTTCCAGTTCCTTGAGTTCACCCGACGTATGCAGATCAGCGAATGGCTGAGCCAGTCCCGTCGAAGACATCCGCTCGGCTCGTGCGGCCAGCCGGCGCAGCGGGCTCAATCCGACCAGCGCGGTGCCGAACGCCAGTCCGGCCGCGAGCACGACCCCGAGCAACTGAATGACGATGATGCAGACGGCATGAGAGCGAAGCAGGGCGAGATCGCTGCTGCGGTCGTATTGAACGGCCACGCGCACACGCGGGCCCGTCGCGCCTGCAAGCGACACCACCGCGACAAGATAACTGAGCGTCGACTTCTCGCGTGACAGGAGGAGTGGCGTCGTTCCCGGCCCCGCCGCCTGTATGGGCGGATACGACTTGAACCCGCGCGTGGTAATCAGGCCACGCCCGTTCAGGTCGGAAATTGCGAGATCCATTTTTCGGTGTCCATGCAACTGATCGACGAGCACCGCGCGATTGACCGGAATCTCACCCACGTCGCGCATGTCGCCGAGGTGCGACTGCAACGCGCTCAACGTATTCGTCATCTGTTCGGAGGCCTTCGATTCGAGCCGGCTTTGCAAGGCGCTGAACAGCGCCACGCCGCTGATGGTCAGAATCACGGAGGTCGAAAAAACGATCAGAACCGTCAGCCGCGCACGCAGCGTCCTGGGCAAGAGACGGCTGAGCATCACTTATTGCCGTCACGGCATTCGAGGACATAGCCCATGCCGCGAACGGTGTGGATCAGCTTCGGAAAGTAGCCGTCATCGACCTTCGATCGCAGACGGCGGATCGCGGAATCGACCACGTTCGTGTCGCTGCTGAAGTTCATGTCCCAGATCTGGGAGGCGATCGTCGCGCGCGGCAGTACTTCGCCTTCGCGACGGATCAGCAGCCACAGCAGAGTGAACTCCTTCGCAGTAAGAAGGATCGTGTCGCCCTGACGGATTGCCTTGCGTCGATTCAGGTCGAGTTCGAGATCCGCCACGCGCAGCGTGGAGACATCGCGCGACTGGCCGCGGCGCAGCACCGAGCGGATGCGCGCGCTGAGCTCCACGAAGTCGAACGGCTTGGCGAGGTAGTCGTCGGCGCCGAGTTCCAGGCCTTTTACGCGGTCGCCGACCTCGTCGCGCGCGGTGAGGAACAACACGGGTGTCGTGCTGCGCTGCCGGATGTTCTCGATCAGCGTCCATCCGTCCTGACCGGGCAGCATGACATCGAGAATCAACAGGTCATAGTCTTCCGATCCGGCCTGATGCTCGCCGGAAATGCCGTCCTGGACCCAATCGACGACGTAGCCCGCCTCGGTCAGCCCTTTCTTCAGATACGCCCCGGTTTTCTGTTCGTCTTCGACAATCAGGATTCGCATTTACATCTCTCCTTTATTGACACTCACGCCTTGCAGCCACCGCGTCGTCAAACCACGGCGCGCGCTGCTTCGAAACGACACCGAATGACACACGCGATAGAGCACCGGCAAGACCAATAGCGTGAGCGCCGTCGACGACAGAATGCCGCCGATGACGACCGTCGCGAGCGGTCGCTGCACTTCCGATCCGGTTCCCGTCGCGAGCGCCATCGGCAGGAAGCCGAGCGATGCGACCAGGGCGGTCATGAGAACGGGGCGCAGTCTCGTCAGCGCGCCTTCCCGCACCGCCTCGTCGATCGGCGCGCCTTCTTCGCGCAGATTGCGGATGAACGAAATCATGACCAGGCCGTTCAGCACGGCGACGCCCGACAGCGCGATGAAGCCGACCGCGGCGGTGATGGAGAGCGGGATGTCACGCAGCCACAGCGAAACGACGCCGCCGCTCAGCGCGAACGGAATGCCGGTGAACACCAGCAGCCCGTCTTTCACATTGCCGAACATGACGAACAGCAGCACGAAGACCATGAACAACGCGAGAGGCACGACCAGTTTCAGCCGCTCGCTCGCGCTCTGCAACTGCTCGAACTGTCCGCCCCACGACACCCAATAGCCCGCCGGCACCTGCACGTTCTGCTGAATCAATTCGCGTGCTTCGGCGACGAAGGAACCCACGTCCCGGCCGCGCACATTGGCGCTCACCACGACCCGGCGCTTGCCGTCCTCGCGGCTGATCTGATTGGGACCCGGTCCGACCGTGACCGTCGCCAGTTCGTCGAGCGGGACATACGGCGCCTGAAGCATCGGCGCGCGCGGCGCGGAAGATGCGGGCGGCGGCAGCGCGATGGGCAGCCGCCTGATGGCCTCGATGTCCGAGCGAAGCTCATCGGGCAGGCGCACGACGATGTCGAAGCGCCGGTCGCCCTGAAACAGCGTACCGGCCTTCTGTCCACCCACGGCTGCCGCGACGGTGTCCTGCACATCGGCCACGGTGATGCCATAGCGAGCCAGCTTGTCGCGCACCAGATCGATGGTCAGGACCGGCAGCCCTGTCGTCTGCTCGACCTTCACTTCCGCCGCGCCCGGCACCTTGCGCAACGCGGCGGCGATCTTGTCGCCGGTGTTGCTCAGCACGACCATGTCGTCGCCGAAGAGCTTGACGGCCACGTCGCTGCGCACACCCGAGATGAGTTCGTTGAAGCGCAGTTGTATCGGTTGTGAGAACTCGTAAGCGTTGCCGGGCAAAGCGGCGAGAACGGCTTCGATTTCCTTGATGAGCTGGGTGCGCGGCTTGCCGGGATCGGGCCATTGACCGGTCGGCCTGAGCATCACATAGCCGTCGGACAAGTTCGGCGGCATCGGGTCCGCGGCGATCTCGGCCGTGCCGGTGCGCGCGAATACACGGTCGATCTCGGGGATCTTCTCCTTCAACGTTCGCTCGATGCTCTTTTGCATCTCCAGCGATTGCGTGAGGCTCGTGCCCGGAATGCGCAGCGCGGCGACCGCCAGATCGCCTTCGTTCAGACTCGGAATGAACTCGCTGCCGAGCCGCGTCGCGAGCGCCGTCGTTACAGCGACGATCAAGACCGCGCCGACCAGCACGCGCCCGGGCCGACTCATGAAACGCGTGAGCGCCGGTTCATAGGCGCGCCGCGCCCAGCCCATCAAACGATTCTCCTTTTCCGCGACATGCTTGCCGATGAACAGCGCGACCGCGGCCGGAATGAAGGTGACGGTCAGCACCATCGCCGCCGCGAGCGCCATGACGACGGTGACGGCCATCGGATGGAACATCTTCCCTTCGACGCCTGTAAGAGCGAAGATCGGCAGATATACCACCATGATGATGAGTTGTCCGAAGATGAGCGCTCGGCGCGCTTCCTGTGACGCACCGAACACTTCCGCGAAGCGTTCTTCGCGCGTGAGCGGCCTGCCCGCCGCCGCCTGCGCATGCGCGAGACGCCGCACGCAATTCTCGACGATGACCACCGCGCCATCGACGATGATGCCGAAGTCGAGCGCGCCGAGGCTCATCAGGTTCGCGCTCACTTTCGCGTTCACCATGCCGGTGAAGGTCATCAGCATCGACAGTGGAATCACGAGCGCGGTGATGATGGCCGCGCGCATGTTCCCGAGGAACAGGAACAGAATGACGATCACGAGCACCGCGCCTTCGAGCAGGTTCTTCTTCACCGTATCGACGGCTTTCTCGACCAGCACGGTGCGGTCATACACCGGGATCGCGCGCACGCCGGCGGGCAGCGTGCGGTTCACATCGTCCATCTTGCGGGCGACGGCTCGTGCAACGGACCGGCTGTTCTCGCCCATCAGCATGAAGACCGTGCCCAGCACCACTTCCCGCCCGTTCGATGTCGCCGCGCCCGTGCGAAGCTCGCGGCCCGCATCGACCTGAGCCACGTCCTTCACGCGCACCGGCACGCCGCCCACGTTGGTGAGCACGATGTTCGCGATATCGTCGACAGAACCGGCCTGGCCAGGCACACGCACGAGATACTGCTCGCCGCGCTTTTCGATGTATCCCGCGCCCACGTTATCGTTGTTTCGTTCGACGGCCTTGACGATACCCGCGAGCGTCAAGCCGTACGACATCAGTTTCGTGGGATTCGGCGCGATGCGAAACTCCCTGACATAACCGCCGATCGAATTGACTTCGGTGACGCCGGGAACGTTGCGCAACTGCGGCCGGATCACCCAGTCCTGCAACTCGCGCAAATCGGCGGGCGTGTAGAGCGTGCCGTCCGGCTTGCGCGCGGACGCGCCTGCCTCGACGGTCCACAGATAGATTTCTCCCAGACCGGTAGACGTGGGGCCCATCGCCGGCGCGACGCCGTCGGGCAGCTTTTCCTTCGCCTCCTGAATACGCTCGTTGACGAGCTGGCGGGCGAAGTAAATATCGGTGCCATCCTTGAAGATGACGGTGACTTGCGAAAGGCCGTAGCGCGAGATGGAGCGCGTCTGACTGAGGTTCGACAGGCCCGCCATCGCCGTCTCGATCGGATAGGTGATCCGTTGTTCGGCCTCGAGCGGCGAGTAGCCCGGCGCCGATGTGTTGATCTGCACCTGCACGTTGGTGATATCGGGTACCGCGTCGATCGGCAGCTTCTGGTAGCTGAAGACACCGAACGCGGCGACGCTGACGACGGCCAGCATCACCAGCCAGCGGTGCGAGATCGCGAAACGAACGAGTCGCTCGAACATTGAATGGTCCTGTGAATGGGTAGCGTCGATGTCACTCTTCCTCGACGCTGCCCTTGCCGAGTTCGGCCTTCAGCACGAAACTGTTGGACGCGGCGTACTGCTGACCGGCTGACAGGCCGCTCACCACTTCGACCATGCGGTCGTCCTTGCGGCCTGTCCTGACGGGCTGCGCGACGAAACCTCGCGGCGTCGCGACGAACACGGCGGGCGAGCCGTCGATCTCCTGCAGCGCATCGCTCGCAACCGCGACCGGAACAATCTGCCCTCCGGCGTTCACCAACACGTTGACGAACATGCCGGGACGCCACGCGCCGTCCGGGTTGCGCAGAACGACGCGGGCCGGCGCCGAACGCGTCTGCTCGCCGAGCAACGCGCCCACGTACGAAATCTGGCCTTGCGAACTCGAAGCGAACGCAGCCGCCTTTACGGTCGCTTCGCGGCCCACGCGCACCGCATCGAGATGCTGCGCGGGCACGGCCATTTCCGCCCAGACCGTCGAGAGATCGGAGAGCGTGAATACGTTCGCCTCGGCTGAGATCGCCTCGCCCGGCGTGATATGCCGCGCCACGATCGTTCCCGAAAACGGCGCGCGCAGCTCATAGCGATTCAGCGCGCCGCCGCTCGCGCTTGCGTTCAGTGCAATAAGTTTCTGCCGCGCGTTCTGCACCGCGATCTCCGCCTCGCGAAGCTGGACTTGCGCTTGCAGATAGTCCTGTTCCGCGGAAATGCGCTCCTGCCAGAGCAGCCGCTCCCGCTGGTAGGCCGTGCGCGCGGCGGAGAGCCTGCGCTCCGATGTCAGCAGCTCGCTTCTGCGGTCGGCGAGGTCCGTGCTGGCGACGACGGCAAGCAACTGACCCTTGCGCACCGTTCCGCCGACCGAAACCGCAACCTGTTCGACGATGCCCGCCACGCGCGGAACGACGTGCGCGGTACGGTCCTCGTTGAAGCGAATCTCTCCCGGCACCTGAACGATCGAAGCGATCTCCGCGGGCCCGGACTTCCTGACATCGATGCCTGCGTTCTCCATCTGCTGCGCATCGAGCGGAATGGCGCCGTCGCTGCGCGCGTAGTCGAACGTCGCCGGCTTGCCGTTCCATGAAACCTGCAGCGTCGAATCGAACACGTGTGGCTTCGCGATGGGCTGCGCGGACGTCAGCCGGTTGCCCGCAGCGATGAAACGGATGGTCTCGATGGTCCCCTGCGCCCGTATCAGTTGCGCCGTGGCGGTCACACCGCTTTGCAGCGGCTTGCCGCCCGCGGACGGATACAGAATGATGCGCGCGTCGTCGGCCTTTTCGGAGAGCACGACTTCGAGCGTGAGGTCGCCGGACTCGAGCACCGTGCCGCCATGTGCACTGCCCGCTGCGATCGATGCACCTTCGCCGACAACATCGGTCTGCATGGCCTTGAGCGTCGTCACCAGCACGGCAAGCGCGATGCCCACTCCGACGGCGGCCGCAGCGATGGCAAAAAGTCTGGAGCGCGGCATGACGAATCCTTCAGGGAGCGGTGGATGGATCGACGATCGCGGACGGCAACGGCGTGCCGGTGAGGCGGCCGATATCGGCTACGGCGAGATGCGCGTCCTTGAGCGCCTGCACGTAACGCGACTGCTCCTGAAAGAGCGTGCGCTGCGCATCCAGAACGTCGAGGAAACCGAACTTGCCTAGCTGATAGCCACGCGACATCGCGTCGAGTGCCTGGCGCGCGGCTGGCAGCACATCGACCTTGAGTCGCGACGCCTCCTGCTTTGCGCGCTCGTAGTTCGCGTAGGCCTGCGTCAGTTCGAGTCGCAGATTGGCCCGCTCGGTATCGAAGTCGGCCTGTGCCTTCTCGGCCTTGTGCGTCGCTTCGAGCAGCGCGCCCTTGTTGGTGTCGAAGAGCGGCAGCGGAATCGACACGCCGATCACCGCCTGATTGTCGCGAAGTCCGCCGGCGATAACCCGCTTCAGACCGGCTGTTACCGTGATGTCCGGAATGCGCCGGGCGCGTTCGACCGATATCGCGGCATTGGCGCGCAGCACTTCGGCTCGCGCGGCACGCGTCAAAGGCGCATCGTCCAGGCGGGGGGCAAGCTCGGCGTAAGGCTCGACGTCCGGTATGCCTTCGATATCGTCGAGCACGTTCCGGTCGCGCACCGACGGCGCGCCCGTGACCGTGACGAGCTTCTCGGCGGCCGTCGACACGCGCGTTTGCGCGTTGACGACCTCGATCTGGACGCCGCTCGCCGCGACCCTCGCTTTGGTCGCTTCGACCGGAGACACCTTGCCCGCTTTGGCCCGCTTGTCGGCAAGCTCGGCGGAGCGCGTGGCGATCTGCGCCGATTCTTCCGCGACCTGCAACTGTCGTTGCGCGGCGAGCAGTCCGTAAAACGCTGCGATCACTTGCGCCCGCAGCGTGGCGCTGCTGCTGTCGAGTGTGGCCATCGCCACCTCCCTGCCGTATGACGCGACGTCGAGGCGCGCGCTGCGCTTGCCGCCCAGTTCGATCGGCTGAGTGACGGCGGCGGTGGTCGTGCGATCGGTGCCGCCGAACCCTTCCTGAAGCAGGGACAGCGCGGGATTGGGCCGTGCGCCGGCCTGCATGAATGCACCCTCGGACGCACTCACGCCGGCGCGCGCACCGCGAAGCATCGGATTGGCTTCGGCTGCGAGGCCGAGAACCTCGGCAAGCGACAGCCCGGCTGGCGCAGCAGGCGCTTGCGCATACAGCGCGGGACCAACCGACATCAGCAGCACTGCAGTAAGAGCGCGTACCAACAGGATAGTTCGATGAAGGTTCTTTGCAAGGAATGCTATGGATTGTCCGGCGCGTGGAGATGACGTGAACATGAGATTTTTTCGCATGCTATTCGTTTCGATATGCGAATCAATGACGATCGATGTCGACACTCGCGCGCCCGATCGATCGCCCGAAAGCCTCAGTCCGCGTGCCTCGACATCGGCGGCTCGTTCGGCGTGTCTTCCGGATACTTGGTGACATAACGCTTCCTGTTTCGCTCCCGCGTCGCTTCGCTCGGCGGATAGTCGGAGCGCTTGTAAGGCAGCCATCCATCGCGCCAGGCCTGATCGAGTTCGGCTCGCGCCTGCTCTCTCGTCTTGCTTCCGGATGCGCCCGGTTCTGGCGACGATGCGCACCCGGACAACAGAACGACGAGGGCGGTCGAGAAAATGGCGGTTCGTGTCGTAAACATTTTCGATCTCGATATTCCGGATGACTGAGTATCGAGTTTGGGACACTGGCGGTGCGTCATCATGAGAAGGACATGACATTTCCGTCATGTGCGCGCCGCCGGCGACGGGAATATTCCGCAGGCGGCAACAGTATTGCCATTCAACGACCAGTAACTCATCGAGAACGAAATGCCAATCAATCGCCGTTTTCAGCCAACGTTGCCGGGCGCAAGGCCTCGCGTCGATCAGCCGATGACTTTTGTCTTGCGCCGCACATAGCGGCGCGATCTGGCTGGATAACCTTGATCATCGATGACTTCGGTCCGCCCGGAAACGGACCGCATCAAAGCGAGAGCGCTCAAGGCGCCAGATGACGAACCACAGTTTCGAAAATAAAAAAGGCAAGCCGGCAAGACACGGTGAAGCCATTACCACTGAGGGAGCCCAACCATGAATCGTTCGGAATCGCCCAACGAGGCGAAGACACGCCTGCCGCTTTTCGATCCGCCACCCGAGCGCGGCACACCATCGCAGATGACCGTGTTCACTGCGGCGCTGCAGGCACGCACGGGGCGGTCATTCGACGACTACGCCGCGCTGCACGACTTCTCGGTCCGGGAATACCGGACATTCTGGAAATATTTCATGCAGTGGCCGCCTGGCCTGACGTGGTCGGGCGAAGCGGAGCCGGTCTGTGTCGGCGATATCTGCGAGCATGCGAGCTTCTTTCCACGCGTGACGCTGAACTATGCGGAGAACCTGCTCGGGCTGTCGATCGCCGGAGCAGATGCGCCCGCGCTCACCGCCTGTCATGCCGATGGCCGCCGCCTGCGCTTCACGCGCGGCGAGCTGCGCGAACGCGTGGCCCGTCTCGCCGACGCCCTCACGCATCTGGGGATGCGCGAAGGCGACCGCGTCGCGGCCGTGATGCGCAACGACGCCGATGCGATCGTCACCGCGCTTGCCGTGACCGCCATCGGCGCGACGCTATCCACCGCCGCGCCCGAGATGGGCATCGAAACGCTGCTCGATCGCTTCACGCAGCTCGAACCGCGCTTCCTGTTCGCGCATAGCGCGGCGAAGCCGTTCGATACCGGCACGCCGCTCGCGCAGAAGATCTCGCGGCTCGCCGATGCGCTGCCAACGCTCGCGGGCATCGTCAGCCTCGACGGCGATCCATCGGCCGTGCACGCGACGCCGCCCGTCAATTCGCTCGACGCGCTCGTCGCCGCTGGCGACCCGCAACGCGTGCAATGGAAGCACTTCGGCTTCAATCATCCCCTCTTCGTGATGTTCTCGTCGGGCACGACCGGCAAGCCCAAATGCATCGTGCATGGCACGGGCGGCAGTCTGATCGAGCATTTGAAGGAGCATCGGCTGCACTGCGATCTGCGGCCCGGCGATCGCATGTTCTTCCACACGAGTTGCGCGTGGATGATGTGGAACTGGCAGTTGTCGGCGCTTGCGTCGGGCGTCGAAATCGTGACCTACGACGGACCGATCGCATCGGTCGATACGTTATGGCGGCTCGTCGCCGAAGAGCGGATCAACGTGTTCGGCACGAGTCCCGCCTATCTGAAGATGTGCGAGGACGGCGGGCTCGTGCCCTCGCGCGAATTCGATCTCAGCGCGCTTCATTCGATGATGTCGACGGGGGCGATCCTCTTCGACGCGCAGTTCGAATGGGTTCGCGACAACGTGAAGCCGCTGCGTCTGCAATCCATTTCCGGCGGCACCGACATCCTCGGCTGTTTCGTGCTCGGCAATCCGAACCTTCCCGTGTACGCGGGCGAAGCGCAGTGCAAGAGCCTCGGGCTCGACGTCCAGGCGTGGTGCGACGGCGCGCGCGCGCAAGGGGTCGGAGAACTGGTCTGCGTGAAGCCGTTCCCGTCGCGCCCGCTCGGTTTCCTGAACGACCCGGACGGCGAGCGCTTCCACAAGGCCTACTTCAGCGCCAATGCTGGCGTATGGACGCATGGCGACCAGATCGAATTTCCGCCGCGAGGCACGGCGCGCCTGCATGGGCGCAGCGATGGCGTGCTGGTCGTGCGCGGCATCAATGTCGGGCCGGGCGAGATCTACCGCGTGCTGAACGACATTCCCGAGATTCGCGACGGCATCGTCGTGCAGCAACGCATCAGAGAGACCGGCATCGAACGGCTCGTGTTGCTGGTCACGCTGAAGCCGGGCGCGCAGCTCAACGGGCCGCTGATCGCGCGGATTCGCCGCGACCTCGTGCGCCGCACGTCCGCCGCGCATGTGCCGGATGTGATCGCCGCCGTCGACGATCTGCCCGTCACGCACAGCGGCAAGCTCACGGAAGCCGCCGTGCGCAACGCGGTCAACGGACTCGACGTGACCAATGCCGCCGCGTTGCGCAACCCCGCCTCGCTCGATGCGATCCGCGCGCACCCTGCCCTGCGGCATCAGTCCGGCGACATGCCGCACAGCTACGCGTCGCGCGAGGAACTGGAACGGCTGCTGCGAACGAAGTGGGAGCAGCTTTTCGCCTTCGCGCCGATCGGCCGCGACGACAACTTCTTCGAACTCGGCGGCCATTCGCTGCTCGCCGCGCGCCTGCTCGCGGAATTGCAGCCGCTCATCGGGCGCCCGATTCCGCTCTCGACGATGCTGCGCGCGCCGACCATCGCCCAGCTCGCCGACGTGATCGACAATGGCGCGCTGCCGGAGACATCGGAATTGCTCGTGCCGATGCGCGAGGGCGACGGCACGCCGCTCTTTCTCGTGCACAGCGTGACGGGATCGGTGCTCGAATGCACGCGGCTCATCGGCTCGATGCGCAAGCAGCGTCCGGTGTACGGCCTGCAGGCGCTCGGGCTCGATGGCGAAACGCCGCCGCAACGCCGCGTCGAGGACATGGCGAAGACTTACGTCGAGCAGATTCGCAAGGTTCAGCCAACCGGTCCGTATGCGCTCGCCGGTTTTTCTTTCGGCGGACTCGTCGCGCTCGAAATTGCCCAGCAGCTATTCGGCGCAGGCGAGCAAACGGAGTTCGTGTGCCTGCTCGACACCTACGTGCAGGAACGCTGGCTGCCGTGGTTCGCGTGGCTGAACTTCCGGCGCGATTACGTGAGCCGTCTCTGGAAGACGTTCACGAAGATGAAGCCGCGGGACCGCGCGGGTTTCGTGGCGGCCAAGTTCGTCGCCGCCAGGAACAAGCTGGCGATGCGGCTCGGCCGCGTGCCGAGCGCGCAGGCGGCGCCGGCCGCGCATCCGATGCCTCCGGTGCTGCGGCGGCTGCGCGACACCTGCCGCGCCGCGATGAACAACTATCGGCCCAGACCGTATGAGGGCGGACGGATCGTCTATGTGCGCGCGGCCTCGCGCGAGCAGGACCGCGGCGACCCGCTGCCGCTCTGGCGAAACATCGCGCGCCGTGGGCTGACCGTCGCGGAAGTGCCGGGCAATCATGCGGGCGTCATCGAAGAACCGGGCGTGTACGCCGCCGCCGCCGCGCTCGACGGCGACTACGGCGTCGCGCATGCGCCCGAAGCGCCGGGCCGCAGACATGGCGGCATGGTCCGGCGCGCGTAAGACACAGGGCGGGCGAGAACCGTCGACCGTTCGCGCGGCTGACGGTTCAACCCGAAGCATCGATTTCAGACGTGTAATCCAGTATCGCTATCATGGATGGTTCAAATTGAAATTCGTTTTTAGGGTGGGCCGAGGCAAATGAGAAAACCCATCGTGATCGGCGTGTTACTGGTTGGCGTGGCGGCAGTGGTAGTCGGCATTCCGGGTGTGACGAAACAGGTCCAGACGGCCTACGCGGCGTGGCAGGACGGCCGCCTCCAGGACCACCTTTCGACGCGAAATTTCAGGCGCTGGTGGCATAAGATCAGATACGGGGGCGATGAAAGCGTCCCCCGCGCCAGCCTCAACAGTTCACCGGTCCCGGCCACGCCCAGTTGCCCGCAGACCTCCTTCACGCCGCCCAAACTGATCGACCCGCGCAGCCCGAAGGATTTCGGCGCCAGGGGCAACGGCACCACCGACGACACCAAGGCGTTCCAGGCCGCCGTCGACGCGGGCGACGTGCTGGTTCCGGCTGGCACCTATCTGCTGAATCACACGGTCGTGGTCACGGCCAGCAACCGGCATATCCAGTGCGAACCCGGCGTGACGTTGAAAAAGACGGTCCGCGCGGACAGCAACATGTTCAACTACGAAGGCCCGTCGACGGGGAACAGTCTCGTCGGCTGCAACTTCGTGGGCGCGAATCCGACGCGCGTGCGCGACTGGGAAAACCCCGGCCACTACGACATCCCGGTTCAGACCAACGGCGCGGTGGACAACTTCGTCCTCGCGGGCAACAGCTTCCGCGACTTCTTCGGCCAGTCGATGTTTCAGACCGAAGGGCAAGGCGGCGGCACCGGCGCGGTGCTGGTGTTCAATTCATTCGCCAACTGTCCGCTCTACGGCATCGCGCTGGTGGGCTCGGTGAACGGGCGTATCGCCTATAACCTGGCCGACAACTGCCGCATGGGCCCCGAGAACAACGACGCCACGCAGGATTCCGGCGGCAATGTTCTCGAGTGCAATCGCATGGTCAATGGCGGCAACATCACCGGCGGGTCCAACGGCGAAGGGGGCGTCGACTATAGCCGCAACGTCGTGCGTCATAACGTGCTCGATGGTGGCTATATGCAGATCAGCCCGCCGGAGCGAGGCAAGGCGGCGCGCTACATCGACAACACCTGCAACGACTGCGGAACCGAATGACGTAATCGCGCGCGCGACGGCACGTCCCTCATTCGTTGCTCATTCAGGACGTCCAGAATCCTTCTCAACCGATGCGTATCCACGCCGCACCGCGTTTCCAGGAGAAGGATCATGAGAAAGATCGGTTATGTCGCCGTCGCTACGCTGTGCGGCATCGGATTGGTGAATAGCGCGCAGGCGCATGTGTTCGTCGGGATGAGCGTCGGCATGCCGGTCGTGCCGGTGGCGCCCGTCGTCATTGCGCCGATGGCGCCTGTGATTCCGCTTGCGCCTGTCGCGCCCGTCGCGGTCTATGGGCCGCCGCCGATGCCCTATTACGCGCAGCCTGCGCCGGTGTATGCGCCCGCCGTCGCGGTCGGTTACTGGGGGCGTCCCGGCTGGGGATATCGCCATTATGCGGCCGGCTACTGGCGCTAGGCCGCTGAACGGATCGCCCCGCTCAGCGACGCGCCAGCACCGACGCGCACGCGAAACCCGCAGGCCGCTCCCCGCCATCCTCGATGCGAATGCCCTCGTTCCACTTCGCCATGCGCTCGGAGCGCGCGAACGATCCGACCTTCAGTTGCCCCGCGTTCCAGCCCGTGGCGAGATGAACGATCGCGACATCCTCGGTCTCGCCTGAGCGCGCCGACACGATCGACGCATAGCCATGCGCTTTGGCGGCTCGCAATGCCGCGAGCGTTTCGGTCACCGTGCCGGCCTGATTGAGCTTGATGAGCGCCGCATTGCACGCGCCTTTCGACGCGGCCGCTTCGATGAGCGCAGCGTTGGTGACCAGAAAATCGTCGCCGACGATCTGCACTTTGCTGCCCGCTGCGCGCGTGAACGCGATCATGCCGGCTTCATCGTCTTCCGATAACGGGTCTTCGATCGACACGATCGGATAACGCTCGATCCACCTCAGGAGTTTTTCGATCATCGCGTCGGTGTCGAGTCGCGCGTTGTCCAGACCGAGCGTGTACTGGCCACCCTTGCCGAACTCCGATGCCGCGATGTCCAGCGCAATGCCCACGTCCACGCCCGGAACGAAGCCCGCCGCTTCGATCGACGCGACCAGCACGTCCATCGCCTCCTCGTTGCTGGAGAATGCCGGCCACCATCCGCCTTCGTCCGCCACGCCCTGCGCGACGCCGCGTTTGCGCATGAGCTTGCCAGCGTGGAGATAGACTTCCGCCGTCATCTCCAGCGCCTGCGCGAAACTCGTGGCCGACGTGGCGATCACCATGAAATCCTGCACATCGACGCGCCGCTCGGCGTGCGCGCCGCCACCGAAAATCTGGATCTGCGGAAGCGGCAGCCGCACTGCCTCGTCGCCCGCCACGTAGCGCCACAGCGGCAGGCCCGCTTCATGGGCCGCCGCGTGCAATACCGCGAGCGACGTCGCGATCAGCGCATTGCCGCCGAGCCGCGACTTGTCGGCGGTGCCGTCGAGCGTGATCAGCATCGCATCGATCGCGGCCTGCTCCGATACGTCGAACCCGCTCAACGCGGGCGCGATCTCGCGTCCGATGCCCGCGATGGCCGTCATCACGTCCTTGCCGTCGAAGGCCGCGCCGCCGTCGCGCAGTTCCATGGCTTCGCGCGAACCGCGAGACGCTCCGGCGGGCGCGATGCCGCGTCCGCGCGCGCCGGCCTCGGTGACGATGTCCACCTCGACGGTCGGCCGCCCGCGAGAATCCCAGATACGCCGCGCATGCACCGCTTCGATACGACTCATTCGGAGAACTCCCTTTGCCAGAACGTGGTGATGTCGTCGAGCGTGCTGTCGGGCCGCCCGAGCAGTTCGATCGCCGCGATGCGCACGCGCGCCCGGCGATTTTCGTCGAGATATTCGACCGGCGACTTGCCGTCCACGCGCGCCAGCAGCAGCGCCGGAAGCAGCGATGCGACGCGTCCGAGCAGCACGTCCGGCTTCGTCCACATGATGTGCGGCACGTAATGCGCGACGAGCTTCTCGAACGACGCAATCAGCGCCGCAAGCGCATTCGGCGCGCGCGCCGCCTTGAGCAGAAAATGGTTCAGGCAGAAGCCGACATCGAAGGCGGGATCGCCGTACCACGCGCATTCGGCGTCCAGCAGCACCGGCCCGCGCGGACCCAGCAGAATGTTCTTCGGGCTTACGTCGCCATGAACCAGCGCTTCGCGCGCGCCCGCCGTGCGCACGATCAACGCGCGCAGCGCGGCCGCTACCCCGGGATGCTGTCGGGCGGATTCTTCGAGATAAGGTTCCAGACGGATCGCGTGGAATATGTCGTCGGTGGCGAAACGCGCGGCGATTTCCGTGTCGCCTGCGGTTGCCGCGTGAATCCGGCCGAGCACGTCGCCCAGTTGCGCCGCGATCGCCGGGTCGACGTGGCCCTCCATCAACACGCGCTTCCAGTTCGCACAGGTCGATGGGAGCAAGGTCATGACGAAGCTTTTCGTTTCGTGATCGACGCCGAGCACATCAGGCACGTGACCCGGCACGATCCGCCCAGCCGTCTGAAGCCAGCCGATCTCCGCATAGACGCGCTCGACCGGCACGAGCCAGTCTTTCGCGACTTTCAGCTTCGGCAAGGCCTGTTTCAGACAGTAGGTTTCGTCGCCGAGATCGAGGCGAAAGATGTTCGAGGAGACGCCGCCCGTCAGCGGGGTCAGTGTCGCCGTGGCCGCCGCATCGCCATCGGCGAGGCCGAGTCGCTGTACCAGCGCGGCGAGCGCGGAAGAGTCGTTTGCCAGATCGATGTAATGGTCCAACTTGGCGCCCTCGGAACGGGGATTCGAACGCATCGTCGGCTCATGGTAGCCGATTCGATCAGCTGCGGACCGCGAGCTATGTAAGCGCATCTTTCTTGCTTGCGGTCCAGCGTTCGCGACTTCATTCCCGCCTGACGAAGAGCCTTCGCCACGCACGAAGCCGCTCAGGCCAACGACGGGACGGACGCGCAATGGGCCATATCGCGATGACTACCGGCATCCGCAGAGCAATTTCTGCCATGCTGATTGCACTGCTTACCGCATGCGGCGGCGGAAGCGACTCGGGCGGAAGCGACTCGGGCGGGAGCAGCACCACCGGACCGGCGGGCGGCGTTCATCTGCAGGTCGTGTCCTTCGGAGACAGCCTCTCCGATGTCGGGACGTATGCGCCGATCGCCAAGGCGGTCGGCGGCGGACGCTTCACGACGAATCCCGGGCAGGTCTGGACGCAGAATGTCGCGCAGTATTACGGCGATACGCTCACGGCCGCATTCACGATCGACCTCGGGCACGAGTTGAAGCCGCAAGGCGGATTGGGGTATGCGCAAGGCGGTTCCACCGTCGCCACGCCCGCCGATCAATCTCAGTTCCTCACCGACGTGATCGGCGATGTCGAGATGCCGGTCAACCAGCAGATCGCGAGCTATCTGTCCGCGCACGGCAGTTTCAATTCGGGTCAACTGGTGCTCGTGTGGGCCGGCGCGAACGACGTGCTGCGCGCGGGCAGCCCGCCCGCGGCCAATACGACGGTGCAGAACGCGGCCACCACGCTCGCGCAACTCGTCGCGCAGATCGTGCAGAACGGGGCCTCGCATGTCGTGGTGGTCAACGTCGCGAATATCGGACTGTCGCCCGATGGCATCAAGTCGACCGACGGCGGCGCGAACTTCACGCAGCTATCGCAACTCTTCAACGCCACGCTGAACGGCGCGTTGCAAACAAACGGCCTGCAAGGCAAGGTCATTCTGATCGATTCCTATACCTGGACAACGCAAACCATCGCGAACTATCGGGCCAATGGCTTCACCGTGTCCAATACCGCGCAAGCCTGCGATCCGTCGAAAACACCGCGCGACACTTCGTTGCTGTGCTCGCCGACTACGTACTCAGCGCCGGATGCGGACCAGACCTACATGTTCGCCGATGACCTGCATCCAACGACGCGCATGCATGCGCTGTTCGCGCAATATGTGGAGCAGCAGATCGCGGCAAGCGGGGTCGGCCGCTGATTGAAGGGCCAGTAATTTTTGCTGTGACACGACGCAACAAACGTCTGTTTTTTACTGTGACAGTAGTTTACATTCATCTCATAAGACGATAACCTTGCTCCCGTTGATCAAGATTTCGGCAACGGTTGCCGGTGGCGAAACAAAAGGCCGTTATTTTAGGCACTTTTGACCGATACCGCGCAAACGTTACCGGGTGTCAATCGACGCCCGCCTTCGAACTGAGCTCGTTGTCATTTCGTAAGGCCCGCGCGGGCAAACGCAATCGTTTGCCCGACTCCGCCATCCAGAGCGCTTGCCGTGCCGCGCGCTGGACCTTATCAGCGAATCCGTGCCGCTCCGGTTGTCATTCCGCGCCTCGACTCTGGCGTCGGAGCAACCAGACTTGCTTCGGATATGTCGTTTGGATGACTAACTAAACTCATCCCGACGGCGACACGAATCATCACCGTCATCCCAACGCACATATCGTTGGATCGCGCATCGCCGAAAAGGCCAGACAGCGTGCTCGAACTCACGGGCATCGTGCTAATGACTCTTAGCAATGCTAAACGCAAATGACGACTCAAGAACGAACTTCTATTCGCACCTTCAACATGTTCTCGGCACGTAAGGCCGCAGCGGTCGCGACCGCCCTACTCACGAGCGTGTTCCTCGCCGCTTGCGGCGGCGGCGACGCCGATGGCGCGCTCGACGCGACCGGCAAAAGCGCCACTCTGCCGGAATCGACCGCGAAGGCATCGACCAGCACCTCGATCTTCTACGGCGCCAATGGCCGCAACACCAACGGCGGCGCATACGACTCCACGGCTGTCGCGACCCAGCTTGCGCAACTGCAGGACCTGGGCGCGAAAATCTACCGTAACGACGTCTATAGCCTGAACTCGGCGAAGGTCGTCGCGAAGATGGCGCAGACGATGGCGGCCAGCGGCATCACGGTGTACCCCGTGATCCTGCTCGGCACTGGCTACAGCAACGAGCAGACTGCCTACAACGCGGGCTACACGCTCGGCCAGCAAGTCGCGGGCACCTACAAGTACAAGTACTACGAAGTCGCCAACGAACTCGAAGCGCAAGCGCTCACCGGCAATGTCGACGGCACGAACTGGACGCACTACAAGAATCAGCCGTTCGTGGTCGCGCGCGGCGTGATTCGCGGTCTGATCGCGGGCGTGAAGTCGGTGGACAGTTCGGCGAAGATCGTCGTGAACGGCACGTGGCTGCACTACGCGTTCTTCCAGATGCTCATGGACGGCTCGCAGCCTGACGGCACCCACGGTCATCCGACCGTGAACTGGGACATCACCGCATGGCACTGGTATTCGAACCAGGGCGACATGACGCGCGCCTGCGGCGGCACGGGTTGCTACGACATGCTGGGAGTGCTCCGTTCGTTCGGCAAGCCGATCTGGATCAACGAATTCGGCGTGCGTCCGAACTACGGCACCGATCAGCAGATCGCGAACTACATGGCGGGCAACACCATGATGGCGCAGTTCCAGAGCGTCGCGTCGAAGTACAACATTCAGTCGATTCAGGCGTTCGAACTGTATGACGACAGCGAAGGCAACTTCGGCCTGATGAAGTCGGACGGTCAGACGCCGAAGGCTGCGTACTACGCCTACAAGAACTTCGTCGCCGGCCATCCGATGTAAGCTGCGCGAGGCTCGGCAGCCCCGCTGAGTCAGCTTTTCCACGAGCGACCCGATGCGGTCGCTCGTTTCGTTTCAGCCGCGCTAGTTGCAATAGCCCTGCGATGCATACGTACCGCCGCCTGGCGCCGCGCTGCTGCACAGCGAATTCAGCAGCGACGCTATATTGCCCGAGCCGTAGTTGCCATAGGTCGCGTTCGGATACTGCGTGTTCTGACGGAACTGCGACGCGTAGTTGTCCTTGGGCGCGTTCGGGTCCGACGATCCCCACGACGTGACGCCGACGATCGCAAGATTCGACGAATTGCCCACGACCGCGCCGCCGGTGAGCGCGGCGTCGCGCGCTCTGAAGTTCACGATCCACGGACCGCCGCTCGCACCGCTCGTGAGATTGCTTCCCTGCCAGAGTTGCGATGCGCCGCTGACGGTCGTCGTATAGGTCGGGCCATCGGTTCGCTGCATGATCGCGCCGCCATCGAGCAGTGTCGGATAGCCGAACGTCGAGACGGCCGCCGTCTGAAGATTGCCGGTCTTGGGCGACGATATGAAGGAATAGTTGTTCCATCCATAGTTCAGATAGCCAGTGATATCGCCGATGAACTGGTTCGATGCATTCTTCGCCAGCGCGATCACCGCGACATCGTTGTTGCGCGCGGAGCCAGAGCCGGTATCGGTGCCGTTCGCCCATGTCGATGGCCGGACCAGCGCGGCCCACGACCATCTGCCGTAAGGCGCGATCTGCGCGGCCGTGGCGCCGGACGCGCCGTAGTGTCCGGGAATGAACTGCCAGCCCGAAAAGAGCGTGCCGCCGCTGCCGAAGGTCTGGATGCAGTGCGCCGCCGTGACGAGCACGCTGCGACGAATCAGACTTGCCGTGCAGTATCCGGCCGAGAACGTGAGCTTGCCGATCGCCCGGTACGGATATGTGGTGCTGAGGTAATTCGCGGTCGTGGTGCCGGACGCGCTTTGGTTGCCGTCCTGCACGCGGCCGGTCGTATATGGAATGCCGAAATCGCCGAAGGCTCTCGTCTGGGTATTGTTCACGATGCCGCTTTGCGTCTTCATGCCCGGCGTATAGGGCCCGGGGTCGGTGTTCGGCACGATCGAAGAGGTGTCGGGCGGAAGCAGCACGTTGACGACCGGCTTGAGATTCGACACATCCGCCGTCGCAGTGCGTGCCTCGGAGGAGTTCGTATTCACGACGACTTCATCGTCCGCACGGGCGATTCCCGCGCTCGCCATCGACAGTGCGACGACTGCCGTCGCCCCGATGCAGGCGACTGGTTTGCATCTTTGCATGACATCCTCCGGCTGATAGATAAGATGTGTCGGATGTTTATCGGCTTCCGTTGATTGGTATTCCTAAGTCTTATGAAGATCATTGTATTAGCGATGCATTCTTCTCCTCCGGCGTACGCTTAACTTCGACGAATCGACGTGACAATCAGTAAAGCGAACAATAAGGAACTCTAGTCCATAAATTTGCGCATCTCGGTACTGATTCTTTGGTCAGCGGATATGTGCGGTTTCCCACGCGGCGATATCGTCTGACAGCCTCTGCGGCCCAGAGCACACAGTTCGTTTGACGGCTCCTCAACCATACAGATAGCCTACTATCAACCGATAGAAAGCTTTCGCATCGGGTAACGACGAACGCGCTTCTTTTCTCGATGTCGACGGCAGCCCTCGTCCGGCATCGCAAGTCACAAATCCGGCGAACGAAGCCGTAGCGGGCGATCACCGTCCGGCTTTTCCGACTGCTCGCAAACGTTCTCTGCGCGGTCTCGCACGACGTAAAGCGACTGTGGCCCCGCTTCGGGTTATGTACCGCACAGAACGCTCCATGGAGCCTGTCATTCTTGCCCCACGTCGCATCTGACGCTTCAGGTGACGCGTGGCGAAGAAAGACCATAAGGGGCAACCATGAGTAATCCTAAAAAATTGACGTTAAATACCGCGATCAAACTCAGCGTGATCGTGATCGCCGCGGCCGTGTCGAATTTTGCGTCCGCGCAAACGGCGGCGGATCCTTGCACGAACCAGACATCTCCGGGATGCGCGCCGATCGTTCTGAGCGCCGTGATGACCGTTGCGGCGGCGGACTCGCCAGCGGGCACGTCTCCGGCCACGGAATCGACGGCGGATACGACGTCGCCTGTCGTGCCCCTGATCCAAGGCGGTCACGGCAACACCGGATCGAGCGGATCGACCGGAGCAAGCGCGGGCGGCAGCGCGGGCAGCGCGGGCGGCACGAGCGGTTCGGGCGCCGGTCAGGGCTCGACCGGCTCCGGACCGGGCGCAACGGCGGGCGCGGGCGGCACGGGTTCGGGCTCTGGCACCGGCACGGGGAACGGATCGTCGGGCGCTCCCGGAGGCGGAAATACCGGTGGCGGCGATTCGGGCGGAGGTGATTCCGGCGGCGATACGGGTGGCCATGGGCACCACGGTCATGGTCATGGCGACGGGGATGGACACGGCGACGGCCATGGTCACGGCCATGGCGATGGCGACGGACACGGCGACGGCCATGGTCACGGCCACGGCGATGGTGACGGGCACGGCGATGGCCATGGTCATGGTCATGGCGATGGCGACGGGCACGGCGATGGACATGGCGACGGACATGGCGATGGCCACGGCCAGGGTCACGGCGATGGCGACGGCCACGGCGACGGGCACGGCGATGGCCACGGCGACGGACATGGCGATGGCCACGGCCAGGGTCACGGCGATGGCAACGGGCACGGCGACGGCCACGGCGACGGCCACGGCGATGGCCACGGCGACGGACATGGTGATGGCCACGGCCAGGGTCACGGCGATGGCAACGGGCACGGCGACGGCCACGGCCAGGGTCACGGCGATGGCAACGGGCACGGCGACGGCGGCCATGGCGATGGCGGTCATGGCAGCGCTGGTCACGGTGGCGGAAATGGCAACGGCGGTAGCGGCTCCGGCGGCGGTCATGGTAACGGCGGCGGTAACGGCGGCGGCAACGGCGGCGGCAATGGCGGCGGTAACGGCGGCGGCAATGGCGGCGGCTCGGGCGGCGGTCACGGCGGTGGTGGCCATGGTGGCGGCGGCCACGGCGGTGGTGGCGGCAACGGCGGCGGTGGCGCCGGCGGCGGCGGCGGCGGTGGCGGCGGCCGTGGCCGCTGATCGAGCGGCAGCATAACCATCGCATTACTGATCAACTGATCAGCGCAAGTGAAGAACCGATGCCCTTTACCGGGCATCGGTTTTTCTTTTTGCGTTCTCCACCGAGCCAACTGCAGACTTGACCTCCGCACCGGCAACGTTCCGCCGCTCGCATAACCTAAAGTAATGGCGCCCGGAAAATAAAGCGCATTGACGGTGTTTTTGCGCAATCCAATACTCGGACCCAAGCGCAAGCAATCGAGCAGTCCACCGACCGAAGGAAGCTTTCGCGAACCCACCACCATCCGCACCCGCACGTCGAGCAGACGTTTCAACAGACTTGATGCCATGAACTCGGTAGAAAGAATTTTCACTCCCGCGCCAAAAACGGACGATCGATTTTCGGACCCCGGCACGTGGGAAAGTGGCGGCAAGCTCTGGCCGAGTGGCGAGCAACGCACGCTGACCTGTTGCCGCGTCGTCGACGAAACTCACGACGTGAGGACTTTCGAATTCCGTGTCGGCGATGGCGCGCCGGTGCGTTTCGAGCCCGGTCAGTTCATGACCGTGTCGGCGAATGTGCACGGGCGATCGGTGGAGCGCTGCTACACGATCTCATCGCCGCCTACGCGCGCTTATCTACTCTCGATCACCGTCAAGCGCGTACCCGGCGGCGTCATGTCGAACTGGCTGCACGACCAGATGAAACCGGGCAGCCTTCTGCGCGCCTATGGCCCGTCCGGCACGTTCACCGCGACCGCCGCCGCTTCCGCGAAGTCGCTGTATCTGTCGGCGGGTTCGGGCGTGACTCCCTTGATGTCGATGACGCGCGCGAGCATCGATCTCGGGCTGGATCGTGACGTCGTCTTCGTTCATAGCGCGCGAACGCCTGCCGATATCGTCTTCAGGAAGGAACTGCAGCGACTCGCCGAGTTGTCTCCGCGCCTTCGCACCTTTTTCGTCTGCGAAGGCATCGGCGATGAAGAAGACTGGACAGGACCGACGGGCAGGCTCAGTCTTCGATTGCTGTCCGAGTGGGCGCCCGATTACGCCGAGCGCGAAGTCTTCACATGTGGTCCCGCGGGATACATGAACGCCGTGCGCACGCTGCTGCGCGAAGGCGGACACGATCCGGCGCGCTATCACCAGGAGAGCTTCGACATCACCGCCGGTGTCGCGCCGGAGCCCGCTCCCGAAGCCACGCCCGTTACACAGGAGACGTTCACCGTGAAGCTCTCGCGCTCGTCGAGAAGCTTCAGCATGAGCCCCGCCGAAACGGTGCTTTCGGCGGCGAGAAAGGCCGGCGTTTCGATACCGTCGTCATGCAGTCAGGGCGTCTGCGGCACGTGCAAGACGCGGCTGATAGAAGGCACGGTCGATATGAAGCACAACGGCGGCATCCGCGACAGAGAAGTGCAGAAAGGATTCCGGCTGCTCTGCTGCAGCCGGCCGACTTCCGATCTCGTGCTCGAACTCTGACGCATCTTCGAACTCTCCAGGAGCGACAGCATGGCCGGCGACCGCCTGTCCGAAGCGAAGAGCACGGTTGAACAAGGTGGAAAGGAAGCGCTATTACGCGACGTCCGCGCATCCAGGCTCGCGCGGGTGCAAGCGCAATTGCGCGCGCACGATGTCCCCGCGATCCTGCTGTACGACCCCGTCAACATTCGATATGCGACCGACACGTCGAACATGCAGGTCTGGGCGGGACGCAATCCCGCGCGATACATCATGGTGTTCGCCGATGGCCGCATCATCGCGTGGGAGTTTCATAGCAGCGAGCATGTCTGGGACGGATTGAATCTCGATGTCGAGTTGCGGCATGCCCTGAGCTGGACCTTCTTCAACGCCGGTCATGAAGCCGAGCGCCGCGCGCAAGTCTGGGCCGCCGAGATCATCGATGTCTTTCGGAAGCACGCTGCGGGCGACCAGCGTCTGGCGGTCGATCGGCTCGACCCGTTCGGCAGCGCCTGTCTGGAGAAGCAAGGCATCACGTTACTGGACGGTCAGGCCTTGATGGAGACGGCACGGCTGATCAAGTCTCCCGGCGAGCTCGTCCTGATCGGCGAGTCGTTACGCACCGCCGAAACAGGCATCGCGCGAATGCGACGTGAGTTGCGCCCCGGAATCACCGAGAACGAACTCTGGGCCCATCTTCACTTCGAAAATATCCGGCATGGTGGAGAGTGGATCGAAACGCGCCTTCTCGCTTCCGGAGACCGTACGAATCCGTGGATGCATGAATGCTCATCGCGCGTGCTGATGGACGGCGATCTCCTCGCGTTCGACACCGACATGGTCGGTCCGCACGGCTACTGCTCCGATATCTCGCGCACCTGGCTGGTAGGCGACGGCCGGCCATCGGACGAGCAGCGCGCGCTCTATGAACATGCCTACGCGCAGGTTCACTACAACATGGAGCTCCTTCGGCCTGGCATGACGTTCCGCGAGTTCTCCGAGAAGGCGTGGAAGATTCCGGACCCGTTCGTCAGGAACCGCTACTGCTGCCTCGCGCATGGCATCGGCATGGTCGATGAATATCCGTCGATCGCGCATCAGGTCGATTGGGACAGCTCGGGCTACGACGGACTGTTCGAGGCGGGCATGACGGTATGCGTCGAAAGCTATATCGGCGCTGAGGGCGGCAAGCAGGGCGTGAAGCTGGAACAGCAGGTCGTGCTTACCGAGCAGGGTTGCGTGTCGCTCACGGCGTGCGGCTTCGAAACCGACTGGCTGTGAGCCAGTCCTGCCACAGTATGTCTCGCGCGATGACACTGTGCCCCGCTTATCCGCGTGCCGACTCGACATGTCGGGTCGGCACGTCTTATGCATTCGACGCACGGCAGCGCCCGGATCACGCATCCGGTCATTCACGCTCGCCTCGTCACGATAACCATGGCATCGGAAAGCGAACTGCAGGACTGGCGCGGCGACGCCCTGAAGATGGAAGCCGCGGTCGCGCAAGCCGTCGTCGGTCAGAAGGAAACGATCCATCTGATCAACGTCGCACTGTATGCGCGCGGACACGTCCTGCTCGAAGGCGGCGTGGGCGTAGGCAAGACGACCTTGCTGCGCGCGTTCGCGCGGGCGACGGGTGGCGATTTCGAGCGCATCGAAGGCACCATCGACCTGATGCCCGGCGATCTGATCTATCACACCTTCGTCGACGCGGACGGCAGGCCGCGCATCGATCCCGGTCCACTTCTGCGCCACGGTGAAAACCTCACCACCTTCTTCTTCAACGAAATCAACCGTTCGCGGCCGCAGGTTCAATCGCTGCTGCTGCGCGCGATGGCCGAGCGCACGGTGTCCGCATTCGGCCGCGACTATCGCTTTCCGCATCTGACCGTGTTCGCCGACCGCAACAAGGTCGAGAAGGACGAGACTTTCGAACTAGCCTCCGCCGCGCGCGACCGTTTCCTGTTCGAACTCAACATGCCGACGCCGTCGAGTGCCGACGTGCGCCGCGCTCTCGTGTTCGATCCGGTTTTCCACGATGCCGACGCGCTCATGCAAGCCGTCCCCGCCGCCGTGATCGATGCCGCCCGGCTAAACGAGATCGGCGCGGCGATCCAGCGCGGCGTGAGCCTCAGCCCGAGCATCGAGAAGTACGTGCTCGACATCTGGCAGGCGACGGAAACGCCGCAGCGCTTCGGCATCGAGATCGATGACGTCGACATGGAACGGCTGATTCTCGCGGGCGCAAGCCCTCGCGGCATGAGCGCTCTGGTGCGCGCGGTGCGCGCGAACGCCTGGCTCGATGGCCGTCTGCACGCGCTGCCCGAGGACGTGCACGCCGTGCTTTTGCCCGCGCTCGGTCATCGCGTTTTCTTCACGCCGGTGTATGAGATGCGCCGGCACGAGATCGCCGAAGCACTCATCGCGACGATGGTGCAGAAGATCGCGGTGCCTTGAATCATGAAAGATCCGGTCGAATTCCACTATCGGCTGCCGGGACGCGCGCGCGGCTTCAGGCCAGGCTCGCATCCGGGGACGAGCTTCGGCGCGGGACAGGAATTCGCCATGCACGCGCGCCTGTTCGACCACCCCGATCCGCGCAGGCTCGATCTGCGCGCGAGCCAGCGCTCGGTGCCGCCGCAGTGGCTCGTGCGCCTGCATCTGCAGCGCGTCGCGGTGCCGGTACAGGTGATCGTCGACGTGTCCGCGTCGATGCGCTTCGGCACGCAACGCACGAAACTCGATCTCGCAGCCGATTTCGTCGAGGCGCTGGGCTATAGCGCATTTCGCGCCGGCGATCAGGTCGGCATGCTCGCGTTCGATCACGAGGCGCGCGAGGATCTTTTCGTGCCGCCCCGGCACGGCCGCGCCGCCGGCGACGAAATGGCGGCGCTGCTGCGCCATTGCACGCAGTCGCCACACACCGCGAATGGCGATGCGGGTCTTGCGCGCACGCTCGACCGTCTTGCGGGCCGCCGCGGACTGGTGTTTCTGGTATCGGACTTTCATTGGCCGCTCACGCGACTCGACGCGGCGCTGGATCGTCTCGTCAGCGCTCGCGTCGTGCCGATCGTGATCTGGGACAAGGCCGAAATCGAGCCGCCGGACGCGGGCCGCTTCCTGCCGGTGCGCGACATGGAAACCGGCGGCAAGCGCACGCTCTGGCTGCGGCCGCGCCTCGTGCAGCAGTGGCGCGAGAACGTCGCGAGACGGCGCGTCGAACTGAAAACGGCGCTCGGCAGGCGCGGGGCGCATCCCTTCTTCGTCGAAGGCACGTTCGATGCCGAAGCGCTGTCCCGCCACTTTCTGGAAAGCGCCGCATGAGACGCGGCAGCGCGCGGGCCGTGCGCATGGCCATCGTCGCGATGACGGTCGCGCTGAACTACCCATGCCACGCCCAGGATGCCATCGTCGAGCAACCGCGCGCGTTCGGTCACGTTCTCGGCGACGTGCTGACACAACGCGTGCTCCTTTCCGTCGATGGCGAAGCGTTGCGCGACCTGCCGATGCCATCGGCGGGACGCGTCGGCGTGTGGCTCGAACGCCGCGCGCCGCGCATCGAGCGGGACGCGCAGGGCCGCGCGTGGATGGTCATCGACTATCAGATCGTCAACGCCGCGCAGACGCTCACGCAAGCCGACCTGCCCGCATTCGATCTCGCGGCGGCCAACGGCGCGACGCTGCATGTGGCCGCGTGGCCGATCAGCGTCGCGCCTCTGACGCCGCGCGCGTCGTTCCGCGCGGGCGATCTTCAGCCGCTGAGGCCGGACCGCATCGTCGCGCCGCCGGATCAGACGGAGCCGCGTCGCCGCATGCTGGCGATGCTTGCGTTCCTGTTCGTCACGCTGGCGGGCTGGGCCGCGTGGGCATCGTGGCGCAGGCGCGAGGACGCGAGACGGCTGCCCTTCGCCCGCGCGTGGCAGGCGATTCGCACGCTCGACACACGCGACATCGACGCCAACGATAAGGCATGGCGTCATCTGCACCGCGCGCTCGACGAAGCCGCCGGTCAGGTCGTTCACGCCGCGTCGCTGCACGCGTTGCTCGCGCGCGCGCCGTATCTCGAAGCGCTCCGCGCGCGCGTCGAAGCGTTCTATGCAAGCTCGCAGCAGCGCTTCTTCAATCGCGATGGCGCATCTGCGCCGTTCGCGCTGCGCGACTTCGCGCGAGCGCTGTATCAGGCCGAGAAGAGGCGCTGACGGCCATGCCTGTCGATTTCCTCCGACCCTGGCTCCTGCTCATGCTGCCGCTCGCGCTCTTACCTTTGCTGCCGAGGCCAGCGGAGGCGTTCTCGTATTCGTCGATCGACTGGCTGCCGCGCGATGCCATCGGCGCAGCGATCGACCATGCGCGCCGCCTGTGCGCGATGCTGGCGATGCTCACGATGGTCTTCGGGCTGGCCGGTCCGGGGCGCTCGCATGTTCAGGTCATGCGCACCGGCACCGCGTCCGAGATCCTCATTCTGATGGATCGCAGCGCCAGCATGGACGGCGTGATGTCGAAAACGCCCGTCGCCGAGCCGCGCGGGCAATCGAAGAACGCCGTGGCGCGCCACGCGCTCGAACGCTTCGTCGCCGGGCGGCCGGACGACCGGCTCGCCTTCATGATGTTCGGCATCAGCCCCGTTCTCGCCGTGCCGTTCACGGCGAATCACCGCATCATCGACGCGGCGCTGTCAGGCACCGCGATCGGCCGCGGCACCCCGGATACGCGCCTCGACCGCGGCCTGATCGCCGCGATCCGTCAGTTCGATGGACACAGCTACGCGGGCCGCCGCGCCATCGTGCTGGTCTCCGATGGCGGCGCGCATCTCGATGCCGACGCGCGCGCCGCGATCAGCGGCGGCCTCGCGCGCAACGGCGTCGCGCTGTACTTCGTTTATCTGCGAAGCGGCGTCTACAGTCCCGATCTCACCAAGCCCACCCTCGCTGACGACCAGTCCGAGGAAGCGGAACTGCATCGCTATTTTCAGGGGCTTTCATCGCCCTACCGGCTGTATCAGGCGGAAGACGCGGCAGCGATGGCCACTGCGATGTCGGACATCGACCGGCAGCACAGCGCGGTCGTGACATTCGAGGAGCGCCTGCCACGGCAGGATTGCAGCACGCTGTGCTTCGCGCTCGCGCTGTTCGCGTGCGCGGCTCTGCTGGCGCTGCGGCTCGTTCAGGTACGGAGCTGGTCATGAGGCGCGGCGCCGTTCACCTCGCATTCGGCGCAGCAGCGCTCTGCTTCGCCGCGATGGCCGCCTACGAATGGGCGATGCTGCGGCACGCGCAAGCTGTCGCGGCGGCGCTGAATGCAGTCACGTCGAATGGCCCCGACGCGCAGCAACACGACGACGCGCCCGAAGTGCGGCTCGCGCGCGCGGTATCGTTCGCGAAAGCGGGACGGCCAAACGAAGCGCAACGGCTCTTCGATGCGCTCGTCACGCAGCAAGACGATCACGCGATACGAGCCGCAGCGCTATTCGATCTCGGCAACATGCATCTGCGCGAGGCGGCCGGCGCGGACGGCGCGGGCCCGATCCGCTCGCTGCCGCTGCTCGAACAAGCCAAGGAGCGCTATCGCGCGGCGCTGCGGCTGATGCCGGACGACTGGGACGCGCGCTACAACCTCGAACGCGCGCTGTGGCTCGCACCCGAAACGCCCGGCGAGCAGGACGATGCGGAAGTCAAGAAGCGATCCACCGTGAAGCTGCGCGGCGCGCAAAGCGATGATCTGCCATGAGCGCCATCGCGGCGACGCTCGCGTTCCTGAAACGGCGAAACTGGGCCATCGTCGCGGCCGTGCCCCTGCTCGCCGCCGCTGTCTGGATGCCCGATGTGATGTTCCAGCGCAACGTGTACGACTACATCGTCACGTTCGACATCACGCAAAGCATGGATGTCGAGGATGTCGGCACGGGAAACGCGCCGGTCAGCAGGCTCGACTTCGCGCGCGCGGCCATGCGCGAAGGTCTGGAGCGTTTGCCGTGCGGATCGAAGATAGGCTGGAGCATCTTCACGGGACAGAGCACGTTACTGCTCGTTCCGCCCATCGAGGTCTGCGCCAATTTCGATGCGCTGCTCGCTTCGCTGGATCGTATCGGCGGCGACATGCGCTGGACCAACTGGAGCCGCGTGGCCGAAGGCGGCGTCTTCGCGGCCGTGCGCACGGCGACGAACATCGGACACGATACGAGCGTGCTGTTCTTCACGGACGGGCAGGAAGCGCCGCCGGTTCTGCCCGGCGATCAGCGCGTGACCGATATCCCGCGCGGCCAGGTGAAGGGCTGGCTGATCGGCGTCGGCGGCGATCAGCCCGCGCCCATTCCGCGCACCGACCGCGACGGCCAACGCATCGGCTACTGGCGCGCGGATGACGTGATTCAGGTGCCGCCGCAATCGCGTGCGGGCGCGGGCGTCGAAAGCCACGAGGAGCTGTCCGAGTTGCGTGAGGGGTATCTCTCGTCGATCGCGCAGCAGGTTGCGTTCGACTATCGCCGTCTGCGCGCGCCGCAAGACTTGACCGCGGCGATGATGGACGAGCGTTACGCGCATCGCGACCGCGTGCCGACCAGTCTGAACTGGGCGCCTGCGGGGCTCGCTCTCGCATTGCTCGTGTGGCGCTTCCTGCCGGCGCCCGCCCGCATACGCTCAAGGCGTTTGCAGCCCGCCGTCCATCAGACGCGTTTGCGTCCATAGCGTGACGTCGCGCTCGCACGGATACTTCGCCGCTTCAGTCTCGTCGAGATCGACGCCCAGTCCCGGCTTGTCGTTTGCGTAGACGAAGCCGTTGCGAAACTCCGGCAGCCCGGGGAACACATCGAGCAACGCCTCGCGCGGTCCTTTGAGCTGCTGGATGACGAAGTTCGGCGGCTCCGTGCCCGACCATTCCTGCACGCCGAAATTACGCGACGCGAGATCGATATGAATGTTCGCCGCGTGCGCGAGCGGCGACATATCGCCTGGACCGTGCCACGCCGTGCGTACGCCGAACTGCTCCGCGAAAATCTGCAGCTTGCGTCCAGCCGTGATGCCGCCGATCTGACTCAGATGCACGCGAATGAAATCGATCAGCCGTTCCGTGATCAGAAAGCGCCACTCGTACGGATTGTTGAAGAGCTCGCCCTGCGCCAGCGGCGTCGTGGTCTTCTCGCGCAACTGGCGCATCCACTCGCCCTCTTCGAGCGCGATCGCATCTTCGAGAAAGAACAGTTCGTAGGGTTCGAGTTCGCGCGCGAAGCGAATCGCTTCGATGGGCTTGAGCCGCTCGTGCACGTCATGACACAACGCGACATCGAAGCCGATCTTGCTGCGGATGCCATCGAACAGTTTGAGCGTTTCGCGGATGTACTTGCGGCTGTCGAGATAGATGCCGTCCGCCGCGCCTTCGGGCGCATGCGACGGCGCGCGGCCGAACGTGCCGCCGCCATAACCGCCGCTCTGACAGCGGATATGCGTGATGCCCTGCTCGCGATAGCGCTGAATGTTCTCGCACAGTTCGTTCAGATCGCGGCCATCGGCATGACGATAGATCGGCACGCCTTCGCGCACCTTGCCGCCGAACAACTGATACAGCGGCATGTTCGCCTGCTTGCCCTTGATGTCCCACAGCGCCATATCGACGCCTGAAATGGCGTTGTTTTCGATCGGGCCATTGCGCCAGTACGCGTTCTGATGCATCAACTGCCACAGTTCTTCGATCGCCTCGGCATCGCGTCCGATGAGCAAAGGCCGCAAGTAATCCTCGATCAGACACTTGACCGCCAGATGCCGGTAAGCGAAGGTCGCGCAGCCGAGCCCATACAAGCCGGCCTGATTCGTCTCGACCTTGACGACGATGAGATTGATGCCTTCCGGCGCGGTCAGAATGACCTTGACGTCCGTGATGAGCGTTGCCATTGCGTTAATCCACGAGAGCGGAAGACACGGTATCGGACTTCGTGCCCGCGCCTCCCTTGGGTGTCGAGCGCTGGCCCGACTGCGCGGGTACCAGCATCATGATGACGACCGCCGCGAGCAACGCCGTGGCCATGAACACGTAGGATGCCGAAGGACTGCCCGTCGCGCCATTCAGATAACCGACGAGCCACGCGCCGAGGAACGCGCCGAGTGCGCCGCATGCGTTGATCAGACCGATCGCGCCGCCGAGCACGTTGCTCGGAATCAGTTCGGGCACGAGTGCGAAGAACGGTCCATACGGCGCATACATCGTCGCGCCGGCGATCACGAGCAAGCCGAACGACAGCCAGAAATTCGAGCTTCCTACGAGGTACGACCCGACGAACGCGATCATGCCGATCAACAGAAGGGGCCACACGAAGAGCTTGCGATTGCGCGTCTTGTCCGACAGATACGACGCGATCAGCATCAGCACGATGGCCGCGAGATACGGTACGGCGGAGAGCCAGCCGACCGACACGATATCGATCGACTTCGACGCCGACTTCAGAATCGAAGGCAGCCACATGATGAAGCCGTACACGCCGATGCTCCACAACGCGTGAATCGCGCAGCACTTGAGCACGATCGACGAACGGAACGCCGTCTTGTAGTCGCGCACCGGCGCGATATGCGCCTGCTCGGACTTGAGGATCGCGTCGAAATCGGCCTTCTCCTTGTCGCTCATCCACGGCGCGTCGGCCGGACGGTCCTTCACCGTGAACCACCACACGAAGGCCCAGAGAATCGCGGGCACGCCTTCGATCACGAACATCTCGCGCCAGCCGAAGTTGCGCACGAGATAGCCGGACACGATCGACATCCACAGCACCGTCACCGGATTGCCGAGAATCAGGAACGTGTTCGCGCGCGAGCGTTCCGTGCGCGTGAACCATCGGCTGATGTACATGAGCATCGACGGCATCACCGCCGCCTCGACGATGCCGAGCACGAAACGCAGCGCCATCAGCATCGGTATGTTGCTGACCATGCCGGTCAGGGCCGCGCACACGCCCCACAGGATCAGGCTCGCGAAGATCAGCTTCTTCACGCTGTTCTTCTGCGCGTAGATCGCGCCGGGCACCTGAAACAGGCAGTAGCCGAGGAAGAACAGCGAGCCGATCAGCGATGAAGTCGCGGGCGTGATGCCCAGATCCTTGTCGATGCCCGCCGCCGCTGCGAAGCCGTAATTCGCGCGATCCAGATAAGCGAGGCTGTACGTGATGAAGATGATCGGCATGAGATGCCACCATCTTTGCGGGGCTACCGTTTTTAAGCTATCCATAATGTCTCCGATGTCAAAGTACGGCGAGCCAGCCGCCATCGACGTAAATGATCTGTCCGTTCACATAGCTCGATGCAGGCGACGCGAGATACACCGCCGTGCCGACGAGTTCTTCGGGCTTGCCCCAGCGTTGCGACGGGTTGCTGCTCTTCACCCATGCGTCGAAGCTCGCGTTATCGACGAGCGCCTGATTCATGTCGGTGAGGATGTAGCCGGGGCCGATCGCGTTCGCCTGAATGTCGAACGGCGCCCATTCGGCGCTCATCGCGCGCGTGAGCATCTTGATGCCGCCCTTCGCGGCCGTGTAAGGCGCGACAGTGGCGCGCGCGCCTTCGCTCGTCAGCGAACCGATGTTGATGATCTTGCCGCCGCGCTTGCGCTCGATCATGCGCCGCGCCGCCTCCTTCGCGACGATGAACGCGCTCGTCAGATTGGTATCGATCACGCGTTGCCAGTCGGCGAGCGCGAGTTCGATCATTGGCTTGCGAAACTGGATGCCCGCGTTGTTCACGACGATGTCCACTTCGACGCCCTCCGCGTCCCATGCCGCGAAGGCGGCGGCGACGGACGACTCATCGGTGACGTCGAAGGCCTGGCCGCGCGCATCGAAGCCTTGCGCCTGCAGGCGGCTCACCGCGGCGTCGACGGTATCGGCCTTCGTGCCGTTGACGATGACGCGCGCGCCCGCCGCCGCGAGCCCTTCCACGAGTGCGTAGCCGATACCGCGCGCCGAGCCCGTGACGAGCGCCGTGCGGCCGCTTAGATCGAACAACTTGTTCATGCCTGTTTCCCTGATCAGATACATTCAAAAACGCGGACGCGAGCGCGCCCGCGCAGCCTCTTTCAAGGCTGCGGTCCTTTAATTGCGTATTGGCGACGCGCTGCTACAGAGGCTTGTCGTTCGCGGTGCGATTGAGCATCGCGCGATCGTCGAAGTCCTTCTCCGCGCGTTCGATCAGCGTGAGCACGGCCTGCTCGGCAGCAGGCGCATCGCCTTGCTCAATGGCGATGCACAACGCTTCGTGCATCGGCAGCGAGCGCGCCGGGCCGCCTTCGATCTCCGAGCTCAACTCGAAGCTCGTGCGCAGGATCGCGGAGAGCGCGTTTTGCATCTGCTGAACGAACTGGTTGTGACACGCGGTGAGGATCGCGCCGTGAAACGCGAGATCCGCGGGCACGTACTCGCCTTGCCCCGCGACGGCGCGCTCCATCGCCCTGAACGCGCGACGCACGGCGACGCGGTCTTCCGGCGTCGCGCGCTTTGCCGCGAGCTTCGCAGCGTTCGGCTCGATGATCGTGCGCAATTCCATCAGGTCGCGGATGAGATCGGCGTCGACCGTGCCGGCGCGCGCGCGCCATGTGATGACGTCGGGATCGAACAATTGCCAGTTGGAGCGCGGCAGCACGATCGTGCCGTGACGGCGTCTCACCTGGAGCATGCCCTTCGCGGACAGCGACTTCATCGTCTCGCGAATCGTGATTCGGCTTACCTGCATCAGTTCTGCGAGTTCATCTTCGGCGGGCAGAATCTCGCCCGGCGCGAATTTGCCCGCGCAGATCTGCTCGCCCATCTGGTTCAGCACTTGCCGGTGCAAGGTCGGCATCGGATTTCCTTCTAGATCATACGTATGATGTTGAAGGTATCAGAGCACGGTGCATCGGAACAATCAGGGTTGACCCTGCTGCCTGCGGAGATACATGCGGCGATAGAGCATCGTCCAGAGCGTCAGTCCGCCGTAGCAGGCGTAGCCGATCCAGGTCGAATCACGTCCGGCGTGTTCGATGTCGATTTGGTTGACCACCCACAGCCGCAAGGTGTTTTCGCTCACGAGGCCGATGCCCCAGACGGCTGTCATCAGCCGAATCGATCGCGCGAGTTGCGGGCGGTTTTGCCACATCGCGTCGAATTCGCGTTCGCGGCCCTGACGCTCGCGAGAGAGCGTCGAGCGGGCAAGATAAAACACGAGCGGGCGACGTAACAGGAGCGAAAGCAGAAACAGCACACCGATGGTGCCGCTAACCAATGGCGCGCGCGATTGCAAAAGCCAGTTCGCGGGTTTCAGCGCGAGTACGCAGGTGGAGATCAGAATGCCGGCCAGCACGATGGCGCTCAGGGCATCGAAATGAGAAAAGCGGGCAAGGTCGACGCAAAGCCAGATGCACAGCGGCACGGCCGAGGCGAGGAGCGCGCCTTCGGTGCCGAGACTCGGGAGCGCGAGCCGATATGCCACCCAAGGCAGGATTACATTGACGAGGAACGCAAACGCGTAGCGCACTGAAACGGCTCCATGGCGGTTGTCACCGTGAATCGTCGCAGCGTCGGACCGGTTTCGCGCAGACCTGACGCCTGTCGAATAATATGGCGAAGGTCCGTGATAAAGCCACTGACATCATGATCAAAGCCGAAGACCGACTGGCGCGCTTTTATGCGCTCTCCGACGGAATCTTTGCCGTCATCATCACCGTCATGGTGCTGGCATTCAAACCGCCGACGGGTCACGATTTCCGCGCGTTGTTGAGCCTATGGCCGGACCTCGTCAGCTATGCGGTGAGTTATGCATTCGTCGCCGTGGTCTGGTTGAATCATCACGCTGTGCTCCGGCACGCTCAGCATCTGACCGGCACGTTGGCACTGGCCAATTTCGCCAACCTCTTCGCGATATCTTTCATTCCATTTACTACCGCCTGGCTCGCTGAAAGCGAAATGGCCACCTTTCCGCTCACGCTCTATGCGCTCGTGTTTCTTCTGGTGCAGGGCACCTATATGGTCCTGATGTGGGAAAGTTATTCCCATCATCGAGAGAACAGAGGTGACGCTTATCCCCGAAGGTGGCAATGGTTCAGGGCGTGGATCATGCTGACGGTATTCTTCATATCCGCGTTGGTGGTTATCATGCCACCGCTCTTTCGGCTCGGATTGCTCGCTTCCTTTCTTATTCTGTATTGCCGTCCCGATCCGTTCCTGCGCAACCCGACGCTGCATCGCTGAAGCTTTCGCCCCGCATCCTGTCAGAACTGCGTTAATCCGCCGTCGACGACGATCTCCGTGCCCGTCATGAACGACGAATCGTCGCTGGCCAGAAACAGCACCGCCTTTGCGATTTCACTCGCATCGCCAAAGCGCTTTAGCGGCACCGCGGCCGCAATCGCTTCGCCAGTCGCGGCAAGTTCCTTGTCGGAAAGACCGAGTTTGCGGTGGAACGGCGTCGCGACAGGACCCGGACTGACTGCGTTGATCCGAATCCCGCGAGGCGCGATCTCCGCTCCGATCGAGCGGACCAGGGAACGGGTAGCCGCCTTGGTAGCGGACAGGATCGAAAGCCCTGGCGTACCGACTTCATTCAGGAAAGACGTCGTCACCACGATCGAGCTTCCCTTGGATAAGTGGGGAGCTGCTTTCTGGATCGTAAAGAACACGCCATTGAAATTCAGTGAAAACTGTTCCTGAATCTGCTCGGGCGTGATTGCGTCCAATGGTGCGGCAGTACCCGCACCCGCATTCGCAAAAACGATGTCGATGCGGCCATGACGCGCCACGATTTCAAATACGGCCTCGCTAATCTGCGCAGGGTCACGTACATCGACCGCAAGCACCATTGCTTTACCTTCCAGAGCGCGCGACGCCTCTTCGAGGCGGCCGGCGTTCATACCCGTCACGACGACAGTTGCTCCCTCACTCTGAAACAGCTTTGCCGTCTCCAGACCGATGCCCGAGGTACCACCCGTGATCAATGCGACCTTGTCTTTCAGCTTCATGACAAACTCCATGGCAGGATGAGAATAGAGCACGGGCATAAGCTTCCCGTGACAGAACTATCGTCGATGCCCGCCGCGCCAGCAAATGAGAACTGAACGACAAGTGGCATACGCCTGCGATCCCTCCGGCCCGCGCTAAACCTTCTGCTTATCCCCGCGATAAACGATCTCGACATTCTCCGGCGATGGCGTCAGCAGCAGCAATCCTACGAACACGATTACCGGCGTGATGAACAAGCTCAGAAGAAAGCTGCCGAGATAACCGATATGCGTGCGCCGGCCGCGATAAGCGACAAGCAGACAAAGCACGACATAGACGAAGGTTGGAATGACGATCATGATGGCGCCTCCCGATATCGAATCACGGTTTCTTCACGCCGGGGCTGGCGGCCTGAGAAAGATTCCTGTCATTGCCTGAACCGATGGTGCCGCCACCGTTTTCAGCACCCGAGCTTCCGTCGCCCGCCTTGGGGAAAAGCTTCGGAAGCTCATGCCATTGCGGAAGCTGATGCGACTGCGGGTCCACTGGCTTGGGCGCAGGCAGATCCGGCTGTTTGGCGATATCGCTCCCGAGAATCAACGGAAGCTGATCTTTCCCGCCGCCCACGACGACGATCTTCGAGTTACTGGAGTTGGACAACTGCACGGTCGCTTCGATGCCTCGCCATGTCAGCAATTGAGGCGTCAGCGAATTGGCGACGATGGAATAGAAAGTCTGAATGCCGATAGCTTCGATCCGCTTGCGCTCCGCTTCATCTTTCGCCTGCGCGATCAGGAACTGATAGGCCTGCGCATTCTGCTCTTCCGTGAGCTTTCTATTGATCGAGTCATTCACGGTGGTCGGCAGATCGAGATCGCGCACCACGACGCGCTCGAAGAAAATGAGCCCCGCCGCAGCCGGCGACCCGTGCATCTTTTCGAGTATGCGGCCTTCCAGTTCTTCGACGTTGATGCGATACAGATCATGCGGATCGCTCTTGCCGATGATATCGCGCACCGCGCCGAGTGAAATCGGCCGCACGACGCGGTCGACATACTCATAGCCGACTTCCTGATGCAACCTGCCGGCGTTATCCGGCACCGGGCGATACAGAACCGAAATCTCGACCTGGACACTGAGACCGTCCCGGGCGAGGGCGTGGACGCTTTCATCGAGCGTCTTGGTCCTGGTTTCGTAGGTATAAATACGATCAAACGGCCATTTGACGTTGAGCCCTTCGTGATAGACAAAGTCGGTCTCAGTACCGTGTCTGAGCAGGCGATACAGCACGCCGACATGCCCCGCCGGAATGATGATGAACACAAAGGGAATCAGCGCGAGCACGATGACGCCGACGATCAGCGACACCGCAATGAACTTTTCGCTGCGGCTCATCCGATACCGGACGTGCCTGACTAAGCGGTGCTTCGGAGGGTTGGAAGCATCGTCATCGACTGGATCCGCTGTGCTCATCTGGCATCAACTCGTGCGGAGAACGAAGAATTCGGATAATTTGGCGGCGCAAGAAGTGTTTGCATAGTAACATCGAGCGCAAGATCGGACGACACCCCCGGACAGATATGCTCGCTCCCGCATCTGCTTCCATTCCCTCCATAGACGCCTCGGCAACGCCCGCGCAATTGCGGCGTTTCTTCTACGCGGCCTATTGCGACACACCCACGCCGCTGCGATGGCTGAGCGCGATTCGCCCGTATGTCTGCCCCTACGATAAGCTGCTGCAATTCGTGCGCGACGGCGCCGATGTGCTCGACGTCGGCTGCGGCGCGGGTTCCCTGCTTGCGGTGCTCGCCGCGACCAAGAAGATCCGCCGCGGCGTGGGTTGCGACGTCATGGCGCCGCCGCTCGAATCGGCGCGCGCCGCCGCGCAGCGTCTCGGCGCGCAGGACATGTTGACCTTCGAACATATCCGGTCCGTCGCTCACGCGCCCGAAGGGCCATTCGATATCGTCGCGATGGTTGATGTCCTGCATCACGTTCCGCCACCGGACAGGCGCGATGTATTCGCAGCCGCCGTCCATCGTGTCAGGCCGGGCGGCATCTTTCTCTACAAGGACATGACCGCGCGCCCGGGCGGGCGACGGCTCGCCCATAACATCGACGATTACGTCTTCACGCGCGAGTGGGTCGAGCAGGTTCCCGAAGGCGCTGTGGAAGCCTGGGCCCGCGATCACCAACTCGCTCTCGTGCATGATGAATTCATTCCCCGCCTGATTTATGGGCACGAGCTTCGGGTCTTTCAGCGACTCGAGCATTGAAACGAGCGTGCGTATTCCTCCAGACGCGCATATCGATTGTTTCGGGCGCATCTGAAGGAAAAGTGCTCAGTGATGCTTGTGGTGTTTCCGGCAGTACGCCAGTCGGGCTTTATTCTGCCGGCGGGGGTGCCGCCTCGGCTCTTGCCCTGCGGGTTTCCTTGGCCTTGTCGACCAGATCACTGACGTGATTCCACAGGTATTTGTCGGTCACCGACTTCGAGTAGGAATCGGCCGCTGCGAGCAGCAGACCCACCGGCCCGAACAGCATCTTGATGCCGATGCCCGCGGCGACATGTGCGGCTCCGTTGACGACATTTCCATCCATCAACAGACTCGCGCCGGGAACGAATGCTTCACCCACGAGCTTGACGCCATTGGTGGCCGGACTCGTGCTGCATACCACAGCGTGCGTGTCGCTTGTAACTTTTTCCGTATGAGGAGTTTCGGCGACTGCAATGTTGTCTTTCATGTCATTACCCTCAGGGAAACTTAATTGACAACTTCAATCACACTAGAACAATATACGCAGAAATTCCGGTGACTACCAGTAAAAAGGTGGTGTCGCATGTTCGTCATGATCCCTGGTGGAAATGATCGCATAAAGGCATCGCAAATGTGTGACACGGCAATCGGAGCCGCGTCGTGATGCGCCGGCACATGCTCCTTTCGGCCTATGTGCTTACTCCGGGCAGTCACTTCGGCGCAATGTGGCGCCATCCCTATAGCGAAACCGATTTCTGCGATCGCGAGCTCTACGAGAACCTCGCTCGCAGCCTCGATCGCTACGGCTTTGACTATGCGTTCGTGCCGGAGTCGCTCGCCGTTCCAATGGGCGATGACGGCGTCTGGCAAACCATGACGAGCCGTGGCGCGAGCGGCGCGATCCGTCACGATCCCGCGCTGCTGGTTTCACCGATGATCGGCGTCACACAGCGGCTCAGGTTCACGGTCACGCTGTCGACCACCTTCATGGAACCGTATCATCTCGCCAGAACGCTTAGTACACTGAATCATTTCAGCAAGGGCCGCATGGCATGGAATATCGTGACGTCGGCGGGGGCGAGCAATGCCATCAATTTCGCGCATCTGACATCGCTCGATCACGGCGATCTGTATGAGCGCGCCGAAGAAGTGCTGACGGTGTGTCACGACCTCTGGTCTTCGTGGGATGAAGGCGCCCTCATCGCCGACAAGCAATCGGGACTCTATGCCCGCGCCGACAAGATCCGTCAGATCGATCACAAAGGCCGTCACTTCGACATACGCGGACCGTTGACCTTGCCTTGTCGCGGCAATCCGACGCTGATGGCCGCCGGTGTGTCGCCCCGAGGCCGGGACTTCGCGGCGCGCTGGGCGGAAGTCATCTTCGCCATCCAGAACGAGCCGGCCGCCATGCGCGAACTGCGCGACGACGTCCGCGCGCGCGCCGCGCGCATGGGCCGCTCGCCGCAGGACATCCGCCTGATGGCCGCCGTGCAGCCGGTGATCGGCGAGACGCGCGATATCGCCGAGGCTCGCGCCGCGCATCTCGACACGCTCGTCGCGCCGGACGCGGCGAGAAGCTATCTGGCCGCGATGCTGGGCCTCGATCTGTCGGGTGCGTCCGGCGATGCGCCGCTACAGCCGATTCTCGAAAGCCAGCACAGACGGCCCGCCGTCGACGCCGGCGGCACGCAGGCGTGGCTCGCGAAGCTGCTCGACGCTAAACCGGCCGTCAGCGTCGACGACGCCGCCATCGCGCTGTCGGCCAGCACGGGCACGCCGCGTCTCGTCGGCACGGCGGCTGACGTCGCCGATCAACTGCAAGCCTTGTTCGAAGACTGCTGCGACGGCTTCGTCATCACGCCGACGCATTTTCCGGGCACCTTCGAGGAATTCGGTCGCGCCGTGATTCCCGAGTTGCGCGCGCGTGGACTCGTAGCCAGTCATCATCAGGATCACTGACGGAATGGACGCATTGACCGATCAGATCGGAGGCGGCCACGACGCTGCGCGCTGGTCCGCCGACGAGTTGGCCATGCTGACCGTGTGCGACCTGCTGGAGCGCCAGGCCGCGCGCACGCCGACGGCCCCGGCGCTGGTGCAAGGCGCCCGGCAGATGACCTATGCCGAACTGAACGTGCGCGCGAACCGGCTCGCCGATCAGCTCATGTCGCGCGGGCTCGGACCGGGCGACATCGTCGCGATCGCGCTGCCGCGTTCCTTCGACATGGTGATGGCCATTCTCGGCGTGCTCGGCAGCGGCGCGGCGTATCTGCCGCTCGATCCCGCGTATCCCGCCGACCGGCTCGCCTTCATGTCCCGCGATGCGCGGCCTTCGTGCGTGCTGACCAGCACGGCGCTCGCCGCCGAACTGGCCGATGCAATGAAGGACATACCGATACTGCATCTGGTCGATCTGCCCGCCAACGATCACTGCGCCGAAAGCGAAACGGCCGTTCGCGGCGGCGCGCGTGCGCAGCCGCTCGATGCAGCCTATGTCATCTATACGTCGGGTTCCACAGGCCGGCCCAAAGGTGTCGTCGGCCTGCACGCCGGTCTGGTCAACCGCCTGTGCTGGGTTGCCGCGACGTATGCGTTCGCGCCCGGCGAAACGGTGCTCGCCAAGAGTTCGATGAGCTTCATCGACGGCGCCACGGAACTCCTCGCGCCGCTGATCGCCGGCGCGACCGTCGCACTCGCCGATACGCACGTCGCCCGCGATCCGGCGCTGCTGGCCGCCGAGATCGCGCGGCTGGACATCGGCCGCATCACGGTCGTGCCGAGCCTGCTCGCCGCCCTGCTCGATCAGCCCGATCACGCCGCGCTGAACCGGTGCCCGCTCTGGATATGCAGCGGCGAACCGCTGCCGCCTGCGTTGGCCGCGCGCTTTGCCGCGCGCGTGCCGGATGCGCGTCTGGTGAATTTCTACGGCTCGTCGGAAGCGAGCGGCGACAGCCTGCACGCCATCGCCACGCTGGAGAACGGCGCGCCAATCGGCCACGCGCTCTGGAACACCTCGGCTTACGTGCTCGACGAAAGCCTGCGGCCCTGTGCCGACGGCGAAGCGGGCGAACTTTACCTCGCCGGCGCGGGACTGGCGCGCGGCTATCTCGGACAGCCCGGCCTGACGGCGGAGCGCTTTCTCGCCGATCCCCATGGTCCGCCCGGCTCGCGGATGTATCGCACGGGCGACCGCGCGCGACGGCGCGGCGACGGCGAGATCGACTATCTCGGCCGTGCGGACCGGCAAGTCAAGATTCGCGGCTTCCGGGTCGAGCCCGGCGAGATCGAGGCAGCGCTGCTCGCGCACAGGCAGGTTGCGGCGGCGGCCGTGGCCTTGCAGGAGGATGAGCGGCTCGTCGCTTATCTCGTGCCCGCGGCCGGATACGACGAAGCCACCGTGCGCGACGCGCTGGCGCGGCGGATGCCGGACTACATGTTGCCGTCGTCCTTCGTTGCGCTGCCGGTGCTGCCGCTGCTTCCCAACGGCAAGCTCGATCGCGCCGCCTTGCCCGCGCCACGACGCGATACCGCTCGCGGCCCGGCGGGCCGAACGCCCGTCGAGATCGAACTCGCGCGCCTGTTCGCCGACGTATTGCGGCTGGACACCGTAGGCATCCACGATGATTTCTTCGCGTCCGGCGGCCATTCGCTGCTTGCGGCGCAACTGGCGAACCGGATACGCGCCGTACTGAAAGCCGATGCGAGTGTCAGCGATGTATTCAGCGCACCCACCGTCGAACGGCTCGCGGCCTTGCTCGCAAGCGGCGGCGCGCGACGCCCGCGCCTGGCAGCGGCGGATTCGCGCGCGCACGCTTGCGTGTCGGCGGGTCAGCAGGGACTGTGGTTTCTGGCGCGGCTGGGACGCGGCGACACCGCCTACAACCTGCCTTACGCCTTCGACCTGACGGGACCGTGTGACTTGCACGCGCTGCGCCTCGCGCTGCTCGACATCGTCACGCGTCACGAAAGCCTGCGCACCCTCTTTCGCGATACGGACCAAGGCGTGGTCCCGCATCTCCTGACCGCCGATGAGCCAGATGACCTGCTCACCGTCGCCGACTCGACGCCTGCCGAACTCGATCACGATATCGCCGCCGAAGCCGGCGCACCGTTCGACCTGGCAAACCGGATTCCCTTCAGGGCGCGCCTGCTGCGCTGGGCGCGCGATCGCGCGGTGCTGGTGTTCAACTTCCATCACATCGCGTTCGATGGCGCGTCGCTGGCACCCTTTCTGCGCGACCTGTCGACCGCATATACGGCGCGGCGCGGCGGCACGCAACCGGACTGGACGCCGCTGCCGGTGCAGTACCCCGATTTCGCACGATGGCAGCGCACGCTGCTCGGCGCATCCGATGAAACCGGCAGCCTCGCGCATCGGCAACTCGCATACTGGCGCGATGCGCTGGTCGACCTGCCGGATGAATTGCCGCTGCCGCGCGTACGCGCACGACCCACCGATGGATTAGGCCGCGCCGAGCGCATCGCGTTTCGCATCGATCCGGCCTTGCATCGCCGCGCGGCGCATTTCGCGCAGGCTCATCACGCCACGCTCTTCATGGTCCTGCAGAGCGCGCTGGTCGCCGTGTTGCGGCGCTTCGGCGCGGGCACGGACGTGTTTATCGGCACGCCGGGCGAGGGGCGTTTCGACGAGCAACTCAAGGACGTCATCGGCTACTTCGTGAACAGTCTGGTGCTGCGCGTCGATGCGAGCGGCCAACCCACGTTTCGCGAACTGCTCGCGCGCGTGCGCGCTGCCGATCTCGCCGCCTACGCGCATCAGGATGTGCCGTTTTCGAGCATCGTGGAGACGCTCAATCCGCAGCGCAGCGTCGCGCGCCATCCGCTGTTTCAGGTTGCGCTGACGCTCGAATACGGTGCTGACGCGCCACTCGCGCTGCAAGGCATGAACGCGCTGCCCCGCGCGATCGGCAACGCGGCGGCGAAGTTCGATCTCGCGTTCGAACTCGTCGCGCACGTCGGCGGGGTCATCGAAGGCAGCCTCGAATTCGCCGCCGAGCTGTTCGATCCGGCGACGGCGCGCCGCATGGCGTCCGCGTTCCAGGGTCTGCTCGATCAGGCCATCGGCGATCCCGACGCGAGCATCGGCCAACATACCGTACTCGCGGCCGATGAACGCGCCGCGACGCTCGCGTTCGGCGCACCGTCGCCGCAGCGTCGACGGCAAGCGCAGTCGATCCCGCAACGGTTCGCGCAGATCGTCGAGCGGCAGCCCGACGCCATCGCCTTGCGTAGCGGCGAGCGCGCGCTGACGTATCGCGAGCTCGACCGAATGTCGAACCGGCTGGCGCATCGGCTGCGAGCGCATGGCGTCGCGCGCGAGACGCGCGTCGCCGTCGACATGGCGCGTTCGCTGGAACTGATCGTCGCGACGCTCGCCATCCTGAAGGCGGGCGGGTGCTATCTGCCGCTTTATCGCGGTCAGCCGCCGGAGCGCCGGCAGCGCATGCTGGACGACACGCGCACCGCGCTGGTCCTGCACGACGCCGGTCTCAGCACCGGCGATTGGCCCGTGGCCGCGCTGCACATCGATTCCGCGATGCTCGCCGAAGGCGACGACCGTCCCGTCGGCATCGACATCGCGCCGCAGTCGCTCGTCAACATCATGTACACGTCCGGCTCGTCCGGGCTGCCCAAGGGCATCGAACTGACCCACGCCGGTATCGTCGACATGGCGATGGACCTGCTGGACTTCCCGCCGCAATGCGTGCTGTTCCAGTCGTCCTATGCGTTCGACGCCAGCAGCTACGAAATCTGGAGTGCCCTGTTGCGCGGCGACCAGCTCGTCGTGGCCGCGTGCGAGCAGTTGACGCCTGCGGACCTGCGCCGCGAAATCGCCACGCACGGCGCGGGCAATCTCCTCCTGACGACGAGCCTCTTCAATCTGCTGGTCACGGAAGATCTGGAATGCCTCAGCGGACTGCGCACGATCCTGACCGGCGGCGACACGGCGTCGGTCGCGAGCTTTCAGCGAGTTTTGCTGCGTTTTCCGGAGATAACGCTCCTGAACTGCTACGGCCCGACCGAAACCAGCGTGTTCGTCACGAGTTTTCGGGCGACGCCTGACAGGCGGCTGCGGCATCCGGTTCCGATCGGCGCGCCGCGCGCATCGGCACGGATTCTTGTGCTCGATGACTTCCTGAACGTCTGCCCGATCGGCGTCGCGGGCGATCTGTACATCGCAGGGGATGTCCTCGCGCGCGGTTATGTCGGCCTGACGGGCATCACGGCGGAGCGCTTCGTGGCCGATCCTTACGGTCCGCCCGGCGCGCGCATGTACCGCACGGGCGATCTCGCGCGCTGGAACGAGGCGGGAGAACTCGAGTTCGCGGGCCGCGCCGATCAGCAAGTGAAAGTGCGGGGACTGCGCGTCGAGCCGGGCGAAATCGAAACCGCGCTGTCCGAGCAGCCTTCGATCCGGGCGTGCGCGGTGCTGGCGCAGCAGGACGGCGCCGCCAGCCGCCTGATCGCTTATGTCGTCGTGGACGGGCAGTATGACGAAAGCCACGTGCGCGCGGCGCTGCGGCAGCGTCTGCCCGACTACATGATGCCGGTGGGCTTCGTTCGGCTCGACCGGCTGCCGATCACGCGCAACGGCAAGCTCGACCGCAAGGCGTTGCCCGCGTTCCAGGCGCGGACGTCCGCGACGCGCGAGCCGGCGACGCCGCGCGAAGCGACGCTGACGAAGTTGTTCGCGGACGTGCTCGGCCTCGCATCGGTGGGCGCGGACGATGGCTTCTTCGCACTGGGCGGCGACAGCATTCTGTCGATCCAGCTCGTCAGCCGCGCGCGCAAGGCGGGACTCGTGCTGACGCCAGCCGACGTCTTTCGCGAAAAGACACCGGCGGCGCTCGCGGTCGTCGCACGCGAACCGAACATCGAGCCACAGCCTGCCGACGCTTCGTGGCCGGGCGTGCCCCCTGCGGTCGTCGCGGCGCTGCGAGCCGACCTACCCGCCGCGACGGAAATTCTCCCGCTCGCGCCGTTGCAGCAAGGCCTGCTGTTCCACGCGATGTTCGATGCCTCCGGCCCCGACCCGTATATCGTGCAACTGGTGCTCGACTTCGAAGGCAAGCTGGACCGGGACAGGCTGCGCGCCGCCATCGACCGGCTGGTCGAGCGGCATGACGCGTTGCGGGTCAGTTTCCACGCCGTCGACGGGCGCGTCGTGCAGGCGTTGCACCGTGCTGTCGCCACACCTTGGCGCGACGTCGATCAACATGAAGCGCTTGCGGACTGGCTTGCGCAAGACCGCGAACGGCGCTTCGACCTGACTGCCGCGCCCTTGCAGCGCGCCGCCCTGCTGCGGCTGGGCGACGGTCTTCATCGGCTGGTGCTGAGCCTGCATCATCTTTTGATCGATGGCTGGTCGATGCCCGTCATGGTGTCGGAATTGATGCGGGCTTACGCGGGCGAGCCGCTCGGCCTCGCGCCGCCGTTGCGCGATCAGTTCGTGTGGCTGGCGAAGCAGGATCGCGAGAGCGCGCGCAACGCATGGCAAGCGGCCTTGGCCGGGCTGGACGGGCCCACGCGTCTCGTCGCGAGCGCCGATCCCGGCATCCATGCCGCGCGGCAACGGTCCGTCACCGGCAATCTGGATGCGGACGCGACTGCGCATCTGCAAAACTGCGCGCGCCGTCTCGGCCTGACGCTGGCGACCTTCGCGCAAGGCGCGTGGGCGATTCTGCTCGGCCACCGGACCGGGCGCGACGATATCGTCTTCGGCGTCACGGCGGCCGGACGGCCGGCCGAGCTACAGGATGTCGAGCGGCGTGTCGGCCTGTTCATCAACACGCTGCCGCTGCGCGCGACACTGCGCGCCGACGAAACCATCGCGCAGTTGCTCGAACGCATCCAGCGCGACCAGTCGGCGCTGCTGCCGCATCAGCATGTCGGATTGACGGAGGTTCAGGCGCTCGTCGGGCACGGCGAACTGTTCGACACGCTGATGGTGGTCGAGAACTATCCCGTTGCGCACACGCAAGGCGAGATCGACGGCGTCGCGCTGACGGGCATGACCGTCGACGACACGACGCACTATCCGGTCAGCGTGATGGTCACGCCGGGACGCGAGCTGGAGTTGCGGATCGATCATCGCGTGGAGCTGGTTTCCGGCGACGACGCGCGGCGGCTGCTCGCCGCGCTCATGCAGATCCTGCGGACGATGGCCACGCAGCCCGACAGTCGGGTGGGACGCATCGATCTGCTGTCGCGCGACGAACACGATGAAATCCGTCGCTGGAACACGACCGCGCATCCCGTCGCTGAAGCCGATGTCGCCACGCTCTTCAGCGCGCAGGCTGCGCGCACGCCGGACGCCATCGCCGTGATGCAGGGTGGCGAGCGGCTGACGTACCGCGAACTCGAAGCGCGCTCGAACGCGCTGGCGCATTTGCTCGTCGAGCATGGCATCGGGCCGGAGCGCGTTGTCGCCCTGACGATGCAGCGCACGCCCGACATGGTGGTCGCGATGCTCGGCGTGCTCAAGAGCGGCGGCGCGTATCTGCCGGTCGATCCGCACTATCCGCAGGCGCGCATCGACGCGATGCTCGCCGATGCGCGGCCCGCGCGCACGCTCGCGGCGTTGCCCTCGCTCGCGGGCTGGCCGACCGGCACGCCGTCGCGCATCGTCGCGCCCGGCCATCCGGCCTATGTCGTCTATACGTCGGGCTCCAGCGGCAAGCCGAAGGGCGTCGTCGTGACACGCGCCGGCATCGCGAGTCTGGTCGGCGCGCAGGCCGCACGCTTCGGCATTACGGCGGCATCGCGCGTGCTGCAGTTCGCGTCGCTTTCGTTCGATGCCGCCGTGTCCGAAGTGCTCGTCACGCTGTTGCGCGGCGCGCGGCTCGTACTGGCCGATCCGGCGTTGATGTCGGCGGAGCGTCTCGCCGGGCTGATTCGCGAGCAGGAGATCACCTGCGTGACGCTGCCGCCCGCGCTGCTCGCGGCGATGGACCCGGACACGATTCCCGCCGCGTGCACGATCGTCACGGCGGGCGAAGCCATCACGCCCGACACCGCCGGACGATGGTCGAACGGGCGGCGGCTCATCAACGCTTACGGACCGACCGAAGTCACCGTCTGCGCGACCATGAGCGACGACCTCGCCGGCCCGGTCGCGCCGCCGATCGGACGGCCCGTCTGGAACAGCCAGATTCACGTGCTCGATGCCTGCCTGCGATCGTGCGGCGCGGGCGTGACCGGCGAACTCTACGTCGCCGGCGCGGGGCTCGCGCGCGGCTACTTTGGGCGGCCCGATCTGACGGCCGAGCGCTTCGTCGCCAATCCGTTCGGCGGGGCCGGCACGCGGCTGTACCGCACCGGCGATCTCGCGCGCTGGCGGACCGATGGGCAACTCGAATTTCTCGGCCGTGTCGACCAGCAAGTCAAGTTGCGCGGCTTTCGCATCGAGCCGGGCGAGATCGAAGCGGCGCTGATGGAACACGATGGCGTGCGCGCCTGCGCCGTCGCCGTGCGCGAGCGGCAACTCATCGCTTATGTCGTGCCGGCATGGGCTGTCGATGAAACCTCGCTGCGCGCAGCCGTGGCGAGCCGCCTGCCCGAGTACATGACGCCGTCGGCGTTCGTCGTGCTCGACGCGCTGCCGCTCACGCCCAACGGCAAGCTCGATCGCCGCGCGTTGCCTGCGCCGTCGCGCGCGGCTGCGTCGGCGCGGCGCGTCGCGGCGACGCAGCGGGAAGCGCTGATCGCACAGCTTTTCGCCGATGTGCTCGGACGCGAAGACGTGCAGCCCGACGACAGCTTCTTCGCGCTGGGCGGCGACAGCATTTTGTCGATCCGCTTGGTGAGCCGCGCGCGTGCCGCCGGACTCGATCTGAGCCCGGCGCATGTGTTCCGGCACAAGACGCCGGCCGCGCTGGCGCGGATCGCCGGTGCGGTTCAGGATGTCCTGAAAGCCCCGGACGACACGGTTGGCCGCGTGCCCGCCACGCCCATCATGCGCTGGCTGATGGCGCGCGGCGGTGCGACCGGCGCATTCAGCCAGTCGATGCGCGTGGCCTTGCCGGACGGCGCGCGGCACGCCCCGCTAGCGCAGGCGCTGGATGTCGTGATCGCGCGGCATGCGCTGCTGCGGGCGCGCGTGATCGACGGAGAACTCGATACGGCCGCGCGCGCCGCCGATGCGCAAACCCTGTTGCATCGAATCGACGCACGCGACTGGACCGATGCCGATATCGATCGCCACATCGCTCGCGAGCAACACGCGTCCGAACGATGGCTCGCGCCGCAGCAGGGCCGCGTTTTGCGCGCGGTGTGGTTCGACCGGGGCGCGTCGGCGGGTCTGCTTCTGCTCACGATCCATCATTTCGTCGTGGATGGCGTGTCGTGGCGCATCCTGCTCGACGATCTGGCGCAGGCCTACGCACTCGCCGCGCAAGGCGAGCCGCCCGCGCTGCCGCCGGTGCCGACGTCGTTTCGCCGCTGGGCGCGCCACCTCCACGACGACGCGCATAGCGCGCGGCGCGTGGCCGAACTCGATCGCTGGCGATGGATTCTGTCCGCGCCCGATACACCGCTCGGCGCCCGCCCGCTCGATCGCACCGACACATTCGCGAGCGCGCGCCGCGTGAGCTCCGTGCTCGACGCCGCGACGACATCGCGTCTGCTCGGCAGCGTGCCCGCGCTATTCCGTGGCGGCGTCAACGACGTGCTGCTCGCCGGCTACGCGCTCGCCGTATCCGGCTGGCGCGGCGATACGCGCCCGGTCCTGCTCGATCTCGAAGGACACGGGCGCGAGCCGGGCGAAAGCGGTCTCGATCTGTCGCAGACGGTGGGCTGGTTCACGAGCCTTCATCCCGTGCGCATCGATCTCGACGGCGTCGAGCCCGGCGCGGCGCTGGTGAAGCGAGTCAAGGAAGCGCTGCGCGCGCTGCCCGACCACGGCATCGGCTACGGCCTGCTGCGCTATCTCAATGCGCGTACCGCGCCGGAACTGCAAGGCGCGCACGCGCAACTGTCGTTCAACTATCTGGGCCGCTTCGGCCGCTCGGGCGGCGCGTGGACTTCGATCGGCGGCCTGTCGCTCGAAGGCGGCGACGATGCCGATGCGCCCTTGTCCCATGCGATCGCGCTGGATGCGCAAGTCGTCGACGGCGACGAGGGCGCGCGCCTGCACGCGCACTGGACCTTCGCCGGCGGCCTGTTCGACGAGGCCTCCATCCGCGAACTGGCACGGCGCTGGTTCGACGCATTGCGCGTCACCGCCCGGATCGAAACCGGCGGACTGACGCCGTCCGATCTCGGCGCCGCGCTCACGCAAGCCGAGATCGATGCGATCGAGGCCGCCGCGCCCGGCACGCAGGACATCCTGCCGCTTCTGCCATTGCAGGAAGGATTGCTGTTCCATTCGCTCTACGATGCGTCCGGCCCCGATCCCTACATCGCGCAGATTTCGCTCGCGCTCGAAGGACGAGTCGACGCCGCGCGTCTGCGGGCCGCGGCGGATGCGCTGCTGGCGCGTCACGAAGCGTTGCGCGTCAGCATTCGCACGGTGAGCGGCCGGCCCGTCCAGGTGATCGCCGGTGCGCTGAGCGCGCCGTGGCGCGAGACGGATGTATCCGGCGCGGATGATGTCGCCGGGGCGCTTTCGGCCGTGCTCGCGTCGGAGCGCGAGCGCCGCTTCGATCTGACGCGCGCGCCGCTGCTGCGTTTCGCGCTCGTCCGAACCGGGCCGCGGCGGCATCGGCTGGTCATGAGCAATCATCATCTGCTGCTGGACGGCTGGTCGATGCCGATTCTGGTGTCCGAACTGATGTCGCTGTATGCGGGCGACGCGCTCAAAAGCGGTCTTCCGTTGCGCGACCAGCACGCATGGCTGACGCGTCAGGACAAGGCGGCGGCGCGCGCGGCATGGCGCGAAGCGCTGCGCGGACTCGACGGACCGACCCGGCTGAGCCGCCCCGACACGGGTTCGCATGCGCCGGACGTGCGCACGGCCCAAAACGAGCTGTCCGAGGTGCTGTCGGAGCGGCTCGCCGCGCTGGCGCAACGTCTCGATGCGACCTCCAGCACGATCCTGCAGGGTTGCTGGGCCGTGCTGCTCGCGCGGCTCACGGGACGCGCGGACATCGTGTTCGGCATCACGGTGTCGGGCCGTCCCGCCGAGCTGCCGGAGATCGAGCGGCGCGTCGGCCTGTTCATCAATACGCTGCCGCTGCGCGTCACGCTCGATCCCGGCGAGCGCTGGCCTGAACTGTTCCGGCGCATGCAGGCGGCGCACGCGGACCAGTTGCCGCATCAGCATCTCGGCCTGACGGACATTCTGGAAGAGTCCGGACACGGCGAGCTGTTCGACTCGCTGCTGATCGTCGAGAACTATCCGATGGATACCGTCTGCGCCACCGATTCCACTGATGAACTCGCGATTGCGAGCATCGACGGATACGACGGCACGCATTATCCGGTGACGCTCGTCGCGATTCCGGGCAAGCGCATGACGCTGCGTCTCGACTGCCGGGCCAGCCAGTTCGATGCCGACGCGACGCAATCGCTGCTGGACAGATTCGTGCGCGTGCTGGAGCACGTCGCGGCGACGCCGGACGTCGCGATCATCGCCCGCGATCTGCTCGCGCCCGCCGAAGCCGAACGTCTGGACGCGTGGAACCGCACGGCGCGCGCGCTTGCCGAAGCGGACGTTGCGACGCTGTTTGCGCGGCAGGCGCGCCGCGCGCCGGACGCCATCGCGGTCATGCAGGGCGACGCGCACTGGACTTACGCCGATATCGAGCGGCGCTCGGATCGGTTCGCGCAGACAGTGATCGCGCAAGGCATCGGGCCTGACGATCTGGTCGCGCTGATCCTGCCGCGCACGCCCGACATCGTGGTGGCCGTGCTCGGCGTGTTGAAAAGCGGCGCGGCCTTCCTGCCGATCGATCCGGCTTACCCGCAGGCGCGCATCGCGGCCATGCTCGCCGACGCGAAGCCCGCGCTGGTCGTCGAAAGCCTTGGCGGGATTGAGGTCGATGGACACGCTGTCGCGCCCGCTTCCCGCGCGGAAAATCTGGCCTATGTGATCTACACATCCGGCTCCACCGGCACGCCGAAGGGCGTCGCGGTGACGCGCGGCGCGCTGCTCAACCTGCTCTCGGCGATGCAGGACCGCATGCGCCTGAAACCCGGCGACCGCCTGCTCGCGGTGACGACGCTGGGTTTCGATATCGCCTGCCTCGAATTGCTCGGTCCGCTGCTCACGGGCGCGACGATCGTGCTGGCCTCGTCCGACGACGTCAAGGATCCGCGCCGGCTCGCGCGCCTCGCCGGTTCATCGCGCGCGAACGTGATGCAGGCGACGCCGACGCTGTGGGACGCGCTGCTGCACGAAATGCAGGACATGCCGCACGCGGGCTTCACGCTGGCGCTCACAGGTGGCGAAGCGCTCTCCACGCGCCTCGCCGAACGGCTGCACGCGCACGCCCAACGCGTGATCGATGTCTATGGACCGACCGAAACCACGATCTGGTCGACCTCGGCGGAACTTGTCGCGCAAAGCCCGGGAGCGGTGATCGGACGGCCGCTTTGGAATACGCGCGTGTACGTGCTCGATCGCTGGCTGGGCCGCTGCCCGCCGGGATCGGCCGGCGATCTGTACATCGCGGGCCGGGGACTCGCGCGCGGCTATCTCGGCAGGCCCGATCTCACCGGCGAGCGCTTCGTCGCGGACCCTCACGGCGCGCCGGGCGAACGCATGTATCGAACCGGCGATCTGGCGCGCTGGTCCGCCGATGGCGAACTGGAATTTCTCGGCCGCTCCGATCATCAGGTGAAGATACGGGGCTTTCGCGTCGAGATCGGCGAGACCGAGGCCGCGTTGCGTGCGCAGCCATCGGTGCGTGACTGCGCGGTTGCGCTGATCGACGGGCAACTGGCCGCCTATCTCGTCGCCGGCACGGATTACGACGAAACCCGCGTGCGCGCCGCGCTTATCGGCAGCCTGCCCGACTACATGGTTCCAGCGATCTTCACGACGCTCGACCGGCTGCCCGTGACGCTGAACGGCAAGCTCGACCGTGCCGCGCTGCCGGCTCCGGCGCGCGCGCCGCGACGCTTCCACGCGCCGCGCAACGCCCGCGAAGCGGAACTGGCTCAGCTCTTCGCGCAGACGCTGGAGCGCGACGCCGTATCGATCGACGATAACTTCTTCGCGCTGGGCGGCCATTCGCTGCGCGCGGCGCGCCTCGTCAACCGCATCCGCGACCGGATGGGCGTGGACGTCGGCATCCGCATGCTGTTCGAAGCGCCGACCGTCGCCCAGCTCGGCGAGCGGCTGCGGCATCGTCACGCGCCGGATGCGCTCGCGTCCCTCTTGCCGCTGCAGCATGCGAGCGCCGCCGCGCCGCTCTTCTGCGTGCATCCTGGCTACGGCCTGAGCTGGTGCTATGCAACGCTCATTCCGCATCTCGGCGTCGATGTTCCGCTGTACGGCCTGCAATCGCCGATGCTGATCGGCGAGGCCGCGCCGCCTTCGGTCGCCGGGCTCGCGGACCGGTATATCGCGCATATCCGCACGATTCAGCCGCGCGGTCCGTATCGGCTGATGGGATGGTCGTTCGGCGGGCTGGTCGCGCATCAGATCGCGACGAGCCTCGAAGCGCAGGGCGAAACCGTCGCGCATGTCGTGCTGCTCGACAGCCATCTGCCGCGCGGCCTGCGGCACGAAACGCTCGCGCCGGCCACGCATCTGGGCAATGTCCTCGCGATGATCGGCTATCCGTTCAGCGAGGCGTCGCCCGGCGCGCTGCAATGGGAGCGCGTGATGGAGCATATGCGCGCCATCGAAAGCCCGCTCGCGCACATTCCGCAAAGCGCGTTGCCGGCGCTGGTCGAGGTGACGGCCTGTCATGCGACACTTGCCGCGTCGTTCCGGCCCGCACCGCTCAGCGCGCCGATGACTTTCATGCGCGCCACCGCTACCCTCACTAACGAATCCTCGTTGGGCGCATGGCGGGCGAGCGCCCGTGGCGCGCTCAACGTGATCGATGTGCCGTTTGAACACGACCACATGCTGCGAGCCGACGCGCTCGCGGTCATCGGACCGGTCATTCGTGATCTATTTGCCAATCGGGTGAGACACAGTGAATGAGCTATCGCGACCTCTGATGGCGCGACCGTTGACCGGGCGGGCATTCATCGACAGCCTGCGGGACGGACGCGATGTCTTCTTCAACGGCGAGCGCATCGACGACGTCGCCGCGCATCCCGCGTTTCGCAACAGCGCTCGCTCGATGGCCCGGCTCTACGACGCGCTGCACGATCCCGCGCATCAGAGCGCGCTCACCTGCGCGACGGACACGGGAAACGGCGGCTACACGCATCGCTACTTTCGTCACGCGCGCAACGCGGACGATCTGGTCGCACAGCAGGAAGCGATTGCATCGTGGGCGCGGCTGACATACGGCTGGATGGGACGCACGCCGGATTACAAGGCGTCGATCATGAATACGCTCGACGTCAACGCCGGTTACTACGGCGCGCATGCCGACAACGCGCGGCAATGGCACAAGCTCGCGCAGGAAACGGTGCCCTTCATGAATCACGCGCTCGCCAATCCGCCGATCGATCGCGCGCGGCCCGAGCAGGCGCAGGATGTCTACATTCATATCGACGAGGAAACCGACGGCGGCCTCGTCATCTCGGGCGCGAAAGTGGTCGCGACCTCGGCCGCGTTCACGCACTACACGTTTCTCAGCCACCACGCGGGCATAGCGCGAAGCGACAAGAGCCGCGCCGTCATGTTCTTCACGCCGATGAACGCGCCGGGGCTCAAGCTCATTTGCCGCAATTCGTACGAGTATCAGGCAGCGCAGGCGTCGAGTCCTTTCGATGCGCCGCTCAGTTCCCGCTTCGACGAGAACGACGCGATCCTGATCCTCGACCGCGTATTCGTGCCGTGGGAAAACGTGCTGAGTCACGGCACGGACGCCATGCCGCCGGATTTCCCGACCGCTTCCGGCTTCATGCACGGCACGAGCTTTCACGGCTGCACGCGTTTCGCGGTGAAGCTGGACTTTCTCACCGGGCTGCTTTCGAAAGCGCTGCACGTCACGAGCGGCGACGAGTTTCGCGGCAATCAGGTGATGCTCGGCGAAGTCATCGCACTGCGTCACATGTTCTGGTCGCTCGCCAACACGATGGCGCGTCAGCCGGATCACTGGGTGCATGGCGCGGTGTTGCCGAATCTGCACGCGGCGCTGGCGTATCGCGCCCTTGCGCCGGATGCCTACGGGCGCATCAAGGAAATCGTGCACAAGATCGTGGCTTCGGCGCTGATCTATCTGCCCTCCTCGACGCGCGATTTCGACAACCCGGAGATCGATCAATATCTGTCCCGCTACGTGCGCGGCTCGAACGGCATCGGCCACCGCGAGCGCATCAAGCTGATGAAGCTCATGTGGGACGCGGTCGGCTCGGAGTTCGCGGGCCGTCACGAACTGTACGAACGCAACTACATGGGCAGCCACGAAGAAATCAAGGTGCATCTGCAAGCGATGGCGTCGGCGGATGGTTCGCTGGCACAGATGACCGATCTGGTCGATCAGTGCCTCGCCGACTATGACGAACACGGATGGGTGAATCCCGTCTGGAACACGCCATGATCCGGAGAGCGAGATGAATCCTTTCGATGACGAAACCGGCGAGTTTCTCGTGCTGCGCAATGACGAAGGGCAGCACTCCCTGTGGCCTTCTTTCGCCGCCGTGCCCGCCGGATGGAGCAGCGTGTACGGCGTGGCGACGCGTCAGTCGTGCATCGCCTACATCAACGAAAACTGGACCGACATACGGCCGGCAAGCCTGCGGCGCGAAGCGCCGTAGCACGGGGATAACAAGCACTTATGAAATTCATCAAGCTGCTGTTCGGCGAGGCCAGACGCGACCGCACGCCCTTGCTCCTGGCCTCGACCTTGCCAGGCGTGATGATGTCCGGCGTGATCGCGCTGGTCACGACCGTCGCGAACCAGGATCAGTCGAAAGGCCCGAACCTCTATCTGATGGCGTTCTTCTTCATCGCGAGCGTCGCGCTGCTTCTGGCGATGAACTATGCGCTCAACGCCACCACCACCGTGATTTCCAACTTCATCCTGCAGAAACGCCTGAGCATCGCGCGGGCGGTGCGATCGCTGGATCTGGAGGCCTATGAGAACATCGGCGCGATGCGCGTGGACTTTGCCATCGGCCGGGACTTGCAGACCATCGAGGAAGCCGCGCCGACCGTCATCGTGCTGATTTATTTCGTCACGCAACTATTGTCTTCGGCGCTGTATATCGGCTACCTGTCGCTGATTGCGTTCGGTGTCACGCTGCTGTTTCTGGGCGTCGCAACATTCTTTTATCGCAGCAGCTACAAGTATGCGGAAGCGCTTTCCAAAGAAGCGACAGAACTGGAAAGCGCGTTTCGTTCGAGCTTCGATCATCTGCTGCGCGGCTTTCGCGAAATCAAGATGAATGCGCGCCGCGACACCGACCTCTTCGATAACTACATCGTGCAGCGGGCGCTCGCCGTGCAGGATTTGCGCGTGAGTTCGGGGCGCGGCTTCAATCGCGGCCAGACGCTCAGCGACGCGTTCTTCTATGGCCTGCTCGGCTGCATGGTGTTTCTGATTCCGTACTACATCAGCGATACGTCGACGCCGGCGAAGATCATTCTCGTCATCGTGTTCTCGGGCGGCGCCATCGCCAGTCTGATTCAGGCGCTGCCCGCGGTGTCCCGCGCCGATCTCGCCGTGGACCGTCTGGACGTGCTCGAACGCGAACTGGAGCAGGTCAAACGCGCGGCGGAATCCGGGCCCGACGCATCGGCGCCCGTACTGGCGCACGGCATCACGCTGCGCGGCGTGAGCTACAGCTACAAGAATCCGGACGGACAGCAGGGCTTTCACGTCGGTCCGTGCGATCTCTTCATCAAGGCGGGTGAAGTGACGTTCATCGCCGGCGGCAACGGCAGCGGCAAATCGACCTTGCTCAATCTGGTCACGCAGTTGTACGCGCAGGATAGCGGCGAAGTGCGCTGGGATGAAAAGAACGTCACCGATGCCAATGCAACGGCGTATCGGCAATTGTTCTCGGTGATCTTCTCCGACTTTCATCTGTTCGATCGTCTCTATGGCCTCGATGCCGCGCAGGATGATCTGGCCGAGCTGATCAGGGAAATGGACCTCTCCGACAAGGTTCATTACAAGCTCGGGCGCTTCAGCACGACGGATCTGTCGAGCGGGCAGCGCAAGCGGCTCGCGATGGTCAGCGCGCTCGCCGAAGGGCGGCCCGTGCTGATCTTCGATGAATGGGCCGCCGATCAGGACCCTCAGTTCCGTCGCTATTACTACGAGAAACTGCTGCCGCGACTGAAGGCGGCCGGCAAGACAGTCATTGCAGTCAGTCACGACGATCGCTGGTTCGGTGCCGCCGACAAGGTCGTCTGGATGGAAGAAGGAAAAGTCGCGCGCGTGATGACGGCTGCCGCCGATACATAAAGCGTGTTATGTGTTTTTTCAGAAGCGCGCCGCGAATCGCCACACCGAAGCGAAACCGTCCAAAAGGCTTAAGGGCGAACAGCAAGTATCGTTTCTTTCATTGGGATGCCTAATATTCGAACGATGTCGTACGACATTCACGATTCGTTCGTTTTACAAAGAGGCATAACAATTGAACCAGAACCCTGCTCTTCTCAAGCTCGCGCGCGCCGGTGCCGCCTGGCTCGCCGCCGCGTCGATCGCGCTGACGCTCAGCGCATGCGGCGGCTCGGATGCATCGCTGCCACCGGCAACGACTTCCGCCGCGACCAGCGACGTCGTGAACAACGACGACGGCAATCCCGCCGCATCGGGCGCATCGGACACTTCGGCCGATCCGGCATCGGGCGCATCCACGCCTTCGGCAGATCCGACACCCACGCCCACGGGCTTCCAGGTCGGCACGACGACCTACGATCCCGCGCTGCCGCCCGAACCCACCCTGCCCCTGCCACCGCAGATCTGCGCGACGCTGCCCGCCGCGCTGACCGCGCAAGCCAACGGCCTGCTGCCCGACAGCGCCGACTCCACCAACACCGCGCCCGACAGCGCGCGCATCCAGGCAGCAATCGACGCGTGCAAGAACCCGTCGAGCAGCGGCCTTTCGACCAACAAGGCCGTGCGCCTCGTGCCCGGCCCGAACGGCGCGAACGCGTTCGTCGCCGGTGCGCTGAACCTGCAAAGCGGCGTCACGCTCTGGATCGACAAGGGCGTCACGCTGTTCGCCTCGCGCGATCCGCGTCAGTACGACAAGACCCGTGGCGTCACGAGCTGCGGCATCATCACGGCGAGCGACAACGGCTGTCTCGCGCTCATCAACGCAAGCAAGATCGCGAATGCCGCAGTGATGGGCGATGGCGTCATCGACGGACGAGGCGGCAGCCCGCTCGTCAGCAGCAAGCCGAACGATCCGGACCTGATGATGCGCCCGGACGGCAGCAGCACGATGAGCTGGTGGGATATCGGCTGGATGGCGAACAAGGTGCAGAACCTCGCGTAGAACAATCCGCGTCTCATCCAGATCAGCAATGGCCGCAACTTCACGCTGTATCGCGTGACGCTGCAGAACGCGCCGAAGTTTCACGTCGTGCCGAGCGGCGTCGATGGCTTCACCGCGTGGGGCGTGAAGATCTACACGCCGACCGCCGTCTACGAGGCGATGACGAACTATCTCGGCATGAACTACAGCCCGGACACGGCGAAGAACACCGACGGCATCGATCCCGCGAGTTCCGGCCCGATCACGAGCAATCCTGGCAACCTCGGCAAGCTGACTGGCGACGCGAGCAACATGCTGATCGCGTACACGCACATCCGCACCGGCGACGACAACATCGCGATCAAGGGCGGCACGGGCACCGTCAACGGACGCACGTACAACATCACAATCGCGCATAGCCGCTTCTATACGGGGCACGGCATGTCGATCGGCAGCGAGACGGCGGGCACGGACGCGGGCACGTCCAATCCGGACGTCACGGCGGTCGACGGCATCCTGCCGAGCGTGAGCAACGTGAATGTCTACGATCTCGTGCTCGACGGCGCCGACAACGGCCTGCGCATCAAGTCGGACTGGAGCCGCAGCGGGCTGGTGTCGAACATCCGCTATTCGAACGTGTGCATTCGCATGCCGGAGACGTCGACGGACGGCAAGCCACAGGCGCTGATCTTCTCGCCGTACTACAGCCCGACGAAGAACGGCGGGCTCTACCCGAACTTCAGGGACATCGCGCTCGATGGCGTGCGCGTCGTCAATGCGTCGAGCTACACGTTCCAGGGCTTCAACTCCGCGAGTCCGGTGATGCAAGGCTCGGGCTGGTCGGGCGGCACGCCCGGCTGGCCGGCGCCGCCGGTCGTGAATCCGTTGACGATCTCGCTGAACAACGTCGTCGCGGATGTCGCGCCGTCGAACTTCACGGTCGCCGATGCGCTCGTCACGATCGGCGCGGGCGGCACGTCGCTGCCGTTCAGGACAGGCGGCACAGTCAGTGTCACGCGCGCTGCGGCTGGCACGCAAAACGTCGCGCCGGTCGATTGCAGCATGGCGTTCGGGCCGTTTCCCGGCCAGTAAGGACGGGATTCATGCACTTTCGGTAAAGAATCGCCTGCCCGTGCCGATAACATGAAACAGCAGGAGCCGGACGATCGTTCGGCGCTTTATCGACACCGAGACAAGTGCCCCGGCGCCGCACGCCGGGGACCGACAACATCCGACAGAGAGAGAAATGGTCTTCAGCTACAGGGAAATGATGGTCACGCCGGCAGCGGTCCGGCAGGGCAATGTGTTTGCCGCGACGGCGCGAATCCAGGATTTGAACGGGATGGAACGTTCCGTGAGATTGCCGGGCGAATTCGCGAACGTCGAAGAAGCGATCCGCTACGCGATCGCGGCGGGCTTCGAATATATCGACTGCGAGCGGCGCTGCTGATTGCTCGCGTGCTGTCATCAGCAAAAAAATCGACGCCGCGACTTTCGTTCGCGGCGTCGTCGCATCGTCAGCTCAGTTTGATCGAAGCCGGATCGGCGGTCAGATAACCCACCGCCGCGCCGAAGCGATCCTTGTAGTTCGCGCGGATGAGCGGATCGAGCGTCGCCTGAACCTTGCAGTGCAGCGCGCTTTCCCAGTCGCCCGCGTGCTGGAAGTTGCTCATGATGTAGGTCCAGCCGTTGATCTCGTCGACCGCGTGAAGGCCGGTCGATTCCGCGCCCGCGGGCGCCGACAGGATGCGCGTCAGCGACTTCGTATCGACGTTGTACGCCCACAGGAAGTTGTTGACGTGCGCGCCGCTGTCCTCGCCGATGAAGAGCGTGCGCAGCTTCTCCGAGAACTTGAGGTTGTCCGGATTCGCGATGCGCTCCGGGTTCGCGAGATTGCCGAGCGCGTCGGCCGCGATGTCTTCGCCGACGAGCGCGGCGGGCGCGGCCATGTCGACCGGCACCCATTCGCTGTCGATCGCCGCGCCCGCCCGATCGCGCTGACCGGCCTTCAGGTTGAACGCGTAGACCGCGCCGGCGGTAATCGCTTTATCGAGCGCGATGTCGGTCGAATGCGCGTCGCCCTTCACCATCGACTTGACGATCTGCGACATCGCCGAGTAGACGATCTTGTCCTTCGCGTTGACCGTCGTGCCTTCGAGCTTGGTGAAGCACATGCTCGCGCCGCGCAGGGCGGCATAGCGATGCGTCTCCAGGAACGCGGCTGCCTTCTCCATGCCGGGCTTGATGCGAATCCAGTTGAACTTGCCGCCGAAGTGGATGCGCGTGTAGCTCGCGTCCAGCGTCGGGCCGACCTTTTCGTCGCTGACGACGTCCATGATGTCGGCGATCGTCAGCGTGTTGGCGAGGTTCTCGATTTCATCGCTCGTCGCGTGACCGAGGTTCAGCCATGTAAGCGTGGCCGAACCCGCGCCCGCCGATGACGTCTGCGCGCACTTCGCGACGTACAGCGTGCCCGCCGAAAGATCCGCCTGCTTGTCCGCGACGAACATGAAGACGCCGCCGTTGGTGGCGTCATCGCCCATCATCACGGTGCGCTGGTCGGGCATGACCTGAATCAGCTCGTGCGAGATGCGGCCGAGGCAATAGTGCTTCTGGATCGTGCCGGTGCCGTCGGGATGCACGGTGACTTCCGGCACATGGCCGTAGTGATACGGGCGCGCCTTCGTCTCGTCGCCGTAGAGATTGCGGCTGTATGCCTTGAACTGCGCGTCGCTCGAAGCCAGCGCCGCGTCCGGCTCGTACTCTTCGCTCGACAGATGCGTGTTCCACGGCGACAGGCTCGCGCCGCAGGTGATCCACAGGCCGTGCGCCTTCGACGTATCGACGTTCGCGTAGCTCACGAGCGAGAGCTTGCCGGTCGCCGGGTCCTGATCGAGCGTGAGCACGGCGATCGGCGATGGCAGGCGGCCGTACATGCTGGCCGCGCTCTGATCGCGCGTGGTGTATTCGAACTGCACGACTGCGAACACGGCGTTACCCTTCACGCCCTTCACCGTGGGATTGTCGAGCCTGATGAGCGACGTGCCGTCCGGGCAGTCCGAGAAGAACTGACGTTCCTTGCCCGCAGCCGAACGGTCGATGATCGGCTGATTGTCGATATCGAAGTACCCGCCCGCGACGATCGTGCCGCCCGCCGTGTTCGGCACCGTGTCGCCGGTCACGAAGAACGGCTGATACGCGAGCTTGTACGCGCGGCTGGTGCCGTCGCTGAAGTTCGCGGTCAGCGTCGAGGCGACGGTCGTTTTCGCCATCGCGTCGGGGGCGGCGAGGGTCGGCGCGGCCATGCCGCTGAACGTGGCCGTGGTGAACGCGGCCGTCGCTGCGGGCGCGGGCGTGGCTACGTTGCTGTCGCTGCCGCCGCAGGCCGTGAGCAGAGACGCTACGGCCGTGCCGCCGAGCGGCAGCATCGGTGCGCCGGCAAGGATCTTCAGTGCCTTGCGGCGGGAGAGGTCGAGTGGCTGCGCCATGTGTGGTTTCGATTCCTTGATTGTGGGTCGTATTCCGGTGATGGAAGTCTTCGTTTCAGACCGTTGCGGCCTGATATACCGGATGACGCGCTACTCTAGGAAATCAATGTGAAACCATTTTGACAAACTTACGTAATTATTCTGTTTATGTGTTGAAAGCGTGGCCAGATCGATGATGTGGTGCGGGTGGTGATCCACCCGCACCACGCCTCTCACCGATCGCCGCCCAACCACGTATCACATTGCTTGCACACGAGTGTCCGGGGCAGATTCGACTTGCGGCATTGCGGGCAGATCAGGTCGGGCGGCAACGGCGGAATCGAGCCGGGATGACGGTCCCATCGCTCGTCGTCGTATGCCTGATCGTCGGCGTGATAACGCGTGTCGTACCCCTTCCCGCTTCGGCGACGCCCGCCATCGAACTCATTCCCGAACAGCTTGCGCAAGAAGTTCATGCTTTTCCCCTTTTTTGTCATGTCTTCATGATTAAGCGCTTGTGCAGCACCCCCAGCCCGTTGCTCACGACGAGTCTTTCATCATTGCTTCGAAGTCCTTTGCATAGTTTCGAACATGAAAGCTTTTGCTGCCGGATCAGGACTTGCCGATAGTCCCTGGCCGGAACATACTGACTCCCGTTTTTTTGGCTGTATGACAAGTAAACACCCTGGAGTCACTCCAAGGTCAAGAAGAGTGTCGAGATGAAAATTGGGGAACTGGCGCGCATCACGAATTGCACGCCCGATACGATCCGCTTTTACGAGAAAGAAGGCCTGATTCCACCCGCCGCAAGGACGGACGCCAACTACCGGACCTATGACGAAACGCATGTCGAGCGGCTGCGTCTCATCAGAAACTGCCGCGAGCTCGATATGACGCACGAGGAAGTGCGCGCATTGCTTCAGGCTACGCAGGCACACTCGCCGAGTTGCTGCGCGATCAACGCGCTCGTCGATGCGCATATTCACCACGTCGGCACGCGCATCGACGAATTGATCAGGCTACGCGACCAGCTCAACGCGTTGCGCAAAAAATGCCGCGGCGAGCAGGTAACCGATACGTGCGGGATCATGCACGAACTGACATCGCGTAAAACGCCGGGGCGCAAGCAGAAGAAAACGCATCTCGCGTAGTGTTCTTTGCGCTTACATGCGGTCCGCTTCGATCACCGCATCGGCGAACGCCTTGGGCGCTTCCTGCGGCAAATTGTGGCCGATACCACCCGCGACGTTGCGATGCCTGTACTTGCCGGTGAACTTCTTCGCATATGCGGAGGGATCGGGATGCGGTGCGCCGTTGGCGTCGCCTTCCATCGTGATGGTCGGCACGCCGATCGTCGGTGCGCCGGCGAGACGCTGTTCGAGCGCGTCGTATTGCGCCTCGCCCTGCACGAGCCCGAGACGCCAGCGGTAGTTATGAATCACCACCGCGACGTGATCCGGGTTCTCGAACGATTTCGCCGAACGGTCATACGTCGCGTCATCGAAATTCCATTTCGGCGATGCGAGTTGCCAGATGAGCTTGTTGAAGTCGTGACGATTCGCCTCGTAGCCCACCTGGCCGCGCTCCGTTGCGAAGTAGAACTGATACCACCACGCGAACTCGGCCTTCGGCGGCAAGGGCGCGCGATTCGCCTGCTGGCTGCCGATCAGATAGCCGCTCACCGACACCATCGACCTCACGCGCTCGGGCCACAGCGCCGCGATGATGTTCGCAGTGCGCGCGCCCCAGTCGAACGCGCCGAGTGTGGCCTTCTGGATCTTCAGCGCATCCATGAGCGCGATGATGTCCACCGCGACCACAGCCTGCTGACCATTGCGCGGCGTATCGGCGGAGAGGAAGCGGGTCGAGCCGTAGCCGCGAAGATACGGCACGATCACCCGATAACCCTGCGCCGCGAGGATCGGCGCGACCTCGGCGAAGCTGTGGATGTCGTAGGGCCAGCCGTGCAGCAGGATCACCGCCGGCCCGTTGGCCGGCCCCGCCTCCGCATAGCCGACATTGAGCGTGCCCGCGTCGATCTGGCGGATCTCCGCAAAGCCCGCGCTCGACGATGCACGTTGCGTCGTTTGAGCGCGAACCAGGTCGCTCAACCCAAGCTGCATGGCGCCGACAGTGGCGATCGTCGTGCCGAGAAAGCGGCGTCGCCACGCGTTGATCTGATCATCAGGCATGTTGTGCTTCTCCTTGTTCGTTATGTTCGATGAAATCGTCTCACGCAGCCGACGCCCGCAGCGCCGCCAGCGTCGGTCCCATCGGTCGCACGCGCATGCGCGCATCGAGATGACGCCACGGCAGATCGGCGGGATCGGCGGCCATTGGGCCGGGCGCTTTCGCGACGAGTACGCGATGCGCGATCGGCTCGAAGTCGGCGCGAAAATGCACCGAACTCTTGTTCACCAGAATCTTCATGCGCTCGGGCTCGATGCCCGCGACGCGAAAGAGATTGCGGTCGAACACCTGCATCTTGATGCTGCTCACCGCGATACGCACACCGTCGATGCGCAGGCACGCGGTCGGCCCAAGTTCGCCCGACATGCCGTTGAGCATTGGTCCGTCGAAACGAAAGCGCCCGTCCGACAGATACTCGACTTCGAACTCGCCTTCAAGCGGGGAATCGCCCGGCACGTTCGAGCCGCCGCCCAGCGCCAGCCGGATGCGCGCGCCGACGCCCGCGCGATGCGCCGCACGCGCCGCCTGCTCGTCCCAGATGACGCCCACGGCCGCATCACGCGCGCCGTTGCGCAATAGCGCGCGGACCATGCCCATCGTGTTGGAATCGCCGCCGACGCCGGGGTTGTCCTGCGTATCCGCGATGATCACGGGCTTCGTCGCATCGCGGCTCGCGTCGATCGCTTCACGCGCGGCTTCGTCGGGCGAAAGGAACGGCACGTTCCAGCGCGCTTCGTCGTTCACGAGCTGCGCGTAGAGCGCGTCGACGGCCTGGTCCGCCGCGTCCTGATCGAGCGCGTAGCCCCAGAACACGGGACCGCATTCATCGAAATCCGATGCGGGAAAGCCCGGCGCGAACGACAGCGACACGACCTCCCTTTCAAGCGATTCGAGCATGCCGTACATGCCACGCGCGGGTTCGACGAGCGTGCACATGCCGTTCACCGGAATCAGGAACGGGATGCGGCGCATCGCGCGCTTCAACGGCTTGCCGTGCGCGATGCGCCGCGCCAGCAGATGCGCCGCGCGCAAACCGGTCTCGGCCATATCGACGTGCGGATACGTGCGATATGCGACGAGCGCATCCGCGAGTTCGACCATGCGCGCGGTGACGTTCGCATGCAGATCGAGCGAGACGACGAGCGGCATGTCTTCGCCGATGATTTTGCGCACGCGCGCCAGCAACTCTCCTTCGCCATCGTCGAGATGTTCGGTCACCATCGCGCCGTGCAGATCGAGATAGATCGCATCGAAGCCGCCCGCCTGTACGCGCTCGACGATCGCGCCTGCGATGCGCTCATACGCATCCTTCGTCACATGCGCCGATGCGCTCGCGCCCGCCCAGATCACCGGTATGAGTTCATGTCCTTGCGCCTCGGCCCACTGAATGAACCCGCCGATCGGCACGTTCACGTCGCGCAGCTTCAGGACATCGTCGCCGTGCGCCATCGGCGGGAAGCCTTCGCCCTGAATGAAGCTCTGGTAGCTCGCCTTCGTCGGCGCGAAGGTGTTCGTTTCGTGCTGGAATCCCGCGATCAGGATCTTCATGTTCGTCATCCTTATGAATATCGATTGAGGTTCAGGCCGTGCGCGCGCTGGCGGTGGCAACTTTGTGTTTGTTCGTCAGAATCAGCACGCATGAAAGCGCCGCCATGCACGCCATCACGACGAGGCCGCCGTTCGTGCTGCCGGTGGCGGACTTGACCCAGCCGATCACCGCCGGGCCCCAGAAGCCGCCCGACAGGCCGATCGTGTTGATGAGCGCGATGCCGCCCGCCGCGGCCGGACCGGCAATCGTTTCGGACGGAATCGCCCAGAAGACCGTGTAGGCCATCCACATGCAGGCCGTGGCGAGCGTGAGCAGCGTGAGCGTCGCGACGAGATTGCCCGACGCATACGGCGTCATCACCAGCAGCGCTGCGGCGCCGAGCGCGGGCAGCGCGCAGTGATAGCGGCGCTCGCCGACCTTGTCGGAGCGTCGTCCGGCGGCGTACATCGCGATTGCGGCGGCGACATACGGAATCGCGGCATACCAGCCGAGGCGGATCGTATCGCTGACACCCTGCTCCTTGATGAGCGTCGGCAGCCAGAAGCTGATCGCGTAGATCGGGAAGATGATGCAGAAGTACGCGATCGCCAGCAGATAGATGCGCGGGTTCTTCGCGATTTCCCGGAACGAATCGATGCGGTGCGACGCCCCGCCATGACCGCCGACTTCCGCTTCGACGAGACGCTGTTCGTCCTGCGTGAGCCAGCGCGCATCGGCCGGACGGTTTGCGAGCACGCGCCACACGAGCGCACCGAGCGCGATGCACGGCAGGCCTTCGATGAGAAACATCCACTGCCATCCCGCCAGTCCGCCGACACCCGCGAGCGACGAGATCAGCCACGCCGACAGCGGCCCGCCGACGACACCGCCGAGCGGCCCCGCGACGAACACGAGCGCGATCGCGCGGGCCATGCGCTTCGGCCCGTACCAGCACGACAGGTAATAGATCATGCCCGGCGCGAAGCCTGCTTCGAAAACGCCGAGCAGAAAGCGCATCGCGTAGAACGCGGGCACGTTGTGCACGAACAGCATGCACGCCGACGTGATGCCCCACAGCACGAGAATGCGGCTGAACGTGAGGCGCGCGCCGATCTTCGGCAGCATCAGGTTGCTCGGCAATTCGAACAGCACATAGCCGATGAAAAAGATCCCGGCCCCGACGCCGTACGCTGCATCGGAAAAGCCGAGATCGCTTTGCATCTGAAGTTTCGCGAAACCCACGTTCACGCGGTCCAGATACGCGAACATGTAGCACACGATGAGCAGCGGCAGGAGCCGCCAGTTGATTCTGTTGTAGAGCGCCGAAACGGCATCGCCGCCTCGCAGGGTCTGAATCGTCGACATCCGCGTCTCCTGGTTTGTCTCCCCCGTCTTCGGGTAAGGCCATGTTGAGCGCGTGCGACTGTGCGAGCAAGAGCAACTAAGTTCACGTATCGTTGCTCTGTGAGCAACACGGAGTCAATGACCATGCGGGAAATCAATCAGCAACGGCTGCGCTATTTTCAGGAAGTGCTGTCGCACGGCACGATTCGCGGCGCGGCGGACCATCTGAATACGTCGCCTTCGGTGATCGCGCGGCAGATCAGATTGCTCGAAGACGAACTCGACACGACGCTGTTCGAGCGCGAACCGCGCGGCGTGCGGCCGACCGAGGCGGCGTTTCATCTGCTCGAATTCTGGCGCGGCTACCGCTCGCAGCAGGAAAGGCTCGAAGACCAGTTGCACGCGCTGAAGGGTTTGCAGCAGGGCCAGATTCGGCTCGCGGTGAGCGAAGGTTATGTCGATACGCTCGTCGACGACGTGCTCGCGCCGTTCTGCGCGCGCTACCCGTGCCTGGAAATCGACGTGCAGATGCTCGCCGTCGACGACCTTCTGGAAGAAGTCGCACAGAGCCGCGCGCATATCGGGCTCGCGTACAACCCGCCGCCGCACGAGCGCATCGAAATTCGCGCGAGTTCGCCGCAGCCGGTCGTGCTGCTCGCGCGGCGCGACCATCCGCTGGCGCGGCGCGGCGGCGACGCGAAGATTCGCGATCTGCTCGACTATCCGCTCGCGCTGATGCCGCCGACCTTCGGCATCGGGCATGTCGTGAAGATGCTGGAGACGACCGACAATCTCGCGATCCGCCCGACGCTCACGACGAACTCGCTCGGCGCGCTGAAGCGCTTCGTCGCGGCAGAGAATTTCATGACGCTGATCGGCGAGTTCGCCGCGTATCGGGAACTGGCGAGCGGCGAGCTGACGACGATTCCGATCGCGCATCCGCTGTTCGAAAGCGCGCAGGCAAAGTTGCTCGTGAAGACCGGGCGGCCACTCGCGGCGGGACCGCAGGAATTGCTCGACTGGATTCTCGAACGCATGCCGATGTTCGCGCGGCCGCCCAGTTCGCCTGTTTCGCCCGTCAAACGAGCGCGCCTTCGGGCACCTCGGCGAGACGCGCCGCCGGAGAAACCGCGATGATCCACGCCTGCACCACGAACCCCGCCGCCGCCGCGACGAGGCACGGCCCCATGCCGTAGCGCGCGCTGATGGCCGCGCCGAGCAGCGCGCCGAGCGGCCGCGCGCCGTACGTCGCCGTGCTGTTGAGCGCCGAGACGCGGCCCATCATGGTCGCGGGCGTGATGGCCTGGCGCAGCGTCGTGGAGCCGACGGTCCACAGAATCGGTCCCACGCCCAGCAGGAAGAAGCTCGACGCCGCGAGCCAGAATGACGGCGCGGCGAGCGTCGCGACCATCGCGAGCGATGCGGCGAGCCCGCAGAACGGCCCGACGAGCAACATGCGGCCAAAGGCGACGCGCCGCGCGACCACGGGCGCGGCCAGCGCGCCGCATACCATGCCGACGCCGTACGCGCCGAGCGTCACGCCGACCGCCGACGCGCTCAAGCCGAGCCGCTGCACCGCGTACGGCACATAGACCGACTGCAACGTGAAGAAGCCGATGTTGAAGAACACGGCGGTGGCGAGCATCGGGCGCAGCAGCGCGTCGCGGGCGACGAAGCGCGCGCCCTCGCGCAACTCCGTCAGGAAATGGCGCGCGGCGGCGCGCTGGCGTGGCGGTTCGCGCAAACCCGCGAGCAGCATCGCCGCCGATGCCGACAGCCCCGCCGCGCAACCGTACGCCCATCCCGCGCCGATCCATCCGACGAGCAGTCCGCCCAGCGCCGGCCCCGCCGAATACGCGACACTGCGCGCCAGCTCGATCCGGCCGTTGGCGGCGGGCAGCGCGGTCCGCTCGACCAGCGCCGGAACGAGCGCGGGCGCGGCGACGTTGTAGGCCACCGTGCCGGTCGCGCCGAGAAAGCCGAGGAGCGCGAGCAGCGGCAGCGTCAATGCGTGCGACAGCACGAGCAGCAGCACGCAGAGCATCGCGAGCGCGCGGGCGCATTCGGCCACCGTCATCAGCGCGCGGCGCGAGCGGCGATCCGCGATCACGCCGAGCGGCATCGAAAGCAACAGGAACGGCAGCGTCTGCGCGCTCTGCAACAGGCCGATATCGACCGCGGACGCGCCGAGCGCGAACACGGCGGCGAGGGGCGCGGCGGCAAGGCCGATCTGCTCAGCCGATTGCGCCAGCAGATTCGACCAGGCCAGGCGCTGAAAGGAAGCGGGAAAGCGCATCGAAGTGGCTCCGTGACGGGATGGGATGACCCATCCTCACGGATGCGGCGCGCGCCGGCACTCCAGTTCTTGCGCCGTGATTCGGCTTATTGCGCGCCGCTTTCGAGCTTCGCCTTTTCCGCCGCGATCTGATCGGCGATCTTAGCCGCGAGATCGTCGAGCGAGGAAATCGATTCGGCCGTATTGATGACGAAGCGCGCCGCCGCGCCGTAAGGCTTGGGCGCGGCCGCCGACTTCTGCCCTTTTAGCTCGCCGCTCGTGTCGATCTGCGTGAGCGGCGCGTCCGGGCTCGCCGCGAGATCGGCAAGCTGCACGGTGACGTGCGTGTTGGGCGCGCCCTTGCCCGACGAACCCATCGACGGCAATCCGGCGCCGAGTCCGGTGGACAGCGTTTCGTCGAACTCGCCGGTGACGAGCCAGCCCGACCCGGGCGGCGGCGATTGCGAAGTCAAATGACACGCGCCGATGCCCTTCGCGTTGAGCGCCTTGACGATGCCGTCCGCCAGCGCCGATGCGTTCTGATCGACCTTCATCGAATTGCGCGCGGCGCGCAGCCGCGAGCCGGGAAAATGCGACGCGCTGCTTTGCTGGCTCACCGGCGTGAAGTCGCGCACCTGAACCAGCCTGCCTGCGTTGGCCTCGTTCACGCCCGGACATGGCGGCGCGGCGTCGGCGAGCGCGAGCGTGCTGATCGCGCAGCCGAGCACGGCCAGTGAAACGCGTAAGGATGATGTTTTCATCGATTGTCTCCGGCTCGCATGCGCGAATGCCGCGATGATACGCGCGTCAGCGCAGCGTCGCGGCTTCCTGCGCGTGCGCCTGCTCCATCAGGCTTTCCAGCCGGACCGGACGGCTCAGCAGGAAGCCCTGCACCTTGTCGCAGCGCGCTTCGCGCAGCAGGTCGAGTTGCTCGCGCGTCTCGACGCCTTCCGCGACGACCGTCACGCCGAGCTTGTGCGCGAGATCGATCACGCCTTCCACGACCGTGCGCACCATCACGTCGGTCGCGATATTGTCGACGAAGGATTTGTCGAGCTTCAGCACGTCCGGCCGGAACCGCGCGAGATAACTGAGGCTCGAATAGCCGGTGCCGAAATCATCGATGGCGATGCGCACGCCCATCGCGCGGACGTTGGACAGCACGTCCTGCGCGTGGTCGACATTGTCGATCAGCGCCGACTCCGTGATTTCCAGCGTGATGCGGCCCGAATCGATGCAGCCGCGCCTGATCGCGTGCCGCAGCACGGACACGAGGCGCGGGTCGCGAAACTGCTTCGGCGACACGTTGACCGCGACCGAGCATGCCGCCGGCAGCGCGAGCGCGAGTTGCGACGCCGCCAGCACCGCCTCGCGGATGACCCAATGCCCTGCCTCGACGATGAGCGCGCTTTCCTCCAGAACCGGCACGAATGCGCCGGGCGCGAGCAGCCCGAGCTGCGGATGATTCCAGCGCAGCAACGCCTCGACGCCGACGAGCTCACCCGAATCCACGCGATATTGCGGCTGATAATGCAGCACAAACTGGTTCTCGCGGATCGCGCCGTGCAGTTCCGCTTCGAGATGCGCGCGCGCGAGATCGTCCTTCTCGCGATCGCCGAACACGCGGAACGTGTTGCGGCCGGCGCGCTTCGCGGCGTACATCGCCATGTCGGCGCTGATGAAAAGCGCTTCGGGCGTGCGTCCGTGCTCCGGATACAGCGCGACGCCGATCGAGCATGTCATCGTCAGGCTCTTGCAGTCGATCTTGATCGGACGATGACACGCGAGCGAGAGCTTGCGGCACGCCCGCGCGATGCTCTCCTGATCGAACGTGCCGGGCAGGATCACGGTGAATTCGTCGCCGCCCGGACGCGCGGCCACCGCGCCTTCCGGCAGCGTCTCCTGAATGCGCCGCGCGATGGTGCGCAGCACCGCGTCGCCGGCGATATGGCCCGCCGTGTCGTTGATCGACTTGAAGCGGTCGATATCGATGAACAGATACGCGAACGGCGCGCCCGATTCGCAGCGCTTCAAAAGCGCTTCCATCATCGCGTTGCGGTTGCTGAGGCCGGTGAGGCTGTCGGTGTTCGCGAGCCGATGCAATTCCTGCAGGCGCTGGCGTTCGTCGGTGGCGTCGACGCACACGCTCACCACGCGCGACACCGCGCCTTCCTCGATCACCGGATAGATGTCCGCGCGCACCCAGCGTGTTCGGTCGTGCGGCAGACAGAGGCGGAAATAGCTCTGCGTCGCCGCGCCCGTGTTCACCGCCGTGCGCATTTCGTCGCGCAATGCGGGCAGGTCTTCGGGATGCACGCGTTGCGACCAGGCGGTCTGATCGGCTTCGAGCGCGGACATCGGCATTTCCCACATGCGCTGAAACGCCGAACTCACGTGCAGAAGCTCGCGGAAATCGCGCGTCGCGGTCCAGAACACGGCGTCGACGTGATCTTCCATGTCCTTCTGCACGCGCGCGTTGCCACGCAATTCGTCGATGAGCATCACCTCCGCCGTGATGTCGCGCGACTTGCACAGCACGGCCGTGACCTTGCCGTGCTCGCCGTACACGGGCGCGAAGGTCGACGTCCACCATTTGAGCTTGCCGTTCATCGTGCGGCACGCGCCGGAAAACGACGTCGATTCGCCCGTCTTCGCGCGCTCGAACGCCTGCCGCGCATCGGGGCCGTCCCATAGCGCGAGCCAGTCGAGACCGACGAGATCGTCGGCGCAGTCCGCTTCGATGAGGCCGCGGCCGATCTCGGAGATGCACATGATGCGGCCTTCGAGCGACAGCAGCTTGAGGCAATCCTCGGCGATGGAAAGCAGCCCGTTCGCGACCTGCCGCGCGACAAAGATCTTGCGGTTCGCCTCCTGCAGCCGATGCACAACGAGCATCGCGCCGAACACGAGCGCCGCGAGCGTCACGCTCCACGGCAGCGGCACGAAGAAGGTGCCGAACGCGGCGAAGAGCACGCCGAGCGGAGCGAGACCGAGTCCATCGAAACGGCGCGCGTGTTCGATGTACGGCAAGTTCCTGGCGACGTTCTCGCCGATGATTCCGAGGAAATCGGTCGCTTTGCTCTGCACCGCTGTGGCCCTGTTGCGCTGATTGCTTGTATCGGTGTTTATCGGCCAGGTAGCGGAAGTCTTTAGTAAGGATCGGGACCTCAGCCCCGCTTGGGCTTGCGCACGGCCCGCACCTTTCCGGTGCGCCCGCCGCCGCAAAAGAAGCGGTCGTGTCCATCCGATTCGAGCCCGGATACGCCCATGCCTTCGGGCATGTCGAGCCGCTCGATGACATCGCCGGATTGCGGATCGATATGCCTGAGTTCGCTCTCGTCGCCTTCCCAGGTGGCGTGCCACAGTTCGCCGTCGATCCACGTCACGCCGGTGACGAAGCGATTCGACTCGATGGTGCGCAAAATCGCGCCGCTCTCCGGATCGACCTGATGAATCTTGCGCGCGTTGTATTGCCCGACCCAGAGCGTGCCTTCGGCCCACGCGAGACCCGAATCGGCGCCGCCGCCGGGCGCGGGAATCGTCGACAGCACGCGTCCTGTCTTCGGATCGATCTTCTGGATGCGGTCTTCGGCGATCTGAAACAGATGCTCGCCGTCGAAGGCCGTGCCCGCATGCGCCGCGATGTTCAGCGTGCGCTCCTTTTCTCCGCTCTCGGGATCGAAGGCATTGAGCGTGTCGCCGGCGGCGAACCACACGCGCTCACCGTCCCAGGTCACGCCATGTACGCCTTCGATATCCGCAAAAGGTCCGTATTCGCGAATGATTTCCGCCTTTGCGCGTTTCATGTCGTTATCCTCCGTGCGTCGTTGATCGTGACTTCATGCTAATCACTCGCGAGTTCGACGGGGAGTAACAAGGCCGTCGTGAATCCGGGCATCGGCGGCGTGGTCCAGCGGCGCGCGCGGCCGCGTCCGAAGGATTGCACCTTGCCGCTCGCGGCCAGCGCATCGAGCGAACGCTGCACGGTGCGCTGGCTCGCGCCGAGCGCGATCGCAAGCGCGGAACTCGACCACGATTCGCCATCGGACAGCAAGGCGAGCAGCGGCGCGTATTCGTCTTCGACCGGCAGCGCGAGCACGGCCACCTCGCGCGCGTGACGCGGTTTCAGCACGAAGCCGCGCGGCGTCGCATCGATGCCCGCGTGCGCGCGCAGCATCGTGCGCAAGCGGCCCATCTCGACGCGCAGCCGCGCACGATGCGTCTCGTCCGCTTCCCTGATGCGAAACGCGCGCAGGATGAGCGCATCGCGCGGCACATCGCCGGGCCAGGACTGCGCGAGCATGCGCGCGAGCGCGAACAGCACGGGGCGCGTCGCGAGCGAGATCGACGCGCCGTTCTCGCGCACACATGAACGGCACGCATCGACGACGAATGCATTCGATGCGAACAGCGCCTCCACTTCGTCCAGCCGGAGCAGACGCTCTTTTCCCTGCACGATGAGACGCGCCGCGCGCGTGTTCAGGATGCGCCACGCGCTCTCGACTTCGGCGGCGAGCGCGGGAATCGCCGCCTGCCGCGCGGCTTGCGTCGCGCGTTCGAGCGCGGCGTGGGCGGCGCCGGTCTGAAGACGGCGCATCGCGATGCCCGCCGCGATCAGTTCATGCGCGGTGCGCGACGCAGCCGGCAGCGTGTCGGGTTCCAGTTCGGCGAGCATGCGCGCGGCATCGTCGATGTGTCCGATGAGCAGCGCGCGACGCACTTCCAGATAGCGCGCATGCGCGGCGTTCACGTGGTCGCCATGCGCGTCGAGAATCGCGCGTGCGTGATCGAGCGCTTTCGCGGGCCACGCGAGATCGCGCGATGCGAGCGCGATCTCCGCCTCCGCGACGATGCAGCGCGAGCGCGCCAGCGCCTCTTTGGTGCCGAACGCGCGCGCCGCGCTTTTCACGAGCGCGCGTGCACGCACGAAATCGCCGAGCTGCGCCATCGCGATGCCGCGCAACGCGAGCGCGCCCGCATCCTCGCGCAGCGCGATGCGGTTCAGCGCGCCGAGCGGGTCGCCCGCCGCGAGCGCGCGCGCGGCCGCCGTGATCAGCGAATCCATGCGCGTCCCGCCAAGACCGCCTTCATCGCGACAGACGGCTTGCCGCCGCATGCACGCCGAGCACGCACACGATGCCGATCACGCCGCCCGCGAGCACATGCGTGATTCGCTCGAAGGCATCGGCGGTGGACTGATTCGCCAGCATGATCGCGAGCGTGACGAACACGCAGCGGAAAAAATATCCGACGACATAGCGCTGGAACGCGACCAGCGTGAGAAACACGGCGAGCGTCGCGAGCGTGACGGCGATGCTCGAATGCGGCACGACATAACGCCCGAGCACGATGCCGATCGGCACGCCCGTCATCACGCCGAACGCGCGATTCTTGAGCTTCACGCGCGCCGTATCCACCGTGCCCGTCACGATGCTGGCCGCGCCCCAGATCACCCATTGCGCGCGATCCATATGCCAGTACACGACCATCATCGCCGCGATGCCCACGCCCGCGAGCATCGCGGCGAGATCTTCGCCGAAGGGCGCGCGCGGGCCGAAATCGTCGAGATTGGACCAGCGCGCAGCGGGCTTGCCGCGCGAGCGTATCGTCGCGGAAATCACCGAGGGCACGAGCGCCACGAGCAGATACGGCAGATACGCGGGCGTCTCGCGCAACAACGCATCGACAGTGCGCCCGCCATGCAGTTCGTTCGCGAGGATCAGCACCGGAAGGAAGGTCCAGTTGCCGAGCGCGCGCAGCTTCTTTCCGCGCGATGCAAACAGGATCACGCCCGCCGCGAGCGTCATGCACGCGATGACGAAAAACGCAGGCACCAGTTCGGCCAGCAGCAGCAGATACGTTCCGGCGATCACCGCGAGCCCATACGCGATGACACCGGGCGGCCTGAGCGCGAGCTTGTCCTCCGCGATGACCGCGCCGATCGCGAGCAGCGACGCCTTCATCCATATCGCGTTGCCGGTGGCGAGCGCGAGCACGACGAACGGCAACAGCGCGATGGCCGCGTACAGGAGCGTCCAGACCTTGATCTCGCTGGCGAGACGGAATTGCTGCGGCGCATCGGCGGGCATACGCGGACATATCGATTGTGAATCCGCATGAAGTGTAGAACGGTTTTCAAACCGAAAGCCCCTGAATCAGGGGCGAACGCGCGCTGTAAGCGTTTCGTAGCTTTTAAGCATTCCCTAAAGGCGCTCGCTGCGCGGTCGTTATACAGGCCAGCCGATGGGTTTCATCGGCCGCGCAGCAGGCGAAGCATCGCCGCCCCCGCGCTCGCGTCCCTGCGATGCAGCCACCTTGAGAGAGCTATGTTTTCCACAATCAAAGGCCGACTGGCCCTGGCCATGACGCTTCTGAGCGCGCTGCTGATCGCGATCGGCATGGTCGGGCTGATCGGCATGAGCCGGTCCAATTCGGTCACGCACAACCTTTTCACGAATGAAATGCCGAGCGCGGTGTCGGTCGGCAATGCGGAAATGTTCATGGCGCGCGAGCGCCTGAGCTTCGACCGTGCGGCGCTGAACGTCGGCACGCCGGGCGCGGAAGACGCCATCGGCCGCGGCGCGCTGATGCGCAAGACCTCCGACGACGCATGGACCATTTACGCCGGTCTGCCGCAAGGCCCCGACGAAAAGCAGCTCGCGAACAAATTCAACGAGCAGCGTCTCGCGCTGCAAAAGCTGATCGACGATGGTTATGCCGACGTGCGCGCGAAGGATCAGGCGAAGATCCTCGCCGATGCGAGCGCGATGCAGGCCGCGTTCAACGACTTTGCGAAGACGGGCGCCGCGCTGCGCAAGCTGCAATTCGAACAGGCCAAGGCCTCGTATGACGCAGGTGAGGAAATCTTCGGCATGTTCCGCATCGGCTGCATCGTCGCGATTCTGGTCGGCGTGGCCGCAGCGTTCTATACGTGGATCTCGCTGCGCCGCCGCATCTCCCGTCCGCTCGATGCCGCGCTCGCCCAGTTCGATGCCATCGCTTCCGGCGATCTGCGCCGCAGCGTCAAGGTGACGTCGAACGATGAAATGGGCCAGTTGCTGCACGGTCTCGCGACCATGCAGGCGAGCCTCATCGAAACCGTTCGCACGGTGCGCGGCGGCAGCGAATCGATTGCATCCGCGACCAAGCAGATCGCGGCGGGCAACGTGGATCTCTCTTCGCGCACGGAAGAACAGGCGTCGGCGCTTCAGGAAACCGCGTCGAGCATGGATGAGCTCACCGGCACGGTCAAGCAGAACGCCGACAACGCGCGTCAGGCGAGCGTGCTGGCGGCGAATGCTTCGGAGATCGCGGGCAAGGGCAGCCATGTCGTGTCGCAGGTCGTGACGACGATGGGCGAGATCAACCATAGTTCGTCGAAGATCGCGGACATCATCACGATCATCGAAGGCATCGCGTTCCAGACCAACATTCTCGCCTTGAACGCGGCGGTGGAAGCGGCGCGCGCGGGCGAGGAAGGACGCGGCTTCGCGGTCGTGGCGGGCGAAGTGCGCTCACTTGCGCAGCGCTCGTCGGCGGCGGCGAAGGAAATCAAGGAACTGATCGACGATTCGGTCGAACGCGTGCAATCGGGCACCGCGCTGGTCGATGAGGCGGGCCGCACGATGACCGAGATCAGCACGGCGGTGCAGCGCGTGACCGACATCATGGGCGAGATCGCGGCTGCATCGGAAGAGCAGAGCAGCGGCATCGAGCAGGTGGCGCGCGCGGTCACGCAGATGGATGAAGTGACGCAGCAGAACGCGGCGCTGGTGGAGGAAGCTGCGGCGGCGGCGCAGTCGCTGGAAGATCAGGCTGGGGCTTTGCGGACGGCGGTGGAGACGTTTCGTCTGCACGAGGTGACGGGCTGACGCCGGCGAGTGGTGAAGTCGCCGGCTGATCCCGGCGACAAACCCGAAGCTTCGTTCCTTCACCCCCCGCGCCGCTTCCTCACCGCCTCGGCAAGCAACTCCAGCACCGGCTCACTCTGGGTCCATCCGAGACACGCATCCGTAATCGACACGCCGTGCTTCAGCGGCACGCCCGGCTTCAAATCCTGCCTACCCTCTTCCAGATGGCTCTCGATCATCACCCCGGTGATCCGCCGCTCGCCCGCTTCCAGTTGCCGCGCAATATCCTGCGCAACATCCACCTGCCGCAGATGCGATTTGTTCGAATTGGCATGTGAGCAATCGATCATCACCTGCTCGCGCTGCCCGAGTTTGGCCAGCGCGCCACACGCAGCTGCCACGCTTTGCGCATCATAGTTCGGCCCCTTCGTCCCACCCCGCAAGATGACGTGGCAATCATCATTGCCGCGCGTCTCGAAGATCGCCGCCATGCCCATCTTCGTCATGCCCATGAACGCATGGCTCGCGCGCGCCGCGACGATCGCGTCCGCCGCGACCTGCACGCCGCCGTCCGTGCCGTTCTTGAAACCGATCGGGCAACTCAAGCCCGACGCAAGCTGCCGATGGCTCTGACTCTCGGTCGTGCGCGCACCGATCGCGCCCCACGCGATCAGATCGGCGATGTACTGCGGGCTCAGCAGATCGAGAAACTCCGTCGCGGTCGGCAGGCCCAGGCCGCTGATGTCGAGCAGCAGCTCGCGCGCACGGCGCAGGCCCTCGTTGATGCGGAAGCTGCCGTCCAGACGCGGATCGTTGATATAGCCCTTCCAGCCCACCGTCGTGCGCGGCTTCTCGAAGTACACGCGCATCACGATGAAGAGATCGTCGCGCAGCCGGTCGGCGACGGTCTTCAGGCGCTGCGCGTATTCCATCGCCTGATCGTGATCGTGGATGGAGCACGGTCCGACCACGACGACCAGCCGGTCATCGCGGCCATGCAGAATGTTCGCGATCGCCGCACGGCTCTCTTCGACCAGCGACTGCACGCCGGGCGTAACCGGCAATTCGTCGAGCAGCAACGCGGGCGAAATCAGCGGACGCACGGCGCCGATGCGCGTGTCGTCGATACGGGTCGTGTCTTGCGTGGAGTCGGCCACGCCTGCCTCCTGATCGCGGGAGGGATTGTCGATGCGGGTCAAGATAAGCTCCGTCATGCGTAATTGATGCAAAATTCAGGGACTTTATGCGTACTTTCCGCTCGCATAGCGGCTTGCGGCGCAAACATCGATTATCGCATTTGCGACGCCCCGCGCGCTCGATCGTGCGTATGATGAAGCCGGAACGATACCTTTACAGGGAGCCAGTCATGCGCATCGAAACTTCATTCCTGTTCGACCTCGACGGCACGCTCGTCGATAGCGTCTACCAGCACGTGCTTGCCTGGAAAGAAGCGCTCGACGCCGAAGGCATCGAACTGTCCGTGTGGCGCATCCATCGGAAGATCGGCATGAGCGGCGGGCTCTTCACCAATCAGTTGCTGCGCGAAACGCATGGCGAAATCAGCGCGGACCGCGTCGAGCGTCTGCGTCAGCTGCACGCCGAAGCGTACAAACGCCTGCGCGCGCAGGTGTGCCCGCTGCCGGGCGCGCGCGAACTGCTCGATGCACTCACGCAAGCCGGCACGCGCTGGGCCATCGCGACGAGCGGACGCATGGAAACCGCGCAGGTGAATCTCGAAGCGCTGGGCGTCGATCCGGCGAAGCAGGTCGTCATCACGCGCGACATGGTGAAGTACGCCAAGCCCGATCCCGATCTCTTCCTCGCCGCCGCCGCGCGCCTGAACGTGCCGATCGAACATACGGTCGTCGTCGGCGACAGCATCTGGGACATGCTGGCCGCGCGGCGTTGCCGTTCGCTCGGCGTCGGCCTGCTGTCGGGCGGTTATGGCAGCGATGAACTCGAACGCTCCGGCGCGTTGCGCGTCTATGAAGACCCGGCGGACCTGTTGCTGCATCTCGATGAAGTCGCGGCCCGGCCGTGAGATGATCGCGCGCATGACTCAATCCATCATCGACGTTCGCCGCTGGGGCGAAGCGCATCTCTACACGTTACGCAATGCATCGGGCATGCGCATCGAAATCAGCGATCTGGGCGCGACGCTCGTCTCATGGCTCGCGCCCGACCGCGACGGACACTTCGCCGATATATTGCTCGGCCATGACACGCCTGCCGAATACCTGAACGGCAGCGCGTTCATGGGCGCCATCATCGGACGCTGGGCGAATCGCATCCGCGATGCGCGCTTCGTGCTCGATGGCGTCGCGCATCAGGTCGAACCCAACGAAGGCGCGAATCATCTGCATGGCGGATCGGCGGGTTTTCATCGGCAGATGTGGCGCGCCGAAGTCGCCGGCGATGCGCTCGTCATGACGCTGCGTTCGCCCGCGGGCGCAGCGGGCCTTCCCGGCAATCTGGATGTCACCGTGCGCTATGCGCTCGACGACGAAGGCACGTTGTCGATCGATTACGAAGCGCGCACCGATGCGCCCACGCCCGTCAATCTCACGAATCACGCGTACTTCAACCTGAGCAACGGCGCGAGCATTCGCGATCATCGGATATCGATTGCATCGGAAACGTACTTCGCGATCGATGCCACCTCGATTCCCGTTGCACGCGAACATGTCGCTGGCAGCGCGTTCGATTTGCGCGTGTCCGCTTCGATCGGCGCGCGGCTCGATGCGTCGCACGCGCAACTCGCTATCGCGGGCGGCTTCGACCATTGCTATGCATTCGATGAAGACGCGCAGGAACCGCGCGTGGTCGCCGTGCTGTTCGATCCGTCGAGCGGACGCGAGTTGAGCGTATCGACCGATGCGCGCGGCTTGCAGTTCTATTCGGGGAATTATCTGGAAGGCGTGCCCGCGCGCAACGGATCGCGCTATCGCAAGCATGCGGGGCTGTGTCTCGAAGCGGGCGGTTATCCGGACGAGATCAACATGAACGGCGAGCGCGCCGTCCTGCGTCCTGGCGAGACATATCGTCAGCGCACGCGCTACGGCCTGCGCGTGCGCTGACGCATGATCAGAAGATGTTGCGCAAGCCGATCGACACGCCGGTCTGATTCGAGCGGCCCGGCAATTCGACATCGGCCGCGCCCGTCACCTTGTTGAAGTCCACGGTGCCGTAGACTTCCGTGCGCTTCGACAGCGCGTACTCCGCCAGCGCGACGCCCGTATAGCGATTGCCGCTGCCCGTCGCGCCGCCGCCGATGGCCGCGTTCTTCATGTGGTCGTAATAGAACGCGCCGGTCAGCAACAACGCCGGCGTAACCTGATATGTGATGCCCGCGAACGGGCCGTCGTCGCGTCGGCCCGAGCCCTTCAGGATATCCGTGCCCGCCACGAGCCCGCGCTGCTGCAGGACGCTGTCGACGAAGCCGGTGTCATCGGTCGAATGCAGATAGCCCGCATAGAGCTTCGCCGCGCCGATCGAATAGACGAGGTTCGCGTTCCAGATCTTCTGCTTGTTCGCGGAGTTGTCGCTGTTCTGCTGATAGCCGCCGCCGATCGACAGCGGACCCATTGCATACGACGCCGTGAAGCCGTACATGTTGCCCGCGCCGAGATGGCCCGGCACCTGACCCGAGAAGCCGCCCGCGCCCGTCGAGGTGTAGTTCGTGCCGAACGAATACATCGCGCCGATCGTCAGGCCCGCGAACGTGCCGTTGTACTTCACCGCGTTATCCGCATAGAGACCCGCGCCCAGTGCGACCGGCAGCCACGCGTTCTCGAAGTAATTGCCGACGGTGAGCGGGTCGTAGGTATCGCCGAGCATGTCGAAGAGCGGCGTCTTCTGGCGGCCGAGCGTCAGCGTGCCATAGCGGCTCGAAAGACCGACGAAGGCCGCGCGATTGAATGCGCGCGCGCTGTCGGCGTACTGGCCGTTCTCCAGCTCCACACCGCTTTCCAACTGGAAGATCGCCTTCAGGCCGCCGCCGAGATCTTCCGTGCCCTTGAAGCCGATACGGCTGTTGGTGATCGCGCCGTTCGTCATGAACACCTTGCCGTCGTTATTGGCGTTGGCGTTGGTCAGATAGCGCACGCTCACGTCGGCAACGCCATAGAGCGTCACCGAGCTTTGCGCGAATGCGGACTGACAGACGAGCGCGATGAACGAAACGCCGATGCCAGCGATGGCGCGCGATGTGATTGTCTTCATGATGTGTTGGACGCGTTTAGTTATAAGCCGTTATCGATGCGCCTCGATGCGCCGCCTTTCAGTTCACTGTCTGAGCAGCGATGGCTTCAGCTTGACGCATGAACGCACGCGTTTTTTAGCACATCAAATGTCGCGATGCTTGGTTTGGTGCAATACATGTGGTGTTTTTGCGCAACAATGATGACCGATATCTTTTCAAACAGCTTGCGCGATGAATTCACGCAGCCATCGATGCGCGGGATCGCGATGCACGCGCTCATGCCAGTACATCGACATTTCGTAACCCGGCACGTCGACGGGCGGCGCGACGATGCGCAACTCGGGCCAGTGCTTCGCGAGGCGAAGCGGTTGCATCGAAACGAGATCGGTCGTGGCGAGCACGGAGCGCACGAACAGGAAGTGCGGCACGGAGAGCGCCACATGTCGCTTCATGCCGAGTGTCGCGAGCGTGGCGTCCGTCGGGCCGAAGAATCCGCCACCATCGGGCGACACGATCACGTGCTCCAGCGCGCAGAACTGCGCGAGCGTCGGCCGCCGCTTCAAGCGCGGATGATCCTTGCGCCCCACCAGCACATAGCTTTCCGTGAAGAGCGCCTGCTGATGAAAGCCGGCCGTTTCAGCCGACACGATGTGAAACGCGAGATCGATCTCGCCGTTCTCCGCCTGCTTGGCGAGCCGCGGCGGCATGATTTCCAGCACCGCGATGCGCGTGCGCGGCGCGGCCGCGCGCAGGCCGCTCAACGCGGGCAACAGCACGGTCGATTCGGTGTAGTCCGTGGCGGCGATGCGCCATGTGTTGTCGGCGGTCGCGGGATCGAATGCGGTTTCGGGCGACACGGCGCGTTCGAGCGAAGCCAGCGCTTCGCGCAATGGCTCGCGCAGGCTTTCGGCGCGCGCGGTGGGCCGCATGCCGCGCGGTCCTGGCAACAACAAGGGATCGCCGAAGATATCGCGCAGCTTGGCCAGATGCACGCTCACGGACGGCTGTGAGAAATGCAGACGCTCGGCCGCTCGTGTGACGTTCTGCTCGGCGAGCAGGACGTCGAGCGTGACGAGCAGATTGAGATCGAGCCTTCTCAAGATATTATTCATGGCAATGCCTGCAATTTCAGATATTCATTTCCAATATACCCGAGCAGTCTTTAAGCTGGCCTTCATTCCTGAACCGAACTGGAGAAAGCCTGATGAATGTGCTGATCGTATATGCCCATCCCGAACGCCGCTCGCTGAATGGCGCGCTCAATGATTTCGCCGTCGCACGCCTGCGCGCCGAAGGCCACCATGTGCAGGTTTCCGACCTGTATGCGATGAACTGGAAAGCCCCGCTCGATGCGAACGATGTTCGCGAACGCAACGGCGATGCGCCGTTTCACGCGAGCCTGGACTCGAAACACGCGTTCGAGAACGGCCTGCAAAGCCGTGACATCGAGATCGAACAAGAGAAGCTGCGCTGGGCCGACGCATTGATCCTGCAATTCCCGATGTGGTGGTTCTCCATGCCCGCGATCATGAAGGGCTGGGTCGAGCGCGTGTATGCGTACGGCTTCGGCTACGGCGTGGGCGAGCACTCTGGGACGCATTGGGGCGACCGCTACGGCGAAGGCATGATGGCGGGCAAGCGCGCGATGATCGTCGTGACCACGGGCGGCTGGGAATCGCATTACAGTGCGCGCGGCATCAACGGCCCGATCGACGACATCCTGTTTCCGATTCAGCACGGCGTGCTGTTCTATCCGGGCTTTGACGTGCTGCCGCCGTTTGTCGTCTATCAGACCAACATGATGGACGACTCGCGACTCGATGCAACTTTCGACGCGCTGGGCCAGCGTCTGGACCGGCTCTTCGACGACGCGCCTATCGCGTTCCGCAAGCAGAATCATGGGGACTATGCGATTCCTCATCTCACTCTGCGTGATGAACTCGCGGCAGGGCAAAGTGGGTTCGCTGCGCACATCGACTGAGGCGAAAAGCGAAACACGGCTAAGATTGATCCTTCGACGCGCAACGCGACACCAACGAAGGAAGACAATCGAATGCTGACGATCTGGGGCAGAGCCAACTCGGTCAACGTGCAGAAAGTACTGTGGTGCTGCGAGGAACTGGGGCTCGCGTACGAACGCATCGATGCGGGCCTGCAATTCGGCCGCAACAACGAGTCCGACTACCTCGCGATGAACCCGACGGGCCGCGTGCCCACTTTAGTCGATGGCGATTTCGTGCTGTGGGAATCGAACTCGATCATCCGCTATCTCGCGATGCAATACGGCGCGGCCAGCACGCTCTACCCCTCCGAGCCGAAGGTGCGTGCGAGCGCTGACCGCTGGCTGGACTGGGCGCTCTCCACCTTGCAGCCCACGGAGCGCCCGCTCTTCTGGGGCTACATCCGCACGAGCGCGGCGGATCGCGACGTCAAACAGCTCGCCGCCACCGCGAGTGAAGTGGAAAAGCTCTGGCGCGTCGTCGATACGCATCTGAAAGGCCGCGACTATCTCGAAGGCAATACCTTCACCCTCGCCGATCTCGTCATCGCCGCATATGCGCGCCGCTGGTTCGGCATCGCCGAACTGGTTCGGCCCGCGCTGCCCGAACTCGAACGCTGGTACGTCGGCATCACGCAGCGCGCGGGCTTTCAGCGACATGTGTCGCCTGCATTGACCTGAACCGGGACGCATCGCCATGACCATCGAACTGCATACCTGGAACACGCCCAACGGACGCAAGATCAGCGTCGCGCTGGAGGAAATGCAACTGCCCTACACCGTGAAGACGGTGAACATCACGAAAGGCGAACAGCATGCGGCCGGGTTTTTGCGCATCAGCCCGAACAACCGCATTCCGGCAATCGTCGATCCTGATGGACCCGACGGCCAGCCGATCAGCGTGTTCGAATCCGGCGCGATCCTGCTTTATCTGGGCGAAAAGACCGGCCAGTTCCTGCCCGCGAGCCTGCGCGACCGCGTACCGGTGCTCGAATGGCTGATGTGGCAGATGGGCGGCTTCGGCCCGATGCCGGGACAGGTGCATCACTTCCGCATGGTCGAGGCGGAATCCGATCGGCGCTATGGACTCAAACGTTATTCCGATGAAACGCGCCGCCTGTATAACGTGCTCGACAAGCGTCTCGCACAAGTGGAGTACGTGGCGGGCGAATTGTCCGTCGCCGATTTTGCGATTCTCGGCTGGGCCTGGCGGCACGAACGTCATCAGGTTTCGCTCGACGATTACCCGAACGTCCGGCGCTGGTATGACGCACTCTTTGCGCGTCCGGGTGTCAGGCGCGGCTTCGAGATAAAGCTAGACGATCTCGCCTGACGCGCCGAATCGCCTCACGTCAAGAAGATTCCGGACGTGAGGCGCCGAATTCAGTGATGCACGCGATACTCGGTCGCCGCATTCAACTCCGCCTTTGCCTGACGAAGCAGCGTCTCGGCCTTCGATGCGTGGCCGCCGAAATCTTCATGGCCCGCGTGACGCTGCGCCTCCACGCGATTGATCGTGTCATCGATCATATGCAGCTCCGACTCGAAACCGGCGAAACGGCCCATTTGTTGCGCCATTGCATTGACAGCCGTGAGCGCGACGCTCGCGAAAACAAAGCCAGCTACGATACATTTCATTTCGAATTCCTTAGCGATGTGAGAAATGCCCGTCGGCTTGACGACAGGACGCGTCGCATGAAGGGCATCGCTTCGAATAAGGCGCCGCTTTGAAGCGCGCTGACGCCATCCACACACGAGGGTGTGTCGGCTGATTACGAGATGTCAGGCGCGCGTAAGCCCGTGCATAATGTGGAGCTAATAGAAGCGCAGCGACAATGCGTACATCGACAGGAGACGACCATGACAGCGGGCATGTACGAAGAAGGCCTTTCCAAAACGACCGCCAATTTCGCGGCGCTCACACCGCTCAACTTCATCGAGCGCGCGGCGTCGGTGTATCCGACGCGCCCCGCCATCGTGCATGGCGACGTGCGGCGCGACTGGTCCGAAACCTACGCGCGCACGCGGCGGCTCGCCTCGGCGCTCGTTGCACGCGGCATCGGTCCCGGCGATACCGTCGCCGCGATGCTGCCGAACACGCCCGAAATGGTCGAAGCGCACTTCGGCGTGCCGATGTCGGGCGCCGTGCTCAATACGCTCAACACCCGGCTCGACGCCGCCACGCTCGCCTACATGCTCACGCATGGCGAAGCGAAGGCCGTGCTCGTCGATCGCGAGTTCGCGGAGGTCATGAAGAAGGCGCTCGCGAACGTGCCGCAGAAAGTGCTCGTCATCGACATCGATGATCCGCAGTACACCGGCGCGGGCGAGCGCATCGGCGAGATCGACTATGAGGCGCTGCTCGCGAGCGGCGATCCCGAATACGACTGGTCGCCGCCATCGGACGAATGGAACGCCATCTGTCTGAACTATACGTCGGGCACGACGGGCAATCCGAAGGGCGTCGTCTATCACCATCGCGGTGCGTATACGAATGCCATCAGCAACGTGCTCGAATGGGACATGCCGACGCACGCCGTGTACCTGTGGACGCTGCCCATGTTTCATTGCAACGGCTGGTGCTTCCCGTGGACGGTCGCCGCGCGCGCGGGCGTGAACGTGTGCCTGCGCCGAGTCGATGCGAAATCCATCTTCGATCTGATCCGCAACGAAGGCGTCACGCACTATTGCGGCGCGCCGATCGTGCAGAATCTGCTCGTCAACGCGCCCGACGAAATGAAGACCGGCATCGAACAGAAAGTGAATGCGATGGTGGCGGGCGCCGCGCCCCCCGCCGCGATGATCGAAGGCATGGAGCGCATGGGCTTTCAGCTGACGCACGTGTACGGCCTCACCGAGGTTTATGGACCGGCCACCGTGTGCGCGCATCAGGCCGAATGGAGCGAGCTCGATATCGGCGAGCGCGCGCGGCTCAATGCGCGGCAGGGCGTGCGCTATCACCTGCAGGATGCCGTGACCGTGCGCGATCCGATATCGATGGAACGCGTGCCGTCGGATGGCGAAACCATCGGCGAGATCATGTTTCGCGGCAACATCGCGATGAAGGGTTATCTGAAGAATCCGGCCGCGACCGAAGAAGCGTTTCGCGGCGGCTGGTTCCATACGGGCGATCTGGCGGTCGAGTATCCGGACGGTTATGTTCGCATCAAGGATCGCAGCAAGGACATCATCATCTCGGGCGGCGAGAACATATCGAGCATTGAAGTGGAGGATGTGTTGTACCGGCATCCAGCGGTGCTCGCGGTGGCCGTCGTCGCGAAACCGGATGCGCGCTGGGGCGAAACGCCCTGCGCATTCGTCGAACTGAAAGCGGGCGCGCATGTCAGCGCGCAAGAGCTGATCGCGCATTGCAAGACGCAGCTCGCGGGCTTCAAGGTGCCGCGCGCGATCGAGTTCTGCGAGTTGCCGAAAACATCTACGGGCAAGATCCAGAAGTTCGAGTTGCGCAAGCGTGCGGGCTCGGTCGCGGCAATCGATGTCTGATGGAGAGCCTGAACATGAGCGAACTCGTTCTGATCGAACCCGATGCGTACGGCACGAAAGGCGTCGTCGGGCTCACGCTGAATCGGCCCGATGCGTTCAACGCGTTATCGGAAGCGATGCTCGAAGCGCTCGAACGCGCGTTGCAGGATATCGCCGATTCGGATGCGCGCGTGGTCGTGCTCGCGGGCGCGGGCCGCGCGTTCTGCGCGGGTCACGACATCAAGGAGATGCGCGCCGAGCCCGCACTCGATTACTATCGCGCGCTGTTCGCACGCTGCTCGCATATGATGCTCACGCTCCAGCGCATGCCGCAGCCGGTGATCGCGCGCGTGCATGGCATCGCGGCGGCGGCGGGCTGTCAGCTCGTCGCGATGTGCGATCTCGCGGTGGCGTCGAGCGATGCGCGCTTCGCCGTATCGGGCGTGAATCTCGGGCTCTTTTGCGCGACGCCGGGCGTGGCGCTCTCGCGCAACGTATCGCGCAAGGCCGCGTTCGAAATGCTCATGACCGGCGAGTTCATCGATGCAGTCACGGCGCGCGAACGCGGCCTCGTGAATCGCGTCGCAGCGCCCGATGCGCTCGACGATGCCGTGCGCTCGCTCGCCGCCACGATAGCCGCCAAACCGCGTGAGGCCGTCGCGGCGGGCAAGGGGCTGTTCTATCGGCAACTCGAAAGCGGCATCGAAGACGCATACGCGCTCGCATCGGAAACGATGGCCTGCAACATGATGGAAGACGCCACGCTCGAAGGCACGCAGGCGTTCGTCGAGAAGCGGCCGCCGCGCTGGGACTGAACGCGTCAGCTCACGTGTTCGACCGGATGTTTTTCGAGCCACGCGTTCTCGTCATCGCTGTACAGACGAGAGCGCGTGAGAAAGCGCAATCCGGATGGACGCTCCAGCGAAAACATGCCGCCGTTGCCCGGCACCGCATCGATGATGAGTTGCGTGTGCTGCCAATACTCGTATTGCGATTCGGTCATGTAGAACGGCACGCCGCCGATCGCGCCGAGCTTCACGTCCGAGCCGCCGACCATGAATTCCTTGACCGGAAAGCACATCGGCGCGCTGCCGTCGCAGCATCCGCCCGATTGATGAAACAGCACCTCGCCGTGCTCGGCCTTGAGCTTGCCGATCAAGTCGATCGCGGCGGGCGTCGCGGTCACGCGCAGCACTTCCTGTTCGCTCATGATGTCCCCGTGGTTCGAGTCGGCCGCCGCCGCAAACAGCGGCGGCCTCACACGCTTTAGAAGAAGCCGAGCGGCTTGTCGCTATAGCTGACGAGCATGTTCTTCGTCTGCTGATAGTGGTCGAGCATCATCTTGTGATTCTCACGTCCGATGCCCGACTGCTTGTAGCCGCCGAACGCCGCGTGCGCCGGATACGCGTGGTAGCAGTTGGTCCACACGCGTCCCGCCTGAATCGCGCGGCCGAAGCGATAGGCGCGCGTGCCGTCGCGCGTCCACACGCCCGCGCCGAGACCGTAGAGCGTATCGTTCGCGATCTCGAGCGCCTCTTCTTCCGTCTTGAAGGTCGTCACCGACAGCACCGGCCCGAAGATTTCTTCCTGGAAGATACGCATCTTGTTGTGGCCTTTGAAGACGGTCGGCTTGATGTAGTAGCCGTTCTTCAGCTCGCCGTCGAACGTGGCGCGCTCACCGCCTGAGAGGCACTGTGCGCCTTCCTGCTTGCCGAGATCGATATACGACAGGATCTTCTCCAGCTGCTCCTGCGATGCCTGCGCGCCGATCATCGTCTTCGTATCGAGCGGATGGCCCTGCGCGATCGCCGCGACGCGCTTCAACGCGCGTTCCATGAAGCGCTCGTAGATCGATTCCTGCACCAGCGCGCGCGACGGGCACGTGCACACTTCGCCCTGATTCAGCGCGAACATCGTGAAACCTTCGAGCGCCTTGTCGAAGAAACTGTCGTCGGCGTTCAGCACGTCTTCGAAGAAGATGTTCGGGCTCTTGCCGCCCAGCTCCAGCGTCACGGGAATCAGGTTCTGGCTCGCGTACTGCATGATGAGACGGCCCGTGGTGGTCTCGCCGGTGAAGGCGATCTTCGCGATGCGCTTGTTCGACGCGAGTGGCTTGCCCGCTTCCAGACCGAAGCCGTTCACGACATTCAGCACGCCCGGCGGCAACAGATCTCCGATCACTTCGAGCAGCACGAGAATCGACGCGGGTGTCTGCTCAGCCGGTTTCAGCACGACGCAGTTGCCCGCGGCGAGCGCCGGCGCAAGCTTCCACACGGCCATGAGGATCGGGAAGTTCCACGGAATGATCTGCCCGACGACGCCGAGCGGCTCATGGAAGTGATACGCGACCGTATCGTGATCGATCTCGGAGATGCCGCCTTCCTGCGAACGCGCCGCGCTCGCGAAATAGCGGAAGTGGTCGATTGCGAGCGGAATGTCCGCGGCCATCGTCTCGCGTAGCGGCTTGCCGTTGTCGATGGACTCGGCCAGGGCGAGCCGCGGCAGGTTCTGCTCCATGCGATCGGCGAGCTTGAGCAGCACGTTCGCGCGATCGGTGACGGAGGTCTTGCCCCACGATGCCTTCGCTGCATGCGCCGCGTCGAGCGCGGCTTCGATATCGGCTTCGCGCGAACGCGGAATCGACGTGAAGGGCTCGCCGGTGATCGGCGAGATGTTGTCGAAATACTCGCCGCCCGCGGGCGGCACCCACTTGCCGCCGATGTAGTTGCCGTACTGCTTTTTGTAGGGGTATTCGGTGCTCAGGAACTGCATCTCTGCGTGATTCATTTCTATGTGCTCCTCGCATGTCGACGTGAACGGGCCGGCGCTGCCGATGTCCGGCGCCGGTCGTTCCTGACTGCGAGTTCCGTGCCATCGCGCGCGCGCCGAACCGCCGAGCGGGAAAGGTGCATCGTCATGCGGTTCAGCGGTGCATCGTCAGGGTTTATACGAGGCCGATGTGAACTGTTCACATTCAGCACACTTGCCTCGCCCTGTAGCGATGCGATACAGCATCGCCCTCATCCGCGCGCGCCGCCGATCCTGCGGGCAAACGCTTATGGCACGAGTGTTCATATTGCAAAGCCTTTCACAGTTGTCTATGGTCATGCCAGCCGTGGCAAAGCGTCGCACCTATATGTCGTTTGATCGCATGTTTGGGTGGCGCGAAATGGCCTTGTGCCGGGCGATGCGGACCGCGTCGCCCGGCGCATGAACCACGGCGGGCTGCTTCCCGGCGACCCCGGGCGGCACCTCAAGCAAACGATGAGCGCGCACGTGCATGCATGACGCGCCACGGAGACCACAATGAACAGCACGATCAATCAAGGGGCCGCGCACGGCCCGACAGGTTTCTTTTCCAAGGAGGCGACCATCGCCCGGCCCGGCTTTTCGCGCTGGATGGTGCCGCCGGCGGCGCTCGCTGTTCACTTGTGCATCGGGCAGGCGTATGCGTTCTCGGTGTTCAATGCGCCGCTGACGAAGATCATCGGCATCACGAAGTCCGCGCCGGATGACTGGTCGCTGACGACGCTCGGCTGGATCTTCTCGCTCGCGATCGTGTTTCTCGGCCTGTCGGCGGCGTTCGCCGGCAAGTGGCTGGAGAAAGTCGGCCCGCGCCGCACGATGTTCACCGCCGCCTGCTGCTTCGGCGGCGGCTTTCTCGTCTCGGCGCTCGGCGTCTATCTGCATCAGATCTGGCTGCTTTATCTCGGCTATGGCGTGATCGGCGGCATCGGGCTGGGGCTTGGTTATGTGTCGCCGGTATCGACGCTGATCCGCTGGTTCCCGGACCGCCGCGGCATGGCGACCGGCATGGCGATCATGGGCTTCGGCGGCGGCGCGATGATCGCCGCGCCCGGCTCCGTCGCGCTGATGAACCACTTCAAGAGCGCGACCAGCGCCGGCGTCGCCGAAACGTTCGTCGTGCTCGGCGTGCTCTATTTCATCTCGATGACGATCGGCGCGCTCGCGATCCGCATTCCGGCGGCCGACTGGAAGCCTGCCGGCTGGACGCCGCCCGCGACCGCCAGCAAGATGATCACGAAGAACCACGTGCACATCGACCAGGCGCTGAAGACGCCGCAGTTCTATCTGCTGTGGCTCGTGCTGTTCCTGAACGTGACGGCGGGCATCGGTGTGCTCGGCCAGGCTTCGGTGATGATTCAGGAAAGCTTCAAGACGTCGATCACGGCGGGCGCGGCGGCGGGCTTCGTCGGGCTGCTTTCGCTCTTCAACATGGGCGGGCGCTTCGTGTGGGCGTCGGCGTCGGACTGGATCGGGCGGAAGAATACGTACTTCGTGTTCTTCGTTCTGGGCGCGGTGCTGTATTTTCTCGTGCCGCAATTCGCGGGCTCGGGCAACATCGCGCTCTTCGTGCTGGCTTACGGCCTGATCCTGTCGATGTACGGCGGCGGCTTCGCGACCATTCCCGCGTATCTCGCGGACATGTTCGGCACGGCGTTCGTCGGCGGCATTCATGGACGGCTGCTGACCGCGTGGGCCGCGGCGGGCGTGGCGGGACCGGTGCTCGTCAATTACGTGCGCGCGTATCAGGTGTCGCACGGCGTGGTCGGCGCAGAAGCGTACACGATGACGCTGCACATCATGGCCACGCTGCTCGTGATCGGCTTCCTCTGCAACCTGCTCGTCACGCGCGTGCATGAGAAGCACCACATGAACACGTCGGCGCAGGCCGCCGTTTGAGACTCTGGAGAGGAGATTCGCGATGAATACCCGCGTCAATACTCAGGAAGGTGGCTCGTCCAATAAAGGGCTGCTTCTGCTGTTCTGGGCGTATGTGCTGATTCCGCTCGCATGGGGCGTGACCAATACACTCACGCAGGCGATCAAGCTGTTTCAGTAACTCGGCAGGAAAGTTTTCGCGCGCCGGAGGGCCGGTTCTTCGATCGGCTCACGGCGCGCGTTCTGTTTGGCGGCTCGCTGACGGACTTCCGCAAGCGGCGCGCAGTGTTCTCAGTGGCCGCGCTCCTCCACCCTGTTCAGGCTGCGGCGGGCCAACACGCTCATGAAAAGCGTGCCGCTCACGAGTGCCGCCATATACATGCCAGCCATCATCCATTCAACTTCAGTCATGATCGTTCTCCTTCGAATTGAGCCGCGGCCGGGGCGCCGCGGGGGTGATTCACGCGATTGCAACTGCGTTCTGGCCTGATTTACGGCACGCGCGCGCAAAGGTTTAGCGCTGGCTGGAATGAACGACGTTGTCAGCACGTTGAAGGAGGATGCGAAAAGCGCACGAACGCAAAACCGATCGCGCGTTCGATTCGCAAACGTATGCGCTGCAAGCGCCTTGATCCGGGCACGGCGGCGCGGGTGAGCGTATCGTTCGACTAGCGCCGCAGAGCGCGCAACGACATCCCCACAGACAGAAAAACGGTCCACGACCATGAACACGTCACGCCGCAGCTTCATGATTTTCGGCATCGGCATGAGTTCGACGCTGTGGCTCACACGAGCCCGCGCCGATCTGCCGCACCTGAGCGAATCCGATCCGGCCGCCGCCGCCGTCGGCTACAAGGAGGACGCCGCGAAAATCGACAAGACGAAATACCCGAACTTCGCGGCGGACCAGAACTGCGCGAACTGCTCGTTGTATCAGGGCAAATCGAGCGACGCCTGGGGCGGCTGCACGCTCTTCAACGGCAAGCTCGTGGCCGGCAAGGGATGGTGCGCGTCCTGGACGAACATGTGACGCCGAATCAGCGCACCGAATACCCGGCGAAGCGCCAGACCTTGTCCGAGTCGAGGAAGAACGTCACCATCTCGCGCGACGACTGACTGGCCTGACTGAACTGGGTATCGAACAAGATGTTGGTGTACGAGCCGGCGGGCAGGTTGCCGGAGCCGTCGTAGCGATAGTGCTTGACGCCCATCGGCATGCGCATGCCCGGCGCGCCGAGCGGCGCGCGATCATGCGCGACCTTTTTCACGAAGTCATCGCGTGAAATGATCTGTTTCGCGATGGGCGAGCCCTGATCCCACACCTCGCCTGCCTTGTTCTGATCGATCAACCTGACGATGGCCAGCGCGACCTGCGCGATATCCTGGTCCTGCTTGTCGAGTGCGGCCTGCTGCTCCTTCGTGAGCGACTGGCCGGCGGCGCGTTGAACCGGCTGCGGCGCCGGCTGGGGCTGCTGCGCGTGGCACGCGATGCTGGTCGCGAGCAGCGCAAGCGCGGCTATGGAGAGTTTGATGTTTGCTTTCATGTTGCGGACGATGCTCTTTTCTGTTGTGCGGATTGTATCGCCGTCATCGGGATAGACGATAAGAAATACTTAGTTTCGCGAACTTGAAATTCTAATGACGTGCTTCACGTGCGCGAGCCCAATATCCCAAAAATCAGCTTGATGCAGTCCGCAGAACCATCCGCGTTACTTATGCCTCACACGCCTTCTTCGCGCGCAAGCCCGTATAACCCCTGCAACACCACCGCCCGCGCCTGACCGACGATCATCCCGCGCCAGACATCGTCATCGATATAGAACGCGGCGCGAATCTGCCGGCGAATGTCCGCCTTCAATTCATCCGGCGCGTCGGGGTGATGACGCACCCACACATCCGCACGCAGCATGTCGAGCATGTCGGTCAGCGGCACGGTGCCGTATTCGATCGCGATCGATGCGATCGCGGCATGCGCGCACGTCTGCCGCAAGGTATCGAGCAATGGTCCGGCGACATCGGCCGCGATCGACGTGCCATCCGACGGGCTCGTCACGTCCGCGCCCCACCAGCGACGCGCACGCGTCACATCGCCGACGCAGATCTTCGCGCCGAAGCCGCTCGGGCCGAGCCCCGTATGGAAGTCGATCCAGCCGATCGCCACGCAAGTTTCGCCATATTCCGCGAGCAGATCGCGCATCGTGCGCGTGCTCCACGCGGTCTGCGCGCCGCCGTAGAACATGCCTTGCGGATGCGAGTATTGCCCCGTCGTCACCGCTTGCTGATAGGCCCATTGACCACGCGTTTCGATGTACGAACGAATCGCCGCGACGTTCGCTTCGTCAGGCGGCCAGTGCGCGGGAATCAGCAGATCGTGCAGTTCCGCATAGCCCGCGTTCTGCGGCAACGGCCCGCTGAAATCCACGCTGTTCCGGTTCAGATCGACATTGCCTTCGGTCGTGCGGCTCAGATACGAAAAGCCATACGGATTGATCGCGTGAACGAGCAGCATCGCGACGCCGAGTTTTTCCATCAACGCGCGCAACGCATCGTCGCGCATCAATGCGATCTGCGCGCCCGAGCCGCAAAAGCCTTCGACGCCATGCGTCGCGGATGTCAGTACGAGCAGGCGCTTCGCATCGGCGGGACCGATACGCACGACATCGGTCGCGAGCGTCTCGCCTTCCAGACCCTCGATGCCTTCGAGCACGCGCGTATCGACCGCGAGTTGGCGCTCGGCGGCGGTATCGAGAAAACGCTGACGCGCCTCGCGGTAGGTCGATGAAAACATGTCCGCCTCCTCAAGCACGCGCGAGAAATTTTTCGACGAGCCGTACCCAATAAGTCGAGCCGAGCGTGAGCACGTCGTCGTTGAAGTCGTAGCTGCTGTTGTGCAGCGTGCACGGTCCGAGCCCATGCCCGTGCTCGCGATGCGCACCGACTCCATTACCGATGTACCCATAACAACCGGGCCGCTCCAGCAGCATGAACGAGAAGTCCTCCGCGCCCATCGTCGGGTCGACATTGGCGTTGACACGCTCAGCGCCAGCCACGTCGCGCATCACGCCCAGCGCGAAACGCGTTTCGGCTTCCGTATTCACCGTCGGCGGATAGTTGCGTACGAACCTGACCTCGGCCTTGCATCGATACGCCGTCGCCGTCGCCGCGACGATTTCCTTCATGCGCGTCTCGATCAGATCGAGCACGTCGACGGAAAACGTGCGCACGGTGCCCGCGAGCGTCGCGGTGGTCGGAATCGCGTTGACCGCGTGGCCCGCCTGCATCCGCGTGATCGAGAGCACGGCCGCGTCGATGGGCCGCTTGTTGCGCGTCACGATGCTCTGCAAACCCGTGCCGATCTGCAGCGCGGTGAATACGGGATCGACGCCATCGTGCGGAATCGCCGCATGCGAGCCCACGCCTTCGATGCGAATCTCGAACTCGTTGCTCGATGCCTGCGTCGCCCCGACGCGCGCGCCGAATTCGCCCGCCGCCATGCCCGGCCAGTTGTGCAGCGCGAACACGGCATCGACGGGAAAGCGCTCGAAAAGACCGTCGTCGATCATCGCCTTCGCGCCGCCGCCGCCTTCCTCGGCAGGCTGAAAGATGAACACCACCGTGCCGTCGAAATCGCGGTGCTTCGCGAGATATTGCGCGGCGCCGAGGAGCATCGCGGTGTGGCCGTCGTGGCCGCACGCGTGCATCTTGTTCTCGTGGCGCGACGCATGCGCGAACGTGTTCGATTCGGGAATGGGCAGCGCGTCCATATCGGCGCGCAGGCCGATCGCGCGTTTGCCCGTGCCCGTCTTCAAGACACCGACGACGCCCGTCTTGCCGAGCCCGCACGTCACTTCGATATCCCAGCTTGCGAGCTTTTGCGCGACCAGTTCCGCCGTGCGCGCTTCTTCGTAACAGAGTTCGGGATGGGCGTGGATATCACGGCGAATGGCCTGAATCTCGTCGCGCGACTGGGCGATCTCGGGAATGATCGACATGCTTTCCTCGTGTGTGATTGAATGACCCGAAGCATTGTCGATGGCGGGAAATAACAGCGAAAGCTGATATTTCTTGTCCGTGACTTAAGGAAAGCTTTAGCTTTCCTGCAGCGGCAGCGCGCCGCGCGAACGCGCGCGAATGCGCTCCTGCACGACGCTCATCACCGCGTGGCGATCGTGGATCTTGCGCTCCAGCATGCCGACGACACGGCGCGGCGTGTTCTTCGCGAGCGGCAGTACGCGCAATGCGGGATCGCTCGCCCACGAGCCGTATTCGAGCAACGGCACGACCGACACGCCCGCATCCTGCCGCACCAGTTCGACGATCACTTCCAGCGAATTCAGTTCGAGAAACTCGTTGACCGCGAGACGGTTGTGCTTGAGCGCGCGATCGATCAGCGCACCGGTACGCTGCGCGCGATCGAAACGCAGAAACGGCCGGCTCGCGAGCATGTCGGCGGCGCTCGCGGGCGCGCTGGCCGGCGTTCCGATCGCGACGAGCGGCTCCGAATAAAGCGGCGTCCAGTTGAGGCTTGCGGGCGTCTTGCCGGCCATTTCCACGATCACGGCGGCATCGATCTCGCCCGCCTCCACTTGCGGCGCGAGCGCGAGCGCCTTGCCGGTGAAGAGCCGCACATCGAGCCGTGGATACTGACCTTTCAATTCGGTGACGACGGAGGCGAGCGCGCCCATCGCCGAATCGACCGCGCCAATGGACACCGATCCGGCGATCTCGTCGTCGAGCCCGGTGAGCCGCATGCCGTCGTATAGCGCGACGATGCGTTCCGCCTGCGGCAAGACCTGCTTGCCGATGCTCGTCAGCCGGTTGGTGCGGCCCACGCGGTCGAAGAGCGGGCGTTTCAGATCGTCTTCGAGCGACTGCATTTGCATGCTCACCGCAGCCTGCGTGAGCGCGACTTTCTCGGCGGCCGCCGCAAACGAGCCGTATCGCGCGACGGCGATGAAGGTGCGCAAAAAGCGAATGTTGCTCATCGAGCCTTAGGGGCAAACCCCGATCGTTCGATCAGGTTTGCTTGAGTGTCAGTTCAGAAATTCTATATTTTCTTATTTCAACTCGGCGTAATGTTTGCGTGTTGCAGCGGCTCGCGTGCTTTGCCCGGCGAGCCAACAAAAATAGCGGATGTCGTCGCACCTGATCAATCGCCCCACGCAACGGAGTGCATTCGATGAGCACCGTACTACCCGCAGCCCACGCGGCCGAAGAGAATGCCGCGATCAACATGTCCGGCCGACGAGCCATCGTCGTATCGACCATCGGCAACGCGCTCGAATGGTTCGACTTCATGGTCTACGGCTTTTTCGCCGTCATCATCGCCAAGCTGTACTTTCCCGCAACGAATCCCACCATCTCACTCCTCGCGACCTGGGCCACCTTCGGCGTCGGCTTTCTGACGCGCCCGCTCGGCGGCATCGTGCTCGGCGCGGTCGCGGATCGCGTCGGCCGCAAGTCGGCGCTCACGCTGACCATCTCGCTGATGGCGGTCGGCATCGCGATCATCGCGTTCGCGCCGACCTATGCCGCGATCGGCATCGCCGCGCCGCTCTTGATGCTGCTCGGGCGTCTGATCCAGGGCTTCTCGGCGGGCGGCGAAGTGGGCTGCGCGACGGCGTTTCTCGTCGAATACGCGCCCGCCAACAGGCGCGGCTACTTCGGCAGCTTCCAGATGGTCGCGCAAGCCGCGGCGAGTCTCGCGGGTTCGTTCTTCGGCGCGGTGCTCACGCGCACGCTGAGCCCCGAGCACCTGAATAGCTCGGGCTGGCGTATTCCGTTCGTGATCGGTCTCCTGATCGTGCCGGTCGGTCTGTATCTGCGCTCGAAGCTCGACGAATCGCCCGTGTTCGTCGACAAGGCGCAGAAGAACGAACTGAGCGCGCGGCCGATCCGCGACACCGCCACGAAGCACTGGATGTCCGTGCTCGCGGGCTTCGGGCTCACGGTGTTCGGCACCATCGGCACGTACATCTTCCTGCTGTATCTGCCGACGCATGCCACGCGCGTGCTGCACATGGCGCTCACCGACGGCCTCATCAGCTCGACGATCGGCGCGCTCGTGTATCTCGTCTGCTGCCCGTTTTTCGGCCGCCTGTCGGACCGCATCGGCCGCAAGAAGCTGATGGGGACCGCGCTCGCACTGTCGCTGGTGACGGCGTATCCGATCTTCGCGGTGCTCACCGCGCATCCCAGTCTGCCGATGCTGATCGTCTGTCAGGCGCTGTTGATGACCTATCTCGGCATCTTTCAGGGCTGCTATCCCGCGTTCATCTCCGAACTGCTGCCTTCGAGCGTGCGCTCGACGGGCATCTCGGTGAGCTACAACGTCGCGGTGATGATTTTCGGCGGCTTTGCGCCGGCGATCGTGCAATGGCTGACGATGACCACGGGCGATCCGCTGTCGATCTGCTATTACGTGATCTTCGGCAGCGCGGTCGCGCTTCTGACGCTGTTCCCGCTGCGCGACCGTTATAGCGAAGCGCTGCGGTAAGCTCCGCTGCATCGCGGCCGGAAAGGAAGGAAAATGGGCCGGCCCGAACGGAACGCATGGAGAGTCGGCGCGCTTAAGTCTGATTTAAGAAAGCGCGCCTAGTCTGACGGCTGACCGATCCACCCCTCCTTCCGGCCGCGCAAGCGGCCATTTTTTTGGAACGACACGATGCAGATGATCCTTCGCCTGATCCTGATCCTCGTGGCCCTCGTCGCCTTCACGACGGTCGGCGTGTTCCTGCTTTCATTGTTCGCGCGCGCCGTGCTCACTCACTGAAGCACCTCGACGCCGTGGCGGGCATGCTTCGTGCGCCCGCTGCATGGCTGCCGTCCGCGCCAGCTTTCGATCGAGAAAGTTTCGCGGCGCGTGCCTATACTGGCTGAGTGTCGTCTTTCGCCGCATCGCCGGCGTTCGAAGGTCCTGCACGCGTTCGCGCAGACCCTTTCCCGCCGCCCTTCCCCCGCGCCATCGGCGCCCGACACTTCGCCGCATCTTCGCCTCTCTCACGTCCTGCCGCTTTGCCGCATCAGTGCAGCAGCGTGCTGCACTATTCAAGGAGATTGCTCGATGCCACAACGTCACATCCCCCAATCGAAAACCACGCACGCCGATACACCCAACAAGACCCGGCGCGCCAAGGCACTCGCACCGTCCCCCGCGCAGGCCGACGGCGCGACCGTCACGTTCACGATGACCGTCAATGGCCGCAGCGAGACGCTTTCGCTCGATCCGCGCACGACGTTATTAGATGCATTGCGCGAGCATCTTCATCTGACCGGCACGAAGAAGGGCTGCGATCACGGCCAATGCGGCGCATGCACCGTTCATGTGAACGGCCGCCGCGTGAACTCGTGCCTCTGTTTCGCGGCCGCGTGCGACGGCGACACCATCGCGACAATAGAAAGCATCGGCGAAGTGGAGGCGTTGCATCCGCTGCAGGCCGCGTTCGTCGAATGCGACGGCTATCAGTGCGGCTACTGCACGGCCGGTCAGTTGATGTCGGCGGTGGCGCTGCTCGATGAACCCATCGGCCCGAGCGACGATGACGTGCGCGAAGCCATGAGCGGCAACCTGTGCCGTTGCGGCGCTTATCAGAACATCGTCGCGGCGATCCAGTCGGTGCGCGCGAACAAGCCAACGGCTAAATAAGGAGCGCGCCATGGACATGTTTCAGCTCTCCCGCGCGCGCGACATGCGCGACGCGATCAATGCCGGCGCGCTCGCGCACACCGCGCAGCAAGGCGCGGAAGTGCGCTTTCTCGCGGGCGGCACGACGCTGCTCGATCTGATGAAGCTCAATGTCGAACGGCCGATGCGCGTGGTCGACATCAGCCGTCTGCCGCTCGACAAGATCGAGGCCACGGGCGATGGCGGCGTGCGCATCGGCGCGACTTCGCGCAACTCGGATCTCGCGCATCATCCGCTGATCCGCGATCGTTATGCAGTGCTGTCGCAGGCGGTGCTCGCGGGCGCATCCGTGCAGCTGCGCAACATGGCGACGACCGGCGGCAACATGCTGCAACGCACTCGTTGCATGTATTTCCGCGATACGACATCGCCATGCAACAAGCGCGAACCGGGCAGCGGCTGCTCGGCGATTCAGGGCGTCAATCGCATGATGGCGATTCTCGGCACGAGCGAATCGTGCATCGCGAGCAATCCGTCGGACATGTGCGTCGCGCTGCAGGCGCTCGAAGCGACGGTGCATATCGAAGGCACGGGCGGCAAGCGCGCGGTTCCGATCGACGAATTCTTCCTGCTGCCCGGCGACACGCCCGATCGCGAGAACGTGCTCGATGCGGGCGATCTCGTCACGCACGTAACTCTCCCGCCGATGGTCGAAGGCGCGCGCTCGTTCTATCTGAAGCTGCGCGATCGCGCGTCGTATGAGTTCGCGCTGGCGTCGGCGGGCGTCGTGATCGGCGTGAAGGATGGGCGCATCGCGCACGCGCGCGTGGGTCTGGGCGGCGTCGGCACGAAGCCGTGGCGATCGCGCGAGGCGGAACAGGAACTGCTGAACGCCGCGCCCGACGACGCCACGTTCAAACGCGCCGCCGATGCCGCGCTCGCCGATGCGAAACCGCAAAGCGAGAACGGCTTCAAGGTCGAGCTGTCGACGCGCTGCATCGTGCATGCGCTGAAGATGGCTACGTCCGCGTCCTGAACCCGACCGAGGAACCGAACATGTCCACCGCGCCCGACATCACGCAGTCCTTCATTGGACGGCCCCAGTCGCGCATCGACGGACCGCTGAAGGTCTGCGGCCGCGCGACTTATACCTCCGACGTCGACCTGCCCGGCATGCTGTATGCCGTGCCGGTCGGCGCCACCATTGCGAGCGGCAGGATCACGTCGCTCGAATTCGCCGCGGCAGAAGCCATGCGCGGCGTGAAGCTGATTCTTCATCGCGGCAATATCGGCCGCTTTTATCGCATCTCCGGGAATTCGATCGATACCGGTTTCGTCGACGAGAACCGCCCGCCCTTCGACGACGACATCATTCGCTATTACGGGCAGTACGTTGCGCTCGTCGTGGCGGATACGTTCGAAGCGGCGAGCGCCGCGGCCGCCGCGGTCAAGGTCGGCTACGACAGGACGCCGCACGACGTGAGCGCGACGCTCGACGCCAGCAAAAAGCTCGACGTGCACAGCGAACGCGGCGACCCCGACAAGGCTTTTGACGACGCGCCCGTGAAGATCGACGAGAACTACGTGACGCCGGTCGAAACGCATAACCCGATCGAGCTGCACGCGACTATCGCGCACTGGAACGGCGAAAGTTATACGTTCTACGAAACGAGTCAGGCCGTCGCCAATCATCAGGGCACGCTGATGCAGATGATGGGTTTGCCCAAGGAGAAAGTGCGCGTGATCTCGCGCTATCTCGGTTCGGGCTTCGGCGGCAAGCTCTGGATGTGGCCGCATTCGCTCCTCGCCGCAGCTGCGACGCGGCAACTCGAGCGGCCCGTGAAGCTCGTGCTCTCGCGCAAGATGATGTTCCAGAACGTCGGGCACAGGCCGACCACGCAGCAGCGCGTGCGGCTCGCCGCGACGCAGGACGGCAAGCTCGTGTCGTTGCAGCATGACTTCGTGAATCACGAAGCGATCGACGACGATTACACGGAAGACTGCGGCGAAGCGACGCCGTCGATGTACAGCACGCCCAATCTTCGCGTGACGGGCGGCACGGTGAAACGCAATGTCGGCTCACCCACGTCGATGCGCGGACCCGGCGCGGTGCCCGGACTGTTCGCGCTCGAATCGGCGATGGACGAGCTGGCCATCGCGTTGAAGATGGACCCGGTCGAGCTGCGCTTGCGCAACGAACCGAGCGTCGATGAAAGCAGCGGTTTGCCGTTTTCGTCGCGGCATTTCGTCGAATGCCTGAAGACGGGCGCGGAGAAATTCGGCTGGTCGAAGCGCACGCCCGACATCGGCTCGATGAAGCGCGATGGCCTCGTGCTCGGCTGGGGCGTCGGCGCGTGCAGCTGGCCGGGCCTGCGTTTCTCGGCGGACGCCACCGTCGATCTGCGCGCGGACGGCACCGCGCGTGTCGCGTGCGGCACACAGGATATCGGCACGGGCACGTACACGATCCTCGCGCAGCTCGTCGCGGAGCATACGGGCATTCCGCTCGACAGAATCGAAGTCGGTCTGGGCGATACATCGTTGCCGCTCGGGCCGGTGTCGGGTGGATCGGCGGCGACGGCATCGGTGATTCCGGCGGTATCGGATGCGGTGCGCGCGGCCATCAAGACGCTGCTCGCGCGCGCCGCGAAGACGGAGGGATTGCCGTTCGCGGGCGTCAAGGCGGAAGAACTCGCGCTGAGCGGCGGCCATGTGCATCGCAAGAACGAGCGGCCCGAAAGCGGCGTGCCGTTCGCACGCATTCTCGAAGCCGCGAAGCTGCATGCGGCATCGGGCAGCGGCAGCGCAAAAGGCGGCTTCGACGATCCGCTGAAGAAGAAGTGGTCGATCCATTCGTTCGGCGCGCACTTCGCGGAAGTGACGTGGGAACCCGCGACCGCGCGCCTGCGCGTGAGCCGCGTCGTGACCGTGATCGATGCGGGCAAGATCCTCAATCCGCGCGCGGGGCGCAATCAGATCGAAGGCGCGGTGGTGATGGGCGTCGGCATGGCGCTGTTCGAGCATACGGTCTACGACGAACGCAGCGGCGCGCCTGTCAATAGCAGCCTGGCCGACTACGTCGTAGCGACCAATGCCGATACGCCGAAGATGGACGTCACGTTCCTCGATTACCCCGATACGGTCTTCAACGAACTCGGCGCGCGCGGGATCGCGGAGATCGGACTGGCGGGAATCGCGGCGGCGATCACCGGCGCGGTGTATCACGCGACGGGGGTGCGGGTGCGCAAACTGCCGGTGATGATCGAGGATTTGCTGAAGGCGTAGTCGCAGGTATAGCCCGGTCTTTCGTGTCTTCGTCACAGGCACGGGAACCGGGCTCGATGGCTGTTGCGGGGCGAGCGCGTCGTCGCTTCATTGAGCGGCGACGCGAGTATCAGGTCAGTTGGGAGCGCCGTCGAGCGCCGCACCGATGTTGAGCACCGCCGCTCTGGAATTGGCAAGCCCCGCGCGCGAACCGGTCAGCGGCTTGCCGGTAGCCTGCATCAACGCAACGAGCGAATCGACGCTGGGTGTCTTGCCGAATTTCTGCCTTAGCACCGCGAAAGCGCCTGCGACCTGTGGCGCAGCAAAAGAGGTGCCCCACGGATAGAACGATCCATGCAGCGCGCCGTTTCCTGACCAGGGCACGAGCACGAAATTTCTGCTTGCGCGATCGCCGATGCCGACCGGCGCGAACAGACTCACGCGCTGCGACACATTGCTGTACGTCGTGGGTTCGGTCGGCGCGAGGATGTCGGACGCACCAACCGGGATGACGTTGCTTCCGCAGGTCCACGAGCCTGTGCCATTCACGGCGTCGTTGCCGGCCGACATCAGGACGGCCACGCCCTTGGCGCGTAGTTTGCCGGCGATCTCGTCGATGCGCGCGCCTTCGCTGTTCGCGCCGCATGGCAAGTCACCCGCCGCCGAGGAGCCGTTCGACGAGATATTCACCGCCACGATCGACGGGCCGATATCCGTTCGCGCCAACAGACCGTTGTGGACATAGTTGAGCGCGTCGACGACGGAATTGATCGGCCAGCCAATCGCCCCATCCGTGCCGGTGCCGCCGCCGATCTTGAGCGCGATGACATTTGCGCCCGGCGCGACGCCGGTGTACGTGAATGTCGCGTCGACCTCTGTTCTTGTGCGGGGCTGGCCGACCATCACGCCCGACGTCACTGTGCCGTGATAGTAGTGGCAGAAGCCAGGTTGACCGCTGGAATCCGTCTGACGACACGTGTTGTCCGGGGAATCCGATGGCATCGAATCCCCGGGGAGAGACGAGAAGTAATAGCCCGCCGACGGGTTGCCCGCGAGCGGCCGGCTCACGAAAGTCTGATGTTTGCACAGGCTCGGCCACGCTACGCTTCCTGCAGGTTGGCCGAAGCATGCTTCCGCGATGATCTTGTTCCTGCCCGCCGCAGTCGTGAACGACGGATTGTCCGGACGAAACGCGCCATCGATATCGACGACCGTGTAGCCCGTGCCATCGAATACCTTGCCGTTGCGGTCGGTGTATTTCCCGTCGATGGTGCCGCCGAGGTTCGCGGGAAGATTCGCGGTGGCGGGCCACACCGCGAGACCCGCGTCCACAGCGGCGGCGACGCCCGGATACAGCCCGATGATATGCGCGCATGCAATCCATGCAATGAGGGATAGGTGTCGGCGCGCGGATCGTGGCGTGCGCGCTAGCGGGAAGATTAGCTTCATTGTTATTACGTATTCCGAATTGTTTTAATGGAACCTGTCGCCTCGATGATGCCTGTTCTATGCCGAAGCAAGTCGGCGGATTGTAATCAGTTTAGGACAGCGGGTATCGCCGAAGTATCTGAATTTTTGCTGCCTGGACGCAGGCGTCTCTGAGGCCGTGGCGGAGCCGCTATACTAGATTGCTCGTATAATTTTTCCCCTGAGCTGACGGTCACCGGATAACCGGCGACTCGGCAAGCGAATCAATTATTCAAACAGCCATGAAGCCCTCGATAGCACTTGAAGCTCATCGTGACGAGATTCGTCGCATCATCGAAGCGCATCGCGCGAAGAATGCTCGCATCTTCGGTTCGGTCGCACGCGGTGAAGATACGGAGGAAAGCGACCTTGATCTCCTCATCGACCCTACGCCGAGAACATCATTGCTCGATATCGGCGCGATTCGTCAAGAGTTGCGGGAACTGCTCGGCGTGAAAGTGGATGTGTTGACTCCCCGCGCGCTGCCTGATCGAACTCGCGATGAAATCATTGCAAGCGCTATTCCGGTATGAGCCGAGACGCATTGACTTTGGCTGAGTACGTAGACCACGTCCTCACGGCAATAGGGCGTATTGCGCGCTACACCGCCGGACTGGACGAGGCGACTTTCAACGGCGATGAACTCGCGCAAGACGCGGTCATCCGTAACATTGAAGTGATTGGCGAAGCATGCAGAAATATCTGCCGATACTTTCCTGCCTTCGTCGTCCAACATCCCGAGGTACCGTTCCAGTCGGCTTATGAAATGCGAAACGTACTATCGCATGGCTACCACAAGATCGATTTCGGGATTGTCTGGGTAACGATCCGTGAAGACATCCCTGCGCTTGGCAAACAGTTCCAGTTGCTTGCAGACGAATTGAAGCGCGTCAGCTAGCGGCAACCAGGAAGTATTCCCGGTGCCGCAAGGCGCTCTTCCGCCCCGGATACCGACCGTCCGAAGGCCCGCGCAGGCACGCCCCTTGCACCGCCCCCGCGCTTCGATCCTCCCCCAAGACGCGCTACCATAGGGCCCAGCCCACCCCAAAACCCTGTGCAGCAGCAAATTCAGCCGGAGTGCCCATGAACGACATGATCAAACAACACGGCCTTCAGGTCGACGCGAGTCTCGCGAAGTTCGTCGATGAAGAAGCCATCCCCGGCACGGGCGTCGACAGCGCGTCCTTCTGGAAGGGGTTCGATGCCATCGTGCACGATCTCGCCCCGAAAAATCGCGCCTTGCTCGCCGAGCGCGACCGCCTCCAGACCGAGCTCGACAACTGGCATCGCAGCAATCCCGGCCCGGTGCGCGATCTGCGCGGCTATCGCAAGTTTCTCGAGGAGATCGGCTATATCGCGCCCGCGCCCGCGCACGTGCAGGCGAGCACCGCCAATGTCGATCGCGAAATCGCGGAGCAGGCCGGCCCGCAGCTCGTCGTGCCGCTCTCGAATCTGCGTTATGCGCTCAACGCCGCCAACGCGCGCTGGGGCAGCCTCTACGACGCGCTCTACGGCACCGACGCCATCGACGAAAAGGACGGCGCCGAGCGCACCGCGCAATTCAATCCGAAGCGCGGCGCGAAGGTGATCGCGTACGCGCGTGCTTTCCTCGACGACCACGCGCCCCTCGCGCACGGCTCTCACGCCGACGCGACGAAGTACGCCATCGAGCAGGGCCAGCTCGCGGTCACGCTGAAGAATGGCAGCAAGAGCGGCCTCGAGAACGGCGAACAGTTCGCGGGCTACCAGGGCGACGCGAAAGAACCGTCCGCCGTGCTGCTCAAGCACAACGACCTTCACTTCGAGATCCAGTTCGACGCGAACCATTCCATCGGCAAGACGGACGCCGCGCACGTGAAGGACGTGCTGATGGAAGCGGCGGTGAGCACGATCATCGACTGCGAGGATTCGGTCGCGGCCGTCGACGCCGCCGACAAGACCCAGCTCTATCGCAACTGGCTCGGCCTGATGCAGGGCCATCTCGCGGAACAGGTCACGAAAAACGGCAAGACCTTCACGCGCGCCATGAACCCGGATCGCGAATACACCGCGCCCGACGGCTCGACCCTCAAGCTGCACGGACGTTCGCTCCTGTTCATCCGCAACGTCGGCCATCTGATGACGAACCCCGCCGTGCTCGACCGCGACGGCAACGAGATTCCGGAAGGCATCCTCGACGCGGTCATGACCACGCTCGGCTCGATGCACGACCTCAAGAACAGGATGAACTCGCGCACGGGTTCCATCTACATCGTGAAGCCGAAGATGCACGGCCCCGCGGAAGTCGCGTTCGCGGACGAGCTGTTCTCACGCGTCGAAGACCTGCTCGGCCTGCCGCGTCACACCATCAAGATGGGCATCATGGACGAGGAACGCCGCACGAGTGTGAACCTCAAGGCCTGCATCGCGGCGGCGGGCGCGCGCGTCGCGTTCATCAACACGGGCTTCCTGGACCGCACCGGCGACGAGATGCATTCGTCGATGGAAGCCGGCCCGATGATGCGCAAGGGCGACATGAAGTCGTCGAAGTGGATCAGTTCGTATGAGCGCAACAACGTGCTGGTCGGGCTGAACACCGGCTTGCGCGGGCGCGCGCAGATCGGCAAGGGCATGTGGGCGATGCCCGACCTGATGCACGCGATGCTCGAACAGAAGATCGTGCATCCGAAGGCCGGCGCGAACACTGCATGGGTGCCCTCGCCCACGGCCGCCACGCTGCACGCGCTGCACTACCACATGGTCGACGTGCAGCAGGTTCAGCAGGAACTCGAAAGCATCGACTACGACGGCCAGAAGAACGAGTTGCTCGACGGCTTGCTCACGATTCCCGTCGTCGATAAGCCGGCGTGGTCGGAAGCGGACATCACGAACGAGATCGAGAACAATGCGCAGGGCATTCTCGGCTATGTCGTGCGCTGGGTCGATGCGGGCGTCGGCTGTTCGAAGGTGCCGGACATTCACGATGTCGGCCTGATGGAAGACCGCGCGACGCTGCGTATTTCAAGCCAGCACATCGCGAACTGGCTGCGTCACGGCATCGTCACGGAAGAGCAGGTTCGCCAGACGCTCGAACGAATGGCCGCGGTCGTCGACAAACAGAACGAAGCCGATCCGACCTATCGCCCGATGGCGCCCGCGTTCGACAGCTCGTTCGCCTTCAAGGCCGCGTGCGCGCTCGTATTCGAAGGACGCACGCAGCCGAGCGGTTATACGGAACCGTTGCTGCACAAGTTCCGTCTCGCCGTGAAGGCTTCGGCGTAACGCCAGGCGCGCAAATCGCGCACATACGGCATCGCGCCGTATGTGCGCGCACTTCACTGCTCCGACCAGAGCTTGCCCGCGGTCGCCCAGTTCTCGCGCTTTACGTCGGTCAGAATGATGTCCACCGAGCCCGGCTCGCAGCCGAGCGTTTCGCACGTCGTGCGCGTGATCGCCTCGACGAACTTGCGCTTCTCTTCCACCGTGCGGCCTTCGAACAGTTGAATGTTGAATGTCGGCATTCCGTCGCTCTCCCTGTTAGTCTAAAAAGTCTGAATCAGTCGCGATACGACGCATCGATGCGTTCGAGCTTGCGCAAAAGCGCAGGCCATTCGAGCGCGCCTTCGATGGCGTCGTCGTCATGCAGTTGCGCCGCGGTCCGCGTGACGACTTCCGGCGTCGGCACGATCATCTTGCCCACGCCCGCGAGCGCGCGAAGCTGAATATCGCATGCCTTGACGAGCATATCCATCAGCACATATGCCTCGGCGATGGTGCGCCCGAGCGTGAGCGGCCCGTGATTGCGCAGGAGCATCGCGCGATGCGCGCCGAGACTGGCGACGAGCCGCTCGCCCTCCGCCGGCGAAAACGCAAGGCCTTCGTAGTCGTGATACGCGAGGTGGCCGTGAAAGCGCATCGCGTGCTGCGAGGCGGGCAGCAGTCCGGGCGGCTGCGTCGACACGGCGATCGCTTCGCGCACATGCAGATGCATCACGCAAACGGCGTCCTGCCGCGCCGCGTGCACCGCGCCGTGCAGCGCGAAGCCCGTCGCGTTCACCGGATTCGCGCTCTCGCCGATCACATTGCCGTCGATATCGATCTTGACCAGATTCGACGCCGTGACTTCATCGAACGAAAGCCCGAACGGATTGATGAGAAAGCGGCCCGGCTCGTCCGGCACGCTCGCGGAAATATGCGTATAGACGACATCGTCCCAGCCGTTGAGCGCGACGAGCCGGTAGGCGGCGGCGAGATCCACGCGCGTGGCTGTTTCGGCCGCCGAGCGCGGGCCGCTTTCCGCGATCCTGCGCTCAGGCGTGTGGGTGAACGACATGTGAATCTCCTTCTTTCGATGTTCCCGACATGCGCCGCCGCAGCGCGATCACCGCCCACGACGCCAGCACGAACGGCGCGGTCAGCGCGGCGACGCCGAGGCAATCGATGACGCGCTCGATCAGCACGGCCGCCACGATCGCGACGAGCGCGTAGCGCCTGCCGAGCGGCGCGGCGGCGAGCGCCGCAAGCGCCGCGTTGAAGCCGCACGCGCCGGAGAGCACGACGGCATCGCTCGCGCCGCCGAGCCCGTGCAGCATCGCGCCGAGCGCGCTGCCCGCGAGCGCCCAGCCCGCCTGCGACGGCCGCGACGCGAACAACCCTGCTGCGATCAATCCGCCCGCGAGCGCGCCGGTCGCGAAGGTGATCGGCGCGAGACCCGCGAACGCGGCCTGCAACATCGGGATGACGCCGGCGGCGACTTGCGGAATCGCGCCGGTATCGCCGCGCTCGGCGAAAAGCGGCAGCCAGCACCAGGTCACGATGATGGCCGGACTGGAAAAGATCGGCAAGCCGTGGCGGGAGAGCACGCGTGAGAGTTTGTTGGCGAGGAAGGTGGCGAGCATCGCCGCGACGATCGCGACGGCCGCGGCCTGCGACGCATCGCCGATGAAGGTGAACGCAGCGAGCGCCGCGAGCGCGCCGTTGAAGCCGTAGAGATCGTCACGAAAGGCGGGCGCGTCGCGGTCTTCGATGATCACGCTGATGACATTGCCCGTCAGTGTGCCGATCAGCAGCCCGCACGCGAGGCGCGGGCTTGCGCACAGGACGGCGAGAAACAGCAGCGCGCCGGTCGCGGCGTTGCGCTGAAGCACGATCTGCCCGATCGCGCGGGCGAAACTGCGGAGCTGGTCGCCGAAAGCGGCGTCGGAATGGAGAACGGTGGACATGCTGGGCGGCGACGGCACGGGAAGCCGCCAGCATAAAGCAGTCGGCGCGCCTCGTGCGACGGCGGGCCGAATAACCTGTATGTGGCTTGCAGCAGAAGGCGCAACGAGCGTCGCGCCGGAGGGGAATCGAAGCTTAGTTGAACGCCATCGGAACCAGGGGCGTTTCGCCGACACCCGGGTTCGCCATCGACAGATCCGCACTCAACTTGACGATTTCCGTGACGTTTTCACGGAAGTTCGGGTGCTTTTCCCAGGTGATGTAGCTCGCGTCCATGACAGCGGACAGCGTGAGCAAGGCAAAGGCGGCTTTTTCGAGCACTTCGTAACGGCGGCGCATGATCTGTTCCTCAATCTTTGCGACATTGTAACAGACTTAAGGGTTTTCCCGTAAGGGTATGTTGCAATGCCGCAAATGCTCCGCCGCTACTGCGCTCGCGCCCCGTCCCCTTTTTCACATCGACGCTTCGAGCATGGCCTCGTAATCCGCGCTCGACGCCTCGCGCGGATTCGTCTTGTGACTGTGATCCTTCAGCGCGCCCGCGATGATGCGCGGAAACAGCTCGCGCGTCACGCCGAGTTCGGCGAGTCCGCGCGGCAGGCCGAGCGCGACCGTCATCGCGCGTACCGCATCGCCGACTTCATCGCCGGCTTTCAGGCCCAGCGCCTGTGCGATGCGGTCGAGCTTGCCCTCTTCCTGCATCGACGGCGCGCTGCTGTTGAACGCGATGACCGCTGGCAGGAAGATCGCGTTGAGCGTGCCGTGATGCAGCTTCGGATTGATGCCGCCGAGCGAGTGACTCAGGCTGTGCACGCAGCCGAGGCCTTTCTGGAACGCGAGCGCGCCCTGCATCGATGCGCTCATCATGTTCCAGCGCGCGACGCGGTCCGAGCCGTCGCGCGTCGCGCGCTCGATGTGCCGCCACGCGCGCCACAGTCCGTCGAGCGCGATGCCATCGGCGGGCGCGTTGAACACGGGCGCCATGAACGTTTCGAGGCAATGCGCGACGGCGTCCATACCGGTCGCGGCGGTGAGCATCGGCGGCAGGCCGAGCGTCAGTTCCGGATCGCAGATCGCGACTTTCGGCACGACATGCGGCGAGATCACGCCGACCTTGCGGCCATCGTCGAGGATCAGGATCGCGCCGCGCCCGACTTCGCTGCCCGTGCCCGCCGTCGTCGGAATGGCGATGACAGGCGCGGTCTTCGCGGTGATGCGCGCGAGACCGCCTTCGATGACGGCGAAGCTTTGCAGCGGCCCATCGTGGGTCGCGCAGACCGCGACGCCCTTCGCGAGATCGATCGACGAGCCGCCGCCGGCCGCGATCACGCCATCGCACGCGTTCTCCTTGTACATCGCGACGGCTGCGCGCACCGCGGCTTCGTTCGGATTCGGCGGCGTGCCGTCGAACACCGGCGCCGGCGATGAAGAACCGAGCGCATCGAGCACCTTGTCCAGCAGGCCCGCCGCGCGGATACCGGCATCGGTCACGATCAGCGGACGGCGAATGCCGATGCGCTCGCATTCGCTTGCAAGCAGGCGCACCGCGCCGAAATCGAATTGAATCTGCGTGATGTAATTGATGAGGGGCATGGGTGTCTGACTGAAGGTTATCGTCGGTGCCGCTGTAAGCGGCGTGGTGCCCGACAGTATAAGAGCCTTCATTCGTTCCGACCCGATGCGCCGCGTCGGCCAGGCTTCAGAAGCGAAAGTCGTTGAAGAACTTTTCGCGTTCGATCACGGTAAGCGCGGCGCGTTTGTGCGGGAAGTCGAATTCCTTCAGCGTATAAAAGCCCATTCGATGCATGTACGCGATATGCCGCACATGATCGACGCGTGGTTCGCCGACGAGACGCCCGGTGCGCGGATCATCGATGAACATGTAGTGGAGCACGCCGCTCCACCATGCCTTGAGCTTGCCCGCGCTTTGAAACTGCGCATCGCCGATCAGCAAGTGCAGGCCGCGGTCGAAATCGCCTGCATCGTAGAACGGGCCGAGGCGGTCTTCCTTCGCCCAGTAGAACTCGAAATAGCCGAAGGGTTTGTCGTCGAAGTATCCGATCATCGGATGCATGTGCGCGTCTTCGCGACGTTCCTTCAGATACGCGGCGTGTTCGGCGCGCGTGCCGCGTTGGTCCCAGAAGTGCGCGACGCGGTCGAGATTCATCCATTCGCTGAAGACTTCGGAGTCCGCGTCGGGGTCGGCGGTGCGAAGGCTGAAGGTCATGTCGAGTTGCGGGAAGTGGCGCTCGTAGATGGTGCCTTCGGCGTTGGTTGGTCTTGTCGGGTGCGTGACGCTGCCGGTTTGTGTGTAGCTCAGCAAGGTCTCGCTCGACGCGGGCGATTTGAGCCACGGGCGTGGGAGTTGCCAGAATGTTTGTCGCGATGTCGTCAGGAATACGCGATCGTCGCGGGTTTCTGCCTTGTCGATCAGGTTCTCGTTGCGTGCTTGTGCGATGAACGCTTCGGCATTTTGCGCTTGAGGTAGCGCAATCGTGGCCGTGCGGCGCTCGGGTTCATTGGTGTAGATATCGCATAACGCCTCTAGCAACGCGTCGGTGTGGCATGTCGTCAATGTGCGATCGGTCGCGGTCGCTGCTACTTCTGGATCAAAGCGTATGTTCATCGTGGATGTCTCCGGCAAGGTTGCGATGTTCGGTTTGGCTTCAGGCTTCTATGGAATCCTGATTTCGTGTCGGTCTATTGGCACTGCTTCTCCCCGCACAGGGGCAACGCTGATAAACCAACACGAATACGGGATCCGGCGACAAAAAACGCCCTACACAACGTCCCTAGCAAGAACTTCAGCCATAGCCAAAAGCCCCCCTTCAAGCGCAGGAAACAAACTCCGCTGAAAGTTATTCCAGCGCAGTTCGAGAATGTTATCGACGGGATCGATACTCGTGCCGAGCACATCAAAAATCACTTCACCCGAATCGATCCCGTTGTCGACGTAATGAAACGAAGCACCGGTCCTATCGATCACAGGAGCGGACGCCACACGCATCGTGCTCCAATCCACCACGCGCTGGCCCCGCGCGCCATAAAGCGCATCGAGCGTCGCATAAGCGCCGCGCCGCTCGAACGGCGACCCGAGCCTCGTAACCCCCGGATGAATATTCGCGATGCGCCGACAAAACTCCGCTCCCGGCCGAACCAGTTCATCGAGAATGACCAGCAACCCATCGAGCACGACAAAATCCGCATCGAGCGCGTGCAGCTTGTCGAGCAGACGCTTCTCGAACGCACTCTTCTGCGCCGCGCGCTCGACGACCGCATCCATCGGCAACCGCCGATAAGCCGACGGAATCGCATGCAGCAGACTCGTCACCGGCACGCCCTGCACGGCGAGTTCCGGCGGATGAATCCACTGCCCGCTTGGTGCATAACGAAAGCCATAACCCGCGAGCTTCTCGCGATCGCGCGGCGAGCCTTCGTCATCGTCATAGATCACGCCTTCGAGCGAATACAAATCGCCCAACGGCGAGGCATTGAGTTGCTCGACGAGAAATTCCAGCGGCGACTTCATGTATCGCGTCGCGCCCTTGTACTCGACGTGCTGTCCCGCGCGATCCGCAGCCGCGTTGCGCAAGGACATGATGTAGACCAGTTTTATCTTCGACATTGAATCCTGCTGGAAAAAATGGCGGCGCCTGTCACGACAGCGCCGCCAGCGATCGTCACCAGTTATAACGGGCGCTCGCGATCACCGTGCGCGGATTGCCATAGAAACAGGCCGAATCCGACTGGCAACCGCTCACGAACGTGCGATTGAAAATGTTCGACGCATTCACCGCGAAACGCCAATGCTGCGTGTCGTAATGAACAGCGGCGTCGTACACCGTGTAGCTCGGGATATACAGCGAGTTGTCCGCCGCGCCCGCGAGCCCGCTTTGATAGCGAATACCCGCGCCGAAGCCAAGGCCATCGAGCGGTCCCGAATGCCACGTCCAGTCGGCCCACAACGAAGCCATCTGGCGCGGCAGCGGAATCGACACCGGCCACTTGCCGAGCGTCACGTCGTTCGCGCTAATGTTCTTCACATCCTGATAGACGTACGCCGCGATCACCGACAGATTGCGCGTCACATTGCCCACCGCGGAAAGCTCGATGCCGCGCGAACGCACTTCACCCGTCTGCACGGAGAACGTGCCGGTCGGATCGTTCGGATCGGGCGTCAGGACGTTCTTCTGATTGATCTGATACACCGCCGCGCCGAGCATCAGGTTCTTGCCCGGTGGCTGCCAGCGCAGACCCGCTTCGATCTGCTTGCCCTTCGTCGGCGCGGCCAGCCCGCCATCGGCCATCTTCACGCCGATGACCGGATTGAACGAAGTCGAATAGCTGATGTACGGCGACAAGCCGTAATCGCCGAGATAGGTCAGGCCGACACGTCCCGTGAACGCGCTGTCGTCCTGCTTCAGTTGCGTCCCGCCGACGATGTCGTCCTGCTTCGTGTTGCTCCAGTCCTCGCGCGCGCCCACGGTCAGCATCCAGCGGTTCCACTTGACCTGATCCTGCGCATAGAGGCCGAACGAATCGAGCGTCGTGCGCGTGTTGGTCTGGCCGAAAGAATCAGGGCCGCTGAAGATCGCAGTCGATACCGGCGTATAGACCGGGTTGTACATGTTCAGGCTAGGACCGAGCGCGAGCCATTCGCTGTCGGTCGAGTTCTGACGGTTGTACTCGAAGCCGAGCAGCACGGTATGTTCGAGCGGTCCCGTGCCGAAGCGCGCCTGCGCCTGATTGTCGATATCGAAACGGCTGTAGTTCGGTTGAAAGAGGCCCGCGTAACGCGCGAGCGTCTGTTCAGTCGGATCGCTCGGATCGAGACCGCCGCCCCACACTGCGCCGTTGTCGAGCGACAGATGCATCCAGCGGGTGTTCTGCCGGAACGTCCAGATGTCGTTGAACTTGTGCTCGAACTGATAGCCGATCGACCATTCCTTCTTGCGATAGTACGAATAGGTCGGATCGCCCGTGTACAAATCAGGCGAAATCTTTCCGTTCGGATTCGGCAGCACCGTGCCCTGCGCGGGCAGGAAGTTGTTCGATGCATCGCCCCAGTCCTGCAGATAGCTCGCCGCGATCGTCAACGACGTATTCGCGCTCGGCTGCCAGCGCACGGATGGCGAAACCGCAAAGCGCTGCTCCGCATGCGGACCGGTCATCGAATTGCCGTCGCGTCCCACGGCGAGCACGCGATACGACAGCGTGCCGTCCTTGTCGATCTTGTCGCCGATGTCGAACATCACCTGCTTGCGCGCATAGTTGCCGATCTGCACGCCCGCTTCGCGGTAGCGCCCGCCATCGGCGAGCTTGCTCTGCACATCGACGATCGCGCCCGGATCGCCCTGCCCGTACAGCACCGAGGTCGGCCCGCGCAGAATGGTGATGCTGTCGATCATGTACGGATCGACGCGCCAGCTCGACAGATTCAGCGTATTGGGCACCTGCAAGCCATCGACGAAAACGGTCGGCGTGAAGCCGCGCAACGCCGAATACCAGTCCGAACGAACATCCGAGCCATACGACGAAAATCCCGGCACGTAGCGCAAGGCCTCGTTGATGGTCGTCGCGCCCGTTTCCTCGATCTGCGTCGACGTGACGACATTGATCGTCTGCGGAATCTCGTCGATGGGCGTATCGGTCTTCGTGCCGGTGCGGCTCTTGCGCGCGACCAGGCCGACCGTGCCGTCGCTGTCCGCCGATGCGTTCACGCGCACCGCAGGCAGCGTGCTCGTCTGCTGCGCGACGTCCTGCGCCTGCTGTTGCTGTTGTTGCTCCTGTGCGTGAGCATGATTCATCGCCGCCACGCCAAACGCCGCGCTTGCCGCCACGGCGATCGCGCTACGGCGCGTCCCCCTTGCCAACATCATTCTTCTTTTCTCCATCGCAATGCGGCATTCTGTTTGCCGCTACTTTGTCAAAGAGCCACGGCCACGCGGCCGCCGCTCACCCCGGTTTGCTTCGCATCCGCCGCTCGCGTCGCGGCGTTGTCCTGACCTGCATCGGCGAGCGACGCCGCGATCTCGTCCGAGCGCACCGCGAGCACGGAAAGCAGCGTGTCGGAGAGGCCATGACTCTCTTCGCAGCACCCTTGCAGATAGATGCGCGCCTTGAAATTCGCCGGCGTGACGAGCCGGTAATCGCGGCCCACGCTGCGCTGCGCGAGGGCATCGTCCAGATGCGGCGCGAGGCCGTCGAGCAGCGCGAGATGCGTGTCGCGCCGATATCCTGTGGCGAGCACGAGCGCATCGAAGCGTTCCGCGTGCGCGTGGCCGGTGAGCATGTCGCGCATCGTCAGCTCGATCTCGCCGTTCGCGCGCCGCGCGGTGTTCTCGATGCCCGTGTTCGCCAGCAGACGATGGCGCGTGTCATCGGAAACCTTTTGCAGATAGAGCATTTCGTAAATCTGCTCGATCAACGGACGATCGACGACTGCGTAGTTGGTATCGCGGAAACGCTCGATCAGCGAACGGCGTCCGTCTTCCGTTTGCGAGTAGACGACATCCGTGAATTCGGGGCTGAAGATCTCGTTGACGAAGGGCGTATCGTCGGCGGGCTTGAGCGCGCTCGCGCGAATCACGAGCGTTGCGTCGACGTGCGGGAAGCGGCGCGTGAGATCGGTGAATACTTCGGCCGCGCTCTGTCCCGCGCCGATCACCGCAATGCGCTTCTTGCCGTTGCGATCATCGCCCGCGACGCGCTCGATCGAGCTCAGATACGCCGACGAATGAATCACGTTATGCGGCCCGAGCGATGCGAACGGCTCCGGCACGCGCGCCGTGCCGCCGACGCCCACCGAAAGCGCGCTCGTCACGCGACGCCATTCGCGGCCGTCCTCGTCCTGCGACACGACGCGCAGCGCGTTCACGTCGCCATTCGCTTCGAACACGGGCTCGATGGCCGTGACACTCTGTCCGTAATGCACGCGATCGTCGAATGCCTGCGCGACCCAGCTCAGATAATCGTGAAACTCCACGCGCGTCGGATAGAAGTTCTTCAGGTTCACGAATTCGTTCAGGCGACCGCGCTCGAACAGATAGTTGATGAACGTGAAGCGGCTCGTCGGATCGCGCTGCGTGACGAGGTCCTTCAGGAAGGAAATCTGCATGCGGCAATCGTCGAGCAACATGTCGCGATGCCAGCCGAACTCCGGCTGCCGCTCGATGTAGCAATGCTTCCGGTTCGACGCGCCGCTCTCTTCGGCAAGCCGCACGGCCAGCGACAGATTGGACGGCCCAAAGCCGACGCCGATCAGATCGAATACGGTTTCTTTCTTCATGTCCCTGTGTCTCTCAGATGTCATTGGTCGATGCCAGCGAAACGCGCCGCGCAAGCGTCGCGGCGAGGCCCGCGAAATGGGGCGTGGCGAATACGTCCTGAATCGCGATGTCGAAGCCGGCCTTGCGCGCCGCATCGACGAAGCGCACGACGGCGAATGAAGTCGCGCCTGCTGCAAAGAGGTCCTGATGCGGCGTGACGGCCTGGCCGTCGAAGAGTTCGCTCCAGATATCGGCGAGCGCCTTTGCATCGGCGTTCACTTCGCCTGAAGGCGCGACAGCCGCGACGTGCTTAACACTCTCCAACACCGCTTCGGATGCGTCGAAAGCATCGTGCGGCGCGTGCGCGAACTGCTCGACGGTCGCGCGATAGCGCTTCGCGAGCGTCTCGACGAAGCCGCCATCGACGCGTTCGTTCGCGTAGGAGAACGCGCAGCTCACGCGGCCGTCGGGATATTCGGTGACGTCCAGTTCCAGATCGAACACGACGCGATGACGCACATCGTCGAAGCCTTCTATTGCGAGGCCCGCCCAGTCGCGCGTGGCCATCGCGGCCGGGCGAAGGTAGTTGAACATCACCTGAAACAGCGGATTGCCCGCGCCGGGACGCGGCGCGTTCAAGGCGGACACGACATCCGCGAATGGCACGTCGGCGTGCGCGTAGGCGGCGAGCGCGGCATCGCGCACCGTGGCGAGCAGGCTCGCGGGCGTATCGAGCTTCGTCATGCGCGTGCGCACGACCACCGCGTTGATGAAGAGCCCGAGCGCGTCGCGGGCGGCATCGCTGGTCGATTCGCGCGTCGAAGCGAGTACGCCGATGGGCTGATCGTCCGCGCCCGTCAAACCGTGCAGCGCCGCGTTGAGCGCCGCGTGCAACAGCATGGGCAGCGTGGCGTGGCAGTCCATCGCGAGCGAGCGCGCACGTTCGACGAGCGCACCATCGAGATCGAATGCGATACGGCTCGCGAGCCATTGCGGGTTTTCCACGCGGCCCGACTCGGGCTCGGGCAGCACGATCGCGGGCATGTCGCGAAGCGCATCGCGCCAGAACGCCAAACGCGCGCCCGTCGCCGACGATGGCAACACCAGCGCATTCGACACACGCTCCGACACCGACGCGCCCTTTTGCAAGGCGACGTAGGTGGCGCGAATATCGTCGAGCCACAGATCGATCGACGTACCATCCGACACGATGTGATGCACGACGAGCGACAGCACGTGATCCTCGTCGGCAAGACGCAGCAGACGCGCGCGCCAGAGATGCTTCGCAGCGGCGAGGTCGAACGGCGTGAGCGCGTCTTCATCGGTGATGCGTTTCGCTTCGTCGATCCGTCCCGCGAGATCGATCACCGGCAGCTCGACATGCCACATCGGCGTGATCCGTTGCCCCGGCAATGCGCCTTCGCGTTCGACCAGTTGCGTGCGCAACGCCGGATGACGCGCGGCCGCTTGCGCGAGCGCTTCGCGCAGGGCATCGGCATCGAGTGGACCGCGCAGGCGCACCGCGACCGGAATGTTGTACGCGGCGCTGTGCGGCTGCGCGCGCCACAGGAACCAGAGTCCGAGTTGCGCGGCGGAAAGCGGCCACACGCCGTGTTCGTCAGGCTCGAATGCGCGTTGCACGGCATCCGCCGCGCCTTCGCAGGCGCCCGCCTGCAACACGCGCTTCGCGTATTGCGACAACACCGGCGTTTCGAACAGCGCGCGCACCGGCACGTCGCGTCCGAGCGTCTCGGCGACACGCGTCACGACACGCACCGCCGCGAGCGAATGTCCGCCGAGTTCGAAGAAATGATCCGCACGTCCGACGCGCTCGACGTTCAGCACCTCGCGCCAGATTTTCGAGAGCGCGGCTTCTACGCCCGCCGCCGGCGCTTCGTACACGCGCTCCTTCTTCGGCGGCTCGGGCAGCACCGCGCGATCGACCTTGCTGTTCGCGTTGCGCGGCAATGCATCGAGCACGACGATATGCGCGGGCACCATGTAGTCCGGCAACGTGCGGCGCAGATGGGCGTCGAGTTCGACGGCATCGGCGGCGCGGCCCAGCGCGGCGCGCTCGCGTGCATCGGCTTTCAATTCGACATAAGCGACGAGCGCCGCCTGCGCGCCCTTGCCGCGCACCACGGCGCACGCCTCGCGCACGTCTTCGTGCGCAGCGAGTTGCGCTTCGATCTCGCCGAGTTCGATACGCAAGCCGCGCAGCTTCACCTGATGATCGACGCGGCCGATGAAGTCGAATACGCCATCGGCGCGACGCCGCACGAGATCGCCCGTGCGATAGAGACGCGCGCCCGGCTCGCCATACGGATCGGGCACGAAGCGTTCGGCGGTGAGCGCGGGCCGGTCGAGATAGCCGCGCGCGACGCCCACGCCTTCGCCTCCGAGATACAGTTCGCCGATCACGCCGACGGGCAGCGGATTCAGACGCTCATCGAGCACATGCGCCGTGCGCGCGCCGACCAGCGTGCCGATCGGCAGATAGGCGCAATCAGCGAGCTTCGCGGGATCGTCGCCGGGATTGAACATCCACAGCATCGGCGTGATGACGGTTTCCGTCGGACCATAACCGTTGACGATGCGCGCGTTCGGAAATGCGCGGCGCATCAGCGCGAAGGCTTCGCGCGAAGTCGCCTCGCCGCCGACCGTGATCGATTTCAACGTAGGCGGCGCGCCGTGCACGAGCGCCCATTCCGCGAGTTGCGTCGCGCAGCCGGGCGGCACGTAGGTCATCGTCACGCCTTCCTTGCGCATGAGCTTGCACGTCAGCGCGGGCGGCCAGAGCGTGTCGGCGGTGATCGCGACCGCCGCGCCCGAGATGTACTGCGAGAACCAGCCTTCATGCGCGCCGTCGAAGTTGACCGACTGGAACAGCATGAACGTGTCCTGCTCCGTCGCGCCATAACGTTCGGCAATGGCGACGCAATGGCGCGCGAACGATCCGTGATCGACGATCACGCCCTTCGGCTTGCCGGTCGAACCCGAGGTATAGATCGCGTAGGCGGCCTGCTCCGATGCCACATCGGGCAATGCGATATGCGACGTTTCATCGTCGGCGTAGAGGCTTTCGTCGTCGAGAAGGAGAATGCGCGCGTTCGGCGGCACGGGCAGCGCATCCAGACTAGCGCGCTCGGTGACGATGTGTTCGATGCGCGCATCGTCGAGAATCTGCGCGAGGCGTTCGCGCGGATGACTCGGATCGAGCGGGACGAACGCGCCGCCGGACTTCAGCGCCGCAATCAGGCCGACGAGCAGATCGACCGAACGGCTCAACGCGACGCCCACGCGCATCTCGGCCCGCACGCCGGCAGCGATGAGACGTTGCGCGATGCGCGTCGCCCGTGCATCGACATCGCCGCGCGTGAAGGCGCGCGTCATGTCGGCGACGCCGCGCGCGTCGGGCCGCGCATGCGCATGACGCGCGATGCGCTGCTGCACGGAGACGAACGCCGGCGCATGTTCGGGCGCGTTGCGATTCCATGCATCGAGTTGCGCGCGCTCGTCCTGCGGCAGCCATTGCAAATCGCCTATGAGCGTCTGCGGCGCGTCCAGCGCATGACGCAACAACTCGACGAAGCGGCGCGAGAGCCGTTCGATGGCATCGGCTTCGAACAGATCGAGCGCGTAGATGAACGCAGCGGCGAGCGTTCCGTCCGCGCGTTCCTCGAAGCTCGCGGTCAGATCGAACTTCGCGAACGGCGTGCCCGAGGGCAATTCGGTCGCGTGCACATCGGCGAAAGCGGGCAGCGCGCGGCGCGCGCCGTAGGCCGCCATCACCTGAAAGAGCGGATGATGGCTCGCGCTGCGCACGACGCCCAGCGCTTCGACCACCTGCTCGAACGGCACGTCCTGATGCGATTGCGCATCGACGAGCGCGTCTTGCGCGGCATCGACGAGCATCGCGAAGGGCTGCGTCGCGTCCACGCGTGCAGCGAGCGTCAGCGTGTTGACGAAGAAGCCGATCAGACCGGCTGTCTCGGCGCGCTCGCGATTCGCGGCAGGCACGCCGATCTGGATATGCGTTTCGCCCGATGCGCGCGCGAACAGAGCATTCAGCGCGGCAAGCAGCACGGCAAACGGCGTCGCGCGGTGTTCGTTGGCGAATGCGCGCAGGCGTGCGGCGAGCGCGGCATCGAGCGCGAACACATGACGCGCGCCGCGCGCGCTGCGTTCGCTCGGACGCGCCGCCGCGCCCGGCAGCATCAGCACGTCGCGCGACGGATCGAGCCGCGCGCGCCAGAAATCGAGTTGCCGTTCGCGCTCGCCCGCATCGAGCCAGCGGCGTTGCCAGAGCGCGTAATCCGCGTATTGAATCGGCAAAGGCGCGACCGACACAGCCTCGCCGCGCGCATATGCACGATAGAACGATGCGAGTTCGGCCAGCGCAATATCGGCGGACCAGCCATCCGACACGATGTGATGCGTCGTCAGCGAAAGCCAGTGCGTGTGCGCATCGAGCCTGATGAGATGCGCGCGCATGAGCGGCGCGTGCGCGAGATCGAACGGGCGCGCTTCGTCGGCGAGTGCGAGCGCGGTGGCGCGTGCTTCACGTTGCGCCTCGGGCACGTGCGTGAGATCGACGGACTGCCACGGACAGCGCATCGGCGCATGCACGGTTTGCAGCACGCCGTCCGCGCTTTCGGCGAAGGTCGTGCGCAGCGCTTCGTGACGCGCGATCAGTGCATCGCATGAAAGGCGCAGCGCATTCGCATCGAGCGTGCCGTCGAGTTGCAGACGCTCGGTGATGTGATACGCCGCGGGTTCATCGATCATGCGCGCGTGCAGCCACAAGCGCGTCTGTGCGAACGAAGCGGGCACGCTCGCCAGGCACGCATCGCCTCGCGCGCGCGGCGGAATGGGCAGCATGCGAAAGTCGATGCCCGCCTCCGCGAGCCGCGCGACGAACACCGTGCGCTGCGCATCGGGCAACTGCGCGAAGCGTGTCGCGAGCGAGAGCAGATCGGGTTTGTTTTCTCTTGTGCTTGTCATTGCGTTTCCAGTTCATCGAGCAAGGCGTCGATGGCGCTCGCCGCATCGTGTGCGTCGCCTGTCGCGTGGCGCTGATTCAGTACGGCGTCGATCGCGGCGGCGCAGCGCGCGAGCGTGCGTTGGTCGAAGAGCGTGCGCAACGGCAGCGTCAGCGACCAGTGCAGATTGGCTTGCGCGTTCGCCTGCGTCGCGAGCAGCGAATGGCCGCCCAGCGCGAAGAAATCGTCATCGCGTCCGACGGTTTCGATATGCAGCACGCGCTGCCAGATCGCCGCGAGTTCGCGCTCGGTCGGCGTCTGCGGCATTTCGACGGTTCTTTGCGCGCGCTCCGGCGCGGGCAGCGCATTGCGGTCGCATTTGCCGTTCGGCGTGACGGGCAACGCGTCGAGCGCGATCACATGCGCGGGCACCATGTAGGCAGGCAGTTGCGAACGCAACGAATTCAGCGCGGCGGTTTCATCGAACGCATCGGGCGCGCCGCATGCGATGTAGCCGATCAACTGTTCGTCGCGCACGATCACGACCGCATCGCGCACATTCGGTTCGCCGCGCAGAAGCGCCTCGATCTCGCCCGGCTCGATGCGTTGTCCGCGCAGCTTGACTTGCGTATCGATGCGGCCGAGGTAATCGAGCGCGTTGTCGTCGCGGCGGCGCGCGAGATCGCCCGTGCGATAGAGCCGCGCGCCCGCGACGAACGGATCGGGCACGAAGCGCTCCGCAGTCAGCGACGCGCGTCCGAGATAACCGCGCGCGAGGCCCGCGCCGCCGAGATACAGTTCACCGATGCCGCCGGCAGGCACCGGATGCAGCGCCGCGTCGAGCACATGCAGTTGCAGGTTCGCGATCGGATGGCCGATCGGCACGGAAGGCGCATCGATATCGCTCGCTTGGCAGGTCCAGTGCGATACGTCGATGGCCGCTTCGGTCGGGCCGTAGAGGTTGTAAAGACGCGCGTGCGGCAAGAGCCGCGCCACGCGCGCGACGAGTTCCGGCGCGAGCGCTTCGCCACTCGCAACGATCCGCTCGATGCTCGCGCAGCGCGCGGCCTCGCCGAACTCGTCGATATGCGCAACGAACGCCGCAAGCATCGACGGAACGAAATGCAGCGTGCTCACACGATGCGCCTCGATCGCGGCAACGAGACGCGCGGGATCGCGATGATCGCCGGGCGCGGCAATCGCGAGCTTCGCGCCCGTCGCGAGCGGCCAGACGAACTCCCACACGGAGACATCGAAGCCGAACGGGGTCTTGTGGAGCACGACATCGGCGTCGGTCAGACGGTACGCGTCCTGCATCCACGCGATGCGGTTCGAAAGCGCCTCGTGCGTGTTGCCCGCGCCCTTCGGCTTGCCGGTCGAACCCGACGTGTAGATGAGATACGCCAGTTGCGCGCTGGTCACTTCGACGCGCGATGCAAGCGTCGCATCGCTCTGCATGAGCGCGCCGATATCGAATACGCGTGCGCCCGACGCAGCCGCTTCGACGCTCTCGCGCAAGTGCGCCTGGGTCAGCACGACGGCAGGTTTCGCATCGTCGAGCAAGTAGGCGATGCGCTCCGCCGGATAGTCCGGATCGACAGGCAGATACGCCGCACCCGCCTTCAACACGCCGAACAACGCGACGACCATTTCGAACGAACGCTCGACACACAACGCAACCGCCGTGTCCGGCGCGACGCCCGCACTGACCAGCGCGGCAGCGACACGATCCGCCCGCGCGTCCAGCTCCGCATACGTCATGCGATGCAGCGCGCCATCGACAGCGGTCATTTCGAGCGCGATGGCGTCCGGCGCGGCCTTCGCCATGCGCTCGAACTGTCGATGCAGCGGCGCGCTTTGCACAGCGTTCCATTCACGCGACGTCGCGTTGAAACGGGTAATGTCCTCCGCGAGCGAGATCGAACCCAATGGCGCATCGGCGTTGTCGGCGAAGGCATCCAGACAGGCGGACAACGCGCGATGCAGCGCCGCCACGCGCGCTTCATCGAGACGCGCGGCGTCGTATCCGTAATCGATGACGATCGATTCGCCCGCTTCCACGACGAGCGTCAGCGCAAAGTCGGTTGCTTCGATGTTGCGAAGATCGCGCATCGTCAGCGCGCGCGGATCGCGGCCGGCCCACGCTTCATCGACGGGATAGTTTTCGAACACGACGAGCGTATCGAACAATTCGCCACCGCCCTGACCCGCCCAGCGCTGGATATCCGCGAGCGGCGTATGCGCGTGTTCGTTGGCTGCGGCGTTGTCGGACTGCAATTCGCGTAGCCATTCAGACGCGGCACGTTGCGGCAGCGGCGCGGTGATCACCGGCACCGTGCTGATGAAGAGGCCGAGCACGCCGTCGATGTCCTGCAGCGTGTCGGGACGCCCCGCCACCGTCGCGCCGAACGCGACGCTCGCTTGATGCGTCATGCGTTGCAACGCGAGCGCCCACGCACCCTGCACGAGCGTGTTGAGCGTCACGCGCAGACGGCGCGCGGCGTCGGTCAGGCGCGTGGTCGTCGCGGCATCGAGCGTCGCGCGCCACGTGCGATGATCGTCGAGCGAAGGCTTATCGCTGGCTTCACGCTCGGCGATGCGCGTCGGTTCGTCGAGGCGCGCGAGACGATCGCGCCAGAATGCTTCGTCCGCTTCGACGTCGCGCTTGGCAAGCCAAGCGATGAAGTCGCGATAGCGCGTCTTCGCATGCGCCGCGAAAGGCTGAGCGCGAGGCGGTTCGATGTAGTCGCGCAAGACATCCGCGAACATGCGCGCAGTGCTCCAGCCGTCGAGCAGCAGATGATGACGCGTCCACACGATGCGCCATTCGTCGTCCGTCAGGCGGATCAGCGTGACGCGCATCAACGGCGGTGTCGCGAGGTCGAAGCCGCGCGCGCGGTCTTCGGCGAGCCACGTTTCGAACGATGCCAACCCATCGCGACGATCGCGCCAGTCGAGCACGTCGAACGGCATGCGCGCGTGACGATGCACGATCTGCATCGGCGCGGCTTCGTCGGGTGTGAAGGCCGTGCGCAGGATATCGTGGCGCGGCGGCGCGGCTTCGAACGCGGCGCGCAAGCGCTCGACATCGGGCGCGATCAGCGTCGCCGCGAGCTGGTTCACATAGGTCGATTGCTCCGGCGCGAACAGCGAGTGGAACAGGATGCCCTGCTGCATCGGCGACAGCGGATAGATATCGGCGACGCCTCGCAGATCCACCGCCACGCGTTCGAGCGCCGCTTGCGTCAGACCGCCATCGCGCGCGAGCGGGAAGTCGCCCGGCGTCGCGCCCGCGCCCTTGCTCGCGATGCGTTCGGCGCATGCGGCGACGATATCAACGAGCGTGCTTTCGAAGCGTTGCGCAAGGGCTTCGATGGTCGCGCGTTCGAATTGCGTCGAGCCATAGACCCAATGCAGCTTGAACGTGCGTTGATTGCCGACATAAGCGTGAATCGCGAGCGCGTTGCCGAGTGGCCCCAAAGGATCGCGCTCGCAGCCCGCGCCGCCGAAACGCGGCGAGAACGCGGCTTCGCGCGCGTCATGCGAATCGAACTGGCCGAGATAGTTGAAGGTCACGCGCGGACGCGGCAGCGCTTCGAGTGACGCGCGCGTCGCATCGTCGCCGTAATGGCGCAGCACGCCGAAACCGAGCCCCTTGTGCGGCACGGCACGCAACGTGTCTTTCGTCGCGCCGAGCGTCGCGCCGGGCGTCGCCTCGACCGGCACCGACACCGGATAGTGACTCGTGAGCCAGCCGAGCGTGCGGCTTGCATCGATGTCGTCGAAAAGCGGCTCGCGGCCGTGTCCCTCGAGTTCGATGCGGCACGTCGCGCCGATCGCATGCGCGAGCGCCGCGATCAGCAACTCGACCGTCTGCGTGCGCCAGGCTGCGTTGGCATCGGTCAGCGCGGCGCGCGTGAGCGCCGCATCGAGCGTCTGTTCGATGATTTGCGCATCGGCGTTGGTCGCCTTCGCCTCAGGGTGATCGAGATGCAGGTCATCGCCCCACGACGCCATCGTCGTCCAGTATTGCGCTTCGCCGGCGAACGGCGACTGCGGGTCGCGCGCGGCCTTGGCAAGACGCGCGGCCCAGTGCGCCGCCGTCGCGCCGGTGCGCGTGAGGCTCGCGACGCCGCGCGTTTGCGCCGCGCGATACGCGTTCTGTAGATCGTCGAGCAGGATGCGCCACGACACGCCATCGACGATCAGATGATGAATCGCTAGATAGACCTTCGTGCGGCCGTCCGGCAGCGACGCGGCAAGCGCGCACGCGAGCGGTCCACGTGCGAGATCGAGCGTGCGTTGAATCGCATCGAACTGCGCGAGTGCGTCGGTTTCGTCGCGCGCGGCGATGGCCGCGAGCGGCAGCGTATCGAACGCTTTCTGCGCCTGAATGACGCGCCATGCATTCGTTGCGCCATCGCGCTCGAAGCGTTGCCGGAAAATCTCGTGATGCGTCAGCAGCGCATCGAAGGCGTGCGCGAAGGCATCGAGATCGAATGACGCGTGCGCATCCAGTTCGATCGACTGATTCCAGTGGCCGCGTTGCGCGATGTCGAGTGCGAAGAAGCGCAATTGCGCGGGCGTCAGCATTGGATTGTCGCCGCCCTGCGTCGTTACCGCGACGGGCGCTTTCGCTTCCGTTGTCTCGATCGCTTTCGCGACGAGCGCGAGTTGCGCGACGGTCGCGTTGTCGAAGACCTGCTTCGGCGTTGCGCGCAGACCGCGCTTGCGCAGACGCGCGATCACTTGCAACACGAGAATCGAATCACCGCCGAGTTCGAAGAAGTTATCGTCACGGCCGACCTGCTTCGCCTTCAGCACGTCCTTCCATACCGCAGCGATCGCTTCTTCGGCAGTGCCTTGCGGCGCATCGCTCGCGGCGAACGTTTCCACCGGCTTCATCGCGATGTCGCGCAGCGCGGCGCGATCGATCTTGCCGTTGCCCGTCACCGGAAGCGCGTCGAGCACGACGATCGTCGCGGGCACCATGTAATCCGGCAAGCGAGCGGCGAGCGCGGCACGCAGCGCGGCTTCATCAGCGATGGAACCGGTCACGAAGGATGCGAGCTGCACGCGTCCATCACGATCGACGGGCAACGTCTCGGCTTGCGCGACGCCTTCGATCGCACGAAGCGCCGCGCTCACCTCGCCCGGCTCGACACGATAGCCGCGAATCTTCACCTGATCGTCGACCCGCCCGAGAAACGCGATGCGTCCATGCGCGAGCAGACGCACACGATCTCCCGTCCGATAGAGCCGCTCGCCGTGCGCGAACGGATGCGGCACGAAGCGCTCCGCCGTCGCTGCCGCGCGTCCGATGTAACCGCGCGCGACGCCCGGACCGCCGAGATGCAACTCGCCGATCCCGCCTGGCGGCACGCATGCGCCGGATGCATCGAATACATACGCGCAGGCATTCGGCAACGGGTGTCCGAGCGGCGCGCCTTGCGAGCCGCGTTCATCGTCGGCAAAAGAAGATGCCTCGCACGCGATAGCGCCGACGGTCGCTTCGGTCGGGCCGTAGTGATTGATCACGCGACACGCGGGCCTCAACGCCTTCACGCGATCGACCAGCGCCCACGGCAGCAGTTCGCCGCCCGTCACGACCGCATGCGAAGGCAGCACGTCAGCCGGATGTTGCGCTTCGAGCAACGCGTGCAGATGACTCGGCACGATCTTCAATACGCCCACTTCGCGCGCGTGCATTTCGGCGGCGAAGCGGTCAGGATCGAACGCGCACTGAGCCGGCAACAGATGCAAGGTGCGTCCCGAGCACAGCGCGCCGAAGAGCGTCGTGTGACCGAGATCGGCGGCGACGGTCGAGACCATCGCCATCGATGCGCCGGGCGCGAACGCGAGTTCATCGAGCATGCCTTGCACGTAGTCGGCAAGCGCACGATGCGACACCGCGACGCCCTTCGGCGTTCCTGTCGACCCCGATGTGAAGATGACGTAAGCGATCTGATCGGGCGCGGGCTGCACGCGTTGCACGGCGGCATTGGCGAGCGACGCATCGTGCGAGAGTGCGTCGACATCGAGCAACTGCGCATGGCCGAGTGCGCGCGGCGCGTTGTCGTCCTTCGTCGCGATCAGCGCGAGGCGCGCGCCGCATGCGTCGATCGCGGCGTCGAGGCGTGCCTGCGGCATCGCCGGATCGAGCGGCACCGCGTACGCGCCCGACTTCATCGCGCCGATCAACGCGACGACGAAGCGCGCCGAACGCTCGATGCAGAGTGCCACCGCGTGTTCCGCCTGCGCGCCCCGCTGACGCAGCGCGAGCGCGATACGATTCGATGCATCGTCGAGTTCGGCGTAGCTGATTTGCGTGTGCGCATCCGCGAGCGCGATGCGATGCGGCGTCGCGCCCGCATGCTGCGCGATCAGCGCGAGGATATCGTTCGCGTCGAAGTTCAGCGCGCGGCCTCGTTGCGAATCAGGTTGCGTCGCGCAATCGAGCGCTGCGACCGTGCGCGAAGGATCGCGCACCGCATCGGCGACGAGCGTCGCGAAGCTCGCGAGCCAGGCGTGCGCGGTGGCGTCGTCGATGCAATCGCGCGCATGGGCCGCGACGAGTTCGAAGCCGCGTGCATCGTCGGTGAAATCGAGCGCGAAATCGAAGCGCGCCGCGAGATCCGGGCCGGGCGTCGCGATCGCCGATGCGTTCGGCAACGTCGCCTTCAGTTCCGCATCGAACTGCTGCGCGAACTTCACGCGCAGCCATTCATCGCCGCGCGCGACGGGCGGTTTCACCGCGTCGAGCACGCGATCGAACGGTACGTCCTGATGCGCGAATGCAGCGAGCGCATGCATGCGCGTCGCCTCGATCAATTGGGAAAACGTTTGATGCGCTTCGACGCGCGCGCGCAATGCGAGCGTGTTGAGGCACAGCCCGATCATCGATGCAGTCTCGGGCCGCTGCCGATGCGCGACCGGCGCCGCGACCACGAAATCGTTTGCCCCCGTGAGTCGATGAAGCCACGCATCGAACGCGCTCAGCAACACGACGAACGGCGATGCGTGCGCGCTGCGCGCAAGCTCGCGCAATGCGTTCGACGTATCCGCGGACAAGCGCAACGACACACGTCCACCGCGATGGTCGCGCTCCGCCGGACGCGCGCGGTCATAGGGCAGCGCGAGCGGTTCGGGTGCCGCATCGAGTGCGCCGCGCCAGTAGGCCAGTTGACGTTCGCCCTCTTCGCCCGCGACGAGTTCGCGCTGCCATTGCGCGTAATCCGCGTACTGGATCGGCAACGCGGGCAATGTGGGCGCGCGGCCCTGCACGTAAGCGCAATACGCCTGCGCGAGTTCGTCGAAGACGATGCGCGAGCTGTAGCCATCGGTGATGGCGTGATGCGCGGTCAGCATCAGACGATGCGAATCATCGGCGAACGAGACGAGCGTCGCGCGCAACAGCGGACCGTTCGACAGATCGAACGCTTCGCCTGCATGACGCTGAGCGAGCGCGTGTGCAGCGTCGGGGCCGTCGACGCTTGCGCGCACGATCGCGACCGGCAAGGACGCGTGGATATGCTGCATCACGATGCCGTCGTCGTTCTCGACGAGCGTCGTGCGCCATGCCTCGTGCCGCTCGATCACATGATCGAGTGCGCTTTGCAGCGCGTGTGCGTCGAGTTTGCCGCTGATATCCCAATGACCCGCGATGTGATACGCCGAGCCCGCATCGCGCGTTTGCGCCAGCACCCAGAAGCGTTGCTGCGCGAACGATGCAGGCCGTTCGCTCGTCGATGCGGCACGCTTGATGATCGACACAGCGCTGGTCTCTTCGGCGCTTCTATCGATCAATGCGGCCAGCGCTTCGAGCGACGGATCGTCGAAGATCGCATCGAGACGCAGATTCACGCGCCAGTCGATGCGAATCGCCGCCTGCAGTTGCATCGCCGCGAGCGAATCGCCGCCGCGCTCGAAGAATCGGTCCGCGCGCCCGATGGGCGCGGCATCGTCGAGAATGCGCTGCCAGGTTTGCGCGAGACGTTGTTCGGTCGCGGACGCGGGCGCGATGAAATCGGCATCGCGCACGGCCGAAGCCGACGCAACCTGTGCCTTCACAGCATCGCGATCGAGCTTGCCATTCAACGTGTAGGGCAAACGCGCGAGCCGCACGAAGCGATGCGGCTGCCACGCTGCCGGCAACTGTTGCGCGAGATACGTCTTCAGCGCGGCATCGCTCGCAGCTTCATCGGCGAGGACGAGACAGGCGGTTAGTTGCGTGCGGCCATTCATCGACTCGGCGAGCACGGCCGCGTCGCGAATCGATGGATGCGCACGCAGGCATGCCGCGATTTCGGCAGGCTCGACGCGCACGCCGCGAATCTGCACCTGGTCGTCGATGCGGCCGAGATAGTCGTACGCGCCATCGGCACGTTCGCGCGCGAGATCGCCGGTGCGATAGATGCGCGCGCCCGGTTCGCCCGACGCATCCGGCACGAAGCGTTCGGCGGTGAGCGCCGCGCGACCGTGATAGCCGCGCGCGATGCACACGCCGCCGAGCAGCAACTCGCCATCGTCGATGCGCGCGACACGCGGACCGATCACGCGACCGATCGGCAGCGACGCGTAGGCATCGGCATCGCCGAGATCGGGCGTGACATGCGGATCGACCGGCCACAGCATCGGCGAGATGACGGCTTCGGTCGGCCCATAACCGTTGATGAGGCGCTGCGCCGCGAACACGCGCCGCACGTGCGCGAACGCTTCACGCGACAGCGCCTCGCCGCCGAACGCGAGCACGCGCAGCGATGCGGGCACGCCCTTGCGCTCCGCGACGCCCGCGAACTCACGCAGATAAGCAGGCGGAAACGCGGCGACGTGCACGCCTTCGCGTTCGATCAGCGCATGCGCCGCTTCGGGCGCGAACGGCGGCGGCGCGGAGATGACGACACGTGCGCCGACCGCGAGCGGCGCGAGCCAGCACTCGTGCGCGGCATCGAAATTGACCGATGCGAAGTGCAGCAGGCTATCGCGCTCGCCGATGCCGAGCGCTTGGGCGAGCGCATCGCAATGCGCAGCGAGCGGACCGTGCTCGACGACGACGGCTTTCGGCGTGCCCGTCGAGCCCGACGTATAGATCATGTACGCGGCCGCGCGCGGATGCACGGGCGTGTCGTCATCGAGTGCGGGCTCGTCGATATCGTCGTGCTGCACGTCGAAGCATTGCGCAAAGCGTGCGCGCATCGCGTCATCGGCGGTGGCATCGACGATACCGTGCGCGAGGTTCGCATCTTTCGCGATCCAGTCGAGGCGCGCGGCGGGATGATGCGGATCGAGCGGCACGAACACACCGCCCGCCTTCAGCACCGCGAGCAGCGCGACGAACAGTTCGCACGAACGCTCGACGCACACGCCGACGCGCACTTCAACGCCGACGCCGGCCGCGCGCAGGCGCGCCGCGAGCCGCGAAGCGCGGGCGTCGAGTTCGCCGCGTGAAAGACGCGCGTCGTCGTGGCCATTGAAGGCGAGCGCGGGCGCTTCGGGTTGAAGACGCGCGAGGGCTTTGATACGCAAATGCAGCGCGGTCGGGAAACTCGTCATCGGCATGAATTCCTTCGGGGCTCCGCCGCATCGGAAAAAGCTGCGGCATGAACATGGGGCCGCTGGAAATGCGGCTTCACTCGGGATGACGATTCGCGCGAAAAAATATTTACCGCCTTTTACGCGCTAAAGATTCGGCGCGCCGAAACGTCTCTATGTAGAGGCGCATTCAGCGCACCCTTTCCGACTTAAGCGACGCATTGCCAATGACTGCCATCAACGAGCTTTTAGATTCCTCCGCCACGCAGAAGCCTGCGGCGCGCCTGATTCTCGCGCTGCTCAAGCGCTCGCGCGGCGCATTCGCGGTCGCGCTCGTCGCCTGCGTGATGAACGGCATCGCGAGCGTGATGCTCGTCGCGACGCTCAATCGCGCGCTATCGACGCCCGCTTCCGCCGATGGCGCGCTCGCATGGCGCTTCGCGTTATGCGCGGTCATCGCGCTGCTCACGCGAGTCGTTTCGGGCGTGCTGTTCGCGCGGCTGTCGCAGGACACCATGGCGCAATTGCGCGAGCATGTCGCGCGGCGCGTCGCGGCGGCCGAATTGCGCGATGTCGAGCGCATTGGCGCGGCGCCCGTGCAATCCGTATTGACCGACGATGCCACCAACGTGTCGATGCTCTTCTTCGCGCTGCCGAACATCGTCATGCACGGATCGATCGTGTTCGGTTGCCTGGGCTATCTCGCGTGGCTATCGTGGCCGGTGTGCCTGCTGGCGCTCGCGGCGATCGTCACGGGCTCGCTCGGCTATCACCTCGGCGACAAGCGCGCGATTGCATCGCTCGAAGCGGCGGGACAATCGCAGGACAAGCTGTTCGGCTATCTCGGCGCGCTGTTCGCGGGCGCGAAGGAACTGAAGCTGCATCGCGCGCGTTCGCAACAGTTCGTCGACGGGCAACTGGGCGCGGCGATCGGCGAGGTGCGTGATCATCGGCGGCGTGCGTTCAGCGCGTACGCGGTCGGTGTGGGCTGGATCATCTTTCTGTTCTATGGGTTTCTCGGCGCGGCGGCGTTCTGGCCGTCGCTCGGCGTGCGTGCGGACGCGGGCTCGACGGCGGGTTATGTCGTCGTGTTCCTTTTCATGCTCGTGCCGCTCGATGGCTTGCTCAACAACATTCCCACGTTGAATGCCGCGCGTGTTTCGCTCGCGCGCATCGAGAAGGTGATGGCGGAGTTCGGCAGTCTGCGCGTGCATGCGTCGCCGGTTTCATCGGCGCAGGATGCGGGCTTTGAAACGCTCACGATGCGCGGCGTTACGCATTCGTATTTTCATGAGCGCGATGAGCGCATGTTCCGTATCGGTCCTGTCGATCTGACGTTCAGGCCGGGTGAGCTGGTGTTTATCGTCGGCGGGAATGGCAGCGGCAAGACCACGCTTGCGAAGGTGCTGACGGGGCTTTATGAGCCGGAGTCGGGCGTGATCGAAGTCGATGGCAAGGCGGTGGGTGCGGGCGAACGGCCGGCTTATCGGGAGCGTTTTACGGCTGTGTTCAATGACTTCCATCTGTTCGATGCACTACTCGGTATCGTCGATCCGAACGATGCGTCGCGCGCGGCGGCGGATGCGCGGGCCAATGCGCTCGTCGCGCGGCTTGCGCTGGATCACAAGGTGAAAGTGGTCGATGGCGCGTTTTCCACGCGTTCGCTTTCGACGGGACAGAGGAAGCGGCTTGCGCTGGTGGTGGCTTATCTCGAAGATCGACCGCTTTATCTGTTCGATGAATGGGCCGCTGATCAGGATCCGGCGTTCAAGGCGGTGTTTTACGAGCAGTTGTTGCCGGAGTTGCGTTCGCGAGGGAAGACGGTGATTGTCGTGACGCACGATGATCGGTATTTCTCGATCGCGGATCGGGTGCTGAAGCTGGAGAACGGGATGGTGGTGAATGAGACGCGCGGGGGAGTCAGGTCTACGGTGGTGGATGAGGCTACGGCAGTTGTCGCCGGATCCCGCTAGGCTTTTCGTTTATTAGCGTTGCCCCTGTGCGGGGCAACGTTAACAGACCAACACGAATACGGGATCCAGCGAAAAAAAAGCAAGTCAGCTAAGGACCAACCCTCGGCATTGCCAACAACTTCTCCGTAATCACATCCCCGAGCCGCAACGCCGACATCGGCCCGCCAAACCCCCAAATATTCGGCTCGACGAGCACCACCCGCCCATCTTTCTTCGCCGGCACGAACCGCCACACAGGCGAATCGAGTTTCGCATCGACAGGCACATCCGCCCCCGATGCCGTCACGAACAGCACCGCCACATCCGGCCGCTTCAAAAAATCCGCCGACGTCAAATACACCGTTCCTTCACGCGTCGGCTTTTCGGGCCATAAACGAACGCCAAGCGCACGCGCCACGCCCGCCGCCGTGCTGTTACCCGTATAAGCCCAATATCGATCGGGCAAGCCGAGTTCCTGCAAAAGCGCGAAGCGCGTCCCCGACAAGCCGGCTTCCTTCAGACGCGCGGCATCGCGGGCAAGACCCGCATCGAGTTTCGCTTCAGCATCGCGCGCCTGCTGTTCACGCCCCGTCATGCAGGCGAGCGTGTGAAAGATGCTGCGCGTCCAGTCGAGTTGCGTACGCGCGCCGTCACCATCGCCCTTCTGGACATCCGGGCTGAACTGGAACAGCACCGTCGGCGCGATGCGATCCAGCGCCGCAAAAATCGGCGCGTGCCGATAACCCACGCCGATGATCAGATCAGGCTTCGTCGATGCAATCGCCTCCAGACTCGGCTCCTGTCGCGTGCCGACCGTCGGCACACCTTTGAAGCGCGCGCTGTCGTAACCGATCCAGCCGTCGTAGTACTCCGGATCGACCACGCCAACCGGCGTCATGTCGAGCGCCGCGACATCTTCCGCGAACATGAACTCCAGCACGACGATGCGCTTCGGATGCGCAGGCATGGTCTTGCTGAATTGCGAAACGGTCGGATTGCCGGCGAGCGGCGCGCATGTCTTGTTCTCGTCGGCCAGCGCATCACGGCCCGCCAACGCGATGCAAAGACACGCCGCAAGCGTGACCACACGCTTCATCGGATGGCGTCCTGCAATGCGAGTTCGTCGTCGCGCATCGTCAAAAGCAGCGGGCAGCTTGCGCACAGTTGCGTCTCTCCAGGAATCTCATAGCGCACGCAGCACACGCGGCGCACGCGAAACGGGTTGGGCAGAAGCGTTGAACGCGGCTTTGCATCGCGTATCGGCGTGCGCAGCGGGTTGTCGTCGGCCGGGCGGAAGAGCCATTCGGCATCGGTACCGTCGTCGCTCAGAATCGACGGGCAATTCGCGAGCAGATAATCCAGCAGATTGCCCGCGTTGCTCCACAGCACGCGCGGCGCGATCTTCGTCATGGCCGCGATCATGCCGATCACACTGTCCAGATGCGCGACGAGGCCCGCATAGCGGCGCGCAGGATCGGCGTCGGGAGCGTGCAAGGCATCGGCATCGAAATGAAGAGCGGCGGGCATGCCCTCCTTCAGCACCAGATGCGTGCGCTCCGGCGACATATCGAGCGGACGCCCGAGCAGACGCCCCGCCGCCACGCCCGCAGGCGCCGCAAGCCCGAAGTAGTACTTGCTCCATTGCGACAGCAGCGCGCGCGCGTGCAACTCGGCGTCGCCGCCATAAAGCGCGTGCATCGCGGCGAGCAACGCGTCGCGATGATCGGCAAGGGACGTCAGCGGGATACGGACGGCATCGTCGCCGATAGATTCATCAGGACTGCCGAGCCACACGTTCTGGAGATACGGCGCAAGCTCGGGCGGCGCGAAAGCGGCGAAGTTGCGCGCTCGATGCGTCATCGCACGCGGCCCCGGCCTTTGTCACGCCGCGTCTCGATCACGAGCAGCGCCAGCATGTACGGCGCACCGATCAGCGCGGTCAGCACGCCCGCCGGAATCTCGCGGGGCGCAAGCAAGGTGCGCGCGACGAGATCGGCGGCGGCCAGCACCAGCGCGCCCAGCAACGCCGCGAGCCAGAGCCGCGTGCCGTGCGAGCGCGCGCCGAGCATCGTCGCGAGATGCGGCGCCATCAAGCCGATGAAACCGACCGGTCCCACCGCCGCCACCGCCGCGCACGCGGCGAGCGTCGCCACGGTCAGCACGAGCGGGCGCAGCAGCGCGATCGGCAGGCCGAGCGCGGACGCCTGTTCGTCGCCGAGCGCGAGCAGATCGAGCGGCCGCGCGAGCAGCGCCAGCACCGGCAGCGCGAGCACGCACCACGGCAGGATCGTCGCGACTTCGCCCCAGCTTCGTCCATACGTGCCGCCGACCAGCCACACGACGAAGCGCGCCGGTTGCACGCTCTGTTGCGTGATGAGCCATTGCGCGAGCGTCGTGCACAACGTGCCGATGACGATGCCCGTCAGCGCCACCGCGAGCGGCGCGTACTGATGCCGCCGGTTGAACAGCAGCGTGATGACGAGCGTCGCGCCGCCGCCGACGAGCGCGGCCGCCGCGAGAAAGAGATGGCCTGCGAGCGGCCAGATCATCAGCGCGGCGAGCGTCGCGAGTCCCGCGCCTTGCGTCACGCCGAGCACTTCGGGACCGGCAAGCGGATTGCGCACGATGCTCTGCATCAGCACGCCGCTCGCCGCGAGCATGGCGCCCGCGAAGAGCGCGCACAACAGGCGCGGCACGCGCAGTTCGAGCAGCATGCGGGCGATGTCGTCGCGATGAGATAACGCATCGATCCAGCGCGCCGGGCCGAGCATCGTCGGACCGATGGACGCGCCCACGACAACCACCGCGCATCCGGTCGCGAGCAGCAACGCCGCGAGCACCGGCGTCGGCAACGCCGACAACGCCCGCACCGCGCGCATGCCGCGCTTCACCGCTTCGCGCGCTGGGCCCGCATGCAGCGCGCCGGACCAGGCCGCGCCGCTGCGGATCATCGCGAGCATCAGCGGCGTGCCGACGAACGCGATGGCGACGCCTGTCGACAACGTGGAATCGAGCCCGAGCGCGAGCACGGCGCTGTCGGTGGCGAGCACGAGCGCGCCGCCCGCGAGCGCCGAAAGCGGCACGAGCGCCGCCAGCTTCGACGCCTTTGCGCCGCGCACTTGCCGCAGCAGATTCGGCGCGATCAGCCCGACATACGACAACGGTCCCGCGATCGCCACCGCGACGCTCGCGAAGCCGACGGCGACTGTCATCGCGAAGAGGCGCGTCGCATCGACGGGCACGCCGGCGGCTGCGGCGGCATCGTCGCCGAGTGCGAGCGGATCGAGCGGACGGATCACGAACGGCAATGCGGCGAGCGGCAGCACGAGCCAGCCGAGCGCCGACAGCAATCCCGCCGCACCCGGCTGATACAGACTGCCGCTCGCCCACAACGACGCCCCGACCACCGTCTGTTCGAAGAACGCGAGCAGGAGCGTCGAGATCGCGGAGAACAACAGCATGCAGACGCTGCCGGCGAGCACGAGCCGCAATGGCGTCGCGCGCCAGCCGCCCGCCGCGGCCGCGACGCAGCCCGCCGCCGCGAGACCGCACACGAACAAGAGCGGCACCGACGCCGCGCCGACGATCTCCGGCGCGATCATCGCCGCGAGCAGGCCGAGTTGCGCGCCGCCCGTGATGCCGAGCAGATCCGGCGCGGCGAGCGGATTGCGCGTCAATGCCTGAAAGAGCGCGCCCGCGATCGCAAGGCAGCCGCCCGCGACGAGCGCCGCCACGACGCGCGGCGCGCTCAGATCGAACAGAAAGACGTGCGCGAGCTGCGCGGCATCGCTGCCCGATGGCGCATCGAGCCACGCGCGCAACTCCGGGCCGAGGCGCAGCGCCGCAAGCGCGAGAATCAGCGCGATCAGCGCAACCGCGATCACGCCGACGCGATTCGGCGCGGCCACGTCACGTCGCGACGTCTGAGCTTGAGCGGCTGTCGTCATGCCGCCTTCCGTCCGGCGATCAGCGCGAGCACGACCGATACGCGCTCCCAGAACGAAGCCGCGCGGCGCAGGCGGCGGCGAGTGGCGAATGTCGTCATGCGGCAATCTCCCGCGCCTCGACGCCTTCGTAGGCGGGCACGCACATCGGCGCGCCCGTCTGCGGATGCGTGACGCGCAGCATGCGCACGCCGAAGGTCTCCTGCAAATGGCGCGGATCGATCATCGCCTCGGGCGAACCCTGCGCGATGATGCGCCCCGCGCGCATCAACACGATCTCGTCGGAGAACGCGGCCGCCTGATTCAGGTCGTGCAGCACCCATACGATCGTCAGGCCGCGCTCGCGATTGAGCCGCCGCAGTTCTTGCAGGATGTCGAGCTGATGATGAATGTCGAGATAGGTGGTCGGTTCGTCGAGCAGGACGATGGGCGCTTCCTGCGCGAGCGCCATCGCGATCCACGCGCGCTGGCGCTCGCCGCCCGAGAGCGCAGCGACATCGCGCGTGGCGTCGTCGACGAGACCGCTCGCGTCGAGCGCGGCGTCGATCGCCGCGTGGTCCGCGCGTGTCAGGCCACGCATCCAGCTGCCGTGCGCATAGCGCCCGTATGCAACCAGCTCGCGCACCGTGAGGCCCGCCGGAATCTGGTTGAACTGCGCGAGCATCGTCAGCGTGCGGGCGAGCGCGCGGCGGCGCAGCGAGGCGATCGGCTTTCCGTTCACTTCGACTTCGCCCGCGCGCGCGGGCTGCAGGCCGGCGAGCGTGCGCAGAAGCGTGCTCTTGCCGCAGCCGTTGGGCCCGCACAGCGCGGTGACGCGTCCTGCTTCGATATCGATGTCGAGCCCGTCGAGCACCACGTCGTCGCGATAGGCGACGGTCAGGGAACGCGCACGCAGCGCGGTACGGAACGTCATCGCGCCTCGCGGTAACTCTGCGCCATCGCGACGACGACCTTGCGCGGCCCTTCGAACGGATCGCGCGCGTGCGCGGTCAGCATGTTATCGAGCATCAGCACGTCGCCGGTGAGCCACGGAAACGTGATGCGCTGGTCGTCGAGCACCGCGCGGATTTCGGCGAGCGCGTCGGCTTCGAGCGGCGCGCCGTCGCCGTAATGGACGTTGCGCGGGACGTTATCAAGACCGACGGCATCGACGAGCGCTTCCTGCATCTCCTCGTCGAGCGTGGACAGGTGAAACAGATTCGCCTGATTGAACCAGACCATGTCGCCCGTGCGCGGATGGCGCGCGACCGCCTGGCAACGCTCTTCGGTGCGCAGCAGCAGCTCGCCGTCGTCGCTGTCGCGCCACGCGCATGCGATGCCGCGCGCCGCGCAGATGCGCTCGACCTCGCGCGGATCTTCCGTGCCGAACGCGTTCTGCCACGGCAGATCGAGGCCCTGCCCGAAGTTGCGCACGTACAGCAGTTCGCGTTCGGCGAAACGCCGCACCAGCGCCGGATCGAGCGCGCGATACACCGCGCGGCTGTCGGCGATCGGCGTCGCGCCGCCCGAGCGCGCCGCGAGCGCGCAGTGGAACCAGATGCGCATCGGCCATTCGCGTGTGTACGACTGCTCGTTGTGCAGCGGAATCGAGCGATGCGGCGGATATTCCGTCGACGTATACACCGCGCCCTCGACCTGGCTGCGCGGCGTCGACGCGAATTCATAGCCGATTAGCGGATCGCCGAACGACGCGGCGAAACGCTGGAACGCCTCGATCGACTCCACCCGAAAGCCGGTGAAGCGCACGCCGCCCGCGCGTTCGAGCGACTCGGCGACGATACGTTGCAGCAGCGGCGCGGCGTCGGCGAGCGTGATGTCGGCGCCCGCGCGCGGCGAGACGACGACCGGCAGGCCCGGCTCGATGCACAGATCGGCCAGCTCGGGCGCGGCCGCGGACGCGGTGAGTTCGGTCATGTGATGCCCTTTTGCGGAATCATTTGCCTGAATGCGCGTGGCTCAGTTGAGGCGCGACTTCGCCTGCACGGCGAGCGCGTCCATGTGACGGCGCAGGCTCGCGGGGCGCATGTCGGTCCAGGTGTTCTCGATGTACGCGAGACAATCGGCCTTCACGCCGCGCTGGCCCACTTCGCGCCAGCCCGCGGGCACTTCGCGAAACGTCGGCCAGATGGAGTACTGCTCTTCTTCGTTGATGACGACCGTGTAGACGAGATCGTCCGCTGCGTGGTTCTGCTGTTGCGTCATGGTGATGTTCTCTCCGGTGCGGAATGGGTCTTCATCGAATAGACGTGCGGGCCGCGCGTTTTTTTACCGCCGCCGCGCGCGCCCGCCGACGAACGCCGGACATTCGACATTGCGCTCGCGCGCATCGAGGCAATCGGCGCAATGCTGTTGCGCGTCGCGCACCATGAAATGCACCAGCGTCTGCGAGACGTTCAGCGCCCGCGCCGTGCTCTGCAGCGTCTCCTCGCCGAGGCGCACCATCTCGAAGGCGGTGCGGCTGCGGTCGGGCAATTGCGCGAGCGCATCGCAGACGCGGCGCAGCGTATCGCGCGCCTGCACGCGCGCTTCGGGCGTGAGTTCCTGCGAGGGCACGTCGAAGCCGTCTTCCTCGTCCGCGCGATAGATGTTTTCGAGGCTTTGCCGCCGGCAGGCGTCGATCGACGCGTTGCGCACCATGCGCGTGATGTAGCCCATCGGCTGACGCACGGCGTCCTGCTGCGGCAGATCGATGAGATTGACGAAGACGTCGTGCACCACGTCCTCGGCGCGGCTCGCGCAACCGACGACGCCGCGCGCCATGTTCACAAGCATCTGCCGGTTCGCGATGGCGAGATCGAGCAGGCTCGGCGCGGGCGAGGCGCGCTGCGGCGGTGACGGTTCCGGCGTGACGCCGGCGCGCGCGACGGGCCGCAGCCGATGCCAGTACGCATCGAGAGACAGATTCGGAGGCGGCGGCGAGGTCGAAGGTCGCTTCGACGATGCCGGCTGAACGCGCATGTAAGCCATAAATCGTGCTCCGCTTTCGTAGGATTTGAGAAGCTAGCGTAAACGCGAATCATTCTCAACGTCATCCCCACGCGTCAGCGGGTTGTAAGTTTGCGCCCGATTTCGGCGCACGCCTGACGGGATGCGGGAGCGCGGGAAGCGGACAAAATGTCAAGAACTGCCGCTAAATGAATATTTTTTATCGCGGATGACGGGGCGATTGGGTGCGGTGTACCTAAAGTTTCGAAGCGAACGACCGTTATCCGATGTGTGGTCCGGCTTTCCCGCGAGGGTTCAGCCAACGCCGGGCCGCCGCCGGAACCCAACATGAATCATCAAACTGAGGTGTTCACCCTGCCGCGCGGACGCGCGGCCACGTGGTTGCTGCACGCGGGAGCCGATATCCCCCGCGCGATCCGTGTCGCCCTCGTCGGGAGCCTGTTCGGCACCTTGCCGATCTTCGCGGGCGGGGTGCTCAATACGGTCGCCGTCGCGTGGGTGCTGGATCGCCGGCATCCGTCGCTGCCTTTCCACATCTGGCTCGCGCTCGAAATGGCCGTGTGTCTGGTGCGGCTGATCGTGCTCGTCGTCGCACGGCGCCGGGCGCGCGAGCGCAAATCCACGCTGACCGACACCTACGTGCTGCTCGCGCCGCTCTGGGGTGCGACGGTCGGCTATGGCGCGCTCGTCTCGGTGCTGTCCGGCGACTGGATCGCGTCGACGCTCTCTTTTCTGTCGGCGGCCGCGATGGTCGGCGGCATCTGTTTCCGCAACTTCGGCGCGCCGCGTCTCGTCGCGGTGATGATCTTTCTGTCGCTCGGGCCGTGCTGCATCGGCGCTGTGCTGGCGGGCGAGCCGACGCTCTGGCTCACGCTGCTGCAAATCCCCTTCTATCTCTTCGCGATGAGCGCCGCCGCTTGGCGACTGAACGGCATGCTCGTCTCGACGATGAAAGCCGAACAGGAAAACGACCGCCGTGCGCGCCACGACGAGTTGACGGGTCTGCTCAACCGCGCGGGTCTGTTTCAGGCGGTGCGTTCGCGCGAGCCGCGGCATGCCCGCGACAGCGCCCGCACCGCGCTGCTCTATCTCGATCTCGACGGCTTCAAGGCCGTCAACGACGCGCACGGCCACGAAGTCGGCGACACGCTGCTTGCGCTGGTCGCGCGGCGGCTGCGTCATCTGTCGGGCGAAGGCTCGCTGGTCGCGCGGCTCGGCGGCGACGAGTTCGTGATCGTCACGCCGCCGCAGACCGATCCGCTCGTGCTCGCGGATGTGGTCGTGCGCGAACTCGCAAAGCCGTTTCACACCGATGGCGATGTGCCGTTGCAGATCGGCGTGAGTATCGGCATCGCGAGGTTCGACCATCATCACGACGAACTCGACGGCGTGCTGCGTGACGCCGACAACGCGCTTTACGAAGCGAAGCGCGCGGGCAAGAGCCGCTGGGTGTCGGCGGGCGTGCGGGAGTCGATGCTTTTACGCGAAGCGTGAGCGCATCTCACCGCTTCTCCACCTCCAGCGTCTTCGCGTAGCCCGTCAGTTCGAGATACCCGCGCCCCGGCTTGCCGTCCCCTTCCAGCGTCACCGCCCCTTCCCAGTACAACGCGCCGGTCGAATCGCGCGAGTCGAGTTCCTGATCGTCGATGAGCGGATTCAGCCGCCACCGCATCCCGCCGACGCGCACGTTCATCGCGACCGGATACAGCGTGTTCGTGCGCGGCGAGCGCCATTGGCGCTGCGGCGTGAACTCGACATCATCGGGGCCGAATTGCCGCATGCGGCCATCGGGCTCGCGCAGCGCGGCGTGCGCCCACACGGCGCGTCCGTCGCGAGCGCGGACCTTGAACGCCATCAGCGCGGAACCGTCGTCGAGATTCGCGCCGAGCCAGTCCCAGCCCGCCGCATCGGACGAAAGGAGCGTGCTCGACCATTCGTGATCGAGCCACGCGCGGCCCGTCACCGCGACGCTCGCATTCGCCTTTCCCGCAGCCGATGGCCGCGTCACGCTGCCCGTCACCTTCAGTTGCGGCTCGCTGTAGTAGTAGCTCGCCTGTTCCGGCGACGGACCCTTGCGCGAATAGCCTTGCTCGCCCTGGATCATCGGCGGCTGCGTCGGCGTGAAGGTCAGATGGAGCGCGAAGCCGGCGGCATCGGCGATGACCGTGTATCTGCCATCCGCCGCGCGCGTCATGCGCCACGCGTCGAGCTTCACGTCGGTGTTGCCGTCTTTCGCGTACGCGAGACCGAAACCCTGCCGCGCGATGTTCTGATCGTGCACCAGCCGTCCATACGCCGGGTCCGACAGCGCCGCGTGCGCGATGATCAGTTGCGACGGATCGAACGCACTCGCGCCCGGCTTCCTGCCGGTATTCGAGCGAAAGAACGTGATCTGGAAACCGAGCGGCTGATGATCGGGCGTGTCGAGCCAGCCGGTCGCGTACCACCATTCCGTGCGATACGGCGGATGCGCGCCGCTGTCCTTCGGCCATTCGATCGCGTGTCCTGGCACGACGGGCGCGAACTTGGGTTCATCAGCGAATGCGCTCGCCGAGATCAGCCATGCGAGAAGAAGCCACAGGCGCATCACCAGTCCTCCCGCACGGCGCGCACCGCATCGACGGACACGGCGCGCCTTCCCGACAGCACCGCCGTCGCGCACGACGACAGCAGCATCACGCACGCGATGACCGCGATCATCGTCCACGGAACATGCAGCGACATGCTCCAGTGAAACGACTGCGGATTCACGACGAACACGAGAATCAGGCTGATCGCGAAGCCGAGCACGCAGCCCATCGCGATGCCGAGCAGCGTGAGCCATCCCGCTTCGGACGCGAGCAGCGCGAGGATTTGCGCGCGCGTCACGCCGACGTGCCGCAGCATGCCGAATTCGCGCGAGCGCGCGAGCGTCTGCATCGAAAACGTCGCGCCGACGCCGAACAGACCGATCACGATCGCGACCGCCTCCAGCAGATACGTCACGGCGAAACTGCGATCGAAGATGGTCAGCGTGCGCGCGCGAATCTCGCCGGGCTCGGAGAATTCGAGCGTGTCGCCGAACGGCAGCTTCTTGATGCCTTCGATGACCTGCGCGGCGCTCGAACCCGCGCGCAAGGTGACGGCTATATCGGTGGCGGTCGTGTCGCCGGTGAGTCGCCGGTAATCGGCGAGACGCATCTGCAACGCGCCCGTCTGCCGCACGTAATCGCGCCAGATCCCCGCGACGACGAAGCGCTCGTGCGCCCCGCCGACAGGCAAACTCACGCGCTCGCCCACGCGATAGCCGTACAGATCGGCCATCGCTTCGGAGGCCCACACGGGCGTTTCGCCTGCGCGCCACGCGGCGGGCGGCAACACCTCGCCGGTCATTTGCAGGGCCGCGCCGGGATCGGCCGCATCGAGTTCGCGGGCGATCAGCGCGACGGGCGGCTTCGCGGCATCGAGCGTCAGTTTCGACGCGCGCGTGAACGCCGCATGCGCGACGCCGTTTGCAGCGGCGATGCGCATCTGCTGATCGGGCCGCAAGCCGCCGGTGTCGCCGCTCGACGCCATCCGCACGTACAGATCCGCCGACAGCAGATGAGCGAGCCAGTCTTCCACCGACACGCGAAAGCTCGTCACCATGATCGCCATTGCGACGATCAGCGTGAAGCTCGATAGAACGCCGCCCATCGCGATCGATGCCTGGCCCGGCGCATTCGCGAGACGCGCGAGCGCGAGCGTCGCGACGGCGCCGCGCGGTTTCATCGCGCGTCGGAACACGATCGCGGTGAGGCGCGGCATCAGCGCGATGCCGCCGACCAGCAGCAACGCGACGGCCATGTATCCGCCGACGGGCGCATCGAAAACGGGCGGCGCCTGCGAGAGCGCCGCGCCTGCCGCGAGGCACGCGAGCGCGGGCCACGGCGTGCCGAGCGGCGCGAGCGCGGCTTCCTCGCTGCCGGCTTTGAGCGCGGGCGCGGGCCGGGCGCGCGCCGCTTCGAGCGCCGGCACGAGCGTGCCCGCGAGCGCCACGCCGATGCCGAGCGCGAGAAAGATCGCGCTGGCGACCGGCTCGAACGCGACACGCGGCTCGACGCCCGGAAAGTAGCCGCCGCCGAGATCGCTGCCGAAGAAACGCAGCGCGAGCGCCGCGACGGTGAAGCCGAGCGCGATGCCGAGCACGCCGCCGACGACGCCGAGAAGCGCGCCTTCGAGCATGATCTGCCGCACGAGCGACGTGCGCGTCATGCCGAGCACGCGCAGCATCGCGAATTGCGCGCGGCGGCGCACGACGCCCGCCGCCTGCGTCGAGAACACGAGAAACGCGCCGGTGAACAGCGCGACGAGCGCGAGCACGTTCATGTTGATGCGATATGCGCGCGAGAGCCGATCGGTACGGCTCTCGACGTCGCGCGTTTCGGTCACGACGAGACGCGCGCCGAGTTCGCGTTGCAGCGTCTGCCGGAACGCATCGCGATCGACGCCGCGCGCGAGTTGCAGATCGATCCGCGAGAGTCTGCCTGTCATCGAGAAATGCGTCTGCACGGCGGCGATGTCCATCACCGCGATGCGCTGCCCCGGCCGCGTGCGCGCGATGCCACCCGCAACGCGCAATCGTACCGGCGACGTGCCGCTCTGCAATTCCACCTGGCCGCCGTCGCGCACGCCGAGCCAGGTCTGCGCGGCGGGCGAAAGAAAGATCGCGTCATCGGCGAGTGCATCGAGCGACGCGTCCGGCGCGGGCACGCCGGTCAGATCCGGCGCGATACGCTTCGCGCGAAACACGTCGATGCCGAGCACCTTGAGCGGCGCGTTCCTGCCGGGCACGGCGGCATCGACTTCGAGCACCGGACTCGCGACCGCTACGCCGTCATGCGTCGCGAGGCGCGGATACAGGTTCTCGTCGATGAAAGGCTGCGCGCCGCGCACCTGTAAATCCGCCTGTCCCGACAGACTGCGCGCGGCAGCGGAAAACTCGTTGAAGGCCGCGCCGTTGATGAGTTGCACCGCGTAGCCGAGGCCGACGCCGAGCGCGATCGTCAGCATGGCGACGACCGCGCGGCCCCGATGACTGCGCCATTGCGCGCCGAGCAGCCAGCGCGTGAGCGTGTCGGACGTGCGGCGCGTGACGGCGATATCGCTCATCGGGCCAGCGTCGCGGCGTGCAGTGCGCCGTCGCTCAGGATCACCACGCGATCGGCGAACGCGGCGGCGGCTTCCGAATGCGTCACCATGACCGTGGCGGCTTGCGTCGCCTTCGTTTCGGCGCGCAGCAGTTCGAGCACTTCGTGCGCGGTTTGCGGATCGAGATTGCCGGTCGGCTCATCGGCGAGCAGCAGACGCGGCCGATGCACCAGCGCGCGCGCAATCGCGACGCGCTGCAGTTCGCCGCCGGAGAGCTGGCGCGGCATGTCGCCGTCGCGTCCGTCGAGGCCGACGGCGGCGAGCATCGCGCGCGCGGGTGCGGGCGGCATGCCGTTGAGCAGCAGCGGAACCGCGACGTTCTGATAGAGCGTCAGATGCGGTAGCACGTGGAACGCCTGGAACACGAAGCCGAGCTTTTGGCGGCGCAGGCGCGTGGCGGCGTCGTCGGAGAGGGTGGAGATTGATGCGCCGTCGATCAGCACGTCGCCGCTGTCGGCTGTGTCGAGACCGGCGATCAGATTGAGCAGCGTCGACTTGCCGACGCCCGAATCGCCCATGATCGCGACGAACTCGCCGGCGCCGAGCGCGAAGTCGAGCGCGTCGAGGACGATGCGGCCGCCGGGGTAGGTTTTCGTGAGGCGGCGGCATTCGAGCGCGGCGGTGATGGCGGAGTCGGCGGGTCGCATGGGCGTTGAGTTTTTTGCAGGCAATGTGATTGTGCCTAAATGTCCGGGGGGTCGTCGGACAATGCTCTCAACTCAAGCTCCACGTCATCCAGCAGGCTTTTACGCGAGATGCCGGTGGGACTTCGCTTTTCGAAAAACAAAATCAAAAATCAATCACAAGCCGCTCACTCTTCGCCCCGGAACAACAAATCAACATAGTCCGCGAAGAAGCCCGCTCGCGCTCGGTGAGCACGCTATCCCGATGATCCGGCGTCCCTTCCACCACATCCACCTGACAAGCTCCGCAAATCCCTTCTTCGCAAGAATAAGGCGCTGCAACCCCGCCTTCGCGCAAAACCTGAAGAATCGTCTTGCCAGCAGGCACCTCGAATTGCTGCCCCGTGCGATGCAACTGCACGACAAACCCGCCATCACAAGCAGCAACCGCCCTCGGCGCGAAGTATTCGATATGCACCCGCTCCGGATCAATCGAAGCGGTAGCTTCTTCATAGCCCTTGAGCATCGGCTGCGGCCCGCAGCAATAAAAATGCGCGCCCTCCGGCGCACGAGCCACGATCTCCGCCATATCGAGCACGCGGCCATTCTGCTCAGAATCGAAATGCAATCGCGCTTGCGGCAACGCAGTCAAGGTATCGAGGAAAGCGGCCTCGCCCCGCTCGCGGCACGCGTAGTGCAACTCAAACGACCGGTTCAATCGCATCAGACGCTGCGCCATGCACCAGATCGGCGTAATGCCGATCCCCCCAGCCATCAACACCGTATGCGAAGCCGTCTCGCACAAAGGAAAGTTATTGCGCGGTCCGCCGATATCGAGCATCTGTCCCACGCGCAATTGCTCGTGCATGAATCGCGATCCGCCTCGGCTCGCGCGATCGCGCTTGATACCGATGAGATACGCCCGCTCATCGCCATCCGCGGTCACGAGCGAATACTGCCGCATGAGCCCGCTCGGCATATGCACGTCGATATGCGCGCCCGGCTCCGCGCGCGGCAATGCCGCGTTGTCGGGACGGCGGATTTCGTAGACGTTGATGTCGTCGGCGGCGTAACGGATGGCCGTCACGCGCATGTTGATCGGCGCATCGGCTGCGTTCATCTGCAAAGACATGAAACCACTCCTCCATACGTGCGGCGTCGTCGCGCCGCGGGATCAATCCTGTCCGACGCGATGCGCGACGCTCGCAAGCACGCTCTTCATCGGCAAGCGCGGCTTGAGCGCAGCGGCACTATCGAGCAGCATCTTGCGGAACACCTTCACCTGATCGGTCGTGAAGCGCGTGAGCAAGCCTGATACTGTCAGCGCGCCGAGCAGTTCGCCACGCTCGTTCAAAAGCGGCACCGCAACCGCCGCGAGATCGGGATCGCGGTCTCCCTTCGATACGACCCAGCCGCGCGCGCGCACCGGCATACTCGCTTCCTCGCCGCGCGATTGCGGATCGAACGCCCACAACACACGGCCCGCCGCACCGCCCTTCAACGGATGACGCGAACCCTCGTCCAGATGATGGCGCGCCGAACGCGGCGAATTCACGCGATAGAGACAGATGCGCTCGTCGCCGTCACGCACATAGAACGATGCGGTCTCGCGCGTGAAGGTCGACAGCTTCTGCAGCGCGGGACGCACGAGATCTTCGAGACTCACGTCGGCCTGGCTCAGCGCGCCGAGACGCCGCAGTTCCGGGCCCAGCGTGAAGTGACCGCTCGCGTCGCGATCGAGAAAGCGCATGTGCACGAGCGACGCGCACAGCCGCAGGATCGTGCTCTTGTAGAAGCCCGAACGCTGCGCGAGCAACGCGAGCGACAATGCCTCGCCCGGCAGGCGAAAACACTGAAGAATCGCGAGCGAACGCTCGACCGCTTCGACGCGCGGACGCTTGTCGTCGATCTCGTTCGCTTCATCGAATGACGCATCCGCCGCCTGCGTCGGGTGATCGAGGTTCATCGCATTGTCTCCTCACAGTCGTTCATGATGAAATTTATAGCCCGATGGATTGGTTCTGTCCAACAGAATTTGTGCCGCTTGTCAGAACGCAAGACGGACCCTAATCTGCATTCACCTGAACACGGAGACGGAACATGCTGAGTGCAGCGATGAACGAAAGACTCACGCGCGTCGGCCCGGGCACGCCGGGCGGAGAGCTGATGCGGCGCTACTGGATTCCGATTGCGCCCTATTCGCAATTCGACGACGAAAACCCTGTGCACAAGGTGCGCGTGCTTGGCGAAGACCTCGTGCTCTACAAGGACAAGAGCGGCACGCTCGGTTTAATCGGTGATCGTTGTCTGCATCGCAACGTCGAATTGAAGTTCGGCATTCCCGATAACTGCGGTCTGCGCTGCCCGTACCACGGCTGGCTCTTCAATCAAGACGGCAAATGCGTCGAACGGCCGATGGAAGCCACGCCGCGCGGCGAGATCAAACAGAAGCTGAAGGCCTATCCGGTGCAGGAACTGGGCGGGCTCGTGTTCGCGTATCTCGGGCCGCTGCCCGCACCCGCGTTGCCGCGCTGGGATCTCTTCGTATGGCCGAACGCGATTCGCCAGATCGCCATCATGAAGATCGACTGCAACTGGCTGCAATGTCATGAGAACACCGGCGATCCGACGCACAGCGCATGGGCGCACGGCCACATGTTCCAGTACGTGCTGGAAAAGCAGGGACGTTACGAGGAAGCCTCCGCGCGCGCCGAGCATACTCTGCATACGCGGCTGAAGACCGGCGTCGGCATCAAGGAACTGTATGCGAATCCGAGCCAGCACGGCATCTCGAAGGGTGTGCGCTATGCGAAGGATCTGGGCGCGGACGAAGACTACACGCGCGAACATTCGACCGTGATCTTTCCGTTCTTCACGCAGACCGGCAAGACCGGCGCGCCGCGCAGCGAGTATCAGATTCGCGTGCCGATCGACGACGAGCACACGTACCACATCTGCTATCAGGTCTATGCCGCGCCGCCGGGCGTCGATGCGCCGAAGCAGGACAGCGTGCCGTACTACGAGCCGCCGCGTTACGACGAAAGCGGCAAACCGATTCTCGATTACGTGCTGGCGCAGGACGCGCTCGTATGGGACGCACAAGGCGCGATCACCGATCGCTCGCAGGAACTGCTCGGCCGCACCGATATTCCCATCGTGCTGTTGCGCAGGCAGCTCGACGAGCAGATTCGACGCGTCGAGGAAGGACTCGAACCGATCAACTTCTGGCGCGACGAATCGCCGGAAATCATCTATGGCTCGGGCGAGGCGCCGGACTACAGCAAGCCGCTGCTCAAGCATAACTTTCGCAAGCTCTATCATCGCGGCTTCTTCAATGACGATGCGGATCGCTACGGCCCGATCATCGAAGACGTGAAGGACTTGCATCGCCGCATCGAGGAAGCGGAAATCGCCGCGCGCGAAGCCAGCGCGAGCACGACCTGATCATGCGCGAAAGAGGCACGCGATGAAATACAGAAGCATCGGGCGCACGGACCTGAAGGTATCCGAGATCGGCTTCGGCTGCGGCGGCAATGCAGGCCTCATGGTGCGCGGCAGCTTCGAGGAGCAATTGCGCATCGTCGAGGCCGCGCTCGAAGCGGGCATCAATTACTTCGATGTCGCACCCGATTACGTCGGCGCCGAAGCGAACCTGGGCCGCGTGCTGCACACGCTTCACGCGCGGCCGCTGCTCAACTCGAAGGTCGAAATACGCGAGGAGAATCTCGACGATATCGCCGGACATGTCGTGCGCTCCGTCGAATCGAGCCTGAAAGAACTGGGCGTCGATCATCTCGACGTGCTGCAGGTTCACAACGCGCCCGTGTGCGGAAGGCGCGCGCCAGTGGGCAGCGACTATCACACGCTGGGCGTGCAGCATTTCTTCGCGCCGCGCGGCGTGCTCGAAGGTGTGAGGCGTGTCATCGATGCGGGCAAGGTGCGGTATGCCGGCTTCGTCTGTCGCGGCAACGATGCGCCTTACGTGCGCGAGTTGCTCGCAGCCGGCATGTTCAGCCTGCTCAACGTGCCCTACACGCTGCTCAATCCGAGCGCGGGCATGGTGCTGCCCGCTAACCTTGCCGTCGACAAGGACGGCGGCGCCGTGCTCGACGATGCTCACCGCGCCGGCGCGGGCGCCGCGATCTACAGCGTGCTCGCACGCGGCTTTCTGTCCGATCAGAGCATCTCGGGCGTCGGACATCATCCGCTCGCGCGCGATGTTTCCGGCAACGCCGCCGATGCTGAAATGATGCGCGAGCGCGCCGCGCGCGTGAGTTTCCTTGCACGCGAATCGGGCATATCGCTCGCGCAGGCCGCCTTTCGCTTCGTGCTCGCACATCCCGGCGTGACGACGGCGCTGGGCGGATTCTCCTCGATGGAGCAACTGAAAGAGCTATGCGCGGTTTCCGGCATGGGCCCGTTTCCCGACGCGCTCAACGCCCGGCTCGAACGCGTGTGGCAAAGCAATTTCGCGGAAACGGCGTCATCATGACGAAGAAGGAGGTTCGCGTCCCCATGACAATGACCAGAAGAGACGTGATACGGCTTGCCGGGGCGACGCTCGCACTCGGCGCCGCTGGTTTGCCGCTTGCGGCCTGCGCGAAAGAATCGCAGCCGCAGCCGAATCTCGCGCTGGCGTCATACGAAGGTCCGGATCGTGCCGAGAAAATTCTCGCGGCCGCAAAGGAAGAAGGCGAACTGAACTTCTATACGTCGATCGCGCAGCCCGATGTCGCGCCGCTCATCGATCCTTTCGAGTCGCGCTACGGCATCAAGGTCAATGTCTGGCGCGCGGGTGATGAACAAGTGGTGCAACGCATCGTCGCGGAATCGCAGGGGCATCGTTATATCGTCGATGCGGTGCATACCGGTTCGTCGTATCTCGATGCGCTGCGGCGCGAAAAGCTGCTTGCGCCGGTTTCATCGCCGGTGCTCGCGGAGCTTGCGCCGCATGTCGTGCCCGAGCATCGGCAATGGGCATCGACGATGTTGTCCGTGTGGGTGCAGGCATACAACACGCGCCTGATCAAGCCCGCCGATCTGCCGAAGACCTACGACGATCTGCTCGCCTCGCACTGGAAAGGCAAACTCGGCATCGAAGCCAAGAGCGCCGACTGGTTCGCGACAGTCGCGACGCAAATGGGTCGCGACAAGGGCATCGAGTTCTTCCGCACGCTGGTCGATACGAACGGCGTCGCGGCGCGCACGGGCAATTCGCTGCTGAACAATCTCGTGGTGGCGGGCGAAGTGCCGCTCGCGCTGGAGGTCTACAACTACATGCCCGCGCAGGCGAAGCGCCGTGGCGCGCCGATCGACTGGTTCGTATTGCAGCCGGCGGCGGCCCGCGCGAATGGCGTCGCGCTCCTGACGCACGCGCCGCATCCGGCCGCCGCGCTGCTGCTCTACGACTACCTGTTATCGGTCGATGCGCAGCGCATTCTCGTGTCGCGCGACTATGTGCCGACGAATCGCAATGTCGCATCGCCGATGCAGGGCGTCAATGTCGCGCTCGTCGATCCGGCCATGACGATGCAGGAACGAGGCCAATGGAACAGGACGTTCAATAAGATCTTCCTGCACGCATCGGGCTCGTGAAATGAATCGGCGGGACGGTACACTGTCGCTTCCGTCACGCTGATTCTCCATGATGAACCAACTTCTCGCGCTGCGTCCTTTCGTTCCCGCCAGGGACTTCGATCTGTCCAAGCGCTTCTACGAAGCGCTGGGTTTTCGCGTCACGCATCAGGACGACAACATCGCGATGCTGAAGTCCGGCTGCTTCAGCTTCATCCTGCAGAACTTCTATGTGAAGGAATTCGCGGAAAACTGCATGCTGCAAATGCTCGTACGCGATGTCGATGCATGGTGGCGCGAGACGAATCCCGAGGCGCTGGGCGAGCGCTTTCCGGTCAATCCTGCCCGCGCGCCCGCGATACAAAGCTGGGGTATGAAGGTCGGCTTCGTGTTCGATCCTTCGGGCGTGCTGTGGCACGTCGGCGAAGTGCCCTTCTGACGCGGATTTCAAACGCAATCATTTCGGTTTGAGCAGCACCTTGATCGAGTCGAGCGAATTCGCGACCGCGATCGCCTCGTCCCACTCTTCCAGCGTGAAGCCGTGCGTGACGATGCCCTTCGACGTGACCAGACCGCGCGCGAGCAGATCGATCGCGATCGGATAGCAATACGGCCCGAGATGCGCGCCGCGCACGTCGAGTTCCTTGCGGTCGCCGATGATCGACCAGTCGACAGTCGTATCGGCGCCGAACACCGAGAATTCGACGAAGCGTCCGAGCTTGCGAATCAGTTCCAGCCCTTGCGTCACGCCCGCGGGCGCACCCGTCGTTTCGATATACACGTCGCAGCCATAGCGATCGGTGATCGAGCGGATCGTCTCCAACGCGTCGTCGGTTTTCGGGTTGATCGTGATGTCCGCACCATATTCGCGCGCCAGTGCGAGACGCTCTTCGACGAGATCGATCACGACGAGTTTCTTCGGCGTCTTCAGATGCGCGACCTGCGTCATCATCAGGCCGAGCGGCCCGGCTCCCGCGATCACGACGACGTCACTCAACTGGATATCACCGCGATTCACCGTATGGATCGCGCAGGCGAGCGGCTCGATGATCGCCGCGTCTTCGAGCGAGATGCCATCGGGAATCTTGTGGACGATCGCCGTCGGCGGAAAGCGCATGTATTCGGCCATGCCGCCGTCGGCCACTTCGCGCTGAAAGCCGAAGATGTTGTGCACTTCGCACATCCAGTATTCGCCAGACTTGCAATAGCGGCATTTCGCGCACGGCACGATCTGCTCGGCGATCACGCGATCGCCCTTCTGCACGCCGAAGTGCTCTTGCGCGCCTTCGCCCAGTTCTTCGACATAACCGAAGAACTCATGTCCGGGAATGACCGGCGCCTTCACCCACGGGTTCGGGCCGCCCCAGAACATCTTCGCGCCCGACCAGCATTTGCAGTCGCTCGCGCAGATGCCGCATGCGGCGATGCGAATCACGAGTTCGTTTCTCGCGGCGCTCGGACGCTGCACGCGCTCCACCCGATAATCCTTCGGTGCGCGGCATACTATCGCCGTCATCTCTGAATCGGCCATGGCGTGTCTCCGTATAGTTATATGAGTGGCGAAATTACTGTTCCAGTACGATCTGCACCTTCACGTCGGTCGGTACGCCGCTCGCTGCTTCCTCGAACGCCCTGATGCCTTCCGCGAACGGGAAGGTCCGCGAAATGAAGGGCTTTATGTCGAGCTTGCCGGAGGCGATCAACTGAATCGCGCGCGGAAAAATATTGGCATAGCGAAATACCGACTCGATGCGCGCTTCCTTGATCTGCACCGCGACGACATCGAGCGGAATCGCCCGCTGCGGCATGCCGACGAGCACGAGGCAGCCGCCCGGACACAACAGATCGACGATGCCTTCGAACGCCTTCTCGTTGCCGCTCGCCTCGAACACGATGTCCGCGCCCCAGCCGTCCGTGAGTTCATGCACCACGTCGAGCGCGCGCTTTTCGCGGATGTTCACCGCCGTGACGCCCTGCACGCCGCCGATCAGTTCGAGCTTCTCCTGCACGAGATCGCACACGATGGCGCGGCTGCATCCGCCCGCGAGCGCGGCGAGCGCGCACATCATGCCGATCGTGCCCGCGCCGAGCACCACGGCGACATCGCCCGGCTTGATCGCGGCTTTCTTCGCGGCCTGCAAGCCGATCGACAACGGCTCGACGATCGCGCCTTCCGCGAAGCTCACGTTGTCCGGCAGCTTGTACGTGAACGCCGCCGGATGCACGACAAAAGGCGCGAGGCAGCCATGCACCGGCGGCGTCGCCCAGAAGCGCACTTTGGGATCGAGGTTATAGAGACCCTCGCGCGACGCGCGCGATTCCATGTCCGGCACGCCCGGCTCCATGCACACGCGATCGCCCGCCTTCAGATGCTTCACCTCCTCGCCGACTTCGACGACCGTGCCCGATGCCTCATGCCCCAGCACCATCGGCTCGTTCACGACGAAGGGCCCGATGCGGCCGTGCTGATAGTAGTGAATGTCGCTGCCGCAAATGCCGACCGTATGAATCCTGATACGCACGTCGCGCGGGCCCACGACCTGCGGCAGGCTGAACGGACGCAGGCTGATGCGTCTTGCTTCCTCTAGAACCAGTGCTTCCATCGTCGTTCCTTTGATAGAAAATTTGCGGTATCAGCAGGACTGGAATCCGCCGTCGACCAGCAGGCTCACGCCGCTCACCATGCTCGAATCGTCGCTGAGCAGATAAGCAATCGTGCGCGCCACTTCCACCGGCTGAACAAAGCGGTTCATCGGAATGCGCGCGAGCATCGGTGCGGATTTGGCGGGATCGCTCCACGCGCGTTCGCCCATCGGCGTCATCGTGACGGTCGGAAGCACGGCGTTCACGCGGATGCCGTGCGGGCCGAGTTCGTTGGCCATCACGCGCGTCATCGCGTCGAGTCCGCCCTTCGATGCGCAATACGCCGCGTGCAGCGCAAAGCCCACGTTCGCCGACAGGCTCGATACGTTGACGATCGATCCACCCGCGCCGCGCGCGATCATGCTTTTCGCGCACTCCTGCGCAACGATCATCGTGGCGCGCAGATTCACGTTCATGGTCATGTCGAAGGCTTCGACGGTCGTGTCGAGAAACGGCTCCAGCACGGCAATGCCCGCGTTGTTCACCAGCAGATCGACGGGCTGCACGCTGCGCGCCGCTTCGCGCGCGGCGTTGGCGTCGGCGAGATCGACGGCGATGGTTTCGCAACCCGTCTCGTGCTTCAACGCGTCGAGATCGGCTGCGCTGCGGCTCAATGCGATCACGCGCGCGCCGCGTTCGATCAGCAGATGAACCGTCGCATGACCGATGCCCTTGCCCGCGCCCGTGACGAGCACGGTCTTGCCCGCGAACTCGCGGTTTCTGTCGATGGTCGTCATGGTGTCGTCTTTCAAGGCCTTTTCAAGGCTCATCACAGAGACGTCGCGCGGTGTCTTCATCGGTCACGAGCACGGACGGATAGCGCCCGCGCAACGCCGCGCGCGTCACATGAAACTTCTTCTGGCCGCCGCTCACGAGAATCACGCGTTTGATCTTGCGCAGATCGTCCAGCGTGATCGCCACGGTGCGGCGGTTCAGCGGATGATCGATCAGCTCGCCGTCCTCATCCATGAAATGACCGAGCATGTCGCCGACCGCGCCGGCCTTTTGCAGCGTGCGCAACTGCTCGGGATTGTCGATGCCGTAGGTCACCACCAGCGATTCCGTCAGATCGCCGCAGGTGAGCAAGGCGAGGTCGGCATTGCGCGCGAGTTCATAGGTCTCGCGCACGGTGTCTTCCTGCAGGATCACGTCGCGCGCCTTCTGACTGCTCACGTAGATCGGCGCGGCGAAGAGATAACCATCGGCGCGGCAGATGTTCGCGAAGTCCGAGACGATGTCGAACGTGTTGATGCTCGGGCAATGCGACAAACCGCCCTGCAACGACACCGCCGACACTGCGCCATAAGTGCGCTGAGGCATTGCGCGCAGCACGGCGCGGATCGTGCGGCCCCAGCCCAGGCCGATGGTTTGCCCGGCAACGATCTGCTTCGCGAAATAGGCGGCGGCGCCTATGCCGAGCGCCGCGTTGTTCGCTTCGTTGTTCGCGCCGCTCGGCACCACCACCGCGCATTCGAGGCCGAAGCGCTTCGCGAGCGCCTCCTCGAGTGCGACGCACGGCGCGATCTTGCTGTTGATCGTGATCTGCACGAGGCCCGATTCGCGGCTCGCCGCAAGCAGCCGGTTCACGCGCACCCTGTTGCTGCCGATGCGCTGCGCAATCTCCTGCTGCGTCAGATTGCCGACGTAGTAATGCCACGCGACGCGCGCCTGCAACTCTTCTTCCGAGTCGATGGAATCGTCCACTTCGGCGATGGCGATGGGCGGTGCGCTCTTGCTCATGTCGTTTCGTTGCTCAATCAAAGAACGCGATTCTATTTCACCGCGCCCATCGTCAGGCCTTGCACCAGTCGGCCCGAGACGAGCAACGCGAAGACCACCATCGGCAGCACGATCAGCGTGCCCGTCGCCATGATTTCGCCCCACGGCAACTCATAGCCGCTCATGTAACTCGTTGCGGCGACGGGCGATGTGATCGCATCGCTGCGCGTCAGCACGAGCGCATAGAGCAGGTCGTTCCACGAGAAGATGAACGCGAAGATCGCCGACACCACGATGCCTGGCATCGCGAGCGGCAGGTTGATGCGCCAGAACACGCGCCACGGCGATGCGCCATCGAGACGCGCGGCTTCGTCGAGTTCAACCGGAATGTTGCGGAACTGGTCCGTGCAGATCCATACGACGATCGGCAGCGAGAAGGTCAGATAGAGCAGGATCAGCACGATATGCGTATCGACGAGTTCCAGCTTCGTGGCGATCAGGAAGAACGGCACCGCGAGCACGACCGGGCTCACCATGCGGTTCGAGATGAACCAGAACCACAGGTCTTCCTTGCCGCGAAATTCATAGCGCGCGAGCGCGTAGGCTGCGGGCGCGCCGAGCAGGATCGCGAGCACCGTCGTGCTGCTCGCGATGATGAGCGAGTTCAAAAGACTGCCCGCGACATCATGCTCGAAGAGCGCCGCCGAGTAGTGATGAAAGGTCGGCGAGAACAGCCATTTCGGCGGATACGCGAGCGCGTCGGCCTGGCTTTTCAGGCTCGTCGTGACCATCCAGTAGAACGGAAACACGGACGACATGAACACGACGACGAGGCCGAGAAAATGCCATACCGTGGCGCGCTTTCTTGCCGCGCGCGCGCGCTTCGCGCGTTGCGTGGTCTGCAAAGTCGGTGAACTCACGCGGCCTCCCGATACACGAAACGGATATAAAGACGTGACAGCACGATCGTCAGGATCAGCAGGATGATCGCCTGGGCGGACGCCATGCCCTGATCGAAGAGACGAAAGCCCACGCGCTGGATATAGACGCTGATGAACTCCGTCGCGGCGCCCGGTCCGCCGCGCGTCATCGTGAAGACGGCGTCGAACATCTTGAGCATGTCGGCCGAACGGAGAATGAGAATGGCCGTGAGACCGGGCAGCAAATAAGGGCGTTGCAGATGCCAGAGGATCATGCTCCACTTCGGGGTTTCGAGGCGCGCGGCCTCTTCCGCTTCCTTCGGCACCATCGAGAGTCCCGCGAGCAGGATCAGCGCGCAGAACGGCGTCCACTGCCAGATATCCATGATCATCACGGAGACGAACGCGAGCGTCGGGTCCGCAAGCCAGTCTTGCGGCGGAATGCCGAGCAGGCCCGTCAGATAGTTCGCCACGCCGAACTGCCGGTTGAAGATCAGACGCCCGATGAGGCCCACGACCGCATACGTCGTCGCCATCGGAATCACGAGGCTTACGCGCGCGGCCGCGCGCATCCAGCGCAGGTCCGTGCGATGCAGCAGCAGCGCGGCGAACAGGCCGAGCGCGACTTCGATCGGCAGCGTGAGGCACAGGAACAACGCAGTGCGCCCGAGTGCTCCCCAGAAACTCGGATCGGTCAGCGTCGCAATGTAGTTGTCGACGCCGACCCATGGCGTGCCCGAGGCGAGATCCGCGAGCTTGTACTGATGAAACGAGTTATAGAGCGCGAGCAGCAGCGGATAGACGCCGATGATCGCGAGCGCGGCGATCGCGGGAATCAGAAACCAGAAGGCGGGCGAACGCGGCAGGATGCCGAAGTAACGCGCGGGCTTGCGCGGTCCGCGCGCGTGCAGTGCGGGTGATGCCATTCGATCGCCTCCGGTTCCTTGAACTTACTTCAGCAAGGGCTTCTTGCCGTCGTAGTAGCCCGCTTTCTTCAGGATGTCCTCGGTCTTCTGACCGATGGTCTGTGCGCCCTCCTTGACCGTCACCTGACCGAGCATCATCTTGCTGCCCCACTCGCCGATGACTTCCGACACCGCCGGCCACTCCGGGAAACGCGGACGATAATCCGGCACGCCGCCCTGCCACGATTCGACCATCGGCTTCACGAACGGATACTTGTCCTGCACGGCCTTGTCCTGATAGATAGCCATGCGCGCCGGCACGCCGCCCGCTTCGAGATAAGGCTTCGCCATGGCCTCCGACGTGACCCATTGAATGAAGAGCCACGAGGCCGCCTGCTTCTTCGCATTGGACTTCGCATTCACCGCAAGCGAGAAGCCGCCGAGCGCGGGCTTCAATCCCGCCGGGCCTTTCGGTTCGGTGGTGATCGCAAGACAGTTGCCGAGCTTCGACTTGCTGGGGTCGGTGAGCGTCGGATAGAACGCGGACCATTCGGTGATCATCGCGACCTGGCCTTGCGCGAGCGCGTTCACCGCTTCCGCATGATCGAAATCGACGATGCCCGGCGGCATGTACTTCATCAGCTTCTGCCGATATTCCAGCCCCGCCTGCGATTGCGCCGACATCAGGTTCGACTTGAACTTCGCGTCGAGCAGCGAACCGCCGTTCGGCCACAGCACGCGCATGAAACTATCCGCCGATTGCGTTTCGCCGCGCCGCGATTGCAGCGCGAAAGCGAACTTGTCGCCCTTCGTGAGCTTCGGCGCGTAGGTGGTGAGCAACTCGTCCCAGGTCTTCGGCGGCTCGTCGAAGCCCGCATCCTTCAGCATGCACTTGTTGTAGAACATGAGACCCGAATAGTTATCGAACGGCAGGCCGTAGGTGACCTTGTCCCACGTGCCGAACGAATCGAGCAGGATCGGGAAGAAGCCTTTCAGGTTCAGGTTCGGGTCCGCGAGCTTGGGGTCGTCGGTGAACTTCTTGATCGGCACGAGCCATTTGTTGCTCGCGAATTCGCCGATCCACACCACGTCGACGAGCACGATGTCCTGATCGCCGCCGCCGACGAAGTTGAGCACTTCCTTCTCGCGCGTGTTCTCGTAGGGAATCACTTCCCAGCGCACCTTGATGCCCGTTTCTTTCTCGAACTGCGGGATAAGTTGTTGCGCGGCCTTGTAGCCGGGCCGATCCAGAAAGATGGCCTTGATCGTGGTACCCGAGTACGGCTGCGCCGCTTCCTTCAAAGTCCAGGCCTGCGCATTCGATGCGGCGAACGCCGCGCTCGCCGCCAATAGCGCGACTGCCGCGACGTGTTTGATCGGGCCGAGCTGCGTGGCCGGGATGAAGCGCTTCTTCATGCCTGTCTCCTTGGTTTTTATCGAGCGGGTACGGCTTGCGGATTCGTCTGCCCTCGTCCTTCGTTTCACTTGTAATTTCGGTTTTACAATTGTATATTTTGGCGCGAACAGGTTGTCAAGAACAAATTCGACGATGCATCCGATGCTGCGCTGCCGCAGCAGCACACAGGAGACACGTATGAGCGCAGTTCATTTGCAGCAGATCCGCAAAAGCTTTGCGGGCGTGGATGTTCTGAAGGGTATCGACATCGAAGTGACCGATCGCGAGTTCATGGTCTTCGTCGGTCCTTCGGGGTGCGGAAAATCCACCTTGCTGCGCAGCATCGCCGGACTCGAACGCATCGACTCAGGGCAAGTCCTGATCGGCGGCGAGGACGTCACGGATCTCGAACCATCGCACCGCGGCGTCGCGATGGTGTTCCAGTCGTATGCGCTCTATCCGCACATGTCGGTGTACGAGAACATCGCGTTCGGGCTGCGCATGCTCAAATTGCCCGAAGCGCAGATCAAGGAGCGCGTGCATCGCGCGGCGGAGATCCTGCAGATCGGTCAGTTGCTCGAACGGCGTCCGCGGGCGCTCTCGGGCGGACAGCGTCAGCGCGTCGCCATCGGCCGCTCGATCGTGCGCGAGCCAAAAGTCTTTCTCTTCGACGAACCGCTCTCCAATCTCGATGCCGCCTTGCGCGTGCAGATGCGGCTCGAACTCATCAAGCTGCACAAACAGCTCAACGCAACGATGATCTACGTCACGCACGATCAGACCGAAGCCATGACCATGGCCGATCGCATCGTCGTGCTGAATCACGGGCGTGTCGAGCAGATCGGTTCGCCGCTGGAGTTGTATCGCACGCCGCACAATCGTTTTGTCGCGGGCTTCATCGGCTCGCCGAAGATGAACTTCATGGATGTGCGGGTGATGCGTGTCGATGCCGCCGGCGTCACCATCGAGCTGCCCGGCGGCGAGACGCTCACGCTGCCGTTCGCGGGTTCGTCGGTGAAAGCGGGCGAGACGCTCACGCTCGGCATCCGCCCCGAGCACTTCATCGAAGCGTGCGGCGGCGATATCGACAGCGGTCTCACCGGCGAAGTCATGGTGATCGAGCATCTTGGCGGCGAGACGCTGCTGCATTTGCGTTTGCCCAACGAACTCGTGATTCAGGTGAAGGGTTCGGGCGAATCGACGGCGGTGGAAGGACAGCGGCTGAACGCGGGCTTCAGCATCCGGCACGTGCATCTGTTCCGCGAAGACGGCAGCGCGCTGGAACGCATGCGGCCGGTCGCGGAGACCGCGACCGCCTGACGATCAAGTTCACGGGAAAAATGCCGTAAACGAGGATAAGCGGCGCATCCGCGCGCCGCAGACCTTCGTCCGCTTTCCGTGAACTCCATGGCATTCCCCATTCGCTCGCTCGCGGCGTGGGCCGTCGTGCTCGCGCTCGTCATCGGCTCGTCTTCGTCGACGCGCGCCGCCATCGGCAGCGTCGAGTTGCCCGTCACGCTCACCATCTTCGATGTCTGCACCCTCGACACCAACGCGCACCAGCCGGCGGTCGCCTGCTCGGCGGGCGGACAGTACCGCATTCTGACCGGCGAATACTTCGCGAGCTTTCGCGTGGCAGAAGTCAGGCGCAACCGCAGCGGCAACGACAAAGGCAATCCGGCGATCGTCGAGATCGCGTTCTAGCGCAATGTTTCGATGCGGTCGAAATTACCTCGCTTCGTTACAATCTCTCACGTCTTATGTCTGAAGAATAAACAAAAATGAAAGCGTCCACCGAGACGCCAGCGCAGCGACGGAGATGAAGCAAACGTTGGCGAGCACGGACACCTAAAAAAATAACGAGGTGAAGAATGCGTCGTCAGTCGATCGCGGTTTCATTCGTATCACTCGCGCTGGCCACCGGGCCGCTCATTCCATCCGGCGTTGGCGCCGCCACGCGCACCACCACTTTCACGGTCTCCCTCACGCTGCAGAACGATTGCCAGATCGCGGCCAATGCGCTGAACTTCGGCAACTCGGGCGTCATCGCGGCGAACATCGACCAGACCACGACGCTTTCGGTCACCTGCTCCAATGGCGCCGTGTACAACGTCGGCCTGGACGCGGGCTCGGTCACCGGCTCGACCATTCCGAACCGCCTGCTCTCGGGCACCGGCACGCCCGCGCCGACGGTCGGCTACCAGCTCTATCGGGATGCCGCGCGCACGCTCGTCTGGGGGCAGACGGTGGGCACGGATACGCAATCGGGCACCGGCACGGGCGCCGCGCAGACCTTGACGGTCTATGGCCGCGTCGCGCCGCAGAATACGCCCGCCGCCGGCACGTATACGTCGACCGTCACCGCGACCATCACGTTCTAGGCATGCGCGATCCGCAGTTTGAACGGGCCGCGCGCCGGCTCGGGAGGCGCGTTGTCGCTTGCGTTTTCGCGTCGGTCATGGGGCTGTCGATGGCGAATGGCGCGTCGGCGGCGGCGTTGCAGGTGTCGCCGATCCGGCTCGATCTGTCCGCCGACAAGCCCGCCGCCGCGCTCACGCTGCACAACGACGGCTCCGTGCCGCTCAATGCGCAGGTGCGCGTGTTCGCGTGGACGCAGTCGCTCGACGACGACCATCTGGAACGCACGGCGGCGATCGTCGCGAGTCCGCCGATCGTGCGCATCGCGCCCAATGGCGACCAGACGATCCGCATCCTGCGGGTGAGCAACGCGCCGCTCGAGCGCGAGGAGACCTACCGTCTGCTGATCGACGAGATACCCAACGGGCAAGCCGCGTCGGCGACGGGCGTGCGCATGCAATTGCGCTATTCGGTGCCGGTGTTCGTGGGCGCATCCGATGACCACGCGCCACCACTTGCGCTGACACTCGAACGAAAAAACGCGCAGGACGGCGCCCCGCTGATGCTGCGCGCGTCGAACCGCAGCGATCTCCACGCGCAACTGAGCCGCGTGCGCCTCGACTGGGCGAACGGCCAGTCGACGCCCGTGTCCGCGGGCCTGCTCGGCTATGCGCTGCCGCGCGCGACGCGCCGCTGGCCCGTGCCGAACGCGCCCGCGAACGTCACCTCGGCGACGGTGCATGCGCTCGTCAACGGCGAGCCGGTGACGGTGCGCGTGAGCGTTGGCGAGCCGCCGACCGATCGCTGAGCCGTGGATGCGATGCCACGTTCGTCGTCGTCGACACCCGCGCACACGCTGGATGGCGCCGCTCTGCGTGCTCGCGTCGATGTGTGCGCAGACGCGAGCGGATGACATGCCCGCGATGCTCGCCGCCGTATCGAAAGCCGCGCTGCCGGTCGCGGGCAATGCCGTATCGAACGCTCCGGGCGAGCTGTATCTGGAAGTCGCGATCAACGGCACGTCGACGCAGAAGATCGCGCAATTCTTCGTGACCGACACGATGATCTACTCCACCGCCGACGAACTGCGCGACATCGGCCTGAGAACCGACGATCTGCCGCCCGACGCGCAAGGCCGCATCGCGCTCGGTTTCGTGCCGGGCCTGCGCTACACGTACCGGCCGGAGCGGCAGCGCATCGATTTCGATGCGGGCGACGCGCGCCGCCTGCCCGCCTCGCTCGCCAACACGCCCGCGCGCCCGCCGACGACCGCGACGGGCACGGGCCTCGTCATCAACTACGAAGCGAGCGTGCAGACCAACTCGCCGACGCAGTACGGTCTCTACAGCGAGCAACGCTTCTTCTATCCCGGCGGCGTGCTCGACAACACCGGCACCGCGTACTGGTATGCCGACCGACGCCGCTACGTGCGGCTCGATACATCGTGGACGCATTCGGACACCGCATCGCTCGTGACGACGCGTCTCGGCGACACGATCTCGTCGTCGCTCACATGGACGCGGCCGGTACGCATGGGCGGCGCGCAGGTGTCGCGCGATTTCGGCCTGCGCCCCGATCTGATCACGTATCCGGTGCCCGCGCTCGCGGGTTCGGCGGCGGTGCCGAGCGCCGTCGATCTCTACGTGAACAACGTGCGCCAGTTCAGCGGCAATGCGCCTTCGGGGCCGTTCGTCATCAACGCCGTGCCGGCCATCAACGGCGCGGGCGAGGCTGTCATCGTGAGCCGCGACGTGCTCGGGCGCAGCGTGATGACGACGGTGCCGCTCTACATCGATGCACGTCTGCTCGCGCGCGGCCTCACCGATTTTTCCGTCGAAGCCGGTTTCGTGCGGCGTGCGTATGCGTTGCGCTCGTTCGACTATGCGGGCGATCCGTCGATTTCCGCATCGCTGCGGCGCGGCATCACCGATACGTTCACCTTCGAAGCCCACGGCGAAGCGACGCGCGGCGTGTACAACGCGGGCATCGGCATGTTGTTCGGTATCGGGCAGGCGGGCGTGTTCAACGTCTCGCTCGCGGGCAGCGCGGGCAACGGCGGCGCGAACACCGCGCAGGTCTATGTGTATCCGCCCGGCTTCTTCGACGGCTTCGCGAACGAAGCGACGCCCATCGTCGTGCAGCCGACCAAAGGCGGCTCCGGCATGCAGGTTTCGGCGGGATGGCAATGGCGCACGCCGGAGCTTTCCATCGATCTGCAAGCGCAGAAGGCCACCGCGCATTACAGCGACCTCGCCTCCGCCGAAGGCACGCCCGTGCCGCGCTCGACCTATCGCGCGACGCTCGCGGTGCCACTGCGCGTATTCGGTTCGACGAGTACCGCCAGCGCGAGCTTCGTCGGGCTCGACGATCCCTATTACGGCGATTCGCGCATCGGCTCGCTCGCTTACACGACGACGCTGCCGCACGGCACGTCGCTTTCCGCGAGCGTGTATCACGACTTCGGCGACACGCATAACACCGGCGTGTTCGTCGCGTTGAGTTTTGCGCTCGGCGGCGCGCTCAATGCGAGCGTCGATGCGGGCGCGGATCACGGCAAGCCGCTCTTCGGCGCCGCCGTCACGAAGACCGCCGACTACGGCGGCGGCTTCGGCTGGCAAGTGCAGACCGCGCGCCAGAACGGCATCCAGCAGTCGCTCGCGCAAGGCGCGTATCGCGGGCGCTATGGCGATGTGCTCGCGACCGTCGCAAACGTGGACTCGCGCGTGTACGGCGAGCTCGACGCGTCGGGCTCGCTCGTCCTGATGGCGGGCGACGTGCTCGCGGGCCGCCGCATCGACGATGCCTTCGCGCTCGTCTCCACCGATGGCGTCGCGAACGTGCCCGTGCTGCACGAGAACCGCGAGATCGGCAAGACCAATCGCGCGGGACATCTGCTCGTGCCGGATCTCGTCGCGTATCAGGCGAACCATCTCGCGATCGATCCGCTCGACCTGCCCGCCGATACCGCCGTCGGCACGACGCAGCTCAATCTCGCGCCGCAGGCGCGCGCCGGCGTGCTCGCGCGTTTTCCGCTGCGCGGCTTCACGGGCGCGCAACTGCAACTCGTCGATGCGAACGGCGAGCCACTCCCTGTGGGCACCGAGCTTACGCATCGTGAAACGGGCAAGCGCTATGTGGTGGGTTACGACGGCCTCGCCTTCATCGACGACCTCGCGCGCGCGAACATGCTCGATGCGTTCGTGGCCGGCAAGCACTGCGAAGCGAGTGTGCCTTACAAGGCGCAAGGCCACGCTCTGCCGACGCTCGGACCGTTCACCTGCGCAGACGTATCGCGATGACACGCCTCGCGCTTTTCATCGCACTGTTTCTGCTCACGATCGCGCCCGTTCGCGCGCAGGTCTGCACGGCGTCCATATCGAGCATCAACTTCGGCTCGATCGCGCCCGCGACGACGTCGAGCGCGAGCGTATCGGGGTCCGTCACGGTGACGTGCACCGGTTTCGTGCTGACCTTGCCGGTACGCGCGTGCATCAATATCGGCACGGGCAGCGCAGGCGCGTCGTATTCGCCGCGTCTCGCCGCGAACGGCGCGGACTCGCTGCAATACAACCTCTATGCCGATACGACCGGCAGCACCGTGTGGGGCTCGCGCCGTTCGGCGAGCTATGGCGCCGTGGCGGTCGATATACCGCTCACGCTCGCGCTCGGCATCGCGTCGGGCAGCCGCACGATTCCGTTCTATGCGCGCATGCCCGCGGGACAGACATCGCTCGTAGCGGGCGTCTATACGTCGACGTTTTCCGGTGCGACGCAGGCCGAAATGACGCATCAGCAGTACTTGTTATCGGCACCTTCATGCTCGACGCTCACGGCGAATTCGAATCCGCTTTCGTTCACGGTATCGGCGACCGTCATCAACGATTGCACGCTTGCCGCGACCAACATCAACTTCGGGTCGGCAGGCGTGCTGAACAGCGCGCTTTCGGCGAGCGGCACGCTGAGCGTCGCCTGCACCAGCGATGATCCGTACTCCATCGCGCTTTCGGCGGGCAGCGGCAGCGGCGCGAGCGTCGCGGACCGGCGCATGACGAAGGCCGGCGGCAGCGAGCAGGTGCGCTATCAGCTCTATCAGAACGCCGCGTTCACGACACCTTGGGGCGATGGCACCGGCGGCACCGCGACCGTGGCCGGCACCGGCACCGGCGCGAGCCAGGCAATCACCGTCTATGCGCGCGTGCTGCCGCAAGCGACGCCGAGCGCGGGTAACTATATGGATACGATCGTCGCGACGATCACGTATTGAAGTATCGACACTAGTCGGGATTACAAATGTTCCAGAATCGACATGCACATACTGCAAACGGCATAACGATGCGAACCTGCCTTATGTGCGCCACCCCACATAACCGTAACGCGTCACGGTTCCGTTACGTAACTCCCGGCGTGTCGCGATGTGCCGTGGCGCAATCGTGACAAGGTGCGACGGAGCGCAAACGTTGGCGCTGCGGGTTCGCTGCCGTAGCGCGCGCTTCGTTGCGTATGCGAAGCGCGTCTGGCACGACTCGTGCGACCGCTAGCACGACCAACTGGAGCGGATGGTTACAGCATGAAAAGAACGACACACGGCTCGCCTGTCGCGAACGTCGCGCCGAACTCGACTCATGCATTCAGGCACCGCGTGCTCAATGGCCTCGCGGCCGGAGAGTTCTGCATCGCCTATCAGGGAATCTACCGAGTCGACAGCGGCGAGCTGACTCAAATGGAAGCGCTGATTCGCTGGCGTCATCCGGAGTACGGCGTCATGTTGCCAGGCGCATTCTGCGAGGCGTTCAAGGACGCCGAGATCATGCGCGAACTCACGTGGTTCGTGCTGAACGCGGTTGCGTCCGAGATCGCGGCCTGGCGCGCGCGCGGCGGCGCACATTATGCGGTGGCGGTGAACGTGCCGCCATCGGTCGCGGCATTGCCGGGCTTTACCGAGCGGCTGGAATCGATTTGTCGGGAACACGGCGTCGCGCCGGATTGCATCCAGCTCGAATTGCTGGAGAGCGAGGATCTCACGCGCATGCCGACGATGCCGAAGATCGTGCGGCGACTGAAGAACAAGGGCGTGAGCGTCGCGATGGACGATTTCGGCACGGGATACTCGTGTCTCGCCGCGCTCGGGCCGATTGACTTCGGGACGGTGAAGATCGCGAAGGAACTGCTGTCCGAAGCGCCGCGTTGTCCAAACGCGCGCATCGTGTTTTCGTCGGTGTTGGCGCTGCTGACGCGGTTGAAAGTGGCGATCGTCGTCGAAGGCGTGGAGACGGCCGCGCAGGCGCAATGGATCGCGCAATGGCCGCATGTGCTCGCGCAGGGATTCTTTCTGGCTCGGCCGACGTTCGGCATCGACAACGTGCCCGGTGCTCGGCTTGCCAGCGCGATGGCGCGGCGCGGGCCGGCGCGACGGGATATCAGGCTGGCTGATGCGGCTTGATTGAAGGAGTGAAGTGCTTCTGGCAGCCCTCGTAAAGCCAGGATTTCGCCGATGCGTGGTTGCGTCGGCGTTTTTTTCGATGGTTTATCCGGGTTGCGAGCAATCAATCAAATCCGCACCCTCGTCAAATCCCCCTCCGGCGCCTTCAACCTCGCCCTCCCCACAGCCGCACGCGTGGCCGCATCCACCGGCAATCCCCATCGCGAGAAGAAATCCGTCAGATCGAGATTCGCCGCCATGCAGGCACGCAACACGAACGTCTGAACCTCGTTGCGGTCCCCGCCTTCGCCTTCCGTCAACGGCTGCCGCCGATACAGCTTGTGCAGCCGCGCATAGAACCCATCCCCGAGCGCGCGACGCAACTGCTCGTACATCACCAGCCTGATCCAGAGCGCCTCGGACGGCACCGGAAACGAAGCATCGTCGAGAAAATTGCGTGACGGCTGCGCGAGATACTGTCCCGCAAGCTCCAGCCGATTCTTCCTGCCGCGCGCATCGACGACCTGCAGCAGCGGCGACATCATCGGCGCGCCGAGACGTTGCAGCGCATGCAGCGAATAGATGTTCACCGTGGTTTCGGTGACGCCCGGCCAAGTCCAGTCCCATTGCTGATACATGTGGCCGAGTTCATGCCATACGCCCCATTGATCGGCCTTCGGAACCTTGAGCAGGGTTTCCGCCGCGCTGTTCATCGGCAGGCCGATCATGTAGTACGTCGCATACATGTACGCGCTCTGCAATTCAGCATGCGTCGAGATCGCGTCCTGCATGAAATGCACGCGCAACGGCGACGGCATATCGAGCGCGCTCGAACCATCGAGACCGGATACTTCGTCGTGGTAACCCATGATGCGCTCGACATAACCTAGCAACATCGCCGGGTCCGCCGCGCCCGCCTTGTCGTACATCGAACGCGCGACGGTGAACATCGTGCGCCGGCCGGCCATCTCGATGAGCGGCGCGTCGGCATAGCGTTGCAGCATCGCGCGCCATTCGACGGATGTCGTCACGCCTTCGACGTAAAACGGCACCGGCCTGCCGCCTTCGCGCACCGAAACGTCGATCGACCGACGCGGCCGTTCGTTGAAGCCGCTATCGAGGTATTCGAAGTAGAGCAGGCCGTCGCGCGATGCGACGAACGCATTGCGCCCTTCGGTCGCGAGGATCATCTGCGGATCGCCCGCGGGCTGGCGTTTGTAGAAACCATTCTTGTTGCCGACCATGACGACGAGGCCATCGGGGCCATCGTCGGCTAGACCCGTCACGTCGATCACGACGGACTCGCCCTTCGACACATACAGCCCCGACGGATGGTAATCCGTCCAGCGAAAGCCGCCGAGCCGGTCGGCCTCGATCGCATCGGGCGCGAACGCGTTCAGGTGATATCGCTTCGCAACGTTGTCATACGTCGAGCGCGCGCTCGCGTCCAGTGTGCGATACGCATGATCGGCGGCCTCGTTCCCGACCTTGTACAGACGCCATTGCCCGGCCTGCGCGTTCACTTCGACGAACGCGCCGTCGCGCAGCGCATGATGCTCGATGGCGAGTCCCGTCTTCGTGCCGGTGGCCGCGATGGTCACCGCGTTCGCATCGGCTTCGATGCTCCAGTTCTGCCGCGCCTCGCCCGATGCCGCTTCCAGCCCGACGCGCGCACCGAGCGTCACGTAGCGGCCGAACAGCTTCGAATAGAGGCGAAAGCCGCTGCCTTCCTTATCCACGGTCCAGATCTGGCTCGCGGCAAGCTCGGGCGTCCACTTCGCCTGCGCGAGCGCGATCGTGCCGTCCCGTTGCACTTGCGCGGTCAGCAGCTTGAACGATGCACTGGAGACGATATAGAACTCGCCTTCCTCCACTTTCGCGCCCGCGCCGTAGGGCACCTGCATCGCGCCGGGCGTCGATGCGAACCGCGAGATGCGCACCGCGTCGTGCGGATAGAACGTCACCGGCGCGTAGTAGCGCGATGCCGCGTGCGCGTCGCACAACGCGAGAATCAATAGCCATGAACGCCAGCGCATGCCCGCATCCTCCGCTACATCGACCGTGTCTCCGGCTCTTCATCGAAGATCTGAAACTTGCGCATCTTCTCCCACAGCACCTTGCGGCTGATGCCGAGATGTTGCGCCGAGTCCTGTCTTCGCCAGCCGTTCGCGTCGAGCGCCGCGATCACGCGATTGCGCTCGGTCATGTCCCACTTGCTGCGGTCCACCAGCAGGTCCGATCCGCCATCCGCCGGCGCGGCTTTTGCGCTGCGCGCGAGCACGAGCAGGCGCTTCACGCGCGATTCGTCCCATCCGCCGAGCTGCCGCACCGTCACGCCGACGCGCTCGGCCAGATTGCGCAGTTCGCGCACGTTGCCGGGGAAATAGATATCGGCGACGGCATCCGCGAGCCAGTATGGCATCTCGGGCAGCGCATCGAGCCTGTCGCGTCCGATGACCTCGCTGATGAACGTCTTGAAGAGCGCGATCTTGTCGGGCGCGCCGCGCTCTTCCAGCGACGGAATCGCAAGCTCGATCACCGCGAGCCGGTAATACAGGTCAGCGCGAAACGCGCCGTCCTTCACGAGTTGCGGCAGGCATTTGTTGCTCGCCGCGATGAGGCGGAATTCGAGCCGCACGGGCGTGGCCGAGCCGATACGCGTCACCGCCTGATCTTCCAGCACGCGCAGGAGCTTCACCTGCTGATAGAGCGGCAAATCGCCGATTTCATCGAGAAAGAGCGTGCCGCCGTTCGCCTGCTCGAAGTAGCCTTTGTGCGCGAGCACCGCACCCGTGAACGAGCCCTTCGCGTGGCCGAAGAACAGCGATTCGAAAAGTCCATCGGGAATCGCGCCGCAGTTCACCGCCACGAACGGACCATCGCCATAGCGCGCATGCTTCTCGTGCAACAGTTGCGCGATGCGTTCCTTGCCCACGCCCGTCTCGCCATGCAGGAGCACGCTCGTGTCGCAATCGGCGAAGGTGTCGACTTCGTGCAGCAACGCCTTCATGCACTCGGCATGCGCGATCAACGCATGCGATGCCTGCGCGTCCTCGCCGTGCGCGCGCAGTTGCCGCGCGAGCTTCGCAACCATCGCGCGCAACTCCGCGCCGGTGAAGTCGAGCGGCAGGATGTGCGAATAGTCCGGCGGAAACATCGACGGATCGCGCTCGCGCGGCGCCGCGCCGACCCACACGACCGGCATCGAATGGCGCGCTTCCCAGTCGCGCAGCACGAACGCGCCGCCATCGATCACGCTCACGCTGATGATCGCGAGCGCGGGACGCGCGACATCGCGCGGCGCGCTGATCGAGGTGCCATCCGCGCGCAGCACGTCCACGTCCTGTCCCGACATCGCGCGCACCACGCGCTCGACGATGTCGGCCTTGCCCTCCCATACGTGAATATCGAGGCCGTCGATTCTGGTGTTCTGTCTCATGTCTTCAATAGGCCAGTTGCGACTCGCCGCATGTGAGCGACAGGTCGTGAATCGTGCTCGTTCCCACTTGCGCGCCGAGCAGTTGCAGGACCGGCAACAGCACCTGATCGAGGCCGGCGAGCACGGTCGCGAGCGTGGGGACCAGAAGGCCAAGCAAAAGCGGCGCAACGGTGCTGAGCAGGAGCGGCGGCAATACCGGCGATGTGACCGAAAGGCCGCCCGGCGCGGAGAGACTCGTTTTGAGGCCGGAGAGCGCATTGGCGAGCGATGCGCCGGGCGCGGACGGTACCGGCTGATAGTCGTCGCCATTGCCGCTGACGCCATCGAAGGAAAGCGTCGTGGCCGCCGATGCGGGCATGGTCGCCGGCAGGCTCGCGGCGAGGCTCACGGTCAGCAGGTTCGGCACGTACACGAGCGTCGCGGGCTGTGTGCAACTGAACGCGCCCATGTTCGCGGGCGCATCGCCGACACACACGTTCGCGATGCCCGTCTGCACGCCGATCACCGAGCGCCGCGCCGCTGCGTTGCCGCGGCATTGCGTCGAAACGAGCCACGCGGAACCGGGCGCGACGTCGATATAAAGCGGCAGATGAATCATCGGCTGCGCGCCGCCGAAACCCGGTGGCAACGGCAACGGCAGCACGCTGACATCGACGAACGCGCGCACCTGCGCCGTGCGCGCCTGCGTGCGCCAGTTGCCGTTTGCGTCCTTGCCCGCTTCGCCGATGGCGAGCACCGGCGGCTGCACGATCTGCACCTTGAGCGCCGCCGACGTCACGCCGGGAATCGTCAGCCCCGCGCCGACGTTCGCGGCGGCCTTGCCCGCCTGCGCGATCTCCGCCGTCACGAACAATGCTTCGAGTGGGCTGATGGTGGCGTCGAGCGCGCTCTGCGTGTTGGCGAGCCCGACCGCCAGCAGCCCCGGCGCGCCGTTGATGCTGCCGAGCGAGATGGTCTGATTGCCGGGAATGTTCGCGTTGACGATCGCGCCCATCGCGCCGATCGCGGTCGAAAGATTCGCGTTCGCGACCGACGTGGTCTGCAGCGCGCTCAGCATGAGCCTTGCGATCTGCCCGGCGGTGAGCTGCGTCGCGAGCAGTTGATCGACGCTGCCGACGCCCGCCGCCGTGACGAGATCGCCGACGCGCACGCGCGCATCGGCCAGACCTTGATACGACACGAGCGTCAGGTTGAGATTCGTGCCGAGCAGCGTGTTGAGCAAATCATTGACCGTGCCCGCGCCGATGCTCGCGAGCGTCGTGCCGATCGAGAAGGAGCCGACGCCCGTCGACTTGGCGACCGCACGCGCCGTCACCTGCCGCGCGGGCCCGAGAAAGAAATACGGCACCGTGCGCGAGGCCGTCACTTTCACGGCGTTCGCGGGCGTGCCGCTCGTCGAGAAATAGTCGGGCGCGGCGTTCATCTGCGCGTCCCAGCGTCCGCACGTGACCGTGAGGCCGTTGCCCGTCGCCGACGGATCGAAGCCGTTGCTCTTCGCGCTGCCGTTCGCGACGGCCTGTGCGCGCGCGCAAGCCGCATCGACGACCTGCGCGCCCGCGCTCGCCGCGAGATCGACGACGCTCTGCAGGCTGCGTCGCGCGAAGAAGAGATTGCCGATATCGATCGCACCGAGCGCCGCGATCGCGATGACGAGCCAGATCGCCGCGACCATGCCCGCCGCGCCGCGCTGCGTGCGTCGATGTGATCCGATGCCGTTCCGATGCCTCGTCATGAAGCGTCAGTTCATATCGCGATAGTTCACGTCGAGCGACGGCCGCCCCGCGTCTTCGAACGACGAACCATAGTGCGCCGGAATCGGCGTCTCGAACGACTTCAGATAGCGCGCATACGCCGCGCCCGCCTGCGCGCCGGGCATCGGCTGCGCGGGCGCGGCTGCCGCGTTGCTCGCCTGCAGCGTGAGCCACGCTTGCGTGGCGTCGCCGATCTGGCTCGCACTCTGCGCGAGCGCCGCGTGTTGCGATACGCCCAGTGCCAGCCACAGTATCAGGTTCCGCATCCGTTTCATCCTTCTCTCCTTTTCAACGCGACGCGACACTCGCCCGCGCCGCATCGCCGACGCGCTTCGCATCGGCGCGAATCGACTGCTGCACGTCCGCCGAAAACTTCTGTTGCGTCATCAGACCTTGCGCGTTCGCCGCCTGCCCGCTCGCGAGCAGATACAGCGCGACGTTGCTCAGGATCTTCGGGTTGTTCGGCGCGAGTTCGGCGGCCTTCATGAGCGGCACGCGCGCGCCGGTGACATCGCCCATGCGCAGCCTTGCGTAGCCGAGGTCGGAGAGCATGAGCGCATCGGTCGGCGCGCGCTTCGATGCGGCCTCGAAGCGCTGCGCCGCGCCCGCGAAATCGCCCGCCTCGCCCGCGAGCAGTCCGAGCCCGCGCAGGCCGCGCGCGGCGAGCGGCGTGTCGGCGAGACGCGCATACGCGGCCGCGCTCGCGCCCGGCTGGCCGGTCTGACGCAGCGCGTCGGCGCGCAGCAGAATCGTGTCGGGCGATTCGCCGTATTGCTGTTCGTAGGCGTCGATATGCGCGAGCGACGCAAACCAGAGCCCTTGCGCCTGCATGCGGTCGATGAGCGCGAGATACATGCCCGGCGTGTCGGGCGCGGCGTCCTTTTGTTGCGCCTGATCGAGCGCAGCCTGACGTTCGGCCTGAATGCCGACGCCATAGCCGTTTTCCTGCTTCGTCGCGCAGGCGGCGAGCGCGGCGCACAGCAAGGTCGGAACGAATGAACGAATCATGAGCATGCCTCTATCGATGTAGCGTGGACAGCGAACGCACCACCGCGATGAAGCCCGGCCCCGCCGTGATGATCAACAGCGCGGGCAGCAGCGTGATGACCATCACGCCCGTCATCTTCACGGTGAGTTTGCCGATGCGCTCGCGCAGCATCGCGCGGCGCGTTTCGCGCAATCGGTCGCCGAATTGCCTGAGCGGTTCCTGCACCGCGCCGCCGTGCTTCTCGACCTGAACGATGAGGCGCACGATCGCGGCGAGATCCTCGTTGTCGTAGCTCGTCGAGAGGCGCTTCATCGACTGCTCGCGGGTGCGGCCGGTGGCGAACTGGCCCTGCGCGAGCGCGAGTTCCATCGACATGACCGGGAGCACGTTGCCGAAGTCCTGGATCATCACCTGCAGGCTCTGATCGAGCGACAGGCCGACACCCTGCAACAGGCGCAGCAAGTCGACGAACATCGGCAATTCGGCGCTGACCGCGCGCTGACGCGCCAGTGCGCGGCGCCGCACGAACCACTTCGGCGCCATGAAGCCCGCCGACAGCGCGATGAACATCAGCAGCATGAAACGCGCGCCGTGCGCCGCGCCGTGACCGAGCGCGAGCCAGGCGAGCGGCGCGGCGAGCGCGCCCGCGACGCGCGCCGCGAGAAAGCGCCCGCGCGCGTGGGCGTCGAGATAGCCGCAGCGTTCGAGCAGACGCCGATCTTCCTCGGCGACGGCCACGCGCCCGAACGGCGTATCGAGCCACGCGGCGCTCGCGCGGCCGATCGCCGCGAGCAGGCCGTGACGCTGCGCGGCAGCCGGCGCGGGCGCGGCCGGCGCGCGCTCCTTCAACGCGTGATCGAGCGTGCGCGCCGAGCGGCGCATGCGCGCATGGCGGCTGAGCGCGAGCACGCCGCACAGACCGGCCGCGAGCGCGGCGGAGGCGAGCGCGAACGCGCCGAGCAAGGCGGGCGTGATGGTCATGTCCTGAGCCTCGCGAGCCGGTAGAGCAACCACGCGCCGAGCATCTGCAGCGCGACGGCGACATAGACGAGGCGCTTGCCGAGCGCGTCGCTCCACATCGCATCGAAATATTCGGGGTTGGTGACGATCACCATCGCGCCGAGCAGGATCGGCAGCAGGCCGAGCACCCATGACGAGAGGCGCGTCTCCGTCGACAGCGCAACGAGTTCGCGGCTCGCCTGCTCCAGATCGCGCATCATCGCCGCCATGCGGTCGAGCATCACGTCGGAGCGGCCGCCGTATTTCACCGATACGCGCAGCACCGAGCCGACGAGTTCCAGCTCGCGCACGCGATACATGCGCGCAACCGCGCCGAGCGCGTGATCGATTTCCACGCCGGTGCGCAGCATCGGCAGCGCGCGGCCGAGGCATTCGGAGAGCGGCGCTTCGGCGCTGGCAAGCGCGGCCTGGAACGCGGCCGGCACGCTATGGCCGATGACGATCATGCGCACGATGCCATCGAGAAACGGCGGCAGTTGCCGCACGATGCGCTGCTGGCGTTTCTGCGCGCGCCACGTCAGCCACGCGTAGACGGCGGCGAGCACGAGCGCGGCGACGATCGCGCCGATCACCGGCCCGGCGCTCATCTCGGCCCAGACCGCGCCGCTCGCGGCGATGGTCATGGTCGTGCCCGCGAGCGCGCGCGGACGTTCGATCCCCGCGCGATTCATCAGATTCGCGAACGCGGCGCGCGCGTGCGCGATGTCGCCTTTTGGCGTCGTCGCGTTGGCAGCGGGCCGCGTGACCGGTTGGGGCCGCGGCGTCTGCACCTGCCGGTCGACGAAGCGCCCGGTCAGCGCACGCTCGCGCGTGTTCGTGCCGCGACGCCACAGCAAGAGCGCCGCCGCCGCGCACAGCAGCGCGAGCATCGCGATGAGCGCGACGGCTCTAACCATTGAAGCCTCCGCCGAAGCCGCCGCCGAATCGCCCGGACTGACCGAAGCCGTCCGACAGCGCGACGCCGAGCGCCTGCCGGAATTTCGCGAGCTTCGGCGAACTCGGATGAATGCCGAGCCAGCTCCAGCGGTCTGCTTCGTCGCCGTTCGCATCGACGGCAGGTTCGTAGCGATACAGCTCCTGCATCGCGATGATGTTGTCGGAGAGTCCGGTGACTTCGGTGACGGAAAGAATGCGGCGGCGTCCGTTCGAAAGCCGCCCGATCTGCACGATGAAGTCGATCGCGTTGGCGATCTGTCTTCTCAAGCTCGCTTCGGTGCCCTGAAAGCCCGCAAAACCCGCGAGCATTTCGAGCCGGTAGAGACACTCGCGCGGCGAGCTGGCGTGCACGGTGCCCATCGAACCGTCGTGGCCGGTGTTCATCGCCTGAAGCATTTCGAGCACTTCGCCACCGCGTACTTCGCCGACGATGATGCGGTCCGGCCGCATCCGCAACGTGTTGCGCAACAGGTCGCGGATCGACACGACGCCCGCGCCGTCGAAGCCGCCGGGTCTGCTTTCCAGACGCACGACATGCGGATGATTCAGCGACAGTTCCGCGGTGTCCTCGATCGTCACGACACGTTCGTGCTTCGGAATGAAGAACGCGAGCGCGTTCAGTAGCGATGTCTTGCCCGAACTCGTCCCGCCGGACACGAGTACGTTGCAACGCGCGTCCACTGCGGCCTGCAGCAACGAAGCGATGTCCTGATTGAAGGTGCCGTTGGCGAGCAGATCGTCGGGACGCAACGGATCGCGACGAAACTTGCGGATCGATACGACCGGGCCATCGATCGAAAGCGGCTCGATCACCACATTCACGCGACCGCCATCGGGCAAACGCGCATCGACCATCGGATTCGATTCATCCAGACGCCTGCCGATAGGCGCGAGAATCCGCCGCACGATACGCAGCAGATGCGCGTTATCCGCGAAACGCACCGGAATCTTTTCGAGCATGCCGTGACGCGACACGTACACGTCGCTATAACCGTTGATGAGGATGTCTTCGACGGCGGCATCGGCGAGCAGGTCTTCCAGCGGACCGAAACCCGCGAGTTCCTTCGTCAGCGCCGCCGCGACCAGACGCACCTCGCTCTCGTTCAACGGCACGCGGCGCAAACGCACGAAGCTGTCCATTTCCAGATCGACGAATTGCTGGATCGCCTGCCGCGACCATCGGCCGAACTCGGCGCCCAGTTCCTCGATGCGCGTCAGCAGATGCTCGTGCGCCGCCGTCGCCACGTCCTGAAACTGCTGCGAATGGGCGAACGCGGTGGCGTCTTCGGCCAGATCGTTCGCGAACGCGATGTCCTTGCTGAAGTCCTGAGCCATCGTCTATGACCGTCTGAGAAAGTTGGGAAGGAAATGCGCCACGTTCAGCGCGGCGCGGGCCGTCGGTCGCGCGCGCGACGCTTCTTCGTGAAGGTCGCCGTGCATGTGCATCAGCCGCGCGACCAGCGGCGCGAGCGCGCGCACGTAGGGGTCGCGCCCGGCGCAATCGGCGAGCAGACGTCCCTGATTCACCGCGCGGCCCAGCGCCTGCGCGCGCGCCGGCAGCACGGCGACGAGCGGCAGGTTCAGCCGCTCGGCCATCTGATCCGCGCCGAAGTTGAGCGCCGCGTCGAACTTGTTCACGACGAGTCCGAGCGACGCGGGCGGCGCGCCTTCGTCGTCCGGACGCAAGGTGTCGAAGAGCGACATCGCCGACACGACCGACGCGACATTCGGATCGCAGACGAGCCAAGCTTCATCCGCGGCCTGCAACGCCTGCGCGATGAATTCGGCATTCGAGAAGCCGCCCAGATCGACGATCTGATGATCGAAGTACGCGCGCAGGCGGTTCAGCGTGCTGACCGCCGACGCGAACGAGATCGCGCGCATCTCGGCGAGATCGGCGGGCAGCGTGGTGAGTGCAAGGCCGCTCGCGTGACGCGCGAACGCGGTGTTCACGAAGGTGTCGTCGAAGCGGCGCAGGTTGCGCACGGCATCGACGAAGTGCAGTTCGCTGCGCGTGTCGAGCAGAAGCGCGCTGTCGGCGGCGGGCAGGCCGAGATCGAGCAGCGCCGTGGTGCGGCCCGTCTGCACGCCGCGTTTTTGCAGACTCACCGCGAGATTCGCCGCGAGCGTGCTCACGCCCACGCCGATGCGTGCGCCGAGCAGCACGGTCAGCTTGCCCTGACGGCTCGCCGGTTCGTTGCGCTGAGGAGGACGCTCATTGACGAGGCGCTGCACGATCGCGACGACATCGGCGCTCGGGCCGGTGACATCGGCGAAATCGCGCACCCCCGCGCGCAATGCCGCGAGCGCCGGCGCGGGCGTCGCGAGCGTGCCGAGCGCGACGATCGGCACCTCGGGAAACGCGTCGCGGGCCGCTTGCGCAAGCACGCTCGCCTGGGTGTTTCCGGTCGTGCTCGCGCTGAAATCGACGAACACGAGCGCAGGCGCGCGTTCGCCGATCTGCGCGACGAGCGCGGCGGCCTCGCACGGCGCAGGTTCGACCGCGCCCGCGCCCGCGAGCGCGCGTTGCAGCCAGTCGTGGCGCGCGGCGTCGGCGCTCGCGCAGAGAAAGCGCATCGGCGTCATTGAGAAAACCCCGGCGCGGCGTCGGGAGACAGCGCCCCGCCGACGAAGGTCCGCCACACCGGGCCGTCGCGCTGTTCGGATTGCTGACCGGGCGTGGACGGCAATGCGGCGTTCTTCGCGATCGGCGCGACCAGATGCGGCGTCACGATGATCACCAGTTCGCGATCCTGCTGCGAGTACTGCAAGGTCTTGAAGAACGCGCCGATGATCGGCAGATCGCCGAGCAGCGGCACCTTGTTGACGTTCGACGCGGTCTCGCGATCGACCAGTCCGCCGATCACGAAGCTCTCGCCGTCGCCGAGTTCGACCGCCGTTTCCGCGCGCCGCGTGGTGAGCGCGGGCACCGAGACGCCGTCGATGGTGATCGCGTGCGCGAAGTCGAGCTGGCTCGCCTCGGGCGCGACCTTCAGCGCGATGCGCTCGGGCCCGAGCACCGTCGGCGTCAGCGAGAGGCCGATGCCGTAGGGCTTGTAGACGATCGTCGTGGTGCCGAGCGATTGCGGCACCGGCACCGGAATCTCGCCGCCCGCGAGGAAGCTCGCGCTCTGGCCCGACAGCGCGACGAGCGTCGGCTGCGCGAGCACGCGCGCGAGGTTGTTGCCTTCGAGCAGACTCAGATTCGCGAACAGGCCGCGCGAGGTCGAGTTGAGCAGCAGGTTGAACGCGGAGCCGATCGGCGACGTCGCCGTGACGGACAGCGGATTGGTCGCGCCGCCCGTGACGCTCGTGAGCGCGCTCGGCGCGAAGGTGCCGAACGCGAAGCCCGCGTGGTTCTGCGAGAAGAGGTTGAAGCCCGCCTGCTTGAGCACGGTCTTGCTGAACTCGACCACCTTGACATCGACCTGGACGACGCTTTTCGTCGCCACCGCCGATGCATCGACGAGCGCGCCGTCCTTGCCCACCGACGCGCGCGCCGCCGCCACCGCGCGCTGATGCTTTTCCATCGTCGGCGTCGTGCCGGTGAGCACGGCGGTCTGGCCGAGCACGCGCACTTGCGGCGCAGCGGCGTCGGCGAGTGCGGCGCTCGCGCTCGCCGCGACCTCGACCGTGTAGGACAGCGGCGAATCGCGGCCGCGTTCCCATAGCAGCAGATTCGTCGTGCCCGCCGATTTGCCGACGAGCAGCACGCCGCCGCCCTTCAGCACGTTCACATCGGCTACGGCCGGATCGCCAACCGCGACGCGCGAAATCGTCCGGCCGCGCGCGAGCGGCTTTTGCGCACCCGTCGACAGGGCGATGACGCTGGCATCGGAGAGCGGCGACTCGCTGCGCGGTGCATCGCGCGAGGCCGCGTACACATTGGCCGCGAGCGCTGCCGCCACGCATGCGGCGAGCGCCGCCGTTTTCCATCGTTTTCTTGTTGTCGTCATGCTGGCTTGCCGTCTGGTTCCCGTCTGATTCAATACGCGACGCGTTCCGCGCGCCCGCCGCGGATCACTTCGATTTCATCGCCCGCCGGTGCGCGCGCGCTGCGTGTTCGCTCTACGGGACGCACCGCCGTGCGTGCGCCCGCGAGCGTGCCGAGCGAAATGCCCGCCGCCGCGCGCGCCGCGCCGCCGTCCGTGGACGCCGCAGCATGGAGCGGCGCGAATGTCTGGGGCGGCGGGGTTTCGTCATCGGCGGAATTGCGCAGCGCGAGCACGAGGCGGCCCGCGCTTTCCGCGAGCGTGAGCGCGTCGACATCGGCGGTGCGGATCGCGAGCACCGCCGTGCGCGGGCTGCCCGGATTGGTGCTTTTTGCTGTGGCCGCGCCGGAGCCGAGCGTCGCATCGCCGATGCTCAGCACGCGCACCTTCGATAACAGCAGACGCGCCTGCGTGGTCGAGATTTCCGCATCGCCGCTCGCCGCGCCGCCTTCGCGCTTCAACGTGAAGAACACGTCGACGGCGTCGCCCGGGCGCGCGAAATTGCCGACCGCGTTGGTCTCGTCGATGCGCACGGCCACCGCGCGCTCGCCCGGCGCGACGACATCGGCGAGACCGCTCGACAGGGCGTCGGCGGTCAGGGGCGTACCGGTTTTGATGGCCGCCAGCGGCACGCGGCCGATCAGTGCGGCGGTGTCGCTGAACGCGCCCGGCGCAGGCTCCGCCTGCATGCGCACGGTGAGCGCGGCGGCATCGAGCGGCTGGCCCGCTGGCAGATCGCGCGCGGCGACGACGACTGGCGCGAGGCGCTGCGGCGTCACCATCGCCGAGGTGTGCGCAGGCGCGTGATCGCGCTCGGGAGCCGGCGCGGGCTCGCGCGCGAGCATCACCGCGAAGACCCCGAGAACGAGCGCGAGCGTGAACAGCAGGATGGCGAGCGTGCGGGTCAGATTGGCCATGGCGTCAGGAGAAGTGGATGCGGACGCGCGCGCTCATAGCACGTTGTCCGGATCGAGTTGAACCATCGCGCGGGCGACGAGCGCGTCGGGCAGCGCCAGACCGAAGAGCGGCAGCGTCGGCACGAGCGGCCGTTGCGCGTAGCCGTAGTCGAGCGTGACCTCGATGCAGCGCAGCGTCGCGTCATACGCACACGGCGCGGGCGTCGCGGTGCATTGCGCGATGCCCGCCAGCCAGTTGGTCAGGCCGTTTGCGGTGTCGCAGGCGGCGGCGGCGCGGCGCGCGAGGGCGTCGTCGACGCTCACCGCGTTGGCCTGAAAGCGCAGCGCGGCGCGCGCGCCCTCTTCGGCCGCGAGCGTCAGCGACTGCTGCGCGACGAAGATCAGGCTGTACGTGACGATCGCGTACAGCACGACGAAAAAGAGCGGAAACACGATGGCGAACTCGATCGCCATGTTGCCGCGCTGCCTGTGTCGGCTTCGCCGGCGCGTCATGCGCGCGCTCCGAACGTGTGGAGCACCAGATGGCCGAGCGCGGCCAGCGACAGCAACGCGCCATAGGGCGTGCTGCTGCGTCTGCGTTCGTCGAGCGAGGCCGCGTCGGGCAGATCGCGCAATGCGAACGCGGCGTGGCGGCGCGCGAGCAGCACGAGCGCATGCACGAACGCCGCGAGACTCGCCGCCACCCAGATGCCGACGAGCGCGCGCGGTCCGCACCACACGCCGAGCACGGCGAACACCTTGACGTCGGCGGCGCCCATCATGCCGAGCACGTAGAACGGCATGAGCGCGACGAAGCCCGCCACGAGCCCGATCAGCGCAGCGCCGATGGCCGTATCGAAAGGAGAAATCCGTAGCGCGGCGAACGCCAGTGCGCACAGCGTGCCCGCGATAATGAACGCATTAGGAATGAGCCTGCGCCGCCAGTCGAATAAAGCGACGGCGAGCGCCCAGCCGATAAATGACGCGGATTCAATGGAAAGCATATAAAAGCAAATCGGCAGGCAAGGCGAAAACCGTCATCCGCGTTAATCCGGATTTTCAATCGATAATCGCGCGGCGACAAAAATCCTCGCGCCGTCACCGACGGCGCGAATATCAAGGACTTACCGGATCAGTCGGCCGCGCCGAATAACGGCAAAAGCCGATTGCCGCTCAGGTCGCGGTTTTCGCGAGTTCTGTCTTGATTGCCTGAAACGTGCTTTTCAGTTGAGTGGCGACATCGCCGACCGCCGTCATGATGCCCAGTGCCAATACACCGGCAATCAGTCCATATTCGATGGCAGTTATCCCGCGGCGGTCGCGAAAGAATCGAAGAATGTTTGCGTTCATTTTGTTGCCCTCGGATGGGTTCTAATTCTCTGGCCGCTTATACCATCCGCACACCTGACGGAAAGGCGCGTGCTTACGCCTCGCCCGAAACGGCGCGTCGGTCCGGTATACCAACTTTGATTTATCTTTCGCCTCGTCTCTGTCGATCGCGCCCTCTCTGGCGGTTCATCGTGGAAGAGGTATTCGTTAGCCGATTTATAACGCAAGCCTATCTCAAAATCAATTATTGTCTGACCGATTGTTTGAGCAGGGCGCTTAATCGATGCTGCTTTTTGGCAGGCGTATTCGAAATATCAGTAAATGCAACTGATTCACGCGATCGCCGGAGCACGAATTTCCTGCCTGCAAGCCAGCATGGGCTTTTCGCGTAACCCGTCGCGGCGTAACGCCGCCCAGCGTGCGTAACGTTACGACGCGCCGTTGCCGCGTGCTGTACGACTCATACGTTTTCGGCGCAAGTCCTTGATGCATCGGAACGAACGGTAGTGCGCAAGCATCGCAATCGTTCGCGGTCCGTGCGATGGCACACCTAATGCAGTTATTCGCTCGCGGTTCGTTCAATACGAAACATCGAGGGCGAAATGAATACGAAGAACATCGAACGCGAAGTCATGCGCAAAACCATCGTCGCGGCTGCGGTCGCCAGCCTGCTCGCGCTCGCGGCATGCGGCGGATCGGGGACGATGAGCAAGTCGGCCGGCGCGAGCGGCAGCGGCTCGGGCACGATCTCGACCGGCGACGGCAGCAGCGCGGGCGGCGGATCGGGAAGCGGCGGCGGATCGGGATCGGGTGGAGGTTCGGGGTCGGGCGGCGGTTCGGGGACCAACACCGGCAGCACCGGTGGCGGCGGCAGTGGCGGTGGCGGGGGGACCGGCGGCGGCGGATCGGGTGGCGGAACGGGCAGCGCGACTGTCCAGCCGGTCGCGGCCGTCGCGGACAAGACGGGCAACGTGGTGTCCGCGGTCGGCGACACAGTATCGGGCGTCGGCACGGTCATCGGCTCGACGACCGCGCCCGGCGTCGGCACGGACACCACGAAGGCCGCTGGCGCTGTCGTATCGAACGCGGGCGCGGCGGTGTCCACGCTCGGCGATGGCGTGTCGGCCGGGCTCGGCGCCATCGGCACGAGCACGAATCCGGTGGGCACGACGGTGTCGAGTCTCGGCGGCGTCGTCGAGCAGACCGGGACGACGGTGTCGGGCGCGGGCACGCTCGTGTCCAGTCTCGGCAGTGGGGCGCTGTCGCCGCTCGCGCCGGTCACGGCGCCGGTCGGCGGCATCGTCGGCATTGCGGGCAACGCCGTTACGCAGACGGGCGGCGTGCTCGATCAGACGCTCACGAGCGCGCCCGTGCAGCAGCTCACGCAGACAGTCAGCCAGGCGATCACGCCGATCACCTCGCTCGCCGGTTCGACGACGCAAACCGTGGGCGCGGCGACCGGACTCGGCACGCCGGTCGACAACCTGCTGACGACGCTCGGCGGCACGCTCGACAACGCCGGCAAGAGCATCACGGCGACGGGCGGCAATCGGGTGACGGCGGGCGCCGGGAATCTGGTTTCGACGACGGGGCAGACGGTGGCATCGGCGGGCGGGCTGGTGCACGGCACGCCGGGCGCGAGTCCGCTTGCGCCGGTGACAGGTTTGCTGGGCGGGTTGACGGGCGCGGCGGGCGGCGCGGGCGCGAGTGGCGTGCTTGCGCCTGTCACGGGCATCGTGAACGGGTTGACGGGCGCGGCCAGCGGCACGGGCACGGGCGGCGTGCTTGCGCCCGTCACCGGCGTCGTCGGCGCATTGACCGGCGCGCCGGGCGGAACGACGGGTTCGCCCGGCGGCGCGGGCTCCGTGCTCGGCACAGTGACGTCGATCACGGGCGCGGTCGGCGTGACCGTCGCGACCAATCAGGGCTCGACGACGACGGCGGGCGCCGGCGCGGGCGCGGGTCTGTCGAGCACGACGGGCAACACCACCGGCAACTCCACGGGCGGCGCGAACGGCGGCGGATTGCTGGGCGCGGTGGGCTCGATCGTCGGCGGCGTGTTGGGAGGCACGCGGCGCTAGGCATCGTACGCGGAAACTGGAGGAGCGAGTTCGCCAGGCGCGCCCGCTCCTCACTGAAACCATCAGCACACAAGCGACGAGAACGCGACGACGTTCTCGCAACCCTACGAGGGCATCACAATGAAGATCCGTGACTGGACACGGGCGCTCATGTTTGCCGCGCTTGCGGCGCCCATGTCATCGCATCACGCGCAGGCGCAAACGCCGCCCGCGCCGCGCGCCAACCTCGGCGGCAATCCGCTCGACGCCCTGCCGCAAGTCAACGCGCCGCCCAGGCCGCCCGTTTCGGTGAGCGTCGCGCCGCCCGCGCCCGCGCTCGATGCGCTGCTCGCGCGCCATCTCACGCCCGGCAAGATCGAGATCGAAGGCGTGAAGGCGCTGCCCTTCGATCGAATCGCCGCGCGCTTTGCGCCGTTCGTCGGCCGCGACGTGACCATCGGCCAGTTGATCGAGGCCGCGAACGGCGTCACCGCGCTCTACAAGGAACGCGGCTATGCGCTGTCGTTCGCGTTCGTGCCGGCGCAGACGTTTCAGGACGGCGTCGTGCGCGTGACGGTCGTCGAAGGCTATATTGCGCGGGTCGTCGTGAAAGGCAACGCGGGCGCGGCGCAGCAGCGCATTCGCGCGGTCGCGGAACGCCTGCAAGCGGACCGTCCGCTCACGCAGGCGAATTTCGAGCGCTATATCAACGTGCTCGGCATGATTCCGGGCGTGACGACCCGCGCGAACGTCGCGCCGCCGCAGAACACCGATGGCGCGACCGCGCTCGAACTCGATGTCGAGCGCAACCCGTTCAACTTCAGCACGGGCATCGACTTCAATCATCCGGGCGTGCAGGGCATTCTGAGCGCGACCGAAAACGGCGTGCTCGGGCTCGGCGAAGCGCTGACGGCGGCAGCGCTCCTGCCAAAAGGCCGCGACGATCAGACCTATTACGCGTTGAACGGCGCCTTGCCCGTCGGTACGGACGGCTTCACCGCCAAGGTCGATGCCTCGCACTATCGCGGTCATCCCGTCGACAATCCGGGCCTGCCGTCGTATATCGAACGCACGGTCGTGAACGACAAGCTCGCGTTCTCCGGCGTCTATCCATTCATGCTGAGCAACGCGCGCAGTCTGATCGGCACGGCGACGGTGTATGCGTCGCACGACGAGGATCGGCTGAAGAACACCATCGTCGCGGGCAATCCGTTTCTGTCGCAGCGTTCGCAGGTGCGCGTCGCGCAGCTTCAGCTCGATTACACCGGTATCGGCGCGGGCGTCGTGCGGCGTGCGAGCGTGAACGTGGCGAAGGCGTTCGACGTGCTCGGTGCATCGAAGAGCGCGCAGACGAATATCGCGGGCTACGCGCCGGTCAATCCGGTTTCGCTGACGTTCGTGCGCACCGGCGCGACCTACACGCAAAGCAACGAGTGGCCGTGGAAGATCGGCACGCTCGTATCGGTCACGGGACAGTATTCGCCCGATACGCTGCCCACGTCCGAGCAGATCTCATTCGGCGCGCAGCGCTTCGCGCTCGGCTATCAGCCGGGCGAGGCGTCCGGGGATTCGGGCTGGGGCGCGTCGTTCGACGTGAACCGGAAGATCGACATCGGCATGACGTATCTGAAAACGTTCACGCCGTATGTGATGGTCGACGCCGCGCGCGTGTTCCTGCATGGCGGCACGCCGAATCCGGGCAGATTGTCGTCGGTGGGGATCGGCTTTCGCGTGTCCGATGCGAAGCATTACAGCATCGATCTGTCGGTCGCGAAGGCGGTGGGCGATGCGCCGGTCGAGAGTACGTCGCGCAGTCCGCGGATCAACGCGACGTTGTCGTATCAGCTCGATTAAAGACGCGAAACGAGCTCGGCGTCCGTTACGGCGCCGAAGCCGGCGCCGGCTTGCCCGCCTTCTGCGCGTTGACCTTCGCCTGCGCGTTCTGCAGATTCTGCGGATAGTTGGTCTGCTCGCCGGCCGGGTTGTAGCCGTTCTTCTCCAGTTCCTTCAATTCGGCGTTCTTCTTCGCGCGCGCCGCCTTGCGTTCGGCTTGTTTGACCTGCTTCGGCGTGGAGGCCGCCGTGTCCTGCGCCTGCGCGAGAGGCATCGCGACGAGCGCGGCGACGGACATGGCGATGACGGCCAACGGTGTGCGTTTGTTCATGATCGATCTTCTCCGGATGGATGAATTGCGACAGTAGACAACGACGCTTGCAAGGATCGCGTCAGCAATCCGCGATCCACGGGCGGCACGTTAGCATGGCGCGCCAGAACCGGCAGCGATCGATTTCGCGCCCCGTCACCGGTCGACGATGCGGCTCAGATTGCCGCGCACGCGTTGCAGCAGCGCGATCAACTGTTCGCTTTCCTGGCGGCTGAAACCGGCGAGCGCCTCCGACGTGATCTCGTCGCCGACGCGGCGCGCGCGGTCGAGCGCCTTTTCCGCCTTCGCGGTCATGCGCACCTGGCGTTCGCGGCGGTCGTCGGGATTCAGGCGGCGCTCGATCCAGCCGCCCTCTTCCATCCGGTCGAGCAGCCGTCCGGCGGAAATCGGCGCGACTTCGAGCAGCCCCGCGAGCCGCGCCTGATTCACCTCGCCGTAATGCGAGAGATACGCGAGCACGCGGCACTGCGCGCGCGTGAGATTGAGCGATGACTTCGCCAGTACGTCGAACCGGTTGCCGCACAGGCGATCCACGTCCGCGACCAGAAAGCCGAAGCGTTTGTCGAGTTGGGTTTCCATCGCGCGATTATAGGTAACGGCTTTCGACGCGTGCAGCCGTTCATCGGCCGAAATGCAACGTATAATAAGCCTGCTTATCATCACCCTACTTACAAAAGCCGCCGCCCCGCGGCCCAGTCCATGTCCTCCGAAGTCTCCACGGAAAGCGCCGCGGCGCCCCTGAACCGCGGCATGCTGACCATCGCGATCATGCTCGCGACGCTGATCCAGACGCTCGACAGCACCATCGCGAACGTGGCGCTGCCGCATATGCAGGGCAGCCTGTCGGCGTCGCAGGACGAAATCACGTGGGTGCTCACTTCGTATATCGTCGCGGCGGCGATCGCGACGCCCCTCACCGGCTGGCTCTCCGACCGGCTGAGCGTGAAGCGGCTGCTGTGCATATCGATCGCGGGCTTCACGGTGGCGTCGGCGTTGTGCGGGCTGTCGGAGACACTCACGCAGATCGTCGGGTCGCGGCTGTTGCAGGGTATTTTCGGGGCGTCGCTCGTGCCGCTGTCGCAATCGATCCTGCTCGACATCAACCCGCGCGAGAAACAGGGCCAGGCGATGGCCGTCTGGGGCATGGGCGTGATGGTCGGGCCGATTCTCGGTCCGACGCTCGGCGGCTGGCTCACCGACAGCTACAACTGGCGCTGGGTATTTTTCATCAACGTGCCGATCGGCGCGTTTGCGCTATTCGGCGTGTCGACCTTTCTGCCCGCGCAGGCCGCGCGGCGCGCCGTGAAATTCGACGCCTTCGGCTTCGCGACGCTCGGCCTCGCGATCGGCGCGTTCCAGGCGATGCTCGATCGCGGCGAGCAGCTCGACTGGTTCGGCTCGATGGAAATCCGTATCGAGGCGCTGCTCGCGGCGCTCGCGTTCGTGTTTTTCATCGCGCATACGGCCACGGCGGGCCAGCGTTCGTTCTTCAAATACCAGTTGCTGAAGGATCGCAACTTCGCGACGGGCACGTGTTTCATCTTCGTGATCGGCGCGGTGATGTACGCGACGCGCGCGCTCCTGCCGCCGATGCTGCAGAACCTGATGAACTATCCGGTCGCGACGACGGGCCTCGTCACGGCGCCGAGCGGCGCGGGCACGATGATCGCGATGCTCGTCGCCGGACGGCTCCTGAAGCACATCGACGCGCGTTTGCTGTTGCTGTCGGGGTTTCTGATTTCGGCGCTCGCGCTCTGGCAGATGATGCATTACACGATCGTGCTGTCGGCATCGGACATCGTGTGGCCGGGCGTGATTCAGGGCTTCGGGCTAGGACTCGTGTTCGTGCCGCTGTCGGCGCTGACGTTTTCCACGCTCACGCCCGAACTGCGCGCCGACGGCACCGCCACCTATAGCCTCATGCGCAATATCGGCAGCAGTATCGGCATTTCGATCGTGCAGACGCTGATGACGCGCAACACGCAGGTCGCGCACGCGGACCTCGCCGCGCAGGTGACGCCGTTCAATCCGGCGATGCAGTCGGTGCTGTCGAGCGGCTCGATGCAGGACATGGCGATGCTGAATCAGACCATCACGCAGCAGGCATCGATGATCGCGTATCTCAACGACTTCAAGCTGATGTTCGTGGCGACCTTGCTGGTGGTGCCGCTGTTGCTGCTGATCCGGCCCGCGCGCAAGGCGGCCGCGGATGAAGCCGTCCCGCATGCGGCGATGGATTGAGTCTTGGGTGCGAGGGCTGCGCCCAGCCCCTCACGCACTCACCTCCCCCCGCTCCAGCATCACCCCGAACGCATCCGCCGACAAAGGCACCGCCAGCAAGAACCCCTGCATCTCATCGCACATCATGTCCTGCAGCCGGTCGAGCTGCGAACCCGTCTCCACCCCTTCCGCGACCACGTCCATATCGAGCGAATGCGCGAGCGCGATGATCGCCGACACGATCGCCCGCCCTTCCTGCCCGTTCTCATCGAGCCCGTTCGTGAAGAACCGGTCGATCTTCAACTGCTTCGCACGAAAGCGCTGCAAATACGCGAGACTCGAATAGCCCGTGCCGAAATCGTCGATCGCGATCTCGAAGCCATTCTCCTGAAACGCGCGAATCATCTCGATGGTGCGCGGCGCGTCCTGCATCGCCACCGTCTCGGTGATCTCGAACATGATCTGCACGCTCGGCACGCCTTCCTCGTGCACGATCTCGAGAATGTTCGCGACCAGATCCGCCTCGTTCATCTGCCGCGGCGACAGATTGATCGCCACCTTCACCGGCGGCCGCCCCTCTGCACGCCAGCGCGCGAGATGCCGGCACGTCTCGCGCACGACCCAGTAACCGATCGGCACGATCTGCCCTGAACGTTCCGCAATCGGAATGAATTCGAGCGGCGTCAGCGTGCCGATGTCCGGATGGTCCAGCCGGATCAGCGCCTCCGCGCCCGCAAGTTCGCCGCTCTTGCCGCGAAACTTCGGCTGGAACAGCAGATAGAAATGGCCGCCGTTCAGCGCCTCGTGCAGCGCCTGTTGAATCTGCAAGGTCCGCACCGCCGCCTCGTTCATGCTCGCCTCGAAGAAGCGGTACGTGCTGCGCCCGCCGCGCTTCGCCTCGTACATCGCGACGTCGGCGTGCTTGAGCAGCGACTCGACGCTGTCGCCGTCCTGCGGATACAGCGCAATGCCGATGCTCGGCATCACCTGCAACGGATGATTGCTCACGAGCAAACCCTTTTTCATCGCGTCGAGGATGCGCTCGGCCAGGGTCTGCGCATCGGTCGGCGCATGCAGGTTTTCCAGCATCACGACGAACTCATCGCCGCCCAGACGCGCCACCGTATCGCCGCCGCGCACGCATTCTTGGAGACGTCGCGCAAACGCCTTCAGCACTTCGTCGCCGACCGTATGGCCGAGCGAATCGTTGATGGTCTTGAAGCCGTCGAGGTCCATGAAGAGGATCGCAAAGCGGCTGTCGCTGCGCTTCGCGTTGATGATCGCGCGCTCGATGCGCTCGTTCATCGTGCGGCGGTTCGGCAGGTCCGTGAGCGTGTCGAACGTCGCCATCCGCACGATCTGGCCGTTCAGTCGCGAGACCGAACCGGCCAGCAACGCGGTGCGCGCATCGAAGCGCGACAGCACGAGCGTGATGATCAGGATCGCCAGCGTGAAAAGCACGACGGTGGTGGCGAGCCAGTTCGCGTCGACGTCGTTCGCCGCGCCGCAGATCGAACCCGGCAGGAAGTTCGCCGCCGCGTTGCCGGTGTAGTGCATGCCGGTGATCGCAATGCCCATCACCAGCGCCGACACCAGGCGCTTCGCGAGCACGTTCATCTGCTTCGCGTCCGACAGCGTATGCGCGATCCACAACGCCGCGCCCGACGCCACCACGGCAATCGCGATCGAGGCGGCGAAAAGGCGCGGATCGTACTGGATCGCGGGCTGCATGCGCATCGCGGCGTCGCCGGTATAGTGCATCGCCGCGATGCCCGCGCCCATCAGCACGCTGCTCGCGACGAGCCTTCGCGCCGTCAGCCGCTTGCTGGTGATGACATGGAGCGCGAAGAACGACACCAGCACCGCGATGCCGAGCGACCCGGCGGTGATCTTGAAGTCGTAACCGAGCGGAATCGGCAGCTCGAAGGCGAGCACGCCGATGAAATGCATCGACCAGATGCCGATGCCCATCGACGCCGCGCCGCCAGCCAGCCAGATGTGCCGCGTGCGCGAATGCGCGAGCATCGCGATCCGCCCCGAAATATCGAGCGCGGTAAAGGAAGCGAGCGTCGCGACGACCAGCGATGCCGCGACCAGCCAGAAGTTGTAGGTGCCGTGCATAGTTGCCAGTAGCCGAAGACTCGTTTGCGTGAGCGTCTTATCGGCTGAGGTCTGGCAATCTTTAGACTCCAAATGAGAAATATTCGCAATTCGCTTCACCCGCACGTCACAATTGCGAATCGAGCAGCGCGGCGACGCGTTCCAGCAGTTTTTCGGTGAGCGGACGGCGGCGCCAGTCGTCGAGCGTGATGCGTTTCGCGTGGGCGACGTCGTCGTCGAAAATCGCTGTCTGGCGGCGCGCGAAATCGCGATCGTAGATGTTGAGGTTGGCTTCGTCGTTCAGCTTGAACGAGCGGCTGTCGAAGTTGGTGGAGCCGACCGACACCAGATATTCGTCGACGACGATGAGCTTGCAGTGGAACATCGTCGGCTGGTATTCGTAGATTTCGACGCCCGCCGCGAGCAGATCGCCCCAGCACGCGCGCGACGCCTCGCGCACCGTGTGCGTGTCGATGCGCTTGCCCGGCGTGATGATGCGCACGCGCACGCCGCGCTTGGCCGCCTCGACGATCGCGTTGATCGTCAGCTTGTCCGGCACGAAGTACGCGCTCGACAAATGGATGGAATGCGTCGCGGCGGTGATCGCCATCAGGTACATCAACTGCATGTCGTCGCTGCCGCCCGAGGGCGAGCTGCTGAACATGTGCGCGTAACCATCACCCGCGGCGTCGATCTTCGGAAAATAGCGCGGGCCGTGCAGCACGTTGCCGGTGGCCTTGATCCAGTTGTCCATGAAGACCGCCTGCATCTGCCCGACCGCCGCGCCTTCGACACGAAAATGTGTGTCGCGCCAGTGTTTCTCGTCCTGCGCGTGCCCGGTCCATTCCTCGGCGATACCGACGCCGCCCGTGAATCCGATGCGCCCGTCGATCACGAGCAGCTTCCGGTGCGTGCGGTCGTTCATGCGCCCGAGTCCGCTCCAGTGCGGTTTGTGATACTGGACGACTTCCGCGCCCGCTTCGCGCAGCATGCGCAAGTAGCGCTTGTCCATCTTCGACGTGCCGACCCAGTCGAGCAGCACATGCACCGCGACGCCCGCGCGCGCCTGATCCGACAAGGCCCGCGCGACCTCCTCGCCGATCGCGCCCGACCAGTAGATGAACGTTTCGAAGGTGATCGTCTCGCGCGCCGAACGGATGCCCGCGAGCATCGAAGGAAAAATCTCGTCGCCGTTCAGGAGCACTTCGAAGCGGTTACCGCCGACAACGGGCGGCCCGAGCAGCAGACCCATCGAGCGGACGAACTGCGGATCGTCGCTTGGGTACAGACGTTCGATCTTGTGCTCGATCTTCTTCTCGCCGCTCGTCAGATTCGCGATGATCAGCACGATGACGAGCGTCACGACAACCGTCAGGACAATCAGGGCAATCGTTGGCATGCGCGGCCTCGTGAAGCGAACATTTGTCCTTCACCCATTGATGCCACGTTTCACAGAAGAACTTCCAATCCCTGACGATCCACCAAATTCAGCAGTTTCAGTGACGGGCCGTTGGGCCGCTTCTGTCCTTGCTCCCATTTCTGCACCGTCGATGCGCTGGTGTTCAGGCACGCCGCGAACACCGCCTGGCTCGCCTTGGTGCGCTGACGCAATCGCTTGATTTGCGCCGCGCTGTACTCCTTCACCGGCGGCAGACACAGCGCATCGAATTCCCGCAGCGTCATCGCATCAATCGCGCCCGCGTGATGCAATCCTCCCGCTGTCTCGTGCAGCGCCTTCAGCAGTTTGCTACTCACCATCTCGTTTTGAATATCCGCATCCAGTTTCCATTATTACAAGTATAGCACTAAGTGCTATACATTCGTCGCGGCGACAGCGGCAGTGTAAGCACGTTCCGGACCGCGCGGCGTCATTCTTGGTTCAGCTTTTCGCCGGCATCCAGCCCTGCGCCTGGCCGAGCTTCGCAATCTGCTTGGCGATGGAGTCGCCCAGACGCTTTTCGTCGGACGACACGTCCGCATGCTTCGTCTCCGATACCGCGTGCAGCCCGCCCGATACCGCCAGCGAACTCGCCACGTGCCCCGCCGCCGCGCCGACGCCCGCCATTTCCGCAACGCCCGGCGCGTGACCGCTGTCGGCCTTGGCGTCGAACTGTTCGAGCAGTTGCGGCGCGCCATGCGCGGGCTTGAAGACGAGCTGCACGGTCGCGCCGACCTTGCTTTCGCCCGCGCCGAGGCCGATCAGCATGCGGCGGCGGCGATTGCCCGCGTCGATCGTATCGAAGTTGCCTTCGACGACGAGCACGCTACGGTCTTCCGGCGGCGGCACGTCGGCGCGGACCGCCGGGAGGCCCATCGACTGGAGCTTGGCGACGATCTCGTTCGCCACTTCCTCGCGCGCCGCGATGGCGTCCTGCTGTTGCTTCTGCGCCTGCGAATCACCGGACATCGCCGCGCCGATCTTCGAGATCATGCCGTGATTGTCGAGCTTGACGTCGCTGGCGTCGCTGGCGAACGCGTAGACGTAGATCGTGTCGGGGCGCAGGGCGGGCGCGGCCGCGACGGTCTGCACGGCCTGGCTGCCGTACTGGTTGAACTGGCTCGCGGCCTGTGCGGGATTGCTTGCGCAGCCCGCGAGCAGCGCCGTGCCGACGACGAGTCCGGCGAGCGCCGCGCCGCGCGCCTTGTTGATGATCGAGCTAAGCGACGAGAATTTGATCGAGCTGGACATGTTGCATCTCCGTACCGGCCGCGCCGGGAATCGTGAATGGTCGAATTCGTGGATGCGTGAGTCGGCTGTCGGTTGTCGTTGATGTTCGGTTCTCGCTCGGTGCTCGATCACGCAGACGCAACTATGGAGGATGGCCGCGCGGCAGGCCATCGAGCATTTATGTCGCGCGGTTTCACGGGCGCGGAAGGCCCGTGGGACAAGGCTTCAGGAGATGATTTCACGGCGCGAATCGAACCAGCGTCCGAAGTCGCCTTCGAATTTTATCCCGCCCTGATGGACCAGATTGGAACGGGTATCGATGACCGGCCGCACGCCCAGCGCCGCCACCCTGCGGCAGAACGCGTAATCTTCGGACAGATAGAAGCCGGATTCCGGGTCGATCATCGTGTCGAACAGCGCGTAGTGGAACTCTTCGGTTCCGTTGTTCGCCGTCCGCCCGAAATCGCTGGGGTAAGGCCTGTAGCGGAGTTCCGGAAAGCGCTGCGTGAGCGCGACCAGAACCTCGCGCTTGATCAGCATGAAACCGGTGGGGGCGTCCACGACTTCGAGAAAACCGTCGGCGTCCGGCGCGGCGGCGGCGACCTTCGTGCTCACGGGGAAGGCGGCATGACGCGCGCGAAAATCGGCGCGCCGGGTGCCCGCCGGCAGCGCTTCGGTCAAGCCGGCTTGCGGCCAGCCATCGGTTTTCACCGGATACACGCCGGCCGCGACGGGACGATCCGCGCGCACCAGCCGCAACACGTCGGCAGCCGTGAATCCGATATCGCTGTCGATCCACATCAGATGCGTGAATCGCTCGTCGGCGAGAAAATTCGCGGCCATCACGTTGCGCGCGCGCGTGATGAGGCTCTCGAAATTGTTGAACCCGACCGTGAACGTGAGTCCCTGCTGAAGGGCGGTGTTCATCAGATCGAGCAGGCCGTTGATATAGCACGTCGCCGCGGCGCCGCCATAACTGGGCGTCGCGATATAGAGATGCGTCGGCGTGACGGATGCGTTCATGAGCCTCCCAAAAATGGATGTAATGCCCTGCAGAGAGCGTGCAGTATAGATTTTTTTATCTGCGATCCTAACTAGATAGTTCCTAAGCGGCTGCTTTAAATTCGATGCCGGGCGGCAGGCTGGCTGCAGAACACGCCGCTTGTGGTTACCATGTCCGGCACGCGTCGCGCAGGTCGATCGACGCACTCCGCAAACTTGCCAAGGAGCAGAGATGGATCTGAAGATCGGTAACAAGCTCGCGCTGGTGTCCGGCTCGACCAAGGGCATCGGTCACGCCATCGCGGTGGCGCTGGCGCGCGAGGGCGCGCGCGTGATCGTCAACGGCCGCTCGCAGGCGTCGGTCGATGCGGCGCTCGCGAAACTGCGCGAACTCGCGCCGGGTGCGCAGGCCGAAGGCTTCGCCGGCGACATCTCCGATGCCGCGCAGGTCGACGCGCTCGTGCAGCGCTTCCCGCACGTCGATATTCTCGTGAACAACATGGGCATCTTCGATCCGAAGCCGTTCGAAGACATACCCGACGACGAATGGCTGCGTTTTTTCAACGCCAACGTGATGTCGGGCGTGCGGCTGTCGCGCGCCTATCTGCCGAAGATGAAGCAGAAGAACTGGGGCCGTGTGGTGTTCATCAGCAGCGAGAGCGGCGTGCAGATTCCCGTCGAGATGATTCACTACGGCATGACGAAATCGGCGCAGATTTCGCTCGCGCGCGGCCTTGCGGAGACGTGCACGGGCACGGGCGTCACGGTCAATTCGGTATTGCCGGGGCCGACGAGCTCTGAAGGCGTCACCGAGTTCGTCGAGAAGCTCTCTGGCGGAAAGAGCTTTCACGAGTTCGAGCAGCAGTTCTTCGAGGAAGCCCGCCCGACCTCGATCCTCAAGCGCTTCATCACGCCCGAGGAAATCGCCAGCATGGTGGCTTACGTGTGCTCGGAGTTGTCGTCGGCGACCAACGGCGCGGCGTTGCGCGCGGACGGCGGCGTGATTCGGGCGGCCTTCTGAGCCTATTTGCCGATGAGTTCGCGCGCCTTTTCGAGCGCCTCGACGATCGCCGCGACGGTTCGATCCCGCGCGGCTTCGTCGTTCTGCCGCAGCGCGTAGGACGGGTGATAGGTCGCGACGACAAGCTTGTCCCGATACGGCACGACGCGCCCGACATGCGCCGATAACGTCGCGCGGCGGCCGAACAGCGCCGCAAGCGCGGTCGCGCCGAGCGTGACGATCACGCGCGCGCCAATGTCATGCAGTTCCTGTTCGAGCCAGTACGAGCACGCTTCGACTTCCTGCTGCGCCGGCGTCTTGTGCAGCCGCCGCTTGCCGCGCGGCTCCCACTTGAAATGCTTCACCGCGTTGGTCAGATAGACCTGCTCGCGCGGCACGCCGGCCTGCCGCATGGCGTCGTCGAGCAATTGCCCCGCCGGGCCGACGAACGGCTCGCCCTTCAGATCCTCCTGATCGCCGGGCTGTTCGCCGAGCAGCATGATGCGGGCATCCGCCGGTCCCGCGCCACGCACCGCCTGCGTCGCGTTGCGCCACAGATCGCAGCGGCGGCAGGTATCGAGTGACGTGGGGGCGTCGCGTTCGGGCTGGGCCTCGTCCGCTTCCACCTGCACCGCCTTGCCGCCGAGCGCGCCGACGCTCTTCGCCTGCGCGACGCGCCGCGCGCCGCCGCGCGCATCGCTCACGAGCTTCGGAATCAGCGCGCCTTCTGGCAGGCCTTTCCAGAAACGCACCGGCATATGTTGTTCGAGCGCGGATTCGTTCAGCCGCGCCGGGTTGAAGATGCTGCGGTAATAGGTCATCCAGAGCGCTTCGGCGGCGTCGGGCGTATCGACCGCGTGTTCCGATGCGAGCGCGCGGCGGCGCTCCAGTTTCAGGCGCGCGCCGTCGAACATCGCCGCGCCATCGGGTGTCGCGATCAGCCAGGTCGAGCGTCCCATGCGCGCCGCGAAATGTTCCGCGCCCCAGGCGAGCACGTCGTGATCGGGCTCGTACCACGCGACGTATTCGGGCGCGCCGAGCGAGGCGTCGCGCTGGCGAAAGCGCACGTACGCGATCATGTCGTGCTGCGCGCGCCGCACCGCCTTGGCCATTTTGTAGAGACGCGCGCCGTCTTCATCGGCGGGCGATGCAACCGCGCGATCGCCCCGCGACCAGCGCCACAGCACGCGATAAAGAAAACTCCAGCGGCGCGCGTCGCGAAAATGCGCGGCGTCTTTCAACAGCGACGCGAGTTCCCGCGATACGCGGATTTGCGGCGCTTCCGCCACCTTCGCCGACGGCGCGGCTTCATCAAACAACGCGGGCTCGACCTGCGACGTACGCCAGTCGACCGATTCGGGCGCGAGGCCTTGGGCGAGCGCGTCGAGCGCGGCGGCGCGCCAGGCGTCGAAATCGTCGTCGATGGCGATGAGGTGCATCAGAGCAGCGACAGTTGCACCGGCTCCGTCGCGAGCGCGCGCCGCAGCGTGTCCGACGGCGCTTCGGACAGCGGCGGCCGGTAATCCGCCGTGACCACGAACGGCTTCACCTTGTCCATGCTGCAGCGCAGGCGCACGAGATCCTGATAGCGCACGCGCCGCGCACGCCGCAATTCGACGATGCGTTTGGCGTTGCGCATGCCGATGCCCGGCACACGCGCGATCGTGCGCGCGGGCGCAACGTTCAGATCGACCGGAAAGCGGTCCCGATGCGCGAGCGCCCACGCGAGTTTCGGATCGACGTCGAGCGGCAGATTGCCGGCATCACCGAGCAGTTCGGACGCGGCGAAACCATACCCGCGCATCAGAAAATCCGCCTGATACAGCCGATGCTCGCGCAAGAGCGGCGGCGCCTTCGACGGCACGCCCGAGGGGCTGTCGGGAATCGGGCTGAACGCCGAGTAATAAACGCGCTTCAGTTGATACGAGCCGTAGAGCGTTTCAGCGGTGCCGAGGATCGTGCGGTCGTCGGTTTCATCGGCGCCGACGATCATCTGCGTGCTCTGCCCGGCCGGCGCGAATTTCGGCGCGCGCGGCTCCGCTTCGGATTCCTCGCGCGCGACCCGGATGTTGCCCATCGCCAGCTTGATCGTGCGGCCGCTCTTTTCCGGCGCGAGACGTTCGAGGCTGATTTCCGTCGGCAACTCGATGTTCACGCTCAGGCGGTCGGCATAACGGCCCGCCTGCGCGATGAGACCGGGGTCGGCGTCGGGAATCGTCTTCAGATGGATGTAGCCGCGAAACTGGTGTTTTTCGCGCAGCAATTTCGCGACGAGAACGAGCTGTTCCATCGTGTAGTTCGACGAACGAATCACGCCAGAACTGAGAAACAGGCCGTCGATGTAATTGCGGCGGTAAAAATCCAGCGTCAGGTTCACGACTTCCTCGGGCGTGAAGCGGGCGCGCGGCACGTTGCTGGAGCGGCGGTTGATGCAGTAACGGCAGTCGTAGAGACAAAAGTTCGTCAAAAGAATCTTGAGCAGCGAGACGCACCGGCCGTCGGGCGTGAAGCTATGGCAGATGCCCGAACCGGTGCTGGCGCCGAGGCCGTCGATGCCGCGCGACTCGCGTTTCGGCGAGCCGCCGCTCGCGCATGACGCGTCGTACTTCGCGGCGTCGGCGAGGATTTCGAGCTTTTCGGAGAGATCCATCTTTACGATTGTACTGTATGTTTATACAGTATTCACGGTGAGTCGCTAAGTCAAACGTTTTGTTATTGCGCACACTTCGCGCCTGCCCGGCGGTTCTCTCACGGCATGGCGATTGCGCATGAAAGTCGGCGGCGGCCAGCATTTCGCAAGGCGGCACGCATCGAGACTATCGATTAACGGGAGGACACCATGAAGAACGCAAAGAGAAGCCTGCTTGTTTCGGCCATGATTCTGAGTCTGTCGGGCGCGGCATTCGCGCAAGGCGCCGGCGGTGGAGCAGGCGGCGGCACGGCGGGCGGCAACGGAGCCGGACAAGGCGGCACCGGCATGGGCACGCCGAACGCCAACGGCGTGACGGGTTCGACATCGGGCGCGTCAGGCGCGAATACCATGGGCTCGTCGCAAAGCGGCAAGATGCAAAAGAACAAGAAGAGCAGTTCGGGCGGCTCCGATTCCGGCACGTCGGGCGGCGGCGCGGCCAAGACGTATTGAGATCGTCGTCAGTGCGCGCTCGGGCTTCGCGCAAGCCCGAGCGCGTTTTTCGATGAAGTCGCGCAGCAACGATCCCCTCGAAAGTATCCCTGCCAGATAGGGATTTCTCCCGCTCCCTCGTCACCGTACTGTAGTGCCTGAGCGCTATCCATCGCGTCGGGCGATTACTCGTTTCGGCCGTTTTGCCGCTGCGCTCGATCCCATCCATCGACAAAGCTGCAAGGAGTCCGAGAATCGTGTTCCCGGCTGCTTGTGCATTCGTTTCAAGGAGCTGGAACATGAAGGCGAAAACCAAACCGCAATTCTTCGCGATGATGGCTGCGTGCGCGCTCGTGACCACGGTCGGCAGCATCGGCGCGGCGCGCGCTCAGGGCATGCCCGCGGACGCGCAGCAAACCGTGCAGACGATGCGCCCGATGTACATGTCGCAAGCCACGCCCGATCAGTCTCAAACTGCTGCGATGCCCGCGCCGCAAGCCGATGAATCCGCGTACGGCGGCATGTCGTCGGCTGCATCCGCGAGCGGCCGGCGCCAGGGCGGTTGCGGCGACGCACCGCGTTGCGACATCTTCTTCGGTCAATGATCGATCAAAGGCTTTGCGTCGCGGGCGCGTGTCAGCGCCGTTCGCGACGCATCACCCGATGCGAGTCGTCCACGCGAACGTCGCGCTGACCGACTCGCCCGGCTCCAGCACCACGCCGCCCTTCAGCGCGCGCGCCACGTCCAGATTCACCCAATCCGCCACGTTGCTCACCGGCTCCACGCAAAGCAGCCCGGGATGCGCAGCGGGCGCGTACACCACCATGTGATCGAACGGCGCGTCGGCGCTCAACGTGATCGCGCGGCCTTCGTCGGGCCACGCGATCGTCGCCGTGCGCGACCAGCCCGTGAAGTTATTGTCGAGATCGAACGCATCGGCGGACATGCCATCGCTGGACGCCATCGCATCGATGCACGGATGCGGACCCGCGTGCGTCGGCAGCAGATCGGGCGTGCTGTGCCACATCGCGGCGACGCGAGCGTGCACGCGCGTGTTTCGGGTGCGCGGATAGTAGGGATGATGTCCCATGCCAAACGGCATCGGCCGATCGGCCAGATTGCGCGCGGACATCGTGACGCTTAGCCTGTCCGCATCGAGCGCGATGTCCTGCGTCGCTTCATACGCGAACGGCCAGTGATGCGCGGCTTCACGCGAAGGCTCGTGCAGCAGATGCAAGCGCGCCCGCGACGCGGACATTTCCTCCACGCGCCAGCCCAGACGCCACGCGTTGCCGTGCAGCGCGTGTGCGAATTCATTGCCGTCATCGGACAGATCGACGAGCGCGCCGTCGAACATGAAGCGCGCGTCGCGGATGCGGTTGCAATACGGCAAAAGCGGAAAGCTCGCCATGCCGAGCGGATCGCGTGCGGCGAGCGCGGCGGGCGTAGCGGGACGCAGCCAGTCGATCACGCGGCCATCGCGCGTTTCGTCGAACGCCGCGATCGCGCCGCCGACATGCGGCGCGAGCAGCACGCGGCGCACGCCATGACGCAGCTCGACGAGCGCTTCGGACGGTGCGGCGCTCAATATGCGAACTGCCGATAGTTTTCGTCGAACGTACGCGCCGTCGCCTCGACGAGTGGATTAAAGCGCAACAGTCGCCGTGCGCGCGCGGGCAATGCGGCGAACACGTCGCGCGGCACGTCGATATGCACCTCCGGCCGGAAATACCACGCGCGGCTATAGCCGATCACGACCATCGGACGCGGCTCGCCGCTCAGATTCGGCGTGCCGCGATGCAGGCCGCGCACATCGCGAATCATTACGTCACCGAGTTTCATCGGCACGCGTTCGGCGGCAAAGCGCCCCGCTTCGAGGCCGGCGTACGCGTCGTCGCGCGACATGCGATGCGCGCCGCGCGTCGTTTCGAGCGGGCCGTTGCGATCATCGACATCGACCAGCGGGAAATTCACCGCGAGCTGGAACGACGGCGTTTCGGGCGCGTCGTCGAACAGCGGCGGCGTGTCGCGATGCCAGTCCTGATATTCGGAGCCGTGCACGGGCGTATCGGTGGCGAGCTGGCACATCACCGGATCGCGCCCGGCCACGCGCTCCACGATACCGACGATGTCCGCATCGCAAAAGATCGACGGGTCCGCGAATTCGCCTTCGAACGGCAGCGTGACGTAATAGCGGCCCGGTCCGCGATTGCCGCTCGTGGCAGATGCGCGCGCTGCATCCACATGGGCTTGCAAGAGCGGCGCGAATGCGTCGCGCCAGGCTTCGAGCGTCGCGCGCGGGAAATGGCCGCGCAGCAGAACGAAACCGTCTCGTTCGAACGCTTCGGCAAGCGCGTCTCGCGTGCCCTCGTCGTACCTGCCCATGCGCCGTCTCCTCGTCGCGAGTCCGGGGACAGAATCGCATGCGCGTAATCCATTCGTCAATATTATTAGTAATAACCGGTGAAAACCCTGAGCAGAAATGGCCAATAAAAGCGTGCTTTACGCGTCATTCATCACTAATATTAATGGCAGGTTTTCGCGGCCCGCCTCGCTTCGTATGCGTGGCGTCCAGCCGCCCGACGCGCTCCGCACAATGAAAAAATCCACCCAACGCCGCCCGACGATGACCGACATCGCGAAACTCACCGGAGTCTCGCAATCGACGGTCTCGCTCGTGCTGAACAACGCAAGCGGCGCGAAGTTTTCCGACACCACACGCGACAAGGTGCTGCGCGCCGCGCAGGAACTCGGCTATCGCATGACGCAGCGCGAGCCGGTCGCGGCGCTCGAAAGCCAGAGCGAACGGAATCTGATCGTCTATCTTGCCGACGAAATCTCGACGAGCCCGCATCCCGTCGTGAGCATCGACGGCGCGCGCGATGCGGCGTTCGCCAACGGCCGCATGCTCGCGGTCTATTCGACGCACGGCAATGCGGAAATCGAAGCGCGCGTGCTCGACGCGACGCTCGGCAATCCGAACGTGCTCGGCGTGATCTACGCGACGGTGTACACGCGCCGCGTCACGCTGCCCGCCGAGCTCGCCCGCGTGCCGACCGTGCTGCTGAACTGCTACACGAGCGATGCGAGCGTGTCGTCGGTCGTGCCCGCCGAGGTCGCGGGCGGGCATACGGCAACGGATCATTTGCTGGCCGCGGGCCACAGGCGCATCGGCTATATCAACGGCGAGCCGTGGCAGGATGCGGCGCGCGATCGGCTGAAGGGCTATCGGACCGCGCTCGCCACGGCCGATCTGCCGTTCGCGGCGGAACTCGTGCGCGAGGGCGACTGGAGCCCCGGCACCGGCTTCGAGCACACGCTCTCGCTGATGCGCGAGCCGAATCCGCCGACCGCGATTTTTTGCGCGAACGATCTGATGGCGCTCGGCGCGATCGAGGCGCTGAAGCAGCTCGGCCTGCGCGTACCCGACGACGTGTCCGTGCTCGGTTACGACGATCAGGAAATCGCGCGGCATACGCATCCGCCACTGTCCACGGTCGTGCTGCCGAACTACGAACTCGGGCGCTGGGCGGTCGAGACGCTGCTTCAGGAAGAACAGAACCGCGCCGCCGGCGCGCCGGTGAGACGTCGCACCGTCAAGCTCGACGGACCGCTGATCGAGCGCGGCTCGGTCAAGGTATTGGCCGAATCCAGGCATCTCGCAACTAATAATATTAGCGATTGAGTGCTAATAAATCGCGATGAAACAATCGCCGAAGTCGCAGCGATGAAGCAATACGCATCACCACTCTCGCAGCACGCAGACCGGGCAACAACAAGCATCGGCACTACTAGAAAAAGGCAAACCATCCCATGGAGGAAGACATGCTGTCGCTAGAGAAGAAATCGCGTCCGGGCCTGCGCCCGCTCGCTACTGCACTGACCGTCCTGACGCTCGCTGCCGGCTTCACCGCCGCTCACGCAGCCGATGACGGCCTGCCGAAGATCGCCAACAAGAAACCCTTGAAGGTCGGCTTTGCGCAGACCGAGAGCAACAACCCGTGGCGTCTCGCGGAAACGAAGAGCTTCAAGGACATCGCGGCGAAATGCGGCTGGCAGATGGTGATGACCGACGCCAACAGCTCCGCCGCCAAGCAGGTCTCGGACATTCAAAGCATGATCGCGCAGCATGTCGATCTGCTCGTGTTCCCGCCGCGTGAAGAGAAGCCGCTCGTGCCGGTCGTGATGCAGGCGAAGAAAGCGGGCATTCCTGTGATTCTCGTCGACCGCAACATCGACCAGTCGATGGCGAAGGCGGGCAAGGACTACATCACGTTCATCGGCTCCGACTTCATCGATCAGGGACATCGCGCCGCCGACTGGCTCGTGAAGGCGACCAATGGGAAGGCGACGATCATCGAGCTGGAAGGCTCGACCGGCGCGTCCGCCGCGAACGACCGCAAGAAGGGCTTCGACGAAGTGATCGCGAAGAATCCGGGCATGAAGATCATCGCGTCGCAGAGCGGCGACTTCGCGCGCGACAAGGGCCGTCAGGTGATGGAGACGCTGCTGCAGGCGCATCCGGATGTGACCGCCGTCTACGCGCACAACGACGAGATGGCGCTCGGCGCGATCGCCGCCATCAAGGCGGCCGGCAAGCAGCCGGGCAAGGACATCGTGCTCGTGACGATCGACGGCACCAAGGGCGGCCTCGAAGCGATCAAGGCCGGCGAACTCGGCGCGAGCGTGCAATCGAGCCCGTTCTTCGGGCCGCTCGCGTGCGACGTCGCGCAGAAGTACGCGAAGGGCGAGACGATCCCGCCGTGGGTGAAGGTCTCCGACCGCTTCTACGACAAGAGCAACGTCGACGCAAGCATGCAGTACGGGTACTGAGCGAAGTGTGTGTGTCTTGCGGGCGCCTGATCGAAGGCGCTCGCTTTTTCATTTCGACGGACTCACGGCATGGCTCAGACTCCCCTTCTCGACATGCAGGACATCGACATCGCGTTCGGCGGCGTCGCTGCCTTGAAACGCGCGCGCCTGACGGTCACGGCGGGCGAAGTCCACGCGCTGATCGGCCAGAACGGCGCGGGCAAATCCACGTTGATCAAGATTCTCACGGGCGCGTATCGCAAGAGCGCGGGCGCAATCCGCTTCGATGGCCGAGAGGTCGATTTCCGCACGCCGAAGGATGCGCGCGAAGCGGGCATCAGCACGATCTATCAGGAGATCAATCTCGTGCCGTTTCGCTCGGTCGCGGAGAATATCTTTCTGGGACGCGAGCCGCGCCGCTTCGGACTCATCGACTGGAAGACGGCGCAGCGGCGTGCCGGCGACTTGCTCGAATCGTTCGGATTACGGATCGATGTAAAGAAGCCGGTGCGCGAGTATTCCACCGCGATCCAGCAGATGGTCGCGCTGGCGCGCGCCGTTTCGTCGGATGCGAAGATGGTCATCATGGACGAATCGACTTCTTCGCTCGATGAACGCGAAGTCGAATTGCTCTTCACCGTCGTGCGGCGTTTGCGTGACGACGGGCGCGCGGTGATCTTCGTATCGCATCGGCTCGATGAACTGTACGCGCTGTGCGACCGCGTCACCGTGATGCGCGATGGACAGACCGTCGCCGAAAGCACGATGCAGGAGATGGACAAACTCAAGCTCGTCACGACCATGCTCGGCCGCACGCTCGCCGCCGTCGTGCACGAGGACAGCGCGGTGAAGGAAGCCAATCTCGCGAAGCGCGGGCCGGTGGCGCTTTCGGCGCAGGGACTCGCGGCAGGCGCGAAAGTCACGGACGTATCGCTCGATGTGCACGCGGGCGAAGCCGTCGGTCTCGCGGGCCTGCTCGGCTCGGGGCGCACGGAAACCATGCGCCTGCTGTTCGGCGCGGATCGTCCCGCCAGGGGCGCGCTTTCTGTGGGTGGCGAGAGCGCGACGTTCAGATCACCGAAGGATGCGATCGCGCGCGGCGTCGCGTATCTGACCGAGGATCGCAAGGCCGAAGGCATCGTGCCGGAGCTTTCGGTGCGCGACAACCTCACGCTCGTCTGTCTGCCCGCGCTGACGAAGCGCGGCGTGGTCGACGTGGCGAAGCAGCGCGAGATCGTCGACGGGTTCATCGAATCGCTCGGCATCAAGCTGCGCTCGCCGGATCAGCCGATACGCGAACTCTCCGGCGGCAATCAGCAAAAGGTGCTGCTCGCGCGCTGGCTCGCGACGCACCCTCGCCTCCTGCTGCTCGATGAACCCACGCGCGGCATCGACGTCGGCGCGAAGGCCGATGTCGCGAAAATCGTGCGCGAACTGCGCGATGCGGGTCTCGCGGTGCTGCTGTCCGCTTCGGAACTGGAAGAACTGACGGCGGTGGCCGATCGCGCGGTCGTGATCCGCGACGGCGAAACGGTCGCGCAACTCGACGGCGCGCAGATGAACGAAGCGGCCATCATGGACGCGATCGCATACGGCGCGGGCGCGGAGTCCACGCTCGCGGAAGCGGTGGAGGAAGCGAAACATGATCGATGACACGCAACGCGCCGCGCCGATCGTGCAGGCACCCGTGAAGAAGAAACGCGGCATCGCGATTCAGCGCGAAATCGCCGTGCTGATCGCGATGATCGTATTCAATCTGATCTTCACGCAGCACTTCCTTTCGTTGCAGACGTTCAACGTGAATCTCACGCAAGTGGTGACGATCGTGATCGTCGGTATCGGCATGACGCTGGTTGTCGCGACGGGCGGCATCGATCTCTCGGTGGGCGCTTCGATGGCGATTGCCGGTGCGCTCGCGCCGATGCTCTTCATGAATATCGATGGCCCGCTCGGCATTCTGCTCGCGTTCACCTTGCCGATCGTCGCCGCTGCTGCATGCGGCGTGTTCAACGGCTTTCTCGTGACGCGGCTGCACGTTCAACCGATCGTCGCGACGCTCGTGCTGTTCATCGCGGGCCGCGGCATCGCGCAGGTCGTCACCGATGGCAGCCTGCAGGCGTTCAACAATTCCGCGTTTCAATGGATCGCGCTGGGCAAGGTCGCGGGCGTGCCGTTTCAGATCCTGTTGATGCTCGTGCTCGTCGCGCTCTTCACCTGGATCGTGCGCAAGACGCTGTTCGGCAAGTATCTGCTCGTGACGGGCGGCAACGAGGACGCCGCGTATCTCTCGGGCATTCCGACCGCGCGCGTGAAGATGATCGCGTACACCGTATGCGCCGCGCTCGCGGGACTCGCGGGGCTGATTTCGATTTCGGTGAATTCGTCGTCGGATGCGAACGTCGTGGGCCTCGGCGTCGAACTCGATGCGATCGCGGCGGTCGCGGTCGGCGGCACGGCGCTGACGGGCGGCAAGGCGTATATCACGGGCACGCTGATCGGCGCGCTCATCATTCAGTTGTTGCGTTACACGCTGCTCGCGCACGGCATTCCGGATGCCGCCGCGCTCGTGCTCAAGGCCGCGATCATCATCGCCGCGGTGTACGTGCAACGCAAGCGAGGCTGACTGTCATGAAGAAGAACCTGCCAATTCTCATTGCGCTCGTTGCGCTGCTCGTACTTGGCGTCACGCGTTACGAGCATTTCCTGTCGGCGTATAACGTGACGTCGTTCTGGCGATACAACTCGATGTTCCTGTTGATATCGATCGGCATGGCGTTCGTGATCATCACGGGCGGCATCGATCTGTCGGTCGGCACGGTGGCTGCGCTCGCGAGCGTCGTGTCGGCGCTGGCGAGTCCGTATGGCGCGCTGGCCGGTGTGCTCGCGGGATCGCTCGCGGGGCTCGCGGTCGGCGTGCTGAACGGGCTCGTCATCACGCATATGCGGATTCTGCCGTTCATCGTCACGCTGGCGACGAGTCTGGGCGCGCATGGTCTTGCGTTGCTGCTCGGCCATAACGATGCGGTGGCGATTTCGTCGGATATGAATTTCGCGGCGTTCGGGCAAGGCGATTTTCTGGGGATGCCGATTCCGGGGATCGTGTGCGCGGCGGCTGCGATGACCGGATGGGTCGCGTTGCGCAGTTCGCGATTCGGGCGGCATGCGCTCGCCATCGGAGGAAGCGAAGAAGCGTCGCGGTTGATGGGACTGAACGTGGATCGCACGCTGGTCTTCGTTTATGCCGTTTCCGGTCTGCTTGCTGGTATCGCCGGTGCGATTCTCGCGGCGCAGTTCGGCGCGGGGCAGCCGAATGAAGGCGTGGGATGGGAGCTGTTCGCGATTTCGGCTGTGGTGCTCGGGGGTACGCGGCTGACCGGCGGCGATGGGTCCATCGCGATGACGATCGCCGGTGTCGCGTTGCTCGGGCTCGTGTTCAATCTTTTGAACTTCGAGAATGGGCTGGGGTTCATATCGTTGTCGGCGTACTGGCAGTCGGTGATTCGCGGGTTGTTTTTGCTGCTTGTGATCGTGTTGCAGGCTCGGGTTCTGGGTGGGGGTAAGGTGGTCAAGGTGGCGCATTGAGGGATTCGCCGGACTCCGTGTCGACGCGCGCGCTCATTCGCGCCTAAGTCTGCACGGCGATCATCCTGTCTGAACGAACCAGACAGGAGACACATCATGTACAAGCACATTCTCGTCGCGGTGGGCACGAGCCTCAGCGAAAGCGCCCTGACCACCGCCATCACGCGCGCCCGCGCCTGCAACGCGCGCCTGACCGCGCTGCATATCGTCGATCAGACGCCGTGGTGGGCGGTCGTCACCGCCGACAGCAATCCGGGCGAAACGCTCGGCGTCATCGACGATCACGCGCGTGCCGTGACGCGCTATGCGGCGCGGCTGATCGACAGCGCGGGCATCGACGGCGTCGCGCGCAGCATCACGCAGCCGCTCGACGGCACCAGCGTCGGTGCGTTGATCGCGAAGGAAGCGCAAGCGGCGGGCGTGGATCTCATCGTGCTCGGCGGCGAAGCGGATATCGGCTGGCGGCACGGCGAAGCGCGTCTGCGCGATGTAGTGTGCATGCACGCGCGCTGCGACGTGCTGATCGCGGCGCACGCGCCCGCGCCCCTTTATGCGGAAAAGGACATGGAGTCGATCGAGGCGCGCTTCGCCGCGTCGCAGGGCCGCGGAGAAGCGCGCGCATCGCATCGTCAGAGCGCGCCGCGCAAGTGAGCCGCAAGCTGCACGATGCCGATCGAGATCTGCTTTTCACGTTTCGGATCGAGCCGGCCAACCGGCACGCTCGTCGATACCGCGACGCGCTTGCCCGCCGGCGTCATCCCGACGAAGGCCGCGAAACACGCGAGACCCTCGGCGACTTCCTCACGCTCGACCGCGAGCCCGCTCGCGCGGATCGCCGCGAGTTCGCGTAACAGCGCCGCGCGCCGCGTGATGGTGCGCGGCGTCACCGCTTCGAGGCGCTCGGGCAGACGCTCGACGATGGCTTCGTCGGTCATGCCGGCGAGCAGCGCCTTGCCGAGCGCGCAGCAATGCGCGGGCAGACGCGAACCGGGATCGGAGACGAGCCGCACCGGACGATGCGCATCTTCGCGCGCGATATAAACCACCTGCACGCCGTCGAGCACGGCGAGCTGCACGACCTCGTTATGCTTGTTGATGAACGCGCCCGCGCCTTCGCGGAACGCGGCCTGCAGCTTGTCGTGACGCACATACGCGTTGCCGAGCTCGAACAGGCCGACGCCGATCATGTAGCCGTCGTCGCGCTTGTTGATCCATTGCATGCGCGCGAGCGTTTCGAGCATCAGATACAGCGTGCTGCGCGACAGGCCGGTCTGTTCCGCGAGCGTGGCGGCGCGCACGGGCTTGGCGGCTGCGGCGAGCGCTTCGAGAATGTCGCTCGCGCGGCGCAACGCGGGGACGTCATAGGTTTTTTCCATGTGCAGATATTCCAACAGGTTGGACATTTAATCAACCCGATGGACACCACCACGCACGCGGGCTACGATCGGCTTTCCTTTCCCGCCCGTCATTCGCATTCATGCAAACCGTCAACGTCTCCTCCTGTCTGCCCGAAGATTTCGCCGATGCCGTGCTGATCGGCCGCGTCTGGCGTCCCGCGCCGGTGAACGGTCCTGCTGTCGTCGCAGTGCGCGGCGGCGAAGTGTTCGATATCACGCGCGCCGCGCCGACCACCGCCGATCTCTTCGATAGCGCCGACGCACTCGACATCGCCCGGAACGCGGAAGGCGAGCATCTCGGCAACGTGCAGGATCTGCTGCAAGCGACACTCGATGCCTCCGACGATGGCCTGCGTCTGCTCGCGCCCTGCGATGTGCAGGCGGTAAAGGCGTGCGGCGTCACGTTCGCGGTGAGCTTGCTGGAACGCGTGATCGAGGAACAGGCGGGCGGCGACGCGAGCCGCGCGCAGGAGGTGCGCGACACGATCAACAAGCTGATCGGCGCGGATCTCTCGCAGATCAAGCCCGGTTCGGAAAGCGCGGCGAAGCTGAAGGCCGAGCTGGAGCGTCGCGGCGCGTGGTCGCAGTACATGGAAGTCGGCATCGGGCCGGATGCGGAAGTGTTCTCTAAGTCGCAGCCGATGTCGTCGGTCGGTTTCGGCGCGGATGTCGGCCTGTATCCGACATCGCAATGGAACAACCCGGAGCCGGAGATCGTGCTCGCGGTGAATGCGCGCGGCGAGATCGTCGGCGCGACGCTCGGCAACGACGTGAACCTGCGCGATATCGAAGGCCGCAGCGCGCTGTTGCTCGGCAAGGCGAAGGACAACAACGCGTCATGCGCGATCGGGCCGTTCGTGCGCCTGTTCGATGAGCGCTTCACGCTGGATTCGGTGCGTGGCACGAGCGTGTCGCTGCGTATCGAAGGCGCGGACGACGGCTTCGTGCTCGAAGGCGTCAGCCACATGAGCGAAATCAGCCGCGATCCGGCCGACCTCGTCACGCAGACGCACGGCGCGCATCATCAGTATCCGGATGGCTTCATGCTGTTCCTCGGCACGATGTTCTCGCCGATCAAGGATCGCGATACGGCGGGCGGCGGATTCACGCATCATCTCGGCGATGTCGTGACGATCTCGACGCCGAGCCTCGGCGCGCTGGTCAATACCGTGAGGCTCTCGACGGAAATCGAGCCGTGGACGTTCGGCGTGAGGGCGTTGTATCGGAGTCTTGCAGCGCGGGGGTTGTTGGGGAAGGCGGGGGAGTGATTCAGGGGCGTCTCACGCTCCCCCAAACCGGAACCCCTTCGCCTGCCCCTTCGTCACCAGTTGCACCGGCGTCTCCATATACGGCGATAAATCCCTCTGCCGCCGCTTCTCCAGCAACGCCTTCACGGCCACGTCCACACCGAACACCGCCTGCCGCGCGCCGAATTGCTCGACCGTCGCAAGCAGGCGGCCATCGTCCAGCATCGGCTGCACGGCTTCGATGTTGTTGTAGCCCGTCACGAGCACGCGGCCTCGCTTCCCGGCAATACGGATCGCATCGATCGCGCCCATCGCGATGTTGTCGTTCGCGCAAAGCAGGCCGCGCATATCCGGATGCGCGTAAAGCATCTGCAGCGCGATCGACTTGCCGCTCGCGACGGTCCAGTCGCCGCCGTCCGTGTCGGCGATACGCATGCCCGCCGCGTTCATCGCTTCCCTGAAGCCGAGCGTGCGTTGCTGCGAATTGCGATCGGTCGCCGGCCCTTCGATGATGCCAACCTCGTCGCCCGCCTTCAGCTTCGAGCCGAGATACGCGCCGACGAGTTTCGCGCCGCGCCGGCTGTCCGGCCCGACGAACGGAATCGCGAGGTCCGCCACGTCCTGCGCGGCTTCGTCGAACGGATTGTCGATGGCGATCACGATGATGCCCGAGGCAATCGCCTTCGCGGCCACCGGCAGCAACGCCTTCGAGTCCGCAGGCGCGATGACGATCGCGTTGGTTTTCGCGTCGATCAGCGTCTCGACGATGTGAATCTGCCCGGCGACGTCATTGTCGGCGAGCGTGCCGTGCGTGCTCAGATCGAGTTGCGATGCGTAGTGCCGCTGGTAATTGCGCGCGCCTTCGATCATCGAGACAACGAACGGATCGTTCAGCGACTTCATCACGAGCGCGACCGTCGCCTTGTCCGATGCCGCGCGCACGTCGCGCACGCGCGCGAACGCACACACGCTCAGGGCGCACGCGGCAAGCAGGCGGCGGCGGGCAAGGCTCGTCATGAGATTTTGAGACGGATGAAAACGTCTCATTGTAGACGCAGGCGTCTGCCCGCCGATGACGCCAGCTTGTCAGCGCGCCGCCGCCTCCGCGAGCGCGGCCACGCCGCTCAGCGGTTTCATCAGATCGGCATCGAGTCCGTGACGCGCGCGCAGATAATCCGGCGCGTTATAGGAAAGCCACGCGCGGCCATCGGCGTCTTCCCATGACAGCACCTTGAGCGGCAAGTCGAGCGCGACGCTCGGCACGGCCTGCATCAGCGGCGTGCCCGCCTGCGGATTGCCGAACACGAGCAACTGGCTCGGCCGCATCGTGAGGCCGGCGCGCGCGGCGTCGCCGCTGAAGTCGATGCGCGCGAACAGGATCAGCCCGCGCGCGCGGATCAGCGCTTCGAGCTTGTCGGCGGTCGCGACGGCGCTTTGCGCGCTCGCGATCGTGACGACGCCGTTGTCTGCGGGATCGATGCTCATTTTCTCCACGCGAGCGCGACGAACGCCGTGCACAGCGCTTCCATGCCGAGCGCGTCTTCGTCGTCGAAACGGTTCGGCACGGGGCTGTCGACGTCCCATACGCCGATCAGCGTGCCGTCGCTCGCGACGAGCGGCACGACGATCTCCGAGCGCGACGCCGAATCGCACGCGATATGGCCGGGAAACGCGTGCACATCCGGCACGACCTGCGTGCGCCGCTCGCGCGCCGCCGTGCCGCACACGCCGCGTCCGAGCGCGATCCGCACGCACGCCGGCTTGCCCTGAAACGGCCCGACGACCAACTCGTTGCCGTCGAAGAGATAGAAGCCGGCCCAGTTCAGATCGGGCAGCGTGTGAAAGACGAGTGAAGAAAAATTCGCGGCATTGGCGATGAAATCGGTTTCATCGCCAATGAGCGCGCGGGTTTGCTGAAGCAGCTCGTCGTATTGCGCCGCCTTGGTGGCGTGCGTGGCCTGGGAGATCGAGAACATGAAACGGCGAAGGAAGTGTCGAAAAGTGTCGCCGACGATAGCACATCGATTCGGCCGATGCTTCGAGTAAGCGCTTGGAAGTGCCCGTCGCATCGCCTAGTGTGAATCGCACCGGGTCCACGGTTTGCGGATGCCCGGCATCGCGCCGCCCGCACCCTTTCTTCAAAAAACGCTTAAAAAGCGGCTCCGGGATTTCCCTCCTTTACTTCGACGCGCCGTCGTTCTTAAATAAATCAACTTGATTTAATTAATGGCCACGAGTCGATGGCCGTCTTCGGAGACGCAGCGCGTGAAATCCCCCAGCGGCAGAGGAAGCAATTCCGCGAACGTACGCCGGTACAACGAGCGGCTGCTGTTGCAGGCGCTGCGGCGTGCCGAACCGGCGTCGAAGGCCGAACTCGCGCGCCACGCGAATCTGACGAGCACGGCGGTCGGCAGCATCGTCGAATCGCTGGAAAATGCGGGCCTGATCGAATACACCGGACGACGTCTCGACGGCCAGCGCGGCCAGCCCGCGTCGCTGATCCGGCTCGATCCGCGCGGCGCATTCGGCATCGGCGTGCGGCTGGATCGCACGGGCATCGAGACAGTGCTCGTGAATTTCGCCGGCGACGTGCTCGCCCGCAGCGTCCTCGATGCCGTGCTGCCGCATCCGTCCGAAGTGCTGAAGATCGTGCAGCGCGACATCGCTAGCATGCTCGGCCTGCTGAGCGCGCCGGAACGCGAGCGGCTGACGGGCGTCGGCATCGCGCAGCCGTTCAACCTCGGCAGCTGGCTGCGCGAACTCGGCCTGCCCGCCGAAACCTTCCGCGCCTGGGACGAAACCGATTTCGCCGATGAACTCGGCCGCGCGCTGTCACTGCCCGTCTTCAGCGAGAACGACGGCAACGCCGCCGCGACCGCCGAACTGTTCTACGGCCACGGCCGCCGCTGCGACGACTTCGTCTATCTGTTTCTCGGCTCGGCGATCGGCGGCGGCGTCGCGATCAATGGCGACTGCCTGCGCGGCACGTCGGGCAATGCGGGCGACATCGGCGTGATTCCGGTGCCACCGAGCCGCCTGCCTTCCGCGCCGCAGCCGTCCGGCCGCTGGGACATCCTGCTGTCGCGGGCGTCGCTGAACTCGCTCGTGCGGCATCTGAACTATTGCGGCGCGGCGGCGGACAACCGCATCGATTTGCAGGCGTGCATCGAGCAGCGTCTGCCCGCGGTCGACGAGTGGATCGACGACTGCATCGAAGCGCTCGCGCCCGCCCTGCGCGCGACGCTCTGCGTGCTCGACGTGCCGATGGTCGTGATCGATTCGGATATCGACGGCGGCCTGCTCGACAAGCTCGTCCAGCGCCTTTCGACGACGCTCGCCGCCAACGCCCCCGAAGCGCGCGGCACCCCGACGCTCGTGCGCGGCTCCTTCGGCCCGGATGCGGGTGCGATCGGCGCGGCCACTTTGCCGATGTTCTTCAACTTCTCACCGCGCGCGGCGATCCGCCACGCGGGCTTCAAATCGCAAGAGGTGAACCATGCCGCATGACCCGTCCCGCCCGCCGCCGCTTCTCGAAATGCGCGGCATCAGCAAAACCTTTCCGGGCGTGCGCGCGCTCAATGACGTGCGCCTGTCCGTCTATCCCGGCGAAGTGCATTCGCTGATGGGCGAAAACGGCGCGGGCAAGTCCACGCTGATGAAAATCCTGTCGGGCGCATATCAGGCCGATGCCGGCGGCCAGATTCTCATCGACGGCAAGACCGTGACCATCGACGGACCGCTCGCCGCGCGCGCGCTCGGCGTCGCCGTGATCTATCAGGAACTGAGCCTCGCGCCGAATCTTTCCGTCGCGGAGAACATCCACGCGGGACGCGAACTGCGGCGCGGCAGGCTGGTCGATCGCAAAGGCATGGAGCGCGGCTGCGAGGACGTGCTGAAGCGCCTCGGCGCGAGTTTCAAGCCGCATACGCTCGTCGGCGATCTGTCGATCGCGGAGCGGCAGCTCGTCGAAATCGCGCGCGCCGTGCACGCGCATGCGCGCATCCTCGTGATGGACGAGCCGACCACGCCGCTCTCGTCGCGCGAAACCGATCGTCTGTTCGAACTCGTGCGCACGCTGCGCGCGGAAGGCATCGCGATCATCTACATCAGCCACCGCATGGCGGAGATTTACGAGCTGTCGGACCGCGTATCGGTGCTGCGCGACGGCGCGTATGTCGGCACGCTGATGCGCGACGAACTCTCCGCCGACAGCCTCGTGAAGATGATGGTCGGCCGCGACATCTCCGGCTTCTACAAGAAGGAGCACGCGCCCTACGATCCGGGCAACGTCGTGCTGTCCGTGCGCGATATCGCCGACAACAATCGCGTGAAAGGATGCAGCCTCGATCTGCACGCGGGCGAAGTGCTCGGCATCGCGGGACTCGTCGGCGCGGGACGCACGGAACTCGCGCGGCTGATTTTCGGCGCGGAAGAAAAGACCCGCGGCGAAGTGTCGATGCACGGCAAGCCGGTGAAACTGCGCACGCCGCGCGACGCGATCGATGCCGGCCTCGTCTATCTCACCGAAGACCGCAAGGGCCAGGGCCTGTTCCTCGACATGAGCGTGCGCGACAACATCAACATCACGATCGCCGGACGCGACGCGAAAGCGGGCGTGATGGATCTGCCGCGCGGCAACACGCGCGCGAAGGACGCGATCGCCGCGCTGACGATTCGCGTGCCGAACATGCGCGTGAACGTGGGCGCGCTGTCGGGCGGCAACCAGCAGAAGGTGCTGCTCTCGCGCCTGCTCGAAACGAAGCCGGAAGTGCTGATCCTCGACGAGCCGACGCGCGGCGTCGATATCGGCGCGAAGTCGGAGATTTATCGAATCATCAACGATCTCGCGCGCACGGGCGTCGGCGTGATCGTCATCTCGAGCGAGTTGCCGGAAGTGATCGGCGTGGCGGACCGCGTGCTCGTGATGCGTGAAGGCGAAATCGCGGGCGAACTCGGCGGCCATTCCGGCAAGCCGATTTCACAGGAAGGCATCATCGAACTGGCGACGGGCTCGAAGATCAAGCTCGATCAGGCGGCTTAAGGATACGGAGAGAGACATGGCTAACACGACGAAACACCAGGAAACAGGCGCCGCGCCGGTTGCGAAAGCAGAAAGCACGACCCAGCGGCAGAGCCGCATCGAACATCGCGAGCGCATGCAGGTGCTGATGCGCACCGCCGGCATGCTGCCGGTGCTGATCTTGCTGTGCATCGGCTTCGGCATCGTGACGGATGGCTTCTTCAGCTTCCAGAACATGTCGATCGTCACGCAGCAGGCATCGATCAACATCGTGCTCGCGGCAGGCATGACCTTCGTGATTCTGACGGGCGGTATCGATCTGTCGGTGGGCTCGATTCTTTCGGCGGGCGCGGTCGCCGCACTGCTCGCATCGAACATTCCGGGCTGGGGCTGGCTCGGCGTTCCGGCGGCGCTCGCGGTCGGTCTCGGCTTCGGCGTGGTCAACGGCCTGTTGATCGCGTTGCTGAAACTGCCGCCGTTCATCGTCACGCTCGGCTCGCTCACCGCGGTACGCGGCATCGCGCGGCTGATCGGTCACGACACGACCATCTTCAATCCGCAACTGTCGTTCGCGTTCATCGGCAACGACACGCTGTTCGGCGTGCCCTGGCTCGTGATCATCGCGCTGCTCGTCGTGCTCGTGTCGTGGTTCATCCTGCGACGCACCGTGCTCGGCCTGCGCATCTATTCGGTCGGCGGCAATCCGGAAGCGGCGCGTCTTTCGGGTATCAAGGTGTGGGGCATTCAGCTCTTCGTCTACGCGATCTCGGGCTTGCTCGCGGGTCTCGGCGCGGTGATGTCCGCCGCGCGTCTCTACGCCGCGAATGGTTTGCAGCTCGGCCAGTCGTATGAACTCGATGCGATCGCCGCGGTGATTCTCGGCGGCACGAGCTTCGTCGGCGGCGTGGGCTCGATCGTCGGCACGCTGGTGGGCGCGCTCATCATCGCGGTGCTGACGAACGGTCTCGTGCTGCTCGGCGTGTCGGACATCTGGCAATACATCATCAAGGGCCTCGTGATCATCGGCGCGGTGGCGCTCGATCGTTACCGTCAGCGCGGCTCGGCTCGCACCTGAACTTTCGCTATCCGGGCGCATTCGGGTCCGCGTGCGCCCGCCCTCGAAAAAAGGACCAACTGGAGACAACAACATGCGCAAACACAACAAGCTTTTCGCCAGCGTCGCTCTCGCTCTCGGATTCACCCTGTCGCTGTCGGCGCACGCCGCCGACAAGCAGTTGAAATCCGTCGGCATCACGGTCGGCTCGCTCGGCAACCCGTACTTCGTGACGATCGCAAAGGGCGCGGAAGCCAAGGCGAAGGCCATCAATCCGAGCGCCAAGGTGCAGGCGGTGTCGTCGGACTACGACATGAACAAGCAGTTCACGCAGATCGACAACTTCATTTCGGCGCACGTCGACATGATCCTGCTGAACGCCGTCGATCCGAAGGCGATCGAGCCGGCGGTGAAGAAGGCGCAGAAGGCGGGCATCGTCGTGATCGCGGTGGACGTGGCGGCGGCGGGCGCGGACGCGACCGTGCAGACCAACAACGTGCAGGCCGGCGAAATTTCCTGCGACTTCCTCGCGAAGAAGCTCAACGGCAAGGGCAACGTGGTGATCGAGAACGGGCCGCAGGTGTCGGCGGTGATCGATCGCGTGAACGGCTGCAAGAGCGTGCTCGCGAAGAATCCGGGCATCAAGGTCCTGTCCGACGATCAGGACGCCAAGGGCTCGCGCGAAGGCGGCATGAACGCGATGCAGGGCTATCTCACGCGTTTCCCGAAGCTCGACGGCGTGTTCGCGATCAACGATCCGCAAGCGATCGGCACGGACCTCGCGGCGAAGCAGCTGCATCGCGGGAATATCGTGATCACGTCGGTAGACGGCGCGCCGGATATCGAAGTGGCGCTGAAGTCGGATACGTCGGTTCAGGCATCGGCGAGCCAGGATCCGTGGGCGATGGCGCAGCAGGCGGTCAGCGTCGGTTATGACCTGATGAACGGCAAGAAGCCGAGCAGCTCGACGATCCTGTTGCCGTCGACGCTGGTGACGCGCGAGAACGTCGGCAGCTACAAGGGCTGGTCGTCACCGCGCTGAGCACGTCAGCGGATGGGCGCGACGCGCAGCGCGCTCGGCTTGTCCGGCGCGCCCGAGCGGTCGACCACGATGAGCCGTTTGCGCGCGACGTCCACCGCGACGCCGCGCGGCGCTTCGAGACCGTCCATGACGACGGTCGCCCGGCCGCGCTTCGAGAAGCTGCACACGGCGTGCGCGCTGCATTTCGTGTAGAGCGTGCCGTCGGGCGTCGCGGCCATCAGGTCGGGCGCATCGACGGTCGCGAAGACATCGCTGGCAGGCACGGGCGCGCTCGCCGCCCGCGCCGCCTGCAGATCCACCTTGTAGATGCGGTTGGCGGCCTGATCGCTGATGTAGAGCGTTCCGCCGACGGCCGCGAGACCAACCGGCTTCGCCAGTCCGCCGACGATGTCGCGCTCGATCATCTGGCGCGGCGCGCTGCCGCGCGTAATCACGCTCACGCCGCCTTCGGGCGGCGCGCTGCCCTCCTTCACGAACCAGCTCGACAGGAACGTGCCGCTGTCGAGCACGAGCAAGCCCAGACGACGCCGCGCCGAATTCGTATCCGACGCGAGCGCGACCTGACCGCTCGGCGCGATATTGAAAACGGCGCCCGCCGTGCCGAAGCCGAACTGCTCGACGAGCAGATGCCCGTTCGGCGCGAACGCGATCTGGCTCAGGCCGGTGCGCTCACCCTCCGCGTGAGGAATGCGCGCGTAGAGCGAGAACGCGGGCGCGTCCTCGTCGCCGATGTGCGTCGTCATCACGATGCCGTTGGTTCTGTCGTCGGTGACGAAAACTGCGCCGTCCGCATCGCGCACCGCGACGCCGTTGGGCGTGCCCGCGAGCGGCACGGTCTGCGCCGTCGTGCCCGGCGCGACCGAGCCGCACGCCGCGAGGAACATCGTCATGGCGAATGCCGCCGTCAGCCGACGCTTCATGCGTTTCTCCCGTCGATAAGCCGTAGATCATGTCCGTCATGCCGCAGCAAACATGGCATCGGGCCGGACATCGTAATATAGTCGCAGATACAACGCCGCCCCGTCCGCTTAACACGCGTCTTTTTCGCGCTTCTTACGTCAAACGCCATGGAACTTGCGCAACCGATTCCTGCTCTCTCCGCCACGCTCGACGGACCCGTCGTCGAGATCGGCGGCGCCGTGCAACGACCGCTCACGCTCGATCTTGCCGCATTGCGCGAATTCGCGTGCGCGCACATCGCGCCTTTCGATCTGGTTTGCTTTTCGACGGGCCGCTACATCCGTCCGATGGGAAGTTATCGCGGCGTGCAGTTGCGCGTGCTGCTCGACGCGGCGGGCGTGCGCCGTCCGGACAACTCGGATTTCAAGCGCACCGTGTTTCTTGCGCACGCGCACGACGGCTACGCCGTGACGTTTTCGTGGCACGAACTGTTCAATACGCCGATCGGCGCGCAGGTGATCGTCGCGTATGAGTGCGCGGATCGCGAACTCGGGGTCGAGGATGGTTTGCCTGTGCTCGTGTCGGGTGCGGACACGGTGCACGCGCCGCGTCACATGAAACGCCTCGTGCGCGTCGATGCGCACGTGCTGGGTACAGCGCATCGATGAATGCGCCAGCGCGTGCGTTGCTCGCGCACGCCGCCCATCCCGATGCGCCCGATACCGTGCTGTTCGCGCGGCTCATCGGCGCGCGCATCGAATCGAATGATCTCCTTTTGCTCGGGCTCGATGCCGGCGCGTTCACGGCGCTGATCGGCCGGCATTTTCCCGGCGCGGCGGTCGATCGTGCGCCCGGTGCGATTCTGTCGTCGCCGCATCGCGTATTCGTGCGCGATCTGCACGGGTTGCTGATGTGGCACGACCGCACGGCGAACCGGTATCGGGAAGACGCGTTTTGTCTCGCGACGATCATCGCCGCGGCTTCGTTGCGGCCGGATCATCTGTGGCGCGATCTCGGCCTCGGCGGGCGAGATGACGTCAGCGAGATGCTGGCGCGGCACTATCCCGTGCTGGTCGCGCGCAATGTCGCGAACCTGCGCTGGAAGAAGTTTCTCGCGCAAGAGGTCGCGTATGCGCGAGGCGTTGCGCCGACTTGCGCGCCGGGATGTCCGGGGTGTGAGGATTATGGGGTTTGCTATCCGGGAAACTGATCGAGCCGCCCCACTCCCTTCGTGTATCCTCTCCGGCATGGCGACGACCCACAAACCATCCCAAAGCGCACCCGAAGCAGACCCGGCAGACCACGCCGCCGAAGTCCGCTTTCGCATGCGCATCACGAAAGGCGAGACCATAGCGATCGGCCCGGGCAAGGTCTCGCTACTGGAAGCGGTGCATAAGCACGGCTCGATCTCGGCGGCGGCGCGCAGCCTCGACATGTCGTACCGGCGCGCATGGCTGCTCATCGACGAACTCAACCGCTCGCTCAAATCGCCCGCGACGATCTCCGAGCAAGGCGGTCAAAGCGGCGGCGGCTGCGTGCTGACGCCGGTCGGCGAGAGCATCATCCGGCTTTATCGCGAGGTCGAAACGCAGGCGCAAGCGGCCTGCGCCGGGCAAATCGAATCGCTCACGAAGCTGCTCAAGCCTTAACCGTGACGCAGGCAGAACGCGGACGGCGGCGGCGCGCTCGCCCGCGTGTCCTGCGCGCTCGCGGCCAGCCGCGCGACGAACTCCACGAAGCTCGCGACGCTCGCCGTGCGCAGCGGCGAATACTCGACGCCATGCCGCTCACAGACGCGCTTGAGCATGCTCATCGAATCGTGATCGATGCAGTCGACGGGAAACAGCACGACATCGGCGTTCGGCAACGCGGCGGCGAGCAAGCCCTTGCGATCCTCGATGCCGCCGTCGTGGACGATCAGCTCACCACCCGCCGCTTCCACCAGCGACTTCAGCACCGCGTTCGAATTCGGCCTTCCGCCGACATAGACGATACGCCTGCCATTCACCCATTCGACAGCGCGCTGGCGCGCGTCGGGCTGATCGTCGGCGTCGAGCGTCGCGCGTTCCAGCGCCGCGCATTCGGCCTGCACGACTCTAAGGAGCGCCTGCGCCTCGCCCAGCTTGTTGCGCAACGCGCGCGTCTCGTCCTCGTCGTGCTGCGCGCGCTGCTCGGCGGCTTCGCGGCGGCTCGTGTGCAGCGCAAGACGGCGCTCGCCGTCCTCCACCTTCTCGCGCAGGCGCTCGACTTCGGCTTCGAGCTGCGCCGTCGACAGGTCCGACTTGCGTTCGGCGAGCGCAGCGAGTTGCAGCGCCTGTGCGTTCGATTGCATGAGCGACGCATCCCGCTCCGCGCTCAGTTCGAGCAGACGCGCCTGCTGACGTTCGATCTTGTCCCTGAGGCCGGCGTTCTCCGCTTCCAGCGCCACGAGCCGACGGATATCCGCGCGATTCGCCGCGCCCACCAGATGCGACAGCATGTGCAGTTCGCCGAACGCGGCCTGGCGCACTTCTATCGTCGCGTGCGGATGCGACATCACCGCCCAGTACGCGGGCGGGATGTCGCCGGACCTGAGCGCGTCGTTCCATAGATCGAGCAACGCCTGCGGATCGCGCGCGGCATCGAAACGGCGGATCGCGCCCGCGTAGCGCTCGTCGAGCGCCTTGTTCAGCGCCTTCGCGCCCGCGCCGCCCGCGATCGCGAGTTCGACGGCCGCATGATGAATCTCCAGATCGCTCGCGTGGTGGCGGTCGAGATCGGTGAATTTCGGCACGAGCTTGCGCAGCTCGCCGGTCGAAAGACAGGTGCCGATGACCGAGCAATGCAGATTGGCATCGAGTTCGGCAAGACGCGCACGCCGCCGCGACGAGCGCAAATCGGCTTCGGTCGGCTGGCAGCACGCATCGCGATGTGCATGTGCGCTCGTGCGGGCAAGTTGAAACGGAGGGGGCTGCATGGTCACCTCGTGCTCGATCGGCTGGGCCGGAAGGTGTGCTCTGGGTCGGTCAATGCGTGCTTCGTAATATACCACTGAATATAACGACGACGAAAACACGGATCGATGTCCGCGCCGCTTGCCGCGCGCGCGGTGCGGACAGGGCGTATCCTACGACTTCGGCGCGCCGGGCCGGCCTGGACAAGGCGGCATCCACGTTTCCAGCCGCGAAAAAATCGCTTACAAGGAGAATCTGAATGGCCAGGATTGAAGTCAAGGTTCCGCAGCTTTCCGAATCCGTCACCGAAGCGACGATGTTGCCGTGGAAGAAGAAAGCGGGCGACACCGTGACGCAAGACGAAATCCTCGTCGAACTGGAAACGGACAAGGTCGTGCTGGAAGTGCCTGCGCCGTCGGCGGGCACGCTCGCGGAAATCGCGAAGCAGGCTGGCGATATCGTTCACGCAGACGAAGTGCTCGCCATCATCGATACCGAAGCGAAAGCGTCCGCCGCCGCGCCCGCGTCCGCGCCTGCGCCGGAAAAGCCTGCCGCTCAACCCGCGCCAGCCGCAGCGCCCGCGCCCGCCGCCGCTTCAGCCCAGAAAGCCGACTTCGATGTGATCGTGATCGGCTCCGGCCCCGGCGGCTACATCGCCGCGATCCGCGCCGCGCAGCTCGGCCGCAAGGTCGCGTGCGTCGAGGAATGGATCAACCACGCCGGCAAGCCGAAGCTCGGCGGCACGTGCCTGAACGTCGGCTGCATTCCGTCGAAGGCGTTGCTGGCGTCGAGCGAGCAATTCGAGAAGGCGCAGCTTCATTTCGGCGATCTCGGCATCAACATGGACAACCTTTCTGTCGACGTCGACAAAATGGTCGGCCGCAAGGAAGCGATCGTCGAAAAGATCACGGGCGGCGTCGAATTCCTGTTCCGCAAGAACAAGATCACGTGGCTCAAAGGTCACGGCAAGCTCGCGGGCAAGGACGGCGCGAATTTCAAAATCGACGTGAGCGGTGACGGCAAGACCGAAAGCCATACCGCGCAACACGTGATCATCGCGACGGGTTCGAAGGCGCGTCATCTGCCGAACGTGCCGGTCGACAACAAGATCGTCTCCGACAACGAAGGCGCGCTCGCCTTCACGTCCGTGCCGAAAAAGCTCGCCGTGATCGGCGCGGGCGTGATCGGCCTCGAACTCGGCTCGGTGTGGCGCAGGCTCGGCGCGGAAGTGACGATTCTCGAAGCGCTGCCCGAATTCCTCGGCACGACCGACACCGCGCTGCAAAAGGAAGCCGCGAAGCTCTTCAAGAAGCAGGGACTGACGATTCACCTCGGCGTGAAGATCGACAGCGTGAAGACCACCGATTCGAGCGTTGCCATTTCCTACCAGGACAAGGACGGCAACGCGCAGACGCTCGATGCGGACCGCCTGATCGTGTCGATAGGCCGCGTGCCGAACACGGACGATCTCGGCCTGGATTCGATCGGTCTTTCAGCCGACGAGCGCGGCTTCATTCCCGTCGACGGACATTGTGCGACGAAAGTCCCGAACGTCTACGCGATCGGCGATGTCGTGCGCGGCCCGATGCTCGCGCACAAGGCCGAGGACGAAGGCGTGCTGGTGGCGGAAATCATCGACGGGCAGAAGCCGCACATCGACTACAACTGCATTCCGTGGGTGATTTACACGCATCCGGAGATCGCGTGGGTCGGGCAGACGGAGCAGGCGCTGAAAGCGGCGGGCCGCGAGACCAAGGCCGGCCAGTTCCCGATGATGGCGAACGGCCGCGCGATGGGCATCGGCGAGACGGACGGCTTCATCAAGATCATCGCCGATGCGAAAACCGACGAGATTCTCGGCGTGCATATCATCTCGGCGAACGCGTCGGATCTGATCGCCGAAGCGGTGGTCGCGATGGAGTTCAAGGCGGCGAGCGAAGATCTCGGGCGCATTTGCCATCCGCATCCTTCATTGTCGGAAGTGATGCGGGAGGCGGCGCTCGCGGTGGACAAGCGGGCGTTGAATATCTGACGCTCAAACGCGCCGCGGCATCCACACCCTCAACAGCGAGTAAAGCCGGTCGACGTCGATCGGCTTCGCCAGATAATCGCTCGCGCCCGCCGCGAGACATTGCTCCTGATCGTCCTTCATCGCCTTCGCCGTGATCGCGATGACCGGCAGCTTCCTGAAGCGCGCGTCCGCGCGGATGCGCCGCGTCGCTTCGAGTCCGTCCATGCCGGGCATCATCACGTCCATCAGCACGATGTCGATGTCCGGATTGCTGTCGAGCGTTTCGATCGCCTCGAAACCGTTGCGGCCGATCTCCACCTTCAAACCCTGATGCTCCAGCGCGCTCGATAGCGAGAAAATGTTGCGGATATCGTCGTCGACGAGCAGCACGCGGCGGCCGTCGAGCACGCGATCGCGCGAGCGCGAGACGTGCAGCATCGCCTGACGGTCCGCCGAGAGATCCGTCTCGACCTTGTGCAGGAACAGCGTCACTTCGTCGAGCAGACGCTCCGGCGAACGCGCCCCCTTTATGATGATCGACTGCGAATAACGCATCAGTTCGGCTTCCTCATCATGCGTGAGGCTGCGGCCCGTGTAGACGATCACGGGCGGGAACGAGTACGAATCCGTCGCGGCCATCTGGCGAAGGAGGTCGCCGCCCTGCATGTCGGGCAGCTTCAGATCGATGATCATGCAATCGAAGATCGTGGTCTTCAGCAAATCGAGCGCATCGCGGCCGAACTCGACCGGCGTGATTTCCACGTCCGCGTCGCTGATCAGTTCGACGATGCTCTGACGCTGCCGCGCATCGTCCTCGACGAGCAGCACGCGCTTGATCTTCTGGCTGCTCTTCTCTTCGAGCCGCTGGAAGATGGCGGTCAGTTGCTCGCGCGTGGTCGGCTTCATGGCGTAGCCGATCGCGCCGAGATGCAGCGCGGCCTCGCTTTTGTCCGACGCCGACACGACATGCACGGGAATGTGCCGCGTCGCCGGATTCGCCTTCAGTTCCTGCAACAGCACGAGGCCCGAGCGGTCCGGCAAGCCGATGTCCAGCAGGATCGCGTTCGGCGCGCTGTCTCGCGCGAGCCTGAGCGCCTCGCGCGCGGTGCCGCTGACGATGCAGCGATAACCCAGTTCGTGCGCGAGATCGAACAGCACTTGCGCGAAGTCCGGTTCGTCTTCGACCACGAGCACGAGGCGGCGACCGGGTGCGGCGTCGGCGCGGTCGTCGTCGATCACGTGGGCGACTTCGACGAGCTCGGGCGGCGCTTCATCGACGACGAGCGGCGCGGGCGCGGGCGCGGGCGCCTGCACTTCGGCGCCGGACGGCGCGGCGCCATCGTAGGCAACGGGCATCGTCAGCGTGAATGTGCTGCCCATGCCCTGCGTGCTGCGTACGCTGATCGAACCGCCGAGCAGATGCGCGAGGCTGCGCGAAATCGACAGACCGAGGCCCGTGCCGCCATAGTGACGGCTCGTGGTGCCATCGGCTTGCTGGAACGCTTCGAAGATCGCCTGCTGCTGGTCCGGCGCAATGCCGATGCCGGTATCGGTCACGACGAACTGCACCGCGCCCTCGCCGGCGTTCCTGAGCGCGAGCGACACCGCGCCCGCGTCCGTGAACTTCACCGCGTTCGACAGCAGGTTCTTCAGAATCTGTTCGAGACGCCGGAAGTCGGTGGTGAGCGTCGGATAATCATCGATCTCGCTGCGCAGTTCGAGCCTCAGTTTCTTCTGCCGCGCGAGCGGCTCGAAGGTGCGCGCAAGCGAATCCATGATCCGCTGCAAGGGCACGTCCTCGATATGCAGATCGAGCTTGCCCGCCTCGACCTTCGAGAGGTCGAGAATATCGTTGATGAGATTGAGCAGATCGTTGCCCGCGGAATAGATCGTCTGCGCGTACTTGATCTGGTCGTTCGTGAGGTTGCCGGTCTTGTTCTCGGACAGCAGTTTCGCGAGGATCAGCGAACTATTGAGCGGCGTGCGCAACTCATGCGACATGTTCGCGAGAAACTCGGACTTGTAGCGGCTCGCGCGCTGCAGCGCTTCCGCGCGCGATTCGAGTTCGCCTTGCGCGGCGTTGAGCGCGACGTTGCGTTCGTCGAGCACGCGCGCCTGTTCCGCGAGCTGATCGTTGGTCTGTTCGAGTTCCGCTTTCTGGTTCGCAAGATACGCCTGCGCCTGCGAAAGCGCCGTGGTCTGCTGTTCCAGTTCCTCGTTGGTCGTGCGCAGTTCTTCCTGCTGCATCTGCAGTTCTTCGTTCAACTGCTGCGTTTCTTCTAGCACGCGTTGCAGCCGCTCGCGATACTGCGCCGCCTCGACGAAATCGCCGATATTGCCCGCGATCATCTTCAGGAATTGCTGGTCGCGCTCGGTCAGCGTGTGCATCGCGCCGAGTTCGATCGCGCCGTTCGCCCGGCCTTCGTTCTCGATCGGCATGATGGCGAGGCTCGCGGGCGCGCTCGCGCCGAGCGCCGACGTCACCTTCCAGTAGCCGGCGGGAACATCGTTCAGGCTGGTCAGCTTGCGCGCGTGCACCGCCTGCCCGACGAGGCTCTTCACGCCCGCGAGCGATTCGGGAACCGGCGCGCTGTCGGGATCGAAGCCGAAGCTCGCGGTGCGCTTCAGTGCGCCATCGCCTTCGCGCACGTAGAACGCGCCCATCGACACCTTGAGGTAATCCGCGAGGAAGTCGAGAATCGTCTGGCAAAGCTCGCCGAGCGCTTGCCGGCCGATCACGCGCTCGGCGAGCTGCGTCTGCCCGTCGCGCAGCCACGCCTGCTCCTGCAACGCGCGCGTTTGCCGCTCCTGCTCGCCGATCGCCGCGCCGAAGGCATTGGAAAGCTGCATCAATTCGCGCCTGCCGAAGATCGCGAGACTCACCGACAGCGTCAGGCTCAGAATCAGGAACACGACCACGGTGATGGTCGTCAGTTGCCGCGCGGACTCGATGCGCTGCAGGCGCAAGGTCTGCTCGATGTTGAGGAACGCGGCGAGTTCGCGCTCCGTTTCCGCGCGCTCGGCCGAGCCGCGGCCCGCGCGCACGAGCGCGCCGGAATCCAGATTTCGATGGCGCGCGTCGATGAGATTGTCGGCGACCTTGTCCCATTGCGCCTGCAACGCGCGCACGCGGATCAGACGGTCCACTTGCGGGGCGTTGTCGGCGACGAGTTCGGCGAGCGTGTCGATATCGGCGGCGAGTTTGGGCTTCGCGGTTTCGTAGGGCGCGAGAAACGCGTCGTCACCGGTGATCAGATAGCCGCGAATCGCGCTTTCCTTCTCGCTGACGAGCCGGCCGATTTCCTGCGCATTGCCGATCACGCGCTCCGAATGCTCGACCCAGTTGATCCCGGAAAGCAGATACAGCACGAGCGCGACGAACGCGACCGCCGTGACGAGGCCGGTGCCGAGCGGCAGCGCGATGTTGCGAAAGAGAATGCGACGAAAACTTGCCTCGTCGACGCCGGACCGCAATGGCATGGACAGCTCCGATTTAACGTGGAACGCCGCCCCTGTGACGGCGACGATCCCGAAGTGGTTTTTTTGCTTTTTGAGATGCTCGCGAAGGGTAGCACTGTATCGCTTTTCGGCGATAGCAAAGCTTCCGCGACGTCATTTGCTACGCACAAAAGATTGGTAGCCGCGGCACGCGAAGTGCCTATAGTCGAACGCTTCACTATCTCTTCTTCTTCGCACCATGAAAGCTTCGATTCGCCGCCGTCAACTGATCGCCAGCCTCGCCTCGTTCACCCTCGGCGCCGCCGCGCTCGCGCCGCTTCACGCGCAGGCCGACACGCGCGAGGTCGTCATCGGCTATCAGGACATGGTCGTGCCGTGGCGCTATGCGCAGGCGAGCGGCGCCGTCGAGAAAGCGACCGGCTACAAGGTCACCTATCGCAAGCTGGGCAGCGGCGCCGATGTGATTCGCGCGCTCGCGTCCGGTTCGATACAAATCGGCGAAGCCGGCTCCAGCCCGATCGCCGCAGGCCTTTCGCAAGGCGTCGATCTGTCGCTGTTCTGGATTCTCGACAACATCAACGACGCCGAAGCGCTCGTCGCGCGCAACGGCTCGGGCGTGACCAAGCTCGCCGATCTGAAGGGCAAGACGCTCGGCGTGCCGTATGTATCGACGTCGCACTTTCATGCGCTCGTCGCGTTGCAGAAGGCGGGCATCGATCCGTCGACGGTCAAGATCGTCAATCTGCGTCCGCCGGAAGTGGCCGCGGCGTGGGAGCGCGGCAACATCGACGCGACCTACATCTGGGACCCGGTGCTCGCGAAGGCGAAGCAGAATGGCCGCGTACTGATCACGTCCGGCGAAGTCGCGAAGGAAACCGGCAAGGCGACCTTCGACGGCCTCGTCGCGTCGCGCAAGTTCGCGCAGGAGAATCCCGCGTTCCTGAGCGGCCTCGTCAAGGTGCTCGCCGACACCGACGCGCAGTACCGCAACAACAAGGCCGCGTGGACGGTCGATTCGAAACAGGTGCAGGCGGTCGCGCAGGAATCCGGCGCCGCCGCCGCCGACGTGCCCGCGAGCCTTGCGCTCTACGCGTTCCCGTCGGCCGGCGAACAGGCGTCGCCGACCTGGCTCGGTGGCGGCAAACAGTCGGGCGCGGCGCAGTCGCTCACCGCGACGGCGCAGTTCCTGAAGCAACAGGGCACGATTCAGAACGTGCTCGCGGATTATTCGGCGGGCGTCGATCCGCGCTTCGTGCAGCAGGCCGCGAAATGACCTCGCTTTCGATCCGCAACCTCGGCGTCACCTACGAAGGCGCGAGCACGCCAGCGTTGCAGGGCGTCGATCTGCAGATCGGCAGCGGCGAGTTCGTCGTCGCGCTGGGCGCATCGGGATGCGGCAAGACCACGCTGCTCAATTGCCTCGCCGGCTTTCTCGAGCCGACCGAAGGCGTCGCGACGCTCAACGGCGAGCCGATCGACGGCCCCGGCGCGGAACGCGGCGTGGTGTTCCAGAAGCATGCACTGATGCCGTGGCTCAACGTGATCGACAACGTCGCGCTCGGCCTGCGCTTTCGCGGCGTGAAGCGCGACGAACGCCGCGAGATCGCGCGCCGCACGCTCGCGCTCGTCGGCCTGGCGCAACACGAAAACGCGAAGATCTACGCGCTGTCGGGCGGCATGCAGCAGCGCGTGGGCATCGCGCGTGCGCTCGCAAGCGATCCCGAAGTGCTCTTGATGGACGAACCGATGGGCGCGCTCGACGCCCTCACCCGCGAAAACGTGCAGGAAATCGTGCTCGATGTCTGGTCGCGCACGCGCAAGACCGTGTTCTTCATCACGCACAGCGTCGAGGAAGCGCTCTTTCTCGCCACGCGCCTCGTGTTGATGACGCCCGGACCGGGGCGCATCGAGGAGGTGCACGAGCTGCCGTTTTCGCGCGAGTACATCCGCAACCGCGATGCGCGCGCCGTCAAATCATCGCCTGCGTTCATCGAATGGCGCGAGCGTCTGACGCGCCGGCTGCATCGCACGGAAACGGAGGCGGCATGACGCAACCTGTTCACGCGTTGACCGACGCGCCGCGCGACGCGACCGCAAAAAAGCGCCCCAGGCGCCGCCGTCGCGGCATGCCCGGCGCGGGTCCGACCGCATTGCCGAGCGCGCTGTGCGTCGTCGCGATCGCCGCGCTGTGGTGGGCATCGACGCATTTCCACTGGATTCCCCCGCTGTTCCTGCCTTCGCCCGAAGCGGTGTGGCGCGCCTTTCTCGATGCCGTGCACGGACGTCTTCAGGGCGGGCTGCCGTTGTCCGAGCATCTGCTCTGGAGCGCGATCCGCGTGTTCGGCGCGTTCGCGCTCGCAGTGGTCACGGCGGTGCCCGTCGGCATTCTGATGGGCGTGAGCCGCATCGCGCGTGGCGTGCTCGATCCGCCGCTGGAGTTCTATCGGCCGTTGCCGCCGCTCGCGTATCTGCCGCTCGTCGTGATCTGGTTCGGCATCGACGAAACCGCGAAGATCGTCGTCATCTGGCTCGCGTGCTTCGCGCCGATCGCGATGGCCGCGCGCGCGGGCGTGAAGAGCGCGACGGCTGAGCAGGTGAATGCGGCCTGGTCGCTCGGTGCGAACCTGAGGCAAGTGGTATGGCATGTGGTGCTGCCGGCCGCGTTGCCGGAGATTCTGACGGGCCTGCGCATCGCCGTCGGGTTCGGCTGGACCACGCTTGTTGCGGCCGAAATGGTCGCCGCGACGGCAGGGCTCGGGCAGATGGTGCTCAACGCGTCGAGCTTTCTGCGCACGGATGTCGTGGTGATGGGCATCGTGTTGATCGGCGCGATCGCGTGGGTTTTTGACTTCGGCATGCGGGCGATGGAGCGGCGTCTCGTGCCGTGGAAGGGACGCTGAGTGCGTAGATGCCGCCGCGTCGCGGCTCATGGTTTAGTTTTGCCAGATCCGGCGACGGACCCAGAGCGTACTAGCACGTTCTAATGGCAATAGAGATCGTTCTGCGCGTTGAACATATCGAAGGCGAGTTGCGTCGCCTGATCCTCGCGCACGGTTGCGAGCCAACGTTGCCGTCGCCAGTCGTTCACGATTCGTTCGATGAACATCGCACTCGCGACATCACCGCCGCGCGTCGCGATGAATGCGCGCGCAGGCGCGAGCGTGTCCGGCAGGCTTCGGTAATAGGCCCAGTCCGGCTGCCGGAGCAGCTTGCGGATCACGTATTCATCATCGACCAGCGCGGTGCATTCGCCCGCCTGAAAGGCAAGCAGCGCGTCCAGCGGACGATCGTAGCGTTGCACGTTCGCGTGCGCGCGACGCGCCGCATCGTCCGCGAATGGATTGCCTCGCGACGCGCAGATCGAACGGCCCGCCAGATCGCGCCACCCGCGCACCGCGCCATGCCGAAGCACGAGCGCCATGCCGCGCCCGGTGGTATAGGCGGTCGGCGCGAAGGCAAGTGACGTGTCCGCGCCGAACGCAAGCCCTGCGATGGCGACATCCGCCCTGCCCAACCGCACTGCGTCGCGCGCGTCGTCGGAACCGGCGAGCACCAGCGTGACAGGCAGCCCCGCACGCCGCCCGAGCTCTTCGGCGAGCGCGGCCGCGAAGCCTTCCGGCGCGCGCGCGAAGTGATCGACACGGCCGACGTTCAGCGTCGGCGCGGGACGCGATGGCACCGCGACGATCAACGTGCCGCGCGCGCTCGCGGCGGCGAACGGTTGCGCTTCGCCGAAGCCTTTGCGCCAGGGAATGGACGACAGCGCAACGACCGCCATGACGGCCGCCGCGAGCCAGCGCATCCATCGGCCAGACCCGTGAGCGGCCACGAGCGCATTCCTAGCCATTCTGCGCAAGCCCCACGCGCCAGCGCAACAGACGCCGCTCGAGCAACGAAAGACTCTTGTTGATCAGCAACCCGAAGAGTGCAAGCAATACGATGCCCGCGTACATGTCGGGAATCTGGAACGTCTCCTGCGAATTGAGCGTGTAGAACCCAAGTCCCGAACGCGCGCCGATCATTTCCGCTGCGACCAGCGCCGTGATGCTGTACGCGCCCGCGAGCCGGATGCCGGTCAGTATCTCGGGCAGCGCGGCGGGCAGCACGACCTTCGCGAAGATGAAGCCTTGCGATGCGCCCATCGAACGCGCCGAATCGATGAACACGCGCTCGACCTGCTTCACGCCCGAGATCGTGTTGAGCAGCACCGGCCAGAACGCGGCCCACACGATGATGGCAATCTTCGACGACTCACCGATCCCGAGGAACAGCATGAAGACCGGAAACAGCGCGAACGCGGAAACCTGCCGCAGCAACTGATACAGCGGATCGACGATGCGTTCGGCGCGCCGGAACCAGCCGAGCGCAAAGCCGCCGAAGACGCCGCCCGCCACCGCCAGCAGCAGGCCGCTGATCGAACGCAGCGCGCTCGCGCCGAGATGCTTCCACACCTCGCCGCTATCGAACAGATGCGCGATGGCCACAGCCACCTGCGACGGCGGGCTCAGATACGCCGTGCTCACGATGCCAAGCCGCGGCAGCAACTCCCACAGCAACGCGAACACGACGAGCGCGATCGAACGCTCGATGAGGTTCGACAGGCGCATGCCGCGCCTGCGTCCGATGTTTCCTGCGTCACGTTTCCTCGCTCCCACGAACAGCGGAAGACTACGCACGGTCTCTTGCTCTGCCATTCACGCTCCCGTCAATGATTCGGCGATCCGCTCGCCCGGCGCGGTCTGTCCGCCGCCGAGTTCCGAACTGAGGCTCGCCCACGCGCGCTGCCGCAACGCGACGAACGCCGCGTCATGACGTATCGACGCGGGCCGCGGACGCGGCAGATCGATATCGATGATCTCCTTCACGCGCCCCGGCCTGCGCCCCACGACAGCGACGCGATCGGCCAGATAGATCGCCTCGTCGATACTGTGCGTGACGAACACGACCGTCTTCGCGCTCTGTTCCCAGATGCCGAGCAATTCCTGCTGCAACGACTCGCGCGTCTGGGCGTCGAGTGCGCCGAAGGGTTCGTCCATCAGCAGGATCTCGGGACCGTAGGCGAGCGCGCGCGCGATCGCCACGCGCTGGCGCATGCCACCCGACAGTTGATGCGGGTAGTGATCCGCGAAATCGAGCAGACCGACGAGGCGCAGAAAACGCTCGGCCTCGCTGCGTCGTTGCGCGCGTTTCACGCCGCGAATCTCCAGCCCCGTCTCGACGTTCCTGCGCACCGTGCGCCACGGAAACAGCGCGTAGCCCTGAAACACGAAGCCGAGCTTGCGGCGCGCGGCGCTCACCGATTCGCCGTCCACGGTGAGCGAGCCGGAGGTCGGCGGCGTGAGGCCCGCGAGCAGGTTGAGGAAGGTCGACTTGCCGCATCCGCTCGGTCCGAGCACCGCGAGAAATTCGCCCTCGCGCACGCTCAGATCGAAACGGTCGAGCACGGTCTGACTCGAATCCGTGGCCTCGTTGACGTACGTGAGCGACAAATCCCGCGCGACGATCTTGTCGCGTGCCGCGAACGCGCCGCTCATGAGGGCTGTCCGTTCGCGCGCGGCGTCGCGCTCGCCTGCGACTGCTTCGCGAGCGGGTTGAATTCGTTGGTGTAGACGTCCTTGACCTGCACCTTGCCTTTCGGGATCTTGCCGGCCTGTTCGAGGATATCGATGTAGTACTGGATCGGCGGCTCCGTCACCACGAGATCCTTCACGTAGGCGTAGCGCTCGACCAGCTTCACGTCGATGCCGAGCCGCTCCGCCGTGAGCTGGCGCGCTTCGTCGGGATGCGCGTTGACCCAGTTGCCCGCGCGCGCGATGGCCGTGACGAAGTCCTTCACCGCCTGCGGATGGGCGCGCGCGAACGCGCCGTTCACGCTGTAGGGCGCCATGCCGCCGAGCCCGTGATCTTCATCCCAGTCGCTCCAGAGCTTGTGCAGTTGCGCATCGGCTTCGGCGGCGCCCGAGAACGGCGGATGAATGATCGCAATATCGACGTTCTTCGTGACGAGCGCCTGCTGCGACTGGTTGTCCGGCACCACGAGCCAGTTGACCTTCGACACGTCCACGCCGTGCTGCGACAGATACTTCTTCGTCACGAACTCCGCGCACGCGCCGAAGCTATTGAAGGCCACGGTCTTGCCTTCGAAATCCTTCGGCGAGCGAATGCCCGAATCCTTGCGCGTGAAGTACTTCATATGCGGCGCGTCGGGCAGGGTCTCGCCGCCCGCGGAGACCACCTTGATATCCGCGCCGCTCGCGATCGCGGAGATGACGAGCGGCACCATGCGCGTGCCGAAATCGATCTCGCCGGTGCCGACGAGCGGAATGATCTGCGGCGCGGCGATCTTGCCGACGTACTTCGGCCGCGTACTGGTGCCTTCGAAATAGCCGAGCTTGTCGGCGAGATAGACGAGATCGAAGGAGGGGTTGTCGGGATACTTGAAGTAAGTCACTTCCTGACGCGCCGTCTGCGTGACCGTGGCCGAGGATGCTTGCGCCTGTTCGTCCCGAGGTTTGCAGCCGCCCAAAAGAACGAGCGTGGCGGCCGCGCAGACGGCATGCAGCCGGTACTTCGAAAGAGACGCCTTCATAGGATCGTGAGGAGCAAGAGAGGAAAAGTTGCGACGCCGCGCGACCGGCAGCGCCGTGCTCTCTTATTCTCACGCGAGCCGTGAGACGATCAAACGAAGCAAATCTGATTAGCTGACGTAGTGAAATCTGCAAAGCATTTCACTGAAACCGCGTTCGATTCAGTCGCGGTCCGCGTCGCGTAACTGCGCGAGCGACGCGCGCTGGGTGCCGTTCGCGTCGAAGTTATCGTCGGCGAGCCAGCGTTCGAAGGCGCGCCGGATGCGCGGCCAGTCGCCATCGATGATCGCGTACCAGGCCGTATCGCGATTGCGGCCCTTGTAGACGATCGCCTGCCGGAAAATGCCTTCGAACTCGAAGCCGAGCCGCAGCGCGGTCTTGCGCGACGGCGCGTTCAGGCTGTCGCATTTCCATTCATAGCGCCGATAGCCGAGGTCGTCGAAGACATGGCGCATCAAGAGATATTGCGCTTCCGTGGATACGCGGGTCTGTTTGAGCAGCGGCGAGAACGTGACGCTGCCCATTTCGATGACGCCATGCACAGGCTCGATGCGCATCAGCGCGAGCGTGCCGACTGCCTTGCCGTTCGCGGAATCGACGACGGTGTAGTGGAGTGGGTCGGTGGATGCCGCGGCTTTCGTCAGATAGTCGCGGAAGGCGTCGAATTCCGTGAATGGGCCGACGAAGAGGTAGGTCCAGTCGCTGCCATCGGGCGCGTGGCTGTAGGCGTCGAAGAGATCGGCCGCGTGGCGGGTTACGTCGAGCGGCTCGATGCGGCAGTGCTTACCCTCGATGGTGATGCGCGCGGGGCGTGCGCGCGGGGTCCAGTCGGTCACCGGCTCGCCGATGGGTTGATGGTATTCGTTGGTTCTTGTCATGTGTGAGGGGCTCCGGCTGGGTGAACGGGGGCGGGTTTATAGCGCACGTTCTAACACACCGCCCGCTCCACCGCATGATCCCCCAACACACTCTCATACAACTCGAGATAAGCCGCAACCATCGCATCGCGATCGAAACGCCCTGCATACTCGCGCAGACGTTCATGCACGCCCGGATCTTCGAGCAGCGCCACCGCCTCGCGCAGCTTCGCGATGATCGTCGCGGGCCGCGCCATCTGGAACACGAGATTGGTGCGCGGCTCGACGACTTCAGGAATGCCCCCCGTGTCCGCAGCCACGACCGGCAAGCCGTGCGAATACGCTTCCATGGTCACGCGCCCGAACGGTTCATTCCATATCGACGGCACCACGAGAATATCGATGGTCCCGAAGAATTCGCCCGACTTGACGTGCCCGAGATACTCGATGCGCGGATCGTCGTACTTCGCCTTGAGCGAACGCAGGTAATCCGCATCCCCCGCGCCGCCGACAGCGAGGGTCCACTGCAGCGTATCGTCCGCGCGCAATTGTTCGAGCAGCACTTCGAGCCCTTTCTCCGGCGACACGCGCCCGAGCACGCCAAGTCGCACCGGCCCGCCCGCATAGCGCCGGGTGCGCGGCGGCGGAGCCGGGCCGTCGAACGGCTCGACGCAATTGTGGATGACCGTCGTGCGCGCAGCGCGCGAAAAATAGCCGCTTTCGAGATGCTTCTGCAGCACGAAGCGGCTTACACCCACGGCCACCGCAACCCGTGATGACGCCGCCCGCTTCGGTTCCGCATAGAGCGAGCAGACGCCGCACTGGCGCATGCACGGCTTGCCACGCGAGTACATGATGGCGGTCGGACACATCAGATAGTAATCGCGCGCGGTATGCACAATCGGCACGCCAGCGTTCTTCGCGAGTCGCCAGATATCGATGGACAAACACGACAAATTGCTGGTGCTGATCACGTCCGGCTTTTCGCGCGCGATGATGCTCGACAGCTTGCGCGACATCATCACGTTATGCACGTCGATGGCATGCCAGATGAGCTTGGCGACCCGCCCGTGCTTCTCCCGCTGGTGCGGCCAGTAGAGATTCATCGAACGCAGCCGATACACCTTCACGCCGTTCACGTGGTCCACGTGGTCGACACCGGTCCCGGTCGCGCAGACCACGCAGACTTCCACGCCTGCCTTGACCAGACCTTCCGCGAGCAGTCGCGTCGAAACCTCGGCTCCTCCCGGCTCATCGGGAAAGTAAAGTGTGTTGGCTATGAGTATTTTCACGAAATCCCCGTGCGATGCAGTGCCCCTGGTATTGCCTCCAGAGCGGCGCGACCAAGGCGTCAGAGCACACGATGCATGGATGGCTCATCAGTCTAGAGCGCGACAAATCCCTTGGGAAGCGGGTCGGAAAGTGTATTCGTCATACTTGATACGACGCGTTGAAAATCAGCGTATCGCCTTTTGCCGCGCCGAATGGAGTCCAGCGAATGAATGTTTCAAGAATACTGTTTCAAAGCGAAACAGTGCTTGCCTGACCTGAAGCGCATGTTCTCGCGCAAAGCTTCGCACGAGAACGAAATTACCGCACGATCGAACTGCGCGAAACGATGGCTTCCGCACGGACGCGCGCTTCGCGGCATCGTCTAATGATAGTGCTGCGAAAGAGCCGGCCGACGGCCAGCCGTGGTCGCCATTTCCTCGCGCGCAACGGTGCGCTATTCCCGATAACTTATGCGCGCACTCGCAAGACGAGGTTTCATTTCCCTGACACTGGCGGCGTGCGTGGCTGGCGTGTTCGCATCTCGCGCGCGCGAGAACGATGAAGAACGGGCAGACGGAATCGTTTATGGCGAGGCGCGCCGCGAGCGGCTCGATGTCTACGCGCCCGCGTCGCGCAGCGGCGCGGATCGGCCTGTCGTCGTGTACTTTTATGGCGGGGGCTGGCAAAGCGGTCATCGCTCGGACGCGCGTGGCGTCGCGCAGGCGCTGGCCGCCCGCGGCATCCTGACCATCACGCCGGATTACCGCATCTATCCGGAGGCGGTGTTTCCCGGCTTTCTCGACGACGCCGCCGCCGCCGTGCGCTGGACACGCGATCACGCGCGCGAATTCGGCGGCGATCCCAAACGCATCTTCGTGATGGGGCATTCATCGGGCGCGCACATCGCCGCGATGCTCGCGACCGATCCGCGTTATCTGGCCGCGCAGGGCATGGCGAAGACCTCGCTCGCGGGCATGATCGGACTGGCCGGACCGTATGCCGCGATCCCGACGAGCGATCCTCACATGGACGAGATCTTTCCGGCGGCATTGCGTCAACAGGCGCTGCCGATCCAGTTCCTTTCGGGTAACGAACCGCCGATGCTGCTCGCCGCCGGCACCGCCGATACCGATGTCGATCCGCGCAACAGCGACCGCTTCGCCGCAGCCTTGCGCGCGCATCACGATGTCGTGGAGTTGAAGCGCTATGCGGGCTTCGGGCACGATACGATCGTCAAATCGCTTGCGGCGACGCAGGGCACGCCGTCACCCGTTCTCGCCGATGTCACCGCCTTCATCGCCGCGCACTGAGCACGCGGCGCGCGCTCATATAATGGAAGGCCGCTCTACATCGATTTTCGCAACGTCCGCATTCTCATGTTCGTGCGTGCATTGACTCCCGCCGACGCCGCGTCCTTTCAATCGCTCCGGCTTTCCGCGCTGAAGCTGTCGCCGTCGTCGTTCGCCTCGACTTACGACGACGAAAAGAACCGTTCCCTCGATGACGTCGCCGCACGCCTGATCCACACGGAGGAACAGGCCGTCTTCGGCGCATTCGACGAAGAACGGCTGGTCGGCCTCACGGGCGTGCGCCGCAACGCATTTCGGGCGCACGGGCATCAGGCGCATCTCTGGGGCGTGTATGTCACGCCGGGCTGCCGGGGCGCGGGCGTGAGCAGGAAACTGCTGGCCGAAGCGATTCAATTCGCACGCGAAATACCGGGCGTGACGCAAGTGCATCTGACGGTTGCGGCGGACAACGCCGTCGCGATTCAGCTCTACCGCTCGCTCGGCTTCGACACGCTCGCATGCGAGCCCGATTCGATCTTCTCCGACGGCACACGCGACGATGATGTCCTCATGTGCCTGCATCTCGCGAGCGACAGCGACTGACTAGGCGTTCTGTTCGCCGAGCACGATCTTGTGAATGTTGGCCGCATAGACCCATTCACGTGCCTGGCGCTCGATCTGATTCATGAAGGCGGGCGGACCGCTGCAATAGATCTGCGTGCTTGCGTGACTCGGACTCAGCGCGTCCGCGCTCGCTTGCGCGAACAGATCGTGCGACAGGTCGAAATAGTGATGCACCTTGCCGTGATCGCGCAGCGCGTCGATTTCATCGCGGAGCACGGCGCGATCGGCCGATCGCGCGAAGTTGTGCAACTCGAACCTCTGCCCCGCCGACGCCAGCCGCTTCGCGATGCCGACGATCGACGCAGCGCCTATCCCGCCGGCGAAGAGAATGGATCGCACGCGATCGTCGAGAATCGTCGGCGCGTTTTTCGGGCTGCCGGCGAAGACTTCATCCCGTTCGTTCAGCGGAAATCCGGCTGGCCACGTGTCCTGTCTCGCGCCGACCACGTATCCATCGGCATAGGGTGAAGCGGAGATCAGCGGATACGTCCTGCTCTTTTCGCCCGCGCTGTCGAGCGCGAGCGTGACGCACGCGCCATCGTCGAACGGCGGCAGCGACGATCTGGACCGCGTGCGGATTTCGATCGCTTGGTACCCCTCTGCAATTTGCCATCTCCGGCCCACGATGACGGGAATCAGGTTGTCGCGCATGTCTCCTCCGATATGAATGGAAAGGCGGCTCTCGTCGAGCGTAGGGCGGAGCGCAAATGCGATCAAGGCACGCGGGCGCATGTCAGTCATATCGTCACGGCGATACTCAGTAGCCGCTGCGTGAACCGACGGCGCGCGTCGAAAGCGCCTTGTTTGGCGTTCGCTTAAAAATATAACGCTCGAAACCATGCGATTCGCTAACGAAATCCGCTCAGAGTCATCTTAAAATAAACATACCGCCCGGTCGGTTTATTAATAGAATGGCTGCTCGTTACAAGACCGGCGACCCCGAGCGCTGGCGAAAAGACATCCTTTCCGGAGACACATGCATGGACGAGCAGCAGTTGGAGACGCTTCGCCACCACCCCGACTTCAGACGCCTGGTCGCGACCAAGACGCGACTCACCTGGACCCTCACCGCCGTCATGCTGACGGCCTATTTCAGCTTCGTGCTGCTCCTCGCGTTTTCTCCGTCGACGCTCGGCCTGCGCATCGGCGCGGGCACCGTGACGCTCGGCATTCCAGTGGCGATCGCGTTCATCCTGCTCGCCTTCACGCTGACTGCCGTCTACGTCATCAAGGCGAACGGTTCGATCGACGCGCTCAACGAAACCCTGAAGGAGCATCACGCATGAAGAAGCTTCTCCCGACGATTCCATTCGCGCTCGCGACGCTCGCGCTTGCTTCGCAGTCCGCGATGGCGGCCGATGCCGTGACGGGGCCGGTGAGCGCGCGTCCGCTCAACTGGAGCGCGATCTCGATGTTCTTCGTCTTCGTGCTCTTCACGCTCGGCATCACGCGCTGGGCCGCGAAGCGCACGCGCTCGGCCTCCGATTTCTACGCGGCGGGCGGCGGCCTGACGGGCTTCCAGAACGGCCTTGCGATCGCGGGCGACATGGTCTCGGCGGCGTCCTTTCTCGGCATCTCCGCGATGATCTTCGACAAGGGCTACGACGGCATGATCTACGCGCTCGGCGTCGTGGCGGGCTGGCCGATCATCCTCTTTCTGATCGCGGAACGGCTGCGCAATCTCGGCAAATACACCTTCGCCGATGTCGTTTCATACCGGCTCGCGCAGCGCCCGGTGCGGATCGCCGCCGCGTGCGGCACGCTGACCGTGGCGATCCTGTATCTGGTCGCGCAGATGGTGGGCGCGGGCAAGCTGATCCAGTTGCTGTTCGGCACGAGCTATCTGTCGGCGGTCATGCTGGTGGGCTGTCTGATGGTGCTCTACGTGATGTTCGGCGGCATGCTGGCGACGACCTGGGTGCAGATCATCAAGGCCGCGCTGCTGCTCGGCGGCGCGACCTTCATGGCGTTCATGGTGCTCGCGTGGTTCGGCTTCGATATCGAAGCGCTCTTTTCCGGCGCGGTCAAGGCGCACGCGAAAGGCGAGTCGATCATGGCGCCGGGCGGGCTCGTCTCCGATCCGGTCGACGCGGTGTCGCTCGCCGTCGGCATGATGTTCGGCACGGCTGGCCTGCCGCACATCCTGATGCGCTTCTTCACCGTCGCCGATGCGAAAGAGGCCCGCAAGTCGGTGCTCTACGCGACGGGCTTCATCGGCTACTTCTATCTGCTGATCTTGTTGCTCGGATTCGGCGCGATCGTGATCGTCGGCACGAACGGCGATTTCCACGATGCGGCCGGCAAGATCATCGGCGGCAGCAACATGGTGGCCGTGCATCTGGCGGGCGCGGTGGGCGGCAATCTGTTCCTCGGCTTCATCTCCGCCGTGGCGTTCGCAACCGTCCTCGCGGTCGTGTCCGGTCTCGCGCTTTCGGGTGCGTCCGCCGTCTCCCACGATCTGTACGCGAACGCGCTGCGCAAGGGCGCGGTCACGGAAGCGCAGGAGATTCGCGTGTCGAAGATCGCCACGCTCGTCATCGGCGTGCTGGCGATTCTGCTCGGCATCATCTTCGAGCATCAGAACATCGCGTTCCTGTCGGGCCTCGTGCTGGCGATCGCCGCGTCGGCCAACTTTCCGGTGCTGTTCCTTTCGATGTTCTGGAAGGGCCTCACGACGCGCGGCGCGGTGACGGGCATGCTCACCGGGCTGATTTCGGCGATCGCGCTGCTCGTGCTCGGCCCCGCCGTCTGGGTGCAGATCCTCAAGCACCCGCACGCGATCTTCCCGTACGCCAATCCCGCCCTCTTCTCGATGACGCTGGCCTTCGCAAGCGCGTGGCTGTTCTCCGTGCTCGATTCGTCGGCGCAGGGAAAGCGCGAACAGGAACGCTATGTCGGCCAGTTCATCCGGTCGATGACGGGCATCGGCGCCGCGCGCGCGACCGACAAGCACTAAGCTCCGCGAGGCGCTAACGCGCCTCGTCTTGCTTGCGTGGCAGGATCGAATTGGAAATCGAGAATACGTTTTCGCCGTAGTAGACGAAGTCGCGTTCCATGTCGATATGCCACTTCAGGAAGTTGCGGCTGTTCGATTTTCCCGGCAGCAGCCAGTCATGCAGCTCGATGATCACCAGCGGAAAGCTGTTCAACTGCTCGGAGTAGCGCGAAAAGAGATCGGATTCCGCGCCTTCGATGTCGATCTTCAGGATGAACGGCGTGCCGCTGGTTTTCGCGATCACTTCCTCCAGCGTCAGCGCATCGACCTCGTAGGAGCGCTCGCTCGGTTGCTCCGCCGTGCGATAACCCCACGCGCCCTCTCCCGGATCGGTCAGAAACAGCTTTCCGCTGTGCGCCGCGATCGCCGCGTTGACCGGCACGATCGACGGAAACGACGCCGCGTTGCGGTTCAGTAGTTCGTAGTTCGATATGTCCGGCTCGACAGCCAGGATCTTCGCCCTTGGATAGGTCAGCGCGAACCACACCGACGCCGCACCGATATTGGCCCCGGCGTCGACGATGATCGGATCGGGATTCGACTCGTAGAAGTCCGCGATATCCTGCGCGCGGCTGAGATGATCCGACGCGTAGCAGCGTTGAAAGAAGATATCCCAGCACACGCGCCGGTCGGCCATCGCGGGACGATAGGTAAAGAGCTTGCCGCCGGGAAGGCGCAAGCCATGCGGACCGTATTTGACGGGCCCCCAGGCGTCGGTCGACGCATTGCCGGGGCGCAGCCATCGCAAGAGCACCGGGGGCACCATGTCCTTGACGGTGTGCTTGATCAAGTCGCGCGTAAAGTCTTGCATCCTTGCCTCCGAATGGATCTCGTTCGAGATTGCGTCATCGGTTCAAAGGGCCGCATTGCGTGTCCGATGCAGCCGGCGAATTTTTTTCGATCTTGAGGTTACGCGACCGTTCACTCCCAAAAGCGGCATTTTTTGCGCGTGAATGTGCGCTACCGCACAGCCGCGCCCAGATATCTGCGCTGCTCCCATCTCTGGTTCTGTCCCCCGCAAACATCGCGCGCGGTCCCGCATTCAAGTTCTCCCGCGTTCTGCCGAAATAAGCACGGAAGGCGCGTCATTCGATGACGCATCCAACGCTGTCGAACAGCTTCCTGGCCACGCCATGTCACTTTCATCCCGTCAGCATTTTCTGGCGAGCTTCTTTCGCACAAGCGCCGCGCCCGATTCGAACGTGACCGTGACGAACCGCACGCGCACGCTCGCCGAAGCGCTCGCGCTCGGCATCCTGTGCTATCTGCTCGCGCGGCCGGTCGCGCATCTCGACAGCGCCGGCACGCTCGCCGCGATCGCGTGGCCCGCGCCCGCGGTCGTCATCGCGATTCTCTGGCCGATGCCGCCGCGACGCTGGCCGATCCATCTCCTCGCGATGTTCATCGCGATTGCCGCGACCGGCGATTTCAGTAGCACGTCATGGCGCAGCGACCTGGGCTTCTGCGTCCTGAACGTGCTCGAAGTGGCGCTGTGCGCGTGGCTCGGCCGGCGTTACGTCGACGCGGACGGCGCGATCGTCACCACCGCCAGCCTGATGCGCTTCCTGCTGCTGCTCCCGCTCGCGGCCATCGGCGCGACCTCGATGCTCGGCGCGACGCTCGCGAGCGATCTGGGCCACGACGGCTGGTGGCGCGAATGGCGCACGCTGTTCGTCGGCAACGGCGTCGCGGTGCTGGTGCTGGTGCCGGCGGTGCTCGCCTGGCGCGCGCGTCTCGCCACGGCCGCGAACAACGCGAACAACGCACGTAACGCCGAACCGCTCATCGCCCTTGCGTGCAGTCTGGCGGTCGTCGCGTTGCTGGTCGCCGCAGCCGCGCTGCAGGTGTCGGAACAGGTGCAACGCGCTGTCGTCTCGCTGTTGCTGGCGGGCATCGCCATTTACGGCGGGCTGGCCGCCGCCGCGACGACCGTCGCCACCGCCGCGGTGTTCGGCGTCGGCCTGACGCTGATGCGGCTCGGGCCGTATCGCTACGAGAACGCCGAAAGCGCGTGGCATCTGCAGATCGACATGGCCGGGCTCGCGATCCTCACGTTCTTCGTCGCCGTGGCCGTGCGCGAGCGCAGGCAACTCGCGCTTCGCCTGGAACGGGCGCGCCGGATGGAGTCGCTCGGGCTGCTCGCGGGCGGCGTCGCGCACGACTTCAAGAACATCCTCGCCGCCGTCGATGGCTACGCGGAAATCGCCCGCGACCGGCTCGCGGCCGATTCCGCCGCGCGCAAACCGCTTCGCGAAGTGCAGGCCGCATCCGCGCGCGGCTACGAGCTTACCGAGGAAATCCTGCTGGCGGCGCGGCGCGGCGACCGCGTGCGCGAATCGCTCGACCTGATGTCGATCGTGCGCGAGAGCATCGCGCTCGCGCGGCCGCTGTGCCGCAACGGCGTCGTCATCGAGTTCGAGCCCGCGGATGGCCGCCTGTTCGTCGCCGCGCACGGCAACCAGCTCGTGCGGGCCGTGCTGAACCTCGCGAGCAACGCCAGCCTCGCGGCGCGCTCGCGCGTGGTGCTGCGCGCCGGCAGCGCGCCGTCGATGACCGAAGCGCTCGCCGTCGGCGACGTACCGCCCGGCGCCATCGCGTGGGTGGATGTCGAAGACGACGGCCCCGGCATTCCCGCCGAGCATCTGCAACATCTGTTCGAGCCGTTCTTCTCCGTGCGGGCGAAAGGCGGCGGCTCGGGCCTCGGTCTCGCAATTGTCGCGGGCGTGGCCTGCGAGCATCAGGGCGGCGTCGCGATCGCGACCGGGCCGGGCGGCACACGCTTTCGTCTCGTGCTGCCGTTGCTGACGAAGGCGCCGGCAGCGTCAGAACAGAGTTTCGAGCCGGCCGAACCCATCGGCCACGGCGAACGCGTGATGCTGATCGACGCCGATCCCGAATCGCGGGAACGCTGCGAGGACTGGCTCGCCGAGATGGGCTTCGAGCCGCTCGGTTACGCCGACGCCGACGAAGCGCTCGACGAAGCCGCACACACTGACGACGAACCCGCGCTCGTGCTCGCCGCCGACAGCCTGCCGGCGAACGACATCGCATTCGCCGCGCGCGTCGTCGTCCTGAACCGACCCATCGAGCGCGAGGCCCTCGCACGCGCCGCCGCAACCGCCTTGAAGGACCTGCCATGAGCTTGCAGCCGCAACACAGCATCCTCGTCGTCGACGACGATCATTCGATGCGCATCCTGCTGATCGAATATCTCTCCGGCCACGGCTACAAGGCCGACGGCGCGGCGAGCGCACAGGAGGCGCTCAGCGTGTTCGCGGCGAAACGCTACGACCTCGTGCTGCTCGATCTCGGCCTGCCCGACGGCGACGGCAGCGACCTCGCGCGCCGCTGGCGCGAACAGGCGCAGGTGCCGATCATGTACATCACGGGCCGCAACGACGAAGCCGATCTCGTGATGGGACTCGAACTCGGCGCGGACGACTACATCGTCAAGCCGTTTTCGCTGCGGGAAGTGCTGGCGCGCATGCGCGCGGTGATGCGTCGCACGGGTGCGGCGTCGGCCGCGCCGCTTACGCGCGGCAAGCTGCCGAACGCGTATCGCTTTGCGGGCTGGACGCTGAACCTGAACACGCGCCGCCTGAGTTCCGCCGATCAGTCCGCGGTGCCGCTCACCAATTCGGAATTCAATCTGCTCGTCACGTTCCTGAGCGCGCCGGGGCGTATCATCACGCGCGAAAAGCTGCTCGAAAGCACGCGCGCCTTCGACGATATCTACGATCGCGCCATCGACGTGCAGATCCTGCGGCTGCGGCGCAAGATCGAGATCGACCCGAAAAAGCCGGCGCTGCTGCGCACCGAGCGCGGCGCGGGCTATATCTTCGACACCGACATCGAACATCTGTGGACCTGAGCGGGTCCCTTTCCTCTCACAGCAAGCAAAGAACCCCGTGACCGATTTCAAGAGCCTTGGTACGCAACCCATCAGCGAGGCGCAGCCTTGCGGCGTCGACGTGCGCGACGATCCCGACTTCGAGCTGCTGCAAAACGAAATCGCGAAGCTGACCAATCCGGCCGCGAGCGGTTCGCCGGACTGGGAACAGGTGGTGAAGCTGTCGTCGGCGCTGCTCGCCGGCAAGGGCAAGGACATTCTCGTCGCGAGCTATTTGACGGGCGCGCTCTTGATCACGCGCGGACTCGCCGGTCTGAGCGACGGCGCGCAGGCGCTCGAAGGGCTGCTCGCGACGCACTGGGAAGGGCTTTATCCGCCGGTCGCGCGGCTGCGGGCGCGGCGCAACGCGATTCAATGGCTGATCGATCGCGTTCGCGCGCACGGCGACGAGCACGACTGGTCGAGCTGGCCGCCGCAGGATGCGGCGCTCGTCGAGGGCCTGCGCGCGTCGCTGGCCGGGATCGATCGCGTGCTCGCGGAAAAGGACGACGAAGCGCCGTCGATGCAGCCGTTGCGCGCGCTGCTCGGCACGGTGCAGGTTGCCGAACCGGAGCCTGAGCCTGTCGCTGTGGCCGAAGCTGTCGTGGAAAACGAGCCTGTCGCTGCGCCCGCCGCGGCTCCGGCTCCAGCGCCCCGGCCCGCGCCCGTCGCAGCGCCCATTGCAGCGCCCGCGATACAAGCCGACCCGCTCGCCCCCCTCGCCGTCGATTCATCCGACGGCGCCAGCCACGCCACCGACGAAGCGCTCGACCGGCTCGCCGCCATCGGCACCTGGTACGCGCAGAACGAACCATCGAGCGCGCTCGGCTTCCGGCTGCGGCGCATCGGCGTATGGGCCGGCATCGAGCGCGCGCCGAACGCGCAAGGCTCGGACACGCAACTGCCCGGCCCGATTGCGCCGTTGCAGGATGCGTTGCGCAATCTGCAATCGCGCGCGGCGCATGGGGATATCGTCGGCTTTGCGGAAACGCAGGTGCTGACGTATCCGTTCTGGCTCGATCTGAACTACGCCGCCGCGACCGCGCTCGCCCAGCTCGGCGATACGTGGGGCGCCGCGCGTCGCGAAGTCTGCGGCGAGACCGCGACGTTCGTTGCGCGGATGGAAGGCATCGAGCGTCTCAAATTCGCCAATGGCGTGCCGTTCGCGAACGCCGATACGGTGCAATGGCTGGGCTCGCTCGCGTCTTCGGGCGGCGATGCGGGCGCGGCGGCCGCGCCGGACCCGCTCGTCGCGGTGCTCTCGCGGGCGCGGGCGCTTGCCGCGGACAACGATCTGCGCGCCGCCGCGCAATGGCTGCAGGACGCGATCGACAAGACCGCCGCCGTCGGCGCGCGCCTGCGGCTGCGCACTGCGCTGTGCGATTTGTTGCTGGAGCATCGACCGGGCGCGCGGCTCGATGCCTTCGCGCGCGCGCTGGTGGAGGAAGTCGACCGCTACGGCGTGGCGTCGTGGGACCCGGCACTCACCGCCGACGCGCTGCGCGCCGCCTACGCGATTTTGAGCCGCAACGACCAGAACGAAGCGGAGACGGCGGCGCTGCTCGCGCGCATCGCGCCGCTGGACGTGGGGATCGCGGTGCGATTGATTACGTGATGGGGCCGAGGGCGCGCCGCCCTCAAAGCCCCGTCATCATCATCGCCGGCGTCTGACCGCGCCAGCACGCGCCGATCGTCGCCGGCAAACCAAGCTCCGCCAGCGTGACCGGATTGCCCGCCACCGTCGGCACGATGGCCGGCAGCGGCGGCATGCCGGGACTCATCACCGCGAGCTGATCGACGATATTCATCTGCTGGCGCTGCGCCTGCGCATCCTGAATCTGCTGCTTCTGTTGCGCGGTGGTCTTCTGCAGCGTCTCGTAGACCTCGATCCGATGCGCGGCGTCGGTCACCTGATCGCCGCCCGTCACCGCGAAACTCACCGTCAGCGTCTGCACGTTGAGCGCCTTCAGCGCGCTCTCGCTCGCCGGGAAATCGGCAGGCGTGAACTGGCGCTGGCCATCCGCGAAATCCTTCAGGAACGCGGCGACGCCCAACGGCCCCGCGTAATTGCGGTTCAAGGTCAGATTGCCGATCTTGATCTGCAAGCGCGTATCGCCGCACTGTCCCGCCGTCCACGCAAAGCTCGTGCTGACCGGGAAGTTGTAGTTGTTCAGCGTCTGCATGCCCGCCGCGCACTGTACGGTGAGAATCGTCGCGTAGGGTTTCGCCTGCGCGTCGGCATTGACATTGGTCGGCTGCGCGGTGAGCGTGAGCGGCACCGTCAGCGCGCGGGCCGCATCGGCCTGCTGCTTGGCCGTCGCGAGCGTGCGGTCGAGCTGATCGAGCGCCTGCTGCGCGTCCAGTTGCGCCTTCTGCGCCTGAAGCTGCTGCGCCTGCTTGTCCGCCGCGCTGCGCGCAGCCGATTGCTGCTGCGCGAGCTGGCGCCCGAACGCGCCGTTGAGCGTGGGCACGAACGTCGACGTGAACGGCACGCTGAAACCCTGCGTCTCGACGATCTCATAGCGGCTCGCATTGCGCGTGAGGAACGGCTTGGCCGCGCCATCGGCGAAGGCCCAGACCGCGCCCTTCGCGCCGAACAGCTGATCGATCGCGGCGCTCTTGTCGGTCGCGCCCTGCAACGGATACACCACACCCGATTCCCAGCCGCGCTGCAATTCGCACGAAGCCTGCTGCTCGATATACGCCGCGAGGAAATCGAACGGGCCGCGAATCAGACGCCATGTCAGCATGTCCGAGCCGTCGCCGGTGCCGATCAGCGTGCGCAACTGCGTGAGCGGCTGCAGCGCGCTCATCATCTCCGAAGGCTGCGGCTGCGCGCTCGTCGCGAACTGCGCGAAGTCCGCGGCAAGCTGATAGTTCTTGCCGCTGCCCGCGCCGCTGTCGATGGCGAGCTTGTTCAATCCGGCGAGATAGAGCGTCAGCGCATCGACCGCGCCTAGATTGTTGGTCACCGCCTGGCCGCCGCGTTGCGGCGCGCCGGAGAGCACGTCCTTGAGCGCCGTCGCGCCCACCGCGTTGATCGCGCCCGCCACCTTGACGGCCTGATTCGCCGCGCCGACGCGCGTCGCCTGTTCGCGCACCTGCTGAAACTGCCGCGCGAGGACGATCCAGCCGGGCAGCGGCGCATCGGCGCGTTCACCGTCGAACTCTTCGTTGATCCGCGCGATCAGGCGGAAATACGGACTCGCCGGCCCGCTGACGATGCCGAGCGCGGAACGCCAGCCTGCTTCGCCGGAGTACGGCGCGGCGCCGTTCGTGAAAGCCTCGACGAAGTTTTGCCATGCCAGCACGCGCCGGGTGCGATACCAGTCCTCGAAGGACGCACGCTGCCGGTCGAATTGCTCAGGGTTGCTGACGGCCGCGCGAATCTGCTTCGCGAGTGCGTCGAGCGCCTGCCGGCCCGCGACGGTATAGACCGCCGGAACCGTCGCATCGGGCGTGCTGGCGACGCTCGCCCCGATCACGCTGCCTTTGGCCGAACGCATGCCGGCATCGGCCATTGCGTTCGCGGGTTGCGCGTTGCCGCCCCAGAAGTCGGACGCGCGCACCGGCGCCAGTTCGCCGCCGTCCGGCACGAGGCCGACGAGCCAGGTCAACTGCGGATCGGCGGCGACGGCCTGATCGAGCAGCGTGCGCTGGTTCTTCAGGCGTTCCTGCAGATAACCGGCGTCTTTCGGCGACCAGACGAGATACGAAACCGTGAGCGGATTCATTTGCGCGTTGAGCTGCGCCGGATAGAGCGAGGTCGCGACCGGCTGCGGCATCGCTTCGAGCGTCGCGCGGTCCGCGCCGCCGATGCGCGCCCGCAACAACGCAATCGAGCGCGCGAGATTCAGCAATTGTCCCGCCTGCTCGACCGGCGCCCCCGCCTGCCCCACCGACGCCGCGAGCGCCGTCTGCTGGCTCTGGTCCGCGGCGGGCTGGATCGCCTGCCGGTATTGCTGCACGAATACGTCATGCAGACGCTCTTCGAGCGACGCGAGCCCCGCGCCGTTGCCGAGCAGCCCCGACATCCAGCGCCGGTCGTTCTGCGCGACCTGCGTCAGCACGTCGTTGGAATACGTGAGCGCGGCGGCGTCGTGGAACAGGTTGCCGTTCAGCGCGACCTTGTCCGGCCGCGCGCTCTGCACCAGCGCGAGCGTCTGTTTGTTGCCGGCGAAGGACACCGACAGCAGAATGCCGAACATCGCGACGAGCAGCACCCACGCGATGACGCCAACGCTCTGCGTGACGCGCTTCCAGTGATGCACGAGCATGGCCGGCTTCGCGGCGTTGCGGTCCTGCGGCAGGATACGGCCGAAGAAGTCGTGCAGGAACACGCCCGCCGTGTCGCTCGCATGCGGCGGCGAAGCGGGCAGCACCGAACCCATCAGCGCGGACATCGCGCCGCCTTCCTGCTGGCCGCTGCTGAAGAAGATGCCGCGCAACAGCGGCCGTTCGAGATACGGGCTGTCGGCGAGGCAGGTGCCGAGGAACATCCCGAGGCCGGCGCGCAACTGCTCCAGCTCGTTCGGGAACATCAGCAATGCAGGCGAGGGCTGCGCCTCGCGCGAGACGATCGCGAGACGCAGCGCCTGCAAGCGCGCGCCGATCGAATCGAACGCGCGCGCGACGAACGCGGTTTCGCCCGAAACATCCGCTTCGCTCTCGTCGGCGAGATAGCCCATCGCCTGACTGAGCGCGTCGGCGGGCAGCGTCTTCGCCCACTCCTCGAAGCCGTACAGACGGTCGCACTTGGTGACCAGCACATACACCGGAAAGCGCTTGCCGAACATGCGGATCAACTGCTCGATGCGCGCCCGCACGATGCGCCCTTCATCGGCGAAGGTATCGGCGTCGGGATGCATGAGCCGGTCCGCGCTGACCGCGAGCACGAGCCCGTCGAGGCCCTCGCGCGGACGATAACGGCCGAGCAGATCGAGTCCGAGCTCCCATTCGCGACGATCCTGTTCGACGTCCTCCGCCTGTACGTAGCGGCCCGCGCAATCGATCACCACGGCGCGGTCGAAATACCACCAGTCGCAGTTGGCGGTCTGCCCGATGTTCGCCTGCTGACTGATCTTCTGGATCGGCGACGAAAGCCGCGCGCGCGTGAGCGCCGTGGTCTTGCCGGTGCCCGATTGCCCCACGACCATGAACCACGGCAGCGCGTAGAGCGGATCGCCCTGACTGCGCAGATTCGACTGGCGCAGCGTCGCGACGGCGGCTTTCCACTTGCGCCGCAGGAGCGTTTCCGGCGACGCCGCCGGCGCTTCGACGTGAATGGCTGCGCTCTGCGCCGCGAGGCGGCTGCGCGAGCGCATCATCACGATCATGCGGCGCGCGAACGTCACGAAGAAGTACGCCGCGAACACGCCGACGAAGATCGCCAGCGCGACCCACAGCGGCCAGCCGAAATAGAGGACGATGCCCCAGCTGACCAGCGCGACGACGATCAGCGTCAACAGCCACAGCAATGCAATGCCCAGCGTTTTCATGGATGTATCTGCGTGAGAAGCGTATCGACGGACTGCGCGACGACGGTGTGATACACGCCGTACAGCGCCGCCAGCAGGAACAGCGGTAACAGGATGGCCGTGAGCTTGCCGCGCGTGAGCCGCGTGGCGAAACGCGCGCGCACGCCCGGGCCGCGCGCCGCGGCTGCATCGCCCGCGACGTGATAGCCGTCCGGAAACAGGAACGCGCGCGCCGACGCGCCGAGCTGGTCGGCGTCGGGCAGCAGCATCGCGAGATTGGTGCGGCGGATGTCGGTGAGCGTCTTCTGGTTGCGGTCGTACGCATAGCGCCCGCCGAAGCCGAGCGCGAGACACAGATAGAACACTTCGCGCACCGCCAGTTGCGCGGGCGTGAGCTGCGCGAGGCGCTCGTAGAACACGACGCCCGCATTGCTCACATTCGAGTAGCGGCGCTGCAGCAGATGACGCTGCCATTGCCCCGCGCCGTCCCAGCGCGTGGTGAGCAGCAGTTCATCGGCCCACGCGTTGAAGGCGAACAGCGCCTCGTCGATGTCGGTCTGCGAAAAGCCCGCGTCGTGCGCGCGCATCCGCGCGGTCGCGATCGCGCCGTCGAGTTGCGCGGTCAGGCTCGCCGCGTCGCCCATCGGCGATGCCGCGAACGCGCGCACCTGCGCGAAAAGGGGAATGAGGGTATCGGCGAGTGTCACGCTATCTCCGCAGCACGACGATTTCCGCGCGCAGATCCTGCGGCGCGTCGGGCCATTGCAGCGCGATATTCTCATCGCGCTCCACGGCGTCCCACAGTTCGCTCACCTGCTCGATGCGGAAGTAATTCGACGACGCGCGGCGCGGCATGCCTTGCGGCGCGTTCGGCAGATGAATCAGCTCCAGCCCCGGCAGCGCGTGCGCGACGAGGCGCGTGACATCGGCGGCATTGGCGAGACGCGCGTCGTAGAGCGCGCCATCGACGACCTGCGCCGCCGCCTGCTCCGTGCGCAGCACGAGATAGAAGCGGTTGCGGCGGTCGAAGAACGCGCGCGGCAAGTCGCCCGCGAACATGCCGTCGCGATACTCGAGCACCGCAAGATGCTCCGGCCCGATCGCGATCTCGCCGAGCAGGAAGCCGATCAGCGCCTGCGCGCGCGAGAAGCAGTTGTAGAGGTCGGTGTGATCGTAGGCGGGCAGGCCCGGCGTGCCGTCCTGCGCCTCGCCGAGCATGTCGAAGCGCTCGGAAAACGCGCTCAGTTCGCCGACCAGACTGCGCAATTCGCCGTACAGATGCCACGGATGCACGGTCGGCGTCTGCGTCAGATGCACGAGATTGGGCGCGGCGCGCGACAGGGTACGCATCGCGAGCAGCAGCATCATGTAGCCGGGATCGAACTCGGCTTTCTGCAACTCGCGCGGATTCTTGAATTCCTGCAGATGATGCGCGCGGCCGACGACATCGTCGCGAATCTCGCGCACGATGCGCAGCAGCGTGTCCGACCCGGACAGCGCGTAGCCCGGCGCGATGAAGCGCTCCGACAGCGTCACCGTATCGCCGATGCGCGTGAGCTGCGCGATCGGAATCAGATCGTACTGGCCGAGATTGGCGGCCTCGCCCTCGAAGAACACTTTCAGCACGTGCAGCAGCGTATGCACCGGCGCGGCGGGACCGTTCGAATGCAGGTCGGGCACCTGGGCCGGGTTTTCGAGGCTCGCGTAGCGGGTCTGCGCGGCGGCGGCTTCATCGGCCGATGCGCACATCGACACGTTGTTGCCCTCGGCGGCGAACTTGCGCACGCCGAGATAGACGGTGAGCGCGCGGCCATCGCCGATCGACGCCGCATCGAACGAGCGCGGCGCGAGCACCGCGTTGCCCGGATATTCGACATAGGTGCGATCCGGAAAGATCAGCTTCGCCGAGCGCACTTCGATGGTCTGGCTCGCGATCGCGCCCGTGGCGATATCCAGCGCGCCCGCGCCCCAGAAATGCGGCAAACCCGTCTCGACGACAGGCTTGTTGCGGAACTGCTCGTGCAGCGACGCCAGCTGAAAGTGCTGGGGCTGCATGAACATGCCCTGATACCAGTAGATGCCCTTGTTGTGTTCCATACCTTGGCGGTCGATGTGCTAGTTGGCGAGCTTGCGCAACGGCGTGTCCTGCGGACTGGCCGCGCCGACGGCGCCTGTCGTGGCGCCGGAGCCAGCCGGGTTCGCTGCGTTGTCGCTCAGACGGATTTCCTTGCCGCCGCCTTCGAGTTGCTGCGCGCGCTGCAGCGTCGCGGCATCCGGGCCGCCGGGCTGCACTTCGGCGTTGAGAATGCCCTGCGCGCCGAGGTTGAGGCGCACGACGAGCGGTCCGGGCAGCTTGGTGTGAGTACGGAAGATGAAGCCCGAGGTCTTGGTGACGACGGGCACGTCGAACTGGCGCGCCGCGTTGGCCACGCCGAATTGCGCGTAGCCCGCGACCATACCGATCGAGCGCGTGTTCTGCGCGCGATCGAGAATCAGATAAGAGTGCTGGCCGGGCGCGACCACATAACGCGAGAACTGCGCGAAGGTCTGCGGCACCTTGCCCGTGGCCATCGTGTCGGCGAGGGCGTTCGGGTCGGCGGCGAGATTGCGGAAGGCTTGCGCATCGCCGGTCTCGTAGATGCCGAGCAGCAGCGTGTGCGACTGGCCGTCATACTGGTTCAGGCCCGGATCGGCGGTGATCTCGAAGATCACGGCATCGGTCGCGTAGCCCCAGGTCACGTCGGCGAGCGGGTCTTTCGGCGGCGCGCTGCCGCACGCGGAAAGCACGAGCGCGAGCGCCCAGGCGCCGCACGCGAGCGGCAGCCGCCGCACTCCGCGTGCACGATGTTCGCCGCCCTGCGCGGCGCGGTAGTTCGTTACTGCCATTGCCGGTGCCCCATTCGGTTGCCGTCGAGTCTTTTGCCCCTGCCGCACATTCTCCGGACTTTGCGGCAGGCTCATACGGCGAAAAAAGGTGTTTTCCCGGCCCTATTCGAAATCTGCGGCGCCGGCGCGCCGCGTCACACCAGCGGCAGGATCGTCGCGCTGGCTTCACTGTCGTCGGTGTACGGCATGAAAAGGATCGATTCCGGCGATCCCTTCACGCGCGCGTAATAGGCGTCGTCCGGGCCGAGCCGGTTGCGCACCGCCCACGCGTTGAATTCGCGTTCGCCGACCTGCAACGTCAGGCCTTCCTGCGCGTACTCCAGCACGGTTTTTTCCGGCAGCTTGCCGCGCGGGCCGACCGCCTGGAAATCGATCTTCGCGCCGCCGCCATGCACGCCGAGCACGACGCCCTGCCATTCGCCCGCGCGCGGTCCGATCGCGAACCACTGGCCGAGCTGTTCCTCGCCGACCACTTCGAACCGATAATCCTGCGGCTCGCCCGCCTTCGCGAGATTCGCGCGCGCGACGATCTTCGCCGGCCACGACGGATGATTCTCGACCAGCACGGTGGCATTGCCGAGCAGCGCCGGCATGCTCTCGACGCCCGCCGCGCCCGACAGCACCATCGGGAAGCCCGAGCCGCGCGCCTCGCGCAGACTCGCGGCGAACACCGACAGCCCGTAGCGCACGGACGCTTTCGCGAGCGCGGCGTCGTCGGCGAGAATCAGCCAGAGATCGGCACGCGCCGCGTTCAGCGCGTCGAGTCCGGCGCGCCACGCGAGTTTCGCGGGTTCATCGACCCAGAAGTGGCCTTGCGTCGCGAGGCCGTAACGTTTGAGCAGTTGCGACAACGCGCTGACGCGCGCCGCGTCGCGGGTCTTGTCGAACGCGGTGATCCAGACAGTTTTGTTCATGACGATCGTTCCTCTTTTCAGCTCATCACCATCACGATGGCCTGGCTCGGCGCCAGCACCGCGCCGACCATATTGCCCTCGTTGTGCTGGGTCGGATCGCTGAGCCGCACGGCGGGCGCGCCTTCGAGCTTGACGGTGAGGCTGCCCATCATGAACTGGACCTTGCCCATGTTCTTGCCCGACACCACGCCGCCCGCGAGGCCGGCCTCGTCGCCCGATGTCAGCGGAATCTCCGATGACTTGGTGAGCGCGGGCATCCCGCCGATCAGCACTTTCACGGTCGCGGGATTGCCCATCGGCGGCATGCCGATGTTCGGGTACGGAATCGGAATCGGCGGCGCGGGGGGCGCGGGCGTCTTGCACACATCGGGCATCGCCATGCACTGGCCGCCCGCCTTGGTCACTGCGAACATGTCGGCTCCTATCCGAGGTCGATCTTGTCGGCGTCGATCTTCACCTGGCCTTCGGCCAGAATCGTCGCGTGACGCGCGCTCACGTGCAGGCGTTCCTCGACCTGCATGCGCACGCGCCCGGCGCGCGTTTCGTCGTCGTTGTCGATCCAGCGCACGCTGTCGCGGGCGCGCTGGATCAGGCGGCCGACCGTGCTCGTGACCTGCTGCGCCACCGTGCTGATCGTGCCGAATCCGGCGTGCAACTGCTGGATCGCCGCTTCGACGCGCTGGAATTTCAGCTCGCCGCGCGTGCCTGTCATCGTGATGTCGGGTGCTTGCAGCTTCAGGCTGTGCGCGGCGTTCAAATCGACGCTCGCGGCTTCGACGCGCAACGCGCCTTCGTCCGTATGCAGCGCGACGTCGCCGGGCAGCACGAGCGATGCGCCCGCGCGCTGCGCTCGCGCGAGCACCGCGATGACATACGAGATCGCGTTCGCGCCGCCGGCGGCGACGAGCACGGTATCGCCGCATTCGGGCTCGACGAGACAGCTTTCGGCACGCAACGCGCGCAGCGGCGCGCGGCCGGCGGCGTCGAACAAGAACCAGCGGTCGGCGCGGCCGGTCACCGTCGCGTAGACGAGGTCGATGGCCGGATCGTCGCCGGGCCGGGCAATCGTGACGAGCGTGCTGTTCATGGCCGTATTTCCTTTGATGATGTTCATGTCAGACGCGCGGCTGCCATTTCTCGGCGCGCGCGAGGACGGGATCGGTGCGGCGCGCGCCGTCGAACGACGCGCCGCTCAGTTGCGCGCCCTCTTCGATGAGCGCATGAAGGTTCGCGCCGCCGAAGTCGACGCGCGTGCAATCGGCGCCGGCCAGATCGGCATGCGACAGGTCGCAGAACGTGAGGCGCGCGCCTTTCAGCGACGCCCGCTGCCACACGCTCGCCGTCAGCACGGACTGGTTCCAGCGCGACGCATCCGCGCGCGCCGCGCCGAAGTTCGCTTCGCTCGCGTTGACCATTTCGCAGACCGCGTCGGTCAGATCGGCGCGTTCGCACGCGGCGTTCAGCAAGGCCGCGAATGTGGCGCGCACGCCGCGCAGCGACGCATCCTGCAACTGCGCGCCGATGAAACTCGTGCGATCGAGCGCGACGCCGGACAGATCGGCCTTGCGCAACGACGCGCCGTCGAGGATCGTCATCGTCAGATCGCAGGTGCGCAAATCCTGGCCGCTCAGATCGCAGCCGCGCAGATAGGCCTGCGCAAGCGATGCGCCGGGCAAGCGTGCGGTGCTCAGATCGGCGTCCATCGCGGTGAAGCGCTGGAGGTTCGCGCCGCTGAAGTCGGTGGCGGCGTAATGGCAATCGTGCGCGTCGGCGCGCACCAGCGCGGCGAGCGCGAACGATGCGCCGCTGAAGTCGCACCGATCGAACGCCGCGAATGCGCAGTCCGCCTGCCGCAGGCTCGCGGCGCTGAAATCGACGTTCTCGAAGCGCGTCTTGTGCGCCTTCAGCCCGTCGAGGCGCGCGCGCGCGAGCGTCACGTCGCGCAGATCGGCGTCGGCGAAAACGGCTTGCGTCAGGTTGGCGTCGGCGAGCGTCACGTTGAAGAGGCGGCACGCGGACAGATCGATGCCCGAGAGGTCCGCGCCGGACAGATCAGCGTCGGCGAGCACGCGGCTCGCGGCAAGCGTTGCGCGCGCTTCATCGGCGCTCATGCGCGCGCGGGGTGCGGAAGTCGTCGTGCTCATATGACAGGCGGCCTGAACTGAAGAATGGTGCGATCGATATTCGAGCCTTCGAGGCTCGCGATGGTCGGCTGCGTGCCTTCGAAGTTCACGCCGTAGAGATTCGCGTGACGCAGCAGCGTGCCCTTGAGGTTCGCGCTCCGCAGCGAACCCGTGAACAGGTTGACGGCATCGAGGCCCGCGCCGCACAGGTCGGCCTTGTCGAAACGCGCGCCTTTCGCCGATGACGCATCGAAGCGCGCCGCCTGCGCCTGCGCATTGCTGAAATCCGCATGATCGATGAAGGCCCGCTCGAAGCTCGCGCGACGAATCTGCACGCCGTCCCACGCGGCGCGATTCAGGCGCGTGCGTGTGAAGCGGGCGTCGTCGAAACAGGTCTTCGCGTCGGCGCGTGAGTGGCTCAGGTCGGCATCGGTGAAATTGGCCTGCGGCGCGTCGACGCCGTAAAACTCGGTGTGCGGGCAAATCGATCCGGAGAAGTCGCTGCCCGCGAGACGGCTGCCGTTGAAGCTCGCCGCACCGAGTGCGGCGGCGTTGAACTTCGCGCCGCTCAGATCGCCGTCGGTGAAGCTCGCGCGCTCTGCCTGGCACGCCGATGCATCGGCGCCGGCAAGCTTGGCCTGATCGAACACCGCGCCGCGCAGATCTGCATTGGCGAGCGTCGATGCGGAAAAGTCCGCGCCGGTGAAGTCGGCGGCGGCGAGTTGGGCGTTGCGCAGCTTGGCCCGCGCGAACGTGCTTCTGGCGGCGCTCGCTTTGGCGAACTGCGCGCGTTCGAGATCGGCTGCGCTGAAATCCGCTTCGCGCGCGAGCGCCTGCGTGAAGTTGGCGTCGGCGAGCACGCTGCCCGCGAACGACGTCTTGTCGAGCATCGCGCCGGAGAAATCCGCGCCGGTCAGATCGAGCTTCGACAGATCGAGGCCGCTCAGATCGAAGTTCGCGAGGCTTTCCCGCGCGGCATGGCGGGCGATCACTTCTTCGCGCGTCAATTGGATGACCGCGGGCGCTTCGACCACGGGCACGTCGATGGCGGGCGCGGCGACGGCGGGCGCCGGCAGTGCGGGTGGTTTCGCGGCCAACGCGGCGAGCGCGGCAAAATCGGCTGCCGATACGACGCCCGGCGGCGCCAGATGCGGCAACGCTTCGGCCAGTTCGGGACGGCTCGCCAGCTGACGACGCACATCAGCTTCCGACAATCCCGCGTCGCGCATGCGCTGCTGCGTTTCCGCCTGCAGCCGCGCGAGCAGGCCGGGCAGATCGGCGGCGCTCGCGTCGGCTTCCGGCTGGGTCAGGAAGCGCGCCGCGTCGGCATCGTTCACGCCGTGCTTCTGCATCAGCGCGCGGGTTTCCGCGTTCAGCTCGGCGACGCTCGCCTCGACTTCGGCCAGCGTCGGCACGCGCTCCGGCGGGGCGGCCTTCAGATACGGCGCGATGTCGGCGTCGGTCTTGCCGAACTTCGCCATCAGCGCGCGGCTTTCGCTGTTCAATGCAGCCGTCTGCGCCTGCGCGGCGGTCAGCCCAGAGGTGTCGAATGAAACCGCCGCTGCCTGCGGTGCCGCCACTGTCATGGGCTTTGCCGCAGCCTCAACAGTCTCCGCCGGTTCGACGGCAGCCGCCGCGCGCGCGGGCACCGCCACGGCGATCCGCTCGCGGAACACATCGCGGTAGTGCTCGAACGGCAGCGGCGTGTCGCCCTGACGTTCCCATTCGGCCATCAGGTGGGTCACCTGGCTCGCGTCGGTATCGGCGATATTGGCGAGCGCGCGGTACAGCACCACACCGCATTCCAGTCCCGGGAACAGCCAGAGCGTCTCCGCGCGCGCGGCCACTTCGGTCAGCGTGCCGTTCGCGTTGACGAAGCAGCGCGCCCGCAAGCGCGGCAACGCGCCTTGCAGCATGCTCGCGCGCGGATGCATGTTGACGATCTCGAAGCGCTCGTCGCCGCTGAAATAACCGGGCAGACGCTGATCGGACGGCGCGCTCAGAAAGAACTCGGGCCGCGTATCCGACGGCAGATGCGGCCACTCGTTCTTGAGCCAGCGCTCGTCGCACGCGCCCAGATGCTGCCGGCGCAACGGCGCGTCGCAACCGTTGCCCCAGAAGCCCGCCGGCGCCACGCGCTCACCACGGCTCGCGATGCGGCGCGTCTCGCTTTCGACGTTCGGCAACGGCCAGACGCGCGTGCCGTCGGCGTTGTCGATTTCCGCATAGCCCTTGCCAAGCGGATTGTCCGCGTAGCCCACGCCGCCGAATGCGGTTGCAGGCTCAATCGGCATCTGCGTGTAAGGCGTGGCCGCCGAGATCAGGCCGAGCGCATTGAAATGGCGCTCGCCGCTGACCACGAGCGACTTGCCGAGCGCGCCGATCCGCGCGCTCACCCGCTGCTGCGCGACCTGCGTGCCTGCCGGCGCATGCGCCGCGCCGTGGATCAAATATTCGCCGACGGGCTTCGGATAGCCTTCGTCGAGGATCGCGTTCTTGCCGAGCGCCTCGGCGACAGCGGCCCACAGATCGGGTTCGGGCAACAGTGCGTCGAGACTGCCGGCATCGAAGCGAAAGCCGGCGATCATGCCGATCGAAAGCACGTCGCGCCGCGCGAGCCGCAGACCGCGATAGACGAGCGCCAGATTGTCGGGCTTGAGGATCTTCATGCCGTCATCCCAGCTGAATCAGCGCGCTGTTGAATTTGACCGTCGAGCCGTTGAACTTCACCTGCGAGGCCGTCACGCTGAAGGCGTTGGCGGCTTCCACGTTCACGTTCGTGGAGATGGTCGCGACTTTGTCCAGTCCGTCGATGGTCACCTGCGCGCCCTTCACCGACACGTTGCCGGCCGCCTGCGCCGAGAGCGCGCCGGTCGCCTTCAGGCCGAGGTCCGCGCCGGCGGTAGCCGTCAGTCCCGACACGGCCGTCAGCTTGATGGTCGCGGCGCGCGTGCCGGCGCCGTCGCCATCGACCCACGTCGTGTTGGCGCCGCCGGCCTTGAGCACCACTTGCAGGCTGTCGACCTCCACGCTCGATGACACGCCCGGCCCGCTCGCCACCGACAACTCGCTGCCGAACTGCGACATGTTCAGCGTCGAGCCGATGCCCGGCAACGGCAATACAGTGGCCTTGATGCCCGAAATGCCGAGTTCGATGTTGCTGGCATAGAGCGGCTTGGCCTCGCTCGCGGCGGCGATTGCCTTGGCGCCGTCGAACAGCACCTTGTGCGCGAGGATCGACGTGAGCGCGCCGCCCAGTGCGGTCTGCGCCGCCGTGACGCCATAGCTGCCCGGCGTCCACGGCGCGATCTTGCCCGAGCCGCCGCCGGCGTCGTCGGCCGCGCTGATCGCGATACCCGCGTCCAGCGCGATGGCCGCGTTCACCGCGAGACTCAGCGCGACGGCTCCCTTGATCGAGTCCTTCACGCCATCGACGGTCGTCTTGATGATCGGGTCCTGGCCGCCCGAGATCAGCACCGTTTCGGCGCCCTGCAGCTTGCCGGAGGTCTTGAGCGAAACCGTGTCGGAATCGTCGACGGTGATGCTCTTGCCCTTGTTCCAGCTCACGTTGGTGCTGAGACCGAACGACACGTTCGCGCCGAACGACGCCTTCGTGGTCATCGACGCCGAGAGCGACCCTTCGTACGACAGCGTGAGCGAATTCTTCGTCCCCGCGAACAGCGAGTTGCTCACGCCGACCGTCACGCTTTCCGAGCTGCCCGCCGTGCTGGTCCACAGGCTGCCGCCGCCGTTCACGTCGGTCGAGCCGATGCCGATCGTGCTGTTGTGAAACGGCGAATGCAGCCAGACGGCTTCCTTGCCCTTGCTGTCGGTCATGTGCAACTGATTGCCGCCCGCCGTCGCGATGCGGTTCGCCTGCGCGTTGTCCTGCGTGACGACGTTGCTGTTCTCGGAATTCGCCAGACTGCCGACGATCACCGGCTGATCCGGATCGCCGTCGATGAACGACAGCAGCACTTCCGCATCCTTGTGCAGCGGGAAATGCATGCCGTGATCCGTGCCCGCGTACGGCGACGCCATGCGCAGCCGCGCCGAGCTCTTGTTGGCGTTCTTGTCGGTCTTGTCGAACGGCAACTGCACCTTGTACTGGCCGTACTCGTCGAGTTCGGCATACTGGCCATTGCCTTCGCTGTCGATGGTCGCGTTCATCGTGCCGGCCACGCGCGGCTTGGCTGTCGCGCGCTCGGGGCGGAATTGCGTCGCGGCGGCAATCGCGCGGAAGCTGTTGCGATAGACGATTTCCCCGCCGCGCGCACCGTCGCTATACGGGCTCGATACGCCGTTGAGCAGCGCGCCCGCCTGCGAGCCTTCGTGATGCACTTCGGTCACCAGATAGCGTCCATTGAAATCATCGCGATAATGCTGCGCGAGCGTGCAGAAATAGCCGCTGCGCAAGCCAAGCGCCGTGCCCTCGCCCGCATACACCTTGCCACCGCAGATGAGTTCCTGCGCGCGCAGCTTCGCGTAGCGGTCGCCTTCCTGCTGGTCGCGGAAGTTCTCGCCATAAAGCATGACTTCGCCGATGCCCGCATCCGCAACCGTCGCGCGCGCCTTTAGTTGCACCGCGGCCTTGCGATAGTTGTAGTCCTGCAGCACCACTTCGTGCGGCAGCGGCTTCTGACGGCACACGAAGTCGCGCACCGAATCGGCGGCGAGGCCGGTGTCGAGCGAATCGTCCGGACGGTACGCGACGGGCAGCGCGTCTGCGTCGTGCATGAGCTTGTCATCGATCACGACGAGCTTGTCCGCGCCGCCGGAATGATCGAAGTAGTAATAGATGCCCTCCTTCTCCAGCCAGCGCGACACGAAGTCGAGATACGTCTCCTGATACTGGCACACGAAGGTGCGCGGCCGGTACGAGCCGGTGAGCTTGAATTCGTAATCGGCGGAATTCAGGCGTCCGGTTTCGAGCACGCCGCGCACGGTTTCGGTGATCGGCCGCTCGTCGAGATAAACCTCCGAGACGCGAAACAGCGACAGGCGCCACAGACGCGGCACCAGCACCGCGCGATAGAACACGTAGCCGTCCACGCGATGCAGTTGCTCGAACTCGGCCAGGATGCCGTGATACGGTGCGCGAATGCCGCCTTCCGGGCCGTAGATCACGAACGAGGCGCGATGGCTCAGCATCGTGTCAAAGTCGATCGACGCATCGGCGGACACCAGCGTGAGGACGAAGCGAAACGGCTGCGAGATCGATTCGAAGCCTTCCATTTCGACGACCGCGAACTTGTCCGCGTCAAACGCTTCCGACGTGAAATCGAAGCGCTTGTTGGCGAGCATCCGATCGGCCAGTGAGTTCATGCTGTTTCTCCGTACAGGTGATATGCCTGCTATTTTTGCGGCGCTCGGTCACCGCGTGATTTCAACTGCGTTACGTTTGAAACGTCAGGCCGGCGCGCCGGGAAAGCTCACGGCGAAATCGCCGCTCTCGTTCACGTCGAGCGCCACTTCCGGCAGCGCCACGCCTTCGCCCATGCGCGTGAGAAGTTCCTGCGACATCAACGGCAGCACCGTGCCGCGCAAAATGAAATCGATGTTGCGCGCGCCCGTTTCCACTTCCGTGCAGCGCGCGGCGATCTGCGCAACCACGGCGTCGGTGTAGCTGAAGCGCATCTTGTTGTTGTGCGCGATGCGCTTCACGATCTTGTCGAGCTTGAGGCGCACGATGCCGGAAAGCGCGTCGGTGGCGAGCGCGAAGTACGGAATCACGGTCATGCGCGCAAGCAGCGCGGGCTTGAAGTGATTCGACAGAATCGGCCGCACGGCCGAGAGCAGCGTCGCCGCGTCGGGCTTGTCCTCGCCCGCGGTCATTTCGGTGATGACATCGGTCGCGAGGTTCGACGTGAGGAAGATCACCGTGTTCGAGAAGTCGATTTCCTTGCCTTCGCCGTCCGACAACATGCCCTTGTCGAACACCTGGTAGAACAGGTTCATCACGTCGAGATGCGCCTTTTCCACTTCGTCGAGCAGCACGACCGAGTACGGGCGCTGGCGCACCGCTTCGGTCAGCACGCCGCCTTCGCCATAACCGACATATCCCGGCGGCGAACCGATCAGGCGGCTCACGTTGTGCTTCTCCTGGAACTCGCTCATGTTGATGACGGTGGTCGACTTTTCATCGCCGAACAGGATGTCCGCCACCGACAGCGCCGTCTCCGTCTTGCCCACGCCCGACGGTCCCGCGAGCAGGAACACGCCCATCGGCTGATCGGGGTCTTTCAGGCCAGACTTGGCGGTCTTGAGCACCTCGGCGATCTGGTCCATCGCGTGGTCCTGACCACGGATGCGCGCCTTCAGCGTATCGGCCATGCGCATCACGCTCTGCGCCTGATCGCGCAGCATCTTGCCGACAGGAATGCCGGTCCAGTCCGAGATCACGCGCGCGACCACGTCCGGATCGACATCGATGTGAACCAGCGGCTGATCGCCCTGCGCCGTCTTGAACGCGACGGCAGCGGCGGCGATCTCCTGCGACAGCGACTCCAGCGTATCGGCGGGCACGCCGTTCGCCTTCGCTTCGTGGCGCGCCGCGCGTGCGTCGAGCAAGGCGCGGGCGGCGTCGCGTTGCTGCTGCCAGACGGCGCGCAGCGCTTCGGCTTGCGCATCGAGCTTCGGCAGTTCCTCATCGATTTCGCGAAGGCGCGCGAGATCGACGGGCTGCTGGTTGTCCGCATCGCGCTCGAGTCCGCTCTTTTCACGTTGCAGCGCCTGAATGCGGCGCTCCGTGTTCTCCAGCACGTCGGGCTTCGCGCTTTGCAGCACCTTGACGCGCGCGCAGGCGGTGTCGAGCAGATCGACGGCCTTGTCCGGCAACTGGCGGCCCGTGATATAGCGGCTCGACAGCTCGGCCGCCGCGACGATCGCGTCGTCGCGCAGCACGACCTTGTGCACGTCCTCGTACTTCTCCTTCAGGCCGCGCAGGATCAGCACGGCGGTGTCGAGATCCGGCTCGTCGAGCTTGACGAGCTGGAAGCGCCGCGCGAGCGCCGCGTCCTTTTCGAAGTACTTCTTGTATTCGGCCCACGTCGTCGCGGCGATGGTGCGCAGTTCGCCGCGCGCGAGCGCCGGCTTCAGCAGATTGGCCGCGTCGGAGGTGCCGGCCTGGCCGCCCGCGCCGATCAGCGTGTGCGCTTCGTCGATGAACAGGATGATCGGTTTCGCCGACGCCTTCACTTCGGTGATGACGCCCTTCAGGCGGTTCTCGAACTCGCCCTTCACGCTTGCGCCCGCCTGCAGCAGACCCATGTCGAGGCCGAGGATCGTCACGTCCCTGAGCGAATCGGGCACGTCGCCTTCGACCACGCGCAGCGCCAGCCCTTCGACGACCGCCGTCTTGCCGACGCCCGGATCGCCGACGCAGATCGGGTTGTTCTTGCGGCGGCGCGCGAGGATATCGACCATCTGGCGAATCTCGGCGTCGCGGCCGAACACCGGATCGAGCTTGCCGGCGCGCGCCTTCTCGGTGAAGTTCTCGCAGAAGCGCGCAATCGCGCTGCCGTCGCCGCTGGCGGGCGCGGACGCATCGCTCGCGCCGTCGCCGAGCGCCTCGCGCGTGCCGGCTTCGACGGAGCCGCCGCAGACCGCATCGAACGAGCGGATCAGCGTTTCGCGGTTCAGCGCACGCAGCGGCGCGGCGTAGTCGCCGGTCGCGTAGTACGTCGGGCGCGCGAGGAACGCGAGCAGCACCGCGCCCGAACGGATGCGCGGCTCCTGCAGATCGACGGATGAGATCAGCCACGCGTCCTGCAGCAATTCGAGCAAGAGCGGCGAGAACGCGGGACGTCCGGCGTTGCCCGACTTCATCTGTTCGAGCGACAAGTTGATCGCGCGCTTTACGAGCGCCGCCTCGACGTCCTGCTGACGCAGCAGCAGCGCGATATCGGCCTGTTGATCATCGAACAGCTTGACGAGCAGATGCTCGACCGTAATCTCGTAGTGTCCGCGCGATACGCACACCCCGACGCCATCTTCGAGCGCCTGTTTGCAAAAGCCGTTGAGGCGGCCCACCAGGGGCTTCAGTTCGACCAGCAGCATGTTTGTGTTCCTCTTAGTCTTTCCAGCAACGGCCAGCAATCAGGGTTAGAGAGAGTAATGAACCCGGGTCGGCAGTTTCGCCTCGCCGGGATTGAGCCAGGTATCGAAGCCGAGCCGCGACCACGCGCCACGGCCGGTGCGCGCCGCGCCGGCTTCGTCGTCGCGCAGCTGAAGCTCGACTTCCACGTCGAGCGGATCGGTCAGATAGAAGCGCGTGAAAAAGCGCAAACGCGCATGCGCGCTTCCGCCCGGCAGCATCTGATGGAAAAGCGTTTGCGGCACGTCGGCGAATTCGATGCGGATGGCGCTTTCGTAGTCGTCGATCTCCGCGCCGAGCCACGTGTCCTCGCCCAGACAGCTTTGCTGCCGGCCGAGCTGCCAGCGCTGATCGGCGGGAATCGGCACCGCGCGCAGCACGCCGCATACGACCTTCACATCGGCGGGCGCGAAGGCATCGGCGAGCAGCGTCTTCAGGCCGAGCGCGGAATGTGGCCGCTGATTGAAGAGGCCCGCATAGCGCAGCAGTTCGGCGCTGCCCGGCAGCAGATCGACGCGCAGTTCCGGATCGTGCAGCCCGACGAACGCGTACAACTGATTGAGCGACGCCTCGTGCCGGTCCTCGACGATGCGCTGCTCGACGCGATACTTCGCCCATGCGTCGAAGAGCAGCGGATACAGCGCGTGATGCACGATGTCGAGAAAATCGCGCGTGACGTGGTGCCCTTCGCGCTCTTCCTCGAACAGGTCTTCGGTGTAGTACGTCGGCAGCGGCGAGGCCACACCGTACAGGCCGAAGAAATTCGCGGTGATCCGATAGCCGCCTTCGGGCGTCGCCTCGATGCGATCGATGTCGTTCTCGGGAAACCCGAGCCCGAGCCGCGGACGCACCCGCAGATTCTCCTGATTCAGGCCCGTGTGACGGTCGTACAGCCGCAGCAGCCGGATCGCCTGGAAGTAGGAGTACTTCTCACCGTTGGTGAGAAGCAGCGCCTTTACAGCATCGGTTGTTGTCCGAGTCTCGGCGGCCATTTGAATACGGTCCCTGAAAGCGTGTCTTCGAGCTCGACGCGCGTGTAGGAGTTGATGCCGGCGTAATCGGCGAGAAAGCGCTCGAGCACGCAACCGAACAGATACAGATCGCCGATCCCGGCGTAATGGTCCTCACGGCAACGAATACGGATCAACTGGCCGCGCTGCATGCCGCCACGGCCCACGAGGCGCGTTTCGCGCGTCGCCGTCACGTCGACGATGCCTTCGATACGGCGTCGATTCGACATTTCCGGCCCCTGCCGCCCGGCGAACACATAGAGGCCGAGCAGCTTGCGCAGGTTGTCGGCGTTCGCGAGCGACAGCAGGTTCAGCGACACATGCGAGAGCAGGCACCACAGCAGTTCCTCGCCGGCGGGCGGGTCCTGCGCGGGCGTGATCGCGCGGATATTGGTGAAGCTCATCTGGTCGGGCGACGTGCTGGTCGGCACGTTGATATCGCCCGGTTTCAGGCCTTCCGGCAACGCGCGGTTGGTGCAGGTGACGCGAATCGACAGCGTCTCCGGCAACGGCGTTTCGGACGGCGGATAGTTGAGCGACAGATACACGTCGCTGCCGCGCTCGACGTTCGCGCTCTTCAACGTCGTGCGATAGCTCAGTTGCGCGCCACGGCCATCGTGACGAAACATGCTGAACGGCTGATAGACGCGTTCCTGCGCGCGGCCCTGCTGATAGCCGAGCACCTGATCGACCGAATAGATCTGATAGTGGCGACGGTCGCGCCCTTCGGGGATCACACGATATTCCGTCGCGCGATGATCGTGCGTGATCGGGTCCGCGACATGCGCGAACACGTTGATCGCCGGCACGATGTTGAGCGCGAAGCTCGCGGCGTCGATCTCGGGCATCCAGTCGTGCAGCGCGTCGAGCGTCATCACGATGCTGAAGCTCGAACCCTTGGCGTTCGCGGTCCAGCGCCGCAGTCCGACGATATCGATGAAGAGAAACTTCTCCGGCTGCGCGAAGAACTCCTGGATGGTGCGAAAGCCGCTCGGCGCATGGCTCGGATACGTCAGCAGGTCGGCGTCGAAGCCGCTCGTGCGCAGGTTCTTCGCACCGAGCGAAAGCCGTTCGCCGCCGCCACTGGAAATGCGCACGTCGATGACGTGATTCATCAGCAGCAACAGCAGTTTCGATGCATCGACATGGCCGCCGTTCAGGAACAGGCGGATCGAGTCGCCGTTCCATTGCGCGATGCTCAGGCCGCCTTCCATTTCGAAGTCGATCATCAGCACGGGCGCGGCGCCTGCGTGGCTCAGCAGATTGACTTCGGCCATGCGCAACGGCTCGACATCGAGGTCGCAGGTGGTGCGAAAGCGGCACGCGGTGCCATCCACCGGCACCGATGCGAGTTCGGTGCCCGCGGCCACGCGCGCCGCCTGCGCGCGCGGACCCTTCGCGGCAAAACCGATCAATGTGGATGCCGGCACGGGCCGCAGATAATGCGGAAACAGCAGATTGGTGAGTTCCTGAACGAACTCGGGAAACTGGTCGTCGAGTTTCTGGCGCGTGAGGCCCGTGAGAAACGCGACGCCTTCGAGCAGGCGCTCGACATCCGGATCGGCCGAGGTGCCCGAGAGCATCGGCGCGATCGCCGGATTCGCGCGCGCGAACTCGGCGGCCAGGCCTTTCAGCTTGTTCAGCTCATCCTGATAGTATCGATTGAACATGCGGACCGGCTCGGCTGAATCGGGAAAAGAAAAAAGTGAGCGCGTGAAATCAGCCGACACTTACGCGGCCATTCGCGCCCACGGTCGTCGAGATGCGCAGCGGAATCTCGCGGTCGTCCACTTCGAGCGTGCCTTCGAGCGCGAAGCGGATCGACAGCACATCGGTTTCCTCGCGGTTGAGCGTCACGCGCGGCGACTTGATGCGCGGCTCGTAGCGCAGAACCATGCGGCGTATTTCCTCTTCGATCTCGCGTGTGGAACCCATCGCGGTGGTGCCGGCAAGGTTGGTGAAATCGGGCACGCCGAATTGCGGGTCGATCTGCACGCTGCCTTGCCGGGTGTTGAGCAGCCGGCCGAGGTGACTCATCACCGAGTCGACGAGAACATCGATCTGCGTTTCGTTGGAGCGCGCTCCACCCGCACCCCAACTCGCGATTCGCTCCAGCAGCCGACGTTCTCTCACCGTTGCCCCCGCTCAGGCTTGAATCAGGACTTTCAGGACTTCGGGGCGAGCCACGAATCTTCCGCTTCGATGCCGTCCGGATCGAAGGTCCACGTGATCTTCTCGTAGGTGAACGAGATGTCTTCCATGTGGCCCATCTGCTTGTTTTCCGGCGAGAGGCAGTTCGGCGTCCACGACTTCATGTTGGTCAGGATCGCGTTCGACAGCTTCACGGTGTAGTACTTCTCTTCCGTGCCCTTCGGCGAGATGCGGTAGAACTCCAGCGTCACGTTCTTCAACTGCTCGCCCGAGGTCAGCGCCTGGAACAGCTTCGGCGACGACTTGTCGATTTCCTTGGTGAGCGTCATCGGCAGATGGACGCGCTTGCCGGTCGGCAGGCCCGTTTGCGGGCTCTTCGGGATTTCGATGGTGTGATCGACGGCCTGGACGAGGATCTTTCCTTCGTGACCCTGAACCTTGGTCGAGCCTTCGATCTTGCCTTGATTCTGGCCTTCGAGAGTGAGGTAGCACGGCATCGGCATGATAAGTCCCCTGTTGGGTAGCAAACTATGTTGGGTTTCGGTTGTTTCGCCGCGGCCTTCTGGCCCCGGCGTTTCGCTCAGCTCTTGTGTGTGCTGCGCATGTTTCACATGTTGCGCGGGACCCGTTACCGCCCGGTTTCAGTTTTCCCGCGCTGCGTTACAGATGAAACACGGCTCGCGTGCTTACTTCTTGTCCAGCTTGCCGACGAGGGACAACGTGAACGACGCGCCCATATACTTGAAGTGCGGACGCACCTTCAGGTCCACGCGATACCAGCCCGGATCGCCTTCGACATCGGCCACGACGATTTCCGCCTGACGCAGCGGACGACGGCTGCGCACGCCTTCCGCGGGGTTGTCCATATCCGCGACGTACTGGCGAATCCAGGTGTTGAGTTCGCTTTCGAGATCGACGCGCTCTTTCCACGTACCGATGTTTTCGCGCTGGATCACCTTGATGTAGTGCGCGAGGCGGCTCACGACGAACATGTACGGCAGTTGCGTGCTGAGCTTGTAGTTCAGCTCGGCTTCCTTGCCTTCCTTGGTGTTGCCGAAGAACTTCGGCTTCTGCGCGGAATTGGCCGAGAAGAACGCGGCGTTGTCGCTGTTCTTGCGCATCGTCAGCGCGATGAAACCCTGCTCGGCAAGTTCGAACTCGCGGCGCTCGGAGATGAGCACTTCGGTCGGGATCTTGTTCTGCAGCTCGCCCATCGACTCATACGTGTACACCGGCAGATCGCCCACCGTGCCGCCGCCTTGCGGTCCGATCACGTTGGCGCACCAGCGGTAGTCGGCGAAGCTCGACGTCAGGCGCGATGCGAACGCGAAGGCCGCATTGCCCCACAGGAACTGGCTGTTGCCGCCCGACACGTCTTCCTTGTAGTTGAACTTCTTGGCCGGCACCGTATCCGCGCCGTAAGGCACGCGCAAGAGGAAGTGCGGCAGCGTGAGGCCGACATAGCGCGCGTCTTCCGATTCGCGGAACGCATTCCACTTGACGAATTGCGGGCCTTCGAAAATCGACGACAGGTCCTTCAGGTTCGGCAACTGGTCGTAGGTATCGACGCCGAAGAAATGCGGACCGGCAGCGGCGATGAACGGCGCGTGGCTCATCGCCGACACGCTCGCCACGTTCTGCAGCAGCTTCACGTCCTGCGTGCCCGGGCCGAACTCGTAGTTCGCCACGATCGCGCCGAACGGCTGGCCGCCGAACTGGCCGTATTCAGCCGTATAGAGATTCTTGTAGAGACCCGACTTGGTGATGTCGGCCGCGTCCTCGAAGTCTTCGAGCAGCTTGCCCTTGCTCACGCTCAGCAACTGGATCTTGACGTTCTCGCGGAAATTCGTGCGGTCCACGAGAAACTTCAGCGAACGCCATGCCGATTCCATCTTCTGGAAATCGTCGTGATGCAGGATCGCGTCGACCTGCGCGCACAGCTTCTGGTCGAGATCGGCGATCATGCTGTCGACCGTCGCCTGCGTGATGCGCTCGACCGCGTTCTGCGGCTCCAGCAGTTGCCCGATAAAGGCCTGAATGCCCTGACGCGTGATCGAATACGCTTCGTCGCCCGGCTTGATGCGCGCCGACTCGATCAGCGAATCGAGCAGCGAAAGGCTGGCGTCGGACTCGGGTGCGGCCGTCGCTTCCTGTTGTTTATCCATGTCGCTCATGTCACTTTTCCTCGATGCCGAGTTCGCTCATCAGACGCGCGCGCACGCCTTCGTCTTCGATCAGTTCCTGAACGCGCTTGCGGAAATCCGGAATGTTGCCGAGCGGTCCCTTGAGCGCCTTGAGCGCGTCGCGCAGGGCGATCATCTGGCGCAACTCGGGCACCTTTTCGACGATCGCGTCGGGCGAGAAATCGTCGATGGACTCGAACTTCAGGTTCATCGCGATCTGCGCTTCCGGATCGGCGTTCGCTTCGAGGCGGTTCGGCACCGCGAGATCGAGCGAGAGCTTCTGCCCCTTGAGCACTTCGTTGAAGTTGTCCTTGTCGACGTTGACCGGCTTCATGTCTTCGATCGGCGTATCGTCGTCGCGCAAGGTGAAGTCGCCGAGTACGAGCAATTTCAGCGGCAGCTCGACTTCCGCCTTGGCATCTCCGGTGGCCGGACGATACACAATATTGACCCGCTCCTTAGGAGCGACTGAACCGTCAGATGCCATGCCTACCCCCTAACCCAAAACCAAATGTGTTGATGAAAAATTCAGGCCGCTTTGAACGGCGTCAGCACGATCGTGCGCGAATGCCGTCGCCGCTGATTCCTTGCATGCTGCTGGCGACACGGAACGATCTCATGCTGTATCCCCGGTCATTGCCGCAAAGAGAACCGGGTTCCGGGTTCTGTTCGCGCCTTAGGCGCAAAACCCGCGTGATACGCTGACTTTCCTGTCGCTGAGGGCATTAACGACAGCGCCGCGGAATTCTTGAAACTGTTTTGACGGCGGCTGATTGCTCAAGCTTTTATGTTTCTTTGCCGTTAATGCTTCGAGGCGATATCGCCATTGCGTGAGAGACCATCGTGGCAAACCAGTATGAAGTCCAGGGCGACGTGCTCATCGTGAGCCTCGAAGGCGCGCTGAACAGCATGAACTCGGCGCAGGTCGAGGCCGACATCCAGCGCCGTCTCGATCAGGGCACCAATCAGGTGCTGTTCGATCTGAGCGGGCTAGGCTATATCTCGAGCGCGGGACTGCGGGTCGTCCTGATCGCGGCGAAGCGCCTCAAACAATCCGCGGGACGGCTGGTCCTGTGCGGCATGCACGACCAGATTCGCGAAGCCTTCGAGATCAGCGGATTTCTCAACATTCTCAACGTCGCCGATACGCGCGCGTCCGCGCTCGAACGTTTCAACCAGGTCGCGTGAAACCCATGTTTCATCCGTAACCTGAGCCCGTTTTTCTGAAACGTGGCGGTAACGGCGCACACCCAGAATTCATCCCATGCGCAGAACGAACTGCGCGAAACTACCGGAGAAAAAAATCATGCCGATGCCGTGCTACCTCTCACTCGAAGGCCAGAACCAAGGCAAGATCGAAGGCTCGACCAAGGTTCAGGGTCACGAAGGAAAGATCCTCGTCCAGGCCGTCGATCACACCATCGAAATCCCGAAGAGCCCGCAAACGGGCCTGCCGACCGGCAAGCGCGTCCATCAGGCGATGACGCTCACCAAGGAAATCGACAAATCGTCGCCGAAGCTGTTCCAGGCGCTGACGTCCGGCGAGCAGATGAAGGATGTGACGCTGGAGTTCTATCGCATCTCGCCGAAGGGCACGGAAGAGAAGTACTACACCGTGAAGCTGTCGAACGCGATCCTGACCAACATGCAGTCGTGGACGCCGAACTGCCTGTCGCCGGAAAACAAGCAGATGGGCCACATGGAAGACGTGTCGTTCACGTACGAGAAGATCACGTGGACGTACGAGCCGGACGGCATCGAAGCCGAAGACTCGTGGCTCGCGCCGAAGTCCTGATCAGGCTGTAGAAGCAAGCAAAAAGGCCGCCTCGCGAATGAGGCGGCCTTTTCCATTTTCATCTGGCAAGCGCGGCCATCGCCGTCGCGCGATCGGGCAGGATGCGGAACAGCGAATCGAAGCCGATCACCTGAAAGACTTCGTGAACCTGAGGCAGAAGCCCGGCCAGAACCAGATCATGCCCCGTGCTGCGCGCGACCTTCGCCGCCTTCAACAGCACGCGCAGTCCGGCGGAGCTGACGTACTGCACGTCGCTCATGTCGAGCAGCACGCGCGGCGCGCCCTGCACGCGTTCCGGCAAGACATCTTCGAGCGGTTTCGACGACGTGCTGTCGATGCGGCCATTCACGGCGATGACCAGGACTTCGCCTTCATGCGTTTCGTTGATATTCATCGGTTTCCTCGGTAGATCTTCAAGCGTCCGGCTGTGCGGCGACGCGCTTGCGAAAGCTCAGGCAGTTCAATTGTTCGCGGCGTTCATAGGCCACTTCGTCCATCATCTTTCTGACCAGATAGACGCCGAGACCGCCGATCGCGCGATCGTCGAGCGCGCTCGTCACATCGGGGTCGGGCAACTGGAGCGGATCGAAGGCCACGCCGTCGTCGATGACTTCGGCACGCACTTCGTCCGCGCCGACGGTCACGTGGATGCGGATCGGATCGTGCGCGGAACCGTAGGCCGCGATATTCGAGATCACTTCGTCGAACGCCATCGCGAAGCTCTGGAACAGCGCGGGCGGCACGCCGCACGCATCGAAGAGGGCCTGCAAACGATTCACCAGCTCGCCGATATCCGGCGCCTGCGCATCCAGTTGCGTGTCGAGAGTGTCGGTCACGTTCATGCCTTCGTCGCTCCGGAAGCCCCGTAGTGAACCGCAAGGCAGGTGATGTCGTCCGACTGCGGCGCGCCATCCGCGAACTGATGGACGCTGTCGAAGAGCCGCTTGAGCAGGACTTCGACATTCTCGCCCGTCGATCCGGCGAGATGTTGCGCGAGACGCAGTTCGCCGTATTCCTCGTCGGCGGCATTGAACGCCTCGGTGACGCCATCGGTATAGAGCAGCAGCGTGGAGCCCGCTTCGAGACGCGTGCGTCCCTCCGCGAACGGCGTGCCTTCCATCACGCCGAGCGCCATGCCGCCCGTGCCCGGCAACTGCGATACCTCGCCGCCCGGACCGATCAGATACGGCGGATTATGCCCGCCGTTGGCGTAGTCGAGCTCGCCCGTCGCGGTATCCAGAATGCCGTAGAACAGCGTCACGAACATCGTCGCTTCATTGTCTTGCGAGAGCAGATCGTTGGCGAGCGCAAGACACGCGCCCGGACTCGCGGCGCTCGGCGCGATCGCGCGCAACAGCGTGCGCGATACCGCCATGAACAGCGCGGCCGGCACGCCCTTGCCCGAGACATCCGCGATCACGATGCCGATTCTCTGATCGGAGAGCCAGAAGTAATCATAGAAGTCGCCGCCGACTTCGCGCGCCGGAATCATGCGCGCGAACATCTGCAGGTCGGGTCGCGACGGGAAGCGCGTCGGCACGATCGACTGCTGCATGCGCCGCGCGACATCGAGTTCCTGCTGGATCGACACGAGCTTCGTATGCGCGTTGAACACGTTCTGGATGGTCAGGAACCACGGCCGCCATGCCTGCGGAATATCGGGGATCGATTTGACCGAGCCGCGGTCCTCGTCCTGGATATAGCGCACCAGCTTTTGTGCGGGCACGATCGCATCGTTGTAGGTCATGCGGCTCGCGATCATGAGCATCAGCGTGAGGCTCAGCACGAGCACCAGCACGCTCGGCACGCCCGTCTCCAGCGCCACGCGCTGCAGATTCCAGCGCGGCAACAAGAGCACGAGACGGAACGGCGCATGTTTGATCTCGACCGCTTCGATGTAGTAGCCGTCGCGCGTCGTCAGGCGGCCATCGGCGTCCTTGAGCATGCCTTGCACGTCGCGGCGCAATTCGGGCGGAAAGGCATCTTCAGCCGATAGCACCTGCTGCGCGCCGTCGTGCACGAGCGTCGGGTCGGCGAGCAACTGTCCCCGGTCGTTGACGATGAACATGCGGCCCAGTCCCGGCGGCCAGGTCCGCACGAACTGGTTGAGCCAGCCGAGCGTCAGATCGAGCGAGACCGAGCCGCGAAACTGACCGGCATCGAACACGCCCGCCGATGCGGTGACCATGACGCCCTTGCCCGCTTCATCGACATAGACGGGTGTCCACAGAACGGCGTGATCGGGATCGGCGGCCGTCTGCACGCCCGTGAAGAATTCCTTTTGCTTGAGCGAGTCCGCGTAGAAGAAATCGCCCGAGCCGACCCACGGATAGATATTGATGAAGCGGCGCGCAGACGTGTAATACACCCAGGTCGCGCCCGGCAGATTGGCCATGATCGTCTTGAACGTGCCGTTCAGGCTCAGCGCCATCTCCAGTTCGCGATCGAGCGCCGGCGTGCGCGGGCCGACGAGGCCCGTCAGATTGCCGGCATCGGCGGCGGTCCACGGCGGCGGCAGCGCGTCGAGCTGGATGCTGTTCGGCTGCTTCCCCGGCCGCAGCGCGGCGAGCAAGGGCGAATCCGTCGTGCCTTGAGGATGCAGGCGCAGCCATGTTTCACTCTGGATACGCATCGAGTTGACGGCGTCGGTGCTGCTGCGCACGAGCGCATCGAGCGCGATCGCCTGTTCCTGCATGCGCTGGCTGACGCTGGAGGTTTGCGCTTCGAGCGTCATGCGGTATTGCAGATAGACAAGCGCGCACGCGACGACGAGCACGCCGGCGAACGCCATGCGCATGACGCGGTTGTAGCGGGCGAACAAGGCCGCCGTCAGATCGGACATACGCTGCTTCGTTTGAGGTTGAGGTGGAGTGCGGTCATATCGGATCAGGCGCTCAGGCCGCGACGCTCGGCACCTTGCGCGCGTGTTCCTCGCGCGCGCCGGCGAAGCCGAGATGTTCAAGGCGTTTTTGCAGCACGCCCGAACTCGTCAACTGAAGGATTTCGGAGAAGACCATGCGCGTCATCGACTTCGGATCGGCGACGCGCGCGCCCTGCTCCGCCGCCAGCACGCCGATCACCTCGCGATAGTCCTCGATGCCCGCGACCATGATGTCGAACCAGCTCAGCCACGCGGCCTCGATCGTCGGGTTCTGCTGGAGCGCCTTGCACAGCCGTCCGATGCGCGTGGCCTGATCGAGCAGGATCACGTCGATCTCGTCGTCGCTCGCGGCGAGGCGCGCGCGCAGATCGAGGTCCCAGCGGATACTGATTTCCGGAAGAAAGATGTAGCGCAGCCCCTGCACGATGCCGATGCGGCTTTGCGCCGATGGAATCATCGTGAAGCCGTCGATCGGCCAGCCTTCGCCCGGAAAGCCGACGATCTTGCGCACCAGCTCGACCGTATCGGCGATGCGCGTCGGCTCGCGGAACATCACGGTGAGGCCGGGCCGCGCGTTGTCGGTCCATTCGCCGGGCGGCAGCACGCGGCCCACGAAGGCATCGGTTTGCGCGGCGGCATCTGCGAGCGAGAACACGCGGGCGGCGAGCGCGGCGGCGTCGAAGCCCACGGCCGCCTTCACTTCGAGTCCGACCGAGAGTTCCTGACTCGATCCATAGCGCCCGAGCACGGGACGCAGCACGATGTCGCGCACGTGATCGTCGTCATGGAGCAGCGTCACGAGCGGCTGCACGAACGCCTTGAAACGCGGGCCGACCGGATACACGCGCGAAGCGGGAATCGTCGGCGCGCCGTGGCCGCGCAGTCGCGCGAGTCCGCCCGCCGAAGCCTGCTGCGTCAAGCCGACAAAGTAATGGTCCACAGCGTCGGCCATCGCCGTTCCTTGTTTTTGCTTTAAACGGGTTGAATTACGTCGGAAAGTGTAGCGATGCGCGGCGCGGACAAAACCTCGAAGAGAGCGCCAAAGAGGCGACTATTCGTGGCTTTGCCGCGCCGCTTGCCTTACCGGGCGATACCCACGCGCTCGCAGGCGGCCAGCGCGCCGTTGGCGCCCTGCGTGTACTGCAGGCGGTAGCCGCCGTTCGCAAGACCGTGCTTCGACGCGAGCACGATCTGCCCGAGCGTGCCCTTCGCGGCCTGACGGCTCATCGACGGCTGTTGCGCGATGATCAGATCCGCGAGTTCCGGATTGGCACGCACCGCGTCCGCACCGACGATGCGGCGCACGTTCGACACGCTGCCGCGATACCAGCCGTAGAACGGCCGATACGCAGGCCCGGCGTAATGACTGTCGATGATCATGTAAGGATCGAGTTTCGTGAGCGCGCCCAGCACGTCGTCGTCGTTGAGGATGTAGGCGAGATCGCCGCCCAGACGCGAGCCCGGCTCGCCGATGTGCGCCGGGTCGTAACGCCAGCCTTCCGGCCCGTTGCGCAGCTCCGACCACTTCTTGCCGGTCCACGTGACGACGTGCGACAGGCCGATCGTCGAAGTCGCCGTCTCGGGGACGGTCACGCCGTTCTGCTTCGGCGGCGCGAGCGTGATGTAAAGCAGGTCGCCCGGCATCAGATGCTTCGACGTGGCGTCGAAGTTGCCGTGGTTGATGTCGAACAGCACGCCCGTCTGCGTCGGGCCGGCCCATTTCGGCGTGCTCGTCGCGCCGGCGGGCGTCATGCACGCCTGCGTGGTGATGCCGGTTTCGACTTCGCGATTGTCCGTGGTCAGTCCCGCGAAGTTGTAGACCCACGCGGTGAAGTCCGAGCAGTCCACGCCGTGCCATTGCACCTGCGCGGAAGGCAGCGCCCGCGCGCTCGCTTCGCCCTTGCGCTGGACGATCTGCGAGCCGTCGACGCCGTTGCGCTGCGCCGTGCAGGTCATGCCGTACTTCTGGGCCGAGTCGCCCTTCGCGCCCGAGGTGCTGCCCGCCGATGCGTTGCGGTACTTCGGGTCCGCGAGCGCGGAATCGTCGGGCGGCAGCCAGCCCGGAATGTGGTGATGGCAATAGTTGAGGTTCTGGTCGACCCAGAAATTCTCGACCGCCATCACGAGTTCGCGCTGGAACGTGTCGATATCCGCGCAACCGGCGGGCGGCTGGATCGCGCCGTACTGACCGGCGAGCGGGCCCCAGCTGCTGATGGTCTGCCAGCTCGCCCAGTTGGCTTTCGTCAATGCGCCGGTGAGCTTCGCCTGCACGTAGTTTTTGCGGCCTTCGAAGAGCGCGAGATTGTCGTTCAGCAACGCGACGCGATCGCCGCATGTGCTCGCGCTGCCCTTCGCGGTCTGCACCGCGCCCGGCATGACCGGCTCGATCTGCGCGGCGGACGTGATGCCCGAGCGATTGCGCGCGTTCGTCATGTAGGCCGCCGCGCCGGCGGTGATCGAGCAATTGACGCCGCCCGGCGCGCCGAGCGTGCCGTCCGCCGCGATATCGCCCGCGCCCGCGTGGCACGACGCGAGCGTGTCGCCATTGGCCGCCTGCGCGACGATGTTGCGCGTGCTCGCGTCGATGCTGCCGCCGTCGGCGATGCGACTCTCGGATTCCGCGCCGAGCGCGAGACTCATCTTCGCGCCGTCCGTGACTGTCGATGTCGTGCCCGTGACGACGAAGGCCGGCGTGGTCTGCTGCACGTCGATATCGCCGGCGAACGCGTTCACGCGCGACATTGCCGCCGCGATATTGCCCGCGACGAGCCCGCCCGCCGCACGCGCATCGGCGACGACGGCGTTCGAGTACGTGGAGACGACGATCTGCGTCGGCGCGCTCAGATAGACCGCATCAAGTTCGCCGGACAGGTTCGTGGACGCGCCGTTCGATTCCTCCTCGAAGCTGCCGCCCGTCACACGCACGAGCAGCGGATAGCGCAGGCTGCCGCGCAGTTCGAAGGTGCCGTCGCTGTGGGTCGTGGCGGTGGCGGCGGCCTTGTCGGACACGGTGCCGTCGGCGGCGATTTCATGCGCGGCCACCGATGCGTTCGCGACCGGTCCCATGTACACGCCGCCCGACGTGGACGCGGACGATCCGCCGCACGCGGAGAGAAACAGGGAAAACGCCGCGCTCGCCGCGGCAGTGAGAAAAATCGGCTTCACGATGACCTTGCTGAAAAAAAGCGGGACGCCGCGATTCGGCGGCGCATGACAGACCGGATGCGGCTTCGCGAAGCCATGCACCGATGTCATGAGCGTAAGGGATGGGCTTCAGCGCCAATTCGGCGATCAGCCTTGCAAAACGCCGCTTTTTCAGCCGATTTGGAACATCGCTGAAATTTCGCAGGAAGGTCGGGGAAAGGATGAGGCGCGGGCTATTTGTCCTTGTCCTCGGCCTCGCGCGCTGGCTGACTGGACGCGGCATCGCCGGCTCCCTGCGTATCCTCCGCTTCGAGCGATGAAATCGCCTTCTGCCAGAACTCCTCGGCGCGCCCTTCCGGACTGCCCTCGCGCTCCCACATTTCGTACGCACGACGACGAATGCGGTCCTGCTCTTTCTGATCGTCCATCACTGCCTCCCTGTTTTGCGACCACGCGTCGCCGTCGATTACCGCTCACTCGCACAGCAACCATCGTGCCGCGGGCGTCGGCGTTCAGCGCGCGGATTGCCGGCTGAAGCGGCGAACGGCCTGAGGCGGCTGTCCTGTCGTGCGCACGAACGCGCGCCGCATCCGCTCGCGATCGGCAAAGCCGACTTCATCCGCGATCGCGTCCAGCGACAGACGCCCTTTTTCGAGCAGTAGCCGCGCGGCCTCCACACGCAAATGTTCGACGGCCTTGGCAGGCGATTGCCCCGTCTCGGCGCTGAACGCGCGACTGAACTGACGCGGACTCAGACCGGCGACGTCGGCCAGTTCCTCGACCGTCAGCGGCTTGCGCAGATTGCCGTTCGCGTAGTTGATGGCTTTCTGGATGCGGTCGGATTTCGGTTCGAGGTCGAGCAGAGTCGAAAACTGGGACTGCCCGCCCGCGCGCCGGTGATAGATGACGAGCTTGCGCGCGACCGCGCGCGACACGTCCTGTCCGTGATCCCGCTCGATCATGGCGAGCGCCATGTCGATGGTGGCCGTCATGCCGGCTGAGGTCCAGATGGGTCCATCGACGATGAAAATCTGATCGTCTTCCACGACGACTTGCGGAAAGCGGCGCTGCAGTTCGTTGGCGAAGCGCCAGTGAGTCGTCGCGCGGCGGCCGTCGAGCACGCCTGCTTCGGCCAGGATGAACGCGCCCGTGCACGGCGCGGCGATCCGCCTCGACGTGCTTAGCGAGCGCCTGACGAACGCGGTCAACGCAGGCGACACGGTGTCCGTTTCGACGCCCGAGCCGAACATGACGGTATCGAACGTGGCATCGCCGAAAGCCTGTGTCTCGACCCGCACACCCGCCGACGACATCACCAGCCCGCCCTCTTCGGACAGCACCGTCACGTCATACGCGGGCTCGCCCAGCACGGCACTGGCGAGTTCGAAAGCGGTCACGGCCGCAAACCCGAGCAGATAGAAACTCGGGAACACCACGAAACCGATCGCATGCATAACCTGCCCCGTCCATGTCCTAAATCGTTTGTATATATGACATTTGAGACGCGGTCAACGACGATTAAGCTTGCTTCCATTCACCGTTCGCGCGTGCAAGGAGCGCACTTTCGTATGGATCGTCGATTACTGATACTGGCAACGGGCATGTTCGCGATGGGCACCGACAACTTCGTCGTCGCCGGCATCCTGCCGGGCGTGGCCGCGTCGCTGCATACATCGGTCGGGCTGGCCGGGCTGATGGTGACGTGCTACGCGCTGACCTACGCGCTCGCCGCGCCCGTCATGGCGGCGGTGGCGGGCAACTGGCCGCGCAAGCGTCTGCTGATTTCGGCGTTGGGTATTTTCGTCGTCGGCAACGCGATCAGCGCGCTCGCCACCGGCTTGCACTGGGTTCTCGCGGCCCGCGCGCTGGCCGGATTCGGCGCCGCGCTGTTCTCGCCGACCGCGTTGGGCGTTGCGTCGGCGGTGGCGGCGCCCGAAAAGCGCGGCCGCGCGCTCGCTACCGTCACGGCGGGCCTGACGGCGGCCACCGCGCTCGGCTCGCCGATCGGCACGTTCATCGGCGGATTCGGTAGCTGGAGAACGACGCTCTGGTTCGTCACGCTGCTCGGCAGCGTCGCGATGATCGGCGTATGGACGCTGCTGCCAGCGGTCCCTCAACCGGGATCGGTCAGTTTGCGGGCGCGGCTCGCGCCGGTGCGCGATGCGCGCGTCGCGCTCACGCTGCTCACGTCGCTATTCGCATTCGGCGGGTTCCTGATGGTCTACACGTACGCGGGCGTGGTGCTCGCGCGCGTGACCCACGGCGATGAACGTATTCTCGCAGGCCTGTTTCTGTTGTGGGGCGTGGCGGCGACGGCCGGCAACCTGCTGGCCGGCCGTCTCGTGGACCGCTTCGAGAGCCGCACGCTGATCGATGCGATGCTGTGGCTCGCCATCGTCAATTTCTGCGCGTTGCCGTGGACGTCCGCGCACGCAGTCAGCGCGGCGGTCGCGCTCGTGGTCTGGGGGATCTGCGGATGGGGTCTCCTCGTTCCGCAACAACACCGTCTCGTATATATCTCACCGAATGTCGCGCCGTTGCTGCTCGCGTTGAACAACACGGCGACGTACATCGGACTGGCGTGCTCGGGGCTACTCGGCGGCGCGCTGATTCCGTCGATCGGCGCACGGAATCTGAGCCTCGTCGCCGCCGCGCTGATCGCGCTGGCGTTCGTCTTCGCCGAAGCGGCGCATCGCCGCATCAGACGACCGCCCGCTCCCTGGCGCGCACAGGCCAGGCGGAGCCGGAGGCGGTCTGACTGACTATTGCCCGGTCATTGCGGCTCGTACCACGAATAGGTCGGCAGCGTCGTCAGCGGCGTGCCGATCTGGAACGTGATATCGCGCAGCGAAGTGAGCGGGATGTTGCGCGGGTCGCCGGTGTAGCGCCGGACATCGCCGTTGTCGTTGATATAGACCACGATGTTGCCCGTGATGCCGGCCACGTTCGTGCTGGAGAGCGGCTGACCCCAGATATCGAAGACCTGGCCGAGCGTGAACGGCTTCACGTTCGGCGTTTCGATATGGATGATGCCGGTGTTGTCGTGCGTGTGCGTCTCGTAGTTGCATTGCGGCAGGATGCCGACGTTAGCCGGGAACGCGAGCCACTGGCCGTCCTTGAAGATCGCGACATGCGAATGCACGTGGAAGGTTTCGGCCATGCCCGCCGCGCAGATCAGGCCGTCGACCGTTGCGCCAGTGCCGCCCGTCGCCGTGTTGCCGTTCGGCCAGAACGAGCTGCCAATGACGCCGCCGAAGCTGAGCGTGGTGACAGTCGATGTGAACGGCGGCGGATCGGTCCATGTGTAGGTCGCGATCTGCGCCGGCGGCGTTCCGACGACGAGCGTCACTTCGCCGTGCGGCGGCAACACGAGGCTCGAGAGATCGCCGGTGTACTGCGCGAGCGTGCCGCCCGTATTCACCCATGCGGTTACCGCGCCGGTCAGGCCCGCGACGTTGGTCGTGCTGAGCGGCTGACCCCAGACGGCGAAGAACTGACCGAGCGTGTACGACGCGTTCGATGTCACGTCCATGCGGATCTTGCCCGACGCATCGACCGTGTGGACCGGATAGACGCAGCCCGTCTGCCGCGCCATGGTCGGCACGACGGTGCCGATGTTCGCCGGCAATGCGAGCTGCTTGCCGTTCTGGTAGACCGACACGTGCGCGTAGCTGTACTTCGCGCCCGCGACCGTGCAATTGAGGTTGCTGACCGCCTGGCCCGTGCCGCCGGTCGCGGTCGAGCCGTCGCTCCACTGCGCCGCGCCGATCGTCGTGCCGTCGACGAGCGCGGTCGCCGCGGCGAGCGTCGGCGTGGCGTTCGCGGCGGGCGCGCTCGCGCCGGTATCGGGACCCGACGCGGGCGTCGCGCCCGACGCGGGCGCGCTGCCTGCGGCCGGCGAACTCGAATTGCTGCCCGATCCGCCGCCACCGCCGCCGCAAGCGGCCAATGTTGCAAGGGCGGCTGCGAGGACTGCGCCGCTCATCCACCGAATCTGTGTCTGTTTCTCTTTGAGCATGTGTCGACTCCGCCCCTCGTCTGAAGGATTGCTTAAGGTGTTGCGGGCTGCACTGCGGGCGCATGCGCAAAGCATGCATGGCGTATGCGCCGGAAGCATCGCGGGTCGTTCCCGACGCAAGAACAGACATGCTCGTCAAGACGATCCCGACACGATTGACGCAAGGTTTGACGCCTGTCGCTGCGACGTTCGGTTCAACCGAACGTCTCCAGTCGGGCACATGCCGATGGAAGCCAGCGACTCATCGAAAGAGAGAAACCGCGCCGGCAATCTCATGCGCCGGCCAGAGGCAATGTATCGTCGATGCTGCATCGTCGCAAGTAGAACTATCGTCAGGCTCGCATTGCAGCCGCGCGATTTTTTGGTGTGTGCGGTGGCGTACATACGCACAACCGGGGATTCAGCTTAGGATTCGGGTCCTGTTCGGCACAGGTGTGCAAATGCATTCCTCTGACCCGATTCGTGCCACCTGAAGCGCGTATCTGGGCGACAATGGCTTCAGACACAACCATGGGGGCATGCGAATGACTCTGTCAAAGACGCTGTTCCACAGCGTAAGGGACTGGTTGCCCGATAACCTTTTCCTCAGCATTTATCACCGTCGCAGGATCGGGCGTTTTCCGCGCATGCGCAACCCGACCACCTTCAACGAAAAAATCCTGCATCGCTGCCTCAATCCCGATCCGCGTTACGGCGATCTCAGCGACAAGCTGAAAGTGCGCGATTACGTGGCCGGGAAGATCGGCAGTGAGTATCTCGTGCCACTCGTCGCCGCGCCCGAGACGTTCACCGAAAGCGTGTTCGATGCGCTTCCGCAGGCCTTCGTGATGAAGGCGAATCACGGCAGCAGCTTCGTGAAGATCGTGAAGAACAAGGCCGACACCTCGTTCGCGGAGCTCGATGCGCTCGCGCAGCGCTGGCTATCGACGGACTTCTACGCGGTCGCGCGCGAGCGCCATTACCGCACGATCGATCGGCGCATTTTCTTCGAGACGCTGCTGCTCGGACCGGATGGCATCGTGCCGCCCGATCTCAAGTTCCATGTCTTCAACAAGCAATCGGGCGATCCGAAGATCTTTCTGCTCGTCGTCACGGACCGCTTCGGAGGACATCCGCGCGGCGATGTGTACGACGAAAACTGGAACCGTCTCGACATCTCGATCGGCCACTACGCGCGCAGCCCGGTTCCGGCGCCACGTCCGGAAAAGCTGGACCGGCTGCTGTCGGTGGCGCGCCAGTTGGCGAGCGACTTCGAATTCGTGCGCGTCGATCTCTACGATGCCAACGACGCCATCTATTTCGGTGAACTGACGTTCACGCCAGGCGCGGGCATGTTCCGCATACGGCCGGACAAGGTGGACTACGAGTGGGGACGCCTGATGTAGGTCACTTGCTCATGTACTTGCGCGCCAGCGCTTCATAGAGCGGTGGCGCGAACAGCCGCGAAACCTGACTCGAAATCAGTGCCGTGGCCATCAGCGACAGCACGAGCGCGTGCCCGTTGATCATCTCGATGACGATCACGAACGCCGTGATCGGGCTCTGCGTGACGGCTGCCAGATAGCCGACCATGCCGAGCGCGATCAACATCGGCAATGGCAAATGCGCGCCGCCGAAGATGAGATGCAGCGCATTGCCGATGCCCGCGCCGATCGCCAGCGACGGCGCGAAGAGTCCGCCCGGCGCGCCGGGTAGATAGGAGCCGACCATCGACGCCATTTTCAGCAGCGGATAGCTCAAGCCGACATCGGAATGGGCTTCGAGCATCTCGCGCGCTTCCGCGTAGCCGCTGCCGAATGTATGACCACGCGACGCCAGACCGATCACTGCGATGACGAGGCCGCACGCCGCGCCGAACGCGACCGGATGCACCTCGCGCCAGGATATGACGCGCGCCGGCATCCAGCGTTGCGTGTTCAGAAGCAGCCAGCAAAATATTCCGCCAGCGACGCCCGTGATCGCGCCGACCAGAATCACGGCGAGCGCGAGCGAATCGGGGAAATGGCTGCCCACCAGATCGATCGTGCCGAAGTAGACGTAGTTGCCCTGCAGCGCGAGCGAGACGATACCGGCGAAGATGATCGCCGTGATCAGCACGCCGCTCGTGCGCGCCTCGAAGCTGCGCGTGAGTTCTTCGATGGCGAAGACCACGCCGGCGAGCGGCGCGTTGAACGCCGCCGAGAGTCCCGCCGCCGCGCCCGCGAGCGCCAGCTTGCGTTCGAGCGCACCGCCGCGAATGCTGCGCAGACGCGCCGGATAGAAGCGCCGCAGGCTGTACATGAGCGCCGCGCCCACATGGATGGTCGGCCCTTCGCGGCCGATCGTGAAGCCCCCGAGGATCGACAGGAACGACACGAAAATCTTGCCGACGAGAATGCGCAAGGTGAGCAGGCGCGGCCCGAGGTCACGCTTGTCATGCAGCGTCGCGATGACCTGAGGAATGCCGCTGCCCTCGGAGCCGGGAAAGAAGCGGCGCGTGAGCCAGACACTCAATGCGCCGATCGCGGGCGTGAGCAGCAAAGGCAGCCACCAGTAGCGCGCGTTGGCGCGCAGAAAGGCGTCGTACCCGAAATCGATCAGGCGTGCGTACATGACCGCGATCAGCCCGGTCGCGACTGCGCCGATCCAGAACACGCCGTAATGCAGCCACAGCCGCCTGCCGCGCAAAATCGTACGTCGGTCGATGAATCCAGGAATTCGCATCGAAAAGTGGCCGTTTCAAATTTAAGGCACATTGTGACATAAATTCGCATCACCCTCCGATGCGCACCGACTCCGGGGCTATCGGCTCATGCCTCGCTTGCGCCGAACACCCAACTGAACGAACCATAGTGAGCCTTGTGTTGCGCCGCGAGCCGGAGCAGACATCGCTCGCCTTTCGCCGTCAGATGCACTTGCACTTGCCGGCGATCGGTCTTGTCGGTCTTGCGCGTGACGAGCCCCGTCGCCTCGCAGCGTGAGACCAACGCAGCGGTGCCATTGGGCGCAGCCTGCAGGCGCTCCGCAAGCTCGCCGACCGTGGCCCATTTCCGCTCGGGGAACCCGCGTACGTGCAAAAGCAGCTGATACTGGAGTGTGGTGATCCCGGCTGCGTTGGAAATCTCCTCGGATACGCGCAGGAACTTGCGCAGTTCGTAGCGGAAGTTCGACATCGCTTCCAGATCCTGCTTGTCGGGCAATTCGGCTTTCTGCTTGGTGTTCGATGACATGAGTGGGTTCGTTGAATTGTCGTGGCGCAATCGCACTATCCGAAGACTCGCGCCCAGAGCGCGCGGACGCGGCGCGCGCGGTCCTCGAAAATAAACGATCCGGCGAGCGCCAACAACCCCGACATGACGCCGGTCGACAAATGCTCGAGGTAAGCGTAGCGATAGTGGCTCTCGTGCGAATACGCATCGCCGAAGATGGTCAGCAAACCTACGATCAACGCATTGCCGTAGCGGTTTTCATAGAGCCTTGCTGCCGGGGTGAACGTCAGCAGCAACGCCAGAATCCCGGTAAAAAGCCCGGTTTTGAATGCGTTCATCCAGTGGCCCATGTTGGCGATGCTGCTCCAGCTTCCAGGCATGCAGGTCATGCACGCACTGGTCGGCTGCCAGAATCGCTGGATGAATACTCTGACGCGGCGCTTCCACATGCTCGACATGATCGATACCCTCATCCGCAGTCTTCCGAATCCGCCCGAGTCGCCTGGGCCGAACGCGCCCCATCGATGCGCTGAAGCGCGTACAGAAAGCCCATCTTCCTGCCCGCTTCGCCGAGCCGATCGAGTTCGTCTGACAATGCCGCGTCCCGATTCCCTTTCCCGCACGCAACGAGCGCGCGCGCACGCGCCACCACGAACGCGGAAAAAGGCGACGGTTCGCGGCACGCATAATCTTCGAGCGCCGTCGCGTGATGCGCGGCCGAGTCCCAGCGTGCGAGGTCGATGCACGCGTCTATTGCGTCACGTCGAAACAGAAAGTGATTGTGACTCACCGCGCCGGCGGCGAGCAATGCTTCGCCTTCCGCGAGCGCGCTTTCGAAGACATCGACATCATCGGTCGCGCGCGCAAGCACGCCCAGATAGCTTGCGCCGAGATACGTCATGCCGGTCTCGCGACTGATCGACAGCGCCTCGCCGATATCGTCGAGCGCTTCATGCCGACGGCCCGCCACGCGATGCAACTCCGCGCGCAGCGCGAGCGCCTCGCCTTCGAAGCGCCGCGATTTCAGTTCGCGCGCGCACTGCAACGCCGGACCGACATGCTCCCAGGCACGCGCCCATTCGCCGAGATCGTGCAGACAGTGCCACGCGGCGTGATGCGCGACCGCGAGCGCGCGAAGATGACCGACCTTTTCCGCCGCGCTGACGCTGGCGAGCGCGGCGTCGAGTCCGGCGTTCGCGTCGCCGGCAAACCACGCGGTGATGGCGCGCATCGGCAGATTGGCGACTTCGATTCGCCCGAACCCGTGACATCGGCAAAGTTCGATGCAGCGGCTGAATGCGTCGTGTGCGCTGATCATGCGGCCGCGCATGTATTCGCCATCGCCGAGCCCGCCGAGCGCGGCCGCTTCCCGCTCGGGGTCTTGCACGTCACGCGCGAGCGCAAGGCTGCGGCCGTGTTCGCGGATGCATCCTTCGATATCGCCGCGCGGAAAGCACAGATTGCCGCGCAGGAAGTGAATGCGCGATGCCTCGCGCGGAAGCTCCTGAGCGACGGCGGCTGCGCAGTCGAGATCGGTCCAGGCGCCGTCGAGATCGTCGATGACGCGCTTCACGGTCGCGCGCCCGATCCACGCACGGCAACGTTCCGCGTCGTTCGCGGCGGCTTCGAGCGCGGTTTCGAAGGCGTCGAGCGCGGAGGTCATGTCGCCCGTGTCGTGCAGGATATCGCCGCGAAGGCACTGGAGCGCGACGCGCTCGCCCCCCGTTTGCGCGACTTCGAGTCCTCGCTCGACGAGCCGCAACGCGGATTCATGGCGATACGCCGACGCCTGCGCGCGCGCCGCGTCGCAATAGGCGCGCGCCGCCTCGTCGTCCGCCGCGCGATCGAGATGTTCGGCCCGCAAGACCGGATCGCGCGCGCCGTACCACTGCGCCGCCCGACGATGCAGCTCGCGGCGATCGCTCTTCAGCAGCCCGTCGTAGATGGCGTCGCGGATCAGTGCGTGATGGAAGATGAATCCGCTGCCCTGACGTCGCAACAGAAGGCTCGTCACGAGCGGCTCCATCGCGACGCCAGCGCCGGTCGCATCGACGAGATGATCGACTGCGTCCTCCCCGAAGCGCTGGCCAAGCACCGAGGCCGCCTGCAGGACGCGTTTGTCCGCGGGATCGAGCCGGTCGAGCCGCGCCTGCACGATACTGCGCACCGAGCCGGGCACGCCGGTTTCCGCACCCTCTTTCGCATCGTTGAGCAACTGTTCGAGAAAGAGCGGATTGCCCGCCGCGCGAGCAATGCAGCGCCCAGCCAGATCCGCGTCCGCGCCGGGAAACGATTCGGCCATCGCCTGCGCTTCGCTGGCGCTGAGCGGAGCCAGATCGACGAGCGTGTAATGGGCGTCGTCCAGGGCATCGCTCAGCGTGCGCGCGGTCAGCACCAGCATGGCCGGACAGCGCGCCACCGTCGCGGACAGCGCCGCGAGCTGCCGTAGCGTCGATCCGTCCGACCAGTGAATATCCTCGACGGCCAGCAGCCGGGGCCGCTTGCGGCTCGCGCGCCGGACCAGCCGGGTCAGGACGTGCAATCGGCCGCGCACCCGCATCGCGTTGTCCATCGCCTCGTAGACCGCGCGGTCCGCGAAGGTCATCGGCAGGTCGAGCAGATCGTCGAGAAAGAGCGTGTCGCCGGGGTCGATCAGGCCATCGGCGAGCGCGCGTTCGATGGCGCTCGAAGCGGCATCTTCATCGAAATCCAGCAGTCCGCGCACGAGCGACTGGATCGCATCACGCCCGGTCGCCGCGCCGAAATCGAGCACGAGACCGCCGTGGCAGACGAATCCGGCATCGCGCGCGGCGCGTTCGATTTCCTCGACGAGCCGTGTCTTGCCGATTCCGGCCTCGCCGCGCAGCACGACGGTGCGCCCGCCGCCGCTTTCGCGGCACGCTTCGAGCATGGCGCGCAACTGCCGCAGCTCGTCGCGGCGGCCGACGAACGCGCGTTCACGGATCGAGCGACGCAAGCCCGCAACGCACCACGCCGGGACGGATTTTGCGAAGCCCTTGACGGCAAGCTCGCCGCGCGCGACGCAATCGAGGCGGTCGGCCAGCGCGCGTCGCACGGCTTCCGATATCAGAATCTCCCCCGACCCCGCCGCGCCGGTGAGACGCGACGCGAGATTGACCGTCTCGCCGGTTACTGTGTACGCGCGGTGCGTCGCGCTGCCGGTGCCGCTGGCGACGACCTCGCCGCCCGCAATGCCGATATGCACGAAGACCGGACGCGCGAGCGCGCGGGACAGGCCAGGCATCGCATCCCGGATCGCGAGCGCGGCGCGCACGGCGCGTTCGAGATCGTTTCCATGCGCAACCGGCGCGCCGAACACCGCCATGATTGCGTCGCCGACATGCTTGTCGATGTGTCCACCATGCTGATCGACGATGCGATCGACCTGCTCGAAGTATCGATCGAGCACAGCGACGACGTCTTCGGGATCGGCTTCACGGCTCATCTCCGTGAAGCCGCACAGATCGGCGAAGAGCACGGCGACTTGCCGTCGCTCTCCTTTGGCTTCGCACGGAGTCGCGGCGGGATGGCGAAGCTCGGCGAGCGCATCGAGCAGTTTGCGGCGATGTCCGACTGAAGCGATGCCGAGTTCCTTCAGATCGTCGGCCGTGAGACGGCGCAGCACGGCGGCATCGATGGCGTTCTCGCGGAACGCCGGCTCGTACCGTTCCATCCCGAGGCTGCGCAGCCAGGCGGCGACGTCCACGATCTCTCCCGAGCGGAAAGTGTCTCTCAAAAGATAGCACGCGCGGTGAAGGTCGCGATGGTGTTCTGCGTCACAGCCCCCGGCCAATCTGTCCGATGAACGCTTCGATGACCGCCTCGTTTCTCGACAGGAAAACGAACTGACCGACGCGCGTCGAAACCAGCAGTCCGGCCGCGATCAGCGCGGCGACATGGGCCGAGACCGTCGATTGCGAAAGTCCGCTGCGCGCCTGAATCAGGTTCAGCGGCACGCCCTGTCCAAAAGCAACACGCTCGTGCGCGAACACGTCATCCGGCGTTTTCAGCCACGCGAGAATCTCGCGGCGCAGCGGATTGGCGAGCGCCTTGTGTATCAGATTCGCATCCATGATCCTGGTCCGTGAGCGTCAGAACATGTCCGTTCCGGCTGCGAACGACGAAGCGTGCTCCGACCGGGACGGGATGAAAGGACCCGTGATCATGCTCGAATAGCGCTGTCCCGGACCGACCATAGGAAACACATCGGCGTTCTGATCGATCATCACTTCCAGAAAGGCGGGACCGTCGAACTCCACGAACGCTCTGAGCTTGTCCTCCAGCTCACCCGGCGTGCGCACGCGGGCGGCGAATTCGAATCCATCGGCCCGGGCCGCCAGCACGAAATCCTTGCGATGAAGCGCCTTGTCGCTCACGAACAGCCGCCCGTCGTAAAAGAGACGCTGCCATTGCCGGATCATCCCGTCGCCGCAATTGTTGAGCAGCAGCACCTTGACCGGAACGCCATACGTGCTGGCCGTTTCCAGTTCGCCGACGTTCATCCGGATGCTGCCGTCGCCATCGATATCGATCACGAGTGCGTCCGGCCGCGCGAACTGCGCGCCGATCGCCGCGGGCAGGCCGAATCCCATCGTTCCCATGCTGCCCGACGTGAGGAAGCTGCGCGGTTCGACGAAATCGAAGAACTGCGCAGCCCACATCTGATGCTGGCCTACGCCCGTGCTGATGATCGCGCGCCCGCCGGTGATTTCGCTGAGCTTCTCGATGACGCGTTGCGGCTGGATGGCGACGCTATGCCGGTCGTAATTCATGCCGTGCGTGCTTTTCAGCGCCGTCACCTCCGCGATCCAGTCCGACGGGGCGCGCGCCGCCGGACCGAGCGTCATCATCGAACGAAGCGTGTCCTTTGCATCGCCGATGTGCGTCCAGTGCGCGCGCTTGACCTTGCCGATTTCCGCTTCGTCGATGTCGATGTGCGCGACATGCCGGGCCTTCGGCGCGAACGCTTCAGGACGGCCGCCCGCGACGCGGTCATCGAAGCGCGCGCCCACCGCGATCAGGAAGTCGCAGTCCTCCACCGCGTAGTTCGCGCACGCCGCGCCGTGCATGCCGAGCATCCCGAGCGCGAGTTCGTGTCTCGATGGCATGGCTCCGAGCCCCATCAGCGTCGTCACGACGGGAATCTGGTAGCGCGCGGCGAACGCGCGCAACTCGGCCGCCGCGCCCGATGCGATCACGCCGCCGCCCGCGTACAGAAGCGGTCGCCGGCTTTGCGCAAGAAGCTCGAAGAATTCGGCGCAACCGCGTTCGTCGAGACGCGCGCCCTTCGCCACCTGCCGAAGACGATCCGAGTAGCCGCGAAACTGCAATGTGCCGTGTCCGCGATACGGGCCCCGCCAGTTCTGGATGTCCTTCGGCACGTCGACCACGACGGGACCCGGCCGGCCCGTGCGCGCGATCTCGAATGCGGTGCGCACGGTCTGTTCGAGCCGGGCCGGATCGGTCACGAGAAAGACCTGCTTGGCGCACGCCGACATGATGTTGAAGACGGGCGCCTCCTGAAACGCATCGCTGCCTATCGCCGCGCGCGGCACCTGTCCGCAGATCAGCACGACGGGCACGGAATCGCCGTTGCAATCGGCGATCGGCGTCACCGCGTTCGTCGCGCCCGGCCCCGACGTCACCATGAAAACGCCGACCTTGCCGCTGGCCCGCGCGTAGCCGGCGGCCATGAAGCCCGCCGCCTGTTCGTTCGCCGGGACGACCAGCCTGATCTGCCGCTCGGGTCGATCCGCATGCGCTTCGTTGAAGCGGAACACGGCGTCGTAAGTGGGCAGAATCGCGCCGCCGCTGTAGCCGAACAAGGTATCGACGCCCTGTTCGGCCAGCACGCGAAGGATGATGTCGGCGCCCGACATCGAATCGTCGGCAATATGATTGGAATTGTGCTCCATGTTCAATCCTTCGTCATGCTTAGTTAGAGAACGCATGCGCGACGACTTCCGCCTGTCTCGCCGCGTGCACCGCGTGATACCCCGGCGCAGTCGATGCGGACGCGACACGCCCCGCATACGACAGGCTTGCATGCGCAGGCAGAATCTCGCGCAATTGCGGCTCGACGAAGCTCCACGCACCCTGATTGCGCGCCTCCTCCTGACACCAGATCACGCGCTTCAGATTCGGATAGCGCGCGAACTCGGCGGCCAGTTGTCGCGACGGGAATGGGTACAACTGTTCGACGCGGATGATCGGCGTATCGTCGCCGCCGTGCTTGCGGCGATATTCGAGCAGTTCGAAATAGACCTTGCCCGACGTCACGATCACGCGCTCCACGTTCGCGTCATTCGACGGATCGCCATGCTCATCAGGCAGGATTTCACGGAACGCGCCGTGCGACAGTTCGTCCAGCGCACTGACGGCTTCCGGATGTCTGAGCAGCGACTTGGGCGTCATCACGATGAGCGGCCGCCGGTCCGAAGCGAGCGCCTGCATGCGCAACAGATGGAACAGTTGCGCGGGTGCCGTCGGCTGCGTGACGCGCATGTTGTCCTGCGCGCTCAGTTGCAGATAGCGCTCAAGCCGCGCCGACGCATGCTCGGGTCCGGCCCCTTCCTGTCCGTGCGGCAGAAACAGCGTCAACGCGCTGCGCTGCCCCCACTTGGCGGCGGCCGCCGCGACGAACTGATCGATGACGACCTGCGCACCATTCGCGAAGTCGCCGAACTGCGCTTCCCAGATCACGAGCGCATCGCGATTCACTGTCGAGTAACCGTATTCGAACGCAAGCACGGCCGCTTCGGAGAGAATCGAATTGGTCACCGTGAAGCGGCCCTGCGCTTCGCCGACATGATCGAGCGGGATGAACGCGCCATCGTCGCGCCGCGTACGCGTCTGGTCATGCAGCACCGCATGTCGATGATTGAACGTGCCGCGCGCGCTGTCCTGCCCGCTCAGCCGCACATCGACGCCTTCATCGAGCAGCGAAGCGAAAGCGAGATGCTCGCCCATGCCCCAGTCGACCCGCTTCTTTCCGCTCGACATGTCGCGACGCGCCGCGATCATCTTGCCGACCAATGGATGAAGCGCATAGCCATCGGGCACGCTCGCGATGCGTTGCGCCAGCTTACTCACGCGCTCCGGCGACGGCGCAACATAGCGCAGCGCGGCGCTTCCCTCCGATTCGGTCGAGCCCGTGTCCGTCTCATCGGCGCGGGCCTGATCGAGAATCTCGCGTCGCTCATCGACCAGCGCGCTTGCCTGTTCCGATGTCGACGCACCCTGACGAATCAGCTTCTGCGCATACAGCGCCCTCACGCCGGGATGCGCCGCGATCGCGCGATACATCAGCGGTTGCGTGATCGCGGGCGTGTCCTGTTCCTGATGCCCGTGCTTGCGGAAACAGACCAGATCGATGACGACGCTGCGCCCGAACTCCGTGCGATAGTCGAGCGCGAGGCGCACCGCCATGGCCACCGTTTCGGGATCGTCGCCGTTGACGTGCAGCACCGGCGCTTCGATCATCTTGACGATGTCCGTCGCATAGAACGATGAACGCGTGTCGCGCGGGTCCGAGGTCGTGAAGCCGATCTGATTGTTCACCACTACATGCACCGTTCCGCCCGTGCCATGCCCGCGCGTATAAGACAGGCTCAAGGTCTCCATCACGACGCCTTGCCCGGACATCGCCGCATCGCCGTGAATCTCGACGGCCAGCACGCTGCCTGCGTCGCCGGATGCGAGCGCGTCGGCCTTCGCGCGCGCCATGCCCTGAACGACCGGATTGACGATTTCCAGATGCGAAGGATTGAACGCGAGCACGACTTCGACCGGTCCAACGGCCGTTTGCGTGACGGTGCTGTAGCCCTTGTGATACTTGACATCGCCTTCCGGGAGCGCGTCGCCGTCCTTGCCGTCGAACTCGTCGAAGAGCGCATGCAAGGGCTTGCCCGCGACGTTGACCAGCACGTTCAGGCGGCCGCGATGCGCCATGCCCATCACCACTGAGCGCACTTTCTTCGACGCGCCGTAACGCACCAGTTCGTCGAGCAGCACGATCAGCGATTCGCCGCCTTCGAGCGAAAAGCGCTTCTGCCCGACAAAGCGCGTATGAAGATACTTTTCGAGCCCCTCGGCTGCCGTCAGACGTTCGAGGAACCGGCGCCTTTCGGCAAGCGCAAACGACGGCGTCGCGCGAGTCGATTCGAGTCTCATCTGCCACCAGCGCCGCTCGTTCGCGTCCGTCAGATGCATGAATTCCGCGCCCAGCGTGCCGGTGTAGGTCTGTTCGAGCGCCGAAACGATCTCGCTGAGCGTCGCGTCGTCATCGAAGAAGTAAGTGTCGGCGGTGCTGAAGCGGGTCGACATGTCCGCAGCGGTCAAGCCGTAATAGGCGGGCGTGAGTTCGGCGAGCGGACGCTGCGGCTCCCAATGCAGCGGGTCCAGGTCGGCGCGGCGTGTGCCGATGGTGCGGAACGCGGCGATCAGCGCCTGCACCGCCACCTGTTTTCTGGCGAGCGCGAGGCCGTTATCGGGCGATATCGGCAAGCCGTGCGGACGCTTCGCGAACTCGATGAAACTTGACACCACGGGCGCGTGCGGCTCGTCATCGCGATCACTGCCGTCGATGGCGGGCGCTTCGCTCAATGCATCGAAATAGCCGCGCCATTCATCGGTGACCGATGCCGGATCGGTCAGATACAGCTCGTACTGCTCCTCGACATACGGCGCATTGGCGCCGAACAAAAATGAACTTCTGCGTGTTTCGGTCAACATGATGCGTGTCCTTTGCGTGATGCGCGGCGTGTGCTTCGACCGCTCTGGTACGAAGTCTAGTCAGCCTGGAACGCCACGGAACATGCATCTGGCGCGATGCCGGGCCAGTCGATATCCGATTTGGGCCATCGCCGAAATGACGGTATCGTGCGCATGCGAAGCGCGCGTTTGTTACATCGCGGCAAAAGTCATTTACCGGTCACGGTGTCTTTCAGGCGCATGCCTTCGGATAGACTGGCTCATCGATTGCGGTAGACAGTTCCACCTGATGAAGGTCACAGCATGAAAGTCGCCCTTGTTCTGTTCGACGGCGTGCAGGCACTCGACGTTGCAGGCCCGCTCGATGTGTTCGCCGAAGCCAACACGCATCTGCCCGCGCATCAGCGCTACGAGGTCTCGCTCGTCGGACGCGAGGCGGGCGTCGTCACCTGCTCGAACGGCATGCAGGTGCTCGTGCCGGTCGGCTATCTCGATTCCGATATCCAGTACGATCTGCTGCTCGTGGCCGGCGGACCGGAGTTGCCCGACTGGGACCCGCCGCGCGAATTCCTCGCGTGGCTGCGCAGGCAGGCGCGCGGCGCGGCGCGCTTTGGCTCGGTCTGCAATGGCGCGTTCGTGCTCGGACATGCGGGTCTGCTCGACGGCAAGCAAGTCACCACGCACTGGTCCGACGCGGGCCATCTCGCCGATGCGTTCCCGCAGGCGCGCGTGCAGCCCGAGCGCATCTTCATTCGCGATGGACGGTTGTTCACTTCGGCGGGCGTATCGGCGGGCATCGATCTGTGTCTGTCGCTCGTCGCCGAGGACTGGGGACATGAACACGCCGTGCGCGTCGCCAAGCGGCTCGTCGTCTATATTCAGCGTGAAGGCGGGCAATCGCAGTACAGCCCGTACATCGGCGCGGACAAGGAAGAAGCGCCGCTCATCGGCAAGGTGCATCGGTACGTGACGGATCACATCGCGGACGCGCTGTCGATCGAGCAACTCGCGAGCGCCGTTTCCGTGAGCCGCCGCACCTTCTCGCGCGTGTTCGCCAAGTATGCGAAGGTGACGCCGTCGGCATTCGTCGAACAGGTTCGCGTCGACTCCGCGAGGAAGCTGCTCGAAGAAAGCGATGCGCCGCTCAAGACGGTCGCGTACAAATGCGGCTTTCACAACGCCACCCATATGCGCACGACGTTTGCCCGACGGCTGAACGTCACGCCGAGGCAGTATCGCGAGCGGTTTCGCGGTACGGTGGGAATCCAGCCTGCGGCTCGTGTGCATGTCGATGTCGATGTCGATCTCGTCGGGCACATCGAGCTGGTGGAACTGGCGGAAGCTGCGTAAGGACACTCGTGATCGCAACGGATTCATCGGGCACGCTCGCGGACATCCTCGCGCCGTCTTTATCGGTCGTGTTCTGCGGGATCAATCCGGGCATGCTCGCCGCCGCAACGGGACACCATTTCGCGGGCAGAGGCAATCGCTTCTGGCGCGTCGTTCATCTGGCCGGCTTTACGCCGGAACTGCTTCGTCCCGAAGACGACCGCGCATTGCTTCGATACGGATGCGGCCTCACGACCGCCGTCGCGCGCGCGACCGCGCGAGCGGACCATCTTTCGCGCGTCGAGATCGAAGCGGCAGCGTCGGCGTTCGAGCGCAAGATCGAGCAGCATGCGCCGCGCTACATCGCGTTCCTCGGGAAGATGGCCTTGTCCGCGATGACCGGCCAGCGCGAGATCGCGTGGGGACTGCAAGCGCAAACCTTCGGCGGGGCCACGGCGTGGGTGCTGCCGAACCCGAGTGGCCTGAACCGCGCGTTCAGTCTCGATGCGCTGGTGGACGCTTACCGCGAACTGCGGATCGCAGCCTGTCCTCACTACGCAGATGCGGGTTCGTGCGTAACGCCTCGGTGACGAATTCGAGAAACGCGCGAATCTTCCCACTCGCGCCTCTTCGCTCGACATGCAGCATGTTCACCGGAACCGGCTCGGGCTCGAACGCTTTCAGAATGGGGCGAAGCCTGCGCCCCAATACTTCGGGCGTCGCCTGATATGAAAGCAACTGCGTGATGCCGACGCCGTCGCTGGCCGCCGCGATGGCAGCGGGCGCGAGATCGACGATCATGCGCGGCTGAAGCCGCACCGGCAGTCTCGCGCCGCGATCCCTGAAGACCCATTCAAGCGGATTCGTCACGCCCGTGAAGGACACGCAATCGTGGCGCGTCAATTCTCTTGGATGGACCGGCTCACCACGCGTCTGAAGATAGGCAGGCGCCGCATAGGTCCGGCGGCGCACGAAACCCAGCGGCACCGCGAAGGTCGTCGGGTCGCCCAGATGACCGATGCGTATCGCGACGTCCACGCCTTCATCCAGCAGCCGCGTGGTGCGATCCACGTACACCGCGTGGATGCTGACGTCCGGATAGCGCAGCGCAAAAGCGTTGACGAGCGGCGCGACGAAGCGCTGGCCGAACAGCACGGGCGCGGATATCGTTAGCGTTCCTACCGGTTTGATATGGAAAGCACCGATGTTCGCTTCGGCATCCGCGACGGCATCGAGAACGTGTCGGCAGGCATCGAGATAGGCCACGCCCGCATCCGTGGGCCGCACCGATCGCGTGGTACGCGCGAGTAGTTGCGCGCCGGTGCGCGCTTCGAGCGAATTGAGCGCCCTCGATACCGCTGCGGTCGACAAGCCGAGCTTCTCCGATGCACTCGTAAAGCTCCCGCTATCGACGATCGCCACGAACACTTCCATCTCACGCAATCTGTCCATTCCGATTTCCCGCCACGACTCGTTTCCGGTGCGAGTGTAAGCGGCATCTTCGCAATATGCGCCGTATTGGCCCGCATCGGACACTGATTGGCCATTCCTGAGGCCATGTCCCGAACTGCGCATTCATTGGCCTGATTTGCGTATCGACCGGCCTTCGACAAACGCGCATCGTCTCCGACAATGAATCAACGGCGACGTGAGCGCCTTTTGTGCAACCCAAACGAAGAGTCTGTCATGTTCTCTGCAATGCTCGAAGTCAATCCGATTCCCGATCAGTTCGATGCCTATCTCAGCATGGCGAAGATGCTGCGGCCCGAACTCGAAGCGATCGATGGTTTCATCGACAACACCCGCTACGCGAGCCTGACACGCGAGGGATGGCTTCTTTCCTTGTCGAGCTGGCGCGATGAGAAGTCGCTCGTGCGCTGGCGTACCACGACCAAACATCACAAGATTCAGCAGGCCGCGCGCGATCGCGTGTTCGCGGACTATCGGCTGCGCATCGGGCAGATCGTGACGGATACGCACGTACCCGAAGGACACGCGCTGGTCGAGCAACGGCTCGATGTCACTGAAGCGGGCGCGGGCAAAGCGGTGACGCTGCTCGACGCGCGGCGCTTGCCGGACTGGATCGCGCAGGCCGGGCCGCATGTCGTGGCGCGGTCGCTCGGCATCGACGAAGCAGCGCCCGGTCTCGTCGCGTGGGACGTTTTCCACGCGCTGCTGACGCCCGGCGACGTGATCGCCGTGGCGACGTGGCGCGATCAGGCGGCGGCCGAATCGTTCGAACGCGACGCCGCGCGGCCGAGCGATGTGCGCTTGCGTCACATTCGCGTGATCCGTGAATACGGCATGTTCGATCGACGCGAAGCACCGCAATACTTCGAAGAAGCGCAACGCACGGCGTGATCGTTTCATCTCCCTACGCGCCTGCCAGAAGAGAACGACCGGACGTACTCGCCGCTTCATTCGAACGGCGAGTGCGAATCCGCCCGCATGGACGCAGCGCGCCTATACTCAATAGCATTCCCGAATAACTGCGTGCTCGACGCTGGCAAGAAACGCACACGAAATGGCCCAATAGTCGGCCTCTCTTCGCTTCATCTCGCGCCACTCCCTTTCTAGAATTCCAGTAAGCCGATTCCGGTTGCGGCGCAGCAATCGTCGATCCCGGATGCAAAGCCTGGTTGAACACGTTTCGACACCGAACTCTCATGACACACGCCAATTCCATAGAAAGCGGCCCGCAAGACGCGATAGTCGAGCAGACGTCGGCTGAGCTTCCCGTGAAGGAAGCCGCGCGGCCCGCGCCGCCTGAGGCCATGCTTTCGCTTCGGCTTGCGGTCGGACTGATCGGGATGCTGCTCGCGTCCTTGCTCGCAATACTGAACGAGCAAGTCACCGCGTTCGCGATGTCCGACATTCAAGGCGCGCTGTCGATCGGGCACGACGACGGCACCTGGCTGACCACCCTGTTCGAAGCGGCCAACGTCGCGACGATGGTCTTCGCGCCGTGGTTCGGCATCACCTTCACGCTCAAGCGCTTCACTATCGGCGCGGTCGTCGCCACGATGCTGTTCGGTATCCTGTGCCCGTTCGCGCCGAATCTTCCGTCGCTCTATGCGTTGCGCGTGTTGCAGGGGATCGCGGGCGGTTGCCTGCCGCCGATGCTGATCATCGTCGCGCTGCGCTATCTCCCGCCCAGAATCAAACTGTATGGGCTCGCTGGCTATGCACTGACCGCGACCTTCGGACCTGCGCTCGGCACGCCGCTCGCCGCGCTCTGGACCGAGTACTTCAGCTGGAAGATGGCGTTCTGGCAGATCGTGCCGCTCGGCATCGCGACGTGCGTGGCGATCCAGCAAGGCCTGCCCGACGATCCGCTCAAGCTCGAACGCCTTCGTTCGTTCAACTGGTCCGGATTCCTGATCGGTTTCCCGGCCGTCGCGATGCTCGTGATCGGCTTTCTGCAAGGCGACCGCCTCGACTGGCTGAACTCGGATCTCATCCGTGTGATGTTCATCGGCGGAGCGGTGCTGCTGGTGGCGTTTCTCATCAACGAATGGTTTCATCCGCTGCCGTTCTTCAAGCTCCAGTTGCTGTCGCGACGAAACTTCTCGCACGGGCTCACGACGCTCGCGGGCGCCGTGATTCTTCTGGTCGGCGTTGCCGCCATTCCCGGCCAGCATCTCGCGCGGATTCACGCGTACCGTGCGTTGCAGACCACGCCGCTGTCGCTGCTCGTCGCGCTGCCGCTGTTGATCACGCTGCCGCTGACCGCCGCCGTGCTGAATCTGAAGCGCGTCGATTCGCGCTGGGTGATGGCGCTCGGACTGTGTCTGATGATCGCGACCTGCGCGATGGGCAGTTTCATGACATCCGAATGGATCCGCGACAACTTCTACGTGTTGCAGTCCTTGCAGATCGCCGCGCAACCGATGGTGATCGTCGCGATCCTGATGGGCGTCACGACGGGTCTGCCTCCCACGGAAGGCCCGTTCGCCTCGGCGATGTTCAATTCGCTCAAGACCTTCTCGGCCGCAGTTGCGACGGGTCTCATCGAAGGCCTCGGCACGGCGCGCGAGCGCTTTCATTCGAACGTGCTCGTCGATCAACTCGGCAATCGCGCGCTCATCACCGATCAGAGCATCGACGCGACCCACGGCATCGGCGAACTCGCGCATCGGGTGCACGAGCAGGCGCTCGTGCTGATGTCCGCGGATCTCTATCGTGTGATGGCATGCGTCGCTATCGCGCTGCTTTGTCTCGTGCCTGTGTTGCCCGTGCGCATCTATCCGCCGTGGACCACCACGCCGCCTTCTTCCCCGCCTTCCGCCCGTTAAGGGACGCTTGCCATGTCATCCTTCATCCGTTCCCACTCCAGACTCATTCGTATCGCCGCGCCGGTGCTCGCGCTCGCCGTCTTCGCATGGGTATGCGTCAGACTGCTCTCCGATTCGAGCACCGAATCCACCAACGACGCCTACGTCCATGCCGATTTCACGCTCGTTGCGCCGCGCGTGCCCGGCCAGATTTCGGAAGTGCCCGTCGAAGACAATCAGTCGGTCAAGGCGGGGCAACTGCTCGTGCGTATCGATGACCGTGACTATCACGCCGCGCTGATGAGCGCGCAGGCCGACCTCGACGCGGCGCGCGCGGCGGTCGCGAACTTCGATGCCGAAATCGCGCGGCATCCCTCGCTGGTCGAGCAGGCGCGCGCGACCCTGCGTTCCGATGAAGCGGCGATCGGCTTCGCGCGTGCGAACGCGTCGCGCTATCAGAACCTCTCGGAGACGGGCGCCGGCACGGCGCAGGAGCAGCAACGCGCGACGAGCACGCTTGCGCAACAGCTCGCGCAGCAGGCGCACGACCGCGCCGCATTGACGACGACCGAGCAGAACCTCGATGTGTTGCGCACGCAACGCGACAAGGCCGCGGGCGCGCGAGCGCGCGCCGAAGCGGCGCTGGAGCAGGCGAAGCTGAACCTGTCGTACACGGAGATTCGCGCGCCCGTCGACGGCAAGGTCGGACGGCGCTCGGCACGCGTCGGCGCGTTCGTGACGCCGGGCGCGCCGGTGCTGGCCATCGTGCCGCTGTCGGATGCCTATGTCGTCGCCAACTTTCAGGAGAATCAGATCACGCGGATGCGGCCCGGCGAACGCGTGCGCATCAAGGTCGACAGCTTTCCGGGCGTGGTTATCAACGGCCATGTCGACAGCCTCGCGCCCGCGACCGGCGTGAGCTTCGCACCCATCGCGCCCGACAACGCGACCGGCAACTTCACGAAGATCGTGCAGCGCGTGCCGGTCAAGATCACGATCGATCGCGGGCAGGACGCAGCATCGGCGCTGAGCGTGGGGCTTTCGGTCGAAGCGGAAGTGGCTGTGGGCCGGCACGGCGAAACACTCGCGAAAGGAGGCGACGCAAAATGAGAGCGCTCGATACTTCGCTTCGCCCGATCCTTCTCGCCGTTCTGGCAAGTCTCGCGATGGTGGGATGCACGGTCGGGCCGGACTTCGAACCGCCGAAGTCCGCGACGCCGGACGTCCTCGAAAGAACCCAGACGGCGCAGGCATCGAGCAAGGCCGTGCAGGCCGACTTCAACCCGGACTGGTGGACGCTGTTCGACGATCCCGTGCTGAACGCGCTCGAAAAGCGCCTCGCCGACGCCAATCTCGACGTGGCCGCGGCCTCCGCCCGGCTGCGTCAAAGCCGTGCCGAACAGCGCGTGGCCGGCGCGGCGCAGCTTCCCACGCTCGATGGCGCGGCGTCGTACTATCGCGAACGCGGCAGCGAGAACGGCGTGCTGTCGTTGCTGGGCGTGACGCCGTCGCAGAGTCAGCCGCAATCGGCGTCCGGCGACGCGCCCCTCGGTGTGTCGGGCATGCCTGGCTCCAAGGGATCGCCGGCCTACAACCTGTATCAGGCCGGCTTCGATGCGTCATGGGAAATCGATATCTGGGGCCGCGTGCGACGCGGCGTCGAAGCGGCGGGCGCGCTGGCCGACGCTTCCTATGAAGACCGCAACGCGATCCTGCTTTCGGCGCGCGCGGAAATCGCGCGCGATTACGTCGAATTGCGCGATACGCAGTCGCTGCTGGAGATCACGAAACAGAACCTCGATATCGCCCGCGATGCCGTGAGGCTCACGAAGATCCGCGTGCGCGAAGGCGTCACGACGGACCTGGACGTCGCCAATGCTTCGGCGCAGATGGAGACCATCGAAAGTCTGATTCCGACGCTCGAATCGCATCGCGATACCACCATCAATGCAATCGGCGTGTTGCTCGGCGAGCAGCCGGGCGCGCTGCGCGACATGCTCAGCGAAACGCGCGAGGTGCCGAAGCTGCCGGATCAGGTGCCTGTCGGCTTTCCGTCGGAGCTCGCGCAACGTCGGCCCGACATCAAGAAGGCCGAGGCGACGTTGCACGCGGCGACGGCTTCGATCGGCATGGCGAAGGCCGATTTCTATCCGCGTATTTCGCTGAACGGGAGCGCGGGGTTTCAGAGTCTGCAACTCTCCAGTCTGGCCAACTGGGCGTCGGGGCAATTCGTCGTCGGGCCGTCGATCACGTTTCCGATTTTCGAGGGCGGACGTCTCAAGGGCACGTTGCAGTTGCGCGAGGCGCAACAGCAGGAAGCGGCGATTCTGTATAAGCGCACCGTGCTGGATGCCTGGCGCGAAGTGGACGACGCGTTGCTCGTCTACGATGCCGAACAGCGCCGGCGCGACCGGCTCGCCTCGGCGGTGAGCCTCAACCAGCGCGCGCTCGCCGTCGCGCAACAGCGATACAAGGCCGGCGCGCTCGACTATCTCGATGTGCTCAACGTGCAGAAGCAGTTGCTGGAAGCGCAGAGCAGTCTCGAACAGAGCAAGGCCAAGGCTGCGGAGAATCTCATCACGTTGTGCAAGTCGCTTGGGGGTGGTTGGGAGACGACTTATTGAGCGGTGAGATAGCAGAAGGCCGGAGCGTGATGGCTCCGGCCTTTTCGTTGGGCGCCTTCCGACTACGCCTCGACTATCCGCACGTCGTACTCTTCATCGACGAACGCGACGATGAACTCTTCAGGCATCAGCCACGAGTCGACGCTGACCGTCTTCGTATCGATGTCGACTTGCACTTTCGCATCGGCGTCGACGGTACGCATCGCGTGTTCGAGCGTTGCGATATCGTCGGAATGAATGTGCTGCTTGACTGAGAATTTCATTTGCATGGCTCCAGTAGTGAAGGTAACAATTCAATCTAGGCGCTTTGTTCACGTATTTGCACACCCGTCGCGGACCAACAGTCTTGCGTCGCGCGTACAAATTCAGGATCACTGGCTAATGCCCGCCCGCCCCCGCCGCGCCTGCACCCGCGCCCTTGCCAGGCTTCGTCAGCCAGATCAACGGCACGATCGCGATGAAGATCACGGCGGACAGCCAGAAGATGTCGTTGAGACCGAGCATCGCGGCTTGCGTCGTCAGCGAACGTTCGAAGAACGCCAGCGCCTGCGACGGACTGCCGCCGAGCGCGCTCTGCATCGAATCGATCGCGCCGACGAACGCGGGGTTATGCACGCTCGCCTGCTCGACAAGCTGCGCGTGATGCAGGATGGTCCGGTCATTCCAGCCCGTCGTCGCGAGCGAGGTGCCCACTGCGCCCGCGAACACGCGCACGAAGTTCGAGAGCCCCGCCGCTGCAGGAATCTTCGCGGGCGGCAGGCCGGACAGAATGATCGCCGTGAGCGGCACGAAGAACAGCGCGGTCGGAATGCCTTGCAGGAGCGTCGGCACGACGAGCGTGTACGTATCGACACCAGTGGTGTAGTGCGAGCGCATGAAGAACACGGCCGCAAAGCCGAAGAACGCGAGCGTGGCGAGCACGCGGGCATCGGAGCGGGGCATCAGCTTGCCCATCACGGGCGCGAGGATCACGGCGAAAATGCCGAGCGGCGCGGTGACGAGACCGGCATCGACGGAACGGTAGCCGAGATAGCCCTGCATCCATTGCGGCAGCAGCACGAGGTTCGAGAAGAACACCGCATAGGCGACGGAAATCGCCACCGTCCCGCCCAGAAAATTGCGCCCCGTGAAGAGTTTGATGTCGATGACGGGGTTCTTTTCCGTCAATTCCCAGATCAGAAAGAAGACGAAGCTGACGAGCGCGAACACGCCCAGCGCGACGATCACCGGCGAATCGAACCAGTCGAGATCCTTGCCCTTGTCGAGCATGATCTGCAACGACGCGACCCAGGCGATCAGCGAAATCAGCCCGATCTTGTCGATCGGCACGCGCTTCACCGGCGTTTCGCGTTCGCGATAGATCGCCCACGTCACGCCCGCCGCGAACAGCCCGACCGGAATGTTGATGTAGAAGATCCACGACCACGAATAGCTATCGGTGATCCAGCCGCCGAGCGCGGGTCCGGCGATGGGGCCGACAGTCGCGGTCATCGCCCAGAGAGCGAGCGCGGTCGAGCTTTTCTCTTTCGGATAGGAACCGAGCAGAATGGCCTGCGACAGCGGAATCAGCGGGCCGGCCACCGCGCCTTGCAGTATGCGCGCGGCCAGCAGCGTCGGCAGATTCGGTGCGATGCCGCACAGCCACGACGACACGACGAACAACAGGATTGCCCACACGAACAGCTTGATCTGTCCGACGCGCTGCGTGAGCCACCCGGTCAGCGGAATCGAGATCGCGTTGGCGGCGGCGAAGAGCGTGATGACCCACGTGCCTTCGTCGACGGATACGCCGAGATTGCCCGCGATGGTCGGAATCGCGACATTGGCGATCGATGAATCGAGCACGTTCATGAAGGTCGCGAGCGCGACGGCGAGCGTCGCCAGCACGAGTTTTCCGCCTTGCAGCGGCGCGGGTTGAGTCGTCGGGTTCATTGCATCACCTGAATTGTCTATGACTGACCTGTCAGTTATTTGATCGAAAAAATTCGCGTGTCAGCGGGCCGCACGCGAACCCTGCGGCATCGCGTTCTCCGCGATGATCCTTTCGATCTCCGCGTTCGCCTCTTCGCCGTAACGGCTGAAGACGTCGGTCCGATACGACGTGGTCGATGCCGCGCCCAGCTGCGTGCCCGATTCATCGCGCGTTGCCACTTCCACATCCATCGAAAGTCCGATGCGCAATGGATGCGCGTCCAATTCGCGCTGATCGAGCCGGATGCGCACCGGCAGGCGTTGCACGACCTTGATCCAGTTGCCCGTCGCGTTCTGCGCGGGCAGCACGGCGAAGGCCGCGCCCGTGCCCGCCGAGAAACCCTCGACGTGACCGTGATACTTCACCTTCGAACCGTACGCATCGGCGCTCAGCGTGACCGGCTGCCCGATGCGCATGTGCGCGAGCTGCACTTCCTTGAAATTGGCATCGACCCAGACGCCGTCGAGCGGCACGATCGCCATGAGCGGCGTGCCGGGCGCGACGCGCTGGCCGACCTGCACGGAGCGGCGCGCGACATAGCCGGTCACCGGCGCGGGCAGCGTGTTGCGCGCGTGATCGAGCCACGCGTCGCGCACCTTCGTCGCGGCGGCCTGCACGTTCGGATGCCGTTCGATCGACGTGCGGTCCGTGAGTGCGTGATTCGCTTCGGATTGCTGACGCACCGCGTCGAGGGCCGCCTGCGCGGCGCTCACGGCATCGCGCGCGTGTGCGATGTCTTCGCCGGACACCGCGCCCGATTCGGCGATCGTCAGGCGGCGTTTCAGGTCGGACTGCGCGCGCGTCAGATCGGCTTGACGTTGCGCGACGGTGGCGGCGTAGTACGCATTGTTGACGTACAGGCTGCTCACTTGCCGGACCGTCTGCGCGAGATTCGCTTCGGCGTTGGCGAGCGCGACTTGTGCGTCGGCGGCGTCGAGCGTGACGAGCGGCGCGCCCTGACGCACGATCTGCGTGTCGTCGGCGTTCACTGCGATCACGGTGCCGCTCACTTCCGGCGTCAGTTGCACGAGATTGCCGCTGACGTACGCATCGTCGGTCGATTCGAAATAGCGGCCTGTGGTGTAGTAGTAGCCGGTCCAGCCCGCGCCCGCCGCCACGATCGCCGCCGCGAGCAATGAGAGCAGCAGCTTGCGCGTCTTGCGCGGTTTGAGGTCGGCGGCCGGTTGGGGTTGATCCGTGATGCTGCGTTCGGTGGTGAAGGTGTCGCTCATGTCGGTGCTCCGGTTCAATAGGGTCGATCAGCGTGCGGCCAGCGCATTGGCGGATGTGTCGATGTAGCCGCCGCCCAACGCGGCTGCAAGCGCGATCTGCTGGTCGCGCCGGTCCATCTTCAGATTCGCGACCGCGCGTTCGGCCGCGAGTGCGTTGGTCTCGGCGTTGAGCACGGTGAGCTGATTCGCGAGCCCCGCGCGATATTGCGTGAGCGCGAGTTGTTGCGCGCTGTGGGCGGCGTCCTGCGCGGCGTTCGCATCGACGAGTTGCGCGTCGGTCGAACGGATTTGCGAGAGTTGCGTGGCGACGTCGCTGAGCGCGGTGACGAGCGTCTGGTTGTAGGTCGCGACGGCGTAATCGAAATCGGCATAGCGGCCTTTCAACTGGGCGCGCAGCGCACCGCCGTCGAAGATCGGCAGATGGATCGCCGGGCCCGCCGACATCGTGCGGCTCGCCGCCGTCAGCAGCCGGCCGAAACCGAACGCGTCGAGCCCGAGCGACGCGCTCAGATTGATGTCGGGATAGAACTCCGCCTTGGCTTCCTTGATGTCGTGCGTCATCGCGTCGACGCGCCAGCGCGCCGCGACGATGTCCGGGCGGCGGCTCACGAGATCGGCGGGGAGATTGGCGGGCAGGCGCACGTCATCGCCGATGCCGAGTTGCGGACGCGCGATCGACAGCCCGCGATCCGGACCCTTGCCGACGAGCGCCGCGAGCTGATAGCGCGTCGCGACGATGCGGCCATCCAGCGCGCCGAGCGTCGCGCGGCTCGATGCGAGATCGGCCTCGGCGGTCTTGCGTTCTACTTCGGTGTCGAGCCCGTTGGCGATGCGGCTCGCGGTGATGCGCACGATCCGCTCGCGCTCGCCGACCTCGTTCTGCGCGATGTCGCGCAGCGCATAGAGCCGCGCGAGCTGGTTGTACGACCGGGCAATGGACGCATCGAGCGCGAGGCGCACGGCTTGCGCATCCGCCGTGCTCGCCTGGACTTGCGAAACGGCGGCGTCGAGCGCCGCGCGGTTCTTGCCCCACAGATCGAGCTCATAGGAAGCCGACAGCAGCCCCTTGTTCTCGGACTGCCACGAGCCGGCGTACGGCGGCGGCACGAGCGCATTCTCGGAAAAGCGTTGACGCGTGTACGAATATGACGCGCCGACTTGCGGCATCGTGTTCGCCCGCGCGGTTTCGCTATACGCCGACGCCGCCGCGATGCGGGCGCGCGCCTGGTCGAGCGTCGGGTTGCCGGTGAGGGCTTCGTCGAGCAGCGCGCGCAGTTGGGCATCGCCAAACTGATCGGCCCAGTCGGGCGCGGGCCAGCGGCCTTCGTCGGCGGGCAGGCTCTGTTGCGTGGCGTATGTTTGCGGCTGGGCTATTTCCTTGTCGCTGTGGATGCCGGCGTAATTCGCGCAGGCCGAGAGCACGGCGGCGAACATCAGCGTGACGCCTGTTTTCGTTACGCGCGATACGAACGTACGACGATTTGATTGCTTTTTCATTTTCTGACCTGTCAGATAAATGGACGAAAAAAAATGCGCGGGCGACATGCGGCGCGCGCTCAGTCTTCGAGAAATTTGTCGAGCAGGCGGCGCAACTCCTGAAACTCGCTCTTGCTGAACTTTCTGAGACGCCTGTTCAGCACCACCGGCACGATATGCGGCAAGGTGTCGGCGACTTTTTCGCCTTCGCGCGTCAGCGTGAGATTGACCACGCGGCGATCTTCCAGACTGCGCGTGCGTTGCAGCAAGCCCCTGGTTTCGAGCTTGTCGAGCATGCGCGTCATGAGGCCGGTATCGATGCCGAGCAGTTTCGACAGTTCGAACGGCGTTTGCGTCACGCCGCCGCGCATGGACATGAGAATGCCCGTCTGCTGGGTGGTGATGCCGAGATCCTTCAAGGCCGCGTCCAACTCGCCGACCAGGACGTTGCGCGCCTTGTTGACGGCGAAGCCGACGCTCTTGGTCAGGGAAAAAGTTTCAGGGGTGTAGTGATCCATGTTGGTTCTCCGGTGCTGCGAACGTCCATGGACCGTAAATTTACTGCAAAGTCAGAATTTGTCAATGTCTATTTTTACGTTCTGACGGTGTCACCCCCGCGCGGCACTCTCCGCCACGCAACTGAATGAAACGGTAGCAGTCTGCTCTTCGAGCGAACGAATACCGCTGGTCGCCTCCGACCGAACCACCACGCGCTGCGAGCGCTGCTTGCAGTAGTCGCTGGCGGCGTCCATCGCGGCATTGCGCGCGGTCACCCACGACATGCGCGTGCCCGTCGCCTTGCCGGTGACCGTGTACGTATCGGGCTTCGCGCCGGCGGTGACGCCGTTCGTCGTGCCACATGCAGTAAGCAGGCAAATGAGTGCGATCGTCCCGAACGCGCGCCGCGTCGAGAACATTGATCTGATGGAAGAAAACATATTCGAGGACCGTGAATTTTGAGACACGGCCCGAATGGTACAAGCGCCCGCAAATTTCTTCACGGATCAGAGGAAAGCCGGCAGTCCGTCGCGGCCGCTCAAGCCTGCGCGATGCGCTCCAGCAAGCGCTGTAGGCGCGAATGCTGACACGGCGCGAGCCCCGGCATAGAAAGCGCCTGCACGACGCGTCCGCGCCAGTAGGTCTTGGAGAAGAGCGAATTCGCCCCTTCGAGGCTGAGTACCTGCTCGAGGTGTTCGATCGCCGAGTCGAGATGACCGACGCTATAGGAATGTGTGCCTGCGCCGAGATTGTTCATGGCACGGTCCGTCGGAGAGCGAAGGTTACGGATGAAGATTGAATCGACGCGCGAGAACGTGTCGTCTCGCGCGTGGATATCGTCGCGCGGGCGCGTGACGAAGGTGAGACGCGCAAATGTCAGGCAGCGCACGAATCCCGCGCGCCGCCTGAACGCATCAGCTCATGTGCTGGCCGCCGTTGATCGCGATGTTCGAACCGGTGACGAAACCCGCATCGTCGGAGCACAGGAACGCGACGAGCGCCGCGACTTCCTCGGGCTTGCCGAGACGTCCCGCCGGAATCTGCGGAAGAATCTTCGTGTCGAGAATCTCCTGCGGAATCGCGGTCACCATCTTGGTCGCGAGATAGCCCGGCGAGATCGTGTTCACGGTCACGCCCTTCTTCGCGACTTCGAGCGCGAGCGACTTCGTGAAACCGTGCATGCCCGCCTTCGCAGCCGAATAGTTCGTCTGACCGATCTGGCCTTTCGAGCCATTCACCGACGAAATGTTGATGATGCGGCCCCAGCCGCGCGACACCATCTCTTCGCAAACGGGCTTGGTCATGTTGAAGACCGAATCGAGATTGGTGCGCAGCACGGCGTCCCAGTTCACCTTGGTCATCTTCTTGAAGGTCGTGTCCTGCGTGATGCCGGCGTTGTTCACGAGGATGTCGATCGGGCCGACTTCGGCCTGGATCTTCGCCACGCAGTGCTGCGCGGAATCGTAATCGGCGACATCGACCGCGTACGCGCGGAAGTTGCGGCCCTGGCGATCCATGCTCGCGAGCCATTCGCCGGCCTTCGCGTTGCCCGGCGAATGCGTCACGACAACCGCGTAGCCCGCGTCGTGCAGCTTGATGGCGACTGCCTCGCCGAGTCCGCCCATGCCGCCCGTCACCAGTGCGATTCGCTTAGTCATGCTGATACTCCTCAATTCTCTCAGGTTAATGATGCTCGGAATGGCACCGGCGCTGCGCTGTCGGCTCGACGCTTATAGTGATTTGATGTCGCGTCGGGCGCGCTGCGCCGGTGTATTGCTTTCGTTACGGGCGTTCCACCGCCAGCGCGACACCCATGCCGCCGCCGATGCACAGCGACGCCAGACCCTTCTTCGCGTCGCGCTTTTGCATTTCGTGCAGCAGCGTGACGAGAATCCGGCAGCCCGATGCGCCGATCGGGTGACCGATCGCAATCGCGCCGCC
>NZ_FCOE02000100.1 GCF_001544915.2 Caballeronia pedi | reverse complement strand
AAGAACCTCGGCGCTGCTCTGAAGGACACGCGCGTGCTGATTCTGACGGGCATTCAGTTTGGCTTCGTGCTGGGTTCGTACGGCATTGGCATCTGGCTGCCGACGATTCTCAAGGCACATGGCTTGAGCATTACCGCAATCAGCTTGGTCTCGACGGTTCCGTACATCTTCGCCACGGTTGCCATGCTGACGTGGGCACGTGCAGTCGACAAGAGCGGCAAGAAGATTCTGAATCTGTTGCTGACCTGTGTGTTCGCTGCGGTCGGTATGGTCATCGCATCGATATTCCACGAGTTCTGGCCGGCGATGATCGGCATCACCATCGCAGTGATTGGGGTGACGACGGCGCGTGCGGTGTTCTGGAGCATTCCGACTCGCTTCCTCTCGGGAGCGGCTGCGGCTGGTGGCCTCGCGTTCATCAACTCGGTTGGTACGTTCGGTGGTTTCGCTGGCCCGTTCATGGTGGGTTGGCTCAAGGATGTCACCGGGTCGTTTGCGATGGGCATGCTCGGTATGGCTGGCATGTTGCTGCTGTCCACGGCACTGACCTTCTCTCTTCGCTTCTTCGTGAAAGACGAGTAATCGTTTAACAAGCACTGGCGGCGGCGCGCGCATTGCGCCGTCGGTCGCACCTCGCGTCATACCTGAAAACAAAAAACGATATATGGAGGGACCTTTGTTCTCACGTCGCAAATTTCTGATTTCCACCGGGGCTGCTCTCGGTACTGTGCCCTTCTTTCACTCTGCAGATGCGTTCAGCAAGTCGCTTGATCACATCTCACCGCTTACATTCAGGGTTCCCGACGGCACGACCGATTGCCATTGCCACATTTTCGACCCGGAACATTTTCCTTACTCTCCCAAGCGTCGCTACACGCCCCCACCTGCGACGGTGAATGACCTCCGCCAGTTCCATAAGGCAATTGGAGTGCAGAGAACCGTGCTCGTTCAGCCCAGTGTCTATGGCACCGACAACAGTTGCCTTCTAGATGCGTTGAAGCAACTTGGGCAAGCCTCCAGAGGTATTGCGGTCATCAACAAATCTTTTTCCGCCCAACAGATTGACGATTTGTTAGGTGCGGGTGTGCGCGGTGTACGGATCAACTTGGAGGTAGGAAAAGACCGCAACTCCGAAGAAGCCTATAGACGACTGATGGAAACCGTTGAGACGCTGCGTGGCCGGCAAGCAGTTGTTCAGGTTTTCGCCGCTCTTGAAGTAATTAGCTCGCTCGCTCCGCAGATTCAGGCCCAACCGCACCAGGTCGTGCTGGATCACTTCGGCTTTGCGAAAGCTGCAAAGGGACCTGAGCAGGAAGGTTTCACCGCGCTGACAGGATTAATGGCAAGTGGCAAGGTCTTCGTGAAGCTATCCGCGCCCTACCGGATTTCGAAAGTCAAGCCGGGATACCCCGATTCGAAGAGAATTGGCAAGGCTCTGGTCGACGCTGCCCCGAATCAGGTCGTGTGGGCCACCGACTGGCCACACACCGGAACGACCGAACGACCTGCAGAAGCCAAGCTGACGGACATCGAAGAATTCCGAGTTGAGGATGATGGCCAGAACTTCTCGCTTGTCAAGGATTGGGCAGGCAGCAAGCTCGACAGACAAAAATTGCTGGTCGACAATCCGTCCCAACTCTTCGGGTTCCGCGCCGTCAGGACGTGATTTAAACGGCAGAGGCGAGATTGCGGGAGGTTTGGGAATCGCCCGCATCTCGATGCTGTCGTCCATCTCAAAACGAATCTGCAAAAAAATATGAAAACCAAGACAGCGGGCGCGCCAGCGCAGCAAGTCGCTATGCAGATCGTCAAAATCAGCCACTTGAGGCCATACGCGGGTCACGAGTACCTGCTAGAACAAGCAACCGCAAACGAATGCGAGTTATCCCATTTGACGGTCAACGCGCACTCGTTCTAATGGTGCAGCGCGGAGCCCCGAAGGGTCGCAAACCGGGGGGCCCGAAGCGCCGCATCTCAGTTTGAAATCTATGCGCGCACCTGGCGTCCCCTTCACGCTGGCGGAGTGCCACGACAAGCATATCAGTAGACTGGACTCCAGCGAGCGTACAAGAAGACGAGCGCGCTCGCTGGGCTGCAACAAATTGATATTTCCGGCACTGCCAAACTCACAGCGGGCGTCCAATCCAGTGGCGCACCCTATCGAGTCTCACCGAGCTGGTCAAGGATCGCGGGATTCTCCAGCGTGGAGACGTCCTGCGTGATCTCCTCGCCCTTCGCGAGCGAGCGCAAGAGACGCCGCATGATCTTGCCCGAGCGCGTCTTCGGCAGGTTCTCGCCGAAGCGGATGTCCTTCGGCTTCGCGATCGGGCCGATCTCCTTGCCGACCCA
>NZ_FCOE02000001.1 GCF_001544915.2 Caballeronia pedi | reverse complement strand
TTCGACAAGATCGTCGCGGAGCATGAGCGCACGTCGAACGTGCTGGCCGAGATCACCGGCAAAGGCGAGCGTCTCGCGGACAACCCGCTGCTTGCGCGCTCGATCAAGAACCGCTTTCCGTATCTCGATCCGCTCAATCACTTGCAGGTCGAGTTGCTGAAGCGGCATCGCTCGGGGGATCAGAACGTGCGGTTGCGGCGCGGCATTCACCTGACGATCAACGGGATTGCGGCGGGATTGCGCAATACGGGTTGAGTCCGGACGGCGTCGTGCGTTTAGCGCACGACGCCGTTTTGTCAGTCTCTTCGTTTCGCCTCGATCATCACCGCATCGAGTTCGAACGAACAATCTTCCTTCACGCCGAAGTACTGGCGCACTTCATCCGGCGCGCTCGTCCACATCGATCTGATCGCCGTCACGCGCTCGGGCGGCGTGCGCATGCGCGTCACCCACGATTCGAATTCCAGCGCGATGCGCCAGCGCTCGGTGACTTGCGCATCGAAACCGGCGGCATCGAGCATCGCGATCCATTCGTCGGCGCGATAGTCGCGGATGTGCGACGCGTCGCGCAGCAGTTCGATCGCCTGAATGTGCGTGTCGTAGAGCGGATCGTCGATGCCCGCGATATCGATGAACTTGAGCCGCCCGCCCGGCTTCAGCACGCGATGCACTTCCTTCAACGCAGCGGGCACGTCGCGCCAGTGATGCGCGCTCATGCGGCTCACGGCCCAGTTGAACGTGCCATCGGCGAACGGCAGCGTCTCGGCCGCGCCCTGCTGGGTACGGACCGTCGTCAGGCCGCGCGCTTTCGCGGCGGCTTCGACTGTCGCGAGCATCTGCGGCGCGATGTCGTACGCGACGATCTCGCGCACGTGCGGCGCGATCGCGAAGCTCGCGTGACCCGCGCCGCAGCCCATGTCCAGCACGCTCGCGTTGCCGCAGGTGGCCGCGAAAGTCGCGGAAAGATTTTGCAGATCCGCGCCGCTCGCGTGGACGGCGCTCGTGAGATAGGCGGCGGCCGTGCTGCCGAATGCGTCTGCGACCTGGTCGTGGTGTTTCATCGTGCGCTCCGATTTTCGTTCTGGGTGAGGGACCTGCCAGTACAATAGAGCCCGCTTTGTACCAGTACAAGTTGTGCAGCTATCCTGGTATATAAACCACCCGTCGATGTTTGAATGAACCTCACCGACAAGAACGAACCACTCGCCGAAACGCCCGCCCACGCGCTCGGCGAATTCATCCGCGCGCATCGCGAACGGCTGTCGCCACAGGCCGTCGGGCTCGCGCCGGGCCCGCGCCGCCGCACGCCGGGGCTGCGTCGCGAGGAAGTCGCGCAACTGTGCGGCGTGAGCCCGACCTGGTACACGTGGATCGAGCAGGGCCGCCCGGTGTCCGCTTCCGCCGATGCGCTCGCGCGCATCGCCGTGGCGCTGCAACTGTCGCGCGCCGAACGCGCGTATCTCTTCGAACTCGCCGCCCAACGCGATCCCGCCGAGCCCGATCCCGCGAGCCAGGACGCGCCCGCCGCGCTGTTGCAGACGGTCGCGTTGATCGGCGCGCCCGCCTACGTGCTCGACCGTCAATGGAACGCGTTGCGCTGGAACGAGCCGGCATCGGCGTTGTTCGTCGGCTGGCTGGATGGCGAGCATGACCGCAATCTTCTGACGTACACGTTCACGTCGCCGGCGGCGCGCGCGCTGATCGTCGATTGGGACACGCGCGCGCGGCGTCTCGCCGCCGAATTCCGCGCCGATTCGATCCGTCATCTGAACGACGCGCCGACGCGCGCGCTGATCGACAGTCTGAGCGCCGCGAGCGATGCGTTCGCGCGCTACTGGGCGTCGCAGGACGTGTTCGAGCGCGAAGGCGGCGAGCGCGCGTTCAATCATCCGGCGCGCGGGCGCATCGTGTTCAATCAGATCACGTTCAAGCCAGCGCACCGGGAGGATCTGAAGCTGGTGATTCTCGTCGGGTCGGCATAGTGCCGAATGTTAAAATTTTCCTCTTCCCGAAGCACAAACCGCTGAGAACATCACCATGACGTCCCAATTGCACAAAAAAGGCGAAGCCTGGTCGGCTCGCTTCTCCGAGCCGATGTCGGAGCTCGTCAAACGCTATACGTCGTCGGTGTTCTTCGACAATCGGCTCGCACTCGTCGACATTCAGGGCTCGCTCGCGCACGCGTCGATGCTCGCGGCGCAGAAGATCATCGGCGCGGACGACCTCGCCGCCATCGAGCGCGGCATGGCGCAGATCAAGGGCGAGATCGAGCGCGGCGAGTTCGAGTGGAAGCTGGATCTGGAAGACGTGCATCTGAATATCGAGGCGCGCCTGACGGCCCTGATCGGCGATGCGGGCAAGCGCCTGCACACCGGCCGCTCGCGCAATGATCAGGTCGCGACCGATATCCGCCTGTGGCTGCGCGGCGAAATCGACCGCATCGGCGATCTGCTGAAGGACTTGCGTCTCGCGCTCATCGACATGGCCGAGAAGCACGCCGGCACGATCATGCCCGGCTTCACGCATCTGCAAGTGGCGCAACCGGTGACGTTCGGGCATCACCTGCTCGCGTATGTCGAAATGTTCGCGCGCGATGCCGAGCGCATGCGCGATTTGCGCAAGCGTGTGAACCGTCTGCCGCTCGGTGCGGCGGCGCTCGCGGGCACGAGCTATCCGATCGACCGTCACGCGGTGGCGGCCACGCTCGGCTTCGACGGCATCTGCGCGAATTCGCTCGATGCCGTGTCCGACCGCGATTTCGCGATCGAATTCACGGCGGCGGCCGCGCTCGTGATGACGCACGTGTCGCGCTTCTCCGAAGAACTGGTGCTGTGGATGAGCCCGCGCGTCGGGTTCATCGATCTGGCGGACCGCTTCTGCACGGGTTCGTCGATCATGCCGCAGAAGAAGAATCCCGACGTGCCCGAACTCGCGCGCGGCAAGACCGGTCGCGTGAACGGCCATCTCATGGCGCTGCTCACGCTGATGAAAGGCCAACCGCTCGCGTACAACAAGGACAATCAGGAAGACAAGGAACCGCTGTTCGATACCGTCGATACGGTCGCGGACACACTGCGCATCTTTGCGGAAATGGCGGCGGGCATCACGGTCAAGCCAGAAGCGATGCGCGCGGCGGCGCTGCAAGGCTTCTCGACCGCGACCGATCTCGCGGATTACCTCGTGAAGCGCGGCCTGCCCTTCCGCGACGCGCACGAAGCCGTCGCGCATGCGGTGCGGATCTGCGTGGATCGCGAATGCGACATCGCGGATCTGTCGCTCGACGAGATGCGTCGCGAATTGCCGAATGTCGCGCATCTGATCGGCGAAGACGTGTTCGAGTATCTGACGCTCGAAGGCTCGGTTGCGAGCCGCAATCATCCGGGCGGCACCGCGCCGGATCAGGTCCGCGCGGCGGCGAAGGCGGCGCGCGCGGCGCTTTGATCGCTTCTTCCGAGGCGTTTTCTTCGTGACATTGAAGGCCGTTCGCAAGGACGGCCTTTTTTGTTGCCCGACGCGGCGACATGTCTCTGCGCGATGCGCGACATTTTCGAGATAATCGAGTGTTAGTCACTCGCGCTCATCGAAACGGCCGGTCATGATCATCCGCCCCAAGCTCAACTGGTTCCGGCTGCTGTTCGTGTGGCATGGCTCCGTGCTGCCGCAACTGCTGCCGCGCCTCGGGCTGATCTTCGCGCTGTCTGTGGCGGCGATCTTCATGCACGACCACATGCGAACCTATCCGATCGGGCTCGGCACGCCGCCGTTCGCGCTCGTCGGCATCGCGCTCGCGGTGTTTCTCGGCTTTCGCAATGGCGCGAGTTACGAACGCTGGTGGGAGGGCCGCAAGTTGTGGGGTTCGCTGCTCAATACGTCGCGCGCGCTGGCGCAGCAGGTGCTGTCGCTGCCTGACCCGCGCGATCGCGCGCACTCGCGAAGTTTTCTCGCCGCGCTCGGCGGGCTGGCGCATGCGCTGCGGCATCAGTTGCGCGGCACCGACGCACTCGCCGATCTCTCACCGCGTCTGCCGCCCGATCTCCACGCGCGCGTGGCCGCCGCCAGATTCCGGCCCGCGCTGATTCTGCTCTGGCTCGGCGAATGGGTCGCGCAACGCCGACGCGAAGGCGCCATCGACGGTTATGCGGTGCTCGCGATCGAGCACAATCTGAATGCGCTGTCGGAAGTGATCGGCGGATGCGAGCGCATCGCGACCACGCCGCTGCCGTTCTCGTATTCGGTGATGATTCACCGCACGATCTATCTTTTCTGCGCGCTGCTGCCCTTTGGGCTCGTCGATGGTGCGGGCTTGCTCACGCCGCTTTTCGCGTTGCTCGTGGCCTACGCCTTCATGGCGCTGGAAGCGATCGCCGCGCAGATCGAAGATCCGTTCGGGCTCGAAGAAAACGATCTCGCACTGAACGCGATATGCGAAGCCATCGAGACCGCGCTGCATGATATGGCCGCCGATGCTGAATTCGCGATGCCGCCGGCAGGCGGCCCGACGTTGCAGCGGAAGTTCGTGATCGATTAGCGAGCCTTTCGCTGCGCGCCGACTTGTCTCGTCGCGAGTTCGCTCAGCGCCTCGCTTTCGAAAAGATCGATGCACTTCTTTGTGCCGAACTCCGATTCGATCGAGCCCGTGTACTTCCGGTTTGCGTAGTCCGAAGCCAGGCGGTCGGCTGCATCGTACGCCTCCATCGGCAAATCACCCTTCTCGAGGTAAGCGCTCGCCGAGGCGTTGGCGTCGCTTTTCGCAGCAGCTTCGACGTACACCTTCGCAAGACATCGACTCAGGGCCCAGTCTTTCAGGAGCGTGATTTGCACGTCTTTGGGGGCGACTTCCGTCGCGGCGTTCGCTAATTGGTTCACCGCAACGAATGCGAGAGCGGTGGTCCGCAGCAATGTCAAAGTCACACACCAGCAAATGACGGCCTCGCATTCATAAATATCTTCTTTGGGTTGAGCCACAGTCTGATTGAATACTATTCTTTGTAATGCTAAGTACATACACGGAAATTCTTATTTCCGAGAGCGCTTTCACTTCGGGCCGCAGTTTGCGCGTACTTGAACGCATTCATCAATCAATGCGGCACAGACAATTTCACATTTTCGACCTTTATTCGCGATCGACATAGTTCATAATCGTGCCGGTTCATCCTGGAGAAATCGTTTTGAAACTGTTCTACAAAGCAGGCGCCTGTTCCCTCGCATCGCACATCGCCCTCGAAGAATCGGGGCTGCCTTACGAAATCGAAGCCGTCGATCTCAAGACCAAGATCACCGCGAGCGGCGCGGACTTCAACAAGATCAACGCGAAGGGCTACATTCCCGCCCTGCTGCTCGACAACGGCGAACTGCTGACCGAAGGCCCCGCGATCATGCAATACATCGCGGATCAGGTTCCGGCGATGCATCTCGCGCCGCTCAACGACGCCATGGCGCGCTATCGCCTGCAAAGTTGGTTGACGTTCATCGGCACCGAGCTGCACAAGAATTTCTCGCCGTTCTTCAATCCGGCCGCCAGCAGCGACTGGAAAGCCGCCGCGATGGCCAACCTCGAGCGCCGTCTCACCTACGTCGCGCAACAGGTCGACGACAAGCAGTTCCTGCTCGGCAACGAATTCAGCATCGGCGATGCTTATCTCTTCACCGTGCTCAACTGGGCGAAGCACGTCGATATCGATCTCGGCAAGTGGCCCGCGCTCGTCGCGTATCAGGAGCGTGTCGGCGCGCGTCCCGGCGTGCAGGCAGCGATGAAGGCGGAAGGGCTGATCTGAACCGTTCGGCAGTGCCTGAAACGACAAACGGCCCTTTGAAAGGGCCGTTTGTTTTTTGCAGCAGCGGATCAGACGAACATCAATCGCGCACGCAATCGACGAAATACTCGATGCGCCCGTTGATCATCTCGCCCACGAGCCCGTGGATATCCGTATGGAAGCCCGGGAAGCGCTCGTTGAACTCGCGCGCGAAACGCAGGTAATCGACGATCGTGCGATTGAAGCGCTCGCCCGGAATCAGCAACGGAATGCCCGGCGGATACGGCGTCAGCAGAATCGACGTCACGCGGCCTTCGAGTTCGTCGATTGGTACGCGATCGATCTCGCGGTGCGCGAGCTTGGCGAACGCCTCGGACGGTTTCATCGCCGGCTCCATGCTCGACAGATACATCTCGGTGGTCAGGCGCGCGATATTGTTCGCGCGATAGACGCTGTGAATCTGCTCGCACAGATCGCGCAGGCCGATGCGCTCATACGACGGATGCTGCGCGACGAACTCCGGCAGCACGCGCCACAGCGGCTGGTTGTTGTCGTAGTCGTCCTTGAATTGCTGGAGTTCGGTGACCATCGAGTTCCAGCGGCCCTTCGTGATGCCGATCGTGAACATGATGAAGAACGAGTAAAGCCCCGTCTTCTCCACGATGATGCCGTGCTCCGCCAGATACTTCGTCACGATCCCGGCCGGAATGCCGGACTCGCCGAATTCGCCGTCCACGTCGAGTCCGGGCGTGATGATCGTCGCCTTGATCGGATCGAGCATGTTGAAGTTTTCCGCAAGCGCGCCGAAGCCGTGCCAGCGGTCGTTGGGCTTCAGCATCCAGTCCTCGCGGTCGCCGATGCCCTCTTCCGCCAGCGCGTCCGGGCCCCAGACCTTGAAGAACCAGTCGTCGCCATATTCGGCGTCGACCTTGCGCATCGCGCGGCGGAAATCGAGCGCCTCGGCGATCGATTCCTCGACGAGCGCCGTGCCGCCCGGCGCTTCCATCATCGCGGCGGCCACGTCGCACGACGCGATGATCGCGTATTGCGGCGACGTCGACGTATGCATCAGATACGCCTCGTTGAAACGATGGCGGTCGAACGTGCTGTTCTCGCTGTCCTGCACGAGAATCTGCGATGCCTGCGAAATGCCCGCCAGCAGCTTGTGCGTGGAGTGCGTCGCGAACACGAGCGCGCCGGTGCGCGGCCGGCCCGCGCCGATCGCGTGCATGTCCTGATAGAACGAGTGGAACTCGGCGTGCGGCAGCCAGGCTTCGTCGAAGTGAAGGGTGTCGAGCAGATCGCCGAGCAGGTCCTTGATCATCTCGACGTTGTAGATCACGCCGTCGTACGTGCTCTGCGTGATCGTCAGGATGCGCGGCTTGATCTTCGGGTTCTTCGCGAGCGCTTCGCGCGCGAACGGATTCGCCTCGATCTTCCTGCGGATGTTCTCGGGCTTGAACTCGTCGCGCGGAATCGGCCCGATGATGCCGAAGTGATTGCGCGTCGGCGTGAGGAACACGGGAATCGCGCCGGTCATCGTGATCGCGTGCAGGATCGACTTGTGGCAGTTGCGGTCGACCAGAACGATATCGCCCGGCGCCACGGTCGCGTGCCACACGATCTTGTTGGACGTCGACGTGCCGTTCGTCACGAAGAACAGATGATCCGCGCTGAAGATGCGCGCCGCGTTGCGCTCCGACGCCGCGACCGGGCCGGTGTGATCGAGCAACTGGCCGAGTTCGTCGACTGCGTTGCACACGTCCGCGCGCAGCATGTTTTCGCCGAAGAACTGATGGAACATCTGCCCGAGCGGATTCTTCAGGAACGCGACGCCGCCCGAGTGCCCCGGACAGTGCCACGAATACGAACCTTCTTCCGCGTACTGCACCAGTTCCTTGAAGAACGGCGGCGCGAGCGAATCGAGATACACCTTCGCCTCGCGGATCACGTGCCGCGCGACGAACTCCGGCGTGTCCTCGAACATGTGAATGAAGCCGTGCAGCTCGCGCAGGATGTCGTTCGGCAGATGGCGCGAGGTGCGCGTTTCGCCGTACAGGAAGATGGGGATGTCGGCGTTGCGGCGGCGCACGGCGTTGATGAACGCGCGCAGCGCGACGATTGCCGATGCCAGCTCCGGCGTGTCGCCTTCGACGACGACGTTATCCGCGTAAGGCAGCAGTTCGTCGTCATCGATCGAAAGGATGAAGCACGACGCGCGGCTCGACTGCTGCGCGAACGCGGCGAGATCGCCGTAGCTCGTGAGGCCGAGCACTTCGGCGCCTTCTTTCTCGATCGCCTCGGCAAGCGCCCGGATGCCGGAACCCGAAATGTTCTCGGAGCGAAAATCTTCGTCGATGATGACGACGGGGAAGCGAAACTTCATGAGGCGATTCTCCAAATGGAAACGACCGCCGCCTGGGATGCAATCCCGAGGCCAGCGGTCTTTCGACAAGCGTTTGCTATATGCGTTTCTTAAAGCGCAACGGACGTCAGGTTTTTGGCAGCGTCACGCCGTGCTGTCCTTGATATTTCCCGCCGCGATCGGCGTACGACGTCTCGCACATTTCATCGCTTTCGAAGAACAGAACCTGGGCGACGCCCTCGTTTGCGTAGATTTTGGCAGGCAAAGGTGTCGTATTCGAGAATTCGAGCGTCACGTAACCTTCCCACTCCGGCTCGAACGGCGTCACGTTGACGATGATCCCGCAGCGCGCGTAGGTCGATTTGCCGAGACACACCGTCAGGCACGAGCGCGGAATGCGGAAATACTCGACCGTGCGTGCGAGCGCGAAAGAATTCGGCGGAATGATGCAGACATCGCCCTTGAAGTCGACGAACGATTTTTCGTCGAAATTCTTCGGATCGACGATCGTCGAATTGATGTTCGTGAAGATCTTGAATTCGTCGGCGACGCGGATGTCGTAGCCGTAGCTCGACGTACCGTAGCTCACGATCTTGCGGCCATCCTCGGTCACGCGCACCTGATCGCGCACGAACGGCTCGATCATTCGGTGCTCTTCGGCCATGCGGCGAATCCACTTGTCGGACTTGATGCTCATAGGGGACGCTACTCAACGGTGAACGCGAAAGCGCGTATTTTACGCGATCGGGCCGCGACGCAAACGGGCGCGGCCTCTAGCGGCGAATCACGCCGCAGGCGAGCGACGGGCCCACGTTGTGCGGCGCGCTCGCGTAAGGGTCGAGCGCCTCGCGGTGCAGCATGATCGCGCGCGAGATGACCGAGCGCACGCCGTCGAGCGAGACGTCCGTCGCGACGATAAAGCCGGTCGCCGCGCCGGTCGCGTCCGCGTGGATATTGCCGAGTTCGCCTTCGAGCCGCGACGACGGCTTTCTGCGCTCGGCGGGCAGCGCAAACACCGGGCTCGTGTCCTGATCGTTCACCGCGATGCAGTCGCCGCGCTCGTGCACGGTCAGCGCGTGGTCGCTGTTCGGCGGCATGTCGGTGAAGCTGTACGAAACCTGCACGCCGTCCGAGCGCTCGATCAGCGTGACGGTGCCGCGCGTCGCGTTACCGGGCGTGGGTTTCAGCACCGCGTCCGCGCGCTTCTCGTGATTCTGGAAGATGAGGCCGCAACCGCTCAGCATGACGCTGCAAGCGGCCATCGCGATCAAGGCGTGCAGCGCCCTCCCGTCGAATCTGTCTCTCATGCGATCCTCTCGGCGGCCCGCCGACGCCCAGTGCGTCCACGCTGCCGCGCATCGAAGGCGACATGATACCGCGAGCCGCATTGCACAAGGCTCGCGAAGCCTCGATGGATTGCTCTGAATCAGGTGTTCTGCACGACGATGCTCGGAAACTTCGATGTCATGTCGCGCTGACGCTCGGCGACCGAGATCGCGACGCGGCGCGCGATCGCACGATAGGTCTCGGCGATGCGGCTATCCGGCTGCGATACGACGGACGGCTGGCCAGCGTCGGTGCGCTCGCGAATGGAGATATCGAGCGGCAAAGACCCGAGAATCTCGACGCCGTATTCCTTCGCCATGCGCTCGCCGCCGCCCGCGCCGAAGATGTGCTCTTCGTGACCGCAGTTCGAGCAGATGTGCGTGCTCATGTTCTCGACGATGCCGAGAATCGGAATGCCGACCTTTTCGAACATCTTCAGGCCCTTCTTCGCGTCCAGCAGCGCGATGTCCTGCGGCGTCGTGACGATCACCGCGCCCGTGACCGGCACTTTCTGCGACAGCGTCAACTGGATATCGCCGGTGCCCGGCGGCATGTCGACGACGAGGTAATCGAGGTCCTTCCAGTTGGTCTGACGCAGCAGTTGTTCGAGCGCGGAGGTGACCATCGGGCCGCGCCAGACCATCGGGTTGTCCTGCTCGATCAGAAAGCCGATCGAATTCGCCTGGATGCCGTGGCCTTCGAGCGGGTTCATCGTCTGGTTGTCGGGCGATTCGGGGCGGCCGGTGATGCCGAGCATCATCGGCAGCGAGGGGCCGTAGATGTCGGCGTCGAGCATGCCCACCGACGCGCCCTCGGCCGCGAGCGCGAGCGCGAGATTCGCGGCGGTCGTGCTCTTGCCGACGCCGCCCTTGCCCGATGCCACCGCGATGATGTTCTTGACGTTCGGCAGCAACTTCACGCCGCGCTGCACCGCGTGCGCGACGACTTGCGAAGAAACGTCGACGGTCACGTTCGCGACACCGTCAACCTCGCGCAGCGCGCCCGCGACCTGCTCGCGGATCGCGGCAAACTGGGTTTTCGCGGGATAACCGAGCACGACGCTCACCGCGACGTTCGCGCCGTCGACGGCCACGTTGCGGATGCTTTTGGTATCGACGAACTTGCGGTTGGTGTTCGGATCGGTCAGTGTGGCGAGTGCGATGTCGATCTTCGCGCGGTCAATACTCATCGAGACTCCATGGAACGGTTGTTGCTTTTCGCCCTCGGCGGTTTGCAACAAACTGAGGAAATTGAAAGTAAATGTTAGCGCCGTTGCGCGCAGGCTCTGGCGCACTGCACTATCCTGCTGCAAATCTTTCCGGGGACGCATCGCATCGGGCAACCGGACGCCTTTCTCATTATTGTAGAGGGTCGTCAGGAGGCTCGTCCGAAGACCCTTTCGCACTGTCGGCACATCTCGCCGAATCGCTCGTCGTTTTTAAGGAGATCGAAGATGAACACTAAATTCTTCACCCGTCTGTCCGTGTTTGCCGTGGCAGGCGCACTCGTCGCCGGCTGCGCCTCGCAGCAAGGCACCAACACCGCAGTCGGCACCGGCGTTGGAGCCGCGACCGGCGCGGGCATCGGCGCCATCTTCGGCGGTGGCAAGGGCGCGGCGATCGGCGCGGCCACGGGCGCGGCGGTCGGCGGCATCACCGGCTACAACTGGCAGTCGATCAAGAACAAGATTTCCGGCGACTCGAAGGGCACCGGCACGCAAGTGACCGAGCAGCAGGACGGCTCGCTCAAGGTGAACATCCCCAATTCGATCTCGTTCGACACGAACAGCTACGCAATCAAGCCGTCGTTCGATCCGGTGCTGAATTCCGTCACGCAGACGATGCAGCAGCATCCGGAGCTGGTCGCAAGCGTGGTCGGCCATACGGACAACACGGGCCAGCCGGCTTACAACCAGACGCTGTCGCAGAACCGCGCGCAGAGCGTGGCGTCGTACGTCGCGACGCACGGCGTGCCGGCGCAACGTCTGTCGGCTTCGGGCATGGGCCAGAACCAGCCGATCGCCGACAACTCGACGGAAGCGGGCCGCGCGCAGAATCGTCGCGTGGAAATCTATCTGCGCGCGACGGCGCAGCCGGGTCAGGTGCAGTAAAGCTTTTGATTTGAAAGGAGAAATCGCCACCGTGAGCGCGGTGGCGAGAGCGGTCCGGCCGTCGCGCGCATCAGGCTGAAAAAAATTTGAAACTTGAGCGCGTGGCGCGGGTCTTTCTTTACGGTAGGTGGATGGCGAGGCCATCACCTGCCATTCTCCTCTTGTCGTTGTTGCTCCGGGGCCCGATTGGACCCCGGTTTTTTTTTGTGCGCGTGATTTTCTCAGCGCGCGCTCTGCGCGGCACCTCCTCCCCTGAATGGCCCAAGGATCGCTCGGCACCCCGGCGTTCTCCCCCGCCCTGCTAAAATCAAAATCCGCCTTTTTCTCCAACCCCAAGCACTCCCACACGGGCCGCGCCTTTATGTCAGCACCGATTTCAGCCACTGCCACCGCCGCGCCTGCCGCCTCCGCCAGCGAAAGCGGCCGCCGCCAGATCCTCGTCACGTCCGCGTTGCCGTACGCAAACGGTCAGATTCATATCGGCCATATGGTCGAATACATTCAGACGGATATCTGGGTTCGGACGCTGCGAATGCATGGCCACGAGGTCTACTACGTCGGCGCGGACGACACCCACGGCACGCCAGTCATGCTGCGCGCCGAAAAGGAAGGCATCACGCCGAAACAGCTGATCGAGCGCGTGTGGAAAGAGCACAAGCGCGACTTCGACAGCTTCGGCATCTCGTTCGACAACTACTACTCGACCGATGCCGAGGAAAACCGCGCCCTGTGCAACACGATCTACGGCGCGCTTCAGCAAGCGGGCCTGATCGAGGCGCGCGATATCGAGCAGGCCTACGACCCGGTCAAGGAAATGTTTCTGCCGGACCGCTTCATCAAGGGCCAGTGCCCGAAATGCGGCGCGAAGGATCAATACGGCGACAACTGCGAAGTCTGCGGCTCGACCTACCTGCCGACCGAGCTCATCAATCCGTATTCGGTCGTGTCGGGCGCGACGCCCATCCGCAAGACGTCGACGCACTACTTCTTCAAGCTCTCCGATCCGCGTTGCGAAGAATTCCTGCGCGGCTGGGTGAGCGGCCTCGCGCAACCGGAAGCCACCAACAAGATGCGCGAGTGGCTCGGCGACAAGGGCGAAGCGAAACTCGCCGACTGGGACATCTCGCGCGACTCGCCGTACTTCGGCTTCGAGATTCCAGGCGCGCCGGGCAAATACTTCTACGTCTGGGTCGATGCGCCGGTCGGCTATTACGCGAGCTTCAAGAATCTCGCGGACCGCGTCGGCGTGGACTTCGATGCCTTCGTGAAGCCCGGCTCGAAGACCGAGCAGTATCACTTCATCGGCAAGGACATTCTTTATTTCCACACCCTGTTCTGGCCGGCGATGCTCGAATTCTCCGGCCATCGCACGCCGACGAACGTGTTCGCGCACGGCTTTCTGACCGTCGATGGCGCGAAGATGTCGAAGTCGCGCGGCACGTTCATCACCGCGCAGAGCGTGATCGACACGGGCCTCAACCCCGAGTGGCTGCGCTACTACTTCGCGGCGAAGCTCAACAGCACGATGGAAGACATCGACCTGAACCTGGAGGACTTCCAGGCGCGCGTGAACAGCGATCTCGTCGGCAAGTACGTGAACATCGCGAGCCGCGCGGCGGGCTTTCTCATCAAGCGCTTCGACGGCCGCGTGCAGGACAGCGCGATGAATCATCCGCTGATCGGCCAGTTGCGCGCCGCGATTGCGCAGATCGCCGGCTTCTACGAGTCGCGCGAATACGGCCGCGCGCTGCGTACGACGATGGAACTCGCCGACGCCGTCAACGCTTATGTCGATACGGCGAAGCCGTGGGAACAGGCGAAAGACCCGGCAAACGGCGTTGCATTGCATGAAACGTGCAGCGTGAGTCTCGAAGCGTTCCGCCTGCTGTCGCTCGCGCTGAAGCCGGTGTTGCCGAAGCTCATCGAAGCGGTGGAGTCGTTCCTCGGCATCGCGCCGCTCGTGTGGGCCGATGCCGCGAAACCGCTGTCGTCGGCGAATGCGATCAACGCGTACAAGCATCTGACCACGCGCGTCGATCCGAAGCAGATCGAGGCGTTGCTGGCCGCGAATCGCGAATCGCTCGCGCCGTCTGCAGAAACGGGAGCGGCCGCGCCCGCCAAAACCGTCGCGAAGAAGCAGGAAGACGCGGGCGTCATCTCCATCGACGACTTCGCGAAGGTCGATCTGCGCATCGCGAAAATCGTCGATTGCAAAGCGGTCGAAGGCTCCGACAAGCTGCTGCAACTCACGCTCGATGTCGGCGAGGAAAAGACGCGCAATGTCTTCTCGGGCATCAAGTCGGCGTATCAGCCGCAGGATCTGATCGGCAAGCTCACGGTGATGGTCGTGAATCTCGCGCCGCGCAAGATGAAGTTCGGCTTGTCGGAAGGGATGGTGCTCGCGGCGTCAGCGGCCGACGAGAAAGCCGAACCGGGGCTGTACATTCTCGAACCGCACAGCGGCGCGAAGCCGGGCATGCGCGTGAAATAAGACGCGCGTCTTCCGCAAAAGGCTCATCCACGGACGAGCCTTTTTTTTCCACACGCCAGGCGCGCAAAACCTCAGTTATAGGTGAAGTTGACCGTCGCGGACGTCGTCACCGTGCCTGCCGTCATCGTCCCGAGGCGATAGAACTGAGCCACCATCGGAATGGTCATGCTCGCGGTCGCATCCACGGTGCCGAGGCTGATCGCGCTGTTGAGCGTGATCGGCGTGCCGGTGGTCCCGCCTATCGCGCTCGCTTGCAGCAACTGCACGCCCACTTGCGTGGCCAGGCCCGTGTTTTTCAGCACGCTCGCCACCGTGTCCATGGTGCCTGCCACTGTCATCGAGACCTTTGCGGACGGAGAGCAGTTCGTCAGCTTCAGGCTGAACGGCGTCGGATTGCTGGTCGCACCGACCGCCGCGAAACTGCTGACGTATGCGCTTTGCAGATTGATCGTCTGTGTGACCGACCCGGTGTCGACGGTGCAGGAAGACGTCAGAATCTGCCCGGTGAAATTCAGGTTGGCGTCCGCTGCAAGCGCCGCACCGGTCATGGTCATGGCGGAAATGCTCAGGACAACCTTGATGGATTGCTTCATGGACGTAGTCCTCCTCGAGAAGCGTGATCGCACTGTCTTACTGGTAGGAAACGGTCAGGGTCATCGTCGTGTTCGCCGGACCTGCGCTCACCGTACCCGTGCGGTAATACCGCGCGGTCATCGGGATCGTGTAATTGCCGCCTGCCGTACCGCTGAAACCGCTCAGGGTCTGAAGGCTCGCCAGCGGGAACACGCTCCCGGTGGACGTGAACAACTGAATTCCGACGCCGGCTGCAGTCGGGCTTCCACTGAGCTTGGCGACGTTCGTCGCGGCAAGCCCATTGGTGGGATCGATTCTGTACATGACACTATGGATGGTGCCGGACTGCGTGCCGGAAACAGCGACGCCTGCCGGGCAATTGAGAAGCTGGATGTTGAACGCAGCCGGTCTCGGTGAAAGCGAACCGACCGCAGGAAAGTCGGAGAGCGTGAAGGTGCCCATCGGAACGTTGACGTCCGGCGTGGTGCAACTCATGGGGACGACATTGACAGCCGTGATGACGTATGAATCGGCCTGGCCGGACTGGGCGCCGCTGCTCGTATAGGGCGCGAGCTGGAGCACGGTGGAGGAAGCGATGGTCCCGCTCGCGGTGACCGCGCCCGTTTTCACGAGCGCGACGGCAATCTGGCCGCCCATCGGAAAGGTGCCTGAGAGAGGCGAAAAAACCGGGCCACCCCATGACGTGTTGAAGCCGTTCCACGAAGTCCACCCGGCATAGCCGTGATAGAGCGATCCGGCGAGCGCAATACCCACGCCCGGTATGTTCGTCTGGTAGACGTTGACGCTCGCTCCACCGGGACCGCTACCATACGTGACCCCCGAGGAAACGGTGAACGACGGCCCGACCTTGCCGCTGACGCCCGCTGCATCATTGTTGGCACTGCAACTCCACAGATTCGTGCTCGATGTGCTGTAGACCCAGTTGGTCAGAAGCGAGCCGACGGGTGCATCGCGCGGCACGGAAATGCTGCTGGGAAGCGTCAACGTGAAGGTTTGCACGGTGCCGCTGCACGTCGACGCGAATGAACGCCCGCACGAGAGACACAGAAGGAAAGCGAGCAGAAGGAACCGCATGCCGGTGTGTCGCTTGCCATCGGCATTCCTGAAAATCACGCGCTTGCTCATATTTGTCGCCTACTGGCAGGTTACGTCGGAGAACACGGGCATTGCTGACTTGCTCGTGCTCGTGACAGGCATCTCGTAATGGATCCTGCAAGTCTGCTCGACGGCCTCGCCCCATCTGATCGCGAGGTCCCCGCTTTTTGCCTTGCTGTAGAACATCGCGCGACTGCCCTGGCTGACCGTGCCGACGATCTTCCTGTCGGCATCGATCACGTCCGCGCCGAACGGCACCGGATCGCCGCCCGGACGACGCACGCGCAGAACCATCGCCTGCCCGCGATCTTCGGTGTCGAACTTCACGCGTACCACTGAACCGGCAGTCGGCGCGAAACGCTGCTCCGTGCTCTTGAGTTGAACGCCGAGCGCGAGGCCCTTGGTGTCGATTTCCACCGTGTTCAGCGAATAGGGGTCCATGCCCGCGATCAGCGCGTGACCGAAGCGGTCGACCTTCACGCCCGGCGACGTGGCGACGCGCGCGCCAGCGGCGTCCTTCGCTTCCACGATCGCGAAGGTGTCGCCTGTCTGCGGCGAGAGCACCACGCCGTCGTTGTACGCGACGATCGAACCCGCCAGTCCGCCGCCCGCCTGCGTGTATCCGTTGGCGTGACCCACGTTGACGCGCACCTGAGTGAATGGCGACAGATATCCCGCATTTGCGTTGATGCTGTTGCCGCTCTGGCCGCCCCACTGATGCCCTGCGGTGACGCCGTAATTGAACGCGTTGTTCTTGCCCGCCGAACCCGTGAACGTTTCCTGAATCAGGTTGCTGTTGTCGCTCGTATCGTGCGAATAGCTGGTCATCGAAGTGGCGGTCGACGAGCCGATATCGAGCGGGATGCTCAGATTGAGCATGTAGCGGTTATCCCAGCGAGCGGTGCTCGTATCGATTTCACGCGATGCCGATACGCCTACCCCCACCCGGCCGATGTTGACGTTGTAGCCCACCTGGAACGACGTGTCGCGACGCGGCTGGTTCCAGTAGTTCTGCGTGTAGCCCGACAGGTAGATCGAGCCGTACCGGTTCAGGTTCTGATTGAGCGTGAGCTGCAGGCGGCCCTTCTGAATGCCCTGATTGGCGAACGATGTGCCGCCCGTTGCGAGCTCGCGCAGGATCATCGCGTCCTGATAGTTCAGGAAGCCGCTCGTCGAATAGCGGTAGGCGGCCAGCGTCACATCGGTGTTCGTGGGCGTGAACGTGCGCGAATACGACAGCCGCAAACTCTGACCGCTGCGGCCCGGCGCCTTGGGAATCGTCGCGCTCGCCTGAGTCACGTCGAATCCGAACGCGCCCATAGGCGTGTTGAGCGCAACGCCAAGAGCCGCGGACATGTAGTCCTCGCCTCCGAGCACGCCGCCATACAGCGTCACGAGGTTGTTCAGGCCGTGCTGCACGCCTGCCTGAAACACGAACGGCAACGTGTTCAGCGCGGCGTTGCGGTACAGGCCCGCCGCCACGTTGTAACGCCACCGCCCTTCACGCAGCGCGTTGACGGGCGCCGCATACGGAACCGACGAAACATGCTGGCTACCGTCCGCTTCGGTCACGACGACCTGCAGATCGCCGCCATAGCCGTTCGGATAAAGATCGTCGATCTGGAACGGCCCAGGCGCTACGGTCGTCTCATAGATGATGTTGCCGTTCTGCCTGACCTGAACCTTGGCATTCGAGTTCGCGATACCCCGGACCACGGGCGCATAGCCGCGCTCCGACTCCGGATACATGCGATCGTCGGTGCCGAGCTGGAGACCGCGCACGCCGATCGAATTGAAGATCCAGCCATCCGTGTACGCGTCGCCGATCGTGAGCTGACTCTTGACGCGCGCGAACGAGCGTTGCAGATACGTCTGCATGCTCTGCACGTGCGTGCCGTTGCTGTAACCCGATCCCGACGCATTGGTGACGTTGCCGAGATAGCGAAAGCGCCAGGCTCCGATGTTGACGCCCGCGTTCAGCCCGAGATAGCTCTGGGTCGTCGAGAAACCATTGCCAGTCGCATGATAGACGTTGGCGTTGTACTGAAGCACGGCGGCATTGACGCCGTCGTCCCAGTATTTCGGGTCGACCCAACCGCGCGCGCGTCGGCTCATCATGGCCTGCGGCACGCTCACGTCGAGACGCTGCTCGCCCACGTCGAATACGGCCGTGGCCATCGGAATCAGTTCGGGTAGTGGCACGCCGTTCTCGCCCGCGCTGCTCAGCTTTGCACGGGCGGCTTCGCTCAGGCGCGCGATATCGACGCCGATGCGCAGAAGCAGTTCCTCGGTGAACGCCGGCTGCACGCCATGTCCCGGACCATTGGTCTCGCGCAATGTGACGTCGGATACGCCGATCCACGTCTGATTCACATACAGCGCCGCGCGATAGCGGCCCGCCGCCGCCGGATTGCCCTTGTTGAAGCGCGTGATATCGACGCTTGCCGCGCCGTTTCCGTTCAGAAATTGCGGGTTGAACTCGACCGTTGCGGGTTCGGGCGCCGGAGGCGGAACCTGCGAGGCCGCGTGACCGGGCTGTGCGGGCTGCGCGGGCTGTGCGGGCTGCGCGGATGCAGGCGGCGTCGCGCCCCCTCCGCCCGCGGACCATTGCCTGTCGTTGCCACTTTGCACCACCGCAGCCGCGTCCGTGGCTTCGTCTGCCTGTGCATGCGCAGCGGAGAACGCCAGCAGCACGGCGACGCTGGCCTGACTCAGCGACAGGACGTCAGCGTTCAGTGGTCTTATCGTCGGTCTTGAATGGCGATGGTTCATACTAAGCCGGAATCACAGGCAAACCCCGGGCTTGCAGCCGATGCGGATACGCACCGGCTGCAAGCCCGATAGAGGGCTACTGCCTGCTGTTGGTTGGCGAGCCGGGGCTCGAGTCCGATCGATGCTGATTGCCTGCTTCGCAGCGAGCCTGCGGAAGTCGCGACCCTGACTGCTCCGAACAATCGGCTACTGCTGGCGCGCGACAATCACTGCAATGCCGCTTCGTACTTCATGGCGCCCCCGTAATCGTTGAGCGTCGTAAACGAAACCTTGCCGTCCGCGGGCGCCATCCCGGTCAGCGGCAGCGAGGCTTGCCCGTGGGGCGCCACCATGTCTCCTTCATCGAATTTCGGCGCGTGATCGCCGGCGCCGATATGCGCCTCGATGATCGTGACGTGATAAGGCGTGGGATTCGATACCTGCAGCACGGACTTGCCCTGCTCCGTGACCAGGCGCCAGGTCAGTTTGCCCGGCGCGTCATTCGCATCGCCCGGCAGCCCGGCCGGCCGAAAGAAGAACTTCAGACGCGAGCGAAACGCGAGCTGCACGTAGTTGGCGCCGGCCTGAGCGGCTACGGGCTTGGGCGGCACTTCCAGCATGTTGAGCCACAGCAGGGTTTCACGATCCTGCGCCAGCGGTTCGCCGGTGTACGAGATGCGAATGGTCTGCGACTTGCCGGGTTCGATGCGCGCAAGCGCCGGCGTCAGCAGGAATGGCAGGTCGAGCCTGCTCGGGTCTACGCTGGCATCGCCCTTGTCGAGCCAGACCTGCGTCAGCGCCGGATTTTTGCCGATGTTCGTGAGCTTGAGCGTGACTTCGCTGTCCGCGGCGTTGTACACGACACGTGTCCCGGCTATCACGACGGACGCGTGAGCCGGCAGCGAGAACAATGCACCGGTGGCCAGAAGAGCCGTAGCAAAAAACCTGATCGCGAATGTCAGAAAATTCATGGGACCAACGATGGAAGCGACAACCGACGGCGAGACCCGCGATTCAATCGGATGCCTGTGACGCGGCACCGCGATATGCGCACGGATTCATCAAGGACTCGGACGACTGGGACCAGCCGAAAGCCGGCTGGACAGCAATCCGGACCGGATCTTTTCGACCCGTTTCAGGCGGGCGACGGCGACCGCGTTGCACGCCGCGCCTGAACGAGCGAGGTTCGTGCGACCCTGCTTACTGGTAGACGATCGAGTAGGTCACGCTCGTCGTGACGCTGCCCGCGCCCGCGGAACCGGCCGGCGAGATATATTGCGCGGCGTATTTGAGGTTTGCCTGGCCACCCGTAAGCGCAACGCTTTGCGAACCTTGCGCGCCGTCTGCCTTGCTTACGTCGAGCATCTTTGCAGCGCCGTTGTAGTCGAGCAGTTGAACTTCGACGGACGCTGCGGTTCCGTTGTTCTTCAGATTGCCGTCGGCCAGCGTGTTCGCGCCGTATTCCCAGAAGGTATGCACGTTACCGGTGGACGGCGTGCAGTTCGTCAAGGCGATGTTAAAACCGGTTGCCCCGGCGGTCGAATTCGCTTGCGAGAGTTGACTGGCGGAAAGCGTCGGCAGCGTGACCGTGAAATTCGGGCCCTGGCCACTTCCGCTGATATCACAGGTATTGGCGACCAGTTGGCCATTGATGGTCAGCACATTGCCAGCGTGCGCGGCGACGCTGGCCAGACCCATTGCTGCCGCGACTAACGAGAGAGCGAGTTTTTTCATTTTAAGCATTCCTTATCGAACGGATTTCGATTTATCAAACCAGATATATTCGCCGGACCTTTCAGGATTGCAACAGCACGCTTAAACCAGGCATGACGGTTGGTGATCACGCCTTGGCGCCGACGCAGACACTGACGGTCCGCGCTAACTATAAAGACTGGGCAATAGAATTTCTTTGATTAATTTCCTAAAAAATGCCTCTCTTTTAGAAGCCATTTTAGTTAAACGTTTTTTGCCATTTCAACATTTCAACTCATTGAACAATAAGGGGGAAAGCTATATTTTCATTGAATGTCGCATTATCTGATATATTAATTATTCGCAAAAAAACAGCAGCGCAGACAGCATTATTCCTTCATTATTAATTAAATTCAGGTTCGAATTCGATTACGATAAAGAGAAGGAATATCACCGATGGTGGCTAAATGCCGCCGATCACGCGTGAATGGCGCGGCGATAACAACGATGCGGATTCCGACCATCCAGCAGGTCCGCCGCTCGCGGAGAGCGGCGGCGAACCGATGACTCAATCCGAAGAATCGACGCCCGCGGATGCATCCGACGCCGCCGACGCCGAATCCGCCGCCGACGCTCGCGAGGCCGACGAAGACGACGACCACAACCGCGCCCACGAATTGAACCTTCGCGTATAAGACAGATCGACGCCCTGATACGTCCCGCCATACGCCGTCACGGCCCAGTACCGCGACAGGTTCAGCGTCGCCTTGACCGCGTTGCTCGCCGATTGCAATCCCTGTTCATAACCGATCACGAGCCGCTCGTTGATCGCCTTCGAGAGCAGCACGACCTGCGGGTCGGTCAGGCCCACTTCGCTCGAACCGACGGTGAACTCGTCCAGCCCGACCGTCTGCGCGATCTTCGCGCCGCCCTTGCTGCCGAGCAGCGCGAGCGCGCTCGTCATCGCGCTCTGCTGGCCGACGTTGTTGCCCTGATCCGTGCCATGCCCGAACAGCAGCCACGAGAGCTTTTCGTTATCGGGCACGCTCGGCTCGGAAATCAGCCTGGCGACCGGCGCCTGCACGGTGCCCGTCACCTGCACGCCTGCCTCGACTTCCTGATTGCGCCGCATCGCGAGAATATTGATGCCTGGATTCGCCACCGGCCCGTTGAACGTGAAAAAGCCGTTCTCGATATTCAGCTTGCGCCCGAACGCGGTGTACGACGAACCCGGCGTCGTCACGCGCACGTTGCCGACCGCGCGCAGCGGCATGTTCGGCGCGCTCATCGCCGTGATGGTGCCCGCAAGGCCGAGATCCGCGCCCGCGCCCTTGAAGCGAAAGCGCTGGCCGAGATTGATCTCGATGTTCGCGCGCGGCGTGAATGGCCCGACCGGTTTCCCTGCGGCCGCCGTGACCGGCTGGTTCTCGCCCTTGATCGTGCCGTCGGGGCGTTCGATCACGACATCGTCGCCGAGGGACGGCGCTGAGGATTCCGGAAGATCGAACAACGCGTGGTCGACGGTGAACTTGCCGTCGATCGCCATGCCGCCCTGCAGTCCCGCGTTGGCGATGGTCGCGCTGCCCGACAGCATCAGCTCGCGGTCCGGCGAGGCGAACAGCTCCAGCTTGTCCGCGATGATGCTCGCGGTCAGATCGGGCTGCTGCTGATCGAGCCGCACCTTGCCGGTCGCGCGCAGCGTGCCGCTCGCGCCGTGGAATTCCACGCGCTGAAAATCGACGAGATTCTCCGACAGCGCGATGCGAATGATGCCGTCCTTCAGTTGCACGCCCTGATCGACGACCGTCGCGGAGATGTTGTCGCCGGTCAGCGACCCCGACAGATTCGGCTTCGCGACGATCCCCGCAATCGCGAGCTTGAGCGCGATCTTGCCGCCGAGCAGATAGTTCGCGCCGAGCAGCCCGCCCGTCGTGCGCAGCTCGGGAATGTTCGCGTCGATGCCGCCGGTGAGCGGCGCGTTGTCGTCGAGCGTGAGCATGCCGTCGCGATTTACGAGCGGCGTGTGCACGTTCGCATCGATCACGCCGATGCGGCTCGCCAGCGCATGCAGCGACGCGTTCAGGCGATTGCCATCGCTGAAATCCGCGCGCGCCGAGATATCGGTGATGCCGAGCGCGGCCAGTCCGCGCGCGCCGTCGATCGTCACGTCGCCGGTGCGGCGCTTGATCTGCGCGTAGCCGGTCGCGGTAGCGCCGAGCGTGAAGTTCCAGTCGCCATCGAAGACGAGGTCCGTGCGGATCGGCGGCTCCGCGCCCGTCAGTTCCTGACGCACGTCGAGCAGATGCGGCACGGAGAGGTTCGTGAGCGTCCCCGCCGATTGCAGGCGGCCGTTTTCCATCGCGAACGACTTCAGGTTCAGCACCGCGCCTTCCGCGGCGAGCCGCGTCGCGCCGAGCACGAGACGCTTCGGTCCGTAACTCACCGTCAGCGGCGATTCAAGGTTCAGCGACGGCACGCCCTTGTTCGAGAGCTTGGTGATCGCGCCGTCCCAGTGCGGGCCGTCGGGCGCATCGGTGAACTTGCCGTTCGCGCCGAGCGCGACATTCACCGGCTGGCCGCGCACCTTGCCGGTCGCAGTGAGATCGAGCGTGTGATGCGCGCGCGTACCGTTCAGATTCGCGTCGAGGTTCGCGACTTCGATGCCTTCCGTGCTCGCATCGCGGGCCTTCAGCGTGAAGACGAGCGCGCCGTTCGCGCCGTCGCGGATATCGGCGCGGCCTTCCGCGTGACCCAGACGATTCGCGCCGAACACGACGCCATCGGCCTGATAGTTCGCCGCGATGTTCGGGTGCGCGATCGAGCCGGTCAGGTCGCCGTCTGCCTTGACCGTGCCCGTGATGCCGAAGCCGAGCCGTTCGAGCGCGGGCGCGTCGACCTTGAAGCGCAGGCGATCGCCGGGCGCGCCGAAGCTGCCGTTCAGATCGACGTTGTTGCCCGCCACCGACAGCGCCGCCTTGCTCGGCAGAAGCCGCGTGCCCGCAACCTGCACGGTGCCCTCGCCTGTCAGCGGCAGGTTGTCGTACATGCTGTCGGTGAGCTTGAAGGTCGCTTTGGTCGTGAGCGTCGGCGCGAGCTGGCCCGATGCGGCCAGCGTGCCGTTGACGCGCGCTTCGACGACACGCGGCGGCGCGGCGGCCTTCTTCGCCGTGCCCTTCTTCGCCGGCGCGGGCTTCTGCGCGATCAACTGCTGTTGCAGCAGCAGCGGATTGAAGTCGACGATCTTCGCCTTCAGATCGTAGGTGGAATTGGCGTCCTTCTTCAGCGCGCCGTTCAGTTCGACACGGCCTTTGCCGACCGTCAGCTTCACGTCGTCGAGCGTGGTCTGCTTCGGATCGAGCTTGACCTTGGCCTGTGCGCGGATCGCGGCTTTCGGATCGTTCAGATCGGCGGTGATGCGCTGCGTGTCGCCATCCAGCACGATGCCGATCGGCCCGGCGAAATCCGTCGGGCGCAGGGTCGGCTCGATCGCGTTCAGGTCGAGCTTCGCCACTTTCAGGTCGAACTTGCCCTTACTGCCCGCGAGCGTGCCGCCGCCCGTCACCGTCGCGTTCTTCAGAAGGCGCACATTGAGGTCCGTGATGCTTTGCTCGGATGCATCGAGCCGCACGTTCGCGTGCGCGTCGATGAGCGGCAGCAGCTTCTTGTCGATGGAACCCGGCTTCGCGTTGACGATCGACACCGGCCCGCTCACCACGAACGCCTTCGGGTCCGCGCCCTCGACGGGCTTCACCTCGGCGCGCACGGCGAGATCGGCCTCGGGCGCGCTCGGGCTGAATGCCTGCGGATTCACGTGATCGAAAGTGACGAGCGCGGATTTGAGCGGCACGTCGGCGAACGGCAGCGCCTCGACGTGCGCCTCGCCCTTGAGCTTCATGCCGCTCGCATCGACGTCCGCGATCAGGTCTTCCAGCGAGCCGGACAACCGCGCGCTCACGTTCACCGCTTCGCCGTTGACCTTGCCGGCATAGCCCGCGTCGCCCGACAGCGGAAACGGCCGCGCGCCGCCGTCGAGCTTCAGCGACGCCGTCACCGAACCGAACGGCGTATCGAGACGCTGGACCGTTGCCTGATGATGCTGGCCGTCGCTGTGGCCATTGAAGAGCAGGCGCGAGAATTCGGTGGTCGTCGTGCCCTGATGCACGCGCAGCTTTTCAAGGGAGAGGTCGTTGATCGCGAGTTGAATCGGCAGACGCAGATCCTTCGGCAATTCGGTCTTCTTGCTCGGCTCGTTCGACGGCGCGATGCGCGCATCGACGGTCCCGACATGCAGATAGTCGATCGTGAAGCGCAGCGGCTCGCGCGTGAGCGCCCAGCGGCCCGACACGCTGTCGACCGCGATGTCCGTGCCCTTGCCGTCCTTCCAGTGCACGTCGCGCAGTTGCAGGCCGGTGGCGATCGCGCCGCCGTCGAGCTTGCCGGTCAGTTGCCCTTTGAGGAACGACGTGGCCGCATCCCACGCGTAGCGCGTGCCGCGCTCGGTCGTCAGCACGTAAAAGACGCCGCCGACGGCCAGCCCGGCGATCAGCACGACGACCAGCACGAGCGCGCCGATCCAGCGCGCGAGACGCCGCCAGCCGCTCTTGCGCGGCGGCGTCTCGTTCGCGCCGCCGCCTTCGTCGCCGGGCGGCGGTGCTTCAGCGTCTCTTTGCCTGGTCGGGTCCGTCATGCCGGTTCACTATCCTTCATCGTTCTCACGCGCATCAGAACGCGATGCCGAGCGTCAGATACGGCTTGATGCTCTTGTTCTTCAATCCATACGCCACGTCGACGTTGACCGGGCCGACCGGGCTGCGCCAGCGCGCCCCGACGCCCACGCCCGGCTGGAACACGCGCTCGCCCCACGTATCGGTGGCAGTGCCGATGTCGAAGAACACCGCGCCACCCCAGTCGTGCGTGAACCAGTGCTGATATTCGCTGCTGCCGGTCACCATGTATTTGGTCGGCAGGATCGAGCCGGCGACATTGTTGCCGATACTCAGATAGCTATAGCCGCGCACCGAGTTCGCGCCGCCCGCGCGAAACAGCAGCGACGCGGGCACGCCGCTCGACGGCCCGCTCGTGAACACGCCGCCGAACTCCGCGCGAAACACGAGCAGATCGTTCTTGCCGAGCGGCACGTATTGCAGCGCGTTGGTGTACAGGCGCGCGAAGGTCTGGTCGGACATCACGCCCTTGACGGCAAAGCCCGCCTCCGCGCGAATGATGTTGCCGCGCCGCGGGAACAGGGGATCGTCGACATCGCGGCGCACCCAGCTCCACGCCGGCACGAGCGCGCGCGCCGTCGACGGATTCGGCTCGTTCTGCGTCAGGCGGTCGTCGTAGAACGTCAGCGAATAGGTCGTGTCGATGTTCTGGCGCGAACGCGAACGCTGCACGCCCACACGCGCGCTGTAGATTTTCGTGCTCGATACATCGGTGATCGTGTAGGAGCCGAACACGGCGTTCACCCAGCCGTGCGAATCGGGCGGCATCGCGAGCTGCACGCGGCCGTACTGCTGGGTCTGATCGAGCCGGCCGGAAATCGTGAACGGATACGCGGCGCCGAACGTGTTGAGATAGCTGTACGCGCCCTGAATGTGGAAACCCGTGTCGGTCGCGTAGCCCACGCCGTAGCGGATGCTGTTATACGGGTACTCGCTCACCTTCACATGCAGCGGCGTTTCGACCGGCTTGTTGACGTCGGCGTCCGCGTCGATGGCGACGCTCGCGTAATATGGCGTGTTCTGGATCTGCCGCTGCAGCTCGTTCAGGCGCGCGACGTCGTATATCTCGCCCGGCTCGATCGGATTCACATGATCGATGATCCAGGCGGGATAGCGCTTCGGCCCGGCGACGTCGAGCTTGCCGAGCGTGAAGGTCGGGCCGCTGTCGAACGTCACCGAGAGATCGGCGAGATGCGCGCGCGGATTGATGCGCGCCTGCGAGCGCACGATCTTTGCGCCGAGATACCGTTTGGCTTGCAGCGCCCGCAACGCCGCGTTTTTCGCGTCGTCCCAGCCGCCTTGCGTGAAAGGATCGCCTTCATTCACTGAAAAGGCGAAACGCGCCGCGTTTTCCCGCGAGCGGTCCTCGGTCGTCACCGCGCCGGTGAAATGAAGCTGCACCGAGGCAATCATCGTGCGCGGGCCGGGATCGACGCTCACCCTGACGTTGCGCTTGTCGTCGACGGTCGTGACGTCCGTGCGCACGACGGGCGTGAAATAGCCTTCGGTCGCGACGAGATCGCGCACGTCCTTCGGCGCGGCGGTGACGAGGAACTGGAACTGGTCGTCGCTCACGTCGTCGCGCTTCGCGAAGCGGGAGATGTCGAGATTCTCCTTGAGCAGCTTCTTGATGCTGCGCGGCGCGTCGATGTCGACGTCGTACTTGGCGAAAGCGGGCACGGCGAAGCCGAACGCGATGAGCGCCATGACCAGGATCGACACGGACGGCAAGCGCCTCGCGCCGGGAGGCTTCACGCGCAGTGCGCGCAGCGGATCAAACGAACGCCCCGCCAAACGACCTCCGGCATCGGGATATTGGAATTGAAAGGTAAGACATGCGGCCGTGCGAAACGGGCGCAGGCGCTATTTCACCACATCGCCATGCGCCGGCACCGCAAAGCGGCCCGGTTCGCGCCCGGCGTGCGCCTTTGGACGGCGTCAAGCCGGCGGGGTTCCGCGAAACCTGCACGTGCGTGCGACTTTCAAAGCATGGAACAACCCGCGCGTCGAGATGCGTTGCCGCCGTACGCTTGCGGTAAAATTGCGAATTCAAACGCCTCGAACCAACGGAAGCCGGATCATGTATCAGTCGGACATCACCCAGTTCATCAATCAGTTGAAAGAGCAGAAGCCGTCGCTGGAAGACGAACAGCGCCGCGGCCGCGCGCTCTTGTGGGACAAGCAGCCGATCGACCTCGACGAGCGCGGCGAGCAACAGCAATCGCGCGTGAAGCAGACGCCTTACGTTTACTACCAGAACTTCTGAACGTGAGCGCAGCCGGCCACGAGCCGCACTCGCCCGCGCATGGGCCGCACGAGCCGGCGCGCGACGGTGCACGGGATGACCGCGCAGTGGCGCTCGCCACGCCCGCGACCGATTCGACGCCCGACATCATCGACGGCGTCGCGATCGCGCACTTGTACGGCGAGCCGCTCTGGAAGCTGCCCACGGATCTGTACATCCCGCCGGACGCGCTCGAAATCTTTCTCGAAGCGTTCGAAGGCCCGCTCGACCTGCTGCTCTACCTGATCCGCAAGCAGAACTTCAACGTGCTCGACATCCCGATGGCGGATGTCACCGCGCAGTACCTCGGCTATGTCGACCAGATTCGCGAATCGAATCTGGAGCTCGCGTCTGAATACCTGCTGATGGCCGCGATGCTGATCGAGATCAAGTCGCGCATGCTGCTGCCGGTCAGAAAAGCGGACACCGGCGAGGAAGCCGAAGACCCGCGCGCCGAACTCGTGCGCCGCCTGCTCGAATACGAGCAGATGAAACTCGCCGCGCAGCGGATCGACCAGTTGCCGCAGCTCGGCCGCGACTTCCTGCGCGCGGATATCTATATCGAGCAGGCCGCCGAGCAGCGCTTCCCCGACGTCGACATGAACGACCTGCGCGCCGCGTGGGCCGACGTCATCAAGCGCGCGAAGCTCGTCCAGCATCACAAGATCTCGCGCGAGGAGCTTTCGGTGCGCGAGCACATGAGCGTGATCCTGCGGCGCCTGCAAAGCGCGCGCTTCATGGAGTTCACGGAGCTTTTCGATACCTCGCGCGGCGTGCCGGTGGTCGTCGTGAATTTCATCGCGATGCTGGAGCTGTCGCGCGAAGCGCTGATCGAAATCACGCAGCCCGAGCCGTACGCGCCGATCTACGTGCGGCTCGCGTATTCCCCCGCCTAGGTTTTCTTACCCTTCCCGCGTGGCGGCAACGAGAGCCGCCCGACAGGAGACACCCGCTCGATGAAAGTCATCAGCTCCATCCATGAACTGCGCGACCAGTTGCGCGGCCAGAACCGAACCGCCTTCGTCCCGACGATGGGCAATCTCCACGAAGGCCATCTCTCGCTGATGCGCCTCGCGCGCCAGCATGGCGATCCGGTCGTCGCGAGCATCTTCGTGAACCGCCTGCAGTTCGGGCCGAACGAAGACTTCGACAAATACCCCCGCACGCTGCAGGACGACATCGATAAGCTGCAGAAAGAGAACGTCTACGTGCTCTTCGCGCCGACCGAGCGGGACATGTATCCGGAGCCGCAGGAGTATCGCGTGCACCCGCCGCACAATCTCGGCGACATTCTCGAAGGCGAGTTCCGCCCCGGTTTCTTCACCGGCGTATGCACCGTCGTGATGAAGCTGATGTCGTGCGTGCAGCCGCGCGTCGCGGTGTTCGGCAAGAAGGACTACCAGCAGTTGATGATCGTGCGGGCCATGTGCAACCAGTTCGCGCTGCCCACGGAAATCGTCGCGGCGGAAACGGTGCGGGATGAGGACGGGCTCGCGCTGTCCTCGCGCAACCGGTTTCTCTCGGCGGACGAACGCGCCGAAGCGCCGAAGCTCGCCGAACAGCTACAGCGCGTGCGTGAAGCGTTGCTGTCCGGCAATCGCGATATCGCCGCGCTCGAACGCGACGCGATGAACGCGCTCGCCGAACGCGGCTGGAAGCCCGATTACATCAGCGTACGCAAGCGCTCGAACTTGCTGCCGCCGGGCGAAGCGGACGTGGACGCGCCGCTCGTCGTGGTCGCAGCGGCGAAGCTCGGCGCGACCCGACTCATCGACAATCTGGAAATCTGAAGGAAGCATCATGCAGCGCACTATGCTCAAATCGAAAATCCACCGCGCGACGGTCACGCACTGCGAATTGCACTACGAAGGCTCGTGCGCGATCGACGAAGACCTGCTCGAAGCCGCGAACCTGATGGAAAACGAGCAGATCGACATCTGGAACGTGAACAACGGCGAGCGCCTCACCACCTACGCGATCAAGGGCGAGCGCGGCAGCGGCATGATCTCGCTGAACGGCTCGGCGGCGCGCCGCGCGCAACTGGGCGATCTCGTGATCATCGCGGCGTTCGCGCAGGTGGACGAAGAAGAGATCAAGGCGGGCTGGAAGCCGAATCTCGTATTCGTCGACGACGACAACCGCATCAAGGGCAGCCGCGATCACGTCCCGACGCAGAACTGGACCTGATTTCAACGCTGTTGCATGAAGAAGCCGGCGACTCCTCGAAGGATGCCGGCTTTTTCATTTCTTCACCACCCATTCGATGATGGGCGCCCACTGCTCCAGATCCTTCTCGACGCGGCTTTTCGCCACGTCCCAGATGGTGAGTCCATGCGCGGCGAGCTGCACGTAGTTCTGCGTGTCGCGCAGGAAGCCGAGCACCGGCAGGTCGAGCCCTTCGACGAAGCGATGCAACTGGTCCGCCGAGCGTGTGCGCGCATCTACGCGCATGCCGACCACGCCGACTTCGATCGCGCCCTTGCGCACCGCCTTTTCCTTCGCCAGCTTGGCGAGAAAGTCCTGCGTCGCGAGGATGTCGAACATCGACGGCTGGAGCGGCACGATCACCTTGTCGGCCAGTTCCAGCGCGAGCGCGAGCCGGTTGCCGTGCACGCCGGCAGGCGTATCGACCACGGCTTTCTCCAGACCTTTCGGCGGTTTGGCGGGGGCATCGACGTCGATCGCCCATTCCTCGATCTTCGGCAGCGTGTCGTCGCGCAGTGACAGCCACGCGTGCGACGAGCGCTGCTTGTCGAGATCGGCGAGCGCGACCCATTCGCCGCCTGCCGCGAAATGCCCTGCCAGATTGGTTGCGAGCGTGCTTTTGCCGACGCCGCCCTTCGGATTTGCCACCACGATCACGGTCATGAAGTGTCCTGGATTTTGTTGAGCGCGCGCACGCCCCACCGCGCGCGATTTCGTCTTGATGAGAACAGGTGCATGATTCGAGCGTTGATATTATCGGCAAAAGTGATGCATCCGGCATGTTGACCGAACGGCCATGCCAAATTCAACTCTTCGACACGACGATACCCATGACCGCACTCCGCCCCGACGTCACTCTCGATTTCCTGCGCAACCGCCAGAAAGGCCGCCTGCCCGACCTGCTCGGCGTACAACTGATTTCGCTCGATCAGGGCCAGTTGAGCGGCGAACTCGTGATCCGTCCGGAGTTGCTCGCGCCGAACGGCTTTCTGCATGCGGCGACCGTCATCGGACTGGCGGATACGTGTTGCGGCTACGCGTGCATCGCGCATCTGCCAGACAAGGCGCAGAACTTCACGACGCTCGAACTGAAGAGCAACCACGTCTCGACCGCGCGCGACGGGAAAATCGTCGCGAAGGCGACAGCCGTGCATCTCGGGCGCAGCACGCAGGTGTGGGACGCGACGGTGACGAATGGCGACGGCAAGCTCATCGCCATGTTCCGCTGCACGCAGATGATTCTTTATTGAGCGAACGCGGCCTGTAACGCGTCCAGATCGAGCGATTGCGCGAACGAATCGGCCAGCCGGTCGAGCGACGCTTCGCGCAGCGACGGGTAATCGAGCGGCTCGGCGCCCTGCACGCCCGCCCACGCGAGCAACGCGGCGCACGCTTCGGGTGTATCGAATATGCCGTGCAGATAGGTCGCGGCGATCTGGCTATCGTCGGATACCGCACCGTCGACGCGCCCCGAATCCAGCGCGACGAGTGGACGCGCGAGCGCCGCGCCGTGCGTGCGGCCCATGTGGATTTCGTAGCCGCGCACGCTCGCGTGCGTGCCGTCGATGGTCAATCGGCCAACGACATTCTCCAGCTGCTTCTGCTGCGTGAGCACGGTGAAGAGTTCCAGCAACCCGAGTCCCTCAACACAACCCGGCGCGCCTTCGACGCCATCCGGGTCGTCGATCGTGCGCCCGAGCATCTGCATGCCGCCACAGATGCCGATCAGCTTGCCGCCGTAACGCAGATGCCGTTCGATCGCGCGATCCCAGCCGTTCGCGCGCAGCCACGCGAGATCGCGCTGCACGCTTTTCGAGCCGGGCAGCACGATCAGATCGGCGGGCGGCGGCGCGACGCCGGCGCGCACATAGCTGAAATCGACCTGAGGATGCGCGCGCAGCGCATCGAAATCCGTGTGATTGCTGATGCGCGGCAAGGCAGGCACAATCACCTTCAAAACGCTCGCCGCGCCGCGAACGTGCGGCTGGCTCGGGAGCATGTCTTCGGCGTCGAGCGTCAGGCCGTGCAGATACGGCAGCACGCCGAACACCGGCTTGCCGGTCTGCGCCGTAAGCCAGTCGAGCCCCGGTTCGAGCAAGCCGATATCCCCGCGAAACCGGTTGATGACGAAGCCGCGCACGCGCGCGCGTTCGCTCTCCGACAGGCACGCCAGCGTGCCGACGAGGTGCGCGAACACGCCCCCGCGATCGATATCGGCGATGAGCACGACCGGGCAATCGACGCGCTCCGCGAATCCCATGTTGGCGATATCGCCGTCGCGCAGATTGATTTCGGCGGGACTGCCCGCGCCTTCGACGATCACCGCGTCGAACTCGCTCTGCAAGCGCGCGTAGGACGCGAGCACGGCGTCGAACGCGATACGCTTGTAGTCGTGATACGCGCGCGCATCGAGATTGGCGTGCGCGTGACCGTGGATGATGACCTGCGCGCCGCGATCGCTCGTCGGTTTGAGCAGCACCGGATTGAAGTCGATGCGCGCATCGACGCCGGCCGCGACAGCCTGCAGCGCCTGCGCGCGGCCGATCTCGCCGCCATCGACGGTCACCGCGCTGTTGAGCGCCATGTTCTGCGGCTTGAACGGCGCGACCCGCACACCGCCGCGCCGCGCGAGACGGCACAATCCGGCGACGAGCGTGCTCTTGCCGGCATCGGACGTCGTGCCCTGGATCATCAGCGAGCCGCGTGGCGTGAATGGCATCGGAAGAGTCTCATGAAGAACGACGCGCTATCTTAGCCCGTCAGTACAATATCGCGATGACTCCCGATCTCACGTTCATCCTCGGCGGCGCGCGTTCCGGCAAGAGCGCGCACGCCGAACGCCTTGCCGCCGAAAGCGGATTGCCCGTCACGTATATCGCGACCGCACGCATCGGCGATGATGCGGAATTCGCCGAGCGCGTGCGGCATCATCGCGAACGCAGGCCCGCGCACTGGGCGCTGCTCGAAGCGCCGCTCGATCTCGCGGGCGCGTTGCGCGAAGCGGACCGCGCGGGGCATTGCGTGCTGATCGACTGCCTGACGCTGTGGCTCGCGAATGTGCTGTTCGCATCGGCGAGCGCGAACGATGAGATCGCCGTCTTGCCCGTCAGCGCACGCGATGCCTTCGCGCAATTCGATACCGCGCTCGCAAATACGCGCGGCAAGGTGATCGTCGTGAGCAATGAAATCGGGCTGGGCGTGGTGCCGCTCGGCTCGGTCACGCGTCTTTACGTCGATGAACTCGGCCGCCTGAACCAGCGCGTCGCCGCCGCGAGCACGCGCGTGACGATGATGGTCGCGGGTCTACCGCTCACGCTCAAGGGATAGGCGCGATGCTCCTGCTCTCCGCCTACGCGATGGCGCTGCTCGCGGTGCTCGGCGTGATCGTCGATCGCATTTTCGGCGAGCCGCGCGCGCGGCATCCGCTCGTCGGCTTCGGCCAGTTCGCGACGAAGCTCGAAGCGCGCATGAACACCGGCTTTCGCGCGCGGCCGGCGGGCATTCTCGCGTGGTTCGTCGCGGTCGCACCGCCGGTGGTCATCGCGTGGTGGCTCGTCAGCGTGCTGCCGTTCGGCTATGCGTGTCTCGTGCATGTGCTGCTGCTCTGGTTCGCGCTCGGCGCGAAGAGCCTGCGCCAGCATATCGCGCCGATCGCGCGAGCGTTGAGCCTCGGCGATATCGACAGTGCGCGCACGCTGACCTCGCGCATCGTGTCGCGCGATACATCGAAAGCCGATGAGAACGCCCTGTCGCGCGCGGCCGTGGAATCCGCGCTGGAAAACGGCAACGACGCGATCTTCGGCGCGCTCTTCTGGTTCGCGGTCGCGGGCGGTCCGGGCGCGCTGATGTTCCGTCTCGCCAATACGCTCGACGCGATGTGGGGCTATCGCACGCCGCGCTATCTGCGCTTCGGCTGGGCGGCCGCGCGCTTCGACGATGTGCTCAACTTCATCCCCGCGCGGCTCACGGCGGCGACCTACGCGCTCGCGGGCGATACGCAGATGGCGTGGCACTGCTGGCGCACGCAGGCGCGCTCGTGGGACAGCCCGAACGCGGGTCCGGTGATGGCCGCGGGCGCGGGCAGCCTGAACGTGCTGATCGGCGGCGCGGCGGTGTACCACGGCGTGACCGAAACGCGGCCGACGCTCGGCGCGGGACACACGGCGAACCCGAAGCATGTGGTCGCGGCGTTGCGGCTCGTCGAGCGCGCGACGCTGATGTGGCTCGCGGTATTTTTAGTGCTCGCGGCTCTGGGCGCGACGACGAGTGGCTGACATGGCGCAAACCATCCGACACGGCGGCAATCTGCGCGAAGCCGCGCGCCGCTACGCGATTGCCTTCGATGACTGGCTCGATCTGTCGACCGGCATCAATCCGCGCGGCTATCCGGTGCCGCCCGTGCCGCCCGATGCATGGCGGCGTCTGCCCGAAGACGGCGATGGTTTGGACGAGTGCGCCGCGCGCTATTACGGCGCGCCGTTCGCGTTGCCCGTGGCGGGCTCGCAGGCGGCGATCCGCGCGTTGCCCACGCTTCTGCGTCGCGGCACGGCGGGCGTCGCGCCGTTGACCTACGGCGAATATGCGCCGGCCTTCATGCGCGCGGGGCACGCCATCGCGACGCTCGATATCGACGCGCACGATTTGCCCGCGACGCTCGATCACGTGATCGTCGCCAATCCGAACAATCCGACCGCGCAACGCATGTCACGCGACACGCTTTTGCATTGGCACGCGCAACTCGCATCGCGCGGCGGGACGCTGATCGTCGATGAAGCGTTCGCCGATGTCGATCCCGCGTCGTCCCTGGCAGGCGACACCGCGCGCGATGGCCTCGTCGTGCTGCGTTCGGTCGGCAAGTTTTTCGGGCTCGCGGGCATCCGCGCGGGCTTCGTGCTCGCCGCGCCTTCCATCGCCGATGCCTTGCGCGATGCGCTCGGCGCGTGGACCGTGAGCGGTCCGGCGCGGCATGCCGTCGTCGCCGCTTTCGCGGATATCGGATGGCAGCGCGAAACGCGCGCGCAACTGCAACGCGATGGCGCGCGTCTCGCCGCCTTGATCGCGAGCCACGGTTTCGACGTGCGTGGGACGCCGCTTTTCGCCTGGACACCGACGCCCGGAGCGCCCGAACTTCAACACGCACTGGCGCTGCGCGGCATCTGGACGCGCCTCTTCGATCCGCCCGGCATGACGCCGAGTCTGCGCGTCGGCTTGCCGGGCACGGAGGGTGATTGGGCGCGCCTCACGCTCGCGCTGCGGGAGATTTGCGCGTGATGCTGCGTCGTGTGTTCGCATTGCTGATCGGCTGCTGGATGACACAAATGACGCAAGCGCATGCGATCACCGTCATTGATGACAGCGGCGCATCCGTCACGCTCGCCAAACCCGCCGAACGCGTGGTCAGTCTCGCGCCGCACGTCACCGAATTGCTGTTCGCGGCGGGCGGCGGCGCGCGCATCGTCGGCGCGGTGACGTACAGCGACTATCCGAAGGAAGCGCGGGCGATTGCGCGCGTCGGCGACAACAAGGCGCTCGATCTCGAACGCATCGTCGCGCTGCATCCGGACCTGATCGTCGTGTGGCGGCATGGCAATGCGGCGCGCCAGATGGACCGGCTGACGGCGCTCGGCATCCCGATCTACTTCAGCGAGCCGAAGCATCTGGACGATATCGCGACGAGCATCGACAAACTGGGCGCGCTGCTAGGCACGCAGGCACGCGCGCGCGACGCGTCCGATGCGTTCACCCGCGACATCGCGCAGTTGCGCGCGCGTTATGCGCAGCGGCCGCCGGTGAGCGTGTTCTATCAGGTCTGGGACGATCCGCTGATGACGCTCAATCGCGACAACGTCTTCGACGAAGTGATCGGGCTGTGCGGCGGCGTGAACGTGTTCGCGGCGGAAAAGCCGCGCGTGCCGACGATATCGACCGAAGCCGTGCTCGCGGCGAATCCCGAAGCGATCGTCACCTCGACGCCCGGCGCGACGGAACCGGATCGCCCGTTGCCAGCGCTCGACCGATGGAAGCGTTGGCAGTCGTTGACGGCGGTGGCGCGGGGCAATCTCTTTGGCATCGACGGGGATCTCATCAATCGGCCTACGCCGAGGCTTGCGCTGGGTGCGGCGGAGCTTTGCCGCGATCTGGAAGCGGCGCGGGGGCGGCGGGTGAAATGACTAAGCATTCCACCGCACGAGCACCCACTCCCCGCGCACGCGCCTGAACCACGCGACCGCGCCGAAATCCAGCGGCCACTGCAACGCGTCCTCACGCGCGATCCCGAGCAGATGCGCCGCAATCACCCGCACGACGCCCGCATGCGCGATCACATGCACGGCCTTCTGATCGACACACGTCGATTCGAACCACGCGATCACGCGTTGCGCGAACTGCGCGAGACTCTCCCCGCCATGCGGACGCGCATGTTCGATATCGCCGGCCCACGCATCGATGAGCGCGCGATCGATCGCATCCCACGCAAGGCCTTCCCACGCGCCGAAGTGCATTTCTGAAAGCCGCGCGTCGATATGCGGATCAACGGCCAGCGCATGCGCGAGCGATGCACAGCGCCGAAGCGGGCTCGCATGCCATCCATCGACACACGCTGGCACGTTCAGCGCCGTCATGCGCGCCGTCAATGCACTGGCCAGTTCACGCGCATCGCGTTGCAAGGGCACATCGGTTTGCCCATAGCAAACGCCCGCCTCGATGGCGACTTCCGGATGCCGGATCAGAACGAGATCCATGCGAGCCCGATGAGATAGATCGCGATTTCGAACACCTGCTGTGCGAAACCGAGGCAATCGCCGGTATAGCCGCCGATGCGCCGCACGAAGTAGCGTCCGATGAAAAAGCGCAACACGACGAGCGCACCGATCGTGAAGCACGCGAACTTCCAGTCGATCACGAAAAGCCAAGGCAAGCCGAACACGAGCGCCAGCGCGAACGACGCAAGACTCATGCGCTGCGCGACGGGTTTCGCCTTGCCTTCCGCGCGCACGTAATCGAGCGTGACGAGATAGCTGATCGCGAACACGCGGCTCGCGGCGTGCGCGGCGATCATCGTCCACGCGACGCGTTGCGGCGGCATAAGCGCAAGCGTCTGCCACTTCAACGCAAGCGCGATCATCAATGCAATCGCGCCGAACGCGCCGATGCGCGAGTCGTGCATGATGCGCAATGCATCTTCGCGCGTGTACGCGCCGCCGAATGCATCGACGCAATCGGCGAGTCCGTCTTCGTGGAACGCGCCTGTCAGCACGAGCGTCGCGGCCATCGAAAGCAGCACCGCGACACTCGCGGGAAACACACGCAACGCCGCGAGATAGACGAGCGCCGCGACGCCGCCGACCATCGCGCCGACGAGCGGAAAGTAACGCGCCGCCGCATTCAGATACGCGCGCTCGAAGCCGACCCAACGCGGCACCGGCACGCGCGTGAAATAGCCGAGCGCGGTGAAGAAATAGCGCAGTTCGTCGAGCGCGCGCATCTCAATCGGCTTTGTTCGATACACCCGCCGACTCGAAGCTCGCCATCTCGTCGACGAACGCGACAGCCGCACGCAGGATCGGCAGCGCGAGCGCCGCGCCCGTGCCTTCGCCGAGCCGAAGATCGAGTTGCAACAGCGGCGCGGCATCGAAATGCGCCAGCATGCGGCGATGCCCCGTCTCGTTCGACGCATGCGCGAACACGCAATAGTCGAGCACGTCAGGCGCGATCTTCGCGGCCACCAGCAATGCCGATGTCGCGATGAAACCATCGACGAGAATCGTCATGCCCGCGCACGCGGCGGCGAGATACGCGCCCGTGATCATCGCGATTTCGAAGCCGCCGAAGGTCGCGAGCGTATCGATCGCGTCGCCCTCATGGCGATGCAGCGCGAGCGCGCGGCCGAGCACATCGCGTTTATGCGCGAGGCCGCGATCGTCGAGACCCGTGCCGCGCCCGACGCATTCGTCGATCGGCAAACCGCACAGGCGGCTCATCAGGCACGCCGCCGCCGATGTATTCGCGATGCCCATCTCGCCGAAGCCGATCACGTTGGTGCCGAGCGACGCGTGATGCCGCACGCGCGCAGCGCCACGCGCAATGCCTTCGAGCGCGGTCTCGCGCGACATCGCCGGTTCTTGCGCGAAGTTGCGCGTGCCGAGTCCGAGCGACAGACGTTCATAGCTGTGATCGATGGGAATCGGCGTCGCGACGCCCGCATCGACGACTTCGAGCGTCATGCCGACCGAGCGCGACAGCGCGTTGATCGCCGCGCCTCCGCTCAAGAAATTCGCGACCATCTGCGCGGTCACTTCCTGCGGATACGAACTCACGCCCTCCTTCGCGATGCCGTGATCGCCGGCAAAGACGATCATCGCCGGACGCTCGATGCGCGGCTCGACCGTGCGTTGAATCAGACCCATCTGCAGCGCGAGGGATTCGAGCCGGCCGAGGCTGCCCGGTGGCTTCGTCTTCATGTCGATGATGCGGCGCAGTTCCGCTTCGATGGCGCGGTCGAGTGCGCGGGGCAGCGGGAGGTCGTTGAGGGTGGACATCGAAATTCCTTTCATGAACGATGAATGGATGGCACGAGCGCTTCGTGCTCGCCGTCGCGGATCAACGCGAGCGGATAGCCGAAAGCCGCGCTCGCGCGTTCGGGCGTCAGAACGTCGGTGACGCGGCCCGCGAAGGCGCCGCCGTGACCGTCGAGCAACAATGCGTGCGTCGCGAAACGGCGCGCGAGATTCAGATCGTGGCACGAGAACACGATGGTGCGCGCGTGCTCGCGCGCCGCGTCGCGCAGTGCGTGAAGGCAATCGATCTGATGATGCAGATCGAGATGCGAGAGCGGTTCGTCGAGCAACAGCAGCGGCGCGTTTTGGCACAGCACCGCCGCCAGTGCGACGCGCTGGCGTTCGCCGCCGGACAGCGTCAGCACATCGCGCGCGGCGAACGACGCAAGGCCGAGCATGTCGAGCGCGGCGCGCGCGGCGCTGCGATCGTCGTCGTTTTCCCAGCCCCAGCCGGTCAGATACGGAAAACGGTTGAGCAGCAGGGTATCGAGCACGGTCGCGCTGAAGGCGTCGTGGGTGGCTTGCGGCATCAAGGCGCGTGCGCGTGCGAGGTCCGCCGCGCGCCATGACGCGAGCGCGCGGCCTTCGAGCGACACGCGGCCCGATGCGGGTTTCATGAGACCGGCGAGCACGTTGATGAGCGTCGTCTTGCCCGCGCCGTTCGGCCCGGCGATGCACCACACCTCGCCCGCCGACATCGTCTGCGTCAGCCCGTCGATCAGCGTGCGAGCGCCCACGCGAAGCACGATGGCATCGAGACGCAGCGTCATCGCGGTCTCCGCAGGAGCATCCACAGGAACATCGGCACGCCGATCAACGCGGTGACGACGCCCACCGGCAATTGCGCGGGCGCGATCACGGTGCGCGCGGCGAGATCGGCGGCCATTACGGCGAGGCCGCCCGCGAGCGCGGCGGCGGGCACGAGCATGCGCTGATCGTTGCCGAACGCGAGGCGCAGCAGATGCGGCACGACGAGCCCGACGAAGCCGATGGTCCCGGCTGTCGTCACCGCCGCCGCCGCGGCGATCGACGCCACGAGATACACACGCAGACGCAGGCGTTCGACCGGCACGCCGAGCGCGCGCGCCGCGGTGTCGCCGCGCAGCAGCACGTTCAGTTGCGGTGCGACCGGCACGATCACGACGAGCGCGACGGCGAGCGCGATCAATGCGGGCCACGGCGCCGACGCGCCGTTGAGATCGCCCGTCAGCCAGAAGATCATGCCGCGCAGCCGGTTCTCGGGCGCGATGCTCAGCATCAGCGTGATCAACGCGCCCCATCCGGATGCGATCACGACGCCCGTCAGCAAGAGTCGCGGCGACGCGTCCTGTCCGCTTTGCCAGAGATCGCGGCGCGCGAGTCCGAGCACGATGACGATCGATGCGAACGCGCCCGCGCACGCGGCGATATCGACGCCCCACCACGGCAACGCGACGAGCATCGCGGTAAGCGCGAAGGTTGCCGCACCGCCGGACACGCCGAGCACGTACGGTTCTGCGAGCGGATTACGCAACAGCACCTGCAACAGCGCGCCGGCGAGCGCGAGCAGCGCGCCGGATGCGAAGCCGGCGAGCGCGCGCGGCAGGCGCAGCGTGAGCACGATTTCATCGGCGATATCGGGTGTCGCGGCATGCGCGTGAAAGAGCGCGCCGATCGCACGCGATACCGGCAACGCGACGCTGCCCAACGCGAGCGACGCGACGAGCACGACGAGCGTCGCGATGCCGAGCGCGCACCAGATCGCGGCCGCGCGACTCGCGTTCATCGCGCGCGAACGCTCAACGACGCGGCTCACGACGCCGATCACGACGGATGCCAGCCGAGCGTGACATAGGCGCCGCGTCGTGGCGTGTTGTACGAGTACGCGAGTTCATAGTCCTTGTCGAACAGGTTGTCGATGCGCGCCGTGACGTACCACGACTTCGAGATGTCGTAGCGCGCCGACAGATTCACGATGCCATATCCCGCGAGCGTCGAGTCGTAATCGCTGCGCTCTCCGCTCACGATCCACTCGCCGCCGACGCGCCAGCGCCCGATCGTGCGATGCGCGGTGAACGTCGCGAAATGCCGCGCGCGCCGCGTCAGGTCCTGGTTATTCGTTTCGTCGACGGGATTCTGGAACGTCACGCCCGCGCGCACATCCGTTGCGCCGACATGGCCCGCCCACGATCCCTCGATGCCCTGCACTTTCGCGCGCCCGACGTTCTGCGCGACATAGTAGAAGCCGCCATCGGACACATAGTCGATCAGATTCGAGTAGCGCGTCTGGAACAGCGTGACGCGCGCGACGCCGAGCGCATTCGATGCGTACTGCAACGCCGCCTCCACCGAATGGCTGCGCTCCGGCTGAATGGACGGATTGCCGCTGAACGGATAGTAGAGGTCGTCGAAGCTCGGCGCGCGAAACGACGCCGCATAGCTCGCGCTCGCCTTCCAGTGCGTATCGAAGTTGTACGCGTAGCCCAGATAGTAGCTGTTCGCGCCGCCGAAATCGGAATACTGGTCGTGACGCAGATTCGCCTGCAAATCGCTCGCGCCGATATGCCCCACGTAGCCCGCGAACACCGAGTTCACGTGACGATCGGGCGCGCTGAACTGATCGGAATCGAGCGTCTGATCGAGATGCTCGTAACCGAACAGCAGCTTGTGCGCCTCGGTGATCCTGACATCGTTCTGCCAGGTGTATTGACGGTTCTCCGAGTTGAAGCGGCTCGTATAGACGCCGTTCTGCTCGATATTCGCGCGGTCCTGTCCCTGCCCGATGATGAAGTGCGTGGTCCAGTCGTCGGTGATCCTGCCGTTCGCGAACACGGACGTGGAGCGCACGCGGTCGTGCGTTTCGTTGATGTCGGTAGGCTGACCGTAGGCATCGTCGAAACTGTTGATGCCGTTCGATTGCAGGAAGCGCACGCCCGCATCCCATTTGTCGCTGAACTGATGACGCAGCGTCGCCGCGACGCTCTCGTTCAGATAGCCGTTCGCGTTCGGATTCGCGCCCGGCGCGATGGCCGGATCGAGCGACGAAAAGCCGTCGGTCTTCTCGCGCGACACGTTCAGGCTGAAGGTCGTGCGGCCGTCCTTGTCGAGCGCGCCGTTCACGCCCGCCGACTGGCGCTGCGTGTGATAGCTGCCGTACTCGGCCTCGAAGCTGAAACGCGGCGGATGCGGCTCGCCTTCCTTCGTGAAAATCTGCACGACGCCGCCGATCGCATTCGAACCGTACAGCGCCGACACATTGCCGTTGACGACCTCGACGCGCCCGATCTGGTCGAGCATCAGTTGCGACAACTGCGCCGCGCCGAGCGACGCCGATTCGACCCGCACGCCGTCGATCAGAACCAGCGATTGCGACGACGCCGCGCCGCGGATGTAGAGACCCGAGTTCGCGCCCGGTCCGCCGTTGCGCGTGACCTGCACGCCGGGCGCGAGCGCGACGAGGCCGAGCGCGTCGGTGGCGTTGGTGTCGGCGATGTCCTGTTCGTCGAACACCGATGTCTGCGGGATCGATTCGGCGAGCGGCTGCGGCGCGCGCGTCGCGGTGACGACAACCGGCGCAAGCGTTTGCGATGGGTCGTCGGCGGCATGCGCGACGCTGGCGAGCGGCAAGGTGATGAGAGCGGCGAGCGCGCCCCGAGGCGATGACATGGTGTAAAGCGTTCCCGTGGAGCGTGAGCGCGACCCCGCTCCCCGCGAGGACGATGCGCGACGAACGCATCGCGCGATATACGCCGATGCGTCGAGCCTTGGCCGGTATCCGGGCTGGCGACGGATCGTCTCGCCTTCCCGCGCATTCGTGCGCAGTGGCGTCGACACGTTTCTTGCAGTCGAGTCCATGTGATGAAAATCCACACGCTCGCGCTGCAAAAACGCGCATGAGACGACTTGCAACTTGCGTTGCGGTCGCTTACCGTTGCGGGGGCAGCACAGGTTGGCTCGTCCCGGTTGAACTTCGGGGACTTCGCTCCCTGTTTCCCGTTTGACTGCATCCGCGAGATCCGCGGATGCGAGCACCAAAAGTGCGGCAAGTGTAGGAGCGCGGGTTGGGGCCGTCAAGAAAACGGCGCGGACAGATTGGCGCGGCGCATGACGAATCGAACGAGAATCAGCCGGGCCTGTCCTTCACGAGCGAAGCATCGGCGCTCGCGTTTTTCTGCACACGAATGCATGGCGACATGCGCTTGATTCGATGGATTAAGCGCGAGATCGCATGCTGTTACGTCTCGAAACGAGACAATTATCGGAAGCTCCGTTGAACCGCGCTAAAATGCGAGGTCTTTAGAGGACGCAGCACATGCTCAACGAACTCGAATCACTGTCAGGAAATATCGGCCGGCTGATCCAGATCAGCGAGCGCCACAAGCAGGCGCGTGAAGCGCTGCAGGAACAACTCGAACAGCTGCGCGCCGATCACGCGAACGTGCAGGCCGAACTCGAGCAGGTGCGTGAAGAACGCGACACGCTGCAATCCGAACGCGACTCGCTCTCCGCGAAAATCGACGACGCGCAAGTGCGCCTCAACGCGATTCTCGAAAAGCTGCCGCGTGCGAAGTCCGCGCAACATGCCGAAGCGGACAATCAACTCAATCTCCTCGAAGCCGATTCCCAGGAAGCACATGAAGCGGAATTGCACGGCGAACATCATCAGGGAGAGAAGGCATGACGAACACGCAGATCGAAGTCTCCATTCTCGGGCAGCCGTATCGCCTCGCGTGCTCGCCGGAAACGGAAGGCGCGCTGCGTGAAGCGGTCGCGCGCGTCGACGCCGAGATGAACAAGGTGCGCAATGCAAGCAACGTGCGCGGCACGGATCGCATCGCGGTCATGGCGGCGCTTTCGCTGGCGTCGGAATTGCTTAAGCTGCAGGACAGCGTGCGCCACGGCGAAGCTTTCCCCGCCGAAGAAATCCGCCGCACGATGCATTCGATGAACGAGCAACTGGGCGCCGTCATCGCGCAATACGAAGCGCAGTAACGCGTCCACGCGTTGAGTCAATCAGCGCGCAATGTCAATCGAAAAAAGAAACCGCCGAATCGATGACAAGAGGCTGCAGAAGGCAAACGATTGGTGTAGAGTGACGTTTCCCTGCCTGGTTCGCCAAGGTCATATATTCCTTGAACCAATGCTACATTGGCACGGTTGCGGAACCTTGCAACATGGGCGCGCGCGTCGCTAGTCCGATGTACCCGAAGTGTTGCTTACCGCGACCAATCTTGAACCCAGGTTCAGGATGCCGGCCTAGCGGCTGTGGCGGGGACCTCTTCAAAAGAACGGCATCGGTTTTTCCGGTGCCGTTTTCATTTGCATCGGCACATCGTCGATTCACGCATAGCGAACAACCATGCGCTACTGGCTGATGAAGTCCGAACCGGACGAAGCGAGCATCGATCATCTCGCGCACGCGCCGAAAAAAACCTTGCCGTGGACCGGCGTGCGCAACTATCAGGCACGAAACTTCATGCGCGATCAGATGCAGATCGGTGACGGCGTGCTCTTCTATCATTCCAGCTGTCCGGAGCCGGGCATCGCGGGCATCGCGAAAGTGTGCTCGACGGCCTATCCCGATCCCACCCAATTCGATCCGAAGAGCGATTACTACGATCCGAAATCCACGCAGGAAACGCCGCGCTGGATGCTCGTCGACGTGAAGTTCGTGAAGAAGACGCCGCTCGTTCCTCTCGCCGCGCTGCGCGAGCACGAGGAACTCGCCGACATGCAGGTGCTCGCGCGCGGCAATCGCCTGTCGATCACGCCGGTGACCGAAGCGCAATGGCGATTTATTACCGAGCAACTCGTCTAACAAGGAACTTACGACACGCGGGCCGCGCCTAAAGTCCGTCGCGAATCACGCGATATCCCGCGTTCGGAGTCCTTCGATGATCAACAAGAAAACCGCTGCCGCGCTCGCGCTTCTCGCGATGTCGGGCGCAGCGCTCAGCTTCTCTCAAATGGCCGCCGCACAAACGGTGATTACGCAGCCGCAGCCTTCGGGCGTGCTGTCCCTATCGGCGCAGGCCAACGCGCAAGTGCCGCAGGATGTCGTCGACATCACGCTCTTCTACGAGCAGGAAGCGGCCGATCCCTCCTCGCTCACCAACACGCTCAATCAGCGCGCAGAAGCCGCGTTGCGCGAAGCCAAGGGCGTCGAGAACGTGACCGCCAAGAGCGGCTCGTTCACCGTCTACCCGACCACCGACCGCGACGGCAAGATCTCCGCATGGCGCGGCCGCACGGAAGTCGTGCTCGAATCGCACGATTTCGCGGCGGCGTCGAAGCTCGCGGGCAAGATGAGTTCGTCGATGCAGGTGGGCAGCGTCGCGTTCTCGCTGTCGCCGGAAGCGCAGCGCGCGGCGGAGCAGAAGCTCGTGTCGCAAGCCATCGATTCGTTCCGCAAGCAGGCGCAAACCGCCGCGCAAGCGTTCGGCTATAGCAATTTCACGATTCGGGAAGTGAATGTCGGACGCAGCGGGAGTCAGCCGCGCCCGGTCATGATGATGCAGGCGCGCGCGATGAGCAACGACGCGAAGATGGCCGCGCCGATCGCCATGGAAGCCGGCACGTCGACGGTGACCGTCGACGTCTCCGGCTCGGTGCAGATGGGACGTTGAACGATGCGGGGCACGCCGCCCCGCCACGCGCTCAGGCTTGCGCGGATTCGGGCGGCAGGCGCAGATTGCGCTTGTACGCCCATACCATCATCAGCACGCCCGCGATGATCATCGGCAGCGAGAGCCACTGGCCCATCGAGAGGTTGAACGCCAGCAGGCCGAGATAATCGTCCGGCTCACGCGCGAATTCCACGGTGAAGCGCGCCAGTCCATAACCGATCAGAAACAGCGCGGAAATTGCGCCCACGGGCCGCTGCTTGCGCGAGAACGTCCAGATCACGATGAACAGCACGAGCCCTTCCAGCGCGATCTCGTACAGTTGCGACGGATGGCGCGGCAGCATGTGATAGCGCTGAAAAATCTCGGTGAGATGGTACTGCGCATCGAGTTGCGGATTTTTCGCGAGCCAGATCGCGTCGTCGTTGGTCGAATTCTGGAACAGCATCGCCCACGGCGCGTTCGGGTCCGTCACGCGGCCCCACAGCTCGCCGTTGATGAAGTTGCCCAGACGCCCCGCCGCGAGGCCGAGCGGCACCATCGGCGCGACGAAATCGGTCACTTGCAGCCAGGTGCGTTTGCGGTGGAACGCGAACAGCACCATCGCCAGCGTCACGCCGAGAAAGCCGCCGTGAAACGACATGCCGCCTTCCCACACCTTGAAGATGTCGAGCGGATGCGCCGCGTAATAGCTCGCCTTGTAGAAGACCACATAACCGAGACGCCCGCCGAGAATCGTGCCGAGGACGCCGTAGAACAGCATGTCGTCGATGTCCTTCGCGGTCCAGCCTTGTGCCGCGACATACGGCAGCCGCAGACGCAGCCGCCCGATGACGATGGCCGATACGAACGCCACCAGATACATGAGGCCGTACCAGCGCACGGCGAGCGGTCCGAGATGGATCGCGATGGGATCGAAATTGGGATGTATGAGCATTCTGAAGTGAGAGCTTGAGCGAACTACAAGGGCGAATCATACAGAACCCGCGCTTTCGGCCCGCGAACGGACGATCTCGATGAACCCGGCGAGCACCGGGCTCACTTCCGCCGCGCGCCACACGAGCCCGGTTTCGACGACCATTTTTGACACGCCCGACTCGCCCGCCACGCGCAGCGGACGGTATACCACGCCCGTGCGCCGCAGATGACGCAGCGATTGCGGCACGAGCGCGACGCCCATGCCGGCGGACACGAGGCTCACGATGGTCTGCATCTGGATCGCCTCCTGGCCGATGCGCGGCGTCAGTCCCGCCGCGCCGTAGCAGCCCATGATGATGTCATACAAACCGGGCGCGAGCCGTCTCGGGAAGACGACGAGCGGCGCCGCGACGAGATCGTGCAGATCGACGGGCGTATCGGCCCATTCCTGCGCGCCCTGCCCCAGTTCCAGCGCCGCATCGGCGGACATCGCGATGACGAGCGGTTCGCGCGCCACGGCCACATACGACAACGCGCTCGCGTAGCGCGGCGGCAGCGGCGGAATCACGAGGCCCGCGTCGATGCGCCCGGCGACGAGTTCTTCGATCTGCACGTCGCTGGTCGCTTCGGTCAGTTGCAGTCGCACGCCGGGATAGCGCGCGCCGAAATCGCGCAGCAGCGCCGGCAGAAGACCGTAATCGGCCGTCGACACGAACGCGAGCGACAGCACGCCCGCCTCGCCGCGCGCGAGCGATTGCGCAAGCGGGCGCAGCGCATCGGCGGACGCGAGCAGGCGGCGCACTTCCGGCAACAGGTCCTTGCCGACGGGCGTGAGTTCCACGGTCCGTTTCGTGCGAACGAAGAGCGCGACGCCGAGCGCGTCTTCCAGCGCGCGGATCGCCTGCGAGAGCGGCGGCTGCGTCATCGCGAGACGCGCGGCGGCGCGGCCGAAGTGCATCTCCTCGGCGACCGTCACGAAATAGCGCAGCAGACGCAGCTCGATGGGCGGATTTCTCTGCTCCATTGATATGTTTTGCGACCTAGTAAGCCTTGAATAATATATTGGACAGACACATCGCGGGGGCTGCATTCTTGCTGCACTAGACCAAAAACATCCCCTCAGGAGCACACCATGGCCTTCAATCGTCGCTCGAAGCACATCACCCAGGGCGTCGCGCGCTCGCCCAACCGTTCGATGTATTACGCCCTCGGCTACAAGGAGGAAGACTTCGACAAGCCGATGATCGGCGTCGCGAACGGGCATTCCACCATCACGCCGTGCAACGCGGGCCTGCAGCGTCTCGCGGATGCCGCCATCGAAGCGATCAAGAAGTCCGACGCCAATCCGCAGATCTTCGGCACGCCGACGATTTCCGACGGCATGTCGATGGGCACCGAAGGCATGAAGTACTCGCTCGTGTCGCGCGAAGTGATCGCGGACTGCATCGAGACCGCCGTGCAGGGCCAGTGGATGGACGGCGTGGTCGTGATCGGCGGCTGCGACAAGAACATGCCCGGCGGCATGATCGGCATGGCGCGCATGAACGTGCCGTCGATCTACGTGTACGGCGGCACCATCCGCCCCGGCAACTGGAAGGGCAAGGACTTGACGATCGTGTCGTCGTTCGAGGCGGTCGGCGAATTCACGGCCGGCCGCATGTCGGAAGAGGATTTCAAGGGCGTCGAGAAGAACGCGTGCCCGTCGACCGGTTCGTGCGGCGGCATGTACACGGCGAACACGATGAGTTCTTCGTTCGAGGCGCTCGGCATGTCGCTGATGTATTCATCGACGATGGCCAATCCGGATCAGGAAAAGGTCGATTCCGCGGCGGAATCGGCGCGCGTGCTCGTCGAGGCGGTGAAGAAGGATCTGAAGCCGCGCGACATCATCACGAAGAAGTCGATCGAGAACGCGGTCGCGCTCATCATGGCGACGGGCGGCTCGACCAACGCCGTGCTGCACTTTCTGGCGATCGCGCACGCGGCGGAAGTGGAATGGAGCATCGACGACTTCGAGCGCATGCGCAAGAAAGTGCCGGTGATCTGCGATCTGAAGCCGTCGGGTCAATATGTCGCGACGGATCTGCACAAGGCCGGCGGCATCCCGCAAGTACTGAAGATCCTGCTCGATGCGGGCCTCCTGCACGGCGACTGCATGACGATCACCGGCCGCACCATCGCGGAAGAACTGAAGGATGTGCCGAGCAAGCCGCGCGCGGATCAGAAGGTCATCTTTCCGATCGAGCAGGCGCTCTACAAGCAAGGCCATCTTGCGATCCTGCGCGGCAATCTCGCGGAAGACGGCGCGGTCGCGAAGATCACGGGCCTGAAGAATCCGGTCATCACCGGCCCCGCGCGCGTGTTCGACGACGAGCAAAGCGCGATGGATGCGATTCTCGCCGACAAGATCAAGGCCGGCGATATCCTCGTGCTGCGCTATCTCGGCCCGCAAGGCGGTCCCGGCATGCCGGAGATGCTCGCGCCGACATCGGCGATCATCGGCAAGGGGCTGGGTGAATCGGTCGGCTTCATCACCGACGGGCGCTTCTCGGGCGGCACGTGGGGCATGGTGGTCGGCCACGTCGCGCCGGAAGCGTACGCGGGCGGCACCATCGGGCTGGTGCAGGAAGGCGATTCGATCACCATCGACGCGCACAAGCTGCTGCTGCAACTGAATGTAGACGATGCCGAGCTCGCGCGCCGCCGCGCCGCGTGGAAGCAGCCCGCGCCGAAGTACACGCGCGGCGTGCTGGCGAAGTTCGCGGCGCTCGTGCAGCCGGCGAACAAGGGGGCGGTGACGGGGTGATCGGTACACAAAGCCGAATGATTCAATAGTGCGCGTTCTTCATGACGTGCTTCGATCGACGAATAGGGCTGCCCAGTAACGTTGGGGCGGCCCTTATTATTTCTTGCACAAATTGATCAAAGCAGAGGACTTTACCGCTCCTGTCTTATTGCCGAAAGTCGTGCAACTCGACTCAAATAATTGACGCTGCACAGTCATTTGTCGTTTTGCGATATTTAACGACGTCTCTTTACACACCATCGTCAGCACTCGCCCGTCTCTCGCAGCGGGCTTGTTAAAACGGATCAGAATGTTTTATAAACACAATCGTCGCTTCGCTTCGTGTCGCCGATCTCATCAGCGTGAATTCTCTTGATGACCGAGCATAGTTCCGCGCTCGCTCAATGTCACTTCGACGAACTGGAGCCAAGCGACGAACACCGCAAAGTTTTTTCAGTTGAACTCGGGCATCTGATTATCTCAAAAAGAAAAGGTAAGAAATGGATTTCATCGATGAAGTAAGGGCATTGGCAGCACGCGTAGCCGCCGCTAAGGACATGGTGCAAACGGAAGAGGCGACCAAAAACGCGATGGTGATGCCGTTCATTCACCTGCTTGGCTACAACGTGTTTGACCCGTTGGAGGTGACGCCCGAGTTGACCGCTGATGTTGGGACAAAGAAAGGCGAAAAGGTTGACTACGCTATCCTGAAGGACGGCAAGCCAATTATGTTGTTCGAGTGCAAAAAATGTGGCGGAGACTTGAACATCAATCATGCGAGCCAACTGTTCCGATATTTCCACGTGACGGAAGCACGATTTGGTGTGTTGACAAACGGCATCGTTTATCGATTTTTCACTGATCTTGAGCAACCAAATAAGATGGATGAGAAGCCGTTCTTCGAATTCAGTTTCGCAGACTTTCGCGATCAGGACGTCGACGAGTTGAAGAAATTCGCCAAGACTGTCTTCGACCTGGAAAGCATATTGACAACGGCGAATCACCTGAAATACACACGCGCGATAAAAAACACATTGAATGATTGGATGACTGAGCCACCTGAAGACTTCGTTCGGCTCGTGTCCGCAGAATTTTTGGCTGGCAAGCACTTCAAGAATACAGTGAAGGACCAGTTCACACAGATTGCGAAACACGCGTTTCAGCAATTGGTGGCCGACAAAATCAATGAGCGTCTGAAAGGCGCAATGACTCCGGAGCCGGCACTGCTTGCCTCCGTCACTCATGCCGAAGCAGACTCCTTGCCCGGTGAAACAACGGAACCGACAGCCATTGAGGTCGAGGCGTACCAGATCGTTCGCGCCATTTTGAGATCCGTTGTATCCGCCGACAGGGTGGCGATACGCGGTGCGGCCAGCTACTGCGCCGTTTTGTTCGACGACAACAATCGGAAGCCCATTTGCCGATTGCGATTCAAGAACGAGAACCGGCTCGTCGTCGGAGTGTTTGATGAAAAGAAGGAGGAAGAACGGGTACCGCTGCACAGCCTGGACGATCTCTTCGAACTCGCCGACAGGCTGAAGGCAAGTGTCGCGCGGTACACGCGAGACGAAGAGGCCGCGGCCTTATAGAGACTGACTTTTTCGCCGGCTTCAATGCCTCACGGACGCGCGCGCGACTTGGTCGCGCTTATCGGCTCTCACGCCCGATGGGCATCATTCCCCCCGCTGACGCCGCAACTCTTCTTCGACCGCCTCGCGCACCCATCCGCTCATCCGGCTTTCGAGCGCCATCGCGACTTCACGCGTGATCGCCGAGACGAGTTGCGTCGAATGTTCGCGCAGCACTTCGCGACAGCGCTCCTCGATCAGCGCGCGCGCCTCGCCCGTCAGAAAACCCGTGAAGCGGCCGCGCAGCCGCTCGGCGATCTGCTCCGCATCGTATTCGATCGCCTCGGCGCCTGCGGACGGCGCGCGCGCATATTCGGGCCTGCCGGGCACGACGACATCGGTCAGGACGGGGATCGACGGATCGAAGGATTCGGGCGTATTGGTCATGTCGGGAGGTCTCCTCTTTATCTAAGCGGAGCATAGTGCAGCGCGCTGGCGCTCTCTGTGCGCTCAACCGCCCTGATTGTGCGTCTCGATCGCATAGCCGCGATCCCGATAGAAGCGATAGCGCTCGCGGCCCGCGGCGAGTTCGTCGCCATCGCTGCCCACGATCTCCACCAGCCGCTCGAAGCGCGCGAACTGCGCGGACACCGGCGCGCCGAGATTCACGAGCACCTGATGATGCGGCGCTTCGTCGAGATTCGACGTGAGCACGACGGGCGTGTCCTGCGCGAGCGGGCTCTTCGCCATGCAATGCGGCACGAACTCGAGCGGCTGGAAGGTCCACAACTGCTCGTCGAACGCAGCGAGGCGCTGCGGTTCGGCGAGCACGACGAGCGGCTTGCCGCTCAGATACGCCTTGCGCGCGAGGCGGCAGGCGTACGCGAGCGGATCGCCGACGTTCGTATGAAAGTCGATGCGGGTCATGCCTGCCTCATGTGTGCTTCACGCGCCCGCGCGATCGATCAGGAACTGCGAGAGCAGCGGCACGGGACGGCCCGTCGCGCCCTTCGCCGCACCGCTCTTCCACGCGGTTCCGGCGATATCGAGGTGCGCCCACGGATAAGCCGTCGCGAAGCGCGACAGGAAGCACGCCGCCGTCACGCTGCCCGCCGGACGGCCGCCGATGTTCGCGACATCCGCGAAATTCGACTTGAGCTGATCCTGGTACTCATCGTCGAGCGGCAGACGCCAGGCCGGATCGACCGCTTCGCGCGAGGCGTCGAGCAGTTCGCCCGCGAGCGCGTCGTCCTTCGAGAACAGGCCCGTGTTGTGATGACCCAGCGCGATGATGCACGCGCCCGTCAACGTCGCGATATCGACCACGGCGGCAGGCTTGAAGCGCTCCGCGTAGGTCAACGCGTCGCACAGGATGAGGCGGCCTTCGGCGTCGGTGTTGAGCACTTCGATGGTCGTGCCGTTCATCGCGGTGATGATGTCGCCCGGCTTCACCGCGTTGCCCGCGGGCATGTTCTCGCAGGTCGGGACCACGCCGATCACGTTGAGCTTCAGACCCATCTCGGCGACCGCGCGCATCGTGCCGAACACGGAGCCCGCGCCGCACATGTCATATTTCATCTCGTCCATGGCCTCGCCCGGCTTGATCGAGATGCCGCCCGAATCGAACGTGATGCCCTTGCCAACGAGCACGACCGGCGCGTTCTTGCCCTTCGTCTTGCCCGTCTCGGCGCCCGCGCCCTGATATTGCATGACGATGAATTGCGGCGGCTCGACCGAGCCCTTCGCGACCGAAAGGAACGAGCCCATGTTGAGCGCTTCGATCTGCTTCTGGCCGAGCACCTCGACTTTGAGCTTCCAGTCGCGGCCAAGCTTCTTCGCGGTCTGTCCGAGATAGGTCGGCGTGCAGACGTTCGGCGGCAGGTTGCCGAGATCGCGCGTGAGATCCATGCCGTTCGCGATCGCGACGCCCTGCTTCACCGCGACTTTGGCGGCTTTCTCGTCGGCAGAATCGATGCTGAATACGATCTTCTTCAAGGAGCGCGCGCCGTTGTCGGGCTTGCTCTTCATCTGCGTGAACTTGTAGGTCAGCTCGCGCAGCGCGAGGATCGCGGCGCGCACGGCCCAGTCGCCGGTGCGTTCCTGGATCGGCAATTGCGCGAGCGTGAAGGTCGCCTGGCCGATCTTCGAGCCGAGCACGACGCGCCATGCGGCGCGCACGGCTTCGCCATAAGCTTTCTGATTGAAGGCGTCCTGCTTGCCGAGACCGACGAGCAGCACGCGCGATGCGCCGATGCCGGTCACTTCGGGCACCATCAGCGTCGTGCCTGCACGGCCGCTCATGTCGCCGGCTTTCACGACGCGCGTGATCAGGCCTTTGGTCGCGACATCCATGTCGCGCGCGGCGCCTGTGAGCGTCTGCGCTTCGAAGATGCCGAGCACGATGACATCCGACTTTCCGGTAAGGAAACCATTTGCCTCGCCCTTGCTCCAATCACAGGCTTTTATGCTAAAGTCCATCGCGCTTATCCTCGGATAAAATCTTGGCTGAAGGATGAAAGCCGCAATTATCCGCTATTTTTTCCGCGGCGGTCACAGGCAGGCGGCGTGAGGGTAAGCGAAGACCCTTCCCGTAAGCCACGAGATGCGTGCATGATTTCCGCATCGCCGCCGGCTCCAAGCAAAAATTCAATGATCTTCGAACGCTCCCTGCAGCGCGAACTCGCGTATACGGCCGGCGCCGTGTTCATGGTGCTGCTCACGATCATGCTCACGACAATGATGATCCGCATCGTCGGCTTCGCGGCGCAGGGTCAAATCGACCCGAAAGACGTCGTCGTGCTGATCGGGCTCACCGTCATCGGCTATCTCGCGGTCATGCTGATCGTGACGCTGTTCGTCTCCATTCTCTTTGTGCTCACGCGCTGGTATCGCGACTCGGAAATGGTCGTATGGCTCGCGTCGGGCGTGAGTCAGACGCAGCTCATCAAGCCGATCGCGGTGTTCTCCACGCCGATCATCATCCTCATCATTTTCTTCGCGTTGGTCGGCTGGCCGTGGTCGAACCAGCAGAGCAAGCTCATCAAGCAGCGCTTTCAGCAGCGCGACGAAGTGTCCTTGCTCGCGCCCGGGCAGTTCCGCGAATCGCCGTCGAGCCATCGCGTGTTCTTCATCGAGAAGATGTCGCCTGACCAGAGCCAGGTGCAGAACGTGTTCGTGACGAGCACGGAAGGCGGCAAGGTCAATGTGATCGTCTCGCAGACCGGCCACACGGAAACGCGTGAAGACGGCGACCGTTTCATCGTGCTCGACAATGGCCGCCGTTATGACGGCGAGCCCGGCCAGCCGAACTTTCGCATCATGGAGTTCGAGCGCTATGGTGTGAAGATTTTGAGCCACCAGGTCGTGAATACGCCGACGACCACGGGTATCTACACGCCTGACCTGCTCGCCAATCCGACCAACGAGAATCTTGCGGAATTCGCCTGGCGTCTGGGCCTGCCGCTCATCGCCATCAATCTGATGTTGCTCGCCATTCCGCTTTCCTATCAGAACCCGCGCCGCAGCCGCACGATCAATCTCGTGATGGCCGTGCTGATCTACCTCACTTACTCGAACCTGCTGAACGTCGTGCAGTCGTGGATCGAGCAGGGCAAGCTGTCGTTCGGCGTGGGGCTGGTCGGGCTACATGTGATCGTAGGGGCGCTCGTCGCGTTCATCTTCTGGCTGCGGATTCGCAACCGGCCGCTCTTCAAGCTGCCGTCGCTGTCGAAGGGGGCCTGACGCGATGCGCATCTACGAACGATACTTCGCGCGCCAGATCTATCTCGCGTTCATCTTCATCCTGTTCGCGTTCTCGGGCCTGTTCTTCTTCTTCGACCTGATCAACGAGTTGAACACGGTCGGGCACGGCAACTACAAGTTCACGCTCGCGGTGCTGCGCGTCGGGCTGCAGACGCCGTCACGCTTCTACGAAATCATTCCCGTCGCGGCGCTGATCTCGGCCATTTACGTGTTCGCGCAGATGGCGGCGGCGTCGGAGTTCACGATCTTTCGCGTGTCGGGCCTGTCGACCGGCGCGGCGCTGCGTTCGCTGCTGAAGATCGGCGTGCCGCTCGTGCTCATCACGTATCTCATCGGCGAAGTGGTCGGGCCTTACACCGATCAGCTGTCGGAGCGCGTGCGGCTGGAGGCGCTCGGGTCGTCGGTGTCGTCGAACTTTCAGTCGGGCGTCTGGGTGAAGGACACGCTGACCGCGAAGGAAAACGGCGAGCAGGTGACGCGCTTCGTCAACGTGGGCACGCTGAATCCCGACACGACGATCGCCAACGTGCGCATCTACGAGTTCGATTCGAAGTTCCGGCTGACGAACGTACGTATCGCGAAAAGCGGCGCGTACGAGCCGCCGGGACACTGGAAGCTCACGGGCGTGACGGACACGCAACTGAGCGATGCACCGCCGCAAGCGGCGAATCCTGGCGACACGCTGAACCCGGTGTATCGCGCGCAGCAGACGACGCTGCCCGAGTACTCGTTGCGCTCCGAGTTGACGCCACAGATTCTGTCGGTGCTGCTGGTGTCGCCGGATCGCATGTCGATGTTCAATCTGTTCCGCTATATCCAGCATCTGACGGAGAATCATCAGGATACGCAGCGGTATCAGATCGCGTTCTGGCGCAAGATTCTTTATCCGTTCGCGGTGTTCGTGATGCTGATTCTGTCGCTGCCGTTCGCTTATCTGCATACGCGCGCGGGCGTGGTCGGCGTGAAGGTGTTCGGCGGCATCATGATCGGGATGAGCTTTCAACTGGTCAACACGCTGTTCTCGCATATCGGCAATCTGAACACGTGGCCCGCGCCGATCACCGCGGCGGCGCCCGCCCTCGCCTATCTGGTGGTCGGCCTGATCGGGCTGAAGTGGGTGGAGCGGCACTGACGTTTCCTGCCAGGAGCGCGCAATGAAGAAGCACGGCATCATCCTGTTCGGCCACGGCGCGCGCGATCCGCGCTGGGCCGAGCCGTTCGAGCGGCTCGCGTTGAAGCTGCGCGCTTCACGGAACGATCCGGTGTCGCTGGCTTACCTCGAACTGATGGCGCCGGATTTGCCGGCTGCGGTCGCCGAGCAAGCCGCGGATGGTTGCGATGCGATCACCGTCGTGCCTGTGTTCTTCGGACAAGGCGGGCATGTGAGGAAGGACCTGCCGGAGATCGTCGATCAGTGCCGGGCCGCGAATCCGGGTGTGGATATTTCCTGCGCGACGGCGGTTGGGGAGGATGATGCGGTGCTGGAGGCGGTGAAGGCGTATTGTTTGCGGCAGGTCGGCCAAGAGAGCTGATCGTTCAGCGTTGGCCATTCGGCCGAATTCCAGCGCTCGAAATCGCGAGCTATACTGGATATACATTCCAGTATATCCATGAGGTTCACGGTGAACTTGCTCATTTCAAAGTGGGGCAACAGCCTCGCTGTACGTCTCCCGGCCGATTACCTTCGGCATACCGGACTCTCGGAGGGCGATCAGGTCCAGGCCAGTCTCACGGTCGACGGCGGAATCTGCCTTCGTCCGGCCAAATGGGACCGCCGGGCGTTCATGGCGGAACTTGCCGAAACGCGCGACGCCATGCCGATGACAGAATCGGTTATCGATGAACTCCGACGTGGGGCGCGCTACTGATGGTCTACGTCGATACGAGCGTCCTCGTCGCGCTGTGCGTACGGGAGCGAATGACCGCCGCCGTGTCCCAATGGTATGCGTCGGTCAAGGACGATCTGATATCCGGAGTCTGGTGCGTGACGGAGTTCGCCAGCGCGCTCGGCATCAAACGGCGCACCGGACAGTTAACCGAAGAACAATCGGCCTTCGCGTGGCGCAGTTTCGAACGAATGTGCGCAAGCGACCTGCACCTCACGCCGATCGAGCCGCCGGTTTTCCATCAGGCGGCCGTGCTCACGCTCGATGCATCGACCGGACTCCGGGCTGGCGATGCGCTTCACCTTGCCGCGGCGCTCGATTGCAAGGCCAGAACGATCGCAACACTGGATACCGTTTTGGCGAACAATTCAAAGAGGAAGAAAATCAGGCCGGTGGAGTTTTGAGCCAACGGGCAAACAAAAAGCGCACCGGAAAATGGGTGCGCTTCGTTTATCTGCCGATTCAATCGCATCAAGCCGCCGCCTGCATCCCCTTCAAATGCACCTTCGGCTTCGCCGAAGCCCGCTCGCGAAACGCCTCGCCGATCATCAGCAGACTCGGCTGCGACGGGTCCAGCCATTCCTGCGCCTCACCCAACGCCATGCGCGCCAGCGTCAACGTCAACGTGCGCTCGCGCGGCGTGCTGCACGCCTCGACGATCGCCACCGGCGTCGAACCCGGCCGGCCCGCATCGATCAATTGCTGCGCGATATCCGGCGCGCTGTCGCGGCCCATGTAGAACACGAGCGAGTCCGCCTTGGCCTGCTCGCGAATCTCGTCGCTGTCGGCGGCGCGCGAATGCGTCGCCAGCGCGACACTGCGCGCCACGCCGCGCAAGGTCAGGGAGCGCTTGAGCGTCGCCGCGCTCGCGAGCGCGGCCGTGATGCCCGGCACTACTTCGAATTCGATGCCAGCCGCCTCCAGCGCGCGCATTTCCTCGTCGGCGCGGCCGAACAGCATCGGATCGCCGCCCTTCAGACGCACGACGACACCATGCTCCAGCGCCGCATCGACGATCTGCTTGTTGATGAAGTGCTGAGCCGTCGAACGCTGTCCGCAGCGCTTGCCGACCGCGATCTTCTTCGCGTTCGGCGCGTAATCGAGCATCGCCCGCTCGACGAGCGCGTCGTGCAGCACGACATCCGCCTGTTCGAGCAACCGCATGCCGCGCACGGTGATGAGATCCGCCGCGCCCGGCCCCGCTCCGATCAGATAGACCTTACCCATAGCTTTAATCGATGAAATCAAGCGGTCAGATGGTTCACGCAGAGAATGCACGAATCATACCGGCCGCGACCGTGTGATGCGTCGCCTCGTCGATCAGCACGAACGCGCCGGTACCCTGATGCGTATCGTACTCGTCCGCGACGATCGGCTTCTGCAACGTGAGCGACACGCGGCCGATATCGTTCATCGCGAGCGTGCCGCGGTCGACCGAATGCGACAGCGTGTGCACGTCCAGCACCTCTTTCACCGCGCCGATGCGCGCGAACACCGTGCTGGTCGTCTGCTTCAGCAGATACTTGCGCTGCGGCGAAAGCGGCTCTTCATCGAACCAGCAGATGTCGGCTTCGAGCTTCTTCGCCGGCTCGATCTTCTGAGCCGCCGGCACGAAGGTATCGCCGCGCGACACGTCGACGTCTTCCGTCAGGCGAATCGTCACCGTCTGGCCTGCGAACGCGCGGTCCACGGGCGCGACGCCGCCCGGCACCGGCGCGATGATCTCGGCAACCGTCGCTTCGCGATTGGCCGGCAGCACCAGCAGCGAATCGCCGACGCGCACTTCGCCCGCCTCCACGCGCCCCATGTAGCCGCGGAAGTCGTCGGCTTGCGAGCCATCCTGACGCGCGACCCATTGCACCGGGAAACGCAGCGCCTGATCGTTCGGCTGCGCGACAGGCAGCGATTCCAGCAGATCGAGCAGCGGCTCGCCTGCGTACCACGGCATGCGCTCGCTCGCGGAAACGATGTTGTCGCCCTTGAGCGCCGACACCGGCACGAAGCGCACATCCGACAGACCGAGCTGACGCGCGAGCACGACATACGCGTCGCGGATTTCGTTGAAGCGCGCTTCGCTGTAATCGACCAGATCCATCTTGTTGATCGCGACGATCGCGTGCTGCAGACCGAGCAGCTTGACGATCGCGCTATGGCGCTTGGTCTGCGGCAGCAGTTGCGCGACGCCGTCTTCGAACGTGACGCGCGTGGCGTCGACGAGAATGATCGCGGCATGCGCAGTCGATGCGCCCGTCACCATGTTGCGCGTGTACTGCTCGTGGCCCGGCGTATCGGCGATGATGAACTTGCGTTTCGCGGTCGCGAAATAGCGGTACGCGACGTCGATGGTGATGCCCTGCTCGCGCTCGGCTTCGAGGCCGTCCGTCAGCAGCGACAGATCGATTTCATCGCCGACGGTGCGCTTGTTCTTCGCGCGCGAAATCGCCGACAACTGATCCGACAACACAGCCTTGCTGTCGTACAGCAGACGGCCGATCAGCGTGCTCTTGCCGTCGTCGACGCTGCCCGCCGTGATGAAGCGCAACACGCCCAGGTCTTCAGCTTGATAAATGCTCATGATTCTTTCGTTCCTCGGGGCGTGTGGCTTAGAAATAACCTTGTTTCTTGCGCTGTTCCATCGCGGCTTCGGATGCCTGATCGTCCATGCGCGTCGCGCCGCGTTCCGTGATTTCCGTCACGGCCGTTTCGGCGATGATCTTCTCGACGTCATCAGCATCGCTCGCGACCGGGCACGTGCAGCTGATATCGCCGACGGTCCGAAAACGCACTTGCGCCACTTCCGACGTTTCGCCTTCGCGCAGCGGCGTGAGCGGCGTGAGCGGCACGAGCAAACCGTTGCGGCGGATGATCTCGCGATCGTGCGCGTAGTAGATCGACGGCAGTTCGAGCTTCTCGCGCGCAATGTATTGCCACACGTCGAGTTCGGTCCAGTTGGAGATCGGGAACACGCGCAGATGCTCGCCCGCATGCAGACGCGCGTTATAGATGCTCCACAGTTCCGGGCGCTGCGCCTTCGGGTCCCATTGGCCGAATTCGTCGCGGAACGAGAAGATGCGCTCCTTCGCGCGGGCCTTCTCTTCGTCGCGGCGCGCACCGCCGATCATCGCCGTGTAGCCGTATTGCTCGATGGTTTCGAGCAGCGTCACCGCCTGCGCGGCGTTGCGCGAGTCCGTCTCGCGACGCAGACGCACGGTGCCCTTTTTGATCGAATCCTCGACATGACCGACGACCAGTTCCGCGCCGATTTCGGCTGCGCGACGATCGCGGAAGTCGATCACTTCCTGGAAGTTGTGACCCGTGTCGATATGAACCAGCGGGAACGGCAACTGGGTCTTGCGGCCCGCGCCGAGACCGAACGCCTTCAGCGCGAGGTGCAGCACGACGACCGAATCCTTGCCGCCCGAGAACAGGAGCGCGGGCTTGCTGCATTCCGCGACGAGTTCGCGAATGATGTGGATCGACTCGGCTTCGAGCCAATCCAGGTGATCCATGCGCGTCGCCTTGTTGGCGATCGGTGCGGTGACGGTTGAGTCGAGCGTCGTGCTCATGTTCGTCGATCCTTTTTTATGCAGCGTCATGCAATTCCTGATGTGACGATGCGTTCAATGACAGGGTTTGATGCGGCGTCTTGTGCGCCTTAAATCGCCGAGCTCGGAGCTTCTTCGACGACTTTGATATTCGTGATGTGCAGGCCGCATTCCTTCGTATCGCGCGATTCCCACCACCAGCGGCCCGCCCGGCTGTCCTCGCCGGGGCGCACCGCGCGCGTACAGGGTTCGCAGCCGATGCTCGGATAACCGCGCGCATGCAGCGGGTTCACGGGCACATCGAACGCCTTCAGGTAATCCCACACATCGCTTTCGCTCCAGTCCGCGAGCGGATTGAACTTCGCGATGCCGCGCGGCGCGTCCTGCTCTTCCTCGTGCAGCTCGGCGCGCGTCACCGATTGCTCGCGACGCTGACCCGTGACCCACGCGGACACATCCGACAGCGCGCGATTGAGCGGCTCGACCTTGCGGATATGGCAGCAGCTCTTGCGCAAATCAATGCTCTCGTAGAACGCGTTGAGGCCGTGATCGCGCACGTAGGCGTCGACCGCGTCCTGCTGCGGAAGGAACTGCTCGATGTCGTAGCCGTAGCGTTCCTTCACGGTATCGAGCATGCCGAGCGTTTCCGCATGCAGACGGCCCGTGTTCAACGAGAAGATGCCGATCTTCACGCCGCGCGAAAGAATGGCGTGCGTGAGCACCATGTCTTCGGCAGCGAGGCTGCTGGCTAGCTTGACGCTCTGGTGACGCGCCGCGATCGAATCGAGCAGCGCATCCAGGCGTTCAACCTTGGCTTGCAATTCAGGCGTCATACATCAGGCTCCAGACGCTGCGACGAGCGCCGCGCGACGGCGGAACAGCGGTTCGAGATTGTCGGTCGCGCCCTGGTACAGCTCGGTGAACTCATTGAACGCGTTGAGCGCGTCGTTGATGTCCTTGTCCGCGCGCACCGCGAACGCATCGAAGCCGCAGCGCGAATGGAACAGCACCTGATCGCGCAGCACGTCGCCGATCGCGCGCAGCTCGCCCGTCCACTGATAGCGCTCGCGCAGCAGGCGGCCGATGGAAAAGCCGCGGCCATCGCGGAACACCGGGAAGTCGACCGTGATCACGGCAAGCGAGTCGAAGTCCGGCACGAGGTCGGCGGGTTCGTCGTCCGGCGCGAGCCACACGCCGATGTCTTCCTTCGCGCGCGAGGCGACGATCGCCGCCTTGTGCTCTTTCCACAGCGCGAACGGCACGATGATCTTGCCGGCGGGCAGCGCGTCGACCGCGGGCAATGCGCCGTCTTCGGCTGCGCGCACCACCGTGAAATTGTCTTCGACCACCGCGCGGTTCTTGATAATCAACGTCATTTGCAAATCCTTAAGCGTGAGCCTGGCGCGATGCGTACACGCGCTCCTTGAACGGCGCCATGCCGATGCGGTTGAACGTCTCGATGAAACGCTCGTCCTCGACGCGGTTGTCGACGAAGGTATCGATCACTTGCGCGATCACGTCGGGCATTTCTTCCGCCGAGAACGACGGGCCGATCACCTTGCCGAGATGCGCGCCGGTCGCGCCCGAGCTCTGCTCGCCGCCGAGCGTCACCTGATACCACTCCGAGCCGTCCTTATCGACGCCCAGAATGCCGATGTTGCCGACGTGGTGATGACCGCACGCGTTGATGCAGCCCGAGATGTTCAGCGACAGGTCGCCGAGGTCGTGCACGTAGTCGAGGTCGTTGAAACGATCCTGGATCGCCAGCGCGATCGGGATCGACTTCGCATTCGCGAGCGAGCAGAAGTCACCGCCCGGGCAGGCGATGATGTCCGTCAACAGGCCGATGTTCGCCGTCGCGAAGCCGAGCGCCTTCGCGCGTTCCCACACGGTGTAGAGGTCACGCTTGGGCACGTTCGCGAGAATCAGGTTCTGCTCGTGCGACACGCGGATTTCGCCGAACGAGAACTCGTCGGCGAGCGTGGCGACGTCGTCCATCTGCTTGTCGGTTGCATCTCCCGGCGCGATCTCGCGCGGCTTGAGCGAGAGCGTCACCGCCGCGTAACCCGGCACCTTGTGCGGACGCACATTGCGCTCGACCCAGCGCGCGAACGGCTTGCTTTCGATCAGGTGCTTTTCATACGTGGCGTCGGTGTCGGCGAGCTTTTCGTAGACCGGCGGCGCGAAGAACTTCGACACGCGATCGACTTCTTCCTGCGTGATCGTCGACGGGCCGTCCTTCAGATGCTGCCACTCTTCCTCGACCTGCTTCGAGAACTTCTCCGCCGACAGCGCCTTCACGAGAATCTTGATGCGCGCCTTGTACATGTTGTCGCGGCGGCCGTAGCGGTTGTACACGCGCAGCACGGCTTCGCAATACGTGATCAGGTGCTGCCACGGCAGATCGCGCTTGATGATCGCGCCGACGATCGGCGTGCGGCCGAGACCGCCGCCCGCGAGAATGTCCATCACGACTTCGCCCTGCGCGTTTTTCTTCAGATACACGCCGAGGTCATGAACCTGCACGGCCGCGCGGTCTTCCGCCGAGCCGTTCACCGCGATCTTGAACTTGCGCGGCAGCCACGCGAACTCCGGATGGAAGGTCGACCACTGGCGCAGGATTTCCGACCACGGACGCGGATCGACGACTTCATCGGGCGCGACGCCCGCGAACTGGTCGGCGGTGATGTTGCGGATGCAGTTGCCCGACGTCTGGATCGCGTGCATCTGCACCGAAGCCAGCTTGCGCAGGATTTCAGGCGTCTCTTCGAGCTCGACCCAGTTGAACTGGATGTTGGTGCGCGTCGAGAAGTGACCGTAGCCGCGGTCGTGCTCGCGCGCGATGGTGGCGAGCATGCGGAGCTGGTCGCTGCGCAGGTTGCCGTAAGGAATCGCGATGCGGTGCATGTACGCGTGACGCTGCATGTACAGGCCATTCTGCAAACGCAGCGGGCGGAATTCCTCTTCGGTCAATTCGCCCGACAGACGGCGGCGGACCTGGTCAGCGTACTGCGCGACACGTTCGTCGACGATGCGTTGGTCGATCTGATCGTATTGGTACATTCGGGGGCCCCAAGTTCTTTTAAGCGCGACGTCCTAGCTCAGTGTCCAGACCCGCAGCGCGTCTCGTCCATCGAATATCCATTGAGTGCCTGTCGCGAGCGTCGTTCAGACGAAACGCTCATTTGCTAATGACAAAAACAGATATGGATATTGGAAAAATTGGACTGATAGTAAAGAACCTGCTATATATTGCAAACGACTGAAAAATTACTTTGATATGCCCGGTGGTAATAAGCAAAGGTTATAAATGAATCTGCATCAGTTCCGCTTCGTGCGTGAGGCCGTTCGGCAGAACTTCAACCTCACGGAAGCCGCGAAGGCGCTGTATACATCGCAGCCGGGCGTCTCGAAGGCGATCATCGAGCTGGAGGACGAACTCGGCGTCGAAATCTTCACGCGGCACGGGAAACGCGTGAGATCGCTGACCGAGCCGGGGCGAATCATTCTCGCGTCGGTCGAGAAAATATTGCAGGAAGTGGAGAGCCTGAAGCGCGTCGGTAAGGATTACGCGGCGCAGGATCAAGGCAATCTCGTCATCGCCGCGACGCATACGCAAGCGCGCTACTCGTTGCCGGCGGCGATCGCGGAGTTCAAGAAGCGCTTTCCGAAGGTGCACCTTTCGATTCTGCAAGGCAGCCCGACGCAGGTCGCGGAGATGGTGATCCACGATCAGGCGGATATCGCCATCGCGACCGAGGCGATCGCCAACTATAAGGAACTGGTGTCGCTGCCCTGCTTCCAGTGGCAGCACCTCGCGGTCATGCTGCCGGATCATCCGCTGCTCGAACGCAAGACGCTCACGCTCGACGATCTCGCGCAATTTCCGATCATCACGTACGAGGCGTCGTTCGCCGGGCGCACCAAGATCAATCAGGCGTTCGCGCTGCGCAATCTGACGCCGGACATCGTGCTCGAAGCCATCGACGCGGACGTGATCAAGACTTACGTCGAACTGGGGCTCGGCGTCGGCATTCTCGCGGATATCGCGTTCAACCCGGAGCGCGACAAACATCTGCGCGCGATGCCGGTCGGCCATCTGTTCGGCACCAATGTCACGCGGCTCGCGCTGAAACAGGGCGCGTATCTGCGCAGCTATGTGTATACGCTCGTCGAACTGCTGTCGCCTTCGCTGAACCGCAAGCTGATCGAGCAGGCGCTGTCGGGCGAGCACGAGAGCTACGAGCTCTGAATAAAATGGCAGCGCGCGCTGCCGCAAAAAATTCCCTCCCTTGGAGACCTTTCCGATGACGTTGTCGAAGTTCACGCGCCGGCTCGTGGCCGGCGCAGCATTGTCTGTCTTGACCGCCGCCGCGCACGCGCAGTTGAAGGTTGGCATCGATCTGTCCAGCACCGGCCCCGCCGCCGCGATCGGCATCACCAGCAAGAACGCGATGCTGATGTGGCCGAAGACCATCGCCGGGCAGAACGCGGAGTACATCATCCTCGACGACGGCTCGGACCCTGGTGCGGCCGTGCGCAATATCCGCAAGCTGATCAGCGAGGACCATGTCGACGTGATCGTCGGGCCGAACATCACGCCGGCCGCGCTCGCCGCGCTCGATCCGGTCGCCGAATCCGAAACGCCGATGATCACGCTGATCGGCTCGGCATCGGTCGTCGAGCCGCAGGAAGGCAAGAAGGTGTGGGCGTTCAAGATGGCCCAGACCGATCGCGCGATGGCCGATGTGATGACGCGTTACATGGCAAATCACGGCGTGAAGACGGTCGGGTTCATCGGCTTCGCGGACAGCTACGGCGATAGCTGGCTCAACGAGTTCACCAAGTTCGCCGATCTCCGGCATATCAGGATTGTCGCGAGCGAGCGCTTCAACCGGACCGATGCGAGCGTGACCGGTCAGATTCTGAAGCTGATGGCCGCGAAGCCGGATGCCGTGCTGATCGCGGGCGCGGGCACGCCGACGGTGCTGCCGCAGCGCACGCTCGTCGAGCGCGGCTACAAGGGCGCGATCTACCAGACGCACGGCATCGCGACGCCGGAGTTCATCAAGCTCGGCGGCAAGGATGTCGAAGGCACGCTGTTCCCGACGCAGCCGGTCGTCGTTGCGCGCACGCTGCCGGCCGATCATCCGTCGAAGAAGGCGGCGCTGGCGTTCGCGAATGCGTATGAGGACAAGTACGGCAAGGGCTCCGTCACGCAATTCGCGGGCGATGCGGCCGGCGTGTATCCGCGCCTGCAAGACGCGGTGGCGCGCGCGCTCAAGACGGCCCAGCCGGGCACCAAGGAATTTCGCGTGGCGCTGCGCTCGGAACTGGAGCACGCGCATGAACTCGTCGTGCCGAACGGCGTGGTGAACACGAGCGCGACGGATCACGTCGGTCTGGATCAGCGCGCGAGCGTGATGGGCGTGATCAGGAACGGCGCGTTCACGTATCTCGCCCAGTAAATTCCGAGCTTGCGAGGACGCCGCTGTTGTTGCTTGCCGGCGCGGGCGTTTTCGGTCATAATCGCCGACTCGATTAGCTCGTTGCCATGTCTTCTCCGGTACGAGCCGATTCAGGCCCAGGTGGTGAAATTGGTAGACGCAGGGGACTCAAAATCCCCCGCCGCAAGGCGTGCCGGTTCGATTCCGGCCCTGGGCACCAGGATTTTCTGAAAAAGCCGCTCCATGTGAGCGGCTTTTTTGCGTTTGGGCGCGGTGTGTTCCGCCGCGCTGACGGATTCGCGCCCGAGCGTTTTCACTCGACGCCCGAGCGGTGTTCTGTTCTGCCATGAGACGCTTCCTTGTCCAAATAACGAAACAGCCAGTCGACCAGAACCGGTACGCCGAATCGGGCGAACGCGCAGGCGACCACGACCGGCCAATACTCCCTAAAGAATCCCAATACGAAGTTCAACATTTCGCCACCCAAGCCTTGCTTTCATTCAACCCGATTGAAAAAACGTAGTAGCCCAAAGCATCCCGCAGCGGATGCATCGGCAAGATTGCTCTGACCTCGCCACTGAACGAAGCGACGAGCAAGTATATCCACAGAAGCACGCCAATCAGAGAGGCGAAAATTCCCATATTTGCGATAACGATCGCCTGACCGATTCGCTTCCTCGACGCCCGGAGTCCGTTGCGCATTTCACCCGGCAGCACCGCCAGCGCGATGTTCAGACTGACGCTCGACGCGACGAGCGAGATCGGAAAAAATTCGTCGCGGCCGGGCTGCTTGAGTGCCACTCGCAATATGTATTCGATAGCGCCCATGAAGAGCGGCAATCCGACGATCAACTGCCGCGCCGTCGCCTCGAAGCCGTTCGATTGCATTGTCGTCATCCTTTCGTAGCCGATGACACGCAATTTCGCCGACAACGTGACACCGCGAAAGTCGTCCGAATGGCCAGCCCGTGTCGAACGTGACGCGCGCGCGAATGTGCGCAATCGCGTAGACGGACCGCAACGCACCCGCAAGAATGAGTCACCATCGGCAATCAGAATCCCGGCGCGCGGGGCATCGCGGGGATGCTTGCGCGCGCGGCGCCCGCAGTTCGGGTTGCTTAGGACTTTCCTGATGTCGTGATCCGCTCGCGCGACGCGGCGAGCCATAACTCGAAGAAGAGTACGACATGAATCGACCTGAATACTCGCTGTCTCTCGACTCCGTCATCTGCCATCGCTGCAACTTCGTGTCGCCTGCCGAGGAGGACACCTGCCCGTCCTGCGGGGCCGATCGTCAGGGCGCGATATTCACGAGTGCGGCGGAAACCCGCGCGCCATCGGCGGCCGTGCCGGTGCCGCTCGACATACTGGACTGGGACGACAGCCACTGGCTCCAGCGCATGGTGCGCCGCAGGATGTTGACGTCCTATCCGAATTTCGTCGAACCCGGCGAAACGCAAGAGACGCAACGCAAGCCCGCGCGCACGGGCATCGCGGTGCTGGTCGGCGGAGTGGTCGCGAGTCTCGCGGTCGGCGCGTATTTCTACGTGCAACTGGACGACAACGCCCCGCCCGCGAGCGTGGAACCCGGCATCAGCGTGGCCGGCCTGGTTCACGAGCGCGCAGCCGCGATCAATGCCGAGGCTTCGCGGCATGCATCGGCGATGCGGTCCAAAGCGGAATCGACGAATGCGCAGGCCGTCGCGCCCGCGTCATCGGCGATGGCGCAGGCGAACCACGCGCGAAATGAACGCGCGCCTGTCGCGCCGGCTGTTTCGGTCACCGCTCGACCGGCGACGGAAACGCCAACGGTCGTCACGCGCGCCGAGCCGCGCGCCGAGCCGCGCGTCGCAGTAGCGAGCGCGCCGGCGTCGGCATCGGTCAGCACGCTTGCGGCCGCTGCGCCGGTGAAGCCTTCCATGCCCGCAGCGCCCACGACGATACGCACCACGGCAAATCCGCCTGCGCCCAGCGTCGCACCATCGGTCGCGGTCGCCGCAGCAAAGCCCGCCACGCCGAACGTCGCGACGAGCGCGGCGGCTCCGGCAGGCGCGTCCATCGCCGCAGCAGCGCCATCGATCAAACCGGCAACGCCAGCGATCGCTTCGGCGCAGAAGCCAGAGCAGCGCACGAACGCGACGCTGAGCGTCGCGGCAAAACCAGCGGCACAGGCTAGCGAGCCACCCCGCAAATCAACCCCCGCGCCGACGCTGGCCTCGATCGAAAAGCCCGCCGCACCTCCGGCTCAACCGGTCCAGGAACCACTTCCCGCAGCCGTTGCACGCAGCATTGCCGCAGCTCAACAGGCACTCGCCAGCCGCGATCTCGCGGCCGCGCGCCGTCACATGCGCGGCCTCTATGCGAACGAGCCGCGCAGTCCGGAAATCCAGCAGCTTGCGGCCGAACTGTCGCGTCAGGAACGCGCGCGCGACAGCGCGATGGCAAGTGCCCGCACATGCGCCGCCAACGAGGACCCGGCGTGCGCGTTACGCAACGCCCGCCGCGCCGTAGCGCTCGACCCGCGCAACGCGCAAACGCAAGCGACGCTGCGCCGCGCGCTCGCCGTGCAGAACGAGACCAACACCGAGTACTTCCGCCAGGCCAGCGGAATTCCAAAGCCGCTTACGCCGACGATGGCCTTCGACGGCCACTGGCGCGCAGGCACGCGGCATGGCTCGACGTCCGACGACGACGCGCGCGTCACGCTGTTCGGCTGGGGCGTGCCGGTGGTATCGAAAGGACGCGGCGACGCGCACTGAAGCACGGCGAAACAATTCCGCCGATTGCGAACGGAATAAGCGTCCGCGCCTATCCGTTTAGAGGTGACGAAAGAACTGAAGGCGCGTCGCGCTCGAGGAGTCACCATCATGCAAACCGGATTGTGGACCCGCCTCGTCGCTTGCGCCGCCGCGGTCGTGACGTTGACGGCCCTCGCCTCGTGCGGCGGCGGCTCGGACAACAGCATGCCATCGGCCACGCGCTTCAAGATGTCGATCGTCGTGTCCGATGGCGCCGTCGCCGCGCCGCACACGGACCCGAATCTTAAGAACGGCTGGGGTGTCGCGTTCAACCCGAACGGCTTCGTGTGGGTCGCCAATAACGGCACGCAGACGGCCTCGCTCTACGACGGCAACGGCGTCGTGCAGTCGCTGGTCGTCTCGATTCCGCCGAACGCGACGGGCCCAGCGAACCCAACGGGCATCGTCTTCAACAAGGGACCGGACCTCACGCTCGCGCGCAACGGCAAGTCGGGCGTCGCGGCGTTCATCTTCGCGGGCGAAGGCGGCTCGATCACCGCGTGGGCGCCCGCGGTCGATATGACGCACGCGTTCACCGTCGTCGATGCGAGCGCCTCAGGCGCGATCTACAAAGGGCTTGCGATCGCCGCCACGGCGGCGGGCGGACATCGCCTCTACGCGACCGACTTCCACAACAACAGGATCGACGTCTTCGACGGCACGTTCACGCAGATCGTCGTGCCCGGCGGATTCAGGGACGCGCAGATTCCGGCGGGTTTCGCGCCGTTCGGCATCCAGGCGATCGGCTCGAAGATCTTCGTCACCTACGCGAAGCAGGACGCCGACGCGGAAGACGACGTGCCGGGCGCGGGCCAGGGCTTCGTCGACGTGTTCGACATCGATGGCAATCTCATGCAGCGCTTCGCCCAGAACGGTCCGCTGAACGCGCCGTGGGGTCTCGCGCAGGCGCCCGGCAACTTCGGCACGTTCAGCAACGACATTCTGGTCGGCAATTTCGGCGACGGCACGATCAACGCGTTCGATCCGACGAGCGGCGCGTTCGTCGGCCAGTTGATGAACAGCGACGGCACGACGCTCGTGCAGCGCGGCCTGTGGGGCATCGCGTTCGGCAACGGTCTGCAGGCGCAGCCGACGAACACGCTCTTCTTCGCCGCCGGGCCGAATTTCGAAGCCGATGGCGTGTACGGCCGCATCGACATGCAGTGACGCGCGCAGCGCGTTTCCCTGGGCGATGACGCCGGCCTCGGACGCCCCTTCGTCCGTATGCGCATCGCCACGCTCGGCGCCGCCCGTTGTCGGGGCGGCGCTTTTTTTGCCGACGCGAAACGCGCTCCGCGAGCGGCCAAGCGCGGCTTGCTAGAATGCGCGCTTCAACTCCGCTCATCCGATGGACCTCGAAACCCTCCTCTACTCCCAAGGCTTCGGGTCGCGCCGCCAGTGCCGCGGCATCGTGGCCGAAGGCCGCGTGCGCATCGACGGCGTCATGCGCGACGATCCGCACGCCGATCTCCCCGTCACACCCGGTCTCGAGTTCGAAGTCGACGATCATCGCTGGACGTATCGTGAAAAGGCGTACATCGCGCTGAACAAGCCCGCGGGCTATGAATGCTCGCGCGATCCGCAACATCATCTGAGCGTGTTTCATTTGTTGCCGCCGCAGCTCGTCGAGCGCGGCGTGCAGGCCGTCGGCAGGCTCGATCAGGACACGACCGGGCTGCTGCTGCTCTCCGATGACGGCGCGTTCGTACACGCGTTCACATCGCCGAAACGCAAGGTGCCGAAGGTCTATCTCGCGACCGTGCGTCATCCGCTCGACGACGCGCAACTCGCGAAACTGTGCGAAGGCGTGCTGCTGCACGGCGAAACGAAACCGAGCGCCGCGCTCGCGGCCGAACAGCGCGACGAACGGCTGCTCGAACTGACCGTGCTCGAAGGCAAATACCATCAGGTGAAGCGGATGGTCGCGGCGGCGGGAAACCGTGTGGAGAAGCTGCATCGCGAGCGCGTCGGCGGGTACGCGCTGCCCGTGTCGCTCGCCGAAGGCGCGTGGCGCTGGCTCGACGAAAGCGATCTCGCCGCTTTGCGCGGGACGCCATAACACCTCTTCTGTGCTGCCGCGCGCGTTGTGCGCGCACGACGCCATCGACAGCCCGAAAGCCCGCGCGGGCCATGACGCGCCCGACCGGCGCACATTCGACATGCAAATCAGTACAAGCCCTTAAGCACGGGCGTTGCGGCGCAGCATGCCTTCCGCGATCCGCACTCATATACTGGTCTTACGGATACCAATAATGACTATCAAAAAAGCAGGAGGGCATCATGGTCTCCCACTCGACCGCCGCGCTGGTTGCGTTCGTCGCGCTGAGCGCTGTCCTCATCGGGGTGCTGGCCGTCGTCATGCACATGCGCCACAAGTATTCGCCGAATCTCATCGGCGCATTGATCGGCGCGTTGATGTGCTTCGTCCTGCTCGAAACGATTCCGGCGCTGATCTAGCGCCGCGCGTTCGCGCGTAGGAAATCGTCGACGGTCGGATGGCGCAGCGCATAGCCCAGCTCGCGCTTCAGGCGCGCGTTGGAGAGCCGCCGCGATTCGCGCATGAACGAAAGCGTGACCGGTTCCAGAGTCGCTTCGGCGTCGCGCCGTGAAATGCGCGGCACGCGCGGCAGGCCGTATGCATCGGCCACGCGATCGAAATACTCCGCCATGCGCAGGTCGGTATCGTCAGAGGCGTTGATCACACGCTGCGGACGCCCGCGCGACAACGCGCGCACGAGAATCGCCGCGAGATCGTCGGCGTGAACGTGATTCGTGTAGACGTCGTCGGATTCGACCAGCGCCGGCATGCCCTTCTCGATGCGCGCCAGCGGCAGGCGATTGGCCGCGTAAATGCCCGGAATCCGCGCGATCGACACGCGCCAGCCGCTCCCGACGCCGGCCTCGCGCAACTGCCGCTCCGCCGACACGCGCCGCCGCGCGCGCTCGTTCTCGGGCCGCGCCGGACGTGTTTCGTCGATCCACGCGCCGGCGCAATCGCCATAGACGCCGCTCGTGCTCGCGTAGACGAAGCGCGTGCGCGGACCGCTCAGGCGCTTGGTCGCCGCGCGAAGGCGGTCGGGTACAATGAAAGACGATTTTCCGGCTCGATCCGGATGCAGCCAGTGGCTCCTCGCGCCACGTGCCGCCGAGCGTCGCGGGCGGCGCAACGCGGCGAGCAGCGCGCGCGTGCGGCGGTCCGCGTCGCCGTCGCGCTGAGGCGGCGCCAGATGCAGCACGTTGCGCGCGAGGCCAGCGAGCCTTTCGAGGCTGCGGCGCGCATCGAGATCGCCGGAAACGGGCGTAGCGCCCGCCGCGCGCAACTCGCCCGCGCGCTCCGGATGATGCGTGAGCGCGATCACGCGCGGCGCGCCGGCCCGCGCATGCAGAAGCGGCAGCGCGCGCATGCCGACATCGCCGCATCCGACGATCAGGACACGCGCGCGGCGAAGGTTTCGAGTGGCGATCATCCGGGCATTCTATCCGTCGCCTGAAACCCGCGTGCGGCGTCGCAAAAGACGAACGAGACAACTCCACACATCGCAGAAATCGATCTATGGCTTTTAACGTAACGCTCCGGCAAAGCGGCCGGCAGTTTCAAGTGGAACCCGACGAACCCGTGCTGAGCGCCGCGCTGCGCCAGGGCATCGGCCTGCCGTACGGCTGCAAGAACGGCGCGTGCGGTTCCTGCAAGGGCGCGGTCGTGAGCGGCGAAGTCGAGCAGGCGCCGCATTCGTCGTCGGCCTTGTCGAACGACGAAAAAACGCGCGGCCTCGCCCTCTTCTGCTGCGCGACCGCGCAGACCGACCTCGAAATCGACGTGCGCGAAGTCGCGGGCGTCGGCGACGTGCAGGTGAAAAAGCTGCCGTGCCGCGTGAACGCGCTCGAACGCCGTGCCGACGACGTCATCGAACTGAAGCTGCAACTGCCTGCCAACGAGCGCCTGCAGTACTACGCGGGTCAGTACATCGAATTTATCCTGAAGGACGGCAAGCGCCGCAGCTATTCGATGGCGAGCCCGCCGCATCACGAAGGCCCGCTCGAACTGCATATCCGCCATATGCCGGGCGGCACTTTCACGGATCACGTGTTCGGCGCGATGAAGGAGCGCGACATCCTGCGCTTCGAGGGTCCGCTCGGCACGTTTTTCCTGCGTGATGAATCCGAGAAACCGATCGTGCTGCTCGCGTCGGGCACGGGCTTCGCGCCGATCAAGGCGATCATCGAGCATGCGGTGTTCAAGAACCTGAACCGGCCGATGACGCTGTACTGGGGCGGCCGCCGCAAGAAGGACCTCTACATGATGGAACTCGCCACGCAATGGGCGAAGGACATCCCGAACTTCGCCTTCGTGCCGGTGCTCTCCGAGCCCGACGCGGACGACAACTGGACGGGCCGCACGGGCTTCGTTCATCGTGCTGTCATCGAGGATCTGCCAGACTTGAGCGCGTTCCAGGTGTACGCGTGCGGCGCGCCCGTGATGGTGGAATCCGCGCAGCGCGATTTCACGCAGCATCATCGCCTGCCGGAGGACGAGTTCTACGCGGATTCGTTCACCAGCGCGGCGGATCTCGCGCATCCGGTCTGATTCCGCATGAAAGCCTGCACGCGGATAAAAAATCCGCGTGCACGGTTTACAGGCGGCAACCGCTTAACGTATCCTTCGCGAATGATCAAAATCCTGAACGCACTTCGACGTCGCCGCTCGCCGCTTCCCTAGGGATGCCGCTGGCTCGTCATGCATTTGCGCTCACGGTTCGGTTTGTTCGAAGCGTACGAAATGAAGCCACGGAATTCCGTGGCTTTTGTTTTTTTCGCGCCGTCTTTTTCTTTCTCTCGCACTAGCTTTCGTGGAGCCCGCTGTCATGAATTTCAATGAGTACCCCGTTGATTCGCTGATGTACATCACGAACCGTCCCGAGATCGTGTTCACGCACGGCAAAGGTTCCTGGCTCTACGACAACACGGGCAAGCGCTATCTCGACTTCATCCAGGGCTGGGCCGTCAACTCGCTCGGCCACTGCAACGAAGGCATGATCGAGGCGATGGAAAAGCAGGCGCGCACGCTGATCAATCCTTCGCCGGCGTTCTACAACGCGCCGATGGCGCAGCTCGCGGGCCTGCTCACCGCGAACAGCTGCTTCGACAAGGTGTTCTTCGCCAACAGCGGCGCGGAAGCGAACGAAGGCGCGATCAAACTCGCGCGCAAGTGGGGCAAGAAGTTCAGGAACGGCGCGTACGAAATCATCACGTTCGATCACAGCTTTCACGGCCGCACGATCGCGACGATGTCCGCGAGCGGCAAGGCCGGCTGGGACACGATCTACGCGCCGCAAGTGCCGGGCTTTCCGAAGGCCGATCTCAACGATATCGCGTCGGTCGAGAAGCTCATCGGCGAGAAGACCGTCGCCGTGATGCTGGAGCCGATTCAGGGCGAAGGCGGCGTGCTTCCGGCGACGCGCGAGTTCATGCAGCAACTGCGCGAGCTGACGAAGAAGCACAACCTGCTCTTGATCGTCGATGAAGTGCAAAGCGGTTGCGGCCGCGCGGGGACGTTGTTCGCGTACGAGCTGTCGGGAATCGAGCCGGACATCATGACGCTCGGCAAGGGCATCGGCGGCGGCGTGCCGCTCGCGGCGCTGCTCTCGAAGGCGGAGTTCGCGTGCTTCGAAGCGGGCGATCAGGGCGGCACCTACAACGGCAATCCACTGATGTCGGCGGTCGGTTATTCCGTGATCTCGCAGCTCGTGGCTCCGGGCTTTCTCGAAGGCGTGCGCGAGCAAGGCGAGTATCTGAAGCAGGAACTGCTGAAGCTGTCGGCGGAGCGCGGCTTCAAGGGCGAACGCGGCGAAGGCCTGTTGCGCGCGTTGCTGCTCGACAGCGACAAGGGTCCGCAGATCGTCGAGAAAGCGCGTCTGATGCAGCCCGATGGCCTGCTGCTGAACGCAGCGCGCCCGAATCTGCTGCGCTTCATGCCCGCGCTCAACGTCACGAAGGACGAGATCGACCAGATGATGGCCATGCTGCGCTCGGTGCTCGATTCGCTGTGATCATCCGCACGTTCGACACAGCCGATCGCGATGCCGTGATCGCGCTGTGGCGCGAGGTGTTTCCCGAGTACGCGGATGCATCGCGGCCGCAGCGCGATCCGGCCTTGTCGATCGCCAACAAGATGACGACGCAGCCGGAACTGTTTTTCGTCGGCCTGGCCGATGGCCGCGTGGTCGGCACGGTGATGGCCGGATACGACGGGCATCGTGGCTGGGTGTATTCGCTGGCCGTCACGCCGTTGCTGCGCGGACGCGGGTTTGGCGGCGCGCTGATGAAGCACGCGGAGGCGGCGTTGGCGAAGCTTGGGTGTCCGAAGGTGAATTTGCAGATTCTGTCGGTCAAGACGGAATTGCGCGGCTTTTATGAAAAGCTCGGCTATCGGATGGATGAAGTCGTGAGTCTGGGGAAGCGGCTTTGAAAAAAGGCCGGCTGCAAGAGCCGGCCTTTCATCGACAAACAAGCGACGCTTACTCGCCCAGATAAGCCGCTCTGACCTTCGGATCATCGAGCATGATCTTCGCATCGCCGGACATCGTGACCGTGCCCGAATCCATCACATAACCGCGATTCGCGGCCTGCAACGCGAGACGCGCGTTCTGCTCCACGAGCAGCACCGTCAGCCCTTCCGACGAAATCTCGCGCACCACTTCGAAGATCTTCTCGACCATGATCGGCGACAGACCCATCGACGGTTCGTCGAGCAGCAGCAGCTTCGGACGCGAGAGCAGCGCGCGCGCCATCGCGAGCATCTGCTGTTCGCCGCCCGAGAGCGTGCCCGCGTATTGCGACGCCCGTTCCTTCAGGCGCGGAAAGAAACCGAACATGCGCTCGGTGTCTTTCTGGATGCCGTCGGTGTCGTTGCGCAGATACGCGCCCATCTGCATGTTCTCGAGAATCGACATGCGCGCGAAGATGCCGCGGCCCTCCGGCACCATCGCGAGGCCGCGCTTGAGCAGCTCGTGCGTGGGCACGCCCTTGATCGACTGGCCCATGTACTCGATATCGCCGCCCGAGTACGGCTTGAGACCGGTGATGGCCTTCATCGTCGTGGTCTTGCCCGCGCCGTTCGCGCCGATCAGCGTAACGAGTTCGCCCTGCCCGACTTCCAGATCGACACCCTTCACCGCCTGGATGCCGCCGTAATTCACCTGTAGACCCTTGACCTTCAACATTGCGCTTGTGGTCGCCATTTAGTGCACCCCCGCACCCAGATATGCCTCGATCACCTTCGGGTCCTTCTGCACGTCCTGCGGCAGACCTTCGGCGATCACCTTGCCGTAATCGAGCACCGTCATGCGGTTGCACAATCCCATCACGAGTTTCACGTCGTGTTCGATCAAAAGAATCGTCTTGCCGTCCGAGCGGATCTTGTCGAGCAGACGCGTCAGTTCGACCTTCTCCGTCGCATTCATGCCGGCGGCCGGTTCGTCGAGCGCGAGCAGCTTCGGATCGGTCGCCAGTGCGCGTGCGATCTCCAGACGCCGCTGGTGACCGTACGACAGATTGCGCGACGTGTAGTCCGCGTATTGCAGCACGCCCACGTATTCGAGCAGTTCGAGCGCGCGCTCCTTGATCTCACGCTCTTCACGGCGCTCGGCAGGCGTCTGGAACACCGCGCCGATCAGACCATGCTTCGTGCGAACGTGACGGCCGACCATCACGTTTTCCAGCGCGGTCATGCCGCCGAAGAGGCGAATGTTCTGGAACGTGCGCGCGATGCCCGCCTTCGCCACCTGATAGACGGCGGTCGGCGTGTACGCCTGACCATCGAGCTTGAACTCGCCAGAATCGGGCGTGTACAGACCGGTGATCACGTTGAAGAAGGTCGTCTTGCCGGCGCCGTTCGGGCCGATCAAACCGTAAATCTCGCCTTCCTTGATCTGCAGGCCGACATCGGACAGCGCCTGCAAGCCGCCGAAGCGCTTGTTGACGCCCTTGACGGAAAGTCGCGTTTGTTTTTCGCTCATGTTCTGGATCTCCGCCTTATGCGCGCACCGGCTTCTTGCCGCCGCGCTTCGCGATCTTCGCGATCTTGTCTTCGTGTTTCGCGGCGGGCCACAGGCCTTCCGAGCGATACAGCATGATCAGCACCATCGCCAGACCGTAGAGCAACTGACGGATGACTTCGGTATCGACGATCTGATGGCCGAAGATGGCGTTCTGCAGCGGGCCCATCGTCGAGCGCAGGAATTCGGGGAACACGGCGAGCAGCACCGCGCCGAGAATCACGCCGGGGATGTGGCCCATGCCGCCCAGCACCACGCACGCCAGCACGACGATCGATTCCCAGAAGGTGAACGATTCCGGCGACACGAAGCCCTGGAACGCGCCGAACATCGCGCCCGACAGACCGCCGAACGACGCGCCCATCGCGAACGCGAGCAGCTTCACGTTACGGGTGTTGATGCCCATCGCCTTCGCGGCGATTTCGTCTTCGCGGATCGCCGCCCATGCGCGGCCGATGCGCGAATGCTGCAGGCGCGTACACACCCAGATCACCAGCAGCGCGCCGAGCACGAACAGGTAGTAATACATGTAGACCGACGGGAACTTCATGCCGAAGAACTCGTGTGTCTGCGACAGGTTGAAGCCCGCCACCGTCACCGGATCGATGCCCGTGATGCCCTTCGGACCGTTCGTGATGTTGATCGGCCGGTCGAGGTTGTTCATGAAGATCCGGACGATTTCCCCGAAGCCCAGCGTCACGATGGCGAGGTAGTCGCCGCGCAGACGCAAGGTCGGTGCGCCGAGCAGCACGCCGAAGGTGGCCGCGAGCGCCATCGCGCAGGGCACGATGATGAGGAACGGCACATGCAATCCGCCGGGCGCGAGCTGCGCGATCCATTCGAAATGCGTCGTCAGCTGCGGCGACGACAGCAATGCCGCCGTGTACGCGCCCACCGCGTAGAACGCGATGTAGCCCAAATCGAGCAGGCCGGCGAAACCGACCACCACGTTCAGACCCAGCGCGAGCATCACGTACAGCATCGCGAAGTCGAGCACGCGGACCCAGTAGTTGCCGCCGGCGGCGCCGATCACCATCGGTGCGGCGATCACGAACACGGCGGTGAGAATGCCGATGACGAGCGTCTTCGTCGTATTTTTCTCGGGGATGAGCGTCGTGGACGGCTCAATCGGTTGAATCGATGTCATTTTTTTGAGCTCCTCACACGGTCTTTAAGCGCGGTCCGCGACACGTTCGCCGAGCAGACCCGACGGACGGAACACGAGCACGATGATCAGCACGATGAAGGCGAACACGTCCTGGTAGTTCGACCCGAAGACGCCGCCTGTCAGATTGCCGATATAACCGGCGCCCAACTGTTCGATGAGACCCAGCAACACGCCGCCGACCATCGCGCCGCCGAGGTTGCCGATACCGCCCAGCACCGCCGCCGTGAACGCCTTCAGGCCGGGGATGAAGCCCATGTAGAAGTGCGCGTTGCCGTATTCCGACGCGATCATCACGCCCGCCAGCGCAGCGAGCGCCGAGCCGATCATGAAGGTCGCTGAGATCACGAAGTTCGGATTCACGCCCATCAGCGAGGCGTTCGCCGGGTTCTCGGCGATCGCGCGCATCGCGCGGCCGAGCTTCGTCTTGTGCACGAGGAGCAGCAAGCCGGCCATCACGATGAACGCGACCACGATGATCACGATTTCCGTCATCGAGATCACCGCGCCCGGACGGGTGTCGTCGGCGGCGATGATGTTGATCGGATCGGTCGGCAAAAGCTGCGGGAAGGCGAGCGGATTGCGGCCCCAGATCATCATCGCGACGGTCTGCAAGAGGATCGACACGCCGATCGCAGTGATCAGTGGCGCGAGACGCGGCGCTTTGCGCAGCGGCCGGTACGCGACTTTTTCGATCGTGTAGCCAACGAGCGCGCAAACGACCGCGGCGACCACGAGCGCGATCGTCAGCATGATCGGCCCGGGCAGACCGGGAACGTGATTCTGCATGACGCCGATGGCCGAGAGCGCCACCATCGCGCCGACCATCAGCACGTCCCCGTGCGCGAAGTTGATGATGCCGAGAATCCCGTACACCATCGTATAGCCCAGTGCGATGATGGCGTAGACGCTGCCAAGCACCAGACCGTTGATGATCTGCTGGATGAAAATATCCATTCAAAGCTCCTTAGCCCCGTGCGTTTCGATAACGCTTTTATCACCGGCCGATAAACCGGTGGGAAGCGAAATCTAAGCGGCACTGCGCGTACTTTTTAAAAAACCGGTAAAGGTTGAGCGCCGATCGTCCGCTCGCGGCCGGATGAGGCTGCAAGCGTTTCACGGACGGATACGAAAACGGCGCCGCCGGATAGCTGGCGCCGCCAGACTGCCTACTGCCTGATGACGTCGAGTACGTCTTTCTTCTTGTCCTTGAAGTCGTACAGCGTGATGGTCCCCGCCTTCAGATCGCCCTTGTCGTCGAATGCGATATGCCCCGTCAGACCGTTGTAGTCGGTCGTGGCGATCGCAGCCAGCACCTTGGGCGCTTCGATGGAGTTGGCGCGCTTCATTGCATCGACGATCACGTACATCGCGTCATACGTGAACGGCGCGTAAATCTGCACCGGCGTGTGAAAGCGTGCTTCGTACTTCTTTTCGAAGTCCGCTCCCTTGTCCATCTTCGGAAGCGCGAGTCCCGCCTCCGAGCAGATGATGTTTTGCACCGCGTCGCCCGCGAGCTCGGCCAGCTTGTCGGTGCAGACGCCGTCGCCGGCGAGGATCTTCGCCTTGATGCCGAGCGCCGCCGCTTCCTTCGCAAACGGGCCGCCCGTCACGTCCATGCCGCCGTACATGACGACATCCGGCTGGATGCGCTTGATCTTGGTCAGGATCGCCTTGAAGTTGCGCGCCTTTTCAGTAGTGGCCTCGCGCGCCGCGACCTTCACGCCGCCGGCCTGCGCCGTTTTCACGAATTCGTCGGCGAGTCCCCGCCCGTAGGCGCTGGCGTCGTCCACCACCACGACCTTCTTCGCATGCAGCGTCTTCATCGCGTAGCCGGCCAGCACGGGGCCTTGCAGCGCGTCGGTCGCCACGACGCGGAACGTCGTCTTGTAGCCTTGTTGCGTGTACTGCGGGTTGGTCGTCGACGGCGAAATCTGCGCGATGCCCGCATCGCTGTAGATTTTCGACGCCGGAATCGACACGCCCGAGTTCATGTGCCCGATCACCGCGACCACATGGTCGTCGACGAGTTTCTGCGCCGCTTCCGTGCCGACGCGCGGATCGGCGGCGTCGTCCTGGGCGTCGAGCACCAGATGGATGGAATGGCCGTCGATCGTCAAACCCTGCGCGCTGATCTCTTCGAGGGCGAGCCGCGCGCCGTTTTCATTGTCTTTGCCGAGATGCGCCTGCAGGCCCGTCAGGGGCGCGACGTGACCGATCTTCACGACAGTTGCCTCACTCGCCGGCGCAGGCGCGGACGCAGCCGGCGCAGCAGCGGAACTCGCTGCCGACGCTGCCGTGCTCGCCCCACCCTCATCCTTTTTGCCGCATGCGGTGACCATTGCAACCGCAGCCGCGATGGACACGGCGTGAGCAAACTTGAATCGCATCAAATAGGTCTCCTGCGCCTCTAAAAACAGTCGTCGTGAACCCTTCTGGCCTCAAGACGCGCGCATTGTAACGCTAAATATGAGACGAGCAATATTCTTGCGTGGCGGGGTTTTCCAGCATTGCAACCGCCATTTTCCGGCCATTTTCCCGCAAAGTCGCAACCGGGTTGCGATTCGATTTTGTGCAGTAGTTGCACCATAACGGAAACAGGTTTAATCGGGTGAATTTCGAGGGTTACGTTTGCTTATCGGATTTACGGGGAAGCCCTGAAGAGTTTTAGAGGAAAACGCCCATTGAATGCGCGCCCCGAAACGGTGCCTACGCTTGGTTTCGTATCTCGCGCACGGGTTCCCTAGTGCGCCGCGTGATGTGTTTCTCCAGGCGAAAAAAAAGCGCCCGGAGGCGCTTTTTCGAATAACTCGTCGAATCATTGCGGCAGTGAGAGGCCGCGCGGCAGCGGAAAGGAAATCGTCTCCTCGATGCCCTCGAGCGAGCGCACGTTGCGCACGCCGAGTTCGCGCAAGCGCGCGATGACCGCCTGCGCCAGCACTTCCGGCGCCGAGGCGCCCGCCGTCACGCCGATGCGCTTCTTGCCTTCGACCCACTGCGGATCGATCTGCGCCGGCGAATCCACCATATAGGAGGGGATGCCGCGCTTCTCGGCCACTTCGCGCAGACGGCTCGAATTCGAGCTGTTCGGGCTGCCGACGACGATCACGACATCGCATTGCGGCGCGAGGAACTTCACCGCGTCCTGGCGGTTCTGCGTCGCGTAGCAGATGTCCTGCTTCTTCGGTTCCTTGACGTCGGGATATTTGGCCTTGAGCGCGTCGATGATCGCCGAGGCGTCGTCGACGGACAGCGTGGTCTGCGTGACGTACGCGATGCGCTGCGGATCGGGCAGATCGAGCTTCAGCACGTCCTCGATATCCTCGACGAGATGCATGCCCTCGCCCGACTGCCCCATCGTGCCTTCGACTTCCGGATGGCCCTTGTGGCCGATCATCACGATATCGAAGCCTTCCTGGCGCATCTTCGCCACTTCGATATGCACCTTGGTCACGAGCGGGCAGGTGGCGTCGAACACGCGCAGACCGCGCGCTTCCGCTTCGCCGCGCACCGCTTTCGAGACGCCGTGCGCGCTGAAGATCAGCGTGGCGCCTTCGGGGACGTCGGAGAGCTCTTCGATGAAGATCGCGCCCTTCTTGCGCAGATCCGCGACGACATAAGCGTTATGGACGATCTCGTGGCGCACGTAGATGGGCGCGCCGAACAGCTTGATCGCGCGCTCGACGATTTCGATCGCGCGATCGACGCCCGCGCAGAACCCGCGCGGCTGCGCGAGCAGGATTTCGACGTCGGTCTGAACTTCGTTGAGGCTTTCAATCATGGTTACAGAATCCCGATGATTTTCACTTCGAAGACGAGCGCCTGGCCCGCGAGCGGGTGGTTGAAGTCGAACAGCGCCGCGGTCTCGCCGACTTCCTTCAGCACGCCCGCGTAGCGTCCGCCGTTCGGCGCGTTGAATTCGACGAGATCGCCGGGCGAAAAATCCTCGCCGATCATGCTGTTTTCGCGCAGCGTCGCGAGCGACACCCACTGGACGAGTTCCGGATTGCGCGGACCGAACGCCTGATCGGGCGTTAGCTGAACGGTCGAATGGTGGCCGACCTTCATGCCCTGCAGAATCTCTTCCAGGGGTTCCGCGAGCTGGCCTGCGCCGAGCAGGAGCGTCGCGGGCTTGTCGGCGAACGTGTTGACGATGTCGGCGCCATCGGCAAGCGCGAGCCGGTAATGAAGCGTGACGTGCGAACCGGGTTTCACCTCGGAGATATCGATGATGCTCATGAGTATTGGATGTGGCCGTTCATTTGAAGGCAGAGCGTGGGCTCCGCATGGGGCGGCTCTTCGGCGCGAAGCAGCGAACCGCGCGGCGCCGGTGCGAACCGGGCGCCAAAGCCGCTATTGTAAGACAGAGTTGTGTCGGGACGCGTCACGCCGCGATGTCCTGCGTGCGCTCGCCCGCGCGACAAGACGTCCCGGAGCGCAGCGATGAGCGCCGATCTGCGGCTCGTGACGCCGCCCGCAACCGACGACCCGATCATCGCGCCCCATGTGCCGATCCACAAATGGGCGCGCGGCGACCGGCCACGCGAAAGGCTGCTCGACACTGGGCCGGAGGCGTTATCGGACGCGGAACTGTTCGCCCTGTTCCTGCGCACCGGCCTGCCCGGCGCGAGCGCCGTCGATGTCGCGCGTCAGTTGCTGGGGCGCTTCGGCTCGCTGCGCGGCGTGCTGGAGGCGTCGGCGGTCGACCTGCGCGAACAGCGCGGGATCGGGCCGGCGCGCGCGGCGACCTTGCTCGCCGTGTCCGAACTGTGCCGGCGGGCGCTGGCGGAGAAAGCGCAGGATCGCGCGCTGCTGAACTCACCGGGCGCGGTCGAGGACTATCTGCGCTTGCTGATCGGTACGCGGCCCTATGAAGTATTCATCTGTTTATATCTCGACGCGCGTCATCAGTTGCTGCAAGCAGAGGAATCCGCGCGCGGTTCGCTCACGCGCGTGGCGGTCTATCCGCGTGAAATCGTGCGGCGCGCGCTCACGCTCAACGCGGCGGGGCTGATCGTCGCGCATAATCACCCGTCGGGCGGCGTCGAGCCCAGCGCCAACGACCGCCGGCTGACCAAGACGCTGCAGGACGCGCTGACGCTAATCGACGTCCGGCTGCTCGATCACATCGTCGTCGCGGCCAACGATGTCTTCTCGTTTGCGCGCCACGGCTGGCTGTAACGCACGAGAAAGCGACAAAAGGTTTGATATTGCAGCGTTTTTCCTGCTAGAATCCACGTTTGCTTTTCTCAACCCGCCTGCTCTGAACTTACGCGGTCCTCATTGGCATAACCGTGCTGCCAAGTCCCCGATCGGCAAATTGGGCGATAAGAGGCATCGAAATGAAAGCGAGTGTTTTCGTCTCGAGCGTTCGATTCAGACTCAACGTGTATTAGGAGTGTCCTCATGGCACGCGTATGCCAAGTAACTGGGAAAGGCCCGATGTCGGGCAACAATGTTTCCCACGCAAACAACAAGACCAAGCGTCGTTTCCTGCCGAACCTGCAGAACCGCCGTTTCTTCGTTGAAAGCGAAAATCGCTGGGTCCGTCTGCGCGTTTCGAACGCCGGTCTGCGCCTGATCGACAAGAACGGTATTGACGCCGTGCTCGCAGACCTGCGCGCACGCGGTGAAATCTAAGGAGCACGCATATGGCCAAGGGCGCACGCGACAAGATCAAGCTGGAATCGACCGCAGGCACGGGTCACTTCTACACGACGACCAAGAACAAGCGCAACATGCCGGAAAAGATGGCGATCAAGAAGTTCGATCCCGTCGTCCGCAAGCACGTTGAGTACAAGGAAACCAAGATCAAGTAAGCCTTGAACTTGAGAACCTGTACGAAGACAGCAAAAAGCCCCGCAAATCGCGGGGCTTTTTGTTTTTTCGCCCGCCTTTTTCACGCGCTTTACACACGATCGTGCGGGGGTTTTCACTGTCACTGATTGTTCACGCGGGGTATGCTTGCCGGCTATCGATGAGAACACGGACGGAGAACCGGCAGCATGAATTTCGATGTGGCGATCGTAGGGAGCGGGCTCGCTGGACTGAGCGTGGCGCTGAATCTGGCCGAAACGCGGCGGGTCGCGATCCTCGCCAAGCGCGCGGCGAGCGTCGGGGCGAGCGACTGGGCGCAAGGCGGCATCGCCGCCGTGCTGGACTCGGCCGACAGCGTCGATAACCACGTCGGCGATACGCTCATCGCGGGTGGCGGCCTGTGCGACGAAGCGGCGACACGCTTCATCGTCGAGAACGGGCGCGCGGCGATCGAATGGCTCATCGAGGAAGGCGTGCCCTTCACGCGCGATGTCTCCGCCGAACTCGGTTTCCATCTGACGCGCGAAGGCGGTCACAGCCATCGCCGCATCATTCACGCGGCGGACGCCACCGGCCACGCGGTGGTCACGACGCTCAGCGCGCGCGTGCGCAACCATCCGAACATCACCGTTCTCGAAGATCATTACGCGATCGATCTGATCACGTCCGACCGGCTCGGGCTGCCCGGCCACCGCTGCCACGGGCTTTACGCGCTGGATGTGAACTCGGGCCGCACGGTGACCATTCAGGCGCCACATACGGTGCTCGCAACAGGCGGCGCGGGCAAGGTCTATCTCTACACGACGAACCCCGACACCGCGACCGGCGACGGCATCGCGATGGCGTGGCGCGCGGGATGCCGCGTCGCGAACATGGAGTTCATCCAGTTCCATCCGACCTGCCTGTTCCATCCGTACGCGAAGTCGTTCCTCATTTCCGAAGCGGTGCGCGGCGAAGGCGGCGTCCTGCGTCTGCCGGACGGCACGCGCTTCATGCCCGCGCACGACGAACGCGCCGAACTCGCGCCACGCGATATCGTCGCGCGGGCGATCGACTTCGAGATCAAGAAGCGCGGCATCGACTGCGTGTATCTCGACATCAGCCATCAGCCGCGCGCGTTTCTCGAAGAACACTTTCCGACGATCCTCGCGCGCTGCCGCGAATTCGGCATCGATATCGCGAAGCAGCCGATTCCCGTCGTGCCCGCCGCGCACTACACGTGCGGCGGCGTCGTCACCGATCTCGCCGGGCGCACCGATCGTCCGGGGCTATATGCGGTCGGCGAGACGTCGTACACGGGGCTGCACGGCGCGAACCGGCTCGCGAGCAACTCGCTGCTGGAATGCCTCGTGATCGGCCGCGCGGCGGCGCACGCGATCGAAGCGGATGGTTTCTCGAACGGCTGCCACGCCGAATTGCCCGACTGGGATGAAAGCCGCGTGTCCGATCCGGACGAGGAAGTCGTCGTCGCGCACAACTGGGACGAACTACGGCGTCTCATGTGGAACTACGTGGGCATCGTGCGCACGGACAAGCGCCTCGCGCGCGCGCAGCATCGGATCGCGCTCTTGCGCGACGAGATCCACGAGTACTACGCGAACTTCAAGGTGAGCCGCGATCTGCTGGAGTTGCGCAATCTCGTCGATGTCGCGTCGCTGATCGTGGAAAGCGCGTGTTCGCGGCGCGAAAGCCGCGGTCTGCACTACAGCCGCGACTGGCCCGGGACGTTGCCGAAGGCGCTGCCGACGGTGCTGATGCCGCCGGCCGCGCGCCGTACGGCTATCTAGACGAGACGCATCGAGAAATCGGTCGCGCGCACGTCCTTCGTGAGCGCGCCGATGGAGATGCGGTCCACGCCCGTCTCAGCGATTGCGCGGACCGTGTCGAAGTTCACGCCGCCGGACACTTCGAGCAACGCGCGGCCCGCCGTGATGCGAACGGCGTCGCGCATCGTGTCGAGCGTGAAGTTGTCGAGCAGGATCGATTCCGCGCGATGTGCGAGCGCCGTTTCGAGCTGTTCGAGCGTTTCCACTTCGATCTGGACCGGCACGCCTGAATTCAGCGCGAGCGCCGCGTCCATTGCCGCACCGACGCCGCCCGCCGCCGCGATGTGGTTTTCCTTGATCAGAATGCCGTCGTAGAGCGCGAGGCGCTGGTTCGCGCCGCCGCCCACGCGCACCGCGTACTTCTGCGCGAGCCGCAAGCCCGGCAGCGTCTTGCGCGTATCGAGGATGCGAGCGCGCGTGCCTTCGATCGCATCGACATAGCGGCGCGTCGCCGTCGCCACGCCCGACAGCAGTTGCAGAAAGTTGAGCCCGTTGCGCTCCGCGGTGAGCAGCGCGCGCGACGTGCCGTGCAGCAGCACGACCGGCGAATTCGCCGCCATGCGCGCGCCTTCCCGATACTGCCATTCGACTTCGATCGACGGATCGACGCGACGCATCACTTCATCGAACCAGGGCGCGCCGCACAGCACGGCGTCCTCGCGCACGATGATGCGCGCCGTGCGCCGCGAATCGGCCGGCACGAGACGGCCGGTGACATCGCCGCTGCCGACGTCTTCATCGAGCGCATCGACGACATTGCGCGCGAGCGCCGCGTCGAACGCTGCGCCGTATTGCTTGCGGACTTCCTCGAAAATCGCCGGATACGTCGCTTCATTCGTCATTACGCGGCTCCCACGTTCGAGAACAGCGTGGTGTCCTTCGCCAGATCGCCGCTCGCCTGCACGCGCTTCTTATGACGCGCGGCGAAATCGAGCATGCGGTCGATCGGCAGGCGCGCACGCAAACCGATGGCCGGATCGACGTGAATCTCGTTGTGACCGCGCTCCAGAACCTCGGCGAGATTGGCGAGGCCGTTCATCGCCATCCACGGGCAGTGCGCGCAGCTCTTGCAGGTCGCGCTGTTGCCGGCGGTCGGCGCCTCGATGAACGTCTTGCCCGGCGCGGCGAGCCGCATCTTGTGCAGAATCCCGAGGTCGGTCGCAACGATGAAGCGCGTCGCGTCGAGCTTCACGGCGGCGTCGATCAGTTGCGTGGTCGAGCCGACGACATCCGCGAGCGCGACGACGCCTTCGGGCGATTCCGGGTGCACGAGAATTTTCGCGTCGGGATATTCGTGGCGCAGCAGATCGAGCTCGATGCCTTTGAACTCGTCGTGGACGAGACACGAACCCTGCCACAACAGCATGTCCGCACCGGTCTTCTTCTGAATGTAACCGCCCAGGTGACGGTCCGGCGCCCACAGGATCTTCTCGCCGCGCGCGTGCAGGTCCGCGACGATCTCGAGCCCGATCGACGACGTGACCATCCAGTCCGCGCGCGCCTTCACTGCCGCGCTCGTATTCGCGTACACGACGACCGTGCGGTCCGGATGCGCGTCGCAGAACGCGGAGAATTCGTCGGCGGGACAGCCGAGGTCGAGCGAACAGGTCGCGTCGAGATCAGGCATCAGCACGCGCTTGTCCGGGCTCAGGATCTTCGCCGTCTCGCCCATGAAGCGCACGCCCGCGACAACCAGCGTCTTCGCCGCGTGATCGCGGCCGAAGCGCGCCATTTCCAGCGAATCGGCGACGCAGCCGCCGGTTTCGTCGGCCAGTTCCTGGAGTTCGGCATCGACGTAATAGTGCGCGACGAGCACCGCCTCTTCCCGCTTCAGAAGCGCGCGAATGCGCTCCTTCAACTCGCGCCGCTCTTCCGGCGACGGCGCGCCGGGCACCCGCGCCCACGCCTCGCCCACCCCACACGTCAGGCCTTGCGGCCGGTCGTACTCGACACTCCTGATCGCTTCCATGTCCCTGTCCCCTGCTCCATGCCAACAACGCGATGCAAATTCGGCCGCACAAAAACAAAGACCCCGCCAGAGCGGGGTCTTGTGACGTGCTTAAATTTTAACGGATATCGCGCGTCAGGCGTAGCGGCGCAGACGCAACGCGAAATCCTGCAACGCCTTGATGCCGCTCTCTTCCGCGCGATGGCACCAGTCCTGCAATTGCGTGACGAGCTGCTCGCGCGAGGCATTGGAGCGGTCCCACATCGCCGCCAGATCCTTGCGCAGCTCGATGAACGTGCGCAGCTTCTGGTTATCCGACGTGAGTTCCGGCAACTGCTTCAGCTGCGGCTCGTTCAGGCCGTCTTCTTCCTTGTGGAACCACGTGCGCGCGCCACGCATCAGTTGATACTTCTCGCGCGCGCCGGCTTCCTTCAGCTTCGCCAGTTCCTGCGCGTAGGCGCGCTTGAGCGCCTTGCCGTAACGCGCCATCACTTCGTAGCGGTTCGACAGCACCGCCTGCAGCGTGTCCTGATCCACGACAGCCTTGCTCGCGGCGAGCTTCGGCGTCGGCGCGACCTTCTTCACCTTCGCAAGACCGACCATCGACATCAGGCGGATATACATCCAGCCGATGTCGAACTCGTACCACTTGCTCGACAGCTTCGCGGAGGTCGCGAACGTGTGGTGATTGTTATGCAGTTCTTCACCGCCGATCAGGATGCCGAGCGGGAAGATGTTCGTCGACGCATCCGCCGAATTGAAGTTGCGATAGCCCCACCAGTGCGCGAGACCGTTCACAACGCCCGCCGCCCAGAACGGAATCCAGATCATCTGCACGGCCCACACCGACAGCCCGACGATGCCGAACAGCGCGACATCGATCACCATCATGACGCTGATGCCGAGAATCGGGTAACGCGTGTAGACGTAGCGCTCCATCCAGTCGTTCGGCGTGCCGTGACTGAACTTGCGCATGGTCTCTTCGTTTTTCGCTTCGGAGCGATAGAGTTCCGCGCCTTCGAGCAGCACCTTCCAGATGCCGCGCGTCTGCGGGCTATGCGGATCTTCTTCGGTCTCGCATTTGGCGTGGTGCTTGCGGTGGATCGCCGCCCACTGGCCGGTCAGCATGCCCGTGGTCATCCACAGCCAGAAGCGGAAGAAGTGACTCGCGACGGGATGCAGGTCCAGCGCGCGGTGCGCCTGGCAACGGTGCAGATAGATCGTGACGCCGGCGATCGTGACGTGCGTCATCGCAAGCGTGAACAGCAGAATCTGCCACCAGGAAAAGTCGAGCAATCCGTTGGCGAGAAATTCGAGGGAAGAATTCAGCAAGGCGGTTTACCTGAGTAGCTGTGAAATTCGGGAAAAATGGCCAGTCAAACTGACGTCGGGCAACTTGTTGTGCGCATGAAAGGAATGTGCGCAAGTTCGATCGCATTCTACTGCATGCGTTCCAAGTCTTTGTCCTAAAGGTGAAATTTTTTGAATCGTAGCAAAACGAGGAAAAACTCACGCCCCGAATTGAGGTTGATTCCCCGGTCAAATCGAAAGATTCAGCTTTCGCTACCGGTCACGCCGTTGGCGCGGCGCCAGGTTCGCGGTTTTCGGAATTAAGTACCGATTCGTCCCTTGTCCGGACCACGCCATCGATAATCCGTATTTCGCGCTGGGCGTACGGGATTTCAATGCCATGTTCGGAGAATAACCGCCAGACCGCGCGGTTGACATGCGACTTTACGCCGCCCGTGCCCTTCGCGGCTTCCTCGATCCAGAAGCTCAGCTCCAGATTGATGCCGTCCGCGCCGAAGCTCGCGAGCAGCGCGGCGGGGGCCGGATCCTGCAGCACGCGTTCGACGCCCTGCGTCGCTTCGACCAGCAATTGCATCGCGCGCTCGACGTCGCAGCGGTAGCTCACCTGCACCGCGATCTTCGCGTTGCCGCGCGTCAGATACGACGAATGGTTCTGCACCACATCGGTGATGAGCTTTTCGTTCGGAATCAGCGTTTCGATGCCGTCCAGCCCGCGCACGACCGTGTAACGCGTGCGGATCTGCGTGACGGTGCCCTGGCTGCCGCTTACGCTGATCATGTCACCGAGTCGCAAGGAGCGGTCCAGCAGAATGATGAAGCCCGACACGTAATTGCTCGCGATCTTCTGCAAACCGAAGCCAAGACCGACGCCCAGCGCGCCGCCGAAAACGCCGAGCACCGTGATGTCGATGCCGACGATCGACAGGCTCACCAGAATCGCGGCGAGGATCATCAGCGCCCGGCCGACGCGTGCGAGCACCACTTTGAGATTGCCGTCGAGCGAGCGGGCGCGCATCAGGCGGTCGTCGAGCAGCGCGCCCGCCCACATCGCGACGATCAGCGTCACGCACACCCACAGCACGCCCGAGGCGAGCGAGAGCAGCGTCATGTGCGCGTTCGCGAAATTGAAGCGCACGCTTCCCATCCAGTGCACGACGTCGTCCTGGATGCCCATGACGGTAAAGAGCATCGCGATCCAGACGATCGCCGTCACGAGTTTTTCGAACAGATACAGCAGCGCGTTCGCCTGATGCTCCGCCTGACCGCGGCTGAACACGCGCCGCGCGACGTACAGCATCGTGTAGATGACGGTGATGCCGCACAGCGGAACGAGCGCGAGGCGCAGGAACGACGTGTGGATGAACGGCGCAACCGCCACCTGCGCGATCGACACGAAAACCGTGCCGAGCAGCGGAAACAGCGCCTTGTTGAGACTTTCCGCGCCGAAGCGCACGGCTTCGAAACGCGACTGGCGGCGCGCATCGAGCTTCTTGCGAAGCAGCCGCGCGCACCACCAGGCCACCACGAGCAGGCCGAGCAGAACCGCCACCTGCCAGATCACTTCCGGCTCGCCGAAATCGCGAAAAAGCCGCGCGGAGAGTTCGTTCAGGAAGCGGTTCTGCATTGCTTACGCGGTTTCTTCAGGCGCTTCCGGCGCTTCCGGTGCTTTCGGCGCTTTCGCGGCGTCCGGCACGCGTTCCAGCACGGCCGCGAAGAAGCCGTCCGTGCCGTGCTTGTGCGGCCACAGCGAAAGGAATTCGCCCGTGTCCAGATCGATGCGCTGTTCCGCGAGCACGTCGCGCGCGGGCACCACGCGGAAATTCGGATGCGTTTCGAGGAACTGCTTCACGACGCCTTCGTTTTCCGCTTCGAGCATGGAGCAGGTTGCGTAGACGAGGCGGCCGCCGGGTTTCACGAGGCGCGCGGCGCTCGTGAGAATCGACAACTGCTTGGGCGTCAGCTCCGCGACGGTGGCGGGCGACTGGCGCCACTTCAGGTCCGGATTGCGGCGCAGCGTGCCGAGACCCGAGCACGGCGCATCGACGAGCACGCGGTCGATCTTGCCCGCGAGACGCTTGATCTTGGCGTCGTGCTCGCTGTCGATCAGCACCGGATTCACGTTCGACAGACCGCTGCGCGCGAGACGCGGCTTCAGCTTGGCGAGGCGGCGGTCCGACACGTCGAACGCGTAGAGGCGGCCGGTCGAGCGCATCATCGCGCCGAGCGCGAGCGTCTTGCCGCCCGCGCCCGCGCAGAAGTCCACGATCATTTCGCCGCGACGCGGGGCCATCAGCGAGCAGAGCAGCTGGCTGCCTTCGTCCTGCACCTCGATCCAGCCTTCCTGAAACGGCGCGAGACGCGTCAGCGCGGGCTTGCCGTCCACGCGCACGCCGAACGGCGCGAACGGCATTTCGCCCGCGTCGATGCCCGCTTCGGTCAACGCCTTGAGCGCGGCCTCACGGGTCGCCTTGATCGGATTCACGCGCAGGTCGAGCGGCGCGGGATAGTTCAGCGCGGCGGCGAGTTGCGCGAGTTCCTCGGGCGCGAAACGCTTGCCCATCGCGTCGTAGATCCACTGCGGCAGGTTGGTGCGCACGCGCACCGGCAGGCTCGCCGGATCGATCTTCGAGACTTGCGCGAGCCATTGATACTCGTCCGCCGACACGAACGGCTTCAGCGCGGAGAGCCCGGCGGTCTGCATCAGCCCGAGCAGCGCGAGACGGCGCGCAAGGTTGCCGCTGCCGCTTTCCGCGAGATGCGAAAACTCCATTTTCCGGCGCAGCACGGCGAATACGGCTTCGGCAATCACGCCGCGCTCCCCGTGCCCGAGCTTCGGATGCGCGCGGAAGAAGCGGCTCGTCGCGGCGTCGGCAGGGCCGGAAAAGCGCAATACGTCCGCGAGCAATGTTTCGGTTTGTCCGATCAGAAATCCATGCAGCCTCATACGCCCTCCCCGGCAATGTCGGCAAAGAGCCATTGCGGCTCAGACGGCGCGAGGGCGACACGTTCGCCCTCGATAGATAAACGCCCTTCGATAAACCAGCGCACCGCGCGCGGATAGATGTCGTGCTCGACCTTCAGCACGCGCGCGGCGAGCGCGGCGGCGTCGTCGCCGGCGACGACCGGCACTGCGCCCTGCGCGACGATCGGCCCGTGATCGAGCGTCGGCGTCACGAAATGGACGCTGGCGCCGTGTACGCGCACGCCGGCGTCGAGCGCCTGCTGATGCGTGCGCAAGCCCGGAAAGCACGGCAAGAGCGACGGATGAACATTGAGCATGCGCCCGGCGTATTTCCCGACGAAGGCGTCGGTCAGCACGCGCATGAAGCCCGCCAGCACGACGAGATCGGGCTCGAAACGGTCGATTTCACGCGCGAGCGCGGCGTCGAACGATTCGCGCCCGTCGAATTGACGGTGATCCACTACTTTGGTTTCGATGCCGTTCGCGGCCGCGAAGCCTAACCCGGCGGCATCGGGCCGGTTGGAAATGACCGCGCAGACGCGGGCTGGCCAGCCGTCGCGCGCGCACGCACGCACGACGGCCTCCATGTTGCTCCCGCGCCCGGAGATCAGAATGACGATTTTTTTCATCCGCGGATTTTATCATTTGAACGGTGCGAAAATCGTGCCAAAAGGGACCGACGCAGGCGCCGGAGCGGCCGTGCGCGCCCGACGATCCGTGCGAGCGTTTATAATCTAACGCTTTGCGGCATCAGCCCCTCCCACTGACCATCGCCTATCGTGAGAGTCTTTCGCGGCCTTCCCAATGCCGAAAGCCGGGCGCCCTGCGCACTGACCATCGGCAACTTCGACGGTGTCCATCGCGGCCACCAGGCGCTGCTCGCGCACGTGCGGGCCGCCGCCGATGCGCGCGGCCTGCCGGTCTGCGTGATGACCTTCGAGCCGCATCCGCGCGAGTTCTTCAATCCGGCGGGCGCGCCGCCGCGCATCGCCATGCTGCGCGACAAGCTCGAAGCGTTGCGCACCAACGGCGTCGATCGCGTGGTGGTCGAGCACTTCAACAAGACGTTCGCGAGCCAGTCGCCGGATACGTTCGTGAAGAACGTCATCGTCGATGGCCTGCACGCGCGCTGGGTGATGGTCGGCGACGACTTCTGCTACGGCGCGAAACGCGCGGGCGACTTCGCATCGCTCAAGGCCGCCGGCGAGACCTACGGCTTCGAGGTCGAGCAGATGGCCACCGTCGCGCATCCGAATGGCGCGCGCATTTCGTCGTCGTCGGTGCGGGCGTCGCTCGTCGCGGGCGATCTGGACGCGGCGCAGGTCGCGCTCGGGCGGCCGTACATCATCAGCGGACACGTCGTGCACGGCGCGAAGCTCGGCCGCGATCTCGGCTTTCCCACGCTGAACCTGCCGATCGCGCACAAGCGGCCGGCGCTCGCGGGCATTTTTGTCGTGCGCGTGCATGGACTTGGCGGTGAACCGCTGCCGGCCGTCGCAAGTCTCGGCCTGCGTCCGACCGTCGACGATTCCGGCCGCGTGCTGCTCGAAGTCTTCGTGCTCGACTGGCACGGCGACGCGTACGGCAAGCTCGTGCGCGTCGAATTCCTGAAGAAGCTGCGCGACGAGGAAAAGTACGTCGACCTCGAAACGCTGTCCGCCGCCATCGCGCGGGATGTCGACAACGCGCGCGCGTACTTCGGCCTTCCGCCCGCCAGCAACGCGGGCAGCCGCGCCACGGGCTTCGCCATTTCGGCGACCGACCGAATTAGGTGAGCGCGCGGCGCATCTTTGCGTCGCCCGCTGCCCCGCCCTCATCGACACACCGCGCGCAAGTCAAAGCGCCGTCTCACCGAATTCACTGAGTCACCCATGAGCGACAAGAAAGAGAAAGCCTCCTCGAAGTACCCCGTCAACCTGCTCGACACGCCTTTCCCGATGCGCGGCGACCTGCCGAAGCGCGAACCCGCGTGGGTCAAGGAATGGCAGGACAACAAGGTCTACGAGAAGATCCGCGCCGCCTCGAAGGGCCGCAAGAAGTTCATCCTGCACGACGGCCCGCCGTACGCGAACGGCGACATCCACCTCGGTCACGCGGTCAACAAGATCCTGAAGGACATGATCGTCAAGGCGCGCAATCTCGCGGGCTTCGACGCGGTCTACGTGCCGGGCTGGGACTGCCACGGCATGCCGATCGAAATCCAGATCGAAAAGCAGTTCGGCAAGTCGCTGCCCGCCGCCGAAGTGATGCAGAAGGCGCGCGCGTATGCCGGCGAGCAGATCGAGAAACAGAAGGCCGGCTTCCGGCGTCTGGGCGTGCTGGGCGACTGGGACAATCCGTACAAGACGATGAACTTCGCCAACGAAGCGGGCGAAATCCGCGCGCTCGGCAAGATCATGGAAAAAGGCTATGTGTTCCGTGGTCTGAAGCCGGTGAACTGGTGTTTCGACTGCGGTTCCGCGCTCGCCGAAGCGGAAGTCGAGTACAAGGACAAGACCGATCCGACCATCGACGTGGTGTTCGCGTTCGCGGAACCCGGGAAGACGGCGCAGGCGTTCGGCCTGCCCGCGCTGCCGAAGGCTGAAGGCGGCATCGTCATCTGGACGACGACGCCCTGGACCATTCCCGCCAACCAGGCGCTCAACGTGCATCCGGAGATCGTCTACGCGCTCGTCGATACGCCGCGCGGGTTGCTGATCCTGGCGGAAGAACGTGTCGAAGCGTGCCTGCAGAATTACGGCATCCCCGGTGAAGTCATCGCGACGGCGCCCGGCGAGAAGCTCACCAATCTGCGCTTCCATCATCCGCTCGCGGCCGCGCATCCGGGCTACAAGCGCACCGCGCCCGTCTATCTCGGCGACTACGTGACGACCGAAAGCGGCACGGGCATCGTGCATTCGTCGCCGGCGTATGGCGTGGAAGACTTCGTGTCGTGCAAGGCGCACGGCATGTCGGATTCCGACATCATCAATCCGGTGATGGGCGATGGCCGCTATATCGAATCGCTGCCGCTGTTCGGCGGGCTGTCGATCTGGAAGGCGAATCCGCAGATCGTCGAGGCGCTCGAAGGCGCGGGCTCGCTGTTGAAGAGCGAAAAGTACACGCACAGCTACATGCACTGCTGGCGCCACAAGACGCCGATCATCTATCGCGCGACCTCGCAATGGTTCGCGGGCATGGACGTGAAGCCGAAGGACGGCGGCAAGACGCTGCGCGAGACCGCGCTCGAAGGCGTCGAGAACACGGCGTTCTATCCGTCGTGGGGCAAGCAGCGTCTCTACAGCATGATCGCGAACCGCCCGGACTGGACGCTTTCGCGTCAGCGTCAATGGGGCGTGCCGATGGCGTTCTTCGTCCACAAGGAAACCGGCGAGCTGCATCCGCGCACGCTGGAGTTGCTGGAGGAAGTCGCCAAGCGCGTCGAGGAAGGCGGTATCGAAACGTGGCAGAAGCTCGATCCGCGCGAGCTGATCGGCGACGACGCCAACATGTACGAAAAGAATCGCGACACGCTCGACGTGTGGTTCGATTCCGGCACGACGCACTGGCACGTGCTGCGCGGCTCGCACAAGGATTCGCTGCAATTCCCGGCCGATCTGTATCTCGAAGGCTCGGACCAGCATCGCGGCTGGTTCCATTCGTCGCTGCTGACGGCGTCGATGCTCGACGGCCGTCCGCCCTACGACGCGCTGCTCACGCACGGCTTCACCGTCGATGGCGAAGGCCGCAAGATGTCGAAGTCGCTCGGCAACGGCATCGATCCGCATGAGGTGTCGAACCGGCTCGGCGCGGAAATCATCCGCCTGTGGATCGCATCGACGGATTATTCCGGCGAGCTCGCGATCTCCGAGGAAATTCTCAAGCGCGTCACCGAGACGTATCGACGTATCCGCAATACGCTGCGCTTCCTGCTCGCGAATCTTTCCGACTTCGACTTCGAGAAGAACGCGCTGCCGGTTCAGGACTGGCTGGAGATCGATCGCTACGCCATCGCGCTCACGCGCAACCTGCAGGACGACGCGCTCGCACACTACGAGAAGTACGAGTTCCATCCGGTGGTCGCGAAGATCGCGACGTTCTGCTCGGAAGACCTCGGCGGCTTCTATCTCGACGTGCTGAAAGACCGCCTCTATACGACGAAGCCCGATTCGCGCGAACGCCGCAGCGCGCAGACCGCGCTGTTCCATATCGCGCACGGCCTGTTGCGGCTCGTTGCGCCGTATCTGTCGTTCACGGCGGAAGAAGCGTACAAGGTGCTCAAGCCCGGTCAGGACACGATCTTCAACGAAGTCTTCGCGGCGTATCCGGACATCGCGAACGGCGGCGATCTGCTCGACAAGTGGACGCTCATCCGTAACGCGCGCGGCGACGTGACGAAGGCGCTGGAAGAAGCGCGCACGGCGAACCAGATCGGTTCGTCGCTGCAAGCCGAAGTGCTGGTTCGCGCGAGCGGCGCGCGCTACGACGCGCTCGCAAGCCTCGGCGATGCGCTGCGCTTCGTGCTCATCACGTCATCGGCGCGACTGGAAAAGGTGGCGGGCGAAGCGGATGAAGGCGTCGACGTGACGGCATCGAGCTACATGAAGTGCGAGCGCTGCTGGCACTATTGCGCGGACGTCGGCTCGCACGCGGATCATCCGGGTCTGTGCGGCCGCTGCTTCTCCAACCTCTTCGGCGCCGGCGAAACGCGAGGCGCAGCATAATGGCTCGAACGATGGCGAAACAAACTTCCAGCAGTGGGTCGCTCGCGCCGTGGCTCGGCGTCGCGCTGATCGTGATCCTGTTCGACCAGTTGACGAAGATCGCCGTGCAGCGCGTGTTCGCCTACGGCGATCCGCACGCGCTCACGCCCTTCTTCAACCTGCTGCTCGTGTACAACCGCGGCGCGGCGTTCAGCTTCCTCGCGATGGCCGGCGGCTGGCAGCGCTGGGCGTTCACGGCGCTGGGCGTCGTCGCGGCCATCGTGATCTGCTATCTGCTGAAGAAGCACGCAACGCAACGGCTCTTCTGTCTCGCGCTCTCGCTCATCATGGGTGGCGCGATCGGCAATGTGATCGACCGGATCGCGTACGGGCACGTCATCGACTTCCTGGACTTTCACGTGAACGCGTGGCACTGGCCCGCGTTCAATCTCGCCGATAGCGCGATCACCGTCGGCGCGGTGCTGCTGGTGTTCGACGAATTGCGGCGCGTGCGCGGCTCGCGCTGATCTTCACGCACGGCTCCCTCACCGGAGCCGTGTTCTTTTGCGATGGAGGCAAGTTGGAACTCGCGGGCAAACATCTCGTTTTAGGCCTGACCGGCGGCATCGCCTGCTACAAGATCGCCGAACTCACGCGCCTGCTCATCAAGGCCGGCGCGACCGTGCAGATCGTGATGACCGAAGCGGCCACGCAGTTCATCACGCCCGTCACGATGCAGGCGCTCTCGGGCCGTCCCGTCTATACGTCGCAATGGGATGCGCGCATGCCGAACAACATGCCGCACATCGATCTCTCGCGCGAGGCCGATGCCATCGTCATCGCGCCCGCCTCCACCGACTTCCTCGCGAAGCTCGCGCAAGGCAGGTGCGACGATCTGCTCTCGACGCTGTGCATCGCGCGCGATTGTCCGCTGCTTGTGGTTCCGGCCATGAACCGGCAAATGTGGCAGAACCCGGCGACGCAGCGCAATGTCGCGCAGCTTCGCGCGGATGGCGTCGAGGTGCTCGGACCGGATTCGGGCTCGCAGGCGTGCGGCGAAGTCGGCGACGGCCGCATGATCGAGCCGGAAGCCGCGTTCGAAGCGATCTGCGCCTTCTTCCAGCCGAAGATTTTGCGTGGCCAGCGCGTGCTGATCACGGCGGGCCCGACCTTCGAGCCGCTCGATCCTGTGCGCGGTATCACCAATCGCTCGTCGGGGAAAATGGGTTTCGCGCTCGCGCGCGCGGCGGCGCAGGCGGGCGCGGATGTGCATCTCGTCGCCGGTCCGGTTGGGCTTGCCACGCCGTGGGGCGTGTATCGCGAGGACGTGCAGACCGCGCAGCAAATGCACGACGCCGTGATGGCGGCGACGCCCGACGCGGACATCTTCATCGCGGTGGCGGCGGTCGCGGACTGGCGCGTCGATCATGTGAGCGAACAGAAAATCAAGAAGACCGGCGACGCCTTGCCGACCTTTAACTTCGTCGAAAATCCCGACATTCTCGCGACGGTAGCGAAGCTGCCGAATCCGCCCTACTGTGTCGGCTTCGCGGCGGAAAGCGGCGATCTCGATGTCCACGGCGAAGACAAGCGCAAACGCAAGAACGTGCCGCTTCTGATCGGCAATCTCGGCCCGCTCACTTTCGGCCGCGACGACAACGAGGTCGTGCTGTTCGAAGCCTCAGGCGCGACGCCACTGCCACGCGCAGACAAGCTGCAACTCGCGCGCACGCTGATCGCGGAAATCGCCCGGCGCGCACCGAAAACCGGCGGCCCGCTGCTGTCATGACGAAGCTTTCCGTTCTCGATCAGACGCCGGTCATCCACGGCCATAGTGTCGCCGATGCGATCGCCGCGACGCTCGATCTCGCGCAACTCGCCGACGACCTCGGCTACACGCGCTACTGGTGCGCGGAGCATCACGGTTTATACGGCGTCTCGAACCCATGCCCCGAAGTGATGCTCGCGCGCATCGGCAGTCTGACCAAGCGCATCCGCATCGGCTCGGGCGGCGTGATGTTGCCGTATTACTCGCCGTTCAAGGTCGCCGAGCAGTTCCTCATGCTCGAAGCGCTGTTTCCGAATCGCGTGGATCTCGGCGTCGGACGCGCGCCCGGCGGCGACATGCGCACGGCGCAGGCGGTCGCGGCGGGTTCGTACAATCGCGGCGACATCTTTGCGCAGCAGGTGGCGGAACTGGTCGCGCTCTTCAGCGGCAATCTTCCCGACGACTCGCTCGCCAAAGGCGTGCTGTTGCAGCCGCAGATCGATACGCGTCCGCAATTGTGGATGCTCGGCTCCAGCGATTTCGGCGGCTTGCTCGCCGCCCAGCTCGGCATTCGCTTCGCGTTCGCGCATTTCATCAACGCGCAATACGGGCATCGCGTGGCAGAGGCGTATCGCGAGCGCTTCACCGCTGGCCACGAGGAAAAGCCGTATCTGGCGGCGGCGGTGTTCGTCATCTGCGCTGATACGGATCGCGAAGCCGAGGCGCTCGAACGCGCCGTCGATCTGCGCCGTGTGCAGATGGCGTATGGCGTCAACCAGCCGATTCCGAGCATCGCGCAAGGCATCTCGCAGGTCTACGGCGAGCGCGAACTGGCGGTGATCGCGCATGAGAAAGCGCGCAGCATCATCGGCACGCCGGAGCGCGTGACGGAAAAGCTGCACGCGCTGCAGGAACAATTCAACGCCGATGAACTGATCGTTCTGACAGTCTCGGGCAGCTACGCCGCGCGCACGCGGTCCTATCAACTTTTGGCCGAAGCCTTCGAGCTCGGCCGATCGCATCAATAACGCCTCGATCCATGAAACTCGACGTCAAGATTCTCGACGCGCGCATGCGCGACTATCTGCCCGCCTACGCCACGCCCGGCAGCGCGGGCCTCGATCTGCGCGCGTGTCTCGAAGCGCCACTCGTCATCGAGCCGCATCAGACCGTGCTGGTGCCGACCGGCCTCGCCATTCATCTCGCCGATCCCGGCTACGCCGCGGTGATCCTGCCGCGCTCGGGCCTCGGCCACAAGCACGGCATCGTGCTCGGCAATCTCGTCGGACTGATCGACTCGGATTATCAAGGCCAGTTGATGGTCTCGACATGGAATCGCGGCGACACCGCGTTCACACTCAATCCGATGGAGCGTCTCGCGCAGATGGTCATCGTGCCGGTCGTGCAGGCGCAGTTCAATATCGTCGACGATTTCGAGGCGAGCGAGCGCGGCGCGGGCGGTTTCGGCAGCACGGGCAAGCATTGAGCAGGCGTTGAAACAAACGGGTATTCACCCACTCAGTTTGAATCAGATTTCGCAAATGACGCGGATTATCCACTCGATAATCCGCGTTTTCTTTTTTCGCGCGGCGGCCAATCAGACATTGAGAAATGAGCGCAATTCGGGGTAGCCGCAAGACGCTGTTTACTACAAATTTTCATACTTTTTAAGCAATTTGAAAGGTATACATATGATCGTTGGTCAGGCTCGCGGAGCGTGAGCGACCGTCGCGCCTTCCCGCGCCCAAGCACGCAGGCGCCAACTCGATTACTTGAATAAAGGAGGGAATCATTACCCATCCAAAATCAGATTATTTATTTCGTTATCCTTAGTTAAAAATGTTTCAACTTAACCGATACACGCCGCTTTACCGGCGAAATTCGGCCCAAGGAAAATATGATGAAAATCCTGTACGACGCGACAGTGCAATCCGGCGCAACGGAGTGGTATGGCAATATCATCGTGAAGAATTTGCGCTACGAAGATGGCACGTCAGTGAAATTCACGAAGTTTCTTTCAATGAATTTCAAATCTCCCGCATCCGTCGATTCGACGTTTATCTCCGTGCAGTTCACGCAGTGGGTGATCGACCCGGCTGCCACGATCGTGACCAACACGCAACTCGACGGCGGTACATTCTCGGTGACCGCGACCTTGCCGCTGATTTCCGGGATTACAAGCTATGCGCTCGCATCCGGCGACGCGATCTCGATCGGCGTCAACGGCGACCTGACGAAGAACACCGATACCTGGCTGAACTCATTCATCTTCGCCGCCGACGCGGCGCCCGCCATCACCGGAACCGCGCTGGTCGCATGCGGGCCGAGTCCCGATCCGGCGCTCGACACCGTGACACCGCAGATCGTCTTCACGCTCGGCAGCACATCCACGCCGCTCAACCTTCAATACGGCCAATCCGCTTCGATCGATCTGGAGCAGGGCGCGTACACCATCACTGGCAAGCCGCTCAGCAACGCGGAGCAAACCGTCGTCGCCGACCTTCTGATCCAGCCGGGCCAGGCTAACATCGCAACCGGACAGACCACCAATGTGACGGTCTCGTTCCAGCCGGTGCAACGCTTTGCCGCGCTCGACATCGCGATCGGCGATCTGTCGGACCTCTCGACCGAAACCCTCGACGTGACAGTGAGCAACGCCGCCACAGGCGCGACGCTCGCGCAATTTCAGTCAGGCGTGAGCAAGACGACGCAACTGCGCCGCCTGCCCGTGGGCGTGACCGCTCAGGTTTCGATCAAGCCGATCGCGCTCAACAACGTCAACTTCACGTTCGTGGTTCCCCCCGTGGCGCTGGAGAACGCGTTGAAGACCGTCAGTATCACTGACTCGAACGTGACCCAGACGCCCGTCGACACGCAGGGTTTCGTCGCGTTGCCGGTCAGCCTGACTGCCGATCAGACCGTCGACCGGCAGATCACGGTGCGTCTCACCGGCAGCACGAACTACTCGCAGTCGTTCGACGTGCAGACGCAGCAGACGGCGTTCAGCACACCGGTGAAACCGGGTGCCTATACGGTGGTGACCGGCAACTTCCTCGACAACGGCACTGTGTACGCCGTGACCGCGCCCGCTCAGATCACGGTGTCTGCGTCGGGCACGAACAGTCTGGCCGTATCGGTGACGCGCTCGGCCAATCTCAACGTGCGAGGCTTCCCGCCCTATCTCGGCTTTGGCGGATGCGCGGACCTGACGCCGAACGACAAAGCCGATTTCGTCGCGGCCCGCGCGACGTCGGTCTTCTCGTACGCGGGGAACGACGGCGCCGGCGATGCAAGCGTCATACTGGACGACGACCCGAAGACGCGCGAGATCATCCAGCTCGCGCGCGACACGGAAACGGCCCTCGGCAATGTTCAGCCCGTGCTGCCGGTGATGGTCTCGTACACCTGCAACCTTTCCGGCGGCGACGCGGACCACGTATTGCAGGACGCGACCGCGCACACCAATAGCTTCGCCAATTACATCCTCGCGCTCGACATCGCGACGCAAGCGCTGGACCGCGCGCATCCCGTGCCGGCCGGCTTCATCGTGAATCCCGATTTCCTCGGCGAATGTCAGCAGATGAAACTCGGACCAAGCTATGCGATGCCCGTGGTCAAGCCGCTCAAGGATGCGCTCGCCGCCAGAAAGGTGAAGGCAACAGTGCCCTCGACCATCACCGACACCCTGGCGGGTTATGTCGCCGCAGTGAACTGGCTGACGCGCACGGTCGCTCCGAGCGTGACCTTCGGCTGGCAAGTCAATCTGTGGGGACTGGGCGATTCGGAGTGGATCTACCGCGATGACGATCCGGCCGCCATGGCGAGCCAGATGGCCAGCTACGTGAACTCGCTCGGCGCTTACGGCGGCCCCAATGTGCCCGACTTCCTCGCCGTCGACCGCTACGAGGCGGACGATTTCACGCAACGCGCCTACGTCAACGGATACTGCTACTGGACGCGCGAATGGGGCCGATACTTCGACTTTTGCGAGCAACTGAGTCTCGCGCTGAAAATGCCGGTGATGCCATGGCAGATTCCCGCGAGCCGCACGCCGAACACGTCCGACTCCGTTCCCACCAGCTTCGACTCGCAACACTGGGGGACGGGCGGAAGCTGCATCATGGGCGATGCCGCGATCGGTTCGGATTACAACAACGTCAACGCGAACATTCTTGCGCTCGTATTTCCGAACGAGACCCAGTATATGGGGAACACGGCGAAGGACATGTTCATCCGCTCGGAACCGTTCGATGTATCGCTGCCGATGTACACGGATTTCGCGCTGCGAGGCATCTTCGCCGTGCTGCTCGGCGGCGGATCGACCACGGGCATCGTGTCATCGGTCGGCAATCCGGAGGCGTGGACGCGCAACAAGCTCAACGACTACATGAACGCGCCGATCAGGTTCGATCAATGAGCGCCACGCGTTGAGCGCAAAAACGAAAAAGGCGTGGACTTTTTCAAGTCCACGCCTTTTGTCCTGCTTCAAGCCAATCAGTCGACTTCGATCGCTTCCGGATTCGGATTGCGCGGCGGCGTCGAGTTCTCGTCGAACGTCAACTGGACCTTGTCGTCCGCATCGACATCCACCGTCACGCGGCCGCCGTTGAGCAGCTTGCCGAACAGCAGTTCGTCGGCCAGCGCACGACGGATCGTGTCCTGAATCAGACGCTGCATCGGGCGCGCGCCCATCAGCGGATCGAAACCGTGCTTCGCGAGATGCTTGCGCAAAGTGTCGGTGAAGACCGCATCGACCTTCTTCTCGTGCAACTGATCTTCCAGCTGCATGAGGAACTTGTCGACCACGCGCAGGATGATTTCCTCGTCCAGCGAGCGGAAGCTGATGATCTGATCCAGACGGTTGCGGAACTCCGGCGTGAACATGCGCTTGATGTCGGCCATTTCGTCGCCCGACTCGCGACGCGACGTGAAACCGATCACCGCCTTGCCCATCGCCTCGGCGCCCGCATTCGTCGTCATGATGATGATGACGTTGCGGAAGTCCGCCTTGCGGCCGTTGTTGTCCGTCAGCGTGCCGTGATCCATCACCTGCAGCAGCACGTTGTAGATGTCCGGATGCGCCTTCTCGATTTCATCGAGCAGCAGCACGCAGTGCGGCTTCTTCGTGACGGCTTCGGTCAGCAAACCGCCCTGATCGAATCCGACATAGCCCGGCGGCGCGCCGATCAACCGGCTCACCGCGTGACGCTCCATGTACTCCGACATGTCGAAGCGCAGCAGTTCGATGCCCAGCGTGAATGCGAGCTGCTTCGCCACTTCCGTCTTGCCGACGCCCGTCGGCCCGGAGAACAGGAACGCGCCGATCGGCTTGTCCAGCTTGCCGAGGCCCGCGCGCGCCATCTTGATCGATGCCGACAGCGCGTCGATGGCCGGGTCCTGCCCGAACACGACAGCCTTCAGATCGCGGTCGAGCGTCTGGAGCTTGCTGCGGTCGTCCTGCGACACGCTTTGCGCCGGCACGCGCGCGATCTTCGAGATGATCTCTTCGATCTCGCTCTTGCCGATGGTCTTCTTCTGCTTCGACTTCGGCAGGATGCGTTGCGCCGCGCCCGCTTCGTCGATCACGTCGATCGCCTTGTCCGGCAGATGACGATCCGTGATGAAGCGCGCCGACAGTTCCGCCGCCGCCGACAGCGCACCCGACGAGTACTTCACGCCGTGATGCTCTTCGAAGCGCGTCTTGAGCCCGCGCAGGATCGCGACAGTCTGTTCGACGGTCGGCTCCGTGACATCGACTTTCTGGAAACGACGCGACAAGGCTGCGTCCTTCTCGAAGATGCCGCGATATTCCGTGAACGTGGTCGCGCCGATGCACTTCAACTGCCCCGACGACAACGCCGGCTTCAGCAGGTTCGATGCGTCGAGCGTGCCGCCCGAAGCCGCGCCCGCGCCGATCAGCGTATGAATCTCGTCGATGAACAGAATGGCGTGCGGACGCTCCTTCAGTTCCTTGAGCACCGTCTTCAGACGCTGCTCGAAATCGCCGCGATACTTCGTGCCCGCGAGCAGCGCGCCCATGTCGAGCGAATACACCTGCGCGTCGGCCAGAATGTCCGGCACTTCGCCGCGCGTGATGCGCCACGCGAGACCTTCGGCGATCGCGGTCTTGCCGACGCCGGCCTCACCGACGAGCAGCGGATTGTTCTTGCGTCGGCGGCACAGCACCTGCACCACGCGTTCGACTTCCAGCTCGCGGCCGATCAGCGGATCGATCTTGCCGTCCTTCGCGAGCTGATTGAGGTTCTGCGTGAACTGCGCGAGCGGCGTTTCCTTCTGCGCGGCGGCGTCTTCCGATTCCGGATTGACTTCGCTGTTCGCCTTCGCGGCATCGCCGCTGTTCGTCTTCGCGATGCCATGCGAAATGAAATTCACGACATCCAGACGCGTCACGCCCTGCTGCTGCAGGTAGTACACCGCGTGCGAATCCTTCTCGCCGAAGATCGCGACCAGCACGTTCGCGCCGGTCACTTCCTTCTTGCCGTTCGAGGTCGATTGCACGTGCATGATCGCGCGCTGGATCACGCGCTGGAAACCAAGCGTCGGCTGAGTATCGACGTCGTCCGTGCCGGGCACGGTCGGCGTGTTGTCATGAATGAAATTGCGCAGGTTCTGACGCAAATCTTCAATGTTGGCTGCGCAGGCGCGCAACACCTCAGCCGCGGTCGGATTGTCCAACAGGGCGAGCAGGAGATGCTCGACCGTTATGAACTCGTGCCGCGCCTGACGTGCTTCCATAAACGCCATGTGCAGACTGACTTCCAGTTCCTGGGCAATCATGCTTCCTCCATCACGCACTGCAGCGGATGTCCCGCTTGCCGTGCATGGCTAACGACTTGCTCAACTTTGGTCGACGCGATATCTCGCGTGTAGACCCCACAAACTCCCCTGCCTTCGCGATGAACTTTCAGCATGATCTGCGTCGCAGTCTCACGATCTTTATTGAAGTATTCCTGCACGATCATCACGACGAATTCCATCGGCGTGAAGTCGTCATTCAGCAGCACCACCTTGTACATGGCCGGCTTCTTGAGCTTCTGCTCCTGCCGCTCCAGTACCGTGCCATCCTGCTTGTTGGGATTTGTCGCCATACACCCATTCTAAACAACACGGACGCCCCCGCAATTGCCGCTCCAGCGAACCGACCGCCTGGTCGGTATGAACTGCCGGAATCGCACTCGCTCAGCTCTCGTCCATCGAATCCTGCCGCTGCCCAACCATTCGGCGCGGCCCGCTTGCACCTCGTCGAATCCAGTATCGCACAGCTACAAAAAAAACAAACCGAGCACCGGGCGTCGCGGGCCGCCGGATAACCCACAGGTGAGTCGATTATGCGACTTTTCAAGATGACGTGCTTGGACGGCAGCGCACACGCAATGCAGGAATTACCCTACGAATGCGCGCTTTGCAACGAGCTTAACGGCTATCCCAAAAATTCCTTGACACTCGATTTAAGAGATTTAACAATCAAACTGGCACTTTTTTCCGGGGGCCAACCGCGGACCAAAAAAAAGAGGCCGAGGTGAGCTTGTGAGGAGGGGGCGGTTCACATTGTGGGGTGGCCGCTTTTCGAGCGTGCTCAGGTTGCGACGAGAGTTAGAGGGGAAGTACGAATGTCTACTGGTACGGTCAAGTGGTTCAACGACGCGAAAGGCTACGGATTCATCACGCCCGATGAAGGCGGCGAGGATCTGTTCGCACATTTCTCGGCGATTCAAATGAACGGTTTCAAGACACTCAAGGAAGGCCAGAAGGTCAGCTTCGAGATCGTCCAGGGACCGAAGGGCAAGCAGGCTTCGAACATCCAGGAATCGGCCTGACCGTTCGATCGGACTTTGCCTCGTGAAACCCGGCCGCGCGCCGGGTTTTTTTACGCCTGCTTTTTACCGCTGTGTCTTGCTCATATATGAGACACCCGCGCCTGTTAAAAACCCCGGAGACCGTAGGTCTTCCGGGGTTTTTATTCAACACGACGAACGAACCGAGGTGAGTCCTCACATATTCTCGATCATCACCGCTCCAAAACCCGAACACGATACCTGCGTCGCGCCTTCCATCAGGCGTGCGAAGTCGTACGTGACGCGCTTCGAAAGAATCGACTGCTCCATCGACGAAATGATGCGGTCCGCCGCCTCGAACCAGCCGAGATGGCGCAGCATCATTTCAGCCGAGAGAATCTCCGAGCCCGGGTTCACGTAATCCTTGCCCGCGTACTTCGGCGCGGTGCCGTGCGTCGCTTCGAACATCGCGACGGAATCCGACATATTCGCCCCCGGCGCGATGCCGATGCCGCCCACCTGCGCCGCGAGCGCATCCGAGATGTAGTCGCCGTTCAGGTTGAGCGTCGCGATCACGTCGTATTCGGCGGGACGCAGCAGGATCTGTTGCAGGAAGGCATCGGCGATCACGTCCTTCACGACGATGTCGTTGCCCGACTTCGGATTCTTGACCTTCATCCACGGGCCGCCGTCGATCAGCTCCGCGTTGAACTCCTTCTGCGCGAGCGCGTAACCGTAGTCGCGGAACGCGCCTTCGGTGAACTTCATGATGTTGCCCTTGTGCACGAGCGTCACCGAACGGCGATCGTTGTCGATCGCGTACTGGATCGCCTTGCGCACGAGCCGCTCCGTGCCCTCGCGCGACACCGGCTTGATGCCGAGCCCCGACGATTCCGGAAAGCGGATCTTCGTCACGCCCATTTCCTCGCGCAGGAACTTGATGACCTTCTTCGCCTCGGGCGACTCCGCCGGCCATTCGACGCCCGCGTAAATGTCTTCCGAGTTCTCGCGGAAGATCACCATGTCGATCTTTTCCGGCTCGCGCACCGGCGACGGCACGCCCTTGAAGTAGCGCACCGGCCGCAGACATACATACAGATCGAGTTGCTGACGAAGCGCAACGTTCAGCGAGCGGATGCCGCCGCCGACCGGCGTCGTGAGCGGCCCCTTGATCGACACGATGTAGTCCTTCACCGCGTCGAGCGTTTCATCGGGCAGCCAGACGTCGGGGCCATAGACGCGCGTCGCCTTTTCGCCGCCGTAGATTTCCATCCACTGGATCTTGCGCTTGCCGCCGTAGGCCTTTTCCACCGCCGCGTCGACGACCTTGATCATCACCGGCGTGATGTCGACGCCCGTGCCGTCGCCCTCGATGTACGGGATGATCGGCTGATCCGAGACGTTGAGCGAATAGTCCGCGTTGACGGTGATCTTGTCACCGTCCGCCGGAACCTTGATGTGCTGATACGACATGGTCGACTCCAAATAAGGCCGGGCTTGAATTGGAAACTGGCAACTGAACAGAGAGAGCAATGCGATGCAGCATGCGCGGGCGCGGGTGCAGGCACAAACGCTGCCGCGATGTTGGTCAGGACATCATTCTAACCATGCTGGCCTGCCCCGGCGCGCCCGAGGCGGCCACGCGCATGCATTAAGATGCCGCATTCGATCAAAGCCCCCGCACCAGAGTCTTCGATGCCGCTCATCGCCCTCAACAAGCCCTTCGGCACCATCTGCCAGTTCTCCGCGCACGAAACGCGCGCGTCGCTCGGCGACTGGGTGAAGACAGCGGGCGTCTATCCCGCGGGCCGGCTCGACGCGGACAGCGAAGGCTTGCTGCTCCTCACCGATGACGGCGCGCTGCAGGCGCGCATCGCCGAGCCGCGCCACAAGCTCGTGAAGCGCTATTGGGCGCAAGTCGAAGGCGCGCCCGGCGACGACGCGCTCGCGCGGCTCGCGAAGGGCGTCGATCTCGGCGACTACGTGACGCGCCCGTGCCGCACCGCGTTCGTCGACGCAAACGGAATCGATGCGCTCTGGCCGCGCACGCCGCCGATCCGCTATCGCGCCGCCATCCCGACGACGTGGATCGAGCTCGCCATCGCCGAAGGCAAGAACCGGCAGGTCAGACGCATGACGGCGGCGGTCGGCTTTCCAACCTTAAGGCTCGTGCGCGTCGCGATCGGCGCGCTCGATATCTTCGCGCTGGGCATCGCGCCCGGCGAGTCCGTCGAGGTGGCGCCGGGCGCGCCGTGGCAGCGCGTTCGTTGAATCGCATTCAACTATCTCGAAAATAAGCAACATTGCACGATTCAAGGCGATGTGCTTGAACGCGTGTCACGAAGATCGAGTAGCGCTTATCGCGCGTCGAATAAATTTTTTTGGTCTGCTGCGCAATTCTCTGTAAATCGCGTCAACCGACTCATCGCGCGAGGCGTTAAGGGCCACAGATGCCGCAGAAAGCTATCCGGCATGAGCGAAAACTGATTACAACAACCTGTGTGCTCCAGGGAGTTTGAAAGGTTCAAGCGTCGGCGGCCGTATCGAAAATCAAATTATCGATATGACTGTCAACCGAAAGGTAGGTGGCTCGTTTACCGACATGACTCAATGACCGGGTCGTTTGGTTAATTTACTCAAGCTAAAGGATTCACACATGAACAAACTGATCGCTGCTCTCGTCGCTGGCCTGTTCGCAACCGCCGCTTTCGCACAAGAAGCTTCGGCACCGGCTGCTGCTGCTCCGGCAGCTGCTTCGTCGGCTCACAAGTCGGCGCACAAGAAGTCGTCGCACAAGTCGTCGCACAAGTCGTCGCACAAGAAGGCAGCCGCTTCGGCTCCGGAAGCCGCTTCGGCAGCTCAGTAAGTTCGTTGTAAACGGCGGTATAGCGAAGTCAAGAACGAGCATTACCGCCGTTTTTACGGCGTTGAAGGGCAGATCGCCGCAAGGCATCTGCCCTTTTGTTTTGTGGCTGCGCATCGAGTAACATGCGCGGGGCCGCCGGAACTTCCGGCAGAACGATTCTCTTGAGAGGAGCAGCGTCGTGAATCTGTTGTTGCGTGCCTTGGTGTCTTCATTCGGTTCGACGGCTTCGGCCCGGCGCTCGCGCATCGCCGCCACGATCCGCGCATGCGTCATTGCATTGATGTTGCCGTTCGCGGCGCTTCCGCTCGCGCAAGCGCAGACGATGCCGCCTGGCGCCAAGCAGCCATCCGATTTTCCGCGCGCGAAACTCACTGCGGGCATGTATGTGATCGACGCCGCTATCGCCGCGAACGATGCCGATCGCGAGCAAGGTCTCATGTATCGCTCGCAGCTCGCACCGAACGAAGGCATGCTCTTCGTGTTCAACGAAAATGCGGTGCATTGCTTCTGGATGAAGAACACGCTGATCCCGCTGTCGATCGCGTTCATCCGCGCCGACGGCACGATCACCGACATCGACGAGATGCAGGCCGAAACCGAGAACAATCACTGCCCGCGCAATAACGGCGTGTACGCGCTGGAGATGCCCAAGGGCTGGTTCGCGGCGAAGGGCATCAAGCCGGGCACGCAGATCAAGGGATTGCCGCGCGTGCAGTAACGCGTCCGCGCTCCATCGGAAAACCGGCGTCGTCGCACGACACGCCGGTTTTTTTGCGCCTCGAAAGTCTCTGGCAGCGGGCTGGCAGGATTCCTGCAAAGAGCCTGCCGACGCGCTATCCTAAAAGGATTCAGCGCGACCGGTTTCAACCACTTCAGGCCGCGCTGACCGCCGCCGCATGACGGCCACGGGTCGACATATCAACAGGAGGTTCACGTGCCCCGCAAGACTCCCATCGAGCGCTATCGGAATATCGGGATCAGCGCTCACATCGATGCCGGCAAGACGACGACTACCGAGCGCATCCTTTTCTACACCGGCGTGACGCACAAGATCGGCGAGGTTCACGACGGCGCGGCCACGATGGACTGGATGGAGCAGGAGCAGGAGCGCGGCATCACGATCACCTCCGCGGCCACGACGGCTTTCTGGAAGGGCATGGCCGGCAACTATCCGGAACACCGCATCAACATCATCGATACGCCGGGACACGTCGACTTCACCATCGAAGTGGAACGCTCGATGCGCGTGCTCGACGGCGCGTGCATGGTCTACGACTCGGTCGGCGGCGTGCAGCCGCAGTCCGAAACCGTGTGGCGTCAGGCGAACAAGTACAAGGTGCCGCGCATCGCGTTCGTCAACAAGATGGACCGCGTCGGCGCGGACTTCTTTCGCGTGCAGCGGCAGATCGGCGAGCGCCTGAAGGGCGTTGCGGTGCCGATCCAGATTCCCATCGGCGCGGAAGATCATTTTCAGGGCGTGGTCGACCTCGTGAAGATGAAGGCGATCGTCTGGGACGACGACAGCCAGGGCATCAAGTTCAACTACGAGGAGATTCCCGACAACCTCAAGGAGCTCGCACACGAATGGCGCGAGAAGATGGTCGAGGCGGCAGCGGAATCGAGCGAGGAACTGCTCGAAAAGTATCTCGAAGATCACGAGAGCCTGACCGAAGACGAGATCAAGAGCGGGATCAGAAAGCGCACCATCGCCAATGAAATCGTGCCGATGCTGTGCGGCAGCGCGTTCAAGAACAAGGGCGTGCAGGCGATGCTCGACGCGGTGATCGACTACCTGCCCTCGCCCGTCGACGTGCCCGCGATTCTCGGCCACACCGAAGACGACAAGGAAGCGGAACGCCATCCGAGCGACGACGAGCCGTTCTCCGCGCTCGCCTTCAAGATCATGACGGACCCGTTCGTCGGCCAGCTGATCTTCTTTCGCACCTATTCGGGCGTGGTGAATTCGGGCGACACGGTCTACAACCCGGTGAAGGAAAAGAAGGAGCGCCTCGGCCGCATCCTGCAGATGCACGCGAACGAGCGCAAGGAAATCAAGGAAGTGCGCGCGGGCGACATCGCGGCGGCGGTCGGCCTGAAGGAAGCGACCACCGGCGACACGCTGTGCGATCCGAATCACGTCATCATCCTCGAACGGATGATCTTCCCGGAGCCGGTGATCTCGCAGGCCGTCGAGCCGAAGACTAAAGCCGATCAGGAAAAGATGGGCATCGCGTTGAACCGTCTCGCGCAGGAAGATCCGTCGTTCCGCGTCACGAGCGACGAGGAATCCGGCCAGACCATCATCTCCGGCATGGGCGAGCTGCACCTCGAAATTCTCGTCGACCGGATGAGGCGCGAATTCGGTGTCGAGGCGACGGTCGGCAAGCCGCAGGTCGCGTATCGCGAAACCGTGCGCAACAAGGTCGCGGATGTCGAGGGCAAGTTCGTCAAGCAGTCGGGCGGGCGCGGCCAGTACGGTCACGCGGTCATCACGCTGGAGCCGGACCCGGGCAAGGGCTACGAATTCGTCGACGCGATCAAGGGCGGCGTGATTCCGCGCGAGTTCATTCCGGCGGTCGACAAAGGCATTCGGGAAACGCTGAAGGCCGGCGTGCTCGCGGGCTATCCGGTCGTCGACGTGAAGGTGACGCTGACCTTCGGCTCCTACCACGACGTGGACTCGAACGAAAACGCGTTCCGCATGGCCGGCTCGATGGCGTTCAAGGAAGGCATGCGCCGCGCGCGGCCGGTGCTGCTCGAACCGATGATGGCCGTCGAAGTGGAAACGCCCGAGGACTTCATGGGCAACGTGATGGGCGATCTCTCCGGCCGACGCGGCATCGTACAGGGCATGGAGGACATCGCGGGCGGCGGCGGCAAGCTGGTGCGCGCGGAAGTGCCGCTCGCCGAGATGTTCGGCTACTCCACGTCGCTGCGTTCGCTGACGCAAGGCCGCGCCACCTACACGATGGAGTTCAAGCACTACGCGGAAACGCCGAACAATGTCTCGGAGGCGATCGTCAACGCGAAAGCGAAATGACCGGCGCTTAAGCGTGTAGTATCGGAAGTCCGTTGCTCGCTCGGTTGGTGGCGGCAACGGACTTTTCATATCCGCAGACGATAAAACCGACATGAGCGACCCACATCAGCACATTGATTGGCGCGAACACGGCGTCAAGGTCATCAAGGGCGATCAGCTCGACACCAACACCCCACAGACGCCGGGCATGAACCGCGCGGCCGCGATCAATGCGGCGCGCGTCGGCGCGCAGAAAATCTGGGCCGGCACGGTCACGATCCATCCGAACGCGAAGACCGGCGCGCATCATCACGGCGCGCTCGAAAGCGTTATCTATGTGGTGCGCGGCCAGGCGCGCATGCGCTGGGGCGAGCACCTCGAATTCACCGCCGAGGCCGGTCCCGGCGACTTCATTTTCGTGCCGCCCTACGTGCCGCACCAGGAAATCAACGCCAGCACCGACGATCCCCTCGAATGCGTGCTCGTGCGCAGCGATAACGAAGCGGTGGTGGTGAACCTGAATATCGATGCCGTGGAGCAGCCCGAGGCAGTCTACTGGGTCGATCCCATTCACAAGCATCCACACGATCACTGAAGCGGGCCAAGGCGCGCGCGATGAAACCCCGGCGCGTTCCTTGCTACCCCACCAAGACGCGGCGGCGCTTCTGGCGCGGCTATCCTGAGCGCTTGCGCGGCGAATCGCGCGAGCGCGACATTACCGACATCCGCACACGATGAAGAAACCTTCGACCGACGCGCATCTCCTCGATCTCGCCCGCCCGCATGCGGGTGAACTGGGCAATCACGCGATCGACGAATTCAAGGCCGGCCGCCTGACGCGCCGCGAACTGCTGCGCCACGCGAGCGTGCTGGGCGTGGCGCTTTCCGCTGGCGGCCTCTTCGGCATGCCGTTCGCACGCGCGCAGGGCGCGGGCAAGCCGGGCGGCACGATCCGCGTCGCGCATCTGATGCCGGCGGGCGCCGTCGATCCGCTCACCGTGACGGATGCAGCCGGTCTCGCGCTCATCAACCAGACGGGCGAATTCCTGATCGACGACGACAGCGAGCATCTGACGCTCAAGCCCGCGCTGGCGCTGTCGTGGTCGTCGAATGCGAAGGGCGACGTGTGGACCTTCAAGCTGCGCCAGAACGTGAAGTTCCACGACGGCCAGCCGATGACCGCGAAGGACGTCGTCGCGACCTTCAACCGCCTGTCCGATCCGGGCGCGGGCTCGGCCGCGCTTTCGGTGCTCAAGGGCGTGCTGTCGAAGGACTCGGCGAAGGCCGTCGACGATCACACCGTCGAGTTTCATCTCGACGCGCCCAACGGCAATTTCCCGTACTACGTTTCGTCGAATACGTATAACGCGGTGATTCTGCCGGCCAGTTTCACCGGCCCTTATGAAAAGACCTTCATGGGCACGGGCGCGCTGAAGCTTGAGAAATACACGCCGAAGGTCGGCGCGTCGTTCGTGCGCAATCCCGACTACTGGGGCGAGAAGTCCTTGCCCGATCGCGTGACGTTCTCCTTCTACGCGGACCAGCAGGCGCAACTCCTCGCGATGCAAGGCCGCCAGGCCGACGTGATGGGCGATTTCACCGTGCAAGGCGGCGTCTCGATCCTCACGAATCCGCAATTCAAGGTGCTGGGCACGAAGTCGAGTTCGCACCGGCAGATTCACATGCGCTGCGACATGGGCGCGTTCAAGGACAAGCGCGTGCGTCAGGCACTGGCGCTCGCGATCGACCGTGAAGTGATCGTCAAGGGACTGTTTCGCGGCCGCGCGCAGGTCGGCAACGACAGCCCGTTCGCGCCGGTGTTTCCGTCGAGCGATCTCACCGTGCCGCAACGCAAGATCGATATCGCTCAAGCCAAAAAATTGATGAGCGATGCCGGCGTCGCGAACGGCTTCGACATCACGCTGACGACCGAGAAGTACATGGAGATTCCCGATCTCGCGGTGGTCGTGCAGAACGCGGCGAAGGCGGTCGGCATCCGCATCCAATTGAAGGTGGAGAGCCAGGATCTCTACTACGGCTCGGGCACGTTCGGCAAATCGGACTGGCTGGATTCGCCGCTCGGCATCACCGATTACGGGCATCGCGGTGTGCCGAACGTGTTCCTCAACGCGCCGCTGACGAGCAGCGGCACCTGGAACGCGGCGCACTTCAAGAATCCGGAGTACGACAAACTCGTCGCGCAGTTCGTCGCGGCGCTCGATGTCGCGTCGCAGAAGAAGCTCTCCGGCCAGATCCAGCGTCTGTTGCTCGACGAAACGCCGGTCGTGATCCCCTACTTCTACGACCAGTTGATCGTCACGCGCGCCAATGTCTCCGGCGTGCGCTTCAACGCGATCTCGCAGATGTGGTTCGACCGCGCGACGGTGTCCGCGTAAATGAGCACGATCACGCCGACGGCGCACGTCGCCGACTTCGCCAAAATGAAACGCATCGTGCGCTTCGTCGGCGTGCGGCTGCTGCTCGCGCTCGTCACGCTCTGGCTGCTGTCGATGATCGTGTTCGCCGGCGGCCAGCTCCTGCCCGGCGACGTCGGCCGCGCGATTCTCGGCCCGCTCGCCGATGCGCGCGCCGTCGCGGCGCTCAATCATCAGCTCGGCGTCGACCGGCCGCTGCTCACGCAATACGCGAGCTGGATCAGCCATTTCCTGCGCGGCGACATGGGCGAGTCCTATGCGTTTCGCGCGCCGGTCGCGCCGTTCATCGGCAGCGCGCTGTGGGCCTCGGCGAAGCTCGGCGCGCTCGCGTTCGTCGTCGTGGTGCCGCTCGGCATCGCGGGCGGCGTGTACGCGGCGCTGCACGCGGGACGCTGGATCGACCGGCTCATCAGCATCGGCGGATTGACGGCGACGGTCGTGCCGGAGTTCGTCTCGTCGATCGTGCTGATCCTGATCTTCGGCGTATGGCTGCAATGGCTGCCGATCGAAGCGACCGCGCCCGCCGATGCGAACATCCTCGTGCAACTGAAGCATCTGATCCTGCCGGTGCTGCCGCTCGTGCTCGTGTTCTTCGGCTATATCGCGCGGATGGCGCGCGCGGGCACCGTCGAGGCGCTCGACGCCGACTACACGCGCACCGCGATTCTCAAGGGCTTGCCGCAACGCGTCGTGATCGTGCGGCATGTGCTGCGCAACGCACTGCTGCCGACCGTGACCGTCGCCGCGACACAGCTCGGCTACATGATCGGCGGGCTCGTCGTGGTGGAGACGCTGTTTCATTACCAGGGCATCGGCTCGCTGATCTACACGGCCGCGCGAGGCAAGGACTTTCCGATGCTCGAAGCCGGCGTGCTGACCATCGGCGTGATCTATACGGCGGCGAATCTGATCGCGGACGCGCTCTACGTCGTGCTCAATCCGCGCCTGCGCACCGGAGCCTCGCGATGAGCACCGCGACCGCGTCGCCCGCGCCCGTCAAGCCAAAACGCTTCGAAGCGCTCGGCGCGCTGCTGCGCTCGGGCACCTTCGTGCTCGGCGTGCTGATCCTGCTGTTCTGGGTCGCGTGCGCGCTCGCCGGCCAGTGGCTCGTGCCGCACGATCCGTACGCGTCGGACCCGCTGAATTCGCTGATCGCCCCGTCCACCGATCACTGGTTCGGCACCGACCAGCTCGGCCGCGACGTGTTCGCGCGCGTGATCGTCGGCTCGCGCGACATCCTGACCATCGCGCCTTTGGCGACGCTGCTCGGCACGGCGGCGGGCACCGCGATCGGGCTCGTCGTCGGCTATTTCGACGGCTGGGTCGACGCCGTCATTGGCCGCGCGATCGATGCGCTGCTCGCGCTGCCGCTCGTGATCGTCGCGCTGCTCGCGCTGGCGGCGGTCGGCGCGAGCAACACGACGGTGATTCTCGTCATCGGCCTGACCTTCGCGCCGATCACCGCGCGCACGGTGCGCGCCGCCGTGCTGAGCGAACGGCATCTCGACTATGTGCTCGCGGCGCAACTGCGCGGCGAAAACGCGCTCTACATCATGTTCGCGGAGATTCTGCCGAACGTGCTGCCGCCGATCATCGTCGAGGCGACGGTGCGGCTCGGCTACGCGATCTTCGCCGTCGCGACGCTCTCGTTCCTCGGCTTCGGCATCCAGCCGCCATCGGCCGACTGGGGCCTCGCGCTGTCCGAGAGCTATACGCTGATGGCGGGCGGCGCGTGGTGGACCGTCGTGTTCGACGCCGCCGCGATCGCCTCGCTGGTCGTCGCGGTGAATCTCGTCGCGGATGCCGTGCAAGGAGCGCTCGACCGATGAACGGACCGCCGCCATCGGCCTTTCCCACCTTCGGCGCCGCCAAAGGCGATCAGGCCGACGCGCTCACGATCGTCGGCCTGACGGTGGCCTATCGGGCGCGCGGACGCGAACGCGAAGTGCTGCAGGACGTGACCTTGCGCGTGAAGCGCGGTGAGGCATACGGGCTCGTCGGCGAATCGGGATGCGGCAAGTCGACCGCCGCGCTCGCGGTGCTGCGCTACCTGCCGCGCAACGGCCGCGTGAAGGCGGGCCGCATTTCCATCGCCGGGCGCGACGTCGCCACGCTCAACGCCGACGCGCTGCGCGGCATGCGCGCCAACGCCGTATCGATGGTCTATCAGGACCCCGGACGCGCACTGAATCCGTCGCTGACGATCGCGCGGCAAGTCTCGGAAGCGTTCGAAGTCACGGGCGCGTCCGCCGATGAAGCGCTGTCCCGCACCGCCGAGATGCTGAAGCGCGTGCGTATCGCGTCGCCCGAGCGCGTGATGGATAGTTATCCGCATCAGCTGTCGGGCGGGATGCAGCAGCGCGTCGTCATCGCAATGGCGCTCGCGTGCAATCCCGAACTGCTGATTCTCGACGAGCCGACCACCGGGCTCGACGCCACCGTCGAAGCCGAAGTGCTCGATCTCATCGCGCAATTGCGTGCGGAACTCGGCACGGCCGTGCTCTTCATCAGCCACAATCTCGCGGTGATCGGGCGCATGTGCGATCGCGTCGGCGTGCTGTACGCGGGCAAGCTCGTGGAGGAAGGCGCCACCGCCGACGTGTTCGCGCAGCCGCGTCACCCATACACGGTCGGCTTGCTGCGCTGCCTGCCGCGCGAGGGACGCGGCAAGGAAACCGGGCGGCTCGACACGATTCCCGGCTCGCTGCCGCTGCCGGGATCGATCGCGCAGGGCTGCATTTTCGCGCCGCGCTGCAAGCTCGCCGACGAGCGCTGTCTCAACGATGCGCCGCCGCCCTATCGTGTCGCGTCCGCGCACGGCGATCAGATGGCGCGCTGTCACTATCACGAGCGCGCACAGACGCTGCCGCGCTCGACCGACGAAGCGCCCGCGCCGGTCGAACCTCGCGACGGGCAGCCGCTCGCGCTATCGGCGCGCAATCTCTCCAAAACCTTCCGTGTCGGCGATGAAGAGGTGCGCGCCGTCCACGATGTCTCGCTCGATCTCGTGCAAGGCGAGACGCTCGGTCTCGTCGGCGAATCCGGCAGCGGCAAGACCACGCTCGCCAAGCTCCTGCTCGGCCTCGTGGCGCCGGACAAGGGCGCGTCGCTCGAACTCGACGGCGCGGCGCTGCCCGAACGCGTGACCCGGCGCAGCGAAGAACAGGTGAAGTCGCTGCAGATCGTGTTCCAGAATCCGGATTCCGCGCTCAACCGCGCGCATTCGGTCCGGCAACTGATCGCGCGTTCGTTGTCGAAGCTCGCGGCGCTGCGCGGCGAGGCGAAGGAACAACGCCTGCAAACGCTGACCGAAGCCGTGCGCCTGCCGGCGCGCTATCTGACTTCGCGCACACGGCAACTGTCGGGCGGGCTGAAGCAGCGCGTCGCGATCGCGCGCGCGTTCGCGGGCGATCCGCGCGTGGTCGTCTGCGACGAGCCGACCTCCGCGCTCGACGTCTCCGTGCAGGCCGCGATCCTCAATCTACTCGCCGACCTGCAACGCGAGCGGCGCGTGAGCTACGTGTTCATCTCGCACGATCTGCATGTCGTGCGCTATCTGTCGGATCGCATCGCGGTGCTGTATCTCGGACGCATCATGGAAATCGGGCGCGCGGCGGCGGTCTTCGACGGCCCGCAGCATCCGTACACCGAAGCGCTGCTTTCGTCGGTGCCGTCGCTTGACGGGACGCACGCGAAGCGCATCCGTCTGTCGGGCGAATTGCCGAGCGCGGCGAATCCGCCCGAGGGCTGCGTGTTCCACACGCGCTGCGGGCGCAAGGTCGGCGCGATCTGCGAGACCGAAACGCCGCCGTGCCGCGACGCCGGCGATGGCCACGCGATTCATTGCCACATTCCCGTCGACGAACTGCGCGCGCTGCAGCGTCAGTGAAGGCAAAGCGGCCATTTGTCGGAACCAAAGCGTCTTCGCGCGTCTCTCATCGGTTCGATGTTCAACAACAACGAGGATTCAACCGATGAAACCCGCCCTTTCCGTCGCGCTCAGCACCTTCGCCTTCAGTGTCGCGATGGCCGCGCACGCGCAAACCGCACCGCAAGCCCCGACGCCCGGCGCCGCCGACCCCAGCTTCTCCGCCTACGCGCTCGCGCAGCAATGCGCCGCGAAGTCCGACAACACGGCGCAAGGCCAATGCGTGGGCGCGGTGCGCGGCATCGTGCGCGGTTATCAGTACGGCGTGCTGTTCCTGTCGCAGCGCGCGTCGCTTTCCGATAACGACACGAAGCGCGTGTCGCTGTGCCTGACGGACACGAAAGTGTCCTCGATCGTCGACGATTTCCTCGCCGACGCGAAGCAGGTCAACGAAGCAGATTTGAGGCGCACGCCCGCGGAAGTCGCGGTGCTCGGCTCCGTTCACGCGCATCACGCGTGCACGTGATCGCGCGCGGCATCGAAGCAGTCAAAGCATTTCGAGCGAGCGTTTCGACTTCGGCGGCCTGAACTGCCGATCGATGTCCGCGAGTTCGTCGGCGGACAGATCGAGGTCGAGCGCCGCGCGATTCTCGCGGACATGCGCGACGTCCGCCGCCTTCGGAATGGCGAACACTTCCGGTTGCCGCAGAACCCATGCGAGCGCCACCTGAAACGCCGACACGCCGCGCGCCGCCGCGATCTTTTCCAGCGCGCCGCCGCGCGGCAGACGCGCGTGATCGACGGGGCTGTACGCCATCGCGGGCAGGCGTCGCTCGCGCAGCCACGGCAGCAAATCGAACTCCGCCCCGCGCCGCGCGACGTTGTAGAGAATCTGATCGGTTGCGCAGGCGCTGCCGCCATCGAGCGAAAAGAGTTCTTCCATGTCGTCGGTGTCGAAGTTGCTGACGCCCCAGTGACGAATCTTGCCGTCGCGCTTCAACTTTTCGAACCCCGCGACGACGCCTTCCAGATCTTCCCCGCCACGCCAGTGCAGCAGATACAGATCGATCCGGTCGGTCTTCAGGCGCTTCAGGCTGCGCTCGCACGCGGTCTGTACGCCGCGTTCGCTGCCGTTGTGCGGATACACCTTGCTCACGATGAACAGTTCCTCGCGCCTGTCGCCGAGCGCTTCCGCTATGAGCTTCTCGCTTTCGCCGTCGCCGTACATCTCGGCGGTGTCGATGAGCGTCATTCCCAGCTCGACGCCCTCGCGCAGCGCGGCGATCTCGCTCCTGCGCGCATTCGCGCGTTCGCCCATTTCCCAGGTTCCCTGGCCGAGTTTCGGGATCACTTCGCCGCTCGGGAGCGTGACAGTCGCCGGATTGGATTGAGCCATTCAAAGCCTCCATGTGTGTCCGCCGATTATGACACCGGTAATCAGCGCGACGAGAAGCATGCCGCAAACACCGTCGAGTTTGAAAGGAATCGGACATCAGGCGAGGCGATGAAAAGCGCGCATCACGGAATCGATATTCCTGATCGGGTCGGCAAAACGATTAACCCGCTTCCTGCAGATTGAAACTCGACTCGCGCTGTAAGGAAACAGCAAGAATGTTAATCGAGCATAAAAACCGATAAAAATAATTAACGGGTAGATATATCAATTTCATCTCGATTCGTGAACGCAGCAGAAAATGCGATTTATTAAGGATTCACAACATATATCATAAGAAAATCTACAAACTTATTGTCGGAATGGCCGCTGCGCCTTATAGTCCGGGGTGCAAAACGAATTCGCACGGTCATTTCTAATGGCGCCAAACTGACAAAATACGCGCCCACATGGGCGCAGCGCTAATGGAGGATTCAAAAATCTGCCTGAGTTACCACATCGTTCTAACGTCGTTATTGCAATATTTGCCGTCTGTCAATATTATCGACTTCACACATCCTTCAATGCTCGGACATGCGCATGTCGCATTGAGCCGGCCTGCCGCGATGTGACCCAACCGAGAGGGCACCTGAGATGAACCAGATCCATGCAATGCGCGTCTTCGTGCGCGTGGCGGATACGGAAAGCTTTCGCCGCGCCGCTCAACAACTCGATGTATCGAATGCGCTGGTCACTCGGGCGATTGCCATGCTCGAAGCGCATTTGCGAACTCGCCTGATCAACCGCACCACCCGTAATCTTTCTCTAACCGAAGCCGGCACGCGTTATCTGGAGGGCTGCCGCGCATTGCTCGAAGAACTGGATCATCTGGAGTCCACGGTCACGCACACCGAGGGTGAGCCGAGTGGCACGTTGCGCGTGGTGGCGTCGAGCGCGCTTTCGCTGCTTACGCTGACGCCGCTCGTCGACGGCTTCCGCAAGCTCTATCCGAAGGTCAATGTGCGCCTGACGCTCGCGGAGCGCCATGTCGATCTCGTCGAGGACGGTTACGACGTGGGCATCGTCACCGCGTTCATGGTGTCGAGCACGGCGCTCATCGAGCGCCCCGTCGGCACCAACGCGCTCGTCCCGGTCGCGACGCCGGCGTTCGTGGCCGAGCACGGCATGCCCGGTTCGCCCACGGATCTGCACAACTTGCCTTCCGTCGGGCTGCCGAACGAGATGCGCAGCCAGACCTGGCACTTCCGGCATCGTCTCGGCGACGCCGACCAGATCACGCTCGCGCCTGTGTACACGGTCAACAACGGCCTCATGGTGCGTCTCGCGACGCTCAAGGGCATGGGCTTTTCGATCCTGCCCGAGGGCATCGTGCAGGCGGATCTGAACGACGGCACGCTCGTGCGCCTTCTGGAGGATTACTCCATCGACGACCCGGACATGAAAGTGTCGATCGTCTATCCGGGCCGGCAATATCTGCCCGCCAAGACGCGCTTTTTCATCGACTATGCGCTGGACTATCTGAGCCGGGAATTCGCCTCTGGCAACGGCCGCCCCGATGAAGTGATGCGCCCGCCCATGTCGTCGATCATGCCGATGCAGACGATGCGCGGCGCGTCGGCGACGGCCAACTGAAGCATCCGCGAAAGCCAGGCGGCGATCCTGCCGTCTGGCTGATCGCGCCGCACTCAATTCTCCCCGTACTCCGCGCTCGATACATCGGGCGCGGCGCACATCTCGCGCAGCAGCGCCGCCTCGCGCTCATGCACTTCCACCGGCATGCACAACGCGCCGGCGTGCGCCATGTAGCGCGCGCGATGCTGCCCGTTGCGAAACGCCACGACCCCTTCCCTGTGCACGCCGAGCAGCCCGAGCAAGCCCGACGAGCGGCGCACGCTGATCGTCACGTAGGGCATTTCCGGCACGCGCGGATTGTCCGGGTCGAGAAATTCGCGGATGCCGCGCACTTTGCCCGCGTGCCAGTCGTCGACGGCCTTGAGCACGTAATCGGTGTCGTCGCGATTGGCGCACGCGAGCAACTTTCCGACATCCACGAGCACGACCTGATGGCGCGAACCGTGGCCGGTGAACACGCGCTTCAGACGCACGAAGTCGTACTGAGGATGGCCCTGGAGCCTGACGATCCAGACCGCTTCTGCGGCGGTCGGCGCAACCATCGTATCCATGTTCGGCTTATCAAGAAGACTGCGGCGCGCGCGCCCCGTGCGCGCGTGTTTCGCTGACGGCGGCTTGAGCGGACACATGCGAACGAGCGCTCAGGCCAATCAAACTTTTACACCCTGCACGCGATTGATGAAAGCGCCGTGACGGGCACGTGGCGTGCTTTTGTTGCCAGAATCGAACACTTCCCGTTGCCCGGCGGCGCGCGCGTCATGCGGCTGTCACACACGCATTGCCTATCGACCAGTGGACACTTCTTCCGATCTCATCGTCGCGCGGCCCGAGGGACTTTTCTGTGTGCCGGGCAACTTCCATATCGACCCGTGGCGGCCCGTCGAACGCGCCGTCATCACGCATGCGCATGCGGATCACGCGCGCTTTGGCCACGCGCGCTATCTGGCCGCGCAACCGGGCGTCGGCGTGTTGTTGTCGAGGCTGCCCGGCATCGACGTGCAAGGGCTCGCCTATGGCGAAGCCATCGAAGTGAACGGGGTGCGCGTGTCGCTGCATCCTGCCGGACACGTGCTGGGCTCGGCGCAAGTGCGCGTCGAATACAAGGGGCGTGTGTGGGTCGCGTCCGGCGACTACAAGGTCGAACCCGATCCGACCTGCGCGCCGTTCGAACCCGTGCGCTGCGATACCTTCATCACCGAATCGACGTTCGGCCTGCCGATCTATCGATGGGACCGTTCGCAAGACGTCTTCGACGGCATCGATTCATGGTGGCGGCACAACGCGGCGCAAGGGCGCGCGTCGGTGCTGTTCTGCTATTCGTTCGGCAAGGCGCAGCGCCTGCTGGCGGGCGTCGATGCCGCCATCGGCCCGATCTTCTGTCACGGCGCGGTCGAGCCGCTCAATCGCGCGTACCGCGAGGCCGGCGTCGCGTTGCCGCACACGCGCCTCGTCAGCGAGATCGCCGCGAAGGACAAGGCCGCCTTCAAGGGCGCACTGATCGTCGCGCCGCCGTCCGCGCAAGGCAGCACGTGGATGCGCCGCTTCGGCGATTACAGCGATGCCTTCGCGTCCGGCTGGATGCGTCTGCGCGGCACGCGAAGGCGCAAGGGCGTCGATCGCGGCTTCGTGCTCTCCGATCACGCCGACTGGCCGGGCCTGCAACTGGCGATCGGCGCGACGGGCGCGCAACGCGTGATCGTCACGCACGGACAGATCGAGCCGATGGTGCGCTGGCTCTGCGAACAGGGACTGGACGCGGGCGCCTTCAAGACCGAATACGGCGACGACGCCATCGAAGCCGATACGGCCGTAGCGTCATGAAGCGCTTCGCGACGCTCTACGCCGCGCTCGACGCGACCACATCGACTAACGAAAAGCTCGAAGCGCTGATCGCGTATTTCTCGGGTGCGGAACCGGAAGACGCGGCGTGGGCGTCGTACTTTCTCGCGGGCGGCAAGCCGCGCCAGTCGGTGCCGACGCGTCTCATCACCGAATTCGCGCGCGAACGCGCGGGCCTGCCGGAATGGCTTTTCGAGGAGTCGTATCAGGCGGTCGGCGATCTCGCCGAAACCATCGCGCACGTGTTGCCGCCCGCGTCGGGCGAATCGTCGCTCGGGCTCGCGCAGTGGATCGAGGAACGTGTGTTGACGCTGCGTGGCGCAAATCCGGCTGAATTGCGCGAGCGGCTGCTGGGCTACTGGGACGAACTGAACTGGAGCGAGCGCTTTCTCCTGACGAAGCTGATCGGCGGCGGCTTTCGCGTGGGCGTCGCGCGGCAGCTCGTCGTGCGCGCGCTGGCCGCCGTCGCGGGCGTCGATCACAAGCGCATCGCGCAGCGCATGGTCGGCTGGACCGATTCGCGTCAGACGCCGAGCGCCGCGCGTTATCTGCGGCTGATCGCGCCCGCAGCCGAAGGCGACGATGTCGACACGCCGCACGAAAGTGATCTCGGCCTCCCCTATCCGTTCTTTCTCGCGCATCCGCTGCAGGCCGATCCGGCGACGCTCGGTTCGCCCGCTGACTGGATCGTCGAATGGAAGTGGGACGGCATACGCGCGCAGCTCGTGAAGCGCGCGGGCCGCGTGTGGATCTGGTCACGCGGCGAGGATCTCGTCACCGAGCGCTTTCCCGAACTCGCCGCGCTTGGCGCCGCGTTGCCGGATGGCACCGTGATCGACGGCGAGATTCTCGCGTGGGAACCGGGCGCGAACGCGCCACTGCCGTTCGCGCGTTTGCAGCCGCGCATCACGCGCAAGTCGCTCACCAAAAAAGTGCTCGCCGATTCACCCGCCGCGCTGCTCGCCTACGATCTGCTCGAAGCCGACGGCCGCGATCTGCGCACCGAGCCGCTCGATGCGCGCCGCGCGAAGCTCGACGCGCTCGCGTCCGATCTCGCGGTGGACTTGCTGCGCGTGTCGCCGGTGGTCGTCGCATCGGACTGGCGGGCGCTCGCCGCGTTGCGCGACGAAAGCCGCGCGCGCGGCGTCGAAGGATTGATGCTGAAGGAGCGCGCGTCGATGTACGGCGTCGGGCGCACGAAGGCATCGGGCACGTGGTGGAAGTGGAAGATCGATCCGTATTCGATCGACGCCGTGCTGCTCTACGCGCAGCGCGGCCACGGACGGCGTGCGAGCCTCTACACGGATTTCACCTTCGCCGTCTGGGACGAGGCGAACGGCACGCGCACGCTCGTGCCGTTCGCGAAAGCCTATTCCGGCCTCACCGACGAAGAAATGCGCCAGGTCGATGCGATCGTGCGCAAGACGACCATCGAGAAGTTCGGTCCGGTGCGCAGTGTCACGCCGACGCTCGTCTTCGAGATCGGCTTCGAAGGCATACAGGCGAGCCCGCGCCACAAGTCGGGCATCGCGGTCCGCTTTCCGCGCATGCTGCGCTGGCGCACCGACAAGCAGATCGAAGACGCCGATACGCTCGACATTCTCAAGGGCTTTCTGAACGAGGCGACGGCATGAGCGCGCCGCGTCCTCGCCGCGTGCCGCGTACGCGTGCGGCGCAGGCGAAACTCGATGCCGCCGCCGAACTGTTCACGCCCGCGCCATTCGCGTTCGACGCGAACGAAGCCGTGAGGCCGATCGACGAGCGCATCGCGCGCTGGTTCGACGAACGCGGCTGGCAGCCCTTCGCGTTTCAGCGCGAGGCGTGGCGTGAAATCGAACGCGGCGCGAGCGGTCTGCTGCACGCGACGACCGGCGCGGGCAAGACCTGGGCTGTGTGGCTCGGCGCGCTCGCGGCCTACGCGCACGCGCCGCCGAAACCGGCCGCGCTGCCCGCGCCGCTCACCGTCCTCTGGATCACGCCGATGCGCGCGCTCGCCGCCGACAGCGCCCGCGCGCTGCAAAGCGCGGTGAGCGCGCTGTCGGTGCCGTGGACGGTCGGGCTGCGCACAGGCGACACGTCATCGACCGAACGCGCGCGGCAGAGCCGGCGCATGCCGTCCGCGCTCGTCACGACGCCCGAAAGCCTCACGCTCATGCTCACACGCGCCAACGCGCAGGAGGAACTGAAGCACTTGCGCATGATCGTCGTCGATGAATGGCACGAACTGCTCGGCAACAAGCGCGGCACGCAGACGCAACTCGCGATCGCGCGGCTCGCGCACTGGCGGCCCGATCTGCAGATCTGGGGCCTGTCCGCGACGCTCGGCAATCTCGCGCTCGCGCACGACGCCCTGCTGCATCCCGTGAAAACGCCGCGCGTGGTCGTGCGCGGCGCGCAGCCGAAAACGCTCGTCGTCGATACGCTGATTCCCGACACGATCGAGCGCTTTCCGTGGGGCGGGCATCTCGGCGTGCGGCAAGTCGGACCCGTCGCCGATGAAGTCGATCAGGCACAAAGCTCGCTCGTCTTCACCAACACGCGCTCGCAAGCGGAAATCTGGTATCGCGCGCTGCTCGAACTGCGGCCGGAATGGGCGGGCCTGCTCGCGCTGCATCACGGTTCGCTCGACAAGGAGGTGCGCGACTGGGTCGAGCAGGGACTCAAGAACGGGCAACTGAAGGCGGTCGTGTGCACGTCGAGCCTCGATCTGGGCGTCGATTTCCTGCCGGTCGATCGCGTGTTCCAGATCGGCTCGCCGAAGGGCGTCGCGCGCCTCATGCAGCGCGCGGGACGCTCGGGTCACGCGCCGGGCCGCGTGTCGCGCGTGACGATCGTGCCGACGCACGCGCTCGAACTCGTCGAAGCGGCGGCGGCGCGCTGGGCGATCCAGGAACGTCGCATCGAAGGCCGCGACATGCCGCTCAAGCCGCTCGACGTGCTCGTGCAGCATCTCGTGACGGTGGCGATCGGCGGCGGCTTCACATCGGCGGAGATGCTCGCTGAAGTCCGCAGCGCGTATGCGTATCGTGATCTCACGCAGCCGGAGTTCGACTGGGCGCTCGCGTTCGTCGAGCGCGGCGGCGCGTCGCTCGGGGCGTATCCGGACTTTCATCGCGTCGTGAAGGACGATGACGGCGTGTATCGCGTGCCGCGCGAGGATCTCGTGCGCAGGCATCGCAACAACGTCGGGACGATCGTTGCAAACGCAACCATCAACGTGGCGTACATGACCGGCGGGCGCATCGGCGCGATGGAGGAATCGTTCATCTCGCGTCTCAAGCCCGGCGATGTCTTCACCTTCGGCGGACGCGCGCTCGAACTCGTGCGCGTGCGCGACATGACCGCCTATGTGAAGCGCGCGAGCTCATCGCGCGGCGCGATGCCGCAATGGGCGGGCAGCAAGATGCCGCTCTCGTCGGAACTCGCGGACGCCGCACTCGTGATGCTCGCGCGCGCCAGCGACGGCATCTACGACGAACCCGAGATGCGCGCCGTCAAACCGCTGCTCGACTTGCAGGCGAAATGGTCGGCCTTGCCGGGACCCGGTGTGCTCGTCGTCGAACTGGTGCGCTCGCGCGAAGGGCATCATTTCTTCTGCTATCCGTTCGCGGGCCGCATGGCGCATATCGGTCTGGGATCGCTGTTCGGCTGGCGCGCGTCGCGCGACCAGCCGGGCACGTTCTCCATTTCGATGAACGATTACGGCTTCGAACTGCTGTCGGCCAAGCCGTTCGACTGGGAGACGCTCATCGCGGAAGGTCTCTTTTCTCCGCAGAATCTGGAGCACGACATTCTCGCGAGCCTCAACGCGTCCGAGCTTTCGGCGCGGCGTTTTCGCGAGATCGCGCGCGTGTCGGGGCTGATCTATCAGGGTCATCCGGGGCAGCAGAAAAGCGCGCGCCAGTTGCAGGCGTCGAGCGGACTGTTCTACGAAGTCTTCCGCAAGCACGACAGCGGCAATCTGCTGCTCACGCAGGCGGATCAGGAAGTGATGCTGCAGGAACTGGAACTCGGACGCATCCGGGCCGCGCTCGAACGCATGTGCGCAAGCCGGCTTGCGCTCACGCACCCGAAGAAGCCGACGCCCTTCGCGTTTCCGCTGATCGTCGCGCGTTTGCGGGAAAGGGTGAGCACGGAGAAGCTGTCGGATCGCGTCGAGCGCATGCTCGCGGATTTAGAGAAAGCGGCGAAAGCATAAATGGAAGCACTGACCATCGATGTGAACGGCCACGCACTCGTCCTGTCGGCAGAGCGCGCGGCGTTCGATCCGCAGGCCAAAAGCCTCTTCATCGCCGACGCGCATTTCGGCAAGGACGCGGTGTTTCGCGCGCGCGGCATTCCGGTGCCTGTCGGCACGACCGGCGAGAGCCTGGCGCGGCTCGATGCGCTCGTCGCCGCGCATCGGCCGGAATCGATCGTCTTTCTCGGCGATCTGCTGCACGCGCGCGAATCGCACGCCGACGAAACGCTCGACGCGCTCGCCGCGTGGCGCGCGAAACATCGCGAACTCGCGCTCGTGCTCGTCGAAGGCAATCACGACAGGCACGCGGGCGCGCTGCCCGCTATGTTCGGCGTCGATGTCGTGAAGGAGCCGCACGCGCTCGGGCCGTGGGCGCTTTGCCATCATCCGCAGACGGTCGATGGCGCTTACGCGCTCGCCGGCCACGAGCATCCGGTGTACCGGCTCGCGACGCGCGTCGACAGCGCGCGCCTGCCGTGCTTTCGCTTCGGCGCGCGCGCGGGCGTGCTGCCGGCGTTCGGCGCGTTCACGGGCGGCTTCGAGGTGAACGGCCAGGTGCGCGGCGAAGCGCTCTATGTGGTCGCCGGCGAACGCGTGTTTCCGCTCAGTGATAGGTCGTCGTCGACGATTGCAGCTTCGTGAGCTTGCCGCGCTGAAAACCGAACCAGCCGAGATTCGATTGCATCACCACTTCCTCGCCCTGCCAGAACACGCGCTTGACCGTCATGCGCTGATTCACGCGCTGCACGAGCGGCGGATTGCGGCGGAAGTCGTAGAGCAGCGGGCCGGTATCGGATTGCACGAGCATGCGAGTGACGGTGTCGCTCGCGCCCGACGTTTCATCGAAATGCGCGATGCGTTTCGCGTCGAAGCGATCGAACACCTGCGTGTCGATGAGCGCGGCCATGCCGGATTCGTCGCGCAGAAAATGCAGCGCGCCGGCCTTCGTGGCGATGGGACCGGCGGCGTCGCTCTGGGCGTGCGCGAGCGCGCCGAGCAGCAGCGTGGATGCGATGGCGAAGCGGATACAGATTTTTGTCGGTGACATGTTCGTTCGATAGTTGCAGCGTTTTTCCAACACTCTCCCGCGCAGGTGACGCGCAAGGAATGCGCGGCTGCGGGTGTGTTACCGGAAACATCTGACGCATCGCGGCGATGCGCTGGCAAGACTCATGCGCCGTCGCCGCGTCCGGAAGAATATCCGTTCAGGCGCGGCGTGGCGCGTGGCGGTCGATATCAGGGTTTATACCAGCATCAAAAATTACCTTTCGGTACAATCCGGGCCTTCAACTCCGCCTTTGCGCCTGCATCTCAATCCGACGATGCGCGTGAAGCGTGACACCGCGCGCGCCCTCCGCCATGCCTCTGCCCCTCGTCGCTCTCGCCATTGCCGCGTTCGGCATCGGCACGACCGAATTCGTCATCATGGGCCTGTTGCCCAATGTCGCGCGCGATCTCGCGGTGTCGATTCCGGCTGCCGGCATGCTCGTTTCCGGCTATGCGCTCGGCGTCACGATCGGCGCGCCGATCCTGGCTGTGGTCACCGCGAAGATGCCGCGCAAGCAAGCGCTGATGAACCTGATCGGCGTGTTCATCGTCGGCAATCTGCTGTGCGCGCTCGCGCCGAATTACTGGGTGCTGATGGGCGCGCGCATCGTCACGGCGTTCTGTCATGGCGCGTTCTTCGGCATCGGCTCGGTGGTCGCCGCCGATCTCGTCGCGCCGAACCGCCGCGCGCAGGCCATCGCGCTGATGTTCACCGGACTCACGCTCGCCAACGTGCTCGGCGTGCCGCTCGGCACCGCGCTCGGCCAGGCGGCCGGCTGGCGCGCGACGTTCTGGGTGGTGACGCTGATCGGCGTCGCGGCAGCGGGCGCGCTCGCCGTGTGCCTGCCCAAGCACATCGAGATGCGCGACACCAGCATCCTGCGCGAATTCGACGTGCTCAAGAACCCGCAAGTGCTGATGGTGCTCGGCATCAGCGTGCTCGCGTCGGCGAGTCTGTTCTCGGTCTTCACGTATATCACGCCGATCCTCGAAGACATCACGGGCTTTTCGCCGCACGCGGTCACTTACGTGCTGCTGCTCTTCGGCCTCGGGCTGACGGTGGGCAGCACGCTCGGCGGCAAGCTCGCGGACTGGAAGCTGCTGCGCTCGCTGCTGACGTTTCTGCTCGCGATCGTCGTCATTCTGACGATCTTCGCCGGCACGATGCACGAGCCCGTCCCGGCGATGATCACGATCTTCTTCTGGGGCGTGCTCGCGTTCGCGATCGTGCCGCCGCTGCAGATGCTGATCGTGAACCGCGCGAGCGACGCGCCCAACCTCGCGTCCACGTTGAATCAGGGCGCGTTCAACCTCGGCAACGCGACGGGCGCGTGGCTCGGCGGCTGCGTGATCAGCGCGGGCGCGCCGCTCACGTCGCTGCCGTGGGTCGGCATCATGATGGCGGCGAGCGCGTTCGGTCTCACGTTGCTGTCGGCGACGCTCGACAAGCGCGCGCGCCGTCTTTCGATCGGACAGGCCGCCTGATTCTTATCGGGCGGTACGTTGCATGAAGGGCATCCTTTCGCGTGATTTTCTGGCGCTGATCCTGAGCGTCGCGGTGGTCGGCCTGGGCTTGGGCGCGACCTTGCCGCTGACCGCGCTCGCCTTGACCCAAGCGGGCTACGGCACCGGCTTGGTCGGCCTGATGACTGCCATGCAGGCGGGCGGCGGCCTCGCGGTCGCGCCGTTCGCGAGCCGCGTCGCGGCGCGTTGCGGCGCGCGCGAGACGATCGTCGGCACGGTGATCGTCGCGGCGCTGTCCACCATCGCGATGCAGTTCACCGTGGATCTTTGGCTGTGGGCCGTGCTGCGCTTTCTGTGCGGCGCGGCGCTGATGCTGCTCTTCACGATCGGCGAGGCGTGGGTCACGCAGCTCGGGGACGATACGACGCGCGGCCGCGTCGTCGCCATCTACGCGACCAACTTCACGCTCTTCCAGATGACCGGCCCGGTGCTCGTCAGCGTGATCGGCGGCCTGCCCTCGATGCGCTTCGCGATCTGCGGCGCGATCTTTCTGCTGGCGTTGCCCGCGCTCGCGTCGATACGCGGCACGCCGCACGCGCTCGCTTCCGGCGACGGCGAAGGCGAGCACGGCGACTGGCGGCAAGTGCTGCCGCGTATGCCGGCGCTCGTGATCGGCACGGGCTTCTTCGCGCTCTTCGACACGCTCGCGCTCTCGCTGATGCCGCTCTTCGCGATGTCGCACGGTATCGGCGAGGAGACCGGCGTGCTGTTCGCCTCCGCCATCCTGTTCGGCGACACGACGATGCAATTCCCGATCGGCTGGCTCGCCGATCGCATCGGGCGCGCGAAGGTGCATGCGGGCGCGGGAGTGGTCGTCGTGGTGCTGTTGCCGCTGCTGCCATGGGCTGTCGAGCATCCGTGGATCTGCTGGCCGCTGCTTTTCGTGATCGGCGCGGCGGCGGGCAGCGTCTACACGCTTTCGATCGTCGCGTGCGGCGAGCGCTTCCGCGGCCCGACGCTCGTGTCGGCGACAGCGATCATCGGGGCGTCGTGGAGTGTGGCGAGCTTCGGCGGTCCGATCGTCGCGGGGACGTTGATGCAGCGTATCGGCGCGGATGCCTTGATCGGCGTGTTGACTGCGGCGGCGGCGGCGTTTCTGGTGGCGGTCTGGTGGGAACGGCGCGCGACGCGCTGAGCATCGATCACGCCGCCCGACGCGCGCTCCGAACCGTCAGGCCGTGCGCAGCGTTCCGCCCTTTTCGCGCTGCACGACCGCCAGCACGGCGACCAGCAGCGTGGAGCACAACACCGGCACCGCCGCGGCGTGAAACAACGCGACATTGCTCCAGCCGAGCGCGATCATCTGCCCGCCGACGAGCGGCCCGATCACCGATCCGACGCGCCCGATGCCCAGACTCCAGCCGATGCCGGTCGAGCGCAGCGTCGTCGGATAGAAATGACCCGCGAGCGCGTTGACCGCCGGTTGCCCGCCGATGATACAAAAGCCGGTCGCGAACACCACCACGAACAGCCATACCTGTACGTGCGCGACGCCGCCGATCAGCCCGACACACACCGCACCCACACCGAAGCATGCGAGCAGCACGCGCACGAACCCGAAGCGTTCGATGAACCAGCCGAGCGAAAGCGTCCCGAGCACCCCACCCGTCTGCAGCAAGGTGCCGATGAGCACCGCCATTCCTTGCGTGTAACCCGCATCGCGCATCACGGTCGGCAGCCAGTTCGACAGGAAGTACAGATCGATGAGATTCATGAAGTTGATCGCCCAGAGAATCAGCGTCACCGGCCCGCGGCCCGCGCGGAACAGTTCGGCCACCGGCGCACCGCCGCCCGCCTTCTCGTGCACGACCAGACGTGTCGACGCATCGATCGGCAGCGCCGGATCGAATTTCGCGAGCCACGCCTTCGCGCGCGCTTCGCGGCCCTTGAGCACCAGAAACTGCAGCGATTCGGGCAGCGCGACGATCATCACCAGCGCGAGCAGCAAGGGCACCGCGCCGCCGACCCAGAAGACCGAGCGCCAGCCAAACGCGGGAATCAGCGCGGCGCTCAGAAAGCCGCCCAGCGCCGCGCCGAGCGTGAAGCCGCACGACACGAGCATCATCCGCTTCACGCGATGCGCGGGAGTCGAGAACTCGCCGACGAGCGCCATCGCGTTCGGCATGATGCAGCCGAGCCCGAGACCCGTGATGAAGCGCAGCACCGTGAGCAGCGCGAGATCGTGGGTGAACGCGGTAGCGATCATCGACGATCCGAAGAACACGGTCGCGCCGATCAGCACCGGGCGTCGCCCGATGCGGTCCGCCAGCACCGACAATCCCAGGGAGCCGATCAGCATGCCGAAGAGGCTCGCGCTGAACACCGGTCCGAGCGCGGCCGTGGACACATGCCAGTCCGCAATGACCGCGGGCGCGACGTAGCCCATCGCCTGTGCGTCGAAGCCGTCGATCACGAGGCATAGCCCGCAGAGCACGAGCAGCATGAACTGGAATGCCGGCCGATGTGCGTCGCCGAGCGCACGCTCGACATCGATCACGTTGCCCTGCGGAGTGGTCTCGAACGCCATGTCGTTTTCCTTTGCTTGAAAAAAAAGCGGCCTCGCCGGGCCGCTTCACAAGATCGCAGATCAACCGCGCGCCGCAAGAATCTGCCCGGCGCACGCGCCAAACCCAACGCGATAGCCGTCGCCCTGACACCATCCGCGCAAGGTGATTTCGTCGCCGTCCTGCAGGAACACGCGTTCCACGCCCTCTTCCAGCTTCAGGGGCCGCCGCCCGTTCCAGGTGCTTTCGAGCAGGCTGCCGCACGATTGCGGTGTCGACCCGCTGATCGTGCCCGAGCCCATCAGATCGCCGACGCGCGTATTGCAGCCGCCAACCGTGTGATGCGCGAGCTGCTGTGCCATCGACCAGTACATCAGCTTGAAGTTGGTGCGCGAAATGCTGGCCGGCTGACGCGCGCCCTCGGCCCGCAGCAGCACTTCCAGTTCGATCTCGAACGCGTGATCGCCCGCGTGGCGCAGATACGCAAGCGGCTGCGGCTCCTGCACGGGCGTCGCGGTGCGAAACGGCTCGAGCGCGTCGAGCGTGACGATCCACGGCGAAATGGTGGTCGCGAAACCCTTCGAGTTGAACGGCCCGAGCGGCACGTATTCCCATTGCTGGATGTCGCGCGCGCTCCAGTCGTTCAGCAGCACCATGCCGAAGATATGCGCTTCCGCGTCCTCACACGCGATCGGCTCGCCGAGCGCGTTGCCCCGGCCGATGATGAAGCCCGTCTCCAGCTCGATATCCAGTTTGCGGCACGCGCCGTAGACCGGACGATCCTGATCCGGCAGCTTGATCTGCCCGTTGGGCCGGCGCACCGGCGTGCCGCTCACCACGACCGACGATGCGCGCCCGTTATAGCCGATCGGCATCTCCGACCAGTTCGGCAACAGCGCGTTCTTCGGATCGCGGAACATCGAGCCGACGTTGGTCGCGTGCTCCTTCGACGAATAGAAATCCGTGTAGCCCGGAATCTCGACGGGCAGATGCATCGTCGCATCCGGGCGCGGCACGAGCGCGCGGCGGCGCAGCGTTTCATCGTCGCGCAAGGTTGCGTTGCCGTGCGCGAGCAGACCGCTCAAGGCGATGCGCACTTCACGCCACTTCTCCCGTCCGAGCGCGATGAAGTCGTTCAGACGCGGCTTGTCGAACGCGCCGTGCGCATCGACGAGGCCGGCGCGTTCGAGCGCGGCCAGATCGACGATCCAGTCGCCGATCGCGACGCCCGCGCGCGGCTGTGGGTTCACCGCGTCGCTGAATACGCCGAACGGCAGGTTCTGGATCGGGAAGTCGCTCGCGGGATCGTTCGCGGATTCGATCCAGCTTTTCAAGGCGGGCGCGAGTGTGGCCTGCAGCGCGTCGTTCATCGTTGCTCCGGGTTGAAGTGTTTCGTGAGGCCTTGCCAGCACTCGTAGTAGTTCGCCTGCAACTGCGCGGTTTCGAGCGCGAACTGCGTCGGCTTGATCAGCGTGCGCGTCTCGAACATGAAGGCCATCGTGGCATCGACCTTCGCGGGCTTCGAGGTATCGCTGCGCGATGCCTTCTCGAACGTCTCCGCATCGGGCCCATGCCCCGACATGCAGTTGTGCAGACTCGCGCCGCCAGGCAAGAAGCCTTCGGCCTTTGCATCGTAGACGCCGTGCACGAGGCCCATGAACTCGCTCGCGACATTGCGATGGAACCACGGCGGGCGGAACGTATCCTCCGCCGCGAGCCAGCGCGGCGGGAAGATCACGAAGTCGATCGTGTCGACGCCCGGCGTGTCGCTCGGCGATTGCAGCACGAGGAAGATCGACGGATCGGGATGGTCGAAGCCGATCGAGCCGATGGCGTTGAAGTGGCGCAGATCGTACTTGTACGGCGCGTAGTTGCCGTGCCACGCGACGACATCGAGCGGCGAATGACCGATATCCGCACGCCACAGCACGCCGTTCATCTTGGTGACGAGTTCGAACCTGCCTTCGCGGTCTTCATAGGCGGCGTGCGGCGTGAGGAAGTCGCGCGGATTCGCGAGTCCGTTCGAGCCGATCGGCCCGAGATCCGGCAACTGCAGCAGCGCGCCGAAGTTCTCGCAGATGTAGCCGCGCGCTTCGCCCTCGGGCAATGCCACCGAAAAGCGCACGCCGCGCGGAATCACCGCGATCTCGTACGGTTCGACATCCAGCTTGCCGAGTTCGGTCGAAATCGCGAGACGGCCTTGCTGCGGCACGATCAGCAATTCGCCGTCGCTGTTGTAGAAGAAGCGGTCCTGCATCGAGCGGTTCGCCGCGTAGAGATGAATCGCGCAGCCGGACATCGATTCGGCGGCGCCGTTGCCAGCCATCGTCACCCAGCCGTCGATGAAGTCGGTCGGCGCGGCGGGCATCGGCAACGGGTCCCAGCGAAGCTGATTGGGCGGCGTAGCGGGCACGTCGGCGAAATTGGCGACGAGCTTCGCGCGCAGCGCGTCGGCGGGCACGCGCGTGAACGGCTTGTGCACCGCGCCCGGCCGGATGCGATACAGCCACGAGCGGCGATTGTGCGCGCGCGGCGCGGTGAATGCGGTACCCGAAAGCTGCTCGGCGTAAAGGCCGTAGGCGGCGCGCTGCGGCGAGTTGCGGCCGATCGGCAGCGCGCCCGGCAGCGCTTCGGTGGCGAAGTCGTTCGCGAAGCCGGATTGATAGTGCTGGTTCGCGTCCGTGTGCGTCTCGAACGTTGGCATGGTCGAAATCCTCGACAAAAGAATGAGTGCGGGCGCATTGCCGCCGCGTTTTACGCATAGTAAAACCAATTACGATTAGTGAAATTCATCGTAAACCCTTAATCGACGCGCTTCTTCCGGCATATCAATATGTGAATTTGGTGCTGGACGCGGTGTTGCGCGCTGATACCATCGACCATTCCAACGAAAATCGCCGGTGCGGCACGCCCCCATAAACCGAACGCTCCATCCATGATCGCCCCGTCCTTGCCTGAACTCGTCGCCCGCGCCGCGGAACATCCGTTTCTTGGCGCGCATGTCGTGCTCGGCGAGAACGAGCATGCGGGCGAGGCGATCGCGCATTACCGCGACCTGTGCATTTCGAGCGCGTACGAGCCGATCTTCGATGTCGGCACGCACAGTTTTCCGCAGACCTTGAGCGCGTCGCCGGAGAGCGCCGAGCGGTTCGGCGACGAGCTCGGCGTGCAGGCGCTGACGCTGATTCAGGGCGACGCGCCGCGCGATCCTTTCGGGCAACTGGAAGATGATCGCGAGCTGGTCACGCTGGACCGGTTATCGCGCGCGCTGCATGCGTTCAACTTCTTCGGGCCGCATCGGCCCGGGTTGCTGTTTTTGCGCGTGCATGAGCGGCTTTTGAAGAGCGTGAAGTACGACCATGGGCTGCACTTCTCTTCGGTGCTGATGGAGTTCGGTATGAGCCCGTCGCGGGTGGTGATCGAATTGCCGGCGGCAGCGGTTGCGCACAAGACGTTTCTTGGGTATCTCACCAAGAGCTATCAGCATTACGGGTTCAAGGTCGCGGGGAATTTGCCCAATGCAGGGCAGATCATGGCGGTGTCGGACATGGCCCGGCTCGACTTCATCAAGATGGATGCGGGGGCGGCTTTGCGGGATTCCGTGGTGAAGCATCTGGTGGCTTATGCACATCGGTTGAGGATTCCGCTCATCTTTTCCAATGTCTGCGATGAAGCGCAGTTCAATGCGTTGCAGCAGTTCGACGTGCATTTCGTGCAGGGGCCGGTGTTTGATTCGCATCCGGTGCTGGGGGGGCGGTAGGGTTTTTGGGGCTTCTATGGGATGTCAAAATAACCCCCAAAGACGCCCTCACCCCCGCAACCGATGCATCAACGGCTTCAACGCCGGATAAAGCTCCCGATATACCTCGAAGCGTTCCGCATAAACGCTCTCCCGCGCCCCATCCGGCCGAGCCCGCTCAACCACCCACCCGCCTTCGGCGGTCTCCCGCGACACGAGTTCCGCCCCCAGCGCCGCCAGCAACGCCGCCCCCATCGCCGCTTCGACATCCTGTTCAATCGACAGCACCGGATACCCGGTCACATCCGCGATGATCTGCATCCACAGATCCGAATGCGCCGCGCCGCCCACGACGATCAACCGGTCATCGAGCGACTGCGCCCCACGCCGCCCCGCCTCCATGTTGTGCTTCAACGCAAACGCAACCCCTTCGAGCACCGCACGATAAAGCGTCGCACGCGTATGAAACAGATTGAGCCCGACGAACGTGCCGCTCGCGTGCGCATCCCACACCGGACTGCGCTCGCCCATCAGATAAGGCAGGAACACGACGCCATCGGAACCCGCCGCAACCTGCGACGCCGCCTCCTCCAGCAGGCGATGCGGATCGCCATGCGGCAGCGCCTTCGCTGCGGCGATTTCTCCCTGGCAAAACTGATCGCGATACCACGCCACACATTGCCCCGCCGTGCTCGCGCCGCCGAACACATACAGATCGTGCCTGCCGTTATACACATGCGGCATCGACACGAGTCCGTGACTCGCATCGACGGTCTGGTTGATATAGCCCCAGCACATGCTGGTGCCGATCATCGCGACGTGATGACCCGCCTTGGTAACGCCCGCCGCGAACGTCGCCACAGCCGCATCGACGCCACCCGCGACGACCGGCGTGCCCGCGGCGAGACCCAGCTTGCCGGCCCACTCCGGCACCAGTCCGCCCACTACGTCCGACGATTCGACGAGCCGCTGCGGCATCATCGAAGCGGGAATGCCGAGCATGTCGAGCGCCTCCTTCGACCATGCGCGCGCCGCGATGTCGTACACGCCGCCGAGGTTCCCCGCCGAACTATGATCGACGGCGAGCTCGCCCGTCAGACGCTGGATCACGAACGCATTGGGCGGCAGAAAATAGCGCGTCTTGTTCCACACATCGGGCTGGTGATTGCGCAGCCATAGGATCTTCGTGAAGCCGTAATAACTGTCCACGCCGTTGCCCGTGATCGTTTGCAGCCGCTTCATGTCGACATGCTCGCGCACCCACTCGACCTCCGCCGTCGCGCGCCGGTCCATCCAGATGAGACACGGATAGAGCGGCTCCATGTTCTCGTCGACGGGAATGCCCGAGCCGCCGTAGAGACTGCTCACGCAGAGCGACTTGACATCGCTTGCCGCGACGCCCTGCTCCCGCGCCTTCGAGACGACGCCCGCGATACACGCCGTCACGGCATCGAACCACACCGACGCCCACTGCTCCGCCCACAAGGGCTTGGGCGTATCCGGATGGTAGGCGCTCGAATGCTGCGCGACGATCGCGCCGCTGGTATCGACGAGCAACGCCTTCGTGCTCTGTGTGCCGATGTCGATGCCGATCACGTAATCCATGTCTGTCTCCCGCGTTCTAATTTTCCGCCTATCGTTATAGGCAATTGGCTCACGCACCTTCGTTCAATGGCCGTCGGGTTGACTATCCGGGTTATTCCCGATCCGCTGCCGCCCATGAAATTTGTGCGCCGCAGAGGTGCGTAAATTGCGCGGCATCGCACGACGCGACGCGTCTTGACTTTCGTTCCCGCGAATACGATCATTAGATCATCAATAGAGCAAATGCTCACTCAACCGCCTTGACCGTGATCGCGCGGCATCGCGAACCGCCGTCCGCGCAGAACGGGCGCACAGCCAATCAGAGGAAGAGACGACATGACTAGCGAAGCCAACGTGATCCTGCACATCGGCGCCGGGTCTTTTCATCGCGCGCATCAGGCGTGGTATCTGCATCGACTGATCGAGACGGGCGATACGCGCTGGTCGCTCGCCGTCGGCAATATTCGTGGCGACATGAACGCGGTGCTCGACGCGCTGGCCGCGCAGAACGGCGAATACACGCTGGAAACGGTCACGCCGAAAGGCGAGCGCGAGTACGAGACCATCCGCGCGATCAAAAAGGTCGTGCCGTGGTCAGCGGATCTGAACGCGCTCATCGCGACGGGCGCCGATCCGGCGTGCAGGATCGTGTCGTTCACCGTTACCGAAGGCGGCTATTACCTCGACGAACACGACAAGCTCGACACCGCCAACGCGGATCTCGCTGCCGACCTCAAGGGCGCGAAGACGACGATCTACGGCGCGCTCGCCGCCATCCTCGATGCGCGCATGACGAGCGGCGCGGGCCCGGTTTCGCTGCAGAACTGTGACAACCTGCGCAGCAACGGCGACCGCTTCAAGGCGGGCATGCTCGAATTTCTGGAGCGGCGCGGCGAGCACGCGCTGCGCGAGTGGATGATCGCGAACACGTCGTGCCCGAACGCGATGGTCGATCGCATCACGCCACGTCCGACGCCCGATGTCGCCGAGCGCGTGAAGGCCGCGACGGGCTTCGACGATCGCGCGCCGGTGATGGGCGAAAAGTTCATCCAGTGGGTGATCGAGGACAACTTCATCGCCGGGCGGCCCGCGTGGGAGAAGGTCGGCGCGGAGATGGTCGAATCGGTGCATCCGTACGAGGAGGCGAAAATCCGCATCCTCAACGCGAGCCATAGCTGCATCGCGTGGGCGGGCACGCTCGTCGGCCTGCAATATATCCACGAAGGCACGCAGGACCTGGAAATCCGCGCGCTCGCGGATGCCTACGTCACCGACGATGTGATTCCCTGCCTCACGCCCAGCCCGATCGATCTCGCGAAGTATCGCGATGTCGTGCTCGACCGCTTCAGCAATCCGTATATCAAGGACACGAACCAGCGCGTCGCCGCCGATGGCTTCTCGAAGCTCCCCGGCTTCATCGCGCCGACGCTCTCCGAATGCTTCGCGCGCAACGTCGATCCGGATTCGACCGCCATCCTGCCCGCGCTCTTCTTCCGCTTCCTCGAACGCTGGCACGAAGACAAGCTGCCCTATGCGTATCAGGATGGCGTGATGGACCCGGCCGTCGCGCACGGCTTCTTCACGGCGCCGGATCCGATCAAGGCGTTCACCGGCGACAAGCTCCTGTGGGGCAGCATGGCGCAGACCGAAGGGCTGGAGCGCGTGATGCGCAACGCGATTTCGAAGGTCGATGCGTGGCTCGGAAATCGGCCATAACACGCGGCCATAACACGCGGCCATAACACGCGGCCATAACGCGCGGCCATGAAGCGCGGCCATAAGCCACGCGTTATCGCCATTCTCATCGCTTCCCAGAACCAGAAGCCGCGCCGCTCGGGTAATGTGCCCATGGCGCGGCGCGCTGCGTGGCGTTAAATTAGCGCCTCCCGCTGGATGGCGTCACGCCTGGCCATTGGCCGGGTTCGTTCCCGGCAACGACAAAGGGTCCGTTCATGTACTTAGGCATCGACCTCGGCACCTCCGAAGTGAAAGTTCTGCTGCTCGCCGCCGATGGCGCCGTGATCGGCACGGCGGGCACGCCGTTCACCGTATCGCGTCCGAAGCCGCGCTGGTCGGAGCAGAATCCGCTCGACTGGTGGGAAGGCACGCGCGCCGCGCTCTTCAAGCTGCGCGAAAAGTTTCCCGGTGAATTCGCGCAGATACGCGGCATCGGCCTGTCGGGTCAGATGCACGGCGCGGTGCTGCTCGATTCACACGACAATGTGCTGCGCCCCGCGATCCTATGGAACGACATGCGCAGCGACAAGGAGTGCGCCGAACTCTACGAGCGCGCGCCGAACCTGCACGAGATCGCCGGCAATCTGGCGATGCCCGGCTTCACCGCGCCAAAACTGCTCTGGGTCGCGCACAACGAACCGGAAATCTTCAAACAGACCGCGTGCGTGCTGCTGCCGAAGGATTATCTGCGGATGCATCTGACGGGCACGAAGGTATCGGATCCGTCGGACGCGGCCGGCACGTTGTGGCTCGACGTCGCGCGTCGCGACTGGTCCGACGAGCTGCTCGCCGCGTGCGGCATGTCGCGCCAGCAGATGCCGTCGCTGGCCGAGGGCAGTGCGCCTTCGGGCACGTTGCGGCCCGAACTCGCGCGCGAGTTCGGCCTGGGCGAAGGCGTGATCGTCGCGGCGGGCGGCGGCGACAATGCCGCGAGCGCGGTGGGCATCGGCGCGACCGATCCGGGCGATGGCTTCCTGTCGCTTGGCACGTCGGGCGTGCTGTGCGTGATCGGCGATCGTTTCCGGCCGAATCCGGCGTCGGCGGTGCATGCGTTCTGCCACGCGATTCCGGATCGCTGGCATCAGATGAGCGTGGTGTTGTCGGCGGCGAGTTGTCTGCGCTGGGTGTGCAAGCTGACGTCGACGGACGAGCCTACGCTGCTCGCGGAAATCGAAGCCTTGCCCGCCGATGTGCTGCCTTCGGCGCCGCTCTTTCTGCCGTATCTGAGCGGCGAGCGCACGCCGCACAACGATCCGTACGCGCAAGGTGTGTTCTTCGGCATGACCCATGCGACCGATCGCGCCTTGCTCGGCTATTCGGTGCTCGAAGGCGTGACGCTCTCGCTGACCGATGGTCTCGATGCGCTGCAGTCGGCGGGTACGCAGGCGCGGGCGTTGTCGATGCTCGGCGGTGGTGCACGCAGCGCGTACTGGGCGCAGATGTTCGCCGATGCTTTCGATACGCCGACACGTACGCACGGTGGTGGCGAAACAGGCGCGGCTTTGGGCGCTGCCCGGCTTGGCTGGCTTGCGGCAGGCGGCGATCCGGCGACGGTGCTCGCCAAGCCCGAAATCAAGCAGGAGTTCACGCCGAACCCGCAGCGCCATGAGTTGCTTCGGCAGCGTTTGAAAGGGTTTCGGGAGCTTTATCAGCATGTGAGGCCGTTGTTTGATTCGGCGCGGCCGAGGTTGGCTTGATTTTGTGGTGCGGGTGGGCTTCTATGGAACTTGTCGGCGTGTCAGTCTGCTAGCGTTGCCCCTGTGCGGGGCAACGCCAATAAACCGACCCGCTGACGGGATTCGGCAACACCCCCAAAAAACAACAATACAAAAAGCCAAACCACCAGTGCCCAAGTCCACTGAAAAACTCGACCTCGCAACGCGCGCAGCGTGGCTCTACTACGTCGCCGGCAACACCCAGAACGAGATCGCAGAAAAACTGCAGATCTCGCGTCCGGTGGCGCAGCGCCTCGTCGCCTTCGCCGTCGAAAAGAACCTGATCCGCGTGCGGGTCGATCATCGCATCGCCGATTGCCTGTCGCTCGCCAAGGCGCTCAGCGACCGCTACGGCCTCGCGATGTGCGAAGTCGTCCCCATCGACGGCGACGCCCCCGAGCAGGTCGACCGCAAGCTCGCCGTCGCGGGCGCGCAAGTGATGGAGCGCTATCTGTTCGAAGAGAAGCCGCTCGTGGTGTCGATCGGCAGCGGCCGCACGCTCAAGGCCTGCGTCGCGCAGATCGGCCAGCTCGACCGGCCGCAGCATCGTTTCGTCTCGATGGTCGGCGCCATCGCGCAGGACGGTTCGTCGAATCGCTACGACGTCGCGCAACAGCTGTCGGAAAAGACCGGCGGCAAGCACTTCATGCTGCCCGCGCCGCTCATGGCCGACAGCGAAACCGAGCGCGCACAGTGGGTCAATCACCGGCTGTATCGCATCGTCAGCGCGCTCGCGCAGCAGGCGGATGTGGCGTTCGTCGGCATCGGCAACGTGGGCGTGAACTGCCCGCTGCACGAAGACGGCTTCATCACGCGCGCGGAAGTCGACGAGATGATGGGCGCGGGCGCCGTGGCCGAATGGCTCGGGCTGCCGATCAATGCCGAAGGCAAGCGCGTGACGTCGAAAACCGGCGCGCGCGTGACGAGCCTCAAACTCGACACGCCGCCGAAACGCCCGACGATCGGCTTCGCAGGCGGACAGCGCAAGCGCGAGGCGCTGATCGCCGCGCTGAAAGGCCAATGGCTGTCGGGACTCGTGACCGACGAGTTGTGCGCAAAGGCCGCGCTCGACGCGTGACGCGTCAGAAGTCGATTTCGGCTTCCACTTCCTGCCCGACTTCCAGCGCGACGCCCTCGCCTGCCACGATGATCGCGTTCTTGCCGAACGTCAGCGCACCGTCGAACTGCTCGCTGCCGCGATACGCGCTCATCGTGTCGAGCGGCTCGTGCGGCCACGACGGATTCGGCGCGCCCGTGTCCTGATCGATCGACGGAATCGGACAGCGCGTGCACAGCTTCACGAGGCGCAATTGCACGTCGCGCTCCGGCACGCGAATCTGCATCTCGCCGACGAAATCCTCTTCGTACGCATCGAGTCCGCCGATCACGAGATTCGGCCGGAAGCGATTGGCGGCGATGCCCGGCGCGCCCTTGGTCGACAGGCGCGCGTTGAGATCGTCGAGCGATGCCTGGCCGAGCACCAGCAGCGGAAACTGATCCGCGAAACGCGTATGCACGGCAAGCGGCGAGGTCCATTCGTCGCTGACGTCGCGGCGTGCGGACGGCGCGAAGCGCGCGAGGCACGCGGGCAGGCCGAGAAACGCGCTGAACCATTGCGCGGTGTGCGCGCCGGTGTCGAGCGCATCGACGGTATCGCGCCAGACGGTCGCCCGCATCGGCTGAGCATCGGTCAATGCTTCGGCGCGCAAGGGCGTGCGCAGCGTCGGCATATTGGGTGCATCGATCACGAGATCGTCACCGTCGAACGCGGTTCTGATCAACGCCATGCGCGGATGCGTGCGCTGCGTGAACATGCCGCCCGACGCATCGGTCACCATCCAGTGGCGGTCGTACTCGAGACCCGTGTCGAAAAGCGTAGCGCGGCGCAGGGAAATGCCCGCGCAGGACTTGATCGGATAGACGAAGAGTTCGGTCAGGACAGGCATGGCGATATCGTGTGGGCATGCGCCGGTCATCGAGTGTGACCGGTCGCAAACGCGATTATCGCTCTTCTCCCGTGCCCCGCGAAAAGCGGCGACAGGCTCACGCCGCCGTCGCATGCTCCCGCAACCACGAATCCACGACCTTGCGCGTGAACGCCTGCCCTTCCGCGTTGAACAGATGGCAATGCTCCGCCGACGCCCCGAGCTTCAGCTTCTCGCCGCGCGCGTGCTTCTCCAGCGGCGGAATGCGCGAGATCAGGCCATCCGGCGCGACGTCGGTTTCGGCATAGAGATACGCCGCGTCGCCGAGCGTCTCGACCGTCATCGCCGACGCCGAAACACCGAAATCGCCCGCTCCCGGCGAGTTCGGCTGCAAGTGCTCCGGACGAATGCCGACCGTGACCGCATCGCCCGCCTTCGCGTTGCCCGGCAACACGCCGGCGAGTTGCGTCTCGCCCGTCGCGTACTTCACGAGGACGCCGTCGCTCTGTACCTGCGCAATCGTGCCCGACAGAAAATTCATCTTCGGCGAGCCGATGAAACCCGCCACGAAGCGGTTCGCCGGCGCGTGATACAGCGTGTTCGGCGTGCCGACCTGCTCGATGTTCCCCGCCGACAGCACCACGATCTTGTCCGCCAGCGTCATCGCTTCGACCTGATCGTGCGTCACGTAGATCATCGTCGTCTTGAGGTCGTCGTGCAGGCGCGCGAATTCGAGGCGCATCTTCACGCGCAGCGCGGCATCGAGGTTCGAGAGCGGCTCGTCGAACAGGAACACCTTCGGCTTGCGCGTGATCGCTCGCCCGATCGCCACGCGCTGGCGCTGGCCGCCCGACAGCGCCTTCGGCTTGCGATCGAGCAGGTGATCGATGTGCAGAATCTTCGCGGCGTTCTTCACGGCGGCGTCGATCGCGGGCTTCTTTTCGCCCGCGAGCTTCAGGCCGAACGCCATGTTGTCGTACAGCGTCATGTGAGGATACAGCGCGTACGACTGGAACACCATCGCGATGCCGCGCTTGGCGGGCGCGAGTTCGTTCACGCGCGTGTTGTCGATCATCAGTTCGCCGCCGCTGATGTCCTCCAGACCCGCGATCATGCGCATCAACGTCGACTTGCCGCAGCCCGACGGGCCCACGAACACGACGAACTCGCCGTCGTTGATATCGAGGTTGATGTTGCGCATCACCTCGGTCTCTTCATAACGCTTGGTGATGTTGCGCAGTGTCAGGCTAGCCATGGTGTGTCTCCCGTCTTCATTGTCGACGCGTCGCGCGCCGTCGCTATCTGATTTCGAACGCCGCGTTCTGCAGCCATTGCTCGACGAGCGCCGGCAACCGCGTCATGTCGTCGAATACCGCCTGCGCACCCGCTCTCTGCAGCGCGCCGATCTGTCCTTCAGTCGCGTGCCCGCCGCCGATGAAACCGAGCACCGGCATGCCCGCCGCCTTCGCGGCCGTCACGCCCGTCACGCTGTCCTCGACGACGAGGCAACGCAGCGGATCGATACGCATCGCGCGCGCCGCCGCGAGATAGACGTCGGGCGCGGGCTTCGGATTCTCGACCATATCGGCGCAGAAACGCCGCTCGCCGAAGAAGCGCAGCAGGCCGGTGCGTTGCAGCACGGCATCGACATAGGTGGAGAAGCTGTTGCTCGCGCATGCCTTCGTGAAGGGCACGGCCGCGAGCGCCTCGGCGATGCCCGTCACCGTCGGCGCCTGCATCGCCGCGACTTCGACCGAACGCCGGATCACGATGACCTGTTCGTGCGTGAGCGTGCGGTTCACCGTATCGGCGGCGCTCGCGAGCACGGCCTCGATGCGCAGGCCGAGCAGCGGCATCACGACCGGCTCGACATCGACGCCCGGCCACAGCGCTTCCAGCTCGGTCACGAGCATGCGCGCCGCCACTGCTTCGCTGTCGATGAGCACGCCGTCGCAATCGCAGATCAGCAGGCGATCTTCGAGATTGGCTTCGTGGGATGGAGTGAGGTTCACGCTCGCATCCTCACTTCACCGCGCCAAACGTGAGGCCGCGCACCAGTTGTTTCTGAGAGAGCCAGCCGACGATCAGGATCGGCGCGACCGCGAGCAGCGAAGCGGCCGAGAGCTTGGCCCAGAACAGGCCTTCCGGACTCGAATACGACGCGATGAACACCGTGAGGGGCGCCGCGTTCGAGCTCGACAGGTTGATGCTCCAGAACGCCTCGTTCCACGACAGGATGATGAGCAGGAGGCCCGTCGAGGCGAGACCGGGCAGCGCCATCGGCATCAGCAGATAGACGATTTCCTGCCAGGTCGTCGCGCCGTCGATGCGGCCCGCTTCGAGAATGTCCTTCGGCACTTCGTTGAAGTACGTGTAGGCCATCCACACCGCGATCGGCAAGTTGATCAGCGTGTACACGATGACGAGCCCGGACACGGTATCGAGCAGGCCCGTGTTCTTCCACAGCAGGTAGATCGGCACGAGCACGCCGACCGACGGCATCATCTTCGTGGAAAGCATCCACAACAGTACCGACTGCGTCTTCTTGGTCGGGAAGAAGGCCATCGCGTAGGCGCACGGCACGGCGAGCAGCAGACAGATCACCGTGACGCCCAGCGAGATCAGCACCGAGTTCCACGCGAAGCCGAAATAATTGCTGCGCGCGAACACTTCACGAAAGCTGTCCAGCGTCGGCGTGAAGAAGAGCGACGACGAATACGCCTGCTGCTCGGTCTTGAACGCGGTGATCGTCATCCAGAAGATCGGGAAGAACAGCAGGATCGACACGAGCCACGCGACGATGCCGGGCACGATGTTCTTGGCGTGACCGAGCGCGGTGGTGCGCGGCACGCCGGAAACCGGTTGGGTGCTCATGACTCGTACTCCCCTTTGAGGTTCTTCGCGAGCATTCTCACGAGGAAGAACGCGACGATGTTGGCGAGAATGACCGCGAGAATGCCGCCCGCCGACGCGAGACCGACATCGAACTGCTGCAGGCCGAGCGCGTAGATCAGGTACGAGAGGTTGGTCGTCGCGGTACCGGGGCCGCCGCCGGTCGTCGTATAGATTTCCGCGAAGATCGACAGCAGGAAGATGGTTTCCATCATCACGACGACAGCGACCGCGCGTCTCAGATGCGGCAGCGTGATGAAGAAGAACATCGCGAACGGACCCGCGCCGTCGATGCGCGCCGCTTCCTTCTGCTCCTGGTCGAGCGATTGAATCGCCGTGAAAAGAATCAGGAACGCGAACGGCAGCCATTGCCACGCGACGATCACGATCACCGCGAAGAGCGGATAGTCGGCGAACCAGTCGATCGGCTGCATGCCCATCGAGCGCATCAGGCTGGCGATCAGGCCGTACACCGGATGCAGGATCATGTTCTTCCAGATGAGCGCGGACACCGTCGGCATCACGAAGAACGGCGCGATCACGAGCAGCCGCGCGATGCCTTGCCCGAGGAACTTGCGATCGAACAGCACGGCGAGCAGCACGCCGCCCACGACCGTGATGACGAGCACCGAAATGATCAGCGTCAGCGTGTGGCCGATGGACGGACCGAAGGCCGGATCGGTGACGAGAAACTCGAAGTTGTCGAAGCCCGCGAAGCCTTTGACATCGGGATTCAGCAGGTTGTAGCGCGAGAACGAAAACCAGATCGTCATCGCGAGCGGAATGGCCATCCACAGGAAGAGCAGTCCGGTCGATGGCGAGATCAGCCAGCGCACCGACTTCGCGCGCCGCTTGTCGCGCTCGGCGGCGGACTCCTCCAGAGGATGATCGGTGATGGGGGGATTCAGTTGACTCATCGTTTCACCTCTCGATGATGATGCCTGCGGGCCGTTTCATGATGAAACGGCCCGTGTACCGCGCGGATTTACTTCTGATAGCCAGCTTGCTTCACGGCGCGATCCGCGGCTGCGTTCGCCGCCTTCAGCGCCTGATCGACGCCCGTCTGACCCGCGACGACACCCGCGATCGACTGACCGACCACCGTGCCGAACGACTGGAACTCCGGAATGCCGACGAACTGGATGCCGCTATACGGCACCTTCTTGAGCGTGGCGTCGTTGGGGTCCGCGGTCTCGATCGCCTTGAGCACGAAGTCGCCGAACGGCGCGGCCTGCTTGTACTCGGGGCGCGCGTAGGTCGATTTGCGCGTGCCCGGCGGCACCGAGGCCCAGCCTTCGTCCTTGCCGACCATCTCGATGTATTCCTTCGAGGTCGCCCACGCGGCGAACTTCTTCGCGGCGTCCTGCTGCTTCGACGTCTTCGGGATCGCGAGCGACCACGACCACAGCCAGTGCGAGCCCTTCGGCGTGACGGCGACGGGCGCGGCCGCGAAGCCGATCTTGTCCGACACCTGCGACTGCGCCTTGTTGTAGAGCATGCCAGCGGCGACGGTCGCGTCGATCCACATCGCGCACTTGCCGGAGGACATCAGCGTGAGGTTCTCGTTGAAGCCGTTCGAGCTCGCTCCCGGCGGGCCGTCGCTCTTCAGCAGATCCGCGTAGAAGCCGACCGCCTTCTTCCATTCGGGCGTGTCGAGCTGCGCTTGCCACTTCTCGTTGAACCATTCCCCGCCGAAGGTGTTCACGACCGTCGACACGAACGCCATGTTCTCGCCCCAGCCCGCCTTGCCGCGCAGACAGATGCCGTACTGGCCTTTGGACTTGTCGGTGAGCTTGTCGGCGAACTGCTTGATCTGGTCGTAGGTCGGCTGGTCGGGCATCTTGAGGCCCGCCGCCTGGAACAGATCCTTGCGGTAGTACGTCATCGAGCTTTCGACGTAGAACGGGAGTGCATAGAGCACGCCGCCGGACGATAGGCCGTCGCGCGCGGTCTTCACCACGTCGTCGAGATCGTAATTGGCGGGCAGGCCGGTCATCGGCGAGAGCCAGCCGCGCTTGCCCCATTGCGGTGCCTCATACGTGCCGATGGTGATCACGTCGAACTGGCCGCTGTTGGTGGTGATGTCGGTCGTCGCGCGCTGACGCAGCACGTTTTCTTCGAGGATCACCCACTTCAGCTGGATGTCGGGATTGGCCTTCTCGAACGCCGGCGCGAGCTTCTTCAGCTCGATCATGTCGGGGTTGTTCAGCGTGGCGATCGTGATGGTCGTCGCGGCATGCCCCGACAACGGCACGAGCGCGGCGGCGGCCAGCGCGGCCGACAGAACCGATACGGCGCGGCGCGCGCGCGGTTGTGCTCGAACGATGCGTTGAGTGCGTTTCATGGAAGTTCGTCTCCTTTTTGTTGGCACGGGCACAGCGGATGGTCTCGATGCATGACCGCACGTGCCGTGTATGCCGCTGCCTGCTTTCGAGGGTGCGCGATCGTGGATCGCGTACTTGCCGGGTTTATCCTTCCTTCGTCACCATGGCGCCTTCGTCCTGACGCCGTTTCACTATAGACGGTGCTTCCCGCGCTTCAAGCCGTAAGCCGCGCGCGAGTGCAATAGCATCAACTCATCCAGTTGCCGCCATCGACGTTGATCGTCTGCGCGGTGATGTAATCCGCATCCGATGACGCGAGAAAGAGCGCCGCGCCGGTCAGATCGGCGGGCAGTCCCATGCGCCCGAGCGGCACTTCCTCGCCGACGAGACGCTTCTTTTCGCCGAGCGGGCGGTTTTCGTAGCGTGCGAAGAGCGCGTCGACTTCCTTCCACATCGGGGTATCGACGACGCCCGGCGCGATGCCGTTCACGTTGATGCGTTCCTTCGCGAGTGCGAGCGCCGCCGATTGCGTATAGCTGATCACCGCCGCCTTGGTCGCGCAATAATGCGACACGAGCGCCTCGCCGCGCCGCCCGGCCTGCGATGACATATTGATGATCTTGCCGCCGCGCCCCTGCTCGACCATGCGCTTCGCGACCGCCTGCATCAGGAAGAACATGCCTTTCACGTTGACCGCGTAGAGGCGGTCGTAGACGTCCCAGGATTCGTCGAGGATCGGGCGCATGTCGAAGAGCGCCGCGTTGTTGAAGAGAATGTCGACGCCGCCGAACTGCTCGACGGTACGCGCAACGATGCGCTCGATATCTTCGCGTCGCGTGACGTCGGCCTTGAGCGCGAGCACGCGCGTGGCGACATCCGTGAAGCGCTGCGCCATGTCGTGCTCGTCTTTCACGTCGACGACGACGACCTGCGCGCCTTCCTCCAGATAGCGCCGCGCGACCGCTTCGCCGATGCCGCTCGCAGCGCCCGTGATGATCGCGACCTTGTCTTTCAGTCTCACCGATGTCTCCGATAGCTTTGAATCGCCTCTCGCGTGAGCGAACGCTCTGCGAGTGAACAATTGCTCTCTGTTTGATCGAATGATCGGCGTTGTGCGTGATCGTGTCAAGGCATCGGCGCGGGTTTCGATGTTGCGGCGCGCAAACGGCCGGAGGTGCTGGGGAAAACCCGTCTGGCACGGGGCAAATGAGCAAGGAGCGTACCGCGAAGGACGATCGATTATGGATGCATAATCTCGGTCCGAGATTCTCCTAATTATCGGTCGGGCTAAATATCGATCAGACACGCTCAATAAATATGCCTTTTCAGAATTACGCATCACGCAATTTCTCTCATCCCGAAATTAATCAATTCACACGACAAGCGATACATTACGAGAGTTACAAAATTTTGCGAATCAAATCCATTTTATAAAATGCTTAGTTATGCTTTAATCTTCCCCATCGATTCAACTTGCGAAAAGATAGATTCACGTTTTACCAGTAGAAGCGCCCTATCGAGCGCTTAAAAAGGAGACGCCTCATGTTGCCTAAATTCAGCAATTCCAATCCAGCACAGACGCGATTTCGCGCAAGAACAAAAACATCGATCGTGATGCGCTCGGCCTCTTGCCTCCTGACCGAGAGAGAGTCGGGCGACGACAATCCACGCTTGAGCCCATTTCGTCACGTCTCGGCCGAGTAAAGGACTCACCCAGTCTTTATTGCCGCGATACGACTGTTTCGCCGGGATTTCATGGCGATCTTGCTCGACGAAGCAAACTCGCATGCACGAAGTCTCAACGAGTGAATATTGCCGATGGCGATTCGGGGCCGCGAACGGGCGCCATTGGCGCTGTTCGCCTAGAAATTCCCGATTCAGACACCGCTAAAAATCGCCGACCTGTTGTTTTAAGGCATTTAGCGCATTTAACGCGCGAGAGCGCTCAACTCAACTGATCATTGCCATGACATTCTCATTTGTCGCCACTCCGAATGCAGCCCGGCCACTTACGGCTTCCCTGGCGGATTTACGACGCCAAGGGGACATTCTCGAAATATCGGGCTGGCAATTCTGGTTAAAAAGATGGCGCGGCACCCATCAATCAGAAATCATGCATGTCGAAAACAATCAGACTCACGTCCTGATCGGACGCCCGACCAACGCGGACGAGTTGCGCTCGGTCGCGACTTTGGTGACGGCGGAAGCGCTGTCGGCGAATATCGTTCAAGTCTTGGTGATCCTTCTCGAAGCCTACGGCGACGCGATTCTTTCCCTCGTCGAAGGGCCGTACACCCTCCTGACCTTCGGGCCGCGAGGCAAGCTGACCGTCGCCACGGACGCGCTCGGCTTGCAGCCCGTCCACGTAGTGCGCGGCCGCGCATTGTGGGTGACCTCCGAACTCAAGAATGTTGGCCTGTGCGGGCCGGGAGAATTCGATTTCCTGCCCGAGAACGAGGTCATCGCGCACGACGACCGGGCAGATACCTTTCTGCCCATTCGCAACGCAGAGCGCATCCGGCCGGGATCAGTCTGCCAATTCGGCTTCGATGGACGTGGTCATTCGATGATCAACGCACGCCAGTATCTGACGCTCAGGCTCGCGACGCCCCAGCGACTGAAACGCGAACACGCGCGACAACTGACCTATTCATTGCTTTCAGCGTCGGTGAAAAGCGTTACGGATACGAGCGGTCCGGTTTCGATTCCCCTGTCCGGCGGTCTGGACTCGAGCATGGTGACAGCGATCGCCGCACGGCATCGACCGGAACTCAGCACGTTCGCGATTGGCACCGGCACAAGCAACGAATTTGCGTTCGCGCAGACGGTGGCGCGCCATGTCGGCACCACACATCGCGAGTTGACTTTCAGCGACGATGCGATCCTACGAGGAGCCCACGAAGCCATTTACTACAACGAGATATTCGACGGCTTGTCGGCCGAAATCCAGGCCAGTCTCCTGTGTCTGTACAGGTCGCTTGAGAGCACTGGCGGTCGAATCGTCACGGGCTATGGCTCGGATCTGCTGTTCGGCGGCGTTCTGAAGGCCGGCAGCGCGCCTAATGACGCAAATGCGGAACTATGGCGGCAAGTCTATCGGACGCGCTGGACCGGTGAGTTTTCTCAATACGGCGCCAATCGATACGGCCTCGAAGTTCACCACCCGTTCTGGACGACGCGTCTCATGACGTTCGCGCTCAACCTCGCGCCGGAGATGAAGGTTTCGGATGACGAAGTCAAAGTCATGCTGCGGGAATGCGCGGCGGAGAACGCGCTGCTTCCGGAGGAGATCGTCTGGCGACGCAAGATCGGGATCCACGAAGGATCTTCCGTGAACAGCATCTTCGCGGCCCACGTTGGCGTCGAAACCAGCGACTACGCAGCAAAGACGAAATACACCTATTGCAAGTATCGGGCGTATCTGTCCGGCGAAGACGCGCCGCCCGACGCGGAAACGCACAAGCATTAACGTTACCTCAACAGGAGAAGATCGATGTCGCTGGTCATGGAAACCAATGTACGAGGCGTCCGCGTCGTGACGCTGAATCACGCGAGCCGAATGAATCCGTTCAGCGCTGAACTCGAAAACAGCATCAAGGCAGCGCTCGCGCGAGCGAACGCCGACCCCTCCGTCACCGCCGTCGTCGTGACAGGCGGTCCGGACCGCTCGTTCAGTGCAGGTGGTGATTTCAACGAAGTGAAGCTGATGAAGGGCGGCGAGGAAGTCGATCGCTGGATCGACAGAATCACGGATCTGTATTCGAGCGTCCTGACTGTCGACAAGCCCACGGTCGCGGCCATCGATGGCTACGCCATCGGCATGGGCTTTCAGTTCGCGTTGATGTTCGACTGGCGGCAAGCCGCCAGGTCGGCGGAATTTCGCATGCCGGAGTTGAAGCATGGTATCGGCTGCTCGGTGGGTGCAGCGATATTGCGGCACGCCCTGGGGTATTCGAGCATGCAGGAAATCGTATTCGCGTGCGAACCGATAGACGCGGAGACGGCCATGACCTATGGCATCGTGAACCGGCTATCGACGCCCGAGCAACTATTGCTCGACGCCATCGCTCGTGCGGAAGAGATGGCGTCGTACCCGCAAGTACCCTATCGCGCGACCAAGCAGACCATCGTGCAAAGCATGCGCGAAGTGCTGCTGCAATCCGCTGATGCATCCAAGCGCGTTCACAAGGCTGCGTTCTTAGCCCGCAGTCCGCACGCACATTTCGCACGCGTGCTCGGTGAAAGCGAAGTGAGCATGGACGCCCAATGAAAGACCGTGATTTCATTTCACTGCCATTGAGTGATGCCTCGCCGATGCCGCGCGGTTTCAGAACGTTCGTCGCCTCCGCTGGAATCAAGGATGCGTCACGCGACGTCGCCGTGATGTTCAGCGAAGTCCCGTGCGCGGTGGCCGGCGTCTACACACGCAGTCACTTTGCCAGTCCGGCGGTTCGAGCGTCGCGCCGGCAACTGATCCATGGCTCGGCGCGCGCGTTGCTCGTTGTCTCCAAGAACGCGAACGTCGCGACCGGCCCGCAGGGAGTGGCGGATCTGGACTCGCTCATACGGCGCTTGTCCGGGCAACTCGCCATTGCCCCCGACGAAGTGCAAAGCGCCGCGACGGGCGTCATCGGCAGACGACTGCCCGTTGACAGGATCGCGAAGGCGCTGCCTTCTGATCGGGACCGGTTGACCGCGCCAGCCGACTTTCGCGCCTTCGCGCAAACGATCATGACCACCGACACGACGCCCAAGGCGGTCTGCATTCCGGTTGGGAACAGTGTGCTCGTAGGAGTTGCGAAGGGCGTCGGAATGATCGAGCCGGACATGGCAACGCTGCTCGTCTACTTCTTTACCGATGCGCAAATCGCCCAGCCCATCTTGCAGTCGAGTCTTGCCTCGGTCATCGACGAGACGTTCAACTGCATCACGGTCGATTCGGATACGTCCACCAGCGACAGTTGTGCGATCTTCGCGAACGGACTCGCTGGTCCGGTCGGCGCCGACGCATTCAAACACGCATTGGTCGATGCCGCTTCGCACCTCGCGACGATGGTTATGGGCGACGGCGAGGGCGTGACCAAGATCTTCAAGGTCATCGTCGAACAGGCCGAATCGGCATCGGTCGCCAAGGCGATCGCGAAGTCGATTGCTAACTCTCCACTGGTCAAGACAGCCATTCACGGCAATGACCCTAACTGGGGCAGAGTCGCGATGGCCATTGGCAAATGCGATCGCAACTACCGTATCGATCCGGAACGCACACGCATTTCGATTTGTGGCATCCGCGTGTACCCGTCATCAGGCGAACCGGATGTCCTTGCGGTACGCGAATCGATGCGCGGCTCGCGACATCTGGACATCCACGTTGACCTAGCGATCGGCGACGGGCGCGCCGAGGTGCTGGGATGCGACCTGTCGCCCTCGTATGTCGAGTTGAACAGCCATTACACAACGTAGTTGCGTTTCACTATTCCGCTGACGGCGGCGGCGCGTCGCCGCTCTCGACGGGATTTTCGGAAAAACCCTCCCACCTCTAGATAGGAGAAGCAAGTGGATACACGTGTACGTCTATTCGAGAAACAATCGCTGTTGCCTTCGGGATTCGGGGCATTGATGAATCGCGACGCCTTTATAGGCGCCGATCCGCACAAAATCAAGGAGATCCTGAAGGAAAAGGGCTTTGTGCTGATCAGGGATTTAGCTCTTCAGAAGCAGGATTTTCTGAAGCTGTACTCGAGTTACGGCAATATCATCGCGTACGTGAATGAGCGCGAAAAGGTCGGCTACGGCTATCGGGATACCCTTGAACTCGACGGCGACAAGAAAAAAATCGTCACGGGGCGCGGTCAGTTGCCGTTCCATGCGGACGGCGGTCTGCTGCTGAGCCAGGTCGATCTGGTCTTCCTCTACGGCGCGCGGATCCAGAATATGAAGTTCCGCGGAGCAACCCTGGTGACCGATCACGTTCTCGCTGTGGAGGAGATGCCGGCTCACCTGCGCGAAGTGCTCGAACACGAGACCTTTGAAGTGCGCGTCACCGAGCGCGGATACTACGTTGACGTTTCACCGGACGGCTGGTTCAAGGTGCCCGTCTTCACCGATCTCGGATGGGTCAGGAAGATGCTGCTCTACTTCCCCTTTGATGAAGGCCAACCTGCAAGCTGGGAACCTCGCATTGTCGGCTTCTCGCCCTACGAGACCCATAAGTTCTTCACCGAATTGTCGAGCTTCTTCAAGAACCCGCGCTACACCTATACGCATTACTGGAAAGAAGGCGATCTGCTGATCACGGACAACCGCCGAAGCATTCACGAGCGCGAGGAGTTCAACGACCCTGCCATCGAACGCGTCCTGTGGCGCGGACAGACGGCTGAGACGGCCACGGGCGGCCCGGTCCGCGACGTCGCACTGGGCTAGGCGCCCGGCTGGTTCCACGACAGCGTTTCATCCGTCATGGATGTGACGCTGTATTATTTTGTCATCCGAATCAATTTTACATTTTTACATGCGACGATCTGATGCGTGCAGGCCTCGCGGGGCTGCGTTCGCGCGGTGACTCGTTAGTTTGGAGGAGACAGTGAAAACAATCAGCTTCATGGACAATCTCGTTCGGGTGGAACATCCTTCGTCGAAGGTCGTTCAATTGACTCTGGACGGCGCAACTCCGAGCAACTTCCTGGATGCGGATGCGCGGCGAAAAACCGTCCGCGCGATCGAGGCCGCGGGCCGCGACCCCGAGATCGCATCGTTGATCCTTTCGGGTCCTGCCGGCGCGTCGTTCTGCGCCGGCGGAGACGTCCGGGACGTCGCCGGAATCAGAGGCGAAAACGATGTCGATGCCTGGCTGGACAGCATCATCGCGCTCTACCTTGCGTTGCTCAATTGCCCTAAACCCATCGTCGCGGCCATCCAGGGCGAGGTAAAGGGGCAAGGCCTGCAGCTTGCCCTGCTCTGCGATATTCGAGTCGCGGCATACGGCGCGCAATTCGCCGAACCGGAACTCACTCAAGGCGTGGGATGCGCGGTCGGTGCAACGATCCTTCGACACTTCGTCTCGTATGGCGTCGCCACCGAAATGATCTACGGCTGCCGCGAAATCGGTGCGATTGCCGCCATGGAATACAACCTGATCAATTCGGCAGTGCGTGACCAGGACCTGACGCCCACCGCGTTACACTGGGCACAAAGGCTCGCCGGCTATTCGCCGCAGGTCTTCGCGCACACGAAGCGCATCGTCGCGCGCGACATGGTCGAGGAACTGAAGTCGTGTCTTCCGGCTGCCCGGCACATGTACAAGAAACTGTTCGACGTAGACCAGATATGACGGGCTCGCTTGTGGCGGGCCTGACGTCGATCCTGCGGCGCCTGCTACGCGCCGCCCTCTGCTTATCTCTTTTGCACGGGCACCAGCAGACCTTGGCCCAACCTGCATCGTGCGCGCTCGAAAGCGGGCTACTGCGAAGTATCGTCACCCGTGTGGATATAGAAAATGCGATTGCATTTCGCCTCAGCGAACAAAGATCGAAAAGGCTGCCATCTGACGGCGATATCGCTTCGCCCCATGCGCAAACGGAGCGAACGATGTCGAACGAGATGCGCTTCGATATCGGAGCTGCATACCTGACAGGCAAGCACGCGGAGAAGGATTCGAAGCGAGCGTTCGCCTCGTTTCTTGGCGCCGCGGAACACGGCGACGTGGAAGCCGCGATGATCGTCGCTTACCTGTATGCGACCGGTACTGGCACGTCCGCAAATTGTCGGGAAGCCGTGAAATGGTTCTGCCACGCAGGCGATAGCGGCATTGAAGAAATCAAGTATGCGATGGGAACTCACTGCTCTTTTGACCTCGAACGGACCGCTCGTCCGCCTCTCACTCGTTGAAGATTTCCGAATCATGAAATTTTGGCATATAGGGCTCTTGCTCACGGCCGCACTCATCGCCACTTCGAAACATTCCGGCGCTACAACTCTGACTTCGAACCCGCGTTTGACCAGGACGGTCCAATCCGTGCATCCGCCCTACGTCGCCATCGTCGCCAATGGGCGACTCATCTCGATTAGTTTGCCGCCTCAGCAGTTGAAGCTCGATATGAATGCAGCCAACTCGATCGCATCCGAAACCGGCGACTTCAAGCCCGCCCGCTACGCATTTCCCGATGCTCAAGTTCCACAATCGTTGCTGTCGCACCTGACCGGAATCTATGGCTATGACCGCCGCCGGGACGTGCCCATTGTTTCCTCGGGCGGAGACTGGGTCATCGCAGAATACTTTCGGGCCGGCTCGCATATTCCGGTGTCGCGCTTTCAGTTACTGGGCAAACAGGTTCAAAGGCAGGAGCAACTGGATCAAGCGGGCAAAACAGTGAAGATCATCGAGGTCGGCTGGGCACGTGCATCTTCCATGGGCGACAGTGATGGTTCTGAGCTGTCCGCGCTCGACGAGCACCCGGCATGGATCCGTGTCTTCAAGGTGCTGCCTGGCAAAAAGAGGCAGCTCATCGCTTTGGCATGGAGAAAGACACGCTTTACAAGCGCGCCCGATACCTATGATGAGCCGAAGGATGGCGAGCTCGCGTATGGTTTGCCGAACGGTGTCGCGAAGTGGCACACCATGCCAGAGTTTGCCCGGGCTGAGAATATCGATCTCGACGCCAGAAGTCTCGCGGGCAATCCGCGTCGCATGTGATGTGTCGGGACATGAACCTGCTTCTTCGCATTCTCAGGTTTCAGGTGGTCCTGCTTCCAGCGCTGTTCGTCGCTCACCCGACTCTCGGGGACTCAGCGGTCGACCGATCATCTGCCGGGCGCGCTACGTCAACACCCATACCCAATCACTACTATGTCGGCAGGAAAGGCGACGCGTATGAGTATGCAAAGGTGCCCGGCGGCGACGCAGACGACGTGCAGAGCCTGGTGCTGGTCTGGTACGCGGGCACGAGCAAGGAGAACGAACCTGTCATCCGATATCAGGATGGCGCGAGCAGCGGAACATTGAGTTGCTTCGACAACTGCCAGTTCGTGCGCGGCACGACCTTGATCGGCAACAAGCTCGTGCACACCGGCCGCATTCGCGTCACGAACGATCCGCTCATCTACGCGATCATGCATGACGCGCGCGCCGGCCGACTGAGCTACTCAGCGAAATGAATCAGGACATCACAACCCATGAATATTGCGAAAATGAGATGGTGTTTGCCTCTTGTATCCCTGTTGTCATTTCTGACATGCTCTGAAGGCAAGGCAACCTGCGTTCGAGGATTCGATAAAGACATCACGCTGCAAGGCGACCTCGCGGTCATCCGAAAGACCGGTCTGATCTGGAAAAGATGTGCCGTCGGCAGGGAATGGGACAAGAATAAACAACGATGCGCCGGTCAGCCAGCCGGTCTGAGTCAGTACGAAGCACGACGGGCTGCGCAACGAGCAGGTCCAGGATGGCGCGTTCCTACTGGACGTGAAATGGACACGATCCGCGTGAATTCGTGCAAGGGGCCCAAGATCGATGCCAGAGCGTTTCCGGATGTCGCGCTATCTGACTTCGGCGAAGGCGCAAAATTCTGGACCTCGACGGTAGCCATGCCCGGCACGTACTACTACTTCAATCTCACGGACGGCTCCATCGATTTTCATAGCGCGGGCTTCACCCTGTCCGTGCTTCTGGTCCGTAGCGTGGAAAGTCAACCACGATAAGCGCGTGGCCACTTTCGTCGAAGGAAGTCTCCGTCGCGCTTCGCAGTGGCGTTCGCGCGACCATCGCAACAATATCGCTTGAAAATCCTTTCCTTCTGCTCTGAGTTCACCGAGGCGCAAGTTGAGGAGCCCTTCTAGCGGCTCAATGTGATACATTATATCATCTCAACTTTTCCTGACGTCCGCCATTGCGCGCGTCGGGACGTAGACATCTTCAAATGCGCCGCCCCGGTGGCCGACCTGACATGACCGCATCCCTCGAATCCATCCTGGCGCGCGCCGAAGCCCTTGCCATCGAGCGCGGCGTCGCACTCACGCCGCTGCGCCGCCAGGTGTACGAACTCGTGCTGAAGGCGCACAAGCCGATCGGCGCCTACGACCTCATCGACGTCATGGAGCCCAAGCGCGGCGCGCGCGTGCCGCCGACCACCGTCTATCGCGCGCTGGATTTTCTCGTCGAGAACGGCTTCGTGCACCGCATCGAGTCGAAGAACGCGTTCGTCGCGTGCTGCGACGCGGGCACGCCGCACGAAAGCCAGTTCCTCATCTGCGATGAATGCGGCGCCACGCTCGAAATCCAGGGCCGCGAACTTGCTTCGTCGCTGTCCGCAAGTCCGCCCGCGCATGGCTTTCAGGTGCATCACCAGGTCGTCGAGCTGAGCGGGCTGTGCGCTGATTGCCAGAAAAAGCATCGCGGCGCCTGAAGCGCTTCGCATCGAGAACACTACAACCCGAGGAACCCGATGAAATTCGCGCACGTCCTGACCTGCTTCGCCCTCGCGCTCGGCTTTTGCAACGTGGCATCGGCGCAGACCGCGCGCGTGCCGGTCGTCGCGGCGGAGAACTTCTACGGCGACGTCATCCGCCAGCTCGGCGGCGATCGCGTGCAGGTGACGAGCATCCTCAGCAATCCTGACGAAGATCCGCATCTGTTCGAAGCGAGCCCGAAGACAGCTCGCGCGTTGCAGCACGCGGCGCTCGTCGTCTATAACGGCGCGGACTACGACCCGTGGATGGACAAGCTGCTCGCGGCATCGAAGGGCAATGACAAGCGAACGGTGATCGTCGCTGCGAAGCTCGTCGGCAAGAAGACCGGCGACAATCCGCACCTCTGGTACGACCCGGCGACGATGCCCGCCGTCGCGAAAGCGGTGAGTGCGTATCTCGCGAGCGCGGACCCGTCGCACAAGAGCGACTACGACGCGCGCCTCGCGACTTTCCTCGCTTCGATGAAACCCATCGACGCCAGCGTCGCGCAGATGAAGGCGCACTACAAAGGCGTGCCCGTGACGGCGACCGAGCCGGTGTTCGGCTATATGGCCGACGCGATCGGTTTCGAGATGCGCAACCAGCGCTTCCAGCTGGCGTCGATGAACGAGACCGAGCCGAGCCCCGCCGATATCGCCGCGTTCGAAAAGGATCTGCGCGAGCGCCGCGTGCACGTGCTCATCTACAACAGTCAGGCGACAGGCGCGCTGACGAAGCGTCTGCTCAACGTCGCGAAGGACGCGCATGTGCCGAGCATCAGCGTGACGGAGACCTTGCCTGCGCAGAAGACGTATCAGCAATGGATGCAGTCGCAACTCGACGCGCTCGCGGGCGCACTGCAAGGATGGCAACGATGAACGCCGCCGCAACGCAAGCCGCGCTGGAAGTCGATCGCGTGACGCTCGCGCTCGGCGGACGCGAGATTCTCAACGACACGAGTTTCACCGTGCACAACGGCGAGTTCATCGGCGTGCTCGGGCCGAACGGCGCGGGCAAGACCACGCTGATGCGCGCGCTGCTCGGGCTCGTGCCGGTCAAGAGCGGCACGATCCGCGTGAACGGTGAGGTGGTCGAGCGCGGCAATGCGTCGATCGGTTATATGCCGCAGATTCGTACCGGACTCGCGAACCGGCGCGTGCTGGGCCGCGATTTCGTCGCGATGGCGGCAGACGGGCATCACTGGGGTCTGCCGCATCGCAATGCACGCACGCGCGCGGATGTCGAACGCGTGCTCGATCTCGTCGGCGCGCATCAACTGGCTTCGCGTCCGCTGTCGGAACTGTCGGGCGGCGAGCGTCAGCGCCTGTTGCTCGCGCAGTGTCTGCTCGGCAATCCGCGTCTGCTGCTGCTCGACGAGCCGCTGATCAGCCTCGATCCGCGTCATCAGACGGGTGTCGTCGAACTCGTTCGGCGCGTGCAGCGCGAGTTGAACATCACCGTGCTGTTCTCAGCGCACGAACTCAATCCGCTTTTGAATTCGCTCGACCGCGTGCTGTATCTCGGCAGCGGGCGCGCGGCGCTCGGCACCGTCGATGAAGTCATCTCCAAACCTGTGCTGTCGCGTCTGTATGGATCGCCCATCGACGTGATGCGCGTGAACGGCCGCATCTTCGTGATGTCGGGCGATGTGGAAATCGACAAGCTCGATCACGCGCACGAGGAAGGCGAGGAGCATGAACACGAGCATGAGCATGATCACGCGCATGAGCACGGTCACGGTCACAGCCACATCAAATAGAAAGCACAATGTTCGAATACGACTTCATGGTGAATGCATTCGCGGCGTCGGGGATCGTCGCGGTGCTGGCGGGGATCGTCGGGTATTTTCTCGTGCTGCGTGGGCAGACCTTCGCGGGTCATGCGCTGTCGCACGTGGGCTTCACCGGCGCGACGGGCGCAGTGCTGCTCGGCGTGTCGCCGCTCTGGGGGATGGTCGGCTTCACGCTCGCGGCGGGCGTCGGCATGGGCGCGCTCGGCGAGCGGCTGTCGGGCCGCGATGTGGCGATCGGCGTGATTCTTTCGCTATCGCTCGGCTTCGGGCTGCTGTTTCTGCACTTCTTCACCGCGTATGCGACGCAGGCTACGGCGCTGCTCTTCGGTAACGTGCTCGGTGTGAGTCATGAGACGCTCGTCGTGCTCGCGGGGCTCGCGGTCGTGAGCCTCGGCGCGCTCGGCTTCATCATGCGGCCTTTGTTGTTCGCGTCGTTGCAGCCGGAGCTTGCGGAAGCCAAGGGTGTGTCGCTGCGGCTCGTTTCCGTGCTGTTTCTTGCCATTACCGCACTGGCGGTTGCGGCTTGCACGCAGATCGTTGGAGTGCTGCTCGTCTTCGCGTTGATGGTCGGGCCTGCGGCCGCGGCGCAGAACGTGACGACGCGGCTGTCGTCAGGGTTGGTTCTCGCGGCGTTGTTCGCGCTCGGGCAAGCGTGGGTCGGGCTCACGCTCGCGTATTACACCGACTGGCCGACGAGCTTCTGGATCACCATGCTGGCGGCGCTCGTGTATGGCGCGAGTCTGCTTGGGCGGCGGGGGCATTGATGCGGCTGGCTTGGGCTGCTGTGGACCAAACCAGCCAGATCCCTCACCGACACAGCACCTTCGCATGATGCGCGACATGCTCACCGACGAACGTCGAAATAAAGAAATACCCGTGGTCATAACCTTCGTGCCGACGCACGATCACATCATGCCCCGCATCCCGCGCATTGCGCTCGAACACCTCCGGATGTAACTGCTCGGCAAGAAACTGATCCGCCAGCCCCTGATCGATCAGAATCCCGCCTTCGAGGCGCGCCGCAGCATCCCCCTTGATGAGTTCGCTCGCATCGTACCGCTTCCACGCTTCGCGATCGTCGCCGAGATAGCCCGAGAACGCCTTCACGCCCCACGGGCACTGCGAAGGCGCCGCAATCGGCGCGAACGCCGACACCGACCGATACAGCTCCGGATTGCGCAACGCGAGCACGAGCGCCCCATGCCCGCCCATCGAATGCCCGAAGATGCCGATACGATCCTCGCGCACCGGCAACTCCGCCAGCACCGTCTCACGCAATTCCCGCGTCACATACGAATCCATGCGATAACGCCGGGCCCAAGGCTCGCGCGTCGCATCGACATAAAAACCCGCGCCGACGCCGAAATCCCACGCGTCTTTCTCACCCGGAATATCCGCCCCGCGAGGCGAAGTATCCGGCGCGATCAGCGCGATGCCGTGCTGCGCCGCATAACGCTGCGCGCCCGCCTTGATCGGAAACGTCTCCTCGGTGCAGGTGAGACCGGCGAGATAAAACAGCGCCGGCACCTTTTGCGACGCGGCCGCCTTCGGCAAGAAGACGGAAAAGCGCATCGGCAAACCGATCGTCTGCGAATCGTGACGATAGATGCGCTGCACGCCGTCGAAGCAACGGTGTTCTTCCACGAGCTCCAGCATCGACTTCTCCTCGCTCAATAGATGACGACGGAACGGATCGATTCGCCCTTCTTCATCAGGTCGAAGCCATCGTTGATCTGCTCCAGCTTGAGATGATGCGTGATCAGATCGTCGATATTGATCTTGCCTTCCATGTACCAGTCGACGATCTTCGGCACGTCGGTGCGCCCGCGCGCGCCGCCGAACGCCGAGCCTTTCCACTCGCGGCCCGTCACGAGCTGGAACGGACGCGTGCTGATCTCCTCGCCCGCCGCCGCCACGCCGATGATGAACGACTGCCCCCAGCCCTTGTGCGTGCATTCGAGCGCCTGACGCATCAGCTTCACGTTGCCGACGCATTCGAACGAGTAGTCCGCGCCGCCATCGGTCAACTGCACGATATGGTCGACGACGTTCTCGACTTCCTTCGGGTTGATGAAGTGCGTCATGCCGAACTTCTTCGCGAGTTCGACACGCCCCGGATTGATATCGACGCCGATGATCTTGTCCGCGCCGACCATCTTCGCGCCCTGAATCACGTTCAGGCCGATGCCGCCGAGCCCGAACACGACGACATTCGCGCCCGCTTCGACCTTCGCCGAATACACGACGGCGCCCACGCCCGTCGTCACGCCGCAGCCGATGTAGCAGATCTTGTCGAACGGTGCGTCTTCACGCACTTTCGCAACCGCGATCTCCGGCACGACGATGTAATTCGAAAACGTCGAGGTGCCCATGTAGTGAAAGAGCGGCTTGCCATCGAGCGAAAAGCGTGAGGTCGCGTCGGGCATCAGGCCCTTGCCTTGCGTCGAGCGGATCGCCTGACAGAGATTCGTCTTGCGCGACAGACAGAACTTGCACTGGCGGCATTCCGGCGTGTACAGCGGAATGACGTGATCGCCCTTCTTCAGCGTGCCGACGCCCGGCCCGACATCCACGATCACGCCCGCGCCTTCATGCCCGAGAATCGCCGGGAAAATGCCTTCCGGGTCCGCGCCCGACAGCGTGTAGTAGTCGGTGTGGCAGATGCCCGTCGCCTTCACTTCGATCAGCACTTCACCCGCGCGCGGGCCTTCGAGATCGACTTCCTCGATCGTCAACGGCTTGCCGGCTTCCCATGCGATTGCTGCTTTCGTCTTCATCGTTCAACTCCCAAGGTTGTGAATGTTTCAGCGCACGACGTTCAGGACTTCGTAGCATGCGCCCATCGTGTGATAGTCGACCTTGCCGGCCGGGCTCTTTTCGTCGCTGTACTGGCGGTTGTCGCGCGTGAGGATGCGATACCACGCGCCCCACTTGTGATCGACGAAATGCTCCCAGCTATAAGCCCACAGGCGATCGTAATCGTTCCAGTAACGCACCGCGAGCGCGGCGTCGCCATCGCGTTGGGCGCGATCCGCGAGCAGCGCCGCCGCCGCGAGCGATTCGGCCTGCACCCAGAAATACTTGTCTTCGTCGTAGAACTTGCCGTCGGGATCGAAGCCGTAGACCATGCCACCGTGCTCGTGATCCCACGACAGTTCCAGCGCGCGGTCGAACAGTTCGCGCGCACGCTTCGCATGCCACGCCTCGGGACGATGACGGTCGAGAATCAGCAGCAGCTTCGCCCATTCCGTCTGGTGTCCCGGCTGAAAGCCCCACGGCCGGAAGATGTTGCTGCGGTCGCCCTTGTTGTAGTCCCAGTCGATCGACCAGTCCGGCTTGTAGTGTTCCCACACGAGGCCGCCCGCGAGCCCGGCCTGACGGTTCACCATGTTGTCCGCGAGCAAGGCCGCGCGATCGAGATAGCGCGCTTCGCCGGTCGCTTCGAACGCGGCGAGCAACGCCTCGCAGGTATGCATGTTCGCGTTCTGGCCGCGATAGTCGGACACCTGCCAGTCCGCGCTCGCTTCGTCCTTGTAGAGTCCGTGCGGCGCGTCCCAGAAGCGCGTTTCCATCAGGTTCCAGGTTTCGTCGAGATACGCGCGGGCTTCGTCGAATCCGGCTTCGACCGCCTTCGCATACGCGAGCACGACGAACGCGAGGCCATAGCAGTGGTTGGTTGCATCGGTGACGTCGCGGCCGTCGAGCGTCCACGCATAACCGCCGGTCTGCGCATTGCGATGAAATTCGCGCAGATAGTCGATGCCGTGCGCCACGCCGCCGCGATATTCATCGAGACCGAAGTGCTTGTACGCCATCGCGTAGTTGAAGACGAAACGCGTGCTCGATACCAGATGACGCGAGGTGCGGTCGTAGATCGTGCCGTCGTTCTTGTAGAAGTGGTAGAAGCCGCCCGCCGGGTCCATGCAGTGCGGGTGATAAAAGGCCATCGTGCGCAAGGCGTGATCGCGCAGGAACGCGCGTGAGCGGAAATCGGGATGTGACGGCGAGGGTGCGGACATGGCTGAGTTCGATGTTGTCGTGACGAAGCGAGCTTCAGTTACCGCTCATATGAAGCGTCGCTTCATACTGCCCGACGCGAATTGCATCGGGATCAAGGGTACGAAAGTTTAAGCGGACTCGCGCTTCACTGCGAACCAGTCTTCGGCACGCCTGTACAGATCGATGAAGCGCGCGAGCCGTTCATCGAGCGATGGGTTCGCGCGCGGCGTCGCGGCGAGCGTCGCCGTGGGTGCGAGCGAGGCGAGATCGTCCATGCGCCAGTGGCCCGCCGCGATGCCGCCGAGCAGCGCCGCGCCGCGCGTGGCCGCGTTCGGGCAATCGACGGCGTGCAGCTCGACGCTCAGCGCGTCGGCCAGAAGCTGACGCCAGCGCGGATCGACGGAGCCGCCGCCCGCGAGCAACATCGAATCGAGCGCGGCGCCGTTCGCGCGTATCGCGTCGAGTCCCGCACGCAAGGCGAATGCCACGCCTTCGAAGGCGGCGCGCATCATCGTGCCGCGCGTGTCGTCGAGGCCGAGACCGAGCCAGCCGCCGCGCGCGTTCGGGTTCATCCACGGAGAACGCTCGCCGCTCAGATACGGCAGAAAACTCGACGAAGCGCTCGCGTCGGCGGCGAAGGCGTCGTCGTAGGCTTCGGGCCACGACGGATAGCCGAGCCAGCCGCGCACCGCTTCCAGCGCGACGCCGACGTTCTGCATCGCCGCCATGCGATACCACGCGCCAGTCGCGGCACGATACGTGTGCAGGCCGTGCACCGGCGCGGGCGCTCGCGCACACATCACGACGATCTGGCCGCCCGTGCCGGTAGTGAGCAGCGCGTCGCCATCGGAGGCGAGGCCGCTGCCGAGCGCGGCGCACGGCGTATCGCCCGCGCCGACGGCCATCGGAATGCCCGCGCGCAGGCCGAGTCCGGCCGCCGCTTCCGCCGACAGCACGCCGCCGCTTTCATGCGATGCCGCGAGCGGCGCGAACCACGCGCGCGGCAAACCGAGTTTGTCGATGAGCGCATCGTCCCATTCGCCCGATGGCAAGGCGAGCGCGGTGGCGCATGCGTCCGACGCATCGGTCACGAACGTTCCGCCGAGTTTCGCGCGCAGCCAGTCCTTCGGCTGGAGCGCCCAGCGCGTGGCGGCCGCGGTCTGCGGCTCGTTCAGTGCAAGCCAGCGCAACAACGGTCCAGCCATGCCGGGCGCGACGGGATTCGGCTGCGGGCCGGGCCAGGCGTCGAGCAGATCGCGGGCGCGCGTGTCGGGCCAGAGCATCGCGGCGCGCAACGCGTGGCCATCGGCGGCGGTAGGCACGACGCCGTGCATCTGTCCGGAAAAGCCGATCGCGCACACTGCTTCGCGCTCGTTCGCGGGCAGGCGCGAAGCGGCACTGACGAGCGCCGAATACCACGCGTCGACGGTCGTTTCGGCCCATCCGGGCTGCGCGCTGGTCACGGCGTATGCGGCGCTCGACGCTGCGGTTTCGCGACCGTCGCCGTCGACGATGGCGAGTTTCAGGGAGCCCGTGCCGAGATCGATGCCTAAAAAACGCATGGAATATCGAGTCTGAAAAGACGTTAGGGAAAACGCGTAAAACGGGGGTTTACCCCGCCATCGCGCAAAGAATGCGAAAAACGGACTATACGCGCAGCGTGATGCACATCATAACGACCACCCGAAGATAGCGGCCTTCCGTCACACGACGATTTTCGCGCGATATGCGTCAAACCCCTTGTGGCAAAGGTCTGCGACCGTTTGCGCCACCGATGGCGCGTCAAACCCATATCGGCGCGCGAACGCGACGTATAGCGCGGCGCGGTCTTGTTCGCGCCTTTTAATGCACTTAACTTGGAGGCCAATCAAATGGAAGGCGATAAAGGAGAGAGACATGGCTTCAAGTTCAGTGAAACCGTCCGTGCACCCGTGCGACGAACGGCTGCCCGCCGGACAACTGCTCACGCTCGGCATACAGCACGTTCTCGTGATGTACGCGGGCGCGGTCGCGGTGCCGCTGATTCTCGGCGCCGCGATGGGCCTGCCCAAGGATCAGGTCGCGTTCCTCATCAGCGCGGACTTGTTCTCGTGCGGCGTCGCCACTCTGATCCAGACGCTCGGCCTCTGGATCTTCGGCATCCGGTTGCCCGTCATCATGGGCTGCACGTTCGCCGCTGTCGGTCCGATGGTCGCGATCGGCACGAATCCCTCGCTCGGCATTCTCGACGTGTTCGGCGCGACCATCGCGGCGGGCGTGATCGGCATCCTGCTCGCGCCGATGATCGGCAAGCTGCTGCGCTTCTTTCCGCCAGTCGTGGTCGGCACGGTGATCGCGGTGATCGGTCTTTCGCTGATGGGCGTCGGCATCAACTGGGCGGCGGGCGGCGTCGGCAATCCGGATTACGGCAATCCGGTGTATCTGCTGCTCTCGCTCGTGGTGCTGTCGCTGATCCTGCTCATCAACAAGTTCGCGCGTGGGTTCATCGCGAATATTTCGGTGCTGCTCGGGATCGTCGTGGGTTTCGTTATCGCCGCGACGCTCGGCCACGTGAACATGGATGGCGTCGCGAGCGCGCCGTGGGTCGGCATCGTGCTGCCGTTCCATTTCGGCATGCCGCATTTCGATGCGCTCTCCGTCGCGACGATGGTCATCGTCATGTTCGTCACGTTCATCGAATCGACGGGCATGTTCCTCGCGGTCGGCGATCTCGTCGAGCGTCCGGTCGATCAGAAAGCGCTCGTGCGCGGCCTGCGTGTGGATGGTCTCGGCACGCTGATCGGCGGCATCTTCAACTCGTTCCCGCATACGTCGTTTTCGCAGAACGTCGGGCTGATCGGCGTGACGGGCGTGAAGAGCCGCTTCGTCTGCGCGACGGGCGGCGTGATTCTGGTCGTGCTCGGTCTCTTTCCGAAGATGGCGCAGGTGGTGGCTTCGGTCCCGCCGTTCGTGCTCGGCGGCGCGGGCATCGTGATGTTCGGCATGGTGGCGGCGAACGGCATCAAGACGCTGTCGCGCGTGGACTTTTCGAAGAATCAGCACAACCTGTTCATCGTCGCGGTGAGCGTGGCGATGGGTATGGTGCCGGTGGTCGCACCGAAGTTCTTCACGCAACTGCCGCACGCGCTGGAGCCGATTCTTCACAGCGGGATTCTGCTGGCTTCGGTGTCGGCGGTGATTTTGAACATCGTGTTCAATGGTGTGCGCAAGGAGCGTGAAGCGCGGCGTGATGCGCGTGAGGCAGCGCATGAATTCGAAGGCGCCGCTCACGCGGGCGACGCGCATTGAGGAAGTCGTAACCCTGGAAGTGTTGGCTGGTGGCTTGCGTTGGGCGCCGCGGTGAGAATCGCGGCGCTTTTTTTCGAAAGCTCTCAAGCAAACTAACTGCTCCAAATCCGTGACAGGCAAACAATTGCACAGCCAGGCATCCTACTCGCGCCTTGCCTTCTACACTTCCGGAGCCGACCTCTAATATGTTACTTAAAGTGCCAAAGTTGAGATTCAAGAGCCTTGATTAGCGCGTCTCGGTCTATCGGCGGGCGCTCCGTGTCTCGTTGATCTTGGGGCGTTTGAAGGGCCGGCGTAAAAGCATCAAGATAAGACAAGTCTCGTAGGCTCGATAGCTCTTCAGAAATCGCGAGAACTGTGCACGTATATACGATTTCTCCGTTCTCGCGAGAAACATCACCGACTCTACAAAAGCACCCTACAACCTTGCGACCAGTCAACCACACGGAGTTCGCGGAAGTAGACGTCGCATACCAACGATCAAACGAAAATGTAACGCGGACACCCTTCTTTAATCGCGACGCTTGCACTCGTTGATTCGGGCCTAACTCTGTTCGACTCAGACGTTTGAAATTGAATGCACCTTCGACATATATGATGTCATTCTTTATGGGCGATGCTACAACATGGCCCCGCTTCGAAAAACCTGACAGGTCAGCTATCGACAATCGGTCGAGCACGGTCAGGAACAGATCCTTCGCGTATGCATATCTCAGCGAGCCGAACCTTCCTGAGTAAGCGTAATTACTGTCGGTGGTTTCCGGAACCAAGTGGCCGCATTCGTCTAGTATCCCGGCTCGTCTTGACTCTGAATAATGGGGCAGAGACGTCCAATCAATACCCTCGTGACTCGCAATTTCGTGGAGACGAAGAAGATTGAAAAAAAACCAATATTCACCTACCGTCTGAGCCGCCCGACGAATCACTAGAGCGTCGTCAATGTGAACTTGCTCTTCCCAACGACGCTTCGCGTCGCGAAGCGCTTCGGGTGATAGGTTTTGTGAAAGCGCTCCCTTGCTGTGGGCCTTGGCGTGATCCGACGGACAAAGTACGACCAAGTTGTCTGCCTCGTGGGACCGACTCTTGGCCCACGGTTCAATATGATGTATCACAACCGGCGCACTTTCCGACCGACAGACACAGCACACCCACTTATTGTCGTGAAGCAGTTTCAGTAGCGTCTTAGCAGGAATCGGTGTTCGCTTCGAATATATATCTTTCGCAATATTTTCGGGCAAACCAAGCGAGAGAAGTTCCGGAAGAGATTTCGCCCTAAGTGCGGCTATGCTATGCCCTCCATCACTTATCGACGCGGCTGTTATCGAATCAACACCTCGCGCCATAAGTGCTTTCAAGGTTCGGTTCACTCTGAATCTCCGGTCCGCGTTGTTCGGGACGTGGCGAGCTCGATCACGTCCCGCTATGATTTCGAATCGTGGGGCATCCTACGATTTGCGCTTCGTTAAACGAGTGGCCTCGCCTATCCCGACGTGCGACGCTCTATGGTATCGACGTGGCCAACCCGGTTCCCTAACCCGCATCCACCGCCCGCGGCACATCCCCCGTCCGCTCGATCCACCCGCCTCCCAGCGCCTGATACAGCGTCACGAGATTCGCCAGCCGCTGCGTCCTCGCCGAAATCAACGTCTGCTGCGCCGCATACAAATCCTGCTGCGCCGTCAACACGCCGAGATAACTATCGACACCTTGCCGATAACGCAGCGTCGACAATTCCAGCCGCCGCTGCTGCGCAGCCGTATCACGCACGAGCGCAGCGATCTGCTGATCGTAAGTGCCGCGCGCGGCGAGCCCGTTCGCGACGTCGCTGAAGGCCGACTGAATCGCCTTCTCATACTGCGCGACCTCGATCCTCTTCTCGATGTTTGCGAGATCCAGATTCGCGAGGTTCTGCCCGCCTTCGAAGATCGGCAATGTGATCGTCGGCGCGAAACTCCACGCCGCCGAGCCCGGCTTGAACAGCCCGCCGAGCGACGGGCTCAGCGTGCCGAAGCTGCCGGTCAGCGAAATGCTCGGGAAAAACGCCGCGCGCGCCGCGCCGATATTCGCGTTCGCCGCCAGCAGATTCTGCTCGGCCTCCATGATGTCCGGCCGGCGCAGCAGCAAATCCGACGGCAGTCCCGCCGGAATATCCGTGAGCAGGTTCTGCCCGTCGAGCGGCATGCCGCCCGGCAGGTCGTCCGGCATCGGCTCGCCGAGCAGCAGCACGAGCGCATTCACCGCCTGCGCTCGCGCGCGTTCCTGCGCCTGCAGGTTCGCCGCCGCGCTTTCCATCACCGTGCGCGACTGGCTCAGATCGAGCTCCGACGCCGTGCCGTTGTCGAACTGCAGCTTCACGATGCCGTAGGAATCGCTCGCACTCTTGAGCGTCTGCCGCGTGACGGCGAGCAGGTCATCGGCCTGCAGCACTTGCAGATACTGCGTCGCCACCTGCGACACGAGCGAGATTTCCGTCGCCTTGCGCGCGTACGCCGTCGCGAAGTACTTCGCGAGCGCCTGATCCTTCAGGCTCTGCACGCGGCCGAACAGGTCGATTTCCCATGACGCGTTCAGACCCACCGAGTAAGTGTTCTGAATCGTCTGGTTGAAAAAGGACAGATCCTTCGGCGTGCGCTGCTTCGACTGGCTGCCCTGCGCGTCGAGCGTCGGAAAGAGCTCCGAACGCGTGATGCGGTATTGCGCCTGCGCGGCCTGCACGTTGAGCATCGCGACGCGCAGGTCGCGGTTGTTCTTCAATGCGATGTCGATGAGCCGCTGCAGACGTGCATCGACGAAAAAGTCGCGCCAGCCGATATCCGCGGCGGCCACGCCGTCCGCGCTGCGCGCGCCGCCGTTCGCCGCGCCGGGCTGCGTCGCGTAGACGCCGTCCGTCGGGAAGCTCGCCGATACCGGCGCCGCGGGGCGCTCGTATTTCGGCGCCATCGTGCAGCCGGTCGCCAGCATGGCGATGGCCGTTGCTATCAAGGAAAGTCTACGCATGTCAGTGTCCTTCGTTGCCCTGTTGCGCGCGCCGCTGCGCGTCATAACGCGCGAGCGCGGCCTCCGTGTCCTCCTTGTCGCCGCCGAAGCGCGCGCGCACGACGACGAAGAACATCGGCACCATGAAGATGGCGAGGAAAGTCGCAGTCACCATCCCGCCGATCACGCCGGTGCCGATCGCGTGCTGGCTGCCCGAGCCCGCGCCGTTGCTGATCGCGAGCGGCATGGTGCCGAGGATGAAGGCGAGCGAGGTCATCAGAATCGGCCGCAGACGCAGGCGCGCCGCTTCCAGCGCCGCCTCGATCGGCCCCATCTTTTGCGAGACCTGGAGATCACGCGCGAACTCGACGATCAGAATCGCGTTCTTCGCCGACAACCCGACCGTGGTCAGCAAGCCGACCTGGAAGAACACGTCGTTCTCCAGTCCGCGCAGCGACACGGCGAGCAATGCGCCGATCACGCCGAGCGGCACGACCATGATCACGGAGAACGGAATCGACCAGCTCTCGTACAGCGCCGCGAGACACAGGAACACGACGAGAATCGAGATGCCGTAGAGAATCGGCGCCTGCGAGCCGGACTGGATCTGCTGATACGACAGCCCCGTCCATTCATAGCCGATGCCGGCCGGCAGCTTCGCCGCGAGCGCTTCCATCGCGGCCATCGCCTGGCCGGTGGATTTGCCCGGCGTCGCGACGCCCTGGATTTCGATCGACGACAAGCCGTTGTAGCGCTCGAGCTTGGGCGAGCCGTAGCTCCATTCGGTCGTCGCGAACGAGGAGAACGGCACCATCGAGCCGGACGCATTGCGCACGTACCAGCTGTCGATGTTCTCCGGCGACATGCGGAACGGCGCATCGCTCTGCATGTAGACCTTCTTGATGCGGCTGTCGGTATCGAGGAAGTTGTTCACATACTTCGATGCCCACGCGATCGAGAACGTCTGGTCGATCATCGATGGATCGACGCCCTGCGCGATCGCCTTCTGGCGGTCGATGCTCACCTTGAACTGCGGCGCGTCGTTCAGGCCGTTGGGGCGCACCTGAGCGAGCGTCGGGTCCTTCGCGGCCATGCCGAGCAGCATCGCGCGCGCCTGCATGAGCTTTTCGTGGCCGAGACCGGCGCGGTCCTGAAGCTCGAAGTCGAAGCCCGAAGCCGTGCCGAGTTCCGGAATGGACGGCGGATTCACCGGGAACACGAGCGCGTTCTTGTAGCCTGCGAACGTGCCGTAAGTGCGGCCGACCAGCGCCTGGACTTTCTCGTTGGCGCTCGTGCGCTGATTGAAGTCCTTCAGCCGCACGAAGACGAGGCCCGAGTTCTGGCCATGACCCGCGAAGCTGTAGCCGTTCACCGTGAACACCGATTCGACGATCGCGCTTTCCTTCTTCAGCAGATAGCCCGCGACATCGTCCAGCGCGCGCTGCGTCATTTCCTGCGTGGCGCCTGCGGGCGTGGCCACCAGCACGAACATCGTGCCCTGGTCTTCGTCCGGCAGGAACGCCTTCGGCAGACGCGTGAACAACATGCCCACCGCGACGATGATCACGAGATAAATGATGAGCCAGCGCCCCGAGCGTTTGATGACGTGCGCCACGCCGCCGTGATACTTCGCCTGGCTCTTCGCGAAGGTGCGGTTGAACCAGCCGAAGAAGCCCGTCTTCTTTTCCTCGTGCCCCTGCGGATGCGGCTTCAGCATCGTTGCGCACAGCGCCGGGGTGAGCACCATCGCGGTGAGGACCGAAAGGCCCATCGCCGAGACGATCGTCAGCGAGAACTGACGGTAGATCGCGCCGACCGAGCCGCCCGTGAACGCCACCGGCACGAACACCGCCGCGAGCACGAGCGCCACGCCGACGAGCGCGCCGGTGATCTGGCTCATCGCCTTTTTCGTGGCTTCCTTCGGCGACAACCCTTCCTCCGTCATCACCCGCTCGACGTTCTCCACGACCACGATGGCATCGTCCACCAGCAGGCCGATGGCGAGCACGAGGCCGAACATCGACAGCGTGTTGATCGAGAAACCGGCCGCCGACATGATCGCGAAGGTGCCGAGCAGCACCACCGGCACGGCGATGGTCGGAATCAGCGTCGCGCGCAGGTTCTGCAGGAACAGGTACATCACGAGGAACACCAGCACGATGGCCTCGAAGAGCGTCTTGATCACATCGGAGATCGACTGCTTCACGAAGGGCGTCGTGTCGTACGGGTACTTCACAACCAGGCCGTGCGGGAAGAACTTCGAAAGCTGATCGATCTTCGCGCGCACCGCGTTGGCGGTGGCGAGCGCGTTCGCGCCGGTCGCGAGCTGAATGCCGAAGCCCGCCGCCGGACGGCCGTTGTACTGCGTCTCGAAGTTGTAGTTCTCGCCGCCCAGACCGATGCGCGCGACGTCGCGCAGGCGCACCTGCGAGCCGTCCTGATTCACTTTCAGCAGCACGTTGCCGAACTGCTCGGGCGTGCGCAGGAGCGTCGCTTCGGTGATGGTCGCCTGCATCGACTGGCCGGGCACGGCGGGCACGCCGCCCAGTTGCCCGCCCGCGACCTGCACGTTCTGCGATTGCAGCGCGTTCTGCACGTCCACCGGCGTGAGGTTGAACTTGGTCAGCTTGTTCGGATCGAGCCAGATCCGCATGGCGTACTGCGAGCCGAACAGCGTCACGGTGCCGACGCCGTTCAGACGGCTGACCGAATCCTGCACGTTCGACGCCACGTAGTTCGCGAGGTCGTCGCGGCTCATGCTGCCGTCTTCGGACACGAACGCCAGCACGAGCAGGAAGCTGCTGCTCGACTTGGTCACGCTGATGCCCAACTGCTGCACGACGGCCGGCAGATTGGGCGTGGCCAGTTGCAGCTTGTTCTGCACCTGCACCTGCGCGATGTCCGCGTTGGTGCCGGCGGCAAAGGTCAGCGTGACGGTCGCGGTGCCGCTGTCATCGGATGTGGACGACAGATACAGCAGATGGTCGAGCCCGCTCATCTGCTGCTCGATCACCTGCGTGACGGTGTTCTCCACCGTCTGTGCCGAAGCGCCGGGATAGTTGGCGGAAATCTGGATCGCGGGCGGCGCGATGGTCGGATACTGCGCGACCGGCAGCGTCGTGACCGACGCGAGACCCGCCAGCATCAGAATGATGGCGATCACCCACGCGAAAATCGGGCGATCGATAAAGAACCTGGCCATATGGCGTGCCTCCCTTATGCGCCGGAAGCGGGCGTCGCCGCATCCGCGGACGCTTCCGGCAGATGCGCGGGCACCGCCTTCACTTCCATTCCGGGACGCACCTTGTCGATGCCCTCGACGATCACGCGATCGCCCGCTTTCAGGCCGCCGTCGACCACCCAGTTCTGGCCGTGCGTGCCCGACGTCACGAGCGGACGCAACGCCGCCTTGTTGTCCTTGTCGACGACCATCGCGATCGGCGTGCCCTTCTGGTCATGCGTGACGCCCTGCACCGGCACGACGAGCGCGTCCGGATTCACGCCTTCCTCGATGCGCGCGCGCACGAACATGCCCGGCAGCAGCACGCGGTCCTTGTTCAGGAAGACCGCGCGCACGGTGACGGAGCCGGTCGACGGGTCCACGGTCACGTCGCTGAATTGCAGCTTGCCCTGCTCCGAATAGACGCGGCCGTCTTCCAGGATCAGCGTGACCTTCGCGGCGTTCGGGCCGTTGGTCGAAAGACGCCCTTCCTGGATCTGACGGCGCAGCTTGAGGCCGTCGAGGCTCGATTGCGTGAGGTCCACGTACATCGGATCGAGCTGCTGGACCGTGACCATCAGCGTCGCCTGCGCAGCCTGGACGTAAGCGCCCGGCGTGACCTGCGAGATGCCGGCCTGGCCGGTCACGGGCGAGGTCACGTCCGTATAGCCGAGGTTGATCTGCGCGGTATCGATCGCGGCCTTCGCGGAAGCGACATCGGCTTGCGCCTGACCTTGCAACGCCACCGCGTTGTCGTAGTCCTGCTTGCTGACCGCGTTCGCCGCGACGAGCACCTTGTAGCGTTCCGCCTGCGCAGTCGTCGAAATGAGGTTCGCCTGCGCCTTCGCATACGATGCCTTCGCGTTGTTCAGTTGCGCGATGTACGGCGCGGGATCGATCTTGTAGAGCCGCTGCCCCGCCTTGACGACGCTGCCTTCGGTGAATTCGCGGCGCAGCACGATTCCGTCGACGCGCGCGCGCACCTGGGCATCGACGAAAGCGCTCGTGCGGCCCGTCAGTTCGGCTGTGACCGGAACCGCGACCGATGCGAGCGTGACGACGCCGACTTCCGGCGTGTGCGAAGCCATCGCGGGAGGTTTCTCCCCGCAGCCGGCTGCCAGCAGGGCCGCCGTCGTGACACCGATTACGCGGTATGGAATCCGTTTGAGAAGCATGGGACGCAGACCTCTGAAGTTGCTGAAGATGAAACGTGCGCGAACCGGTGTTCCGGTTCGACGGCGCGTCGGGAGTGGCTGATCGTCGCGTCGCTCGGTAAAGCGCCGCCGGCGCGTGACGGCGCCGTCATCTCCTGAAAGGCGACGATATTTTTGGGATAACTGAATGTAGACCGGGCCCGAGCGCGAATTTTCGGTCCGGATGTGGCGAGCGATCGCGCGGTACTGGCTATGACAAGCAGCCGATTATAGATATCGCCCGCGATGAGGATGCCTAAACTACTGGCAAATCTGTGAAAATTTGATGGTGATTAAAACAAAGATGGCGAAGCGTCTGCAGAAGCAAAGTTTTGTCACAGTCTCGCGCGTGCGGACGCGGGAGCGGACATTGGAAACACAATGAAAAAGCCCGGCGCGAGGCCGGGCTTCATCTGCAACACATCGAGTCGAATCAGCTCAACTCGCAGCTCAACCCGCCGCCGCCGGCGCCGAGGCCGGCTGCGGCGCGCGCTCCGAGCCGTAGTCGACGGGTGCATCGGCCGGGCGCGGCGCGTCGCCGGAACGCTCGATCCAGCCGCCGCCCATGAACTGATACAGATCGACGAGGTTGGTCAGGCGGTTCAGCCGCGCCGTGATCAGCAGTTGCTGCGCTTCGTAGAGCGCCGTCTGCGCGGTCAGCACCGCGAGATAGCTGTCGACGCCGTTGCGATAGCGCAGGTCCGACAACTCCAGACGACGGCTCTGCGAGTTCACGAAACGCTCGAGCGACTTGATCTGCTCGTCGAAGGTGCCGCGCGCGGCGAGGCCGTCCGCGACTTCGCGGAACGCGGTCTGGATCGCCTTCTCGTAGTTGGCGATCTCGATGCGCTTCTGCACGTTCGCGAGATCGAGATTGGCCTTGTTCTGGCCGCCCTCGAAGATCGGCACCGTGATCTGCGGCGCGAAAGACCACGCCGCCGAACCCGGCTTGAAGAGACCGCCGAGCGTGGGCGACAGCGTGCCGAAGCTGCCCGTCAGCGAAACGCGCGGGAAGAACGCCGCACGCGCCGCGCCGATGTTCGCGTTGGCCGCGAGCAGCGACTGCTCCGCCGCCGCGATGTCGGGACGGCGCGTCAGCAGATCGGACGGCAGGCCCGCCGGGATATCGGACAAGATGTTCTGCGTGTCGAGCGGCATGCCAGCGGGAAGATCCGCCGGCAACGGCTCGCCGACCAGCAGCACGAGCCCGTTCTCCGCCTGCGCACGCAGACGCGCCTGCGTTTGCAGGTTCGCCTGCGCCTCTTCGACCACGCCTTCCGACTGGCGCAAGTCCAGTTCCGTGCCCGTGCCGTTGTCGTACTGCAGCTTGGTGATACGGAACGACTCCTGCGCGGTCTTCAGCGTGTTCTGCGTAACCGCGAGCGCGTCGTCGTAGGCGAGCATCGTCAGATACTGGTCCGCCACCGACGACACCAGCGCGATCTCCGCCGCCTTGCGCGATTCCGCCGTCGACAGATACTGCGCGAGCGCCTGATCCTTCAGGCTGCGGATGCGCCCGAAGAAGTCGATTTCCCACGACGCGTTCAGGCCGACCGAATACGTGTTCGAGATCGTCTGGTTGAAGAACGACAGATTCTTCGGCGTGCGCTGCTTGCTTTGCGACGCGGCGCCTTCGAGCGTCGGAAAGAGTCCGGCGCGCGTGATCTGATACTGCGCCTGCGCCGCCTCGACGTTGAGGACCGAGACGCGCAGGTCGCGGTTGTTCTTCAGTGCGAGCTCGACGATCTTTTGCAGGCGCGCATCGGCGAAGAAGTCGCGCCAGCCGATTTCCGGCGCGCTCTGCCCGTTCGCGGTGCGGCCATTGCTCGCCGAAGACGACGCATCCGGCTGGTGCGCGTACACGCCGCCTTCGGGAAACGTCTGCGTGACGGGCTCGGGCGGCCGCTCGTACTTCGGCTGGAGCGTGCAGCCCGCGGCGAATACCGCCACGGCGGCCGCGATCAAGGAATGTTTAAGCATCTCAGTGTCCTTCCTTACCGTTCGTGCCTTCGATGTCGCCCGACGAACCCGGTGCCGGCATGTCCTTGCTCTTGCTGAACTTGCTGATAACGACAAAGAACATCGGGATCATGAAGATGGCGAGGAACGTCGCGGTCAACATGCCGCCGATCACGCCGGTGCCGATCGCGTGCTGGCTCGCCGAGCCCGCGCCATTGCTGATCGCGAGCGGCAGCACGCCGAGAATGAACGCGAGCGAGGTCATCAGAATCGGGCGCAACCGCAGGCGCGCCGCTTCCATCGCCGCTTCCACCGTCGACATGCCCTGCATGCGCAGCTCACGCGCGAACTCCACGATCAGAATCGCGTTCTTCGCCGACAGACCCACCGTCGTCAACAGACCGACCTGGAAGAACACGTCGTTCTCCAGACCGCGCAGCGTCGCGGCCAAGAGCGCGCCCAGCACGCCGAGCGGCACGACCATGATCACCGAGAACGGAATCGACCAGCTTTCATACAGCGCCGCGAGACACAGGAACACGACGAGGATCGAGATGCCGTACAGGATCGGCGCCTGCGAACCGGACTGGCGTTCCTGATACGACAGACCCGTCCACTCGTAGCCGATGCCCGCCGGCAGCTTCGCCGCGATCGCTTCCATCGCGGTCATCGCCTGACCGGTCGACTTGCCGGGAGCCGCCGCGCCCTGGATTTCCACCGCCGAGATACCGTTGTAACGCTCGAGCTTCGGCGAACCGTAGGTCCAGTTGCCGGTCGCGAATGCGCCGAACGGCACCATCGTTCCCGCGCCATTGCGCACGTACCACTTGCTCAGGTCGTCCGGATTCATGCGGAACGGGCCGTCGCCCTGCACGTAGACCTTCTTGATCCGGTTATCGACGTCGAGGAAGTTGTTCACGTACTGCGAGGCCCACGCGATCGAGAACGTCTGGTCGATGTCCGAAATCGCGACGCCGAGCGCATTGGCCTTCTCGCGGTCGATGTTCACCTTGAACTGCGGTGTGTCGTTCAGGCCGTTCGGACGCACCTGCGCGAGCGTCGGGTCCTTCGACGCCATGCCGAGCAGCATGTTGCGCGCTTCCATCAGCTTCGCGTGGCCGAGGCCGCCGCGATCCTGCAGCTCGAAGTCGAAGCCCGCCGCCGTGCCGAGTTCGGGAATCGAAGGCGGATTGACCGGGAAGATCAGCGCGTCCTTGTAGGGCGCGAAGTGCATGAACATGCGCCCGACCAGCGCCTGCACCTTCTCGTTGCTGTGCTGGCGGTCCGCGTAGTCCTTCATCCGCACGAACACGAGGCCGGAGTTCTGGCCACGTCCCGCGAACGAGAAGCCGTTCACCGTGAACACCGATTCGACGATCGCCTTCTCGTCCTTCAGCAGATAGTCCTGCACGTCCTTCAGCACGTGCGCCGTGTATTCCTGCGTAGAGCCGGCGGGCGCCTGCACGAGCACGAACATCGTGCCCTGATCTTCATCGGGCAGGAACGACTTCGGCAGACGCAGGAACAGCATCCCGACCGCGACGATCACGACGATATAAATGATGAGCCAGCGCCCCGAGCGGCGAATCACGTGCTTCACGCCGCCGTGGTACTTCTCCTGGCTCTTGTTGAAGGTGCGGTTGAACCAGCCGAAGAAACCCTTCTTCTCCGGCTCGTGCCCTTCCGGATGCGGCTTCAGGAGCGTCGCGCACAGCGCCGGCGTGAGAACCAGCGCGACCATCACGGACAGCACCATCGCAGCCACGATCGTCAGCGAGAACTGCCGGTAGATCGCGCCGACCGAGCCACCCGAGAACGCCACCGGCACGAACACCGCCGACAGCACGAGCGCCACGCCGACCAGCGCGCCGGTGATCTGGTCCATCGCCTTGCGGGTGGCGTCGCGAGGCGACAGATGCTCCTCGGTCATCACCCGCTCGACGTTCTCCACCACCACGATCGCATCGTCCACCAGCAGGCCGATGGCGAGCACGAGGCCGAACATCGACAGCACGTTGATCGAGAAGCCCACCGCCGACATGATCGCGAACGTGCCGAGCAGCACCACCGGCACCGCGATCGTCGGGATGATCGTCGCCCGCAGGTTCTGCAGGAACAGATACATCACGAGGAACACGAGCACGATGCCTTCGATCAGCGTCTTGACCACTTCCTCGATCGACAGGCGCACGAACGGCGTCGTGTCGTACGGATACTTCACCACCAGCCCGTGCGGGAAGTACTTCGACAGATCGTCGATCTTCTGGCGCACCAGCTTCGCGGTCTGCAGCGCGTTGGCGCCCGTCGCGAGCTGGATACCGAAGCCGGCCGTCGGCTGGCCGTTGTACTTGGTGTCGAAGTTGTAGTTTTCGCCGCCGAGTTCGATCCGCGCGACGTCCTTCAGACGCACGCGCGAGCCGTCCTGATTCACCTTCAGCAGGATGTCGCCGAACTGCTCGGGCGTGCGCAAGAGCGTCGCTTCCGTGATGGTCGCCTGGAGCATCTGCCCCGGCACCGCCGGCGTGCCGCCGAGACCGCCCGCCGCCACCTGCACGTTCTGATTGGTGATGGCGTTCTTCACGTCGACCGGCGTGAGCGAATAGTTCGTCAGCTTGGTCGCATCGAGCCAGACGCGCATCGCGTACTGCGAGCCGAACAGCGTCGTGGTGCCGACGCCGTCGATACGCGAGAGCGGATCGGCCACGTTCGACGCCACGAAGTTCGCGAGGTCGTACTTGCTCATGCTGCCGTCTTCGGACACGAACGCGAGCACGAGCAGGAAGCTCGAACTCGATTTCGTGACCTTCGTGCCGAGCTGCTGCACGACCTGCGGCAGCAGCGGCGTGGCGAGCTGCAGCTTGTTCTGCACCTGCACCTGCGCGATGTCCGGGTTGGTGCCCGCCGCGAACGTCAGCGTGACGGTGGCCGTGCCGGAGTCATCGGAGGTCGACGACAGGTACAGCAAGTGGTCGAGGCCGGTCATCTGCTGCTCGATCACCTGCGTGACCGTGTTTTCCACGGTGCTCGCCGATGCGCCCGGGTACGTCGCGCTGATCTGGATCGCAGGCGGCGCGATCGTCGGATACTGCGCGACCGGCAGCGTGAAGATCGACGCCATCCCCGCCAGCATCAGGATGATCGCGATCACCCACGCGAAGATCGGCCGATCGATAAAAAACTTTGCCATGTAACAGGCTCCCTGTTATTACGCGCCCGAGGCGGCCGATGCGGCCTGCGCACCGCTCGCCCCGCTCGCGTTGGCCGGAGCGGCGGCACCCGGCGCGGACGCCGCCTGCGCGTCCGATGCGGGATACGGGAATTTCGCGTCGACCGGCTTCACCTGCATGCCGGGCTTCGCCTTCTCCACGCCGTTCACGATCACGCGGTCACCCGCGTTCAGGCCGCTATCGACCACCCAGTTGTTGCCGTAGGTGGCGCTCGTGACGAGCTGGCGCAGCTCGACCTTGTCGTCCTTGTTGACGACGAGCGCGGTCGGCGTGCCCTTCTGATCGTGCGTGACGCCGATCTGCGGCACGACGAGTGCGTGGTCGTTCACGCCTTCCTGAATTCGGGCGCGCACGAACATGCCCGGCAGGAGCACGCGGTCCTTGTTCTGGAAGATCGCGCGCACGGTCACCGAACCGGTGCTCTGGTCGACGCTCACGTCCGAGAACTGCAGCTTGCCCTGTTCGGTGTAAGTGCGGCCGTCTTCGAGCACGAGCGTCACTTTCGCGGCGTGAAGGCCTTCGGTCTGCAGCCGCCCTTCCTGAATCTGGCGGCGCAGCTTCAGTCCGTCGACGCTCGATTGCGTCAGGTCGACGTAGATCGGATCGAGCTGCTGCACGGTCGTGAGCAGCGTCGCGGCGCTCGCCTGCACGTACGCGCCGGGCGTGACCTGCGACAGACCGGTGCGGCCGGTGATCGGCGAGACGACGTCGGTGTAGCCGAGGTTGATCTGCGCGGTATCCACCGATGCCTTGCCGGCGGCTACATCCGCTACCGCCTGGCCCTGCGAGGCGACGGCGTTGTCGTAATCCTGCTTCGACACTGCATTGGCCGCGACGAGAACCTTGTAGCGCGACACGAGCGAGTTCTGCGACGCGACGTTCGCCTGGGCCTTCGCCAGCGTCGCCTTCGCGTTGTTCAGCGCGGCGAGGTACGGCGCCGGATCGATCTTGTAGAGCCGCTGACCGGCCTTGACCTCGGCGCCTTCGGTGAATTCACGGCGCAGCACGATGCCATCCACCCGTGCGCGCACTTGCGCGACGAGGTAGGCGTTGGTGCGGCCCGGCAGGTCGACGACGACCGGCACGCTCGTCGGCTGCACGGTGACGATGCCGACTTCGGGCGTTTGTGGCGGAGGTGCCGATTGTTTTTGTCCGCACGCTGCCAGGAACACGGCAGCCGTCGCGGCGGTGATTAAGCGGAGTGGAACCCGTTCGACGCGCATGGAGCGACCTCTGTCTAAGACTGAGAGTGAAGTGGGTGCGCGGCGGCCTTCCCCGGACAATGCCGCGCACGAGCGTCGTGAGACGCCGACCAATAAACAAGACAGTGAGACCAGTGAGCGCAACCGCCGGCCAGCGGCCGGGTCGTCATGCCCGTGCGCAGCGCTTGATAAAGCGCCGCCCCAAGGCCTGAGGACGGCCAGAACGGGCAATCGAAATGCAAGCTTAAATCGGAATCTGCTCGCTGGCTGAATTGTAAATATTGGTGAACGGGTGGTATTGTATATACATTCGTGGATGAATGTAAAAAACCGTACGTGTTTATCCCCATTGGAAGCGAGAAAAAACCGCTCAGGGGAATCGATTACGTTCGACGAATCTTCGACACGACCGCCATCGCGCGGTCCTTCAATTGCAGTTGCGGGAGCAGACGGCCATCGGCCGCAGGATATGGTCAGACGAACCAAGGAAGAAGCGCAGGCGACGCGCAACCGGGTGCTCGACGCAGCCGAACGCGTCTTCTACGAAAAAGGCGTGTCGCGCACGACGCTCGCGGACATCGCCCACGCTGCGGGCGTGACGCGCGGCGCGATTTACTGGCACTTCGCCAACAAGGGCGATCTGTTCAACGCGATGTTCGACCGCAGCCTGCTGCCGCTCGACGAACTCATCGAAACGACCCTGGACGGCAAGGAAGAAGACCCGCTCGCGCGCCTGCGCGAGCTGTTCATCTGGTGCATGCGCAACATCACGACCGACGCGCAGCGGCGCCGCGTGTTCGACATCCTGTTCACGAAATGCGAGTTCGTCGAGGAGATGGGGCCGGTTCGCGAACGTCATCAGAACAACATGCGCGACGGCATGGAGCGCATCGAGCGCGCGCTGCGCAACGCCGTCGAAAAGAAGCAGTTGCCCGCGACGCTCGACACGCTGCGCGCCACCACCATGCTGCACTGTCTCTTCACCGGCATCCTGCGCGACTCGCTGATGCTGCCGGATCTCGTCCATCCCGAGCGCGACGCCGAAGCGCTCATCGACGCGTGCTTCGACGCCCTGCGTTGCAGCCCGGCGTTGCTGTCACCGGTTGCCGGCTGATTTCGCGGCGCGCGCCCGCTGGTTCGATGCGTAGATGTTGTCGCGCGCGGGCGGCTCGCCCGTTTGCAGTGCGGCGATCCACTCGTCGGTGCCGAGCACGGCGGCGAAGCGCGACTGCATCACCACCGTGAAGACGCGGTGAATCTCCTCCGCACTCGCCCGGCCCGCGCTGTTTTCATAGGGCACGGCGCCCGTCGCATCCACGAGAAATTCGACTGCCAAACCGGCATGCACCGCGTGCTTGACGGTGGAATCGTCGCAATTGTGTGTCATGTAGCCCGCGATCACGATCGTGTCGATGTCGTGCTGCGTCAGCCAGTCCGCGAGATCAGTGCCCGCAAAGGCGCTCGGCAGCGATTTCTCGACGTAATGCGCGCGCGGCCGCGACGCCACGGTTTCGTGCAGTTCCGCCAGCGCTGAACCGCGCGCGAAGATCGGCGCGCTGGCGGGCGCGAAATTCTGCACGACGACGACCGGCACGCCGTGACTTTCGGCGGCGTCCATCGCGCGGCCGATATTGGCGAGCGACACGTTCACCTCGGGATATTCGATCGGCAGGTTGCCGGTGACATATTCGTTCTGCACGTCGATGACGATCAGGGCGCGGCGCGGCATGTTCAACTCCTTCGTGGATGGTCGAAGCATTGTCGCCGCGCCCGCGCACCGGTCAGAAGTGGCCCGATTGCCAACTTTCGCCTGAATCGGGCCAAAATATCTGCATTCGTCGTTTCGCGGGAGTCGTTGCCATGCATCGCCATTCGATCGCCGTCGTCGCATTCGACCGCATCAGCCCGTTTCATCTCGCGGTGCCGTGCATCGTGTTCGGCGAGGAGCGCGGCGGGATCGGCGTGCCGTCGTTCGACTTTCGCGTCTGCGCGCTCGAAGCGGATGCACTCGCCACGTCCGCGGGGTTCACCATCGCCGCGCGGCATTCGCTCGACGCACTCGCGGGCGCCGACGTGATCATCGTTCCTTCCTGGCGCGATCCCGATGAGAAACCGCCCGCCGCCCTGCTCGACGCCCTGCGCGCAGCGCACGCACGCGGCGCGCATATCGTCGGGCTGTGTCTCGGTTCGTACGTGCTCGCGGCGGCGGGTTTGCTCGACGGCCGCGCGGCCACGACACACTGGGCCTGGGCCGACGATTTCGCGCGCCGCTATCCGCGCGTGCGGCTCGATCCGAACGTGCTCTATATCGACGACGGCAACCTCACGACGTCCGCCGGCACCGCTGCAGGCCTCGACTGCTGCCTGCACGTGCTGCGCAAGCTGGCCGGCTCGCACGCGGCCAACCAAGTCGCGCGGCGGCTCGTGGTGCCGCCGCATCGGCAGGGTTCGCAGGCGCAGTTCATCGACGAACCGCTGCCGGAGCGCGCCAACGGCGAGAAACTCGCCGGACTGCTCGACTGGATGCGCGCGCATCTGCAAACGGATCATTCACTCGATGAACTCGCCGCGCGCATGGCGATGAGCCGCCGCAACTTTACGCGGCGCTTTCGGGAAACGACGGGCACGACGGTCGGCGCGTGGCTGACCGGGCAACGCGTCGCGTTCGCGCAGCGCCTGCTCGAAGATACGGATCTGCCGATCGATCGCATCGCGGAAGACAGCGGCTTTCGCACCGGCGCAACGCTGCGCCAGCACTTCGCGCTGACGCTGAAGACTTCGCCGTCGGCTTATCGCCGCGCGTTTCGCGGCGTGTGACGCGTCATTGCAGGCCGATATGCTGCGCGAAGTACGCAAAGAGCGCGACGCAGACGAGCATCGCGGCCCACGCCCAGACGGGCAGGCCGAGCGGATGCGAATCGTGGGAATGATCGTGCTCGCGATGCGCGAAGCCGTGTCCAGGCAGACGATGCCGCAGCACGCCGCTCGCGTGAGCATCGGCGGATGGACCGCGCAGCGCGCCCGAGCGACGCGAGAACGCCGCCGACACCGAACCCGGCCGCAGGAACACATGACGCCGCGCGGTGTTTTCGCCGACCGCGCGCATCGACGGCAGGCCGTGCTTCGCGCGCACCACTTCGCAGAACTCGGCGAAGAAATCGTCGGCGCCTTCGCGCAGCGCGTTTTCGATCTGCCGCGACGGCAAGCCCGCGAGCGGGCCCGAGACGGTCGCCCAGACGGTGTATTCGATCCAGGTCGCATCGGCATCTTCGTCCGGATTCAGCGCGACCGCGATCTGCCCGCGCAGCGAGCCGACGCCCTCGCCGCGCGCCTTGAAGCTCAGCGTGCGTGCGTAGGCGGTATCGTCGGATTCGGTGGATTCGGTGGCTTCGCCTTCCGCGTGCGCCGCCTGACGCGTGCGCCCGGCGGCGTGCGCGCGGATTTCGTAACGCGCCCGCAGCGCGCCGAGCGGCACGATCAGCGTGAGGACATATTCGCCGCCCGGCGTGCGCGTGAACGACTCGCAGTTGTCGAGGCTCGCGCGCAGCAGCGCCAGATCGCCCAATGCTTCCCGGACATGCGCCGGGTCGAGCGGAACGCACAGTGCATCGGTGACTTCCATTCGAGCCTCCGGGACCAGGATCGCATGCGTTCGTTATGGCTCAGCGGGCGGGGCGGTGTCTGTTCGGACGCGCGCCTATGAAGTTTCGTCGATACGATCGACGCGCGACCGATGAAACGCGAGATAGCCCTTGATCCGCGCGGCGGCGTCGGGCGGCGTCTCGTAACTCCACGCGGCGTTTTCGACCGGACCGTCTTCGGTCAGCAGATGATAGTGCGTGGCCAGGCCCTTGTGCGGGCACTGCGTGGTGTGGATGGAACGTTCCAGACGCGCCATGTTCACGTCGGCGCGCGGGAAGTAGTGCACTTTTTCGGCGCCCGCTTCGACGACCGTGACGGACGCGTGTGTGTCCGCATAAGTGACGCCCTGATGGATCACGCGGCAGCGCCGGCCGTTCGGCGTGATCTCGATGCGATGCGCCGCCTCGTGCCCCTCGTTGAGTTCCGTGCCCATCCTGATGCGCCTCCCGCGTGCGAACCGTCATCCATAGAAAAAGCCACGAGGCATCGAGATACCCGTGGCTTGATTATGAGACAAACTTGGATGGCTGGGTGAGTGCTTTCGATGCCTCGGACGCTTCTTCCTTGGACGCGCGCGCCTACTGAATGTTCCAGTGGAACGCCGCCTTGGCCTTGCCCGGACCCGCGACGCTCACCGCCTGTTTCTTTTCCTGATCCTTGTACTTCGCATAGACGGTGTAGCTGCCCGGCGGCAGCTTGACGAGCATGTACGGTCCCATCGACTCGGCGGACAGCGCCTCGCCGCCCTTGCCGTCGACGATGCGCACGTGCACGCCCGAGAGGTAATCCGCGGTCGGCCCCGTGAAGCGCAGCGACAGCGGCCAGTGCGCCTGTTCGCGCAACAAAGCGCGCGATTCGTCGAGTCCCACGCCGCCCGAGGTCCAGGAGACGTCGCCCTGCTGCTGGATCTGCGGCAGGCCGCCGCCGTTGGTGTTGCCGGCGCTCGACATATCGCCGGTCGTGCCGCCCGAGGCTTGCGCCCAGGCGCCGCCCGCCATGCCCGCGCTCAGCGCCGCAACGAGAAGTGCGCTCGCCAGCTTGCCCGTGGTTCTGCTCGTCATGTTTCCGCTCCTTTGTCCGATGCCGCCCGGCCGGAAAGCGCCGGCGGCGTCACGCCCGATGCGTCGGCTTCACGCGATGGGGCACCAGCGAACCGTAGAGCATGGTTCGTGCCCGCATCGCGCGGGCCGGCGCGCGCGTCAGCCGAGATCGACTGGCACGAAGATCTGCGCGTCGTCGCGCTGGATCAGGAGCGCGATGCTGTCGCCGGCGCGCTGGACCATCGACTTCAACTGCTGCACCGACGTCACCGGCTGGCCGTTCACAGCGAGAATCACATCGCCCGGCTGGATGCCCGCGCTCGCCGCCGCGCCGTTCGACTGCTGCACGAGCAGACCGCGCGAGAGCGAATCGTTCTGCTTCTCTTCCGGCGAGAGCGGACGTACCGCGACGCCGAGACGCGCATCTTGCGCCGATGCGTTGTCGTCGCCGTTCGGGTTCGCGCTCGCGGTCTTCGCGTCCTTCAGCGCGCCGATGGTCACGCTGAGATCCTTCGAACCCTTGTCGCGCCACACCGTCACCTTCGCCGAGCTGCCCGGCGACAGACCCGCGACCTGCGACGGCAGCGAGGTCGAATCCGTCACCGGCGCGCCGTTCAGCGCCGTGATGACGTCGCCCGGCTGGAGGCCCGCCTTCGCGGCGGGACCGCCCGGCTCGATCGAACTCACGAGCGCGCCCTGCGGCGACTTCATGCCGAACGAGTTGGCGAGCGTCTGGTTCATGCCCTGCACCGTCACGCCGAGACGGCCGCGATCCACGTGACCCGTCTTGATGATGGCGTCCTTGACCTTGATCGCTTCATTGATCGGGATAGCGAACGAAAGCCCCTGAAAGCCGCCCGTCTGCGAATAGATCATCGAGTTGATGCCGATCACTTCGCCTTGCAGATTGAAGAGCGGGCCGCCCGAGTTGCCCGGATTCACCGGCACGTCGGTCTGAATGAACGGCGTGTAGTTTTCGTTCGGCAGCGCGCGCGACTTCGCGCTGATGATGCCCGAGGTCACCGTGTTGTCGAAACCGTATGGCGAGCCGATCGCGACGACCCATTGACCGACCTTGCTGCCGTTGGGATCGCCGATCTTCACGGTCGGCAGGTTCTTCGCGTCGATCTTGAGCACGGCGACGTCCGATTGCTTGTCCGCGCCGATGACCTTCGCGCGATATTCACGCTTGTCCGTGAGCTTCACGGTGACGACATTGGCGTTGTCCACGACGTGCGCGTTGGTGAGCACGTAACCATCGCTGCTGACGATGAAGCCCGAACCAAGGCCTTCGCTCGGCCGGTCGGCGCCCGGGCCGCCATTGCCGCCGCCGCCGAAGCCGGGCATGCCGCCGAAGCGCTTGAAGAACTGATATAAGGGATCGTCGGGGTCCATCGGCACCTGGGTCGCGCCACGGCGATTCGACGTCTCCTTGACGACGTGCTTCGCGCTGATGTTCACAACGGCCGGACCATAGGTTTCGACGAGACCGGAGAAATCGGGAATGCCGGTTTTTGCCGCGGCTTCGGCGGGCATCAACGCCGCCGCGGACGCGGGCGCGATGACCTGCGGCGCCGGGACATTGTTGTGCCCGGCCACGTAGCCCGCCGACAAGGCAACTGCAACAGCCACTGCGACGGCGCTGCGGGTGAGGATCTTCGCTTTCATCGTGTGCTCCTGACGAGGGGATGCGCTCTTGAGGAGCGCGCTTTATCGATGAAAGGACTTTACGGGGCGCCGCTTAAAGCTCACTTAAATGGCCGCACCCATGAAAGAGTGCGGCTATCCACGATGGACAGTCGCCCTGCGTGCTGCTTACATTTTTTCTGGCGGCCAGACCGCGCCGCCAGATTCGTCTCGCTTACGAAGCCACGTACTCAGAACTCGTAGCCGACCTGAGCACGCACGCCGGTGTCACCGCTCGGGGTGATCGACGCCGCGCCGTTCACGAGCCAACTGTTGTCGCGCGAGCGATACGTCGCGCCGAGGCCGACTGCCGTGTAGCCCTTGTAGTTGCCCACGCCTGCTGCAACCACCGTCTTGCCCGGCTGGCTCGGCGTCATGTTCGGCATGGACATGGCGGCGGCGACACCCGCGAACGCGCCGCGCGCCACCGAATTTACGCTGCTCTGAACCGCGTTCAACTGGTTCATGTTGGCGGCGTCGGTGCCGTTGATGCCAGGCGCCACGTTTGTCAGGCGGCGCTCGTTGCCAGCGGAGCCGATCGAAACGGTATGGTTTTCCTCAGCCACCGAACTGTCGCCAAGCGCAACCGAGCTGGCACCCGATGCAACCGCGCCGTTGCCGATCGCGGTCGAATGGTCGCCGGACGCGATGGCCGGTGCGTCGTGAGCTTGCGACGCCATCAGTTCGTCGCCGGTGCTCTGTATGTTCACGACGCGCTGCCTGAGCAACGAGACTTCCTGATCCGTCGCGTACAACTGTGAGCCGTTCACGGCATCCGTGCTGTCCGCGCTCAGCGTACCTGCCGCCACGCCCGTCACCTTTCGCGCCCCTTGCGTGCCCGTCATGTCGACCACCGTTCCGTCTGCGTTCTTCGCGACAGTGACCGTGCGCGTCGTCTGATCCTGCTGCACCAGACCGATCGAGCCACTGTTGATCTGATTGTTGATGTCAGCAATATCCGATGCGTTCTTCTGAATCTGCGTCGAGTGGTTGGCGACGTCAGTCGTCAGGTTCGCGATATCGGCCGTGTTCTGCGCGACATTCGAGTTGAGATTCGAGATTGCATTCGTGTTTTGCGTCACACGGGTATCGAGGTTGGAAACCGCGTCACCAACGGTGTTCACGATCTGATCATTCACGCTGAGGCCGGCTGCGTGATGGAGCCATCGCTGTTCACTGTCGAGCCGCCGCCGAGCGAGGAAGCCGTCGAACTGGAAAGCGCATGCAGTTGTGAGCCGTTGACCGCCTGCTGACTCGTGCTCGTCACCGCGCCGTTGGCCACGCCTTCCAGAACGCGCGCACCCGCGAGACCGGCAAAGTTGACGAAGCTCCCGTCAGTGTTCGCTCCCACGCTGATATTGCGCGAAACCGAGTCTTGCCGCACCAGACCGATTCCGCCGTTATTGATCTGCTGGTCCAGATTGGCGATGTCGCTCGAATTCTGCGTGGTGCGGCCGTCGATGTTCGAAATCGCGTCGCCGACGTTGTTCACCGGCGAGGTCGAGCCGTCCGCGTTGTGAATGACGTACGTCGGCGCCGTGATCGAGCCGTCCGGGTTCACCGCCGAGTCGCCTCCCATTGCGAATGCCGTAGAGTCAGCCAGCGCGTACAGCTGCGAGCCATTCACTGCCTGCCTGCTCGCCGGACTCACCACGCCGCTAGCCACGCCGTCGAGCACGCGTGCGCCCGCCGTGCCAGCGAAGTCCGCCGTCGTGCCGTCGGTGTTCTTCGCCACCGTGATGTTCTTCGTCGTCTGATCTTGCTGAACCAGACCGGTCGTGCCGCTGTTGATCTGGTTCGTGATGTCGTCGATCAACGTGGTGTTGCCTGCCACCGACATGTCGAGGGCGCCGAGAGCGGCATCGACCTTGCTGAAGCCCGCGCCGACATCCGTCGCCGCACCGGCCGTGCCAGCGATCTGATTCGCCTTCGCAAGCGCGTAAGAAGGCGCTGCAACGTTGCCGGTCGACCCATTGAAGCTAGTGCCGAGCGCTGCGGCAGTAGTCGTGCCGGTCGCGTAGAGCTGAGATCCGTTGATTCCGTCCAGGCTGGTTGAAGAGAGGCTGCCGGGCGCAAGGCCGGTCATGGCTACATTGGAACCCGAGGCAGTCAAGGTGAGAAGGTTGTTAGTCAACGACCCCGCATTGTCGAGGTAAAACGTCGCCTGGCCGGAAGTAAGCGCCAGGGCGGAACGGCCGGCGGGACTGCCACTATCCAGAACGGCATAGGGGCCGCTCAGGCCAGTCACCCAGCTCGAACAGCCGACGACGATCGAACCGGCCGATGAGAGGGTATGCGTACCGCCTGCATCATTCAGACAGACTACGCTCGCGGAGGCCGGCGCCGAAGCCATCAGAAGGATGCCAGAGGCCAGACCGGTGAGTGTTCCACATGCCGGAAAGGAACGGGAACGCCCGGATTTCGAACTCGATTTCCTCGTCGATTTGTCTGGTGCCGTAATTCCTGTGCCCGTGGCCTCATTCCAGTCACAGCAAAAAGTCTCATTCATATAAGTATTCCTAACTTTTTTATTAAGATCGGCGGAGGCGAGAAGCCAACGTCTTTTCTCGAGGGCTTTTTCTTGCGCTACTAATTTATCGCCTTGTGCCTCTTTGACTTCAAGCGATGAAAGAGAATTTCTAACAAACCATTGAAATAGCTAATCGGAATACTCCGAATTGAGACGGGGCGCAGTTTAGCAACGTGCACTCATTGATCTGCGATCCTAAGGGTATGAATGGCGGTCGTGCTGGCAGTGACTACGCAGACGAGTCCGCACGGGGCGACATCGGCTTCGCGGAAACCTGAGTCGCCGTTGGTGGGGACTTGCCGTGACCTGACGATGCGATGCCCTGCTGCACTTCAGGGGAAGTTCGAAAGCTGCGTGCGCTATATGCTGGTCGCGCAAGACTTGCGCCTCGACCTTCTTGCCGTCCGGCTCCGAACGCGCGAGCCCGAGCAGTTGTTCCGCGAGGCGCGTCGCGCGCGATGCCTTCGTGCAAGTCCTTGAGCGCCTCGCGGCGCGTGTCGTCGTCCTGCGCGCGCGACGAGTTGCGCCTGAATCTGCACGGCAGCGAGCGGCGTGCGCAGTTCGTGCGCGGCATCGGCGACGAAGGCCTTTTGCGTATCGAGCGCGGTAGACAGCCGCGACAGCAGCGCATTCAACGCGCACACGACCTGCCGCACTTCCTGCGGCAGACGTTGATCGGACAGCGGATCGAGCGCTTTGGGATGACGCGTATCGAGCGCGCGCGTCACGCGTTGCAAGGGCGCGAGCCAGCGTCCGATGCGCGCGCCGGGCGTAAAAAAGGGCGGTTGCCCGTTTCCGGACACCGCCCTTTCGACCCCGCGTTACTGCTGCGGCGCGTTTGCTGCCAACTGCCTTGTGAGGCTCGCGTGCTTAGAACTCGTAGCCGACTTGCGCACGGACGCCCGCATCGCCATGCGGCGTGAGCGACAGCGCGCCGTTCACCAGCCAGTGGCTGTTCTCCGACCGGTAGGTACCGCCGACACCCATTGCGGTATAGCCCTTGTAGTTCGCGACACCGGCCGCCACCAGCACCTTGCCCGGATCGCGCGGCGTCAGGTTCGGCATGGCCATTGCAGCCGCCACGCCCGAGTACGCTGCACGCGCCACTGAATTGACGCTGTTCTGAACCGAAGCCAACTGGTTCATGTTCGCCGCATCCGTGCCGCTGACGCCCGGCGCGACGTTCGTGATCCGGCGCTCGTTACCCTGCGAGCCGACCGACACCGTGTTGTCTTCGTTGGCTACCGAGCCGCTGCCGAGCGCCACCGAGTTCGCACCCGCTGCGATCGCACCATTGCCCTGCGCCGTCGAATCCACACCGCTCGCAACGGCCGGCGTGTCCGACTTATTCGATGCGATGGTGGAAGTCGCATTCGCGATGCTGCTCACTCGCTGGTTCGTCTGGTAGAGCTGCGAACCGTTCACCGCATCCACGCTATCGACCGACAGCGTGCCAGCAGCCACACCGGTCACGCTGCGTGCGCCTTGCGTGCCTGTTATATCGACCACCTTGCCGTCAGCGCTCTTCGCCACGGTGATGTTGTGCGTGGCCTGATTCTGCTGCACCACGCCGTCGCCGGCTGCATTGATCTGGTTGGTGATATTGGTGATATCGGACGTGTTCTTTTCGATCTGCGCCGTGTTGTTGATCACGTTGTGCGTCAGGTTCGAGATCTCCGTCGTGTTCTGCGTGACGTCCGTGTGCAGGTTCGCGATGTCCGACGTGTTCTGCGTCGTACGGGCATCGAGATTCGTCACCGCAGCGCCAACGTTGTTTACGGTCTGGCCATTGACGGTGTAAGTGGGCGCCGTGATGGAGCCATCACTGTTCACCGTCGAGCCGCCACCGAGCGACGAAGCCGTCGAGCTGGCGAGGGCGTGCAGTTGCGAGCCGTTCACCGCCTGCCTGCTCGTGGGCGTCACCGCACCATTGGCCACGCCTTCCAGAACGCGCGCACCCGCAGTACCCGTGACGTTCACGACGGTTCCGTCGGTGTTCCCCGCCACGTTGATGTTGCGCGTCGTCGCGTTCTGCTGCACCAGACCGATCGCACCGCTGTTGATCTGGTTGGAGATGTCGGTGATGTTGGTCGTGTTCTGCGTCGTGCGAGCGTCGATGCTGGTCACCGCGTCGCCTATGTTGCGCACCGTCGTGGTCGAGCCGTCGGCGTTGTGAATGTTGTAGGTCGGCGCCGTGATGGAGCCATCGCTGTTGACCGTCGAACCGCCACCCATCGCCGAAGCGGTCGAGGCAGACAGTGCGTAGAGTTGCGAGCCATTCACCGCCTGCTTGCTCGTGCTCGTCACCGCGCCGTTGGCCACGCCGTCCAGCACGCGTGCGCCCGGCGTGCCCGTGAAGTCGACCGTCGTTCCGTCGGTGTTCTTCGCCACGGTGATGTTGCGCGTCGTCGCGTCCTGTTGCACCAGGCCGATTTCACCGCTGTTGATCTGATTGCTGATGTTGTTGATCGACGTGGTGTTCTGCGCGACCTGCTGGTTCGTCGCGTAAAGCTGCGAACCGTTCACCGCATCCGTGCTGTTAGCAACCAGCGCGCCGGCCTTCACGTTGGTGAGTTGCACCGGCGTACCGGCGTTACCCAGCGTCACCTTGTCGTGCGCGGACGAGTCGTACATCACCGCATCGCTCATCTGACCGTTGAGGCTGGTGATGGACGTGTTCAGGCTGCTGATGTCGGTCGTGTTCTGCGTCACGCGCCCATCGAGGTTGTTGATCGACGTCGTGTTGCCGGCGATGTTCGTCGTGTTCTGCGCCACGTTGGCGTTGGTCGCGTTCAGTTGCGACATGTTTACCGCATCGGTACCAGCCACGCCAGCCGTCACGTTCTTCAGCGTACGGGTGTTGCCGTTCTTGTCGGCGAAATCCACCGCCGCGCCATCCGTGGCCTTGCCCACCGTCAGGTCAGCACCCGCAACAGCCTGCTGCACCAGACCGATCGCGCCGCTGCTGATCTGGGTATTGATGTTGTTGATCAACGTCGTGTTGCCGGCAATGTCGGTCGTGTTCTGCGCCACGTTGGCATTGGTCGCGTTCAGTTGCGACATGTTTACCGCATCGGTACCAGCCACGCCAGCCGTCACGTTCTTCAGCGTACGGGTGTTGCCGTTCTTGTCGGCGAAATCCACCGCCGCGCCATCCGTGGCCTTGCCCACCGTCAGGTCGGCACCCGCGACAGCCTGCTGCACCAGACCGATCGTGCCGCTGCTGATCTGGCTGCTGATGTTGTTGATCGACGTCGTGTTGCCGGCGATGTCGGTGGTGTTTTGCGCCACGTTGGCGTTGGTCGCGTTCAGCTGCGACATGTTCGCCGCGTCGGTGCCAGCCACGCCTGCCGTCACGTTCTTCAGCGTGCGGGTGTTGCCGTTCTTGTCGGCGAAATCCACCGCCGCACCGTCCGTGGCCTTGCCCACCGTCAGGTCTGCACCAGCGGCGGCCTGCTGCACCAGGCCGATCGAGCCGGTGCTGATCTGGCTGCTGATGTTGTTGATCGACGTCGTGTTGCCGGCAATGTCGGTCGTGTTTTGCGTCGCGCGAGCGTCGATGTTGGTCACCGCGTCGCCTACATTGCGCACCGTCGTGGTCGAGCCATCGGCGTTGTGAATGTTGTAGGTCGGCGCCGTGATGGAGCCCTCGCTGTTGACCGTCGAACCGCCGCCCATGGCCGAAGCCGTCGAGCCAGCCAGTGCGTAGAGTTGCGAGCCATTCACCGCCTGCTTGCTCGTGCTCGTCACCGCGCCGTTGGCCACGCCGTCCAGCACGCGTGCGCCCGGCGTGCCGGTGAAGTCGACCGTCGTACCGTCGGTGTTCTTCGCCACGGTGATATTGCGCGTCGTCGCGTCCTGCTGCACCAGACCGATCGCGCCGCTGCTGATCTGGGTATTGATGTTGTTGATCGACGTCGTGTTGCCGGCGATGTTCGTCGTGTTCTGCGCCACGTTGGAATTGGTCGTGTTCAGTTGCGACATGTTCACCGCATCGGTACCAGCCACGCCCGCCGTCACATTCTTCAGCGTGCGGGTGTTGCTGTTCTTGTCAGCGAAATCCACCGCCGCGCCATCCGTGGCCTTGCCCACCGTCAGGTCCGCACCCGCGGCAGCCTGCTGCACCAAGCCGATCGTGCCGTTGGTGATGTTGGTGATCGCCGTGGTATTGCCAGCCACGGACGTATTGAGCTTGCCCAGCGCCGCATCCACCTTGCCGAATCCGCCGCCCACATCGGTCGCCGCACCCGTGGTGCCGGCAATGCTGTTGGCGTTGGTCAATGCGTAGCTCGGCGCGGTGATCGAGCCGGTCGTGCTGTTATAGGCCGCACCACCGCCCAGCGCCGAAGCTGTCGTGAAACCGTTGCTATTGACCTTGGCATCTTCGGACTGCAACTGGCTGACGTTGACCGCATCGGTCGCGCTGCTGCCAGCGGCCGCATTGGTCAGGCGACGCTCCTTGCCTGCCGAACCCAGCGACACTTCGCCGTTCGCGGTCGAAGCCGTCCCCGACAGCGTGCCCGAACCCGGGTTGTAGCCTGCCTGGGTCAGGACGGTCGTGGTGGTCGAGCCCGCGCCCAGCGCCACGCTGTTGGCCGCGCTGGCGTTGGCGGAGGTGCCGAAGGCAGCCGAGTTGTTGCCACCAGCCGAGGCCAAGGTACCCACCGCCGTCGCAAAGGAACCGGCGCCTGCCGAACTCGCACCCATCGCCACGGCACGATTGCCGATGGTAGTTGCATTGACGCCAACGGCAGTTGACCCATTGCCGGTCGAATTCGCCTTCGAACCCAGGGCCGTGGAGAAATCGCCACCAGCACTGGTGCTGGCGCCAAGCGCCACGCTCTGACCGGCCGCGCTACCGGATGAGAAGGCGGAAGCGTGGGAGCCAATCGCCACCGTACCATTGCCGACCACATTTGCTAGCGTACCTATCGCAATCGCATCCGAAGACGCCGTGCTGGCGCCATTGCCCATAGCCGTGGCACGAATACCGGTGGCCGCGGCGCTCACACCTACTGCCACGGCACCGGCTGCGGCGCTCGCATCATCCGTGCCGTTATTCGCCCCACCCGCCTTAAAGTAACGGTTGGTGTTGGTGGCCTGCGTATTGATCTCGCCCAGTGCGGTATCAACCTTGGCGAACGCGCTGCCCACGTCAGCGGCCGCACCCGTGGTGCCGCCAATGCTGTTGGCGTTGGTGAGCGCATAGCTTGGGGCAACGATGGCGCCGTTGGCGCCGAGCGTGGTGCCCAGCGCGCTCGCCGCTGTGCTGGCGGTGTTATACAGCTCGCCGCCGTTGACGGCGTCGGCGCTGCCGGAACTCACGGTGCCTGCGGTAAGACTGGTGATCTTGTTGTTCGACAGACTCGTCGGACCATTCAGCGTGATGCCGTTCGGGCCGTACAGTGTGATGGTGCCGGCACCCGTGGTCGACGTCTGTCCGACCGCCATCCACGCATTGCTGCCCGACTGCGTGGAGGTACCGCTTTCCGACATGATGATCCCGTTCGCGCCAGCCGACGAGCAGCCCATGGGGTTGGAACCCAGCGCCCAATCACCCGCATTGGTGCCGTATGTGCTCGCGTACGAGGTGCTCGCGTTACCGTTGTTGCAGTTGGCGATCGTGCCCGCAAACGCTGCCGGCGCGATGACGAATCCGCCCGCGCCGAATACGATGGTCGCAGCCAGTCTTGCGACCTTGCCCTTCTTTGAACGACCCTTGGCTAATTCGGAAGCAACTACGAAGGTACCCGTTGCGACACTCCAGACAACGCGATAAGACTTATTCATGAAAATCAGCTAGTGAAAATGAGCAAAACCTGCCGGCACGGGAAACCAGCGCGCGCGACGGGCGAACAGGGCCAGGGGCAGAGATAAAGAGGGAGCCGAACTGATTAGTGCTGCGATAACACTTCTGCAATCAACAATCGCTTAGTTAGCTGACGAGAAATAGTTAATATTGTGTTGCAGCAAGTGAAATGTAGAAGAACGTGACCTGCGGAAACATAAGCCCATTCCTAAAAGAGCACGCAGCGCCTACTTTCGGGCTCAAAATCGAATTTGGTTTATAGACTTGCTTCGCACTCTGATATATGAGCCTGCTGAATATGATCAAGCGGCACGCGCTTACTGAGCCTGTGCGCTTGCGATCGCCGCGATGCCGCGTTCCAAGGGAATGCCCTTCAGAGCCTGTTCAATTCTTCGGCGCCGCGATTACGATGACCTACATGCCTGATTATGTGAAGTGACAGTGCGCCGTTCGAAGCTGTCGACAAGAAATAAGCGATGCCTGGCGCGAAAAAGGCGAAAACCGTGCTAGAAATGGAATGGCGCAGCGAGAGCGAAGAAGGGTTTCCGGCTCGACGGCGCGACCGTGCTGCGGGCTGAAACAATCAGCCCGGTCCGCAGTCAGGATTGGGGAACCTGGTGCGTCCGCATCGGGGCGCGGATCAGAATCGGACCGAAGCCTTCAGGCCGCCGGCCTGCGATTCACCGAGCGTCACCACCGCGCCATGCTGGTCCGCGATACGCCGCACGATCGCGAGTCCGAGGCCCGTGCCCGCGATATCGCTGCGCGCGCGATCCGCGCCCTCTCCCACGCGATAGAACCGGTCGAACACTCTTTCTCGTTCTTCTTGAGGTATGCCCGGACCGGTATCGGAGATTTCGACGAGCGCTCGCCCGTCTTTCACTTTCACGCCGACATCCACGCGTCCGCCGCGCGGCGTGTACTTCGTCGCGTTGTCGATGAGATTGTTGAACATCACGCGCAGCGAATCCGGATCGCCCTTGACGGCCGCGGGCTCGCTCGTCTCGATGCCGAGATCGACGCCGCGTTCCTGCGCGACCAGCACATAGCCGCGCACGCAGCTTTCGAGCAGCGCGTTCAGATCGACTTGCGTCTCGACCTTCTTGCCGTCCGGCTCCGAACGCGCGAGCGCGAGCAATTGTTCCGCGAGGCGCGTCGCGCGCGCGATGCCTTCATGCAAGTCCTTGAGCGCCTCGCGGCGCGTGCCGTCGTCCTGCGCGCGCGCGACGAGTTGCGCCTGAATCTGCACGGCGGCGAGCGGCGTGCGCAGTTCGTGCGCGGCATCGGCGACGAAGGCCTTTTGCGTATCGAGCGCGGTAGACAGCCGCGACAGCAGCGCATTCAACGCGCGCACGACCGGCCGCACTTCCTGCGGCAGACGTTGATCGGAGAGCGGATCGAGCGCTTCGGGATGACGCGTATCGAGCGCGCGCGTCACGCGCTGCAAGGGCGCGAGCCCGCGTCCGACGATCACCCAGATCGCCAGCCCGAGCAGCGGCAGAAGCAGCACGAGCGGCCACAGCGTGCGCCACGCGACGCCCGCCGCGACGCGATTGCGGATCGACAGCGGCTGCGCGAGCTGCACGACGTTATCGCCGACGATCGCGCTATACACGCGCCATTCGCCGCGCGGCGTCATTTCGGTGGAGAAGCCGAGTTCCGCATGCGGCGCGAGCGGCACGCGCGGATGCGAGTAGTACATCAGCACGCCGTTGCGATTCCAGATCTGGATCACGACGCCTTCGTCGCTCTCGCTGCGCGAACTGAGCACCGACGAAAACGGCTCCGACGGCAACGCCGCCGCGATCTGCTGCAACTGGTAATCGAAGAGTTCGTTGGCTTCGGCGAGCGCCTGCCGGTAGATGAGCCATCCGGCAAACCCCACGCCGACGATCACGAGCGCGAGCAGCCAGATCACCAGTTGCCGGCGAATCGACCGCATCAGGCGTCCTTCGCGACCATGTAGCCGAGACCACGCACGTTGCGGATGAGATCGGCGCCGAGCTTCTTTCTCAGCGAATGGATGTACACCTCGACGGTGTTGCTGCCGATTTCCTCGCCCCAGCCGTAGATCTTTTCTTCGAGCTGGCTTTTCGACAATACCGCGCCGGGCCGCGCCATCAGCGCTTCGAGCAGCGCGAACTCGCGCGCCGACAGCGACACGGGCGCGCCCGCGAGCGTCACCTGATGACCGACCGGATCGAGCGTCAGTTCGCCGTGCCGCACGAGCGACTCGCCGCGCCCCACGTGACGGCGGATCAACGCACGCATGCGCGCGCCGAGTTCATCGAGATCGAAGGGCTTGACGAGGTAATCGTCCGCGCCGGCATCGAGCCCTTTCACGCGATCCGCGATGGCGTCGCGCGCCGTCACGATCAGCACCGGCAGCGAGTTGGCGCGCGCGCGCAGTGTCTTCAGCACGTCCAGCCCGTCGCGTTTGGGCAGGCCGAGATCGAGCAGCATCAGGTCGTAAGGCTCGCCGCCGACCGCCGTCAGCGCGGCCTCGCCGTCCTGCACCCAGTCGACTGCGAAGCCGTCCGCGCGCAGCGCCTTGCGCACGCCTTCGGCGATCATCCGGTCATCTTCGACAAGCAGGATTCGCATGGCACATGTCTGTTCGTGGTTACTTGGGTTTCGGCCCATTGTAGCCGCGCGTGCCCGCCACAGGCTTAAACGGGACTTAACCGCGCGGAGCGTCCATTTTCAGAGGACAACGACGTGTCGCGCGCGCTTCGCTTGGCATTTGCCTGAAGGCGATTTTTCGCCCGTACGATTTCCGCAAGCCAGCTTGTCTACAATAGCGGCTTCTCGCGCGGCGCCGCCCGCATCCAGTCCCAAGAACAACGCTCGTCCATGCCGCTCGCTTTCCGCCCCGTATCCCGCCGTCTTGCTTCGTTCGCGCTCGCCGCAGCCCTCGCGTGCGCCGCGCTCGGCCATATCTCCGACGCCGATGCGCGCGGCGGCACGAAAGCCGAATCGCAGGCGCAGTCGCCGGAGCGCGCGGCAAAAGGCGGTGCGAAATCGAAGCGCGCGGCCAAAGGTGCAAAAGCCGAGCACGTCGCGAAGGCGAGCGTCCCCGCCGGCCCGCTGCCCCCGGCCGTGATGGCGGCGCTCGCGCGCGCGCACGTCCCGCTCGCGTCGATGAGCGTCGTCGTGCAGCGCGTCGGCGCGCCGCTGCCGCTCGTCTCGGTCAACGCGAACGAGCCGATGCTGCCCGCCTCGACGATGAAGCTCGTCACCACTTACGCGGGCCTCTCGATGCTCGGCCCCGACTATCGCTGGAAAACGACCGCGTACGCCGACGGCGAACCCGACGCGCAAGGCATCCTGCACGGTAATCTGTACATTCAGGGCACGGGCGATCCGAAGCTCGTGCCGGAAGAACTGATCGATCTCGTCGAGCAGATCCGCAAGAACGGCATCACGGGCATCGACGGCGCGCTCGTGCTCGACAAACGCTACTTCGACGCCTCCACGCGCGATCTGCCCGCCTTCGACAACGACGACACCGCGCCTTATAACGTCGGCCCGGACCCGCTGCTTTACGCGTTCAAATCGCTGTCCTTCACGTTGACGCCGAGTCCTGACGGGCAAGTGTCCATCGATGTCTTGCCGCAACTCGCGCAATTGCAGATCGACAACGAATTGCGCGTCACGCGCGGCGCGTGCACCGGCTCGCTGCAGGCGGCGTCGCCGAGCGTGGCGCAGACGCAGGGCGGCTTCGTGCAGGCGTCGTTCATCGGCGACTATCCGCTGCGCTGCGGCTCGCGCACCGTCAATGTCGCGGCGCTCGATCATTCGACTTTCTTCGCCGGCGGCTTCCTCGCGCTGTGGAAACAGGCGGGCGGCACGTTCCAGGGCGCCACGCGCGAAGGCCCGACGCCTTCGAATGCGCGGCTCGTCGGCACGCATCGCAGCCCGGTGCTGTCGGACGTCGTGCGCGACATCAACAAGTTCAGCAACAACGTGATGGCGCGCAACCTGTTCCTGACGATCGGCGCGGCGCAATCGAAGCCGCCTGCGACCACGGTGAAATCCGCCGCCGCAATCCAGGCGTTCCTGAAGCGCAGCGCCCTGCCGATGAGCGGCCTCACGCTCGACAACGGCTCCGGCCTTTCGCGCGACGAGCACATCTCCGCGGCCTCGCTCGCCGATCTGCTGATGGCGGCGAACGCGAGCCCGGTCGCGCAGGTCTTCGTCGAATCGCTGCCGATCGCGGGCGTCGACGGCACGATGCGCAACCGCCTCACCAACGCGGGCGCGCTCGGCAATGCGCACATCAAGACCGGCACGCTGCGCGACGTGCGCGCGATCGCGGGCTATGTCGGCGCGGCGAACGGCGAGAGCTACGTGGTCGTGAGCTTCATCAACCATCCGCGCGCCGAGGCCGCGCGCGGCGCGCACGATGCGCTGCTCGAATGGGTCTACGAAGGTGCGCGCAAGCCCGGCATGGCCGACTGAACGACGCGCTCGCAGGCACGCAGCGCGGGCGCGACCGAAGATTTCTTCTACGAAGTGACGCCCGGGAAGCCGCGCGCGGCGTGTACGCTGTCGGGCACGGCGTTCAGCCGGAAGCATCGCGTGTCGGGACGGGCACGCCGCATCGCTTAAACTCGCAGGTACGCGGCGTGAGACCGCAAGACGGTCAGCGCCGTAATCGAACTAGAAAACACCCAAGAGGGAGACGAGGTCCATGAACAAGCAACGCTCGACGCGCGCCGCACTGGTGCGCTTTGCTCAAGTCGCGACGGCCAGCGCGGCCTTTGCCCTGCTCGCCGCGTGCGGCGGCGGCGGTGACGACAACAACAATTCCACGCCGCCGGGCGGCGTCAAGCTGCAGGTGGTGTCGTTCGGCGACAGCCTGTCCGATGTCGGCACGTATGCGCCGGTCGCGGCGGCGAACTTCGGCGGTGGCCGTTTCACGACGAATCCGGGTCAGGTCTGGGTGCAGAACGTCGCGCAGTATTACGGCGATACACTGGCGCCCGCGATGACCGGCGGCTTCGGCGTGCCGCCCACCCCGCAAGGCGGTCTCGGCTACGCGCAGGGCGGCTCGCGCGTGACCAATCCGATCGGCATCGGCCATGCGACCACCGATCCCGCCAACTACACGCAGGCGCTGACGGTTCCGGTCGTCACGCAGGTGTCGAATTATCTGTCCGCGCACGGCAGTTTCAATGCGAATCAGCTCGTCATCATCAACGGCGGCGCGAACGATATTCTGTTCAACCTCACCGCGGTCCAGAGCGGCCAGATGACGCCAGCCGCGGCCACCGCCGCGATCGGCAAGGCGGCGATCGATCTGGCGGGCGTGATCGGCAAGGTCGTGCAGAGCGGCGCGACGCACGTGCTGGTGTCGAACGTGCCCGATATCGGCACGACGCCGCAGGGCATGATGAGCAACGCCCAGACGCGCGCACTGCTCTCGCAAGCGTCGCTCGGCTTCAATCAGGCGCTTGCGGCAGCGCTGACGCAAAGCGGGCTGATGTCGAAGGTCATTTACCTCGACATCGTTCCGCCGCTCGCCAATATCACGGCGAATTTCGCGCAGTTCGGCTTCACGGTGTCGAATACGGGCACGGGCTGCAATCTGCAGGCGATGGCCGCGGCGGCGCAGAAGTTTGGCGAACCGAATCCGCAGGCTTTCGCGACCTCGCTGTTCTGCTCGCCGCAGACGTTGACGGTTGCAGGCGCGGATCAGACGTACATGTACGCCGATACCGTGCACCCGACGACGCATCTGCATGCGCTCTATGCGCAGACGGCGGAGCAGACGATTGCGAAATCGGGGTTGGGGAAGTAAGGGACGACTAGCGGTTTGACGAGAGAAGCCGCCCGGCTACGGATCAGCCGGGCGGCGCTCGTTAACGCTTCAGATCGCGGTAGAAGTTCTCGTGTGAGCCGATGCTCAGAAGCACGATGGTCGACGCCGAGAACTGGTATGAGAGCAAGGTTTCCTGTTTGTTCAGCTTGAACTTGTGAACGAAGACACCTGCAAGATCCCCCTTCTTCGCGACGCCCACATCAGGCGCTGCGAGGATCTCACGCACTGCTTCATCGAGAACCTTTCTGTCGCGTGCATGCAGTTTCTTGGCTGCCCTCTCGAAGGTCGGTGTAGCGACAACTTTCATGGACATCACGAAGCAAACTGATAGTCCGAAACTTGACCCGCTTTGGCCTCCTCAACAGCGAGAAGCGTGTCCTTGATGAACTGAACGGGAAGTTCCGGGTTTTCTTCGACGGCCTTTCCGAGCCGTGCCCAGTGTTCGATCTGCTTCGGCACAGAGCGATGCATTGCCGCCGCGTGCGGTTTCGCGATTTCGACGAGTTCGTCGGAGAGTTTGAGTGCTACGGCCATGTCCAGGTCTCCCAGTTGCATAAGTGGTTTATTGTGCGACCAAAAGCAACCTTTTGCAACCCAACACACCCTCACTCCTCCGCCTCAAACGCCGCCGCCGCCCTCCCCAGCCGATCATTCACCGCGATCCACTCCACCGTCTCCGGCAACCGCTCGATCAGAATCCGCTCGACATTCGCACGATCCAGCGCGCGCAACAAGCCATACAAATCACGCGCATAACTCTGCGGATCTTCCGGCGCGGCCACGAAATGCACATTCGCCGCGTGCGCCCATTCGCCCGCCCGCGATGCCCGCGCGACCAGCGCGATCTTCTTCCCGCTCGCCCGATCCTGCGCGGCGATCAGCGGCTCGATCGTCTCGAAGGGCAGCAACGCGAGCGGCGTGCGCGGCGCGTAATGCGCCTTCAACGTCCCTGACGCGCGCGGCGCCGTCGCGTCCGATCCGTCCGGCAAACGCGGCGCAATGCCGATCACGTCCGCGATCTGCTGCGGGCTCACATGCCCCGGCCGCAGCAGAGCGGGAAAACCGCGCGACAGATCCAGAATCGTCGATTCGATGCCGACATCCGCCGCCCCGCCATCGAGCACATGCACGGCGCTGCCGAACTCATCGCGCACATGCTGCGCGGTCGTCGGACTGACATGGCCGAAGCGATTGGCCGACGGCCCCGCCACGCCGCCCTGCTTCCCGCTGCCCAAACGCCGCCCATGAAACGCCGACAGCAACTGCTGCGCGACCGGATGCGACGGACACCGCACGCCGACCGAATCCTGTCCGCCGCTCACCGCCGCAGGAATATGTGCCGCGCGCTTGAGGATCAGCGTCAAAGGTCCGGGCCAGAACGCATCGATGAGCTTCTGCGCATCGGCAGGCAGCTCGCGCACCCAGTAGCCCGGATCGGCTTCGGGCGCGAGATGCACGATCACCGGATGATTCGCCGGCCGTCCCTTCGCCGCATAGATGCGCGCGATGGCATCCGGATTCTCGGCGTCGCCGCCGAGTCCGTAGACCGTTTCGGTCGGAAACGCGACGAGTTCGCCGCCATCGAGCAAGGCGGCGGCTTCGTCGATCTGCGCGACGCTCGGATAGATGATGGTCATTGCTTCTACGGCAAAAAACTCAGTCGAGCGGGATATGCAGCATGCGCGCGCAGTCGCGCGCCGCCGTGCGCGCTTCTTCGAGCGTCGCCGCCGTGAAGTTGATGTGGCCCATCTTGCGGCCCCGGCGCGCCTCTTCCTTGCCGTACAGGTGCAGCCGCGCCGAAGGCATCGCGGCGACTTCCGTCCAGGCGGGCGCACGCGCCTTGTCGCCATCGAACCAGATATCGCCGAGCAGGTTCAGCATCGCGGCGGGCGAATGCTGCCGCGTGTCGCCAAGCGGCATGCCGGTCATCGCGCGAACCTGTTGCTCGAACTGGCTCGTCGCGCAGGCATCCACCGTGTAGTGGCCGGAATTGTGCGGACGCGGCGCCATTTCATTGGCGATGAGCGTGCCGTCCTCCAGCACGAAGAATTCGACGCACAGCACGCCGACATAACCGAGCTTCGCCGCGATGGTGAGCGCGGCGTCCTGCGCCTGCGCGACCAGCGCCGCCGATGCATCCGGCGCGGGCACGACCGTCTTCGCGAGAATGCCGTTCACGTGCACGTTCTGCGCGAGCGGGAACACGGCCGACTTGCCGTCGCCGCCGCGCGCGATCAGCACGGATACTTCGTACTTGAGCGGCATGCGCTTTTCCAGCACGCACGGCACGCCCGACAGCGATGCATACGCGTTGCGCACGTCCGCGACATTGCGCACGCTGACCTGCCCCTTGCCGTCGTAGCCGAGGCGCGCGGTCTTGAGAATGCCCGGCAGCACGGCCGCGATCGTCTCGTCGGGGAGCGCGGCGAGCGCCAGCGCCGATTCGATCACGACATGCGGCGCGACCGGCACGCCCGATGCCGCGATAAAGCGCTTTTCCGCGACGCGGTCCTGCGCGATCGCCACGCAGCCCGCAGCCGGACTGACGAACGTGCACGACGCGAGAAATTCGAGACTCGCGGCCGGCACGTTCTCGAATTCCGTCGATATCGCCGCGCACAGGCGGCCGAGTTCGGTGAGCGCGTTTTTATCGTCGTAAGCGGCGCGGATATGGCGATCCGCAACCGCGCCGGCGGGGCTCGTCTCGTCCGGATCGAGGACGGCGACGCGGTAACCCATCGATTGCGCGGCGAAGCAGAACATGCGGCCGAGCTGGCCGCCGCCTACCATGCCGAGCCACGCGCCGGGCAGGATGGGAGAAATCGGGGAGTTGTGTGGGTTCATCGTGGGGCTTGGGTGGCTGGCTGTGGGCATCGGCGATGGCGCGACGCGCGGTCCGCGCGCCGGGTCATCAGAGCGGCGGCAGCGCCATGTCCCGCGCCGCCTGATTCTGCTTCACGCGAAACGCGGCGAGCGCCTCGGCGTAACGGGCGTCCGTCACGCTCAGGATCGACACCGCGAACAGCGCCGCGTTCGCCGCGCCCGCCTCGCCGATGGCGAAGGTCGCGACCGGCACGCCCTTGGGCATCTGCACGATCGAATGCAGCGAATCGACGCCCTTCAGATACTTGCTCGCCACCGGCACGCCGAGCACCGGCACCGTGGTCTTCGCGGCGAGCATGCCCGGCAGATGCGCCGCGCCGCCCGCGCCCGCGATGATCGCGCGCACGCCGCGTTCACGCGCGCTTTCGGCGTAGGCGAACATCTCGTCCGGCATGCGATGCGCCGAGACGACTTTCGCCTCGTACGGCACGCCGAATTCCTGAAGAATCGCCACCGCGTTCTTCATCACGTCCCAGTCGGAGCTGGAACCCATCAACACGCCGACGAGCGGCGTTTCATGCGTGTGCGCTGCCTTGGTCATCGAACTGCTTTCCTCTGCTTAGTCGAGCGTCTTGCCGGTCAAACGCTGAAGCGCTTCCTGATACTTCTCCGACGTCTTCGCGATCACGTCATCCGGCAGCTTCGGCGCGGGCGGCTCTTTCTTCCACGTCTGCGTTTCGAGCCAGTCGCGCACGAACTGCTTGTCGAACGACGGCGGATTCGTGCCGACCTGATAGCCGTCCGCGGGCCAGAAGCGCGACGAATCGGCGGTCAGCACTTCGTCCATCAGATACAGCTCGCCCTTGTTGTCGAGACCGAATTCGAACTTCGTATCCGCGATGATGATGCCGCGCGTCGCCGCGTACTCGGCCGCTTCCTTGTACAACTGGATAGAGATGCGCTTGATCGTCGCCGACAGTTCGGTGCCGATGCGGCGTTCCATCTCATCGTAGGTGATGTTTTCGTCGTGATGGCCCATTTCGGCCTTCGCCGCCGGCGTGAAAATCGGCTCGGGCAGCTTCTGCGCGTTCTGCAGGCCCGGCGGCAACTCGACGCCGCACACGGAACCGGTTGCCTGATAGTCTTTCCAGCCGCTGCCCGCGAGATAGCCGCGCACCACGGCTTCGACGAGAATCGGCTCCAGACGCTTCACGACGACCGCGCGGCCGTTGACCTGCTCGATTTCATCGGCCGCGACGACGGAAGCCGGATCGATGCCCGTGTTGTGATTCGGCACGATGTGCCCGAGCTTCTCGAACCAGAAATCGGCCATCGTGTTGAGCACGCGGCCCTTGTTCGGAATCGGCTCGCCCATGACGACATCGAATGCGGAAAGGCGGTCGGTCGTCACGATCAGGAGCTTGTCCTGACCGACTGCGTAATTGTCGCGGACCTTGCCGCGGCCGAGCAGCGGCAGCGATTTGATCGTGGATTCGTATAGCGTGGACATCGTCATGTACCGGGAAGGACTGAAATGGTGAAACCCGCGCTCGGACCTCTGGCGCGGGGAAAAGAAATGCGAACGGGCTCCGAACCCGGAACCCGTTGATTTTACTTTACAAATCGACCGCGCTTTATTTCACGATCTGCGCGAGTGCGCCGGACTTGTACTTCTCGGCGATCTTGTCGAGCGGAACGGGCTTGATCTTGCCGGCCATGCCTTCGCAGCCGAACTGCATGTAGCGCTGACGGCAGATTTCCTTCGCCGCCTCGCGCGCGGGCTTCAGGTAATCGCGCGGATCGAACTTCGACGGATTTTCGAACAGATAGCGGCGGATCGCGCCGGTGATCGCGAGACGCAAGTCGGTGTCGATGTTCACCTTGCGCACGCCGTGCTTGATGCCTTCCTGAATCTCTTCGACCGGCACGCCGTAGGTTTCCTTCATGTCGCCGCCGAATTCGCGGATTTCCGCGAGCAGTTCCTGCGGCACCGACGACGAACCGTGCATCACGAGATGCGTGTTCGGAATGCGCTGGTGGATTTCGCGGATGCGGTCGATCGCGAGGATATCGCCCGTGGGCTTCTTCGAGAACTTGTACGCGCCGTGCGACGTGCCGATGGCGATCGCCAGGGCATCGCACTGCGTCTGCCTGACGAAGTCGGCGGCCTGCTCGACGTCGGTCAGAAGCTGCTCGCGCGTCATCGTGCCTTCGGCGCCGTGGCCGTCTTCCTTGTCGCCCTTCATGGTTTCGAGCGAGCCGAGCACGCCCAGCTCCGCTTCGACCGTGACGCCGATCGAATGCGAGAACTCGACGACCTGCTTCGACACCGCGACGTTGTACTCGTACGACGCAACCGTCTTGCCATCGGCTTCGAGCGAGCCGTCCATCATCACGCTGGTGAAGCCGGAGCGGATCGCGGCCATGCACACCGCCGGCGACTGGCCGTGATCCTGATGCATCACGACCGGAATATGCGGATACGACTCGACCGCTGCTTCGATCAGATGGCGCAGGAACGCTTCGCCCGCGTACTTACGCGCGCCGGCGGACGCCTGCATGATGACGGGCGCGTTCACTTCGTGCGCGGCCGCCATGATCGCCTGAACTTGTTCCAGATTATTGACGTTGAATGCCGGGAGGGCGTAGCTGTGTTCGGCTGCGTGATCCAGCAGTTGACGCATTGATACGAGAGGCATTGTGGTGAAACTCCATGATGTGAAACGAATTCTGCAGCGCGCTCGATTCCGCTCTGGGGCGGTTTTCGGCTTTATCGTTGCCTCGACTGACGAACGTCAGCTTCGTCGTCTTGCGCGTCTGGTGGAGCGCTCGCCGTTGTCAGCACGGCGAGCGCTCACGGACCTGCGACAAACCGCGCGGCCCTTGACCGCGCATCTTTCTCGTTATTACTGACGACGGTCAGATATGGTCGCCGACACGCACGATCTTCAGCGTGTTGGTGCCGCCCGCCTGACCCATCGGCTCGCCGACGGTCAGCACGACCATGTCGCCGCGCGCCGCATACCCCTTCGACACGACCACTTCGAGCGCCTGATTCAGCGCGGCGTCGCGGTCCATGTTGGTGTCGACGTGCAGCGGCGTCACGTTGCGGTACAGCGACATCGTGCGCTCGCTCGACACGCGCGGCGTCAGCGCGAAGATCGGCACGTGGGTCCAGTGACGCGACATCCACAGTGCCGTCGAGCCGGATTCCGTCAACGCGACCACCGCCTTCGCGCCGAGATGGAACGCGGTGAAGAGCGCGCCCATCGCGATGGACTGGTCGATGCGCGTGAACGTGCGGTCGAGGAAATCGCGATCGAGCTGCGACTCTTCCGACTTCTCCGCTTCCACGCAGATGGCGGCCATCGTCTCGATGGTCGTCACCGGATACTTGCCCGCGGCGGTTTCGGCGGAAAGCATCACGGCGTCGGTGCCGTCGAGCACGGCGTTCGCCACGTCCGACACTTCCGCGCGCGTCGGCACGGGCGCGTGGATCATCGATTCCATCATCTGCGTGGCGGTGATCACGAGCTTGTTCGACTCGCGCGCCATGCGGATCATGCGCTTTTGCAGCGCCGGCACCGCCGCGTTGCCCACTTCCACCGCGAGATCGCCGCGCGCGACCATGATGCCGTCGGAGGCGTCGAGAATGCCCTGCAGCGCCGGAATGGCTTCGGCGCGCTCGATCTTCGCGATCATCTTCGGCTTGATGCCGTACGGCGCGCCCGCGATGTTGGCCAGTTGCCGCGCCATTTCCATGTCGGTCGCGTTTTTCGGGAACGACACCGCGACGAAGTCCGCGCCGAGCGACATCGCCGTCTTGATGTCCTCCATGTCCTTTTCGGTCAGCGCGGGCGCGGTCAGCCCGCCGCCCTGGCGGTTGATGCCCTTGTTATTCGACAGCTCGCCGCCGACCTTCACGATGGTGTGGATTTCCTCGCCGATCACGCGCGTCACATCCAGCACGATGAGGCCGTCATTCAGCAGCAGCACGTCGCCCGCGCGCAGATCGCGCGGCAGATCCTTGTAATCGAGGCCGCAGCGTTCGTTGTTGCCGAGCGGGCAGTTGGCGTCGAGGATGAACGGGTTGCCCGCGACGAGCATCGTCTTGTTGTTCTCGAACTTGCCGACGCGGATCTTCGGGCCTTGCAGGTCCGCCATGATCGCGACTTCACGGCCGACCTGGCGCGCCGCCTCGCGAACGATTTCGGCGCGCTGGCGGTGGTCGTCGGCGGTGCCGTGCGAGAAGTTGAAGCGTACGACGTCGAGGCCTGCCTGCAACATCTGCAGCAGGATGTCAGGGCTCGTGGAAGCCGGGCCGATGGTGGCAACAATCTTTGTAGCGCGATGCATGGAATTCCTCGTCTCAGTAGGATCGCCCGTAACAACGCTGCGAGCACGTTGCGCTTGCGATGAGGTATTGCTCACCGGTTGCGCGCGCGCGCCGGTTCGTGCCGGCGTCGCTTTGTCGATATCTTTCAGGGCATGGGCGGGCACGCCGCCGATGATGACCGGAGGCGTTTGCGGAATTGCGGTTTCGCCTTCGGGAACTGCCGGATCGGGTTGCGCCGCTTCCGCGATGGCCAATGCTGCCTCGGCGGCGGCATCGATTGCGTCCTGCGTCACCTCGTCCTGCGCGCTGCCGGCTGCTTGCGCGCCCTTCTTGACTGCCTTCGCCGGATTGTCTCGGGCCGCCAAAGCCTCAGGCTCCGGCGCGCGATTCGAGCACTTCGACCGCCGGCAGCGTCTTGCCTTCCAGGAACTCCAGGAACGCGCCGCCGCCGGTGGAGATGTAGCTCACCTTGTCGTGGATACCGTACTTCGCGATGGCCGCGAGCGTGTCGCCGCCGCCCGCGATCGAGAACGCCGACGAATCCGCGATTGCCTGAGCGAGCGTCTTCGTGCCGTTGCCGAACTGGTCGAATTCGAACACGCCGACCGGGCCGTTCCACACGATCGTGCCGGCCGTTTCGAGTTGCGCGGCGAGCGCCTTGGCCGTGTCCGGGCCGATGTCGAGGATCAGGTCGTCGTCGGCGACATCGGCGACGGGCTTGGTTTGCGCCTTCGCGGTCGGGGCGAATTCCTTCGCGGTGACGACATCGCTCGGAATCGGCACCGATGCGCCGCGCGTGCGCGCCTGCTCGATGATCTCCTTCGCTTCGTTGACGAGATCGGCCTCCGCGAGCGACTTGCCGATCTTGAGGCCCGACGCCAGCATGAACGTATTCGCAATGCCGCCGCCGACGATCAATTGATCGACCTTCTCGGCGAGCGACTTCAGGATGGTGAGCTTGGTCGACACCTTCGAGCCCGCGACGATCGCGACCAGCGGCCGCTTCGGATTGCCGAGCGCCTTGCCGAGCGCGTCGAGTTCGGCGGCCAGCAGCGGGCCCGCGCACGCGACAGGCGCGTACTTCGCGATGCCGTGCGTGGTGGCTTCGGCGCGGTGCGCGGTGCCGAATGCGTCGTTGACGTAGATGTCGCAGAGCTTCGCGAGCTTCTGCGCGAGGCCGTCGTCGTTCTTCTTCTCGCCCTTGTTGCAGCGGCAGTTTTCCAGCAGCACGACATTGCCCGGCTGGACCTGAACGCCGTCGACCCAGTCGGCGACCAGCGGCACGTCGCGGCCGAGCAGCTCCGACAGACGCGCCGCGACCGGCGCGAGCGAGTCTTCCGGCTTGAACTGGCCTTCGGTCGGGCGGCCCAGATGGGACGTGACCATCACGGCGGCGCCCGCGTCGAGGGCGGCCTTGATCGCCGGGACCGAGGCGCGCACGCGCGTATCTTCGGTGATGTTGCCGTTATCGTCTTGCGGCACGTTGAGATCCGCGCGGATGAACACACGCTTGCCGGCGACTTTGCCTTCGGCGATCAGATCGGTGAAACGCAGTACTTTCGTCATGGGAGTCAACGTAGAGAGTGAAGCGGTTCGGGCGGAGACGGCCGTCGGGGCCGGCCGGTTCGTGGAGTCGCCGCGCGCGGGCCGCCGGGCAGGACGGCTCGCGCGCGGATCAGGCTGGGGGTGATGGCCGCGCGGTGTAGCCGAACGCGCGTGCGGGAAGCGGGAGAAAGGGATCGGACAGATGAATCCGGAGATGCGCGCCAACCGCGCTCGGGCGTGTGGATGCAGCCGGGAGCGGCGAATTGGGCAACAGTAGCGCGGTGACTGCCGGAGACACTTTCGACCTCGCTCACTCGGGGAAAGACCGTCATTTTAACCGATCACCCCGCACGCTTTTAGCGGGCAATCGTTGATGACGCGTATTTGGTTCGGCGCGCGCTTCGTTCGATCCCGCGCTCATGCGGCAAGCCGCAGCACCGTGAACACCAGCATGCCGATGACGATCGTGCCCATCATGCCGCGCCGCCACAGGTAATACGCGAGTCCGGCCGCCGACGCCCACAGCGCGTGATTCGACAGCCCGAGCGAAATGCCCGCGGGCGTCACGAGCAGGTCCGGCACGACGACGCCCGCGAGCGCCGCGGCCGGCGCATAGCGCAGCACGCGTTGCACGCGCGGCGGCAGCACCATGCGCTCGCCGCCGGCCAGAAACAGCGCGCGCGTCACGGCCGTGACGACGCCCATGCCGAGGATCGCGAGCCAGATCTGCAGCGTGCTCATCGCAGGGGCCTCGTGGCGGCGGGTTTGTCGCTTTTGTCTCCGGCGGCGGGCTTCGGCGCGGTGCGCTCGGCGATCACATCCGCAAGCGTGCCCGCGAACAGCGCCGCGAATACCGCGAGCGGCAGGCCGAAGCGATACGGCAGTTCGAACGTCAACAGCGCGACGACACTTGCCACGGCGACGGCCGCGAGCGTGGAGCGCGTCGCGATCGCGGAGACGATCAGCGGAATCAGCGCGAGCGTGCCGGCGAGTTCGAGCCCCCAGTTATCGGGAATCAGGCTCGCGAGCAGAATCCCGAGCACCGACGAAAGCTGCCACGAGCACCAGCTCGATACCGCCAGCCCCCAGAAGAACGCCTCCTTGCCGGGCTGCCAGCCGACCGGGAAATTCCGCTTCGAGAACATCAGATAGATGATGTCGCCGTTGAAATAGCCGAGCAGCAGACGCCGCCTCAGGGACAAATACGAAAAGTGCGGCGCGAGTCCCGCGCTGAAGATCACGAAGCGCAGGTTGACCATCGCGGCGGTCAGCAGCACGGTCCAGAGCGGCAGCTTCGCGGCGAACAGCGGCAGCACCGCGAGCTGCGACGAGCCCGCGTACACCGCGAACGACATGCCGAGCGCCTGCGGCACGGTCAGCACGGACTTCGTCATCGCGACGCCGGTGACGAGGCCCCAGGAGAACGTCGCCAGGACGGCGGGAGAGAACGTGCGCACGCCGTCGAGAAAGGCGCGGCGATTCGTGTCGGACAGCCGGTCGAGCATGAGCGAATGCGAGGCGAACGGGACAACCCGTGACGCCATCGCGCGGCCTCGATCGATTGCGCGATGGATCGGGAAAAACCGGGAAAATCGGGAATGGTGAGCTTCGCCGTTTCACTCCGTTCTTTTCAGCGGACGGCGAAAGGCAAATTATAGCGTCGTGAAAGGCGCGCCAAGATCGGTTTCGTCGCGAAAAGACGCTAAAATGACGGTCTTTCGCCGCCTTTGCGCCCTCGCCGCGCGTCTTCCCCCAGGAATTCCGCCCAAGAAAAGCGCGCCGGGCGCCGCCCCTTCAGAACGCGGGCGGCCTGCCGAAACCCACTTGAACGAGACAGCTAGGAGAACCGTATGTCAATGGCCGACCGCGACGGCAAGATCTGGATGGATGGCAAGCTGATCGACTGGCGTGATGCCAAGATCCACGTTCTGACCCACACGTTGCACTACGGCATGGGCGTATTCGAAGGCGTACGCGCGTACAAGACCGCGCAGGGCACGGCCATCTTCCGCCTGAAGGAGCACACCAAGCGCCTGCTCAATTCGGCGAAGATTTTCCAGATGGACGTCCCGTTCGACGCCGCCACGCTCGAAGCCGCGCAACTGGAAGTCGTCAAGGCGAACAATCTCGAAAGCTGCTACATCCGCCCGATCATCTGGGTCGGCTCGGAAAAGCTCGGCGTCTCGGCCAAGGGCAACACGATCCACGTGGCCATCGCCGCTTGGCCGTGGGGTGCGTATCTCGGTGAAGACGGCCTCGCCAAGGGCATCCGCGTGAAGACGTCGTCGTTCACGCGCCATCACGTGAATGTGTCGATGGTGCGCGCGAAGGCGTCCGGCTGGTACGTGAACTCGATCCTCGCCAACCAGGAAGCAGTCGCCGACGGTTACGACGAAGCCCTGCTGCTCGATGTCGACGGCTACGTGTCCGAAGGCTCCGGCGAGAACTTCTTCCTCGTGAATAACGGCAAGATCTACACGCCGGATCTCGCCTCGTGTCTCGACGGCATCACGCGCGACACGGTCATCACGCTGGCGCGCGACTTCGGCATTCCGGTCATCGAGAAGCGCATTACCCGCGACGAGGTCTACACCTGCGACGAAGCGTTCTTCACCGGCACCGCCGCCGAAGTCACGCCGATCCGCGAACTCGACAACCGCACGATCGGCTCCGGCGCGCGCGGCCCGATCACGGAAAAACTGCAAAGCGCGTTCTTCGACGCTGTCGGCGGCAAGAACGAGAAGTACGCGAGCTGGCTCGCGAAGGTTTAATCGACCTCCTGCAACGCGGCGAGCCGAACGCTCGCCGCCCGCTGGACATCAGAAAAGAGATAGCAATGAGCGACCTGAAGGAAATGCCGCTGGTGGAATTGTCCGCGAAGGATCTGCCCGCGTTCTGCCCGAACCCGAAGATGCAGCGCTGGAGCACGCATCCGCGCGTGTTCATCGACGTGACGCACGGCGAAGCGCGCTGCCCGTACTGCGGCACGCGCTACAAGCTGAAAGACGGCGAAGTGCTCAAGGGCGGTCACTGAACCCGAGGCGCCGCCGCCTCATTCGTCCGCGTTTTCGTCCGCGCCGCAGCACGGGGCGCACTGCAGACCCACGACAATCGACGGCCCGCCCCAAGGCGGCGGGCCGCGTTCATTTTGAGATCGGATACGACAGATGCGCCGTGCGCTGGTTATAGCACCGAACTGGATCGGTGACGCATTGATGGCGCAGCCGCTCTTCACGCTCTTGCGCAAGCTCCATCCGCGTATCGCGATCGATGCGGTCGCGCCGGGCTGGGTCGCGCCCGTGCTCGAGCGCATGCCCGAGATTCGCGATGTCTACGCGACGGACCTCGCCCACGGCAAGCTGCAACTGCTGCGCCGCTGGCAGCTCGCGAGCGACTTGCGCGATGTCGGCTACGACGCCGCCTACGTGCTGCCCAACTCCGTCAAATCCGCGCTGATTCCGTGGATGGCGGGCATCAATCTGCGCATCGGTTACAAGGGCGAGAGCCGTTACGGCCTGCTCAACGTGCGGCACGCGAATCCGCCGAAGTCCGAGCGTCCGCCGATGACCGCGCACTACGCCGCCCTCGCCTACGCGCCGGGCGCGAAGCTGCCGTTCGTCGACAGGTTCGCGCAGCCCGACGCCGCCGCGCAGCCCGACGCGCAGACGCTGCCGGTGCCGCGCCTCGAAGCCGATCCGAACGAAGCCGCGCGCGTCTCGACGCGCTTCAACCTGGATACGCGCACGCCGCTCGTCGTGTTCTGTCCCGGCGCGGAGTACGGCCCGGCCAAGCGCTGGCCGCCGGAGCATTTCGCGTCGCTGGCGCAGTTCATCGCGCAGTCGTTTCCGTATGCGCGCATCATCGCGCTCGGTTCGAAGAAGGACGCGCCGATCGCGCAGGCCATCGCGGAGCGCGCGCCGATGGTGCGCAACCTGTGCGGCCAGACCTCGCTCGGCGAGGCGTGCGCGCTGATTTCGCGGGCTAGCGCGGTGGTCACCAACGATTCCGGCCTGATGCACGTCGCGGCGGCGTCGCGCCGGCCGCTCGTCGCGGTCTACGGCTCGACCGATCCGCGCCACACGCCGCCCTTGTCCGATCTCGCAAAGGTACAATGGCTGCATCTTGAATGCAGTCCGTGCTTTGCCCGCGAGTGTCCGCTCGGCCATCTGAACTGCCTTCGCGAACTCTCGGCCGAACAGGTCTTCGGCGATTTGCGCGGGATGCTGCTCGCGCATCGCTAGTGTTGCGGGCACGCGTCGAAAACGCGTTTGCATATCGACGGTTTCCAGCCGTGTGTGCGGGTGCGGACACGCGAATGTCTCCGAACGGGGGCATGCTTTGACCAATGACCGGTGCAGCGCGCCGTACCGTCGCCCCGCCGCCAGAAGCGGCAGGAAGCAGCAACGAGCGGCGCCTTGCACCGAATGCCAGAGACCCACGAGCCATGCCACGTTTCGCCCGCCTCTTCGAAGCCGCCGCCGATACTCTCAACGCTTACTATCAGGCAGTCGCGGACAGCAGCATCGACAGTGTGATGTCGTTGTGGATCGACGAGGAGTTCGCCACCTGCGTCTGCGCGGACGGCACGCATCTGCACGGGCTGGACAGCATCCGCGCCGGTCTCGGCAAGCAGTTCGAAATGCAGCCCGTGACCATCGAGCCGCTCGATATCCGCGTGTACGACAGCCTGGGCACGGTCGTGTATGCGATCGCCGAGGCGCATCAGCCGGCCAAACCGGCGAGCACGCCGCGCATGATCTACACGACCTACGTGATGGTCCATGAGCGCGGCGAGTGGCGCATCGCGCATATTCACGCGAGCGAGATGCCGATGGAAACAGCGGGCCAGTTCGCGGCCAAGCTGCGTCACGGTCAGGGACCGTTGCATTGAAGATTTGAAGAAGCGCTGAAAAAGACGTCTGTCGGGGAGGGGCCATGAAGCGCGATCCGTTGATGAAACACGATTCGTCGTTCGTGGACAAAGCGCCCGCCGTGGCACTGAAGGCAACCGTGCGCGAGCTCGCGGTGCCGGGTTCGGAATGGCTCTACAACGCGCCGCGCTGGCTGCCGACGAGCCATGCGCAGACCATCGTTCCCGCGCTGTTCGGCCGCAAGCCCGCCGTGAATTACCGGCGCGAGCGCTGGAACACGCCGGATGGCGATTTCATCGATCTCGACTTTCTCGCGCACGATCCCGGCGATCCCAACGATCAGCCCGCTGCGAACGCCCCGCTCTTCGTGCTGTTCCACGGCCTCGAAGGCAACTCCGACTCCCACTACGCCCGCACGATGATGGCCGCCGCCCGCGCGCGCGGCTGGCACGGCGTCGTGCCGCATTTTCGCAGTTGCAGCGGGCCGCTCAATCTGCTGCCGCGTTTCTATCATCTCGCAGACAGCGCCGAAGCCGACTGGATTTTGCGGCGGCTCGCGAAAACGCATCGCGGGCCGATCGTCGCGGCGGGTGTGTCGCTCGGCGGCAATGTTCTACTGCACTGGCTGTGCGAGCGCGGCAGCGATGCATCGATCGTCAGCGCGGCCGTGGCCATTTCCGCGCCGCTCGATGTCCACGCGGGCGGCCTCGCGATCTCGCAGGGCTTCGGGCTGGTCTATACGCGCAGCTTCCTGAAGTCGCTCAAGAAGAAAGCGTTCGCGAAGCTCGGCCAGTATCCCGGTCTGTATGACCGCAACGCCGTGCTCGCCGCGCGCACGCTGTACGAATTCGACAATGTCGTCACCGCGCCCCTGCACGGCTTTCGCGACACCAATCACTACTGGTCGACGGCGACCGTGCGCGCGCATCTGAAGCACATCGAAGTGCCGGCGCTCTTGCTGAACGCGCGCAACGATCCGTTCCTGCCCGAGTTTGCGCTGCCTTCGCACGCCGAAGTGTCCGGGCGCGTGACGCTCGATCAGCCGAACCACGGCGGGCACGTCGGCTTCATGACGGGACCGTTCCCGGGCCGGATCGACTGGCTGTCGCTGCGCGTGTTCGGTTATCTGGAGAACTTCGTTTCGTGAACGATCATGGATGAAATCGTCAAGCAGGCGCTCGCCAAATGGCCCAACGTTCCGCATTGCACGGGCTGGCTGCTGCTCGACCGGCGCGGCCAGTGGCGCATGCGCGACGACGCGGCGCAAGCCGCCGGCGAACTGGGCACGCCGATCCGCCATGAAGCGCTGCTGGGCTTCATCAACCGCAATTACGAAAGCGACGCCGACGGCCAGTGGTTCTTTCAGAACGGTCCGCAGCGCGTGTATGTGGAGCTGGTCTACACACCGTGGATCGTTCGCCTGCATGGCCTCGACGGCGCGTTGCGCCTGACCGATCAGGCGGGCGCGGCGTTCGAGCCGGCGCAGGCGTGGATCGACGACGAAGGCGGCATCCTGTTCGCCGATGCATCGACTGCGCGCGTGGCCGCTTTACACGACCACGATCTCGAACTGTTCGCGGATCACGCGTCGCTCGACGATGCCGGCACGAGCGGCGTGTTCCATTGGCGCGCTGGCGTCGATCTGCCCGTGCAGCCGATCCCCTGCGCCGATGTCGCCACGCGCTTCGGCTTCGTCGCGAGTCCTGCCGCGCGCGCCGCGTCGCACGGCTGACTCAGCCGTTCCTCTCCAGCTCGCGCTCTTCCTTGTAGCGCGTCTCGAAATCGCGCAGGCGCGCGGCGATCGTCGAGAGTTCGTAGAAGCTCGCGCTCTTCACGTCGCGCGCTTCCTTCAGTTGCCGGATCGCCGACGGCCACGCGCCGTCCAGCGCGAATTTCTCGGCCATCGCCTGATGCTGTTGCAGCGGATCGTTGAGACCCGCGCTCGCCTGCGCGAGATAGAACCACCAGTCGGGGCGCGTCGGCTCGGCGCGCGTTTCGTGGCGCGCGAGCGTCTGCGCTTGCGCGAAACGGCGTGCGGACAGCAGCGCCTGCAAATGCACGTCGATGGCCGCGTGCGATTCCGGCCAGCGCTTCTGCGCGATCTCCGCGAGGCGGATCGCGTCGTCGTTGCGGCCCGCGCGGCGCGCGATGTCGGCGGCGAGCACATCGAGACTCGGCGTGCTGCGCAGCGCCGGCGCGACGGGCTGTGGCTTCGGCGCCGACACCGATGTCGACGCCGTTCGGCCCTCGACGTGAACCGGCGGCAGCGCGATGTCGCTGGCGGTGCGCGATGGCTGCGCCGGTGTCGCCTCGGGCGGCGTCGCCTGGCCGAGGCTCAGCGGCGCGCGCGCGTTGTTGAGCGGCGTGACGGTCATCGAAGCGTCGGCGTTGCGCAGCGACGGCTCGCCGCTCTTGCGCGACGTCACGGGCGGCGCGCTCGCGACGGTTTCCTTCGGCGCGCGCACGCGATCTTCCTGCTGAATCTGCGCCGATGCCGCCGCCGCGCTCGCTTCCTCGCCCTCGAACAGCTTGCGCGCTTTCGCGAGCGCATCGTTGGCCGCGGCGAAGTCGCCCATCAGCGATTGCGCGAGCGCGATGCCGTACCAGTTCGACGCCGGATTGAGCGCCGTCTGATCCTCGATTTCCGATCGGAGCCGGCTCGCGACCTCGCGATAATCGCTCGCGTAATTCACCTGCAGAACGCGCGCGCGGGCGCGCACGAACGCATATTCCGCCGACTGGCGCGGCTGCCGGTACGGCACGCGCCGCGCGCGGCCTTCCATATCGGCGATGCGATCGGTCGTGAGCGGGTGCGTGCGAACGTAGGGCGGCACGCCGTTATCGGCCATCGTCGAACGGTCGAGGCGTTCGAAGAAGGCCACCATCGCGTACGGATCGTAGCCGGCGGCCGTGAGCATCTGGAAACCGACGCGGTCGGCCTCGTGCTCGGCCGCGCGCGAGAAACGCAGTTGATTGTCGACGGCAAACGCCTGGCCGCCCATCGCGATGCCCATGCCGAGGTCGCCGCTGTGCGCGAGCAGGCCCGCGAGGAGACCGGCGAGCATGCCGGCGAGTGCGGCGTAGCTGCTTTTTTCCTGCGTGCCGAGCATCCGCGCGATGTGCCGCTGGAGCACGTGACCCATTTCGTGACCGATGACCGACGCCAGCTCCGATTCCGTCTGCGTCGCCGCGATCAAGCCGGTATTCACGCCGATGAAACCGCCCGGCATCGAAAACGCGTTGATCTGCGGATCGCGCACGGCGAAGAGGTCGAAATCCGGCCGATAGCCGCCGAGATACTGTACGGCGGCTGCGGCGGAGAGCTTCGATGAAATCGAGTCGAGGTAGTCGCGCAGCAGCCAGTCGTCGAGATAGTCGGGATCGGCGCGCACTTCGCGCATCATCCGCTCGCCGATCTTGCGTTCGGCCTGCGGCGTGAGCGAGCCGCCGGAGCCGTCGCCGAGATCCGGAAGCTGCATCGACGCGAGCGGCGCGCGCAGGCCGGACATCGTGCCGGGGCGGTTTGCAAAGCGGCTTTCGGCGCCGCCGTAGACGCCGAACACGCCTTCCGCGACGTTAGCGGGCAGTTCGCCGCCCGCGCTTTCCTGCGACGAGCGCAGTTGCGAGGCCGCGAGCGTGCCGGTCGCGCCTGCGGAGGGCGAGCTCGATTGCGCCAGCGCCGCGGGCGGCATGGCGAGGGTGACGCTCAGCAGGAAGACGAGCACGCGGCTCGGACGTGTCGAATGCATGGCGCGGAACCGGCGCGGCGAACGATGTTCGGCTCGAAAACTTGAACGAGCTTATCGTATCAAGTGTTGAGCGTGGGACGTCTCGTGCCGGCCGTGCGTTGCCCCGGCCCGCGACGTTATGCGAAAAATCGCGCGAATTCACGCTGGTATGATAGGCGCCCATTCGAAGGAGACGCTATGTCCGGACTCACCCATTTCGATGCCGCCGGCGAGGCGCACATGGTCGATGTCGGCGCGAAAAACGAAACGCGGCGGGTCGCCGTGGCGCGCGGCTCGATCGCGATGCTCGAAGGCACGCTCGCGCTGATCCGCGAAGGCCGCGCGAAAAAAGGCGACGTGCTCGGCGTCGCGCGCATCGCCGCGATTCAGGGCGCGAAGCGTACGGCCGATCTGATTCCGTTGTGCCACCCGCTGGCGCTCACGCGCGTCGCGGTGGATTTTTCCGTCGATGAAGCGCTGCCCGGCGTGCATTGCGAAGTGCGCGTGGAGACGGTCGGGCGCACGGGTGTCGAGATGGAAGCGTTGACCGCCGTGCAGGTCGGGTTGCTCACCATCTATGACATGTGCAAGGCGGTGGATCGGGGGATGACCATCACCAATGTGAAGGTGATGGAGAAGCATGGGGGGAAGTCGGGGGATTGGGTGGCGGACGATCACACATCGCCCGCACCCTGACCTCACTCCTCTTCATCATCCTCCGCCGCTGGCGCCTGATCCGGCAGCGGCACGCCATAAAGCTTCACCAGATCCGCCTTGAACGACGCCAGCGGCTTGCCCGCTTCATCGGCGAGATCGTAGACGGCCAGAAGCTGCTTCGGCCAGTCGTGCAGTTGCGTCGCGAAGATCTTGAGACGCGCCATCGTGTCGAGCGCCTCGGCGCGCTGTCCGGCGAGCGCCTGCAGCACCGCATATCGCCGCAACACGGTCTCGCCGGGTAACAGCGCGATCGCTTTCCGGTGCGCGGCCAGCTTCTCTTCGACGTTCTGCGCGTTGATCGGCAACAGCGTCGCCGCGCCGTATTCGCCCCACGCCGTGAACAGGAACGACGGATTGTCGCGATACTGCTCCGCCGGCCGCGCGCCGTAGTACAGCACTTCGGCGCGGTTGTAATCGCGCATCGTCGGGTACAGCGCCGCGAGCCCGCCGAGCACGAGCACGACATACACGCCGTACGACAGCGGCCGCGCGACGAGCCGCAGCGGACGCGTCTCCAGCAAGCCGATGACGAACATCGCCGGCATCAGGAAGAACATGTACTGCTGCGGATACTCGACGAGCGCGTGCATCATCAGCACGCCGAGCAGCGAGAGCCCGAAAATGCGCGCCGGCGTCTGCGGCGCGCGCAACACGCGAATCAGCCAGAACACGACGCCCGCGACCAGAATCGCCACGCCGAGCGCGCCCGTTTTCGCCAGCAGATCGATGAAGATGTCGTGCGCATTGTTCGCAATCTCGACGCCGCCCAGATCGCGCACGAGATCGAACTGATAGCGCGGAAACTCACCCCAGCCGACGCCCAGCAGCGGATGCGTCTTGAACATCGTCCAGCCGTACTTCCAGAGCGCGAGACGCGGCGCGATCTGACTCGCTTCCTGCATGCGCTCCGCCGCCGACTGGGCCAGCCCGAAGTCGTAGCGCACGTTCGCCCAGCGCACCGCCGCATTCACCGCGAAAAACACGATCGCAAGCAGAACCGGGACGATCCACGCGCGCACGTCGCGCCTGCCCGGACCGTCGAATCCTTCCGACGCAACCGGCCGGCCCAGCACGAAGGCCATCCAGAAACCGGCGATGACGATCACCGCCGTCTGCAGCCACGGCCCGCGCGATACCGTGAGCGCGAGCCCGAGCGAATACACCGCCGACAGAACCAGCCACAGCACGATCGGCAAGCGCCGCGTCTGCACGAAATAGAGCGCTCCGGCGAGCGCGAACGCGATGACGGTCGCCAGGTGATTCGCCTGCGCCATGTTGCCGAACGGACGCCGCTCGACCATCACGTTGTAAGCCACCACGAAGGGCGTGAACTTCACTTCGAGATGCAGCAACTGCACGATCTGGCAGAAGACAGCGAACAGACCGCCGACCATCAGCGCCGCCGCGCCGATGCGCAGCGTCTTCTCCCCAAGCCCCGCGCGCACGAAGCCGAAGCCCGTATGCACGGCGACGAACGATGCGAGCAGATACGCGCCGCCGAGCCAGTTCATCGACGGCTGCGCGACCGGCAGCAGCACCGTCTGCGCGACGAGCAGCACGCCGAACGCGAGCGGCATCAGCGCGGCGACCGGCGACGCGAATGGCACCTTCGGCTCGGAAACGCGCACGAGCAGCGCGACCGTTGCGCCGAGCGCCAGGTAGAGCGCGAGCGCGCTGTATTCGGCGTAGAAAGTCGGAATCGGATACGTGTGGTTGACGACCGCAAAAGGGAACGTCAACGCAAGACACAGGACGGCAAAGCAGAGAAAGCGCGCGTATTGGGAAGGCATGAGGGACAGGGAACGTCGGCGACCGGCGCACTATACAAAACTTTGCCCCCGCTGTCCGGCGAACGGCCGGAATTGCTACGAAATCGCTGCCTTTCGCGCAAAAACGACGTCGCGGACGCGCGACGGCGACGTAATTGCTGCCGCCGCGCCCCTTCTTTCGCACCGCTTACGTGCGGCACTCAGGCGGTGCGAGGTTCGCCGGCAAGGTCGGCGCCTGCGCTGGCATCGGACCCGCACCCGGCGCGGGCAGCGACGATTGCGTCTTCGCGCCCGCGAAACACTCCCAGGTCAACGAACCCGCCTGCACCGCGCCACGGCTGAGCGCGACGCGCGCAGTTGGCGTCTCGGCGTTATCGGGCGTCGATGGCACGAGCGTGAGCGTGTTCGAGCCCGCGGGCGCGACGCGCGTCGTGTAGGCGATCGTGATCTGGCCATTGTCGCTGTCGACGTGAATGGACTCGATGTTGCGCGTGCCCGGCGGCGCCACGAAGCCGCCCGCGAAATCGACGCCGTTCGCCGCGTTCTCCGCCACCGCCAGCCGCGCCGGCGCCGCGAGCGCCATGCCCTCGCCCACGCGGCTTCGCGCCAGATAATCCTGATACGCGGGTATCGCGTAGGCCGCGATCACGCCGACGATCGCGAGCACGATCATCAGTTCGATCAAGGTGAATCCGCGCGCCGCCGCCTCTTTGGCGTGACCTATCCAGCTCAACACGCGCCGTCCACGCGGCGCGCCGAAACTACGAACCATCGTCGTCATTGCTGCTCCCAGAAGTACGAAAAGCGCCCGCCGCGCAATGCGGACAGACGCTTCGATCGTATTGAGAGCGCGTAAAGTGCAACAGTCGGCCAAACGGCCTAAGCATTTGCGCCGACGCTAAGCATCAACCCGCCGCGCGATTGACCTCGGCGAGCGCGCGGCGCTTGAGCAGCCATCCCACGCCGATGACGAACAACGCGCCGCCGACGCGCGCCGCATAGCCCACGAGCTCGGTATTGAGCGCGGGCCAGCGGTCGATGAACGGATCGTCGATGATGAGGCCGCCCGCGATCCACCCGAGCAGGCCCGCGCCCAGCAGCACGACCCCCGGGAAGCGATCGAGCAGTTTCAGCACCAGCGTGCTGCCCCACACGATCAGCGGAATGCTGACGATGAGCCCGAAGATCACCAGCGCGAGCCGATGCTGCGGATCGGCGGCCTCCGCCGCGCCGGCGATCGCGATCACGTTGTCGAGACTCATCACCGCGTCCGCGATGATGATCGTCTTCACTGCCGCCCACAGCCGGTCCGACGCGTTGATCTGATGCTCGTCGTGATCCGGCTGCATCAGCTTCACGCCGATCCACAGCAGCAGCACGCCGCCAACGAACTTGAGAAACGGAATGTCGAGCAGCATCACCGCGAACGCAATCAGCACCACGCGCAGCAGGATCGCACCGAGCGTGCCGAGCACGATGCCGCGCGTGCGCTGACGGTCGGGCAGATTGCGGCAGGCGAGCGCGATCACGACGGCGTTGTCGCCGCCGAGCAGGATGTCGATCACGATGATCTGGACGACCGCGCCCCAGTGGAGCGTAGAAAAGAATTCGAGCATGGAGCAGATTGAGAATCTGTCGCCAAAATAAAAAAGCGAGGAAGCAACGCTCCCTCGCTTTTCATCGGGCGGTTTTCAGAGTTTTGCGAAAGGAATCAGTAAGAGTACCAAACCCCGCCGCATTCTGCCCGCTTCGTTACAGCACCGACTTCAACAGACGAGCCATCTCCGACGGGTTCTTCGTGACCTTGATGCCGCACGCGTCCATGATTTCGAGCTTGGCGTCCGCCGTGTCCGCGCCGCCCGAGATCAGCGCGCCTGCGTGGCCCATGCGCTTGCCCGGAGGCGCCGTCACGCCCGCGATGAAGCCGACGACCGGCTTCTTCATGTTGTCCTTGATCCAGTAAGCCGCATTCGCTTCGTCCGGGCCGCCGATCTCGCCGATCATGATGACGGCGTCCGTGTCCGGATCGTCGTTGAACATCTTCATCACGTCGATGTGCTTCAGACCGTTGATCGGATCGCCGCCGATACCGACCGCCGACGACTGGCCGAGGCCGAGCGCCGTCAGCTGGCCGACCGCTTCGTACGTCAGCGTGCCCGAGCGTGACACCACGCCGATGCGGCCCTTCTTGTGGATGTGACCCGGCATGATGCCGATCTTCAGCTCGTCCGGCGTGATCGTGCCGGGGCAGTTCGGTCCGAGCAGCAGCGTCTTGCGGTTTTCGCGGCGCATGCGGTCCTTGATTTCCAGCATGTCGCGAACCGGAATGCCTTCCGTGATGCAGATCGCGAGATCGAGATCGGCCTCGACGGCTTCCCAGATCGCAGCGGCTGCGCCCGCGGGCGGCACGTAGATGACCGAAACGGTCGCGCCGGTTTCGGCCTTCGCTTCCTTCACGGACGCGTAGATCGGAATGCCTTCGAAGTCTTCGCCGGCCTTCTTCGGATTCACGCCCGCGACGTAGGCTTCACGGCCGTTCGCGTATTCGCGGCAGGCGCGCGTGTGGAACTGGCCAGTCTTGCCGGTGATGCCCTGCGTGATGACCTTCGTGTCTTTGTTGATCAGAATCGACATGTAGTGACCTCTGTTCGTTTGGCGTCGCGATGCTCACGCACGCGCCGCCATTCGTATCTGGTGGAACGCTCTCTTAGGCTCGGTAAGCAGACGCGCTTACTTGCCTTCGGCAGCCGCGACGACCTTCTGCGCGGCTTCTTCCATGCTGTCGGCCGAGATGATCGGCAAGCCCGAATCCGCCAGCATCTTCTTGCCGAGGTCTTCGTTCGTGCCCTTCATGCGCACGACGAGCGGCACCTTCAGATCCACCGCCTTCGACGCCACGATCACGCCTTCCGCGATCACGTCGCAGCGCATGATGCCGCCGAAGATGTTGACGAGGATCGCCTTCAGGTTCGGGTTCTTCAGCATCAGCTTGAAGGCTTCGGTCACCTTTTCGGTGGTCGCGCCGCCGCCGACGTCGAGGAAGTTGGCCGGTTCGCCGCCGAACAGCTTGATGGTGTCCATCGTCGCCATCGCGAGGCCCGCGCCGTTCACCAGACAGCCGATGTTGCCATCGAGCGAGATGTAGGCGAGGTCGAACTTCGATGCTTCGACTTCAGCCGGATCTTCTTCGTCCAGATCGCGGTACGCGACGATTTCCGGATGACGGAACAGCGCGTTCGCATCGAAGTTGAACTTGGCGTCGAGCGCGATCACCTTGCCGTCGCCGGTCAGGATCAGCGGGTTGATTTCGGCGAGCGATGCGTCGGTGTCGAAGAAAGCCTTGTACAGGCCTTGCAGGATCGCGCGCGCTTGCGGCACCGATGCGTCGGGGATGCCGATCTTGCGGGCCAGGTCGTCCGCTTCGGCATCCTTCAGGCCCGTGGCGGGATCGACGGGCAGCTTGTGCAGCAACTCGGGCGTCTTTTCCGCGACTTCCTCGATGTCCATGCCGCCTTCGCTCGACGCCATCACGACGATCTTCTGCGAAACGCGATCGAGCACGAGGCCGACGTACAGTTCCTTCTTGATGTCCGCGCCTTCTTCGATCAGCAGGCGATTCACCTTCTGGCCTTCGGGGCCGGTCTGGTGCGTGACGAGCTGCATGCCGAGGATCTGGTTCGCGTATTCGCGGACCTGTTCGATCGACTTCGCGACCTTCACGCCGCCGCCCTTGCCGCGGCCGCCAGCGTGGATCTGCGCCTTGACGACCCAGACCGGGCCGCCCAGCTCTTCCGCGGCCTTGACCGCATCATCCACCGAGAACACGGGTTTGCCGCGCGGGACCGCGACGCCGAATTTCCGCAGGATTTCCTTACCCTGGTACTCGTGAATCTTCATGCGTGATTCCTTCAGTCTGAGAGTTGGAGTGAACTTCTATGTGCTTGAACCGCTGATTTTTCGATTCTTCTTTGAATTCCGTGCGTGCGCGCAAGCGCTGCCTGCGCCCTACGAGGCGGATTTCGTCTCCGCCTTGTCCTGTACCGTCGTTGCGGATTCGGATGCATCGGCCGGCGTGTAGCCGAACCACCGCGGGTAATACTCCTTGACCGCGGGCCCGTCGAAACGCAATGCGCGGCAACGGCCGAGCTGGAACGGCGGCTCGTCGTGCGCTGCGCTCGCGGGATTCGATGCATCGTCTTGCTTGAACGGATTGCCGTCTTCGATCTTCCAGACGTCGCCGGCGAATGCCTGAATGGCGGCCGTCGGCAAAACACCGCACAGCTCGGTGAGATGCGTGCAGCCGGCCGCGCCGCGCAGCACCTTGTTGGCTTCGCGGCGAAAACTTTGTAGCAGATTGAGCCCGATGAGCTTGCGATAGACCGGATTGGACTCCGCGCACAGACCGCCATAAGGCGACCAGTCCGACGACGCTTCGACGTCGACGATGGTGAGCTTGCGGTCGATGGTGATGCGCAGCCAGAGTTCATGGATCGGCAGGCCGTGTGGCCGGACGCCCGTCGCGAGGCGAAAGTCGCGCGGCTTCTCATCGGTTAGACAGGCTTCGATATCCCACAGGCCGTCGTCACGCTCGAACGCCTCCAGCCGAATCGCGCGACGGTGGCGCACTTGTCGGGGAGCGGGAGGCGAGAGAGGCATGCTGGAGTGAGCCGGTACGGGGAAAACCGTGCAATTTTAGCATATTGGGTATTCCGGGCCGGCATGCGCCTGACGAATGGAACGCGCGTGCGGATTAAGCTGGGCGAGTGCGGCGCTCAGTCGTCGACGGGCTCGTCGGTCCAGTCTTCGTCGCCGCCCTTGAGAATCTTCCCAATGGTGCCGCCAGAAAACCCGCGCGCGGCCAGAAAGCGCGCTTGCCTCGAGCGCTCGGCGGGCGTTTCGGGCAGCACGCCGTACTTCTTCTCCCACACAGCCTGAGCGCGTGCGGTTTCGGATTGCGCGAGCTTGTCCGCGGTTTCGCTGATGAGCGTGTCGCCGACGGCATGGCGCTTCAGTTCGCTGATGATCCTGCTGCCACCCATGCGCGACGCCCGTCGATGCACGACGCTTTCGACGAAGCGCTCGTTCGACAGCCAGCCATCGCGTTCGAGACTGTCGAGCAATGTTTCGAGCGGATTGGCTTCTTCCGCATACGGACGCAGTTTGCGCGACAACTCCGCGCGGCTGTATTCGCGCCGCGAGAGAAAACCGAGCGCGCGCGCCTTCAACGAGCGTTGCGGACGTTTGGGATCGTTGAGTTCGCTTGCCGAAGTCTTGCGAACGCGTTGGCTGGAACGGCTGTAGACCGATTCACCCGATTCGGCGCGCACCGGTTCAGCCGGCGCGCATTGTTCGAAGGGCTCGAAGGGATCTGCGTCTTCGAATGGGTCGGTGAAGGGAGTGGAGTCGGGCTCCGCGGGGTTGCGCGCAGGCTCGGCATGCGGTGCGCGATCAGCCGGACGCGCCTTCGGCTGTTCTGCCGCCTGCTTCAGCAAAGCGCGCGCTTGCTCCAGACGCGTGGCGCGATCGCTTGCGTCGACGCTGCTTTCGTCGTCTTTGGCAGGCTCAAAAACGCGACGCGCCGACGCGAATGACTTCGCGTCGGCGCGTTCTCTGGTCTTGTGCGTGAATCCGCTCGACTTGGTCGATGCAGGGCGCCGCTCACTGCTCCGCTCGTAGCGATCGGCGGACTCGGAACCGTCGCCGGTTGCTTCGTCCGCCGTGTCAGTCTTCGATCCGAACCGGCGCTTGCGCATCGTCCTTCAGACCCGATGCTTACTCGGCGTCGGCTGCGTCCGCGCTCGCGACGACGGCCTCGCCCATCGCGGCCACGCCCAGCGATTCGCGGATCTTGTTCTCGATCTCGCGTGCGATGTCCGGATTCTCGCGCAGGAATTCGCGCGCGTTGTCCTTGCCCTGACCGATGCGATCGCCGTTGTAGCTGTACCAGGCGCCCGCCTTGTCGACCAGCTTCGCCTGCACGCCCAGATCGATGATTTCGCCCTGACGCGAAATGCCTTCGCCGTACAAAATGTCGAAGATGGCTTCGCGGAACGGCGGCGACACCTTGTTCTTCACGACCTTCACGCGCGTCTCGTTGCCGATGACTTCGTCGTTCTTCTTGATCGAACCGATACGGCGGATATCCAGACGCACCGACGAATAGAACTTGAGCGCGTTGCCGCCCGTGGTGGTTTCCGGGTTGCCGAACATCACGCCGATCTTCATGCGGATCTGGTTGATGAAGATGACGAGGCAGTTCGTGCGCTTGATCGAGCCGGTGAGCTTGCGCAGCGCCTGCGACATCAGACGCGCCTGCAGACCCGGCAGCGAGTCGCCCATTTCGCCTTCGATTTCCGCCTTCGGCACGAGCGCCGCGACCGAGTCGATGACGATCATGTCGATGGAACCGGAGCGCACCAGCGCGTCCGTGATTTCCAGCGCCTGCTCGCCCGTGTCCGGCTGCGAGATCAGCAGTTCCTGCACATTCACGCCGAGCTTGCCCGCGTATTGCACGTCGAGCGCGTGTTCCGCGTCGATGAACGCCGCCGTGCCGCCGAGCTTCTGCATCTCCGCGATCACCTGCAGCGTGAGCGTGGTCTTGCCCGACGACTCGGGACCGTAGATTTCCACGACACGCCCGCGCGGCAGACCGCCGACGCCGAGCGCGATGTCCAGTCCGAGCGAACCGGTGGACACCACTTGAATATCTTCGACCGCCTCACCTGCGCCGAGCCGCATGATCGACCCTTTGCCGAATTGCTTTTCGATCTGCGAGAGTGCGGCGGCCAGCGCCTTGCTCTTGTCCGCAGTCATTCCAGCCGGGCCTTTCTTGCTTTCTTCCATGAATCGTCCTTTGCTATGATGAACGGCGTCTGAGGCAGTGTTCACGGGCTTTTTCGCAGCCAAAAACAAGCATACGAAACCGCCCTTCTCACTCACGCAGACACTGTATAAAAAAACAGTAGTTTTTGCAAGCATGGATGCGCGTGGACGCAGCTTTTTTTCCACGTCGCGCGACCCGCGCAAAAACCACGACACACCTGGAGACCGCCGCGCCGGGCGACGAGCCGTGCCGGCAATGCCGATGCGCTTCATCGCGCGAGGCATGGCGTACAAAGGCGCACACGACGATGCGAATCCTCATTGCCGAAGACGACAGCATACTCGCGGACGGCCTCGTCCGATCACTCCGCCAATCGGGATACGCCGTAGACCATGTCAGGCATGGCGTCGAGGCGGACACCGCGCTTTCGCTGCAGACTTTCGACCTGCTGATCCTCGATCTCGGCCTGCCGCTCATGCCCGGCCTCGAAGTGCTGCGGCGCCTGCGCGCGCGCAATTCGCAGATGCCCGTGCTGATCCTCACCGCCGCCGACAGCGTCGACGAACGCGTGAAAGGCCTCGATCTCGGCGCGGACGACTATATGGCGAAACCGTTCGCGCTCAACGAGCTCGAAGCGCGCGTGCGGGCGCTGACGCGGCGCGGCGCGGGCGGCGGCCCGACCGTCGTGAAACACGGGTCGCTCACGTTCGATCAGGTGGGACGCATCGCGACGATCGGCGATCAGGTCATCGATCTCTCCGCGCGCGAGCTCGGCGTGCTCGAAGTGCTGCTACAAAGAACCGGCCGGCTCGTATCGAAGGAACAGCTCGTCAATCATCTGTGCGAGTGGGGTGAGGAAGTCAGCAACAACGCGATCGAGGTCTACGTGCATCGGCTGCGCAAGAAGATCGAGCCGAGCGGCGCGAAGATCATCACCGTGCGCGGTCTCGGCTACACGCTGGAGAAGGCGGGCGTCACAGCGAACGGCGCGCACGGCGCGAGCCCGCCGCCAGCGGGCGAAACCGCCAGCCAGCACTATAAGTAAGCCGCATGGCGTCGCCCGCTTCCACCGAATCGCACGAGTCGAAAATCCACGCCGAGGCGGGCGCCGCCGATTCCGACGCCGAGCGCGACGCGCGCTACGCCAACCCGTTCGCGCCGCCCGACGAACTCGAACCCGACGACGAAACGCATCCGCGCTCGCTGTTCGGCGAGATTCTCGACTGGATGCTCGCGCCGCTTCTGCTGCTCTGGCCGATGAGCATCGCGGTGACGTATCTCGTCGCGAAGTCGATCGCGAACGGCCCGTTCGACCGCGCGCTCGAAGCCGATGCCTATGTGCTCGCGCGCCAGATCCAGCCGGTCAACGGCGTCGCCGAATTGCGGCTTCCCGATGCGACGCGCGATTTCCTGCGCGCCGACAACGTCGACAGCGTGTTCTTCCAGGTGCTCGGCACGCGCGGCGAACTCGTCGGCGGCGACCGCGACATGCCCTTGCCGCACGACGACGACCGTCCGCAGCCGGGCATCGTCGAGTTTCGCGACGACGTGCTGCGCGGCAACGACATCCGCGTCGCCTATACGACCGTCGATCTGCCGCAACTCGCGCCCGGCCGCGATCCGGACAGCGCGCAGCCGGTGCTCGTGCAGGTGGCCGAAACGCTCGACAAGCGCAGCCAGCTCGCCAACGACATCATCAAGGGCGTGATCCTGCCGCAGTTCGTGATCCTGCCGCTCGCCATCATCCTCGTGTGGTTCGGGCTTTCGCGTGGGCTCGCGCCGCTGCATGCGCTGCAATCGAACATCCGCGCGCGCCGTCCCGACGATCTCTCGCCGCTCCAGGCCGGCAGCGCGCCGCCTGAGATCGCGCCGCTCGTCGCGTCGTTCAACGATCTGCTGACGCGCCTCGAACAGAACATGGAGTTCCAGAAGCGCTTTATCGCCGATGCCGCGCATCAGATGAAGACGCCGCTCGCGGGCCTGCGCATGCAGGCCGAACTGGCGATGCGCCAGGATGTATCGGCGGAAGTGCAGCGCTCGCTCGAACAGATCGCGACCAGCTCCGAGCACGCGGCGCGTCTCGTCACGCAATTGCTCGCGCTCGCGCGCGCCGAGAATCGCGCGACCGGGCAGATCTTCACGCGCATCGTGCTGACCGATCTCGCGCGGCTCGCCGTGCGCGACTGGGTGCAGGCCGCGCTCGCCAAGCGCATGGACCTCGGTTATGAAGAGCCGCCGTTTCCGGTCGAAGTGGAAGGCAACGTGGTGATGCTGCGCGAGATGCTGTCGAACCTGATCGACAACGCGATCCGTTACACGCCGGCGGGCGGACGCATCACCGTGCGCGTGCGGACCGACGACAGCGATCTCGATCTCGTGTACCTCGAAGTGGAAGACACAGGACTCGGGATTCCCGCGGCCGAGCGCGAACGCGTGGTCGAGCGGTTCTATCGCATCCTCGGACGCGAAGGCGACGGCAGCGGCCTCGGCCTTGCGATCGTCAAGGAGATCGCGGCGATGCACGGCGGCGCGCTCGCCATCGAGGATCACGTGTATCAGGAGAGTCCGCGTCGCGCCGGAACCCTCGTGCGCGTCAGCCTGCAGCGGGTTTTTCCTGCCCGGGACAAACCCTGAGCGTCAGCATCGCGAAAATGCCGAAGACGCGCGAGAAGAACGACATTAAACGAATTTAAACGATCGTTCTAAACGGATGCGCGACAAATCCGCGCAATTAGGAATTTCTACGAGCGCCCGGACTTCCGAGTCGGCGTCAGAACGCCGTAAGTTTTCGTTCCAATAATCGTTGCACCGGAGCCGCCTAGTCGCGGACCGACATATTCGAATATCAAATCAGGAGACGATATGGCTACGGTTGAGGGGCGCGTGTCACACGCACCGATGACGGCGGAGGAGAAGAAAGTCATCTTCGCCTCGTCGCTCGGCACGGTGTTCGAATGGTATGACTTCTATCTGGCGGGCTCGCTCGCCGTCTATATCAGCAAGACGTTCTTCTCCGGCGTCAATCCGACCGCGGGGTTCATCTTCACCTTGCTGGGTTTCGCGGCGGGCTTCGCGGTGCGGCCGTTCGGCGCGATCGTGTTCGGGCGGCTCGGCGACATGGTCGGACGCAAGTACACGTTCCTCGTGACGATCGTCATCATGGGTCTGTCGACGTTCCTGATCGGCTTCCTGCCCGGTTACGCGACGATCGGCATCGCGGCGCCGGTGATCTTCATCGCGATGCGACTCCTGCAGGGCCTCGCGCTCGGCGGCGAGTACGGCGGCGCGGCGACGTACGTCGCGGAACATGCGCCTTCGAACAAGCGCGGCGCGTGGACGGCCTGGATCCAGACAACCGCGACGCTCGGTCTGTTCATCTCGCTGATCGTGATTCTCGCGGTTCGCACGATCATGGGCGAGGAGCAGTTCGGCGCGTGGGGCTGGCGCATTCCGTTCCTCGTCTCGATCCTGCTGCTCGCGATCTCGGTGTGGATCCGGATGAAGCTGCACGAGTCGCCCGTGTTCGAGCGCATCAAGGCCGAGGGCAAGACCTCGAAAGCGCCGCTCACGGAAGCGTTCGGCGAGTGGAAAAACCTGAAGATCGTGCTGCTCGCGCTGTTCGGTTTGACGGCGGGTCAGGCGGTCGTGTGGTACACGGGCCAGTTCTACTCGCTCTTCTTCCTCACGCAGACGCTGAAGGTCGATGGCACCAGCGCGAACATCATGGTCGCGGTGGCGCTGCTGATCGGCACGCCGTTCTTCGTGTTCTTCGGGTCGCTTTCGGATCGGATCGGGCGCAAGCCGATCATCATGGCGGGTTGCCTGATCGCCGCGCTGAGCTTCTTCCCGCTCTTCAAGGCGCTCGCGCACTACACGAACCCGACGCTCGAAGCCGCGACGCAGAAGTCGCCGATCGTCGTGATCGCCAATCCGGACGAGTGCTCGTTCCAGTTCAATCCGGTGGGCACGGCGAAGTTCACGAGCTCCTGCGATATCGCGAAGAGCGCGCTGTCGAAGGCGGGTCTGAACTATGAAAACGTGGCCGCGCCGGCGGGCACGCAGGCGCAGATCAAGGTCGGCGAGACCGTGGTGAACACCTACGACGGCAAGGCGGGCGATGCGAAGGCGCAAGGCGCGGCGTTCGACAAGACGCTCGCGGGCACGCTGAAGAGCGCGGGCTATCCGGCGAAGGCCGATCCGGCGCTGATCAACTGGCCGATGGCGATCGTGATCCTGACCATCCTCGTGATCTTCGTGACGATGGTGTATGGCCCGATCGCGGCGATGCTGGTCGAGATGTTCCCGGCGCGGATCCGCTATACGTCGATGTCGCTGCCGTATCACATCGGCAACGGCTGGTTCGGCGGCTTCCTGCCGGCGACGGCCTTCGCGATCGTCGCGGCCAAGGGCGATATCTACTCGGGGCTGTGGTATCCGATCGTGATTGCGCTGGCGACGTTCGTGATCGGCATGTTGTTCGTGAAGGACACGCGCAAGTCGAATGTGTATCACGAGGACTGATGCTGCTCTGGCGCATGGCGGGCGCTGGTTGAGGTCCGCCTGCTCGTTGTTAAGAAATCGTAGAGAAGGGGTTGACAGTACGATCGGCCCTCGCCATAATCTCGTCTTCTTTCGGCGAATTAGCTCAGTCGGTTAGAGCGACGGAATCATAATCCGCAGGTCCGGGGTTCGAGTCCCTGATTCGCCACCAGCTTCAAGAAAAAGCCGCTGTCCCACAAGGACAGCGGCTTTTTGCTTTGAGGGCTCTGAGGCTTACCGGCAAACATTTTTATGTTACCGATCCCTCGCAGGGTAACTTCAGAGCGATACGCGACGTCGCGCTCACCGAAGGGGCGCAGCTGGACGGGCGCAGTCAGTCAGGTCAAGCGGCTACTCCGGCTCTTGATGGCTGTATCGGTCGCAATCGCCAAATTTTTCAAGCGAGCCGCTCTTCCAGATTCCAGCCTCGATAGCTTTTTCCAGCATGCTCAAAGTTAAAGGCACTTTTTCGTACTGCTGCCTTAGTTTGCGGGAAAATAAAAATCCGATGATTACGAACGGGTTGAAACCTTCCCCGGAAAAATATCGATTCAAGTCAAAGTCGCCATGCTTCACTTCGAATTTTTCAAAGAACTTCCCCATAAAATCGTCAGCATCATCCCCTGTCAAATCCAAATCTTTCTCCAAAGTCAGCTGGCGGGTGAGCACTTTGCGTGCGCCGGTTTCAGATCTGACAAACAATTCCAGTTGACCCCATGCGGAAATAGGCATCAAGAAATCCTGTCTTCCTGTTTAACCAACCTGTTGTAGTGCCGAACGGAGTTGATACCGATCGCCATCGCATCGTGAGCGGCAATGGCCCAACCCACGACCGGTACCGTCCGCCCAACGAATTTCCCGATATTCCGCGCCATAAGAAATTTCAATTGCTTGACGCTGCCGTTGGTGACTGTCGGCAGGATTTTCCATTTGATATCGTAATCCAAAAACCTTCGGCTCAATTTGGATGCAACAGAAGTGCCCGGTGTTGCACCCATGGGCTTCACCCGAGTCGGAAGCCAATTCTGGCCGGCTAATATGGATGCGACAGCAACGGCGTCGTTCACTCCAAGTTCATCGCACGTTTCATCAACTGCAATCAGGAAAAGTAGCTCGGACGGAGTAAGGTTTCGATGCATGCCGTATCCATAGGTATTGCTCATGCTGGTGCGATTTCCGGGCATTATTCGTCAGATAATACTATCGACAAATACGTGCCCCGATCAACACGAATTCAATGCGAGTGAAATTCTATCGACGCTTGTCAAGCGCTTCTCGACCACCCGCCTCGCGTGCTGAGGTGCAAGCCGACTTTGGTAACACCGTTTCAATCTTTCAGAAAAGAGAATTCCGCGACGCGCTACCCCGCGTCGCGCTCATGCTTAAATAGCACGTTCGCCTCATCAAACACCAACGTGCCCACCTTCGACCAACTCGCCGCGACCATCCGCGACCGTTTCCCCGACCTGAGCCCGCAATTCCAGGCCGGCGCCGCCTTCCTGCTCGACTATCCCGACGAAGTCGCCGTGCTCTCGATGCGCAAGGTCGCCGAACGCGCGCAGGTCCAGCCCGCCGCCATGGTCCGTCTCTCGCAGCAGCTCGGCTTCCCCGGCTGGAACGAGTTGCGCGAAATCTTCGTGAGCCGCGTGCGCACGCGCCCCGAACCGCTGACGACGCGCGCCCGCTCGCTCGTCAAGGGCGGCGCCGACCATCATCTGGGCCGCGACCTCGCGCAAGCCCAATCGCACAATCTCGAACTCACGCTGGCGCAAAACGCCGACAGCGTCGTGGACGCAGCGAAGACCTTGAAGAAAGCGCCGCACGTGCACGTCGCGGGCTTTCGGTCGTGCTATCCCGTCGCGTTCGGTCTGCTCTACGGTTATCGACTGTTCCGGCCGTCGGTCAGCCTCGTGAACGGCGAAGCCGGCACGCTCGAAATGCAGTTGCGCGGCATCGAGAAGCGGCATGCCGTCATCGTCGTCAGCTTCGCGCCGTATTCGGTCGAAGCAGTCCGCGTCGCGCAGGCGGCGATCGAACGCGGCGCGAAACTCATCGCGCTCACCGACAGCGCTGTGTCGCCCATCGCCCTGAACGCGGATCACACGCTGATCTTCGCGCACGAATCGCCGTCGTTCTTTCCGTCGCTCGTCGCGGCATCGGCGCTCGCGGAGATGCTCGTCGCGCAGTTGCTCGCGCTCGAAGGCAAGGACGCGATCGCCAATCTCGAACAGGCCGAAGCCGCGCTGCACTCGCAAGGCGCCTACGCGGCGAACTAGCCGAACGACGTCCGCAGCAACGCGCAAAGATCGGCGGCGATGGACGACATCGACACATGCCGATGCTTCACGAGGCCAATCGAGCGCTGCACCTCCGGGCTCGCGATCGGCACCGCGCGAATGTTGGGCGCGAAATGCGCCGAGACCGCGAGCGACGGCACGATCGCGCAGCCGAGGCCCGCATCGACGAGCGCGACGACACACGAGATGTGCTCGACTTCGTAGAACCATCTGAGGCTGATCGACTCGTGTCCGAGCAGCAGTTCGAGCAGGAGCCGATTTCCGCTGTCACGCCCGCCGATGACCAGGCGCGCGCCCCGCAGATCGCCCAGCGACACGCTCTCGCGCGCAGCCCATGCATGTTCGCGATGCACCGCGAGCACGTAGCGATCCGCGAGCAGGGGCTCGAAGCTCAGATCCTCGTCGTCGCCTGGATCGAGACTGATGCCGAATTCCGCCAGTCCCGCCCTCACCTGCCCGAGCACGAAGTCGTGATTGCCGTCGAAGATCTGCACGCCCACTTGCGGATACTTCTCCGCATACCGCCGCAGCACGTCCGGCAGCACGCGGTTCACGACCGTCGGAATGCTCGCGAGCCGCACCTTGCCGAAGCGCTTCTCGGCGATCTCCCGAATCGACGACAACATCGTGCCCAACTGCGAGATCTGCTGGCGCGCCATCGGCAGAAACTGGCGGCCGACGCCCGTCAGCGCCACGCTGCGCGTCGTGCGGTGAAACAGTTCGACGCCGAGCGCCTGCTCGAGTTTCTGGATGCGCCGTGACAGCCCCGGCTGCGTGAGATGCAGTTTGTCGGCGGCCTTCTGAAAGCTGCCCAGTTCCGCCACCGCGACGAATGCTTCGAGTTCCGAGTTCTCGACTTTCATGACTGTCCCGCATGAATCCCTTAAAAACCGGCATTGGACGTGCGTATTTTGTGCGATGAGCATTGTCGCTGAAACTAAAAGTCATCACCAGACGGGCAAGCTCATGCACTTTCAATTGATTATCCGAAACGGCGACGTGATCGACGGCACGGGCCGCGCGCGCTTCGCCGCCGATGTCGGCGTGAACGGCGGGCGCATCGAGGCGATCGGCGATTTGTCGGCGGCGAGCGCGGACACGACCATCGACGCGGCAGGCAAGATCGTCGCGCCGGGCTTCATCGACAGTCACACGCACGACGACGCCTTCGTACTCACCCATCCCGACGTGACGCCCAAAGTCGTGCAAGGCGTGACGACGGTGATCGCCGGCAACTGCGGCATCAGCCTCGCGCCCTTGCGCGCCGACTCGATTCCGCAGCCGCTGGATCTGCTCGGTGTGCCCGCACGCTTCGCCTACGACAGCTTCGCCGCCTATCTCGATGCGCTCGACCACGCGCCCGCGGCCGTCAACGTCGCGGCGCTGGTCGGCCATTCGACCTTGCGCGTGCGCCACATGAACGACCTCGCGCGCGAAGCCACGACCGAAGAGCGCGAGCGCATGGCAGCCGATGTCGAAGAGGCGATGAAAGCGGGCGCGTTCGGCGTGTCGTCGGGCACGTTCTATCCGCCAGCGGCGGCGGCGAGCACGCAGGAACTGATCGACGTCTGCGCGCCGCTCAAGCGCTATGCCGGCGTCTTCGCAACGCATTTGCGCGACGAAACCGCCGACATCGTCCTGTCGATGGAAGAGGCGTTCGCGATCGGTCAGGCTGTCGGCGCGAATCTCGTGCTCTCGCATCACAAGGTCGCGGGCAAGGAAAACCACGGCCGTTCGACGCAAACGCTCGCGCTCATCGACGCACAAGGCGCGCGTCAGCCGCTCTGCCTCGACTGTCATCCGTATCCGGCCACTTCGACGATGCTGCGCGCGGACCGCATCCGCCAGTCGTCGCGCGTGATGCTCGCGTGGTCGACGAAGCGTCCCGAACTCGCGGGCAAGGACTTCGCGGACATCCTGCCGCTGTATGACGGCTCGATCGAAGCCGCGATCGACGACCTGAAGCCCGCCGGCGCGATCTATTTCGTGATGGACGAAGAAGACGTGCGCCGCATTTTCCGCCACGAGAAAACGATGGTCGGCTCCGACGGACTGCCGAACGACACCGCGCCGCATCCACGCCTGTGGGGCACGTTCCCGCGCGTGATCGGCCATTACTCGCGCGAACTCAAGCTCTTTCCGCTCGAAACGGCCGTGCGCAAGATGACGGGCCTCACCGCCGAACAATTCGGCATCGAGGGGCGCGGCCATGTCATGGAAGGTCACTTCGCGGATCTCGTCGTGTTCGACCCCGACGAAGTCATCGACCGCGCCACCTTCGATTCACCGAAGCTCGCGCCGCTGGGCATCGAGCACGTCATCGTGAACGGCCAGCCCGTGCTCGCGCGCGGTGAGCCGACCGGCGCGCGGCCGGGACGCGCGCTGCGCCGCATTCCCCGATAAATACTCCGCCGATCAGAGACCGACATGGCCACTCCACATCAAGCAACACCGCAGTCCGCCGCGCACCCCGCGCACCCCGCCGACGCCGTGTATCGCAAGGTGACGCTGCGCGTCATCCCGATCATCCTGGTCTGCTATTTCTTCGGCTATCTGGATCGCGTGAACGTCGGCTTCGCCAAGCTGCAGATGATGAGCGACCTGAGCCTCACCGAAGCCGCCTACGGCGTCGGCGCGGGGCTCTTCTTCATCGGCTATCTGCTGCTTCAGGTGCCGGCGGGCTATCTCGTGAAACGCGTCGGCGTGCGCGCGTGTCTCGGTGGATCGCTGATCGCGTGGGGCATCGTCTCCATCGCGACGCTCGCGACGCGCAGTCAGACCACGTTCTACGCACTGCGCTTCCTGCTCGGCCTGACCGAGGCGAGCTTCTTTCCGGCGGTCATCGCGTACTTCAGCCTGTGGTTTCCGTCGTATCGTCTCAGCAAGGTGATGTCGCTGCTCTTTCTCGCGATGCCGCTCGGCGTGATCATCGGCGGGCCGCTGTCGGGCTGGATCATGGACACGACGCACGGCGGATGGGGCATGAACGGCTGGCAGTGGATGTTCCTGATCGAAGGCCTGCCCGCCGTCGCGCTGGGCTTCGTGCTGTTCGCGATGGTCGTCGATCGCATCGAGGACGCGGCGTGGCTCTCGCGCGACGAACTCGCGGTCGTGAAGAGCGAACTCGCGCGTGAATCGTCGGACAAGAAACAGGCGCTGCTGCCCGCGCTGAAAGAGCCGACGCTGTGGCTGCTGTGCGCGATCTCGTTCCTCTACAACGTCGGCAACTACGGTCTCGTCTTCTGGATGCCGACCATGGTCAAGGCGCTCGGCCACCTCTCCAACTTTCAGATCGGCGTGGTGAGCGCGATTCCCTATCTCGTCGCAGCCGCCGCGATGGTCGTCAACGCGCAGCACTCGGTCCGCACGCGCGAGCGGCGCTGGCATACCGCCGCGCCGGTGTTCATAGGCGGCATCGCGCTGATCGGCAGCGTGGCGGTGTCGGGCGCGCCGGTGGCCGCGGTCGCGTGCCTGACGTTGGCCGTCGCCGGCATCATGAGCACGCTCGCGATGTTCTGGAGTCTGCCGTCGCGCATTCTGGCCGGCACGGCGGCGGCGGGCGGCGCGGGTCTCGTGAACGTCGGCGCGGCGGTGGCGGGCTTCGTCGGACCATCGATCATGGGCTTTCTCAAGGACTTCACCGGCAGCACGACAGTCGGCGTCGCGCTGCTCGCCATCACGCTGTTTCTTGCCGCGCTGCTGATCCTCGCGATTCCAGCGCGCTACATCAAAGCCGCGCACTGAGGCGTTGCCGTCGCACAGGTCATTGACAACATATGTTGTTATAGAGTTAGAATCATGCATCGCGTGTTGTACGCGCACTTGAAAGGCAGGCACCATGACCACGGTATTTCATCGCGCGCCACGCGCCAGGCTTCCCGTCGCCGTGCGCGGCGACGGCATCGAGATCGTCGATTCGAACGGCAAACGCTATATCGATGCATGCGGCGGCGCAGCCGTCTCGTGCCTCGGCCATAGCCATCCGCGCGTGATCGAAGCCATTCAGCGCCAGGTGCAGCAGTTGCCCTACGCGCACACGTCCTTCTTCACCACCGAGCCGGCCGAGGAACTCGCCGACCGGCTCATCGCAGCCGCGCCGAAAAATCTCGGTCACGTGTATTTCGTGTCGGGCGGATCGGAGGCAATGGAAGCGGCGCTCAAGCTCGCGCGCCAATATTTCGTCGAGAAAGGGCAAGCGTCGCGTCGGCACTTCATCGCGCGGCGGCAGAGCTATCACGGCAACACGCTCGGCGCGCTCGCGATCGGCGGCAACGCGTGGCGGCGCGAGCCGTTCCTGCCGATCCTGATCGAAGCGCATCACGTCACGCCGTGCTTCGCGTATCGCGAGCAGCAGGCGGGCGAAACCGACGAAGCGTTCGCCCAACGCCTCGCCGACGAACTCGAAGCGAAGATTCTCGAACTCGGGCCGGAATCGGTGGCGGCGTTCGTCGCGGAAACGGTCGTCGGCGCGACGGCGGGCGCAGTGCCGCCGGTGCGCGAATACTTTCGCAAGATCCGCGCGGTCTGCGACAAGTACGGCGTGCTGCTGATCCTCGACGAAGTGATGTCGGGCATGGGCCGCACCGGCTATCTGTTCGCGTGCGAAGAAGACGGTGTCTCGCCCGACATTCTCGCGATCGCCAAGGGACTCGGCGCGGGCTATCAGCCGATCGGCGCGACGCTCGTCAGCAACGAGATCTTCGATACGATCGTCGGCGGCTCGGGCTTCTTCCAGCATGGTCATACGTATATCGGTCACGCGACGGCGTGCGCGGCGGCGCTCGAAGTGCAGAAGGTCATCGCCGACGACAACCTGCTCGACAACGTGAAGGCGCGCGGCGAGCAACTGCGCGCGGCATTGCGCGAGCGTCACGCGAATCATCCGTTCATCGGCGATGTACGCGGGCGCGGCCTCTTCACCGGCGTCGAACTCGTGCAGGATCGCGCCAGCAAGACGCCGTTCGATCCGAAGCACAAGCTGCACGCGCACATCAAGAGCGAAGCGATGAAGCGCGGTCTGATGGTCTACCCGATGGGTGGCACCGTCGATGGCCGAATCGGCGATCACGTGCTCATCGCGCCGCCGTTCATCACGACAAGCGCGCAGATCGAGACCATCGTCGAACGGCTCTCCGACGCCATCGACGGCGCGCTCGGCGTCATCGGCGTGAAGGCGGCATGAACCACGCTGCGTTGAAGGCGTGGGCGGCCACACTCGGCATCGTGCTGCCCGATGCGCTGCTGCCCGACGTCGCCGCGCTGCTCGGCGCCATGCACGCCAGCGCGCGGCAACTCGACAGCGCGCTGACCGGCCCGGAATCTGGCGACGATGAACCGCGCACTTGAAATCGCCACCGACGTGCGCGCCGGAAGGCGTTCGGCCGTCGACGCGACGCGCGATTCTCTTGCGGCCATCGCACGCGAGAACGCCGCGATCAACGCGTTCCATCACGTATTCCACGACGAAGCGTTCGAACGCGCCGCGCACATCGATCGACTGGTCGCACAGGGCATCGATCCGGGGCCGCTCGCCGGCGTGCCCTTCGCAGCCAAAAGCCTGTTCGATATCGAAGGTCACGCGACGATCGCGGGCTCGCGCGCACGGCTCGACGCGCCCAAGGCGCAGCGCGACGCCGACGCCGTCGCGCGGCTCAGGCAAGCGGGCGCGGTGCTCGTCGGCACGACGCACATGGACGAGCTCGCGTGCGGCGCGACCGGCGAGAATCCGCACTTCGGCTCCGTGCGCAATCCGCGCGATATCGATCGCATGTCGGGAGGATCGTCGAGCGGTTCGGCGGCCGCCGTCGCGGCGGGATGCGTGCCGCTCGCGCTCGGCAGCGACACCAACGGCTCCATTCGCGCACCCGCCGCGCTGTGCGGCGTGTGGGGCGTGAAGCCGACATTCGGGAGGTTGTCGCGGCGCGGCGCGCTGCCTTATGCGGATTCGCTCGATTGCATCGGTGGCTTCGCGAGCAGTGTCGATGATCTCGCGGCGCTGTACGCGATCCTCGATGGCCACACGACCCGCGAACGCCGCGACGCGCTGAAGGTCGCCGTGCTCGGCGGGTTCTTTCAGACCTACGCGTCGCAGGAAGCCTGGGACGTGGCGTTGCAGAGCGCAGCGTCGATCGGGCCATGCGAAATCATCGTCATGCCCGAGGACGACATGCAACGCGTGCGCGGCGCCGCGACGATCGTCTCGAATGTCGAAGTCGCCGCCGCGCACGCGAATCTGCTCGACGCATCCGATGAAACCGTATCGCCGCGATTGCGCACGCGCCTGCTAGCGGGGGCGTTGAGTTCCGCTTCGTGGTACGCCCGCGCACTGCGCTACCAGCAACGCTTTCGCGCGCGCATGTCGCGGCTCTTCGCCGATTTCGACGTCCTGATCGCGCCTTGCACGCCCTTCGAAGCGCCGCGTTTTTGTGACGCGACTATCATGGTCGGCACTCACGCACTCGAACCGGCGAAGCATCTCGGTATGCTGACGCAGCCCGTTTCCTTCGCGGGACTGCCCGTCATCACCGCGCCAATCATGCGCGAAGGCCGCATGCCGCTCGGCGTGCAGATCATCGGCGCAGCGAACGACGAAGCCGCGTGCTTCACGGCGGCGCGGCGCATCGAGCAGAGCTTCACGAACACTCAACGAGTATCGACCGAAACATGAGCAAGAGACTCCCCGACTTCCAGATCGCGACCGCCTCCGACGCACAGAAAGCCGTTCTGCAGGACATCCTGAGCGGCCCGCGCGGCAATCTCAACGGACCATTCCTCGGCTGGATCTTCAGCCCCGAACTCGCGCAGCACGCGCAGAAGCTCGGCGCGTTCTGCCGCTACGACACCGGTCTGCCGCTGCGCCTGTCCGAACTCGCGATTCTCGTGACGGCGGCGCGCTGGCGCTCGCAGGCGGAATGGCACATCCATCATCCGATCGCGCTCGACGCAGGCCTTTCCGCCGATATCGCCGAAGCACTGCGCACGAACCGAACCCCGACTTTCGCCGATGCCGACGACAAACTCATCTTCGATTTTTCGACCGAACTCTACGAAACGAAGCGCGTAAGCGACGCGACCTACGACGCCGCCGTCGCGCGCTTCGGTCATGTCGTGGTGGTGAATCTCGTCGGCTTGCTGGGCTATTACGCGCTCGTCGCGATGACGCTCAACACCTTCGGCATGCGCGCCGAAGGGCAGACGGATCTGCCCTTCGCGGAGTAAGCGCAACGTTACTCGAACGCCTTGTCGTTCGGCTCGGCGTAGAGCTTCTTCATCGTCTCGCTCATCGGGAAATCGAAGTTGATGCTCTTCGGCGGGACGGGCTTCATGAACCACTTGTCGTACATCGCCCTGATTTCGGGGCTTTTCATTGTCTGACTCATCGCGTCGTCGACTAGCTTTTTGAACTCCGGATCGCCCTTGCGCATCATGAAGCCGTACGCCTCCGACGACTGCGGCGTGCCGACCAGCACCCAGTCGGCGGGCTTCGCCGTCAGCGAGCGCGTACCGGCCAGCAGCACGTCGTCCATCATGTAGGCCACCGCGCGCCCGGTTTCCAGCGTCGAGCGCCCTTCCCCATAGTCCTTCGCGCTGATGATGCTCATGTTCATCTTCTTTTCTTCGTTCATCTTGCGCAGGATGCGCTCGGACGTCGTGCCCTGATTCGTCACGACGGTCTTGCCCGCGAGATCGGGAAAGTCCCTGATGCCGGAATCCTTTTTCGTCAGGAGGCGCGTCGTCGCGACGAAGAACGTATCGGAGAAGGCGACCTGATTCTGCCGCGCCGTGAGATTGGTCGTCACGCCGCATTCGAGGTCGACGGTGCCGTTCTGCACCAGCGATATACGGTTCTGCGACGTCACCGGAATGAAGCGCACGCGTAAATCCGCATGACCGGTCTTCGCCTTGACCGCGTCGATCACCTTGTTGCACAGATCCTGCGAAAAGCCGATGACGTTGTTGCCCGCATCGACATACGAGAACGGCACCGACGTTTCGCGATGGCCGATCGCGATCAGGTTCACGCTTTGAACCTTGGCGAGCGTCGATTGGCCGTCCTGGCCGTAGCTCGCGCCCGTGACCAGCGATAGCGCGGCAAACGCGGCGGCGGATGCGAAAAGCGGCGTGGATTTCATGGCGTCCTCTGTTCGGATGGAATGATACATATGTTGCCATCGACAAAATTAACGCAACATATGTATTCACCCTAGGCCGCATCCTTCGGCGCGCGCTGCGACTTTTGCTTACAAATGTCACAGCAATCGCGTCCACCGCGTGCGCCGGGCGGCGTTATAGCTTGCAGGCACCCACAGGAGTCGCTGCCATGAACGCCGTTCCCGAGATTCAAACCAAGCCGTCCCGCATTCACCCGCTCGTCGCGGCTGCCGCCGTGTCGATCATTCTCGCGTGCGGCACCGGCGTGGCGGCGATGACAGGCCTTCTGCCATCGTCCAAAGCCACCGCAACGACGGTTGCGGCCGCGCCGCTCGTCGATGCGCAAACGGCCAAGCCCGTGGAGACTTCGAAGCCTGCGATTACGGAGAGCGCATCTTTGCCGCGCGCCGTGCGCGGCCACCATCCGACGCCGGTGCGCAAACCCGCGCCCGCGCAGGAAAGCACGTCATACACGCCCAATCCCGCTCCCGCCTACGATCCGTACGCAGGCGAAGTGACAGCCGTGAACGCCGTGCAGAGCGCGCAGCCGACGACCGGCATCGGCGCGATCGGCGGCGCGGTGGTCGGCGGACTCGCCGGCACGCAGATCGGCAACGGCCGCGGGCGCACGGCGGCGACGATCATCGGTGCGATCGGCGGCGGACTCGCGGGCAATCAGATCGAGCACGTGGTTCACAAGGCGACGACGTATCAGGTGCAGGTCCGCATGAACGACGGCAGCGTGCGCAGCTTCAACTACGAGGCCGCGCCTGGCGTGGCAGTCGGCCAGAAGGTGCATGTCTCGGGCGAAACGCTGACGCCCGCATGAGCCCCGACGTCTTGTCGTCTTAAGGCACAGCTAATTTTCCGCTGCAATGATGCATTGCATGTCAGACGCTGAAAGACCCTTTCCGGGAGCACTGTCGTGAAGAAGAAATCGACGAACATGAAGTCCGGCCGTCCCTCGATGTCGCCGCTGTTGCGCGCGCTGACGTACAGCCGCGCGGCGCGCGAGCCGATGATCGACGCCATGCTGCTGCGTTGCTATGCGGCGCTCGACGCGTTTCATCGCGGGCACGGCTCGCAAGCGCTCTTCATGACCTTGTGCCGTCACCTGCTGGTCGCGGAAGAGTTGTGCCAGTTCGGCCACGCGCCGGCATGCGAGCACGACATCACGCTCGCGCACGAAGCGCTAGTGGAATTGGATACGCGTCATTCCGCCGAGGCCGCCTGGACGCTCGACGACGATGAACACGCGCGCCTTTGCACCGCGCTCGACGTGTTCGCCGCGCAACTCGAAGACGCGACGCTCGAACATATCGCGCAAGCCGAAGCGCGCATGGTCACGCAATCGCTCGTCGCGGCGAACATGCGCTCGGGCATCGGGCAGGCGCAGACGGTGTCGTCGGCAGGCTGAATAACGCGCTGAGGATCAGGGCTTTCCCGCAATGGGCTTATGAATCTGCGGATATGTTTGCGACCGTACATTCATAGGATATGGGGTTGGCAATACTTGTTCCAGCGCACGGGGGGAAGCAGCAAAACGCGCTGAGAGACCGATAAACAGGATGGGCGGCACTCCGCCGGGTCGTGGGTAAAAGCCGCGCGCAACAAAAAAATCAAAGCGCGCGTTTTTGCCAACGATACGGCGAGTCGCAGGCGAAGGATGCCAGCGCCCCGACAAAGAAGCTCAAAAGCCGGCATTTGCCGGCTTTTTCTTTTTGCGGCATCAGCGATAGCTGGCGAATACGTCCCGCGCGCATTCGACGCACCATCGGCGCGACGCGACATCGGCGCTGGCGTCCCAAACGTGGCCGTATGCGCATTGCCAGCGTAACGGCGTCGTGGCGTCCGTGAAACGGCGCGACAGCAGCGCGCCGCCTCGCACCAGCGCCAGTTCGCGCAGGCGCCTGGTCTCAAGCTCGCGCCGCTCGATCGCGCAATTCATGCAGCGCACGTTCTGCGCGACCGCGAGCGTCTTGTCCCAGCGGTGGCCACGTTCACAATCCCAGCGCGCAATCACCTTCTCGCCGGAGTCGTTCAAAGCCTGATCGCGGTAGCTCGACGCCTCGTCCATCAGGCGAAGGCGCGTGTCGCAAATAACGGAATCGGTCATCGTTTTCATGAGTGGCGATCAGCGCTGGCCGCCGCGGATCGATTCGGAACGCGAAGTCGTCGTGACGATGCCGTCAGGCCCGAAGTGCGCATTGAACATCGCGTCCTGATTCACGCCGTCTTCGAGCCAGTGCCAGCTCCAGACGCGCTCCTTCTTCAAGCGATATTCCGCGATCTCGGTCGGCTTGCCGAGCAGCCTGCGGACTTCGTCCATCGTCATGCCGGGACGCACCTTCGCGAAATTCTCGGCGGTCAGCACCTGCGTCGCCGAAACGAAGCGGCCATTCGCGTCGAGATCGACCATGTACGTGGTGGTGCCAGCCGGCCCGCGCGGATACTCCAGCCGCTTGCTGCCGTCCGTGAATGCGCGCTCCGTTTCCGGCTCGCCCATCTGATCGCGGATCTGCGCTTCGGTCGTGACGCCCGGCTGCAGATTCTTGAGCAGCAGATTGTCCGGCTTCACCGCATTGAAAAATGCCTTGAGCTTGTTCAACGATTCCTCGCTCTGCTGCTGATCGCAAGCGGACAGCAGCGACATCGACGACACCGCGAGCAGCGCGGCCATCACGGTCTTCTTCACCTTCGACTCCCTTCTCGCGCCGATCAGCCGCCCGCCGCGCCGAGCAGCGGCATCGGATCGACTGCGGCGCCCGACTTTCTCACTTCGAAATGCAACGCCGGCGTGCCGCCCGGCCCGGTGCCCATATCCGCGATGGTGGCGCCCTGCTTCACCGTGTCGCCTTCCTTCACGAGCAGCTTCTCGTTGTATGCGTAGGCGGTCAGATAGTCGTTGCCGTGCTTGACGATGATCATGCGCCCATAGGCGCGCAGGCCGCTGCCCGCGTACACCACCTTGCCGGCGGCCGCGGCCTTGACCGGCTGCCCGACCTTGCCTTCGATATCGATGCCCTTGTTGCCGCTCGCGCCGAACTTGCGCACGACATCGCCATGCGCGGGCCAGACGAACGTGCCCTTGGGCGCGGTCGCGGCGACCGTGGCTTGACGCTCTTCGCTGGGCGCGGGCTTATCGGCTGCGGGTTTATCGACCGCGGGTTTCTGCGCCGCCGATTTCTCCGGCGTCGGCAGAAGCGGCGGCTGCGCGCTCTTCGCTGTAGCGGATGCGGGCGCCGATGCGCCCGGCGGCGTGACACGCAGTAGCTGCCCGACGTTCACCTGCCCGCTTTCGGGCAGCGTGTTCCACTTCGACACATCGGCGGGCTTCTGCTTGAAGGTGCGCGAAATGCCGTACAGCGTGTCGCCCGGCTTCACGCGATAAAACCCCGGCTCGACGGGCGCGGAGCTCGCCGGCCCGAGCGGCACGACCGGCGCGGGCGTCACGCCCGGCGACGTGCTCTGCACGACCGGCGGCGCGCTCAACGCCGAATTCTCGACGATGGGCGCGGGCGTACGCGGCGTCGACGTACATCCTGCCAGCCCCGCGGCCATTGCCGCCACGATCGCCACGCTCGCGATCGCCCCGCGCGGGTTCGTTCCGAAACCTTCCTTGTGCACCACCACCCGCTTTCTCATGCTTGTCGTCTTGAACTTTTTCAACTCGCCGGCGCGTATTCGCACGCGCGGCGTCTTTATCACGCGCAAAGGCTGATTGCCACGCCGTACACCGCCGTGCCGCCGCATCGGAGGATGCCACAGCCGGACAGCGACCCCACGGCTGCAAGCGCGATCGACACTGCGGACACGGCGCGCAGTCGCCCGCCCCACGTACATCTCAAATTCTGAAGAAACACAATCCCGCCAGCATAAAACATTACAGAAACAAATTCGCCACCGTGACCTAAACGACACACTTCAGGAAACCGGCGACTCAAACCCTTTGGCATTCTAAATTTTTGACGTAAACGGCCGAACCCATGCGTCGCCTGCCGCCGAAGTCAGCGACGCGCGGCCGCATCGACAATCCTTGACAGTTGACAGGCCCTTACGACAGCCATTTCCGCTACATTCCCCGCGCCCGGATGCAGGTTCCGCCTGCGTCCCGCACCTTCAATTTTGACAGGAGTTTCAGCGTATGCATCTCATGCAACACGGCATCATCCTCAGCCTGATCATCGGCGGCGTGGCCGGCTGGCTTGCCGGCCTCATCATGAACGGCAGCGGCTTCGGCGTGCTCGTGGACATCATCGTCGGCATCGTCGGCGGGGTCGTCGGCGGATGGATCTTCGGCACGCTCGGCATTTCGTTCGGCGGCGGTATCCTCGGCACGCTCATCACGGCCGTGATCGGCGCGGTCGTGCTGCTGTTCGTCATCCGCCTGTTCCGACGCGGCTAAAGCGAAGCACGGCGCTGCGCGGCGTCGCGGGCGCCGCGCGATCCTCAAGCCTTCGAATTGCGACGGCTCATCTTCCACAGCGCGCCAAGCGCGATCGGCACGACTGCCGCACCGATCCCCACCAGCACGATCACGTTCAGATACTGCTTGATGAACGGAATATTGCCGAAGAAATAGCCGAGCAATACGAGCAGCAGCACCCAGATCAGCGCGCCCAGAATATTGAAGAGCTGAAAGCGCGCGTGACTCATGGCCGACACGCCCGCGACGAACGGCGCAAAGGTCCGCACCACCGGCACGAAGCGCGCGATCACGATGGTCTTGCCGCCGTGCTTTTCATAGAAGTTATGCGTCTTTTGCAGCGCGGCCCGGTCGAGAAAGCGTTCGAGCACGGGAATGTTCGTGTCGAAGACCTTCGGCCCGATCGCGCGGCCGATCCAGTAATTCAGCGTGTTGCCGGTAATTGCAGCGACGAGCAGAAGCGTGATCAGCGCGAACAGATCCATCTCGTGCGAAGCCGCGAACGCGCCGCCGATGAACAGCAGCGAATCGCCCGGCAGGAACGGGAACACGACGAGCCCGGTTTCGCAGAACACGATCAGGAACAACACCGCGTAGACCCAGGCGCCGTAATTCTGGATGAAGACACCGAGCGATTTGTCGATGTGTAGGATGAGTCCCAGGAATTGCAGCAACGTGTCCAAAAATCTTTCCTCAAAAAATTGAGCCGGCGCCGGAAAACCGGCGCATCGGCAGCGAATGCGGGAGTCGCGTCATGATACCGAAGTGGCGCGTCGCGTCGGTTAAAAAACCCGTCGCCAGCCGCCATCCGCCAGCAGGTTGGCGGGCGAGAGGCGCAAGGTTGCGAATCGTTATAATTTCGCCATGGCCGATCTCAACGAACCCTCTGCCGGCGCCCTGACAGCCGCTTTGACAGCCGATGGCGCGCGCCGTTCGCGCGCCATCGCCCCGCTGCCCGACCAGCTCATCAGCCAGATCGCCGCGGGCGAAGTGGTGGAGCGGCCGGCGTCGGTCGTCAAGGAACTGCTCGAAAACGCCCTCGACGCGGGCGCGACGACCCTGCGCATCACGCTCGACGAAGGCGGCGTGAAACGCATCGTGGTCGCCGACGACGGCTGCGGCATCGTGCCGAACGAACTTCCGCTCGCGCTCTTGCGTCACGCGACGAGCAAGATCCGCTCGCTCGCCGATCTCGAAGCCGTCGCGACCCTCGGGTTTCGCGGCGAGGCGATCGCATCGATCGCGTCGGTCGCCGAACTGTTCATCACGAGCCGCACGGAAAGCTGCGCGCACGCGACCCGCATCGACGCGCAAACGGGCGCAATTTCGCCCGCCGCGGGCACCGTCGGCACGACCATGGAAGTGCGCGAGCTGTACTTCAACACACCCGCGCGCCGCAAGTTCCTGAAGAGCGAGCAGACCGAACTCGGCCACTGCCTCGAAGTGATCCGCCGCATGGCGCTCGCGCGTCCGGATGTCGCGATTTCGGTGATGCATAACGGCAAGGCCATCGAGCACTGGAACGCGAGCGATCCGCAAACGCGCGTCGCAAAGATTCTCGGCGAGGTGTTCGAAACCGCGCATCTGCCGCTCGACGAGCGCGCCGGGCCGCTCGCCGTGTACGGCTGCGCGGGACTGCCGACCGCGAGCCGCGGCCGCGCCGACCAGCAGTATTTCTTCGTGAACGGCCGCTTCGTGCGCGACAAGCTGCTCACGCACGCCGTGCGCGCCGCCTATGAAGACGTGCTGCACGGCAATCGCTATCCGGCGTACGTGCTGTTTCTCGATCTGCCGCCCGAATCGGTCGATGTGAACGTGCATCCGTCGAAGATCGAAGTGCGTTTTCGCGATTCGCGCTCGATTCACCAGTACGTCTTTCACGCCGTGCAGCGCGCGCTCGCGCGGCATGCGGGCGCTTCGCCGGAGACCACTTCGGGCGGGCACGCGGCGCAGTTGCAGCCGACCGGGACGGCGTCGTTCAGTGCGAAGCCTTTCGTCGGCACGCCGGACGCGCTGCATCTGAAAAGCGAGAACGGCACGAACTGGCTGCGCCAGTCGCGCATGACGCAGGGCACGCTGCCGGTCGCGCAGCCGCTCGCGCTGTATGACGCGCTCTTCGGCCGCAAGGACACCGGCGCGGGCACGCCGAACGCGGCGACGACCGTCGACACGCCCTACCCGAGCGTGAGCGAGCGGCCATCGGCGCCGGTCATCGCGAGCGACAGCGCGCTCGATCAAGCCGGCGAGCAGCCGCTCGGCTTCGCCGTCGGCCAGATTCACGGCATTTACGTGCTCGCGCAGAACGCGCGCGGACTCGTGATCGTCGACATGCACGCCGCGCACGAGCGCATTCTCTACGAGCAGTTCAAGCACGCGCTCGCCGATCGCGCGATCGCCGTGCAGCCGCTCTTGATTCCCGTGTCGATGACGGCCGATCCGGTCGAGATCGGCGTCGTCGAGGAAGAGCGCGACACGCTCGATGCGCTCGGCTTCGATCTCGCGGTGCTCTCGCCGACATCGATCGCGATCCGCGCCGTGCCCGCGCTGCTGAAGGACGCCGATCTGCAATCGCTCGCGCGCGCCGTGCTCGCGGATCTGCACGCGTTCGGCGGATCGCGCGTGCTGACCGAACGCCAGCACGAATTGCTCGGCACGCTCGCCTGCCACAACGCAGTGCGCGCGAACCGCCGGCTCACGCTCGACGAGATGAACGCGCTGCTGCGCCAGATGGAAGCGACCGAGCGCGCCGATCAATGCAATCATGGCCGGCCGACGTGGTATCAACTCACGCTCGCCGATCTCGACCGCCTTTTCATGCGCGGACAATGAGCGATACCGCTTTGCCTGTGGCCTGTCTGCTCGGGCCGACGGCGTCGGGCAAGACGGCGGCCGCGCTCGCGTTCGCGGCGCGGCATCCGGTCGAGATCGTCAGCGTGGATTCGGCGCTGGTCTATCGCGAGATGGATATCGGTACGGCCAAGCCGAACGCCGAGGAACGCGCGGCGGCGGTCCATCACCTGATCGACATCATCGATCCCGCCGAGACGTATTCCGCCGCGCAGTTTCGCGCGGATGCGCTGCGGATCGTCGGCGAGATCATCGCGCGCGGGAAGGTGCCGTTGCTCGTCGGCGGGACGATGTTGTACTACAAGGCGCTGACGCAAGGTCTGAACGACCTGCCCGGCGCGGATGCCGACGTGCGCGCCACGCTCGACGCCGATGCCGCACGTGACGGCTGGCCCGCGCTGCACGCGCGGCTCGCGGCGATCGATCCGCAGACCGCCGCGCGGCTCGCGCCCAACGATTCGCAGCGCATCCAGCGCGCGCTCGAAGTCTTCATGCTGAGCGGGCAGCCGATGTCCGCGCTGCTCGCCGCACCGCGTACTCAGCACGTGGATGCGCCGTATCGCTTCGTGCCGATCGCGCTGGAGCCGTCGGATCGCGCGGTGCTGCACGCGCGCATCGCGGCGCGCTTCGATGCGATGCTCGCGCACGGTTTCATCGACGAAGTGAAGCGGCTGCGCGCGCGCGGCGATCTCGATGTGTCGATGCCGTCGATGCGCTGCGTCGGCTATCGGCAAGCGTGGGAATACCTCGATGGCGCGACGGGCTACGACGAGATGCGCGACAAGGGCATCTTCGCGACGCGGCAGTTGTGCAAGCGGCAGTTGACGTGGCTGAGGGCGATGCCGGAGCGCGTCGTGGTGGATTGCTGCGCGGGGAATGCGACGGAGCGGGCGGTGGAGGCGATTGTTCGCCTTCCGAGAGTCTGAAAAAGCAGACTGAAACGTTGCGCGCAATTGTTTCGAAAAGCTAACATCCTTCGATCCTTTTAGCTGCGCCAAAATGCGCCGCTACGCGAGGATGCTTGTTCCATCTATATTTCGCATAACGAACTGATTGCTAAAGAGCAGTCATTTCGCACGAAGATGGAATCGGTTTCAATCAAACGAGGAAAAAGAATGTTGTCGAGAAAACAGTCCGTCGCAACGCGCGCAAAGCGCACGTATTTCATGCCCGTCGCAAGCTTGCTCATGGCGGCCACGTTGAGCGCGTGCAGCGGTTCGGATGGAGCAGCAGGCGGCGATATCGCCAGTGTGGCAAAGGGCGCTGGCGCGCCGGAAGGTGCTTCGGAGGCCGTGAGCCAGACGAGCGATGCGTCGAGCTTCTTCGATGGCATCTTCAATACGGCGTCCGGCTCCGGCTACTACACATTCGGGTGGAATTCCATTCAAAAGCCAGACACAGGCGGCGCGATCTTGACGAACCCGTCCACCCCGCTCATCGGTTCCCCGCCGATAGACCCGGGCCGCGAAACCGGAATCACGCGTACACGGTTCGGCGTAACAGGCGAATCCGATACCACGCTGCGCCAATCCTACGTCCCGCTCACGGGGCCCGATGCGCTGCAGTACAGCAAGATGCTGTACATCACAACTGAAGGCGCATTCCCGGCGGACGTCTTGCCTTATGACGATCTCGGCCCGCAAACGAAAATCTTCCAGCGCCTGCCGGATGGATTCGATTTCGGTGTGAAGGGTATGTCGATTCCGCTTTATCGCGTGACGCTCGACGTGCGGGACGTGGCTGGACAGTCGGTGAAGTCAGTCGTGAAACTCTTCCAGGGCGGTGATCCGGTCATCTATACGCCACCAACGATCGAGGGAGTGCAGTTCAAAACCATTAAAAGCGTACAGCCAACAGTGGACTATATTGCAAATCCGCTTACGGTAAACATGCCACGTTTAGTATTTGCGGCGTCGGACACAACGCTCATGCCTGCAGGCTCACATTTGTTCGTGCCAACCTATACGGCACAGACACAGTTCCTTCGCGTTGATCTTTCTAAAGGAAGTTTCGACGGAACTCTGCAAGACTTGAAAAGAAACTCCATGCGTCCTTTGGGCGAAATCCAAACGCTCGGCGGCTATCAGTATTCCACGCCAGCAGGCATGGGGCTCGACAACGGTAAATATCTCACCGCCGACAGCAGGTATGTCGTCGAATATCAAGGTAAGGTCTATCCAGCGGAATTGATTTCAGCCGGAGAGCGTTTGACCGCACCGGCTTCCGATACCTCGACAGCGGACCTACACCATCTGACAGCTCCGCGCCCTGCGTTCAATAAGATCGCCGCCGCGTTTCTCACAAGGCAACTCGGATCTACTCCGGCACAGACCCACGATGTTATGTACGTGCCTGACAGTTGTTATCGGTTTTCCTATCCTGATTATCAACCCTATAGTACCTGCGGTTATTAACCCGTTGCTTTCCATAGGTTGAGCGGGAGGAACTGACTCGACTAAAAGCCTAAGGCAACCGCAATCACCGCCCCAAAAACAAAGACCCTCGCGCAACGCGAGGGTCTTTCCCTTCCAAATCAACCAAACCGCGCAGCCCTCAAACCACCACCGTCTGCGCCTCCCCTTCCTTGCTTTCACGCACGACGCCGATCTTCCAAACCTGTTCCCCGGCGCCCGACAGCAACCCGATCGCCGCATCGGCATCTTCCGCCGCGACGATCACCGCCATCCCGATACCGCAGTTGAACACGCGATGCATCTCCGCATCCGCGACGCCGCCGTGCTTCTGCAGCCACGCGAACAGCGGCGGCAGCGGCCACGCGCGATGATCCAGCTCCGCCGTCAGCCCTTCGCGCAGCACGCGCGGAATGTTCTCGACCAGCCCGCCGCCCGTGATATGCGCCATGCCCTTTACAGTCACGCTCTGCATCGCCGAAAGCAGCGGCTTCACGTAGATGCGCGTGGGTGCCATCAGCGCGTCGGCGAGCGAGCGGCCGTCGAAATCGGCGTTCAGATCAGGGTTCGCGCGCTCGATGATCTTGCGCACCAGCGAATAACCGTTCGAATGGATGCCACTCGAAGCCAGCCCCAACACCACATCGCCGGGCTTGATCGTGCTGCCGTCGATGATCTTGCTCTTTTCCACCGCGCCGACCGCGAAGCCCGCGAGATCGTATTCGCCGTCCGGATACATGCCCGGCATTTCCGCCGTCTCGCCGCCGATCAGCGCGCAGCCCGACAGTTCGCAACCCGTCGCGATGCCCTTCACGACGTCCGCCGCCGTGTCGACGTCCAGCTTGCCGCAGGCGAAATAATCGAGGAAAAAGAGCGGCTCGGCGCCCTGCACGAGGATATCGTTCACGCTCATCGCGACGAGATCCTGACCGACCGTGTCATGCCGGTTCAGCGTGAACGCGAGGCGCAGCTTGGTGCCGACGCCGTCCGTGCCCGACACCAGCACCGGCTCCTTGTACTTCTTCGGCACTTCGAAGAGCGCGCCGAATCCGCCGATGCCGCCCAGCACGCCGTCGCGCATCGTCTTCTTGGCAAACGGCTTGATCCGGTCGACGAGCGCGTCGCCTGCGTCGATGTCCACGCCCGCGTCGCGATACGACAAACCTTGGGCGTCTGGAGCGGATTTCGGTTGATTCATGGGGAGGGAAGCAAGAAGGTCGGTAAAATGCGATTTTACCCGATGATGACCCGACGACGGTCGGCAGGCTGGATTTTCCCGCGTTCGCCAGACACCGCGCAGGCGCTCTTTTCGAGATCGAAGGCGATCTGAAAAGCGCCCGAGCCCCTCGCGCACACGACGATCCGCTGCGGCTTTGCGCGTATACCCTCGGCTCATCCGGCAGTTTTCAAGATACGCCCGACTCAAGGCCCGACGATACCGATCTCCCCGTGCAACGCCAACTGACGCTCGATCTGGGCACGCCGCCGCCCGCCACCTTCGACAATTTTTTCGCCGCCGGCAATCACGAACTGGTCGAGCGTCTGCGCGCGCTCGAAGACGCGCTCGCGGCCGGGCCGGTCGCGGACCGCACGTTCTACGTCTGGGGCGAACCGGGCAGCGGCCGCAGCCATTTGCTGCAGGCGCTCACGCACGAGGCGGACGGCCACGCGCGCTACCTGAGTCCGCAAAGCGCGCTCAACGCGTTCGGTTTCGATCCGCGCGTGACGCTCTATGCCGTCGATGATTGCGACCGCCTCTCGCCCGCGCAGCAGATCGCGCTCTTCAATCTCTTCAACGAAGTGCGCGCGCATCCGACCAGCGCCCTCGTCGCGACCGGCAACGACGCGCCGCTCGCGCTCACCGTGCGCGAAGACCTGCGCACGCGGCTCGGCTGGGGCCTCGTGTTCCACCTCCAGCCGCTCTCCGACGAAGCGAAAGCCTCGGTGCTGAAACACGCGGCGCGCGAACGCGGCATCGTGCTCGCGGAAGACGTGCCCGGCTATCTGCTCACGCATTTCCGCCGCGACATGCCGAGTCTCATGGCCCTGCTCGACGAACTCGACCGCTTCTCGCTGGAACAGAAACGCGCGGTGACGCGCGCGCTCCTGCGCACGATGCTCCAGCAGACCGGCCGCGCAGCGCCGCTCGCGCCCGTGCCGGCGCAGGACCGCGCGGCCGATCTGTTCGGCGATCCGGCCGCTGCCGATTCCAGCCTGGCCCCGCCGGACAACGATCCGACCCGCTTCAAGTAGAATGCGCACCCATGAACCTCGCCCTTTTCGATCTCGACCACACGCTCATTCCCACCGACAGCGACCATGAATGGGGCCGCTTCATGGTGAAACTCGGCATCGTCGACGCGGATTCTTTCGCGCGCCAGAACGACGCCTTCTATGCGGATTACAAGGCGGGCGTGCTCGACATCAACGCGTATCTGCACGCGATGCTCGCGCCGCTCGCGAAATACTCGCGCGAGCAACTCACCGACTGGCACACGCAATTCATGCGCGAGGTGATCAATCCGCGCATCGTGCCGGCCGCCGTGACGCTCGTGCGCGAGCATCAGGACAACGGCGATCTCTGCTGCCTCGTCACCGCGACCAACGCGTTCATCACCGCGCCGATCGCGGAAGCATTCGGCATCGAAACCCTGATCGCCTGCGAAGTGGAAACCGTCGACGATCATCCCAACGGCGCGCTCACCGGCCGGCCGACCGGCACGCCGAGCTATCGCGAAGGCAAGATCGTGCGCGTCGAGCAATGGCTCGCAGCGAGCGGCAAAACGCTGGACGACTTCAAGCACAGCTATTTCTACAGCGACTCGCACAACGACATCCCGCTGCTCGAGCGCGTCACCGACCCGGTCGCGACCAATCCCGACGACACCCTGCGCGCGCACGCGCAAGCCAAAGGCTGGCGCATCCTGAACCTGTTCGACACACGTGATTAAAAAACTCATCCGCAAGCTGTTCGGGCAAGACAGCGCCGACTCCGACGAAGGCGCAGCGAACGACACGCCACCTGTTTCGCCCGACGACAAACCGGCTCGCAAGAGCCCGCGCAAGAAAGCCGCCGTGCACGTGAAGCGAGACCCGAGCGTGCCGGTCATCCTGTCATCGGACATTCACGGCATCGATCCGTCGCTGATCTCGAAGAACGCGGTCCGCGTGACCGACGGCCTGCAGCACGCGGGACATCGCGCGTTCATCGTCGGCGGCGCGGTGCGCGATCTGCTGCTCGGCGTCGCGCCCAAGGACTTCGACGTCGCCACTGACGGCACGCCCGATCAGGTGCAGAAGCTGTTTCGCCGCGCGCGCATCATCGGGCGGCGCTTTCAGATCGTGCACGTGCAGTTCGGGCAGGAGATCATCGAGACATCGACGTTCCGCGCGCTGATGGATGTGCCGCCGGAACCGGCCGCCGAACCACCGCGCCGTCTGAAACGTGGCGAGCTCGATGGCCGCACGCATGCCGTCGACGCGAGCGGGCGCGTGCTGCGCGACAACGTCTGGGGCGAGCAGCACGAAGACGCCACGCGCCGCGACTTCACGATCAACGCGATGTACTACGATCCGGCCACGCAAACCGTGCTGGATTATCACGACGGCATGGCCGATATCCGCGCGCGTCTGTTGCGCATGATCGGCGATCCGGCCACGCGCTATCGCGAAGACCCGGTGCGCATGCTGCGCGTGGTGCGCTTCGCGGCGAAGCTCGGCTTCGAGATCGACGAAGCCACGCGCGCGCCTATTAAAGATCTTGCCGATCTGATGAACAACGTGCCGGCCGCGCGTCTGTTCGACGAGATGCTGAAGCTGCTGCTGTCCGGTCATGCGCTCGCGTGTCTCACGCGGCTGCGTCAGGAAGGTCTGCATCATGGCGTGCTGCCGCTGCTCGACGTCGTGCTCGAACAGCCGCACGGCGAGAAGTTCGTCACGCTCGCGCTCACCAGCACCGACGAACGCGTGCGTGCGGGCAAGCCCGTGTCGCCGGGCTTTCTCTTCGCCACGCTGCTGTGGCACGACGTGCAGACGCGCTGGCAGCAATTCACGGCCAACGGCGAATATCCGGTGCCCGCGCTGCATCGCGCGATGGACGACGTGCTCGACATGCAGACCGAGAAGCTCGCGATCCACAAGCGCTACTCGTCGGACATGCGCGAGATCTGGGGTCTTCAGCATCGGCTGGAAAAGCGCGGCCGCAGCGCGCTGAAGCTGCTGGAACACCAAAGATTCAGAGCGGGGTATGATTTCCTGCTACTGCGTTGCGAATCGGGCGAGCTCGATGCGGCCATCGGTCAATGGTGGAGCGATTTCATCGACGGCGATCACGCCGCGCGCGAAACGCTGTTGTCCGAAGGCGGCAAGGACCGCAACGCGCCGAAGAAGCGTCGCCGTCGCAGCAACGCGAAGCGCCGCACGGGCGAGTCGGTGGAACAGGCCGCGGAAGGCCGCGAAGGCGACGTCGTATCCAGTGCGCCGAACAGTCGCGAAGGCGCCGACAACGAGTAACGCCGGTTTTGGTTACAGTAGCGAAGAGCGATGTTGCTTTCCCGCTTTTCGCCGTGACCTACGCGTAGGACTTCTGCCATGACGATTGCTTATCTGGGCCTGGGGGCGAATCTCGGCGATGCGCGCCAGACCCTGAAAGACGCAGTCGTGTGTCTCGCCCAGCAGCACACGATCACCGTGCTCGCGAAATCGAGCGTGTATCGCACCGCGCCGATCGATGCATCGGGCGACGATTACTTCAATTGCGTCGTCAAGCTCGAAACGAGCCTGCCGGCGCGCGCGCTGTTGCGTCTGTGTCATCACATCGAGTTGCAGTTCGGGCGCGAGCGGCCGTATCGCAACGCGCCGCGCACGCTCGATCTCGACATCCTGCTGTATGGCGCATCGAGCATCGACGAAGCGGATCTCGTCGTGCCGCATCCGCGCATGACGCAGCGCGCCTTCGTGCTGGTGCCGCTGGTCGAGCTCGAACCCGATCTCATTCTTCCTCAACGCGGCCGCGCGGATTCGTTCATCGCGGACGTCGCCGATCAGCGTATCGAGAAAGTCGCCGCGTGTCAGTGCATGGTCGGCACGCAGTCCACCCCCGCTGACACGAGCCCCGCCCCTTCCAACAAGACAGACTGCCGATGAGCGTTCCGCCACTCACCGTGACCGCGCCGCAACTGCGGCCGCCCCACCGTTACATTGCGATCGAAGGGCCGATCGGCGTGGGCAAGACCACGCTCGCGACTCTGCTCGCCGAACGCTGGTCGATGCGCACGCTGTTCGAGCGTCCGCAGGACAATCCGTTTCTCGAACGCTTCTATCGCGACACCACGCGCCATGCGCTCGCTACGCAGTTGAACTTCTCGTTGCAGCGCGCATCGCAGACGCAGGAAGCCGCCGATATCGTGACGAGCGGCGCGGCTTTGATGACGGACTTCCTCACGCAGAAGAGCGAGCTGTTCGCGCGCCTCACGCTGCCCGACGACGAGTTCCAGCTCTACAAGGATGTCGCCTCGCACATTCGTTCGAGCGGCCCCGCGCCCGATCTCGTCATCTATCTGCAGGCGAGTCCCGAAGTGCTGTTCGCGCGCATTCAAAAGCGCGCGCTGCCGATGGAACTGCAGATCTCGGATTCGTATCTGCGCGCGCTCTGCGATGCGTATAACGAGTTCTTCTATCACTATGACGCGACGCCGTTGCTCACGGTGAACGCGGAGCACCTGAACCCGCTTGCATCGGACGACGATCTCGCGCTCCTCGTCGAGCGTATCGAGACGATGCGCGGGCGCAAGGAATTCTTTGTCAAAGGCGTATCGGTCTGAGCGCGCCGCGCAGCCACGCCCTCTTTAGTGAAACGATCATGACGTATCTGCAGGAAACGAATCGCTCGACGATCACCGTACCCAAGCTCCAATCCATGCGCGAGGCCGGCGAGCGCATCGCGATGCTGACGTGCTACGACGCGAGCTTCGCCGCGCTGCTCGAACGCGCGGGCGTCGATGTCATGCTGATCGGCGATTCGCTCGGCAACGTGCTGCAAGGACATGGCACGACGCTGCCCGTCACGCTCGAGGACATCGCGTATCACACGGCGGCGGTGGCGCGCGGCAACCGCAGCGCGCTGGTCGTCGCGGACATGCCGTTCGGCACGATCGGCTCGAAGGAAGATGCCTACGCGAACTCTGTGAAGCTGATGCGCGCGGGTGCGCAGATGGTGAAGATCGAAGGGGGCGAATGGCTCGCGGACACCGTGCGCTTTCTCGTCGAGCGGTCGATTCCGGTGTGCGGGCACGTCGGGCTCACGCCGCAGTCGGTGCATGCGTTCGGCGGCTTCAAGGTGCAGGGCAAGTCCGAGGCGGCGGCCGAACAGATGAAGCGCGACGCCATCGCGCTGCAGGAAGCCGGCGCGCAACTGATCGTGATCGAAGCGGTGCCCACGCTGCTCGCGCGCGAAGTCACGGAGGCGCTCGCGATTCCGACGATCGGCATCGGCGCAGGCATCGACTGTTCCGGGCAAGTGCTCGTGCTGCACGACATGCTCGGCATCTTCCACGGCAAGCGGCCGCGCTTCGTCAAGGATTTCATGCAAGGCCAGCCGAACATTTTCGCGGCCGTCGAAGCGTATGTGCGCGCCGTGAAGGACGGCAGCTTTCCCGGTCCGGAACACACGTTCTGAGCGCTCGCGGCCCGCCCGGGCCGCGTTGAAAAATCCCGTTCACGATCTGCGTTTTCTCGTACATACTGACGAGCTTCCTGCACGTACCCTTGCCAAAAGTCACTAAAAAGAGCGAGAACGATCATGTGGCACGTCCTTCCCGATGAATACGTCCGAGCGCAACTGGCTGTGGGCTCGCTCGTCGCGCTGGGCGTGGCGCGCGTGGTGGCCGCGGGCATCGGCGCGCAGCACGGCTGGCGCATCGCGGCGGTGACGCGCTGGTTCATCGTTGCGGCGTTCGTGTTCTGCCTGCCGCAGTTGCTCGCAGTGATCTTCAGCGCCGATTCGCACACGGCCTTCGTCGAGCTGCAAGGCAAGGTCATCGGCTGCGCGGTGGCGCTCTTCTGCGCGCCGATCGTCTCTCACAAGCTCGGCTACGAGTAAGACGCGCGTCGTTTCACCCGCCGAGCGCGGATCCCGGCACGCTGTGCGACAGCACGGCCGCCGCCGCGAACACGCCTGCCATCATCACTGCTTCGATGCGCATCACGTTGATGACCGTGTGCGCGTCCATCGTCGAAGCCGAGCGTTGCAGACGCGGCAGCGCCGACCATCGGTTCAGCGCGCCGAACATGAGCGCCAGCGCGACCAGCGCGAGCTTCACGAGCAACGCGTGACCCCAGGCGCTCGCTGTCAGCACCGCTGACGAGCCGCCGACGCCGCGCCACGCATTGAACCCGCCCGTCAGGACGACGAACGCCAGCGCGATCGCCGCTGTGCGCGACATGCGCGCGACCGTGCGGATCAGAAACGCGCGCGCCACCGATGTGTCGAGCGCCGGCAACACGAACGCACCCGCGATGACGATGCCGCCCCACACGGCCGTCGCGAGGAGATGCAGCGTTTGCACGCCTTCCGCGAAGGAGAACGCGCCCGCGTCGGCCGCGTGACCGACCGCCGACTTGCCCGCCGCGACGACCAGCGCGGCAAGCGCCGCGAATCCGATGCGCGCAACCGATGACGCGCCCCCGCCCGCCGCCAGCGTGAGGAGCACGCTGCCCGCCAGCGCGACCGTCCAGCCGATGCCCGCATGCGTGCCCGTCGCGACCAGCCACAACGACGCGCCCGCTTCGGCGACCGGCGCGCCGCTCATCGCCGCCGACTGCAGCCACAGTGAAACGAAGTTGCACAGCATCAGAGTAATCGCCGCAAGCAAGCCGCCTCGCGCCGCGCGCCGCCAGCCGGCCCGCGCGGGCGACACGGGCGCGAACGCCTGTTCGCGTGTCAGCCAGCCATTCAGGAGCATTGAGCCGAGCGCGCAGGCAAAGGCGATGTCGGCGAGCGCCGCGAATGCGGTCTGGGCCAGACCGAGAGGATCGTCGTTCATCATGCGGAGCCGATTGCGGCGCGTGCGCGTATTGCCGAAGGAAGAAAGTCTGCGGAGTCTAAACGAAGGCTCGGTTGCAGCACAGCATCGAAGGTCAGCGAAACGCCTTGAATTTTTGCCCGACGCTTCCGAAACTGCATGGAGCACATCGGAACGGCGCAGGCGCTTCACGTCGAGTCGAATCTTTGTCGAAAGGCAATGAAGCGAACGCGCGTGAGAAGTTCGTCGCGGATGGTCAATAGACGCGCGGCAAATTGTCGCGAATGCGCTGCAGTGGGACTTAGAGCGAGATTGTGTCAAATAGTCATCATCATGCATCGATGATAGAATGCCGCGTCGCATCAGAGGCTCGTCGAGCCGCTGTGGCCGTGGTCCGCCACCCACCGCCCCCTGCGTGGCCGTGGTTCGCCACCTTCGCACCGAGCCGCACGAAGCTCGGCAGGTCCCCGAATTTCATGGAGTGTCGCGTGTTTTCAAGACGCATTTTTCGTCCGCTGCTCGCTATGGCTTTTGCCTCGGCTCTGGTAGGCAGCGCTGGCGTTTTCAGCTCCGCCGCGCAGGCGCAGAACCAGCCGATCGCACCGGACACGATGGCCGCGCGCGTGCAGGGCTGCACGGCGTGCCACGGCGTTCATGGTGAAGGCACGGACAACGACTACTTCCCGCGTCTTGCCGGCAAGCCTGCCGACTATCTGTACAACCAGCTCCAGAATTTCCGCGAAGGCCGGCGCAAGTACCCGCCGATGAACTACCTCGTCACGTATCTCTCGGACGATTACCTTCATCAGATCGCGACGTACTTCTCGAACCAGCGTCCGCCGTATCCGCCGCCCGCCAAGTCGAACGTGTCGGCCACGACGCTCGCGCGCGGCCAGCAGATCGTGCTGAACGGCGATACGTCGAAGAACATTCCCGCGTGCGCGGCCTGCCACGGCAAGGGTCTGACCGGCATGCAGCCGGCCATTCCGGGTCTCGTCGGCCTGCATTCGGACTACATCAGCGCGCAAGTCGGCGCATGGAAGTCGGGCACGCGTCACGCGAAAGCGCCCGATTGCATGCAGCAGATCGCCTCGCGCCTGACGGATGACGACGTGACCGCCGTCGCCGCCTGGCTGTCCACGCAACAAGCACCCGCCAATCCGGTGCCCGCGCCTGCTGGCTCGTTGAAGATGCCGCTCAAGTGCGGCAGCGAACTGCAATAAGGCGTCTGGAGCGACAACATAATGAAACGCAAGTCCCTGTTCGCACTTTCCTCGGCTGTCGTGGTGGCAGCCGTCGCAGCCGGCGCCGTCCTCTGGTCGGGCGGCGACAATCTGCATTCGGGCGGCGCCATCGCGGCGACGCCGGCTGACAAAGCCGCCCTCGTCAAACAAGGTGAATACCTCGCGCGCGCCGGCGACTGTATCGCGTGCCACACGGTGCGCGGCGGCAAGGAGTTCGCAGGCGGCCTGCCGATGGCCACGCCGTTCGGCACCATGTTCACGCCGAACATCACGCCGGACGATCAATACGGCATCGGCAAGTGGACCTCCGACGACTTCTATCGCGCGATGCACACCGGCCGTTCGAAGGACGGTTCGCTGCTGTATCCGGGCTTCCCGTTCACGAGCTACACGAAGGTCACGCGCGCCGACTCCGACGCGATCTACGCGTATCTGCGCTCGGTCGCGCCGGTTTCGGAACCGAGCCGTCCGCATGAACTGCGCTTCCCGTTCAACAACCGCAACCTGCTGATCGGCTGGCGCACGCTGTTCTTCTCGGAAGGCGAGTACAAGCCGGATCCGACCAAATCGGTCGAATGGAACCGCGGCGCGTATCTGGTCGAAGGCCTTGGCCACTGCGGCATGTGCCACACGTCGATCAACGCGATGGGCGGTCCGGTCAACTCGGCGGCCTTCGCCGGCGGCCTGATCCCGCTGCAGAACTGGTATGCGCCGTCGCTCACGTCGAACAAGGAAGCCGGCCTCGGCGACTGGGACCTGAAGGACATCAACGACCTGCTGAAGACCGGCGTGTCGCAGCGCGGCGCGGTGTTCGGCCCGATGGCCGAAGTGGTCCACAACAGCCTGCAGTACATGACCGACGCGGACATCAACGCGATTTCGACCTATCTCAAGTCGATCCCGCAGAAGAAGGAAGCGCCGGAAGTCATGCAGCTGGAGACGTCCGACAAGTTCGGCGGCGAGCTGCTCACGCTGGGCAAGAAGGTCTACACCGAAAACTGCGCGAAGTGCCATCAGGAAAATGGTCTTGGCAAGCCGCCGGCTTATCCGCCGCTCGCCAACAACCAGTCGATCCAGATGCCGTCGGCCGTCAACCCGATCCGCATGACGTTGAACGGCGGCTATCCGCCGAGCACGGAAGGCAATCCGATGCCGCACGGCATGCCGCCTTTCGCGCAGTCGCTGTCGGATACGGAAGTCGCGGCGGTCGTGACCTACATCCGTATGTCGTGGGGTAACCACGGCACGCCGGTGTCGCCGCAGCAGGTGAGCAACCTGCGCTCGGCGCCGCTCGATTGAGGTCCGCGGCGACCATCCGCCAATAGAGCGTACAATACGCATTTGGGGCGCAGCCTACGTAGTTGGGGGCCGCGCCCCTTGTCTTTTGGCGGAATGGATTCATGCACGCAGGTGAGCGTTTCAACAGCATCAGCCATCTGATCGGCGCGCTGCTGTCGGTGGCGGGGCTCGCGACGCTCGTCACGATGGGCGCGCTCGACGGCGACGCCTACAAGGTCGTCAGCTTCGCGGTGTACGGCGCAATGCTCAGCGCGCTCTACATCATCTCCACGCTGTATCACTGGGCGCGCACGCCGCGCCTGAAAGCGATACTGCAGAAGTGCGATCACTCGGCCATCTACTTGTTGATAGCCGGCAGCTACACGCCGTATACACTGGTGACCTTGCGTGGCCCCTGGGGCTGGTCGCTCTTCGGCGTGAGCTGGGGGCTCGCGGCGCTCGGCATCACGCAGGAACTCACGCTCGGGCGTCGAACCCGCAGTGTGTCGATGGTGCTGTACGTGCTGATGGGATGGCTCGCGCTCGTAGCCGTTCATCCGCTCGTGACGGCGCTGCCAGCCGCGGGAACCGCATGGCTGGTGGCGGGCGGCGTGATTTACAGCGCCGGCATTTACTTTTTCATCAACGACGAGCGCATCCGGCACGGACACGGAATCTGGCATCTGTTCGTGCTCGCAGGCAGCCTGTGCCAGTTCGTGAGCGTCGCGCGCTATGTCGCGTGAGGCCTGCTGAAACGGGCGCCGCCGCGTCGAAGTGTCCTTCGATGCAACTTAGCGTCAGATGACGTGTCTTGATAGCACGTCGAACCTTGCGGCAACGCCCGGCGATCGCTGATCGCCGAATGGCCCGCCGCCCGATTTATTTCCGAGCGTCGCGTATGCGCGCGGCCGGCCGAGCTCTGCTTCGCCGCAGCCCTGATTCGCACGCGCGCCGCTCGCTATAACGATAAGCATCCAATTTATGTCTTTTGATTCACTTGGTCTGTCCGAACCCCTGCTTCGCGCGGTCAACGAACTCGGCTATTCCAGCCCCACTCCGATTCAGCTCCAGGCGATTCCCGCCGTCCTGAAAGGCGGCGACCTGCTCGCGGGCGCGCAGACCGGCACGGGCAAGACCGCCGGCTTCACGCTGCCGATCCTGCAACGCCTGTCGCAACTCGCTCCCGCCGCCGCGGGCGCCAAGCGCCCGGTTCGCGCGCTGATCCTCACGCCCACGCGCGAACTCGCCGCGCAGGTCGAGGAAAGCGTGCGCGCGTACGGCAAATACCTGAAGCTCAAGTCGACGGTGATGTTCGGCGGCGTCGGCATCAATCCGCAGATCGACGCGCTGCGCCGTGGCGTCGATATCGTCGTCGCGACGCCGGGGCGTTTGCTCGATCACATGCAGCAAAAGACGATCGACGTTTCGCAGCTCGAAATTCTCGTGCTCGACGAAGCCGATCGCATGCTCGACATGGGCTTTATCCACGACATCAAGCGCGTGCTCGCGCGCCTGCCGGCGAAGCGTCAGAACCTGCTGTTCTCGGCCACGTTTTCCGACGAGATCAAGGCGCTCGCCGACAGCCTGCTCGACTCGCCCGCGCTCATCGAAGTCGCGCGGCGCAATACCACGGCCGAGAAGGTCGACCAGAAGATCCATCCGGTCGATCGCGATCGCAAGCGCGAGTTGCTCACGCATCTGATCCGCGGCAACAACTGGTTCCAGGTGCTCGTCTTCACGCGCACGAAGCACGGCGCAAACCGCCTCGCCGAACAGCTCGGCAAGGATGGCATCAGCGCGCTCGCGATTCACGGCAACAAGAGCCAGTCGGCCCGCACGCGCGCGCTGGCCGAGTTCAAGGATCAGACGCTGCAGGTGCTGGTCGCGACCGATATCGCGGCGCGCGGCATCGACATCGATCAATTGCCGCACGTCGTCAACTTCGATCTGCCGAACGTGCCGGAAGACTATGTGCACCGCATCGGCCGCACGGGGCGCGCGGGCGCGGAAGGCGAAGCGGTGTCGCTGGTGTGCGTCGACGAGCATCAACTGCTGAAGGACATCGAGCGCCTCATCAAGCGGCCGATTCCGAGCGAAGTGATCCCCGGCTTCGAGCCCGACCCGAACGCGAAGCCGGAGCCGATCCAGCGTCGCAGTCAAGGGCGCGGTCAGGGACAGGGGCAAGGTCAGGGGCGTCAGGCGCCGCGCAATGGCGAAGCGCGTGCGAATGGCGAACCGCGCCGCGAAGGCGGCCGCCCGAACGGCGAAGCGCGTGGCGCGCGGCCATCGAACGGTGGCAATGGCGGCAAAGCCGGCGCTCAACCCTCACGCGATGCGCGCAACGCAAGCAAGCCGAGCGCGAGCCCGGCACCGCGACGTGCGGAATCCGCGCCGACGAACCATGCCGCGAATTCGCGCAAGCCGACAGGCGGCAATCCCGGCGCGCTCCTCGGCGGCCGGCGCGACGCCCAGCGTTCGGGCACGCGCAGTCGCTAAGGCGTAGATTTCCCGGTGCGACGCTCCAACGTGTCGCACCGATGCTTCAGGCGGCGGCGCTCGCCGCCCGCTTCAGCCATTCGAGTTGCTCGCGCCAGCGCGCAAGCGCCGATTGCGCTTCGGTCAGTTCGAACGCGATTCCGCTCGTGAGTCGCGCATATCCCACCCGCTGCACTTCCCCACTCTCGATCGTGCCGACGAAGCACGCGAGCGGCACGTCATCGACCGGCACGCGGCGCACATCGAGATGCACCTGATAGAACGCTTCGTCGAAAACGAAGGCGAGCGTCGCGCGTCCCGTCGCGGCGACTGCCTGCGCGGTTCGCGACGATGGCCACAATCCGAACGCGAGCGTGCGCGCGTCGGGCGCGAGCAGTTCGCCCGCGCTCAGCAGCGCGGTTCGCACGCGATGAGCGTGATCGGCTGCGCACAGCGATGCGGTGAAACCGGCATCGGCGACGGCGAGCGTGCCGTCGAACAGCGCGCGCAACTCGGGCGGCCATTCGTCGAAGACGGATTGCGAGGACAGGGACGGCTGCGGCGCGTTGGTATCGGTCATAACAAAATGCCGGCTTAGGGCCGGCATCGTGAGGTAGGTTTCAACGGAAGAACAACTGCGTCATCTTGGAGAGCGGATAGTGCACGCCCGGCTGGATGCGCGCGGGCAGATCGAGCGGCTTGAGCAGCATCTTGATGGCCTGATCCGCCGACAGATTGCGCCGCACGAGCGCATTCACGCGCGCAGACAGTTCGCGGTTGTACTCCGCATCCTGCGCACGCTCGGGATAACGAATGGCGAAGACGTGCCGCAGCGCGATCTCCGAATCCTCGCTCTTGAGTTCCATCACGCGCCGCACGAGCGCGCCGAGCACAGCCATGCGGCCATTGCCCTCGATCTTGTTCCACTTCTTGAAAAAGTGGAAAAAATGCTTGTAGTGGCGCACTTCGTCCGTGCGAATGTTGTCGGTGATTTCCTTCAGCACCGGCTCATCCGAACAATCATTGATCGCGCGATAAAGCGTGGCCGTTCCCGTCTCGACGACACAGCGCGCCACCATCTCGAGCGCACGCTTCTTCTCGAATTCCTCATACGAGCAGGTCAGCGAATATTCGGCGAAGAAGTTTTTGAACGCCGTGTCCCAGTCGAACTCGGGCCACACGTGATGGATGTAAGTCTTGAGCGCCCTGCCATGCTGCATCTCTTCGGGCTCCCACTCGTTATTGAGCCACGCCGAAATCTCGGGGTCGTCATGAAAATACTTGCTGAGATTGCTGGTATAGAGATCCGTGCCGCTCTCGATGAACGAGCAGGCGCACAACAACAAGAGAAGATGCTCATTAGATGCCGCCTTATGGCGATCGATCCGCGTGAGATCGATGTCTTCGATGCGCCAGGGCATCACATGGGTACTGTCGGTGTGCATATATCGCGCTCCCAGGCTGAACTGAACGCGCCATCGGCCAACAGGGAAGGCCGAGGTTCAGGCGACGCCGCGAACGGTTCGGTCCCGGCGTTCTGACTTCAATTGTTTAGCGGCATGATTTTCAATCTTAGCCGCCCTGCAACGAGTTTGCAGACATGGGGACAGACTCCGGCGCGGCGCGCCGGTTCCGTCTGCACCAAATTCTTACGAGTCTCGATATGAGCGGCCAGTGGTGCGTTGCAGCATGAAACGTGCCACACGCGCTGAAGTTCGTGCCTGAAGCCTGAATATGCAGAGAGAACACCTGACCCGTCAGATCGCGCGCCGCCCCGCGCGCATACGCCACGCGACAATCGCCAGCGACAGACCCGACAGCACCGCCGCCAGCAACACGTAGTAACTCGGCGCGAGCTTGTCGCCGGTGACGTGGATGAACGCCTCGACGATCGTCGGCGCGAAACCGCCGAACAGCGTGACGCCGAGCGCGTAGCCGATCGAGAGGCCGGTCGAGCGCACGCACGTCGGGAAGATTTCGGACATCAGCGCGGGCATCGGACCGGAGTACGCTGCCTTGAGAATGCCCGCGACCGATTGCAGCATGACGAGCGAAGCGATGGTCGGGTGCGTCTGCAGCCACGCGAACATCGGATAAATCGTGACGCCCATGAAGATCGACGTGCCAAGCATGATGCGGATACGTCCGAGCCGGTCGGAGAGCGCGCCCATCAACGGCGAGAAAATGAACTGAAGTCCGCCATTGAGCACCACGACGGCGAACGAAGCCGTCGCGGGAAGATGAAGCTGCTTGACGGCATACATCGGCATATAGAGTTGCAGGACGTACACGCCGACCGTCGATTGCGCCACGATGCCGACGGCCAGCAACAGGTTCAGCCATTGATTCGAGAACGAGACGCCTGGCGCGCCCACCTTCTTTTCGGCGCGCGTCGCGAGAAATTCGGGTGTTTCGTCCAGATGCGAGCGGATGTAGTAACCCACCGGTCCGACCAGCAGTCCGAAGACGAACGGAATGCGCCAGCCCCAGCTTTCGAGCTGCGGCGGCGGCAGCCAGGCGGTCAGCACTGAGCCGAAGGCCGCGGCCATGATCGCGGCCAGCCCCTGACTCGCGAACTGCCAGCTTGCGTAATAGCCTCGCCGCGCCTCGCTGTGCTCGACCATGAACGCCGTCGCGCTGCCGAACTCGCCGCCCACTGCAAAGCCTTGCACGAGCCGCGCCAGCAGGATCAGAAGCGGCGCCGCCACGCCGATGTGCGCGTACGACGGCATCACCGCCATGGTGAGCGTGCCGACCATCATCAGCAGAATGGCGAGCGTGAGCGCGGCCTTGCGCCCTTTGCGGTCGCCGTAAATGCCGAGCACGATCGCGCCGAGCGGACGCATCAGGAACGAGATGCCGAACGTGCCGATGGCCAGCATCGTCGACAGCCACTCGTCCTGCGACGGAAAGAACGCCTTCGCGATCACGGTCGCGAAATAGCCGTAGACGAGAAAGTCGAACCACTCGAGCGCGTTGCCGATCGACGACGAAAACACGATGCGGCGGATCATCGCCTTCGATGGCGCCGCTCTTGGCGCGGACGTTTCGGTCGCAGCGACTTGAGCATTCGGCGCCCGATACGCCTGTTCATTCATGATGTCCCCTTTCTCTTCGCCCGACGCGGGCATGCGCGTTTCCCTTCGCGTGCCTGGAAGCAGCGAATCGACGCTTTGTCATGTTGGATGGAGACCGGTCGCACGACGCGGTCTCCGATGGTCGTTTTAGAACCCGGCGGCCAGACCGTCGCGCCGGCTGTCGCTCGCCGCGACATAACCACGTTCGGGATCGTTGCGGTCGAGCTTCCAGATGTACTGGCCCGAGCCGAAGTCCATGTAAGGATCGTCGACGGACTTGATCGTGTGACCGAGGCCTTCGAGCGCACGCGCGGTTTCGGGATCGAGCGTGGCTTCGATATCGATGGTGAAGTCGCGGTTGACCTTCCAGCGCGGCGCATCGCACGCGGCCTGCGGCTGCTGGCCGTAGTCGAGCATGCGCACGACGGATTGCAGATGGCCTTGCGGCTGCATGTCACCGCCCATCACGCCGAAGCTCATCACCGCTTCGCGCTTGCCATCGATGTCCTGCGTGAGAAACGCGGGGATGATCGTATGGAACGGGCGCTTGCCGCCTTCCACGACGTTCGCGGATTTCGGATCCATCGAGAAACCGCAGCCGCGGTTCTGCAGCGCGATGCCCGTGTCCGGCACGACCACGCCCGAGCCGAAGCCCATGTAATTCGACTGAATGAAGCTCACCATCATGCCGCGCTCGTCGGCCACCGACATATAGATGGTGCCGCCCGCCTTCGGCATGCCGAAGTCGAATTGCGTGGCCTTCTTCGGGTCGATGAGCTTCGCGCGCTCCGTCAGGTACGCGTCGTCCAGCATCTGCTCGGGCGTCACCTCCATCGAGCGCGGATCGGCGACGTAGCGGTAGACGTCGGCGAACGCGAGCTTCATCGCCTCGATCTGCAAATGCTGCGACTCGATGCCATCGACGGCGAGCGTGCTGACATCGAACTTGTCGAGAATGCCGAGCGCGATCAGCGCGGCAATGCCCTGCCCGTTCGGCGGAATCTCGTGCACCGTGTGTCCGCGATAGTCCTTGCTGATCGGCTCGACCCAGTCCGCGCGATAGTTGCGCAAGTCGTTCATCGTCAGCGCCGCGCCGCCTTCGCGCGCAAACGACGCGATGCGTTCGGCGATCTCGCCTTCGTAATACGCGCGCGGACCGTGCTGCGCGAGCAGGCGCAAGGTCTTCGCGTGACCAGGAAAGCGCACGAGTTCGCTCACCTCGGGCGCGCGGCCGCGCGGCATGAAGACGTCCGCGAAACCGGGCTGATCCTTGAGTTCGGGCACCGCCGCCGCCCACTTGTACGCGACGATGCTCGCCACCGCGTGACCGCGCTCGGCGATCTCGATCGCGGGTTCCATCAGGTCCGCGAACGGCAGCGAACCGAACTTCGCGTGCAAGGCTTCCCATCCGGCGATGACGCCCGGCACGGTCACGGCGTCCCAGCCGCGCTTGGGCTGACGCGCGAGCCCGTTCTCCTCGCCATATTTGCGCCGGAAATAGTCGACGTTCCACGCCGCCGGCGACACGCCCGACGCATTCAGTCCGTGCAGCTTCTTGCCGTCCCAGACCAGCGCGAAGGCATCGCCACCCAGACCGCACGATACCGGCTCGACCACGGTGATGGCGGCCGCCGCAGCGATGGCAGCATCGACGGCATTGCCGCCCTTCCAGAGCATGCGCAGCCCGGCCTGCGCGGCAAGCGGATGGGACGTCGATACGATATTGCGGGCGAACACCGGCAGGCGCGGCGTGGGATACGGGTTTTGCCAGTTGAAGCGAGTCATTGAATAAGTTCCGTGATACCAGGGCAGAACGGCGCGGGCGATGTCGAAAGCCGTCCGAGCAAAAGAGAATATTGCATTGCGCGCTTAATTTAAAACAAATTCATTTATCGTATAAATTAATGAGACGAACGCATGAATGTGTCGAGCATTCGATCAGGCCGCGAGCATCGCATCGCCTTGCGTTTGTGTGCGCCGCCGCACGAACCTCAAGTGGATTCTTCAAATTTGCGTGAATCGGGGACCGCCTCCGCTCACGAAAAAAGTCAAAGCCAAAATTTTCGTTTTGGGATTTGGCACTTGTCAGACGCTTGCCTACAATCCCAATTCCCGGCAATCGCGGTACACAAGCTTTGCGTTTGCCCGGCGGTTTCCCAGTTTCCCCGTACAACGTTTCGAAGCAAAAAGATCCGGCTTACAAAGCCGGCTGCTTATGCCGTTCGGTCGTCATGGAGAACACAATGCTGAGTCCGCACGAATTTGCCACGCTGCTACTGGTTCAGGAAGCACCTAATCAAGTCGATATGGAACGCGAGGAACTCGACGCCTTGCTCGAACGCCAGCTCGTTCAACTCGAAAATCTCGCTTCGGGACGTCAGCAATGGCGCCTCACCGCCACCGGCGATTCCACAGTCAAGGCTTTCAAGCGTTACTCATAGCACGCGCGGCAGGACTCACGACGCGGTCGGGGACCGCGTCCGTTTCATCTCTCCGGTTTCAAATCTCAGATCGCTTCATCCGGCGCGCAGCGTCGGGTCGACTGCTGCCCGCCAACTGAGCGCCTGCGCGCGCTGATCCAGAAAGAAGTTCGCCCACGCGCTCTGCGCCTCGGGGCCGGGATTCGCCCGATACGCGCGATACCGCTCCGCAATCGCCGCCTGGAACGCGCAGTAGCGCTCTTTCGACAGCCCGCCCCGACGCTGGGCGACGTAGGCGTCGAAGAAGGTCGAATAGACGGATTGCGCGTCAGCGCCGTAATCGGCCGCCGGCGCTCCGCACATTTCCTGCAGCGCACTGAACGAAGACGCGCCCGTCGAATCGCCGAGGCTCGGCGTTCCCACGCAGCCCGCCAGAAGCGCCGTTCCCAGCACGCCTGAAATCAACAGCATTCGCATCGCACTCACCGTTCATTCGATTGGGTCTCGCCAGTATCGGACGAACGCAACGGTGACGCCACCTGGCCGAATGGCATAGGCATTTTGCACGCACGGCAACGCATGTCGCGCGGCCTATGCCGTTCGGCCAGGTTGTCCGCGCGGTCTCGCTCCGATAGATTTCGCACACGGACCGCTCAAACCGGAGGAGACCATGCAGGATCAGTACGTTCTCGCGCTCGACCAGGGCACTACCAGCTCGCGCGCCATGCTGTTCGACAGAAACGGCAATATCGTGTCCGTGGCGCAGAAGGAATTCCAGCAGATCTATCCGGAAGCGGGCTGGGTCGAGCACGATCCACAGGAAATCTGGTCGACGCAGGCGGGCGTCGCCGCGGAAGCCGTCACGCGCGCGGGCGCGAGCGCTTCGTCGATCGCGGCGATCGGCATCACGAATCAGCGCGAAACCACCATCGTGTGGGACCGCGAAACCGGCAAACCGGTCTATAACGCGATCGTCTGGCAGGACCGGCGTACGGCCGCGCTGTGCGACGAACTCAAGTCGCGCGGACTCGAATCGATGGTGCGCGCAAAGACCGGCCTGCCCATCGACGCCTATTTCTCCGCAACGAAAATCCGCTGGATTCTCGATAACGTCGAGGGCGCGCGCGACAAGGCGAAGCAAGGCCGACTCGCGTTCGGCACCGTCGATAGCTGGCTCGTGTGGAATTTCACGCGGCATGGCACGCATATCACCGATATCACGAACGCGTCGCGCACCATGCTCTTCGACATCCACGCGCGCCGCTGGGACGACGAACTGCTCGACGCGCTCGACATTCCGCGCAGCATGCTGCCCGAAGTACGCACATCGTCCGAGGTCTACGGCACGACGCAGGGCACGGTGTTCGCATCAGACGTGCCGCTCGCATCGCTTGCCGGCGATCAGCATGCCGCGCTTTTCGGGCAGATGTGCACGGACTCGGGCATGGTGAAAAACACCTACGGCACCGGCTGCTTTCTCGTCATGAACACGGGCGAGAAGCCGATCGAGTCGCGCAACAACCTCGTCACCACGATCGCATGGCAGATCGGCGATCGGGTCGACTATGCCCTCGAAGGCAGCATTTTCATCGCGGGCGCGGTCGTGCAATGGCTGCGCGACGGGCTCGGCCTCATCCGCCACGCAAGCGAAGTCGAGGCGCTCGCGCGCAACGTGCCGCATAGCGATGGCGTGTATCTCGTGCCCGCTTTCGCCGGTCTCGGCGCCCCGCACTGGAATGCGCGCGCACGCGGCACGCTCTTCGGCGTGACGCGCGGCACGACGTCGAGCCATATTGCGCGGGCGGCGCTCGACGCGATCGCGTATCAGTCGCTCGATGTGCTGAAGGCAATGGAAGCGGACTCGGGCATGCGTATCGGCGAATTGCGCGTCGATGGCGGCGCCTGCGCGAACGATCTGCTGATGCAGTTTCAGGCGGATCTGCTGGGCGTCGGCGTGGCGCGCCCGCGCATCGCGGAAACCACGGCGCTCGGCGCGGCTTATCTGGCGGGGCTCGCGGTCGGCTACTGGAAGGACGTCGACGAACTCAAGGCGCAATGGCAACTGGAACGGCGCTTTACACCATCGATGCCACAACAGGAAATCGCCACGTCTCTCGCCGGATGGCGGCGCGCGGTCAATGCCACGAAAGCCTGGGCGGACAGCTAGCGCGGTCGTTGCGCATGTCGTTTTCCGGAACGATGATCCATGCGGCAGTGCAAAAATTTCGCACGTGCGGTATCCTGAAAAAGCTGTCGAGCCTGTTCGGCTTGGCGGCATTCAGTACGTCTTCAGGGCGGGGTGCAATTCCCCACCGGCGGTAAGTGGCGAGGCCTCGCGGCCGAACCTCGAGCCCGCGAGCGCCCGCGCCGCATCACGCGCGGGGTCAGCAGATCTGGTGAGATGCCAGAGCCGACGGTCATAGTCCGGATGAGAGAAGATGTGCAGATAGTCAAGTCCGTTCCCCCGGCGATTCACGCATCGCGCCGAACCGGACGACGCCGCGCCTGGCCGGCGCGTCGCCGCGGGGTGCCGTTCTGTCTGTTTGCAATGCCCTGAAACGTTTTTCGCCCAATTGTTCCGCGAGAGCGTTTCACATGTCCCAGACTCAAACTCACAACAGCCTGTCGTTCGCCGCACCCGCCGTCATCGCTGACGACGCCTCTGCCGACCTCCCCCAGCTCGCTTCCTTCGACGTTCCGCCGCGCATTGCCGCCGCGCTCGACGCCATGCGCGCAGGCCGTCCCGTCGTTCTTCAGGACGACGACGATCGCGAAAACGAAGCCGATCTGATCGTCGCCGCCGAAAAGCTCACCGACGCGACGATGGCGCTTCTGATCCGCGAATGCAGCGGCATCGTCTGCCTGTGCCTGCCCGACGCAAAAGTGCGCGCGCTCGAACTTCCGCCGATGGCCGCCGCGAACGGCAGCCGCTACGGCACCGCGTTCACGGTGTCGATCGAGGCGCGCGAAGGCGTGACCACGGGCGTGTCGGCGGCCGATCGGGTGACGACGATCCGCGCGGCCATCGCCGATCACGCAAAGCCGGGCGATATCGTGCGGCCGGGCCACGTGTTCCCGCTGCGCGCGATGCCGGGCGGCGTGCTCGCGCGGCGCGGTCACACGGAAGGCACAGTCGATCTGGCGATCCTCGCCGGTCTCAAGCCCGCTGGCGTACTGTGCGAACTGATGAACGCCGACGGCACGATGACGCGCGGCGCGCAGGTCGAGCGTTTCGCGAAAGAACACGGTCTGCCGATGCTGACCATCGCGGAGTTGGTCGAATTCCGCGCGGCGCTCGCGGCGTCGCGCGAGACCGCCGAGGAAGTGGCCTGAGCCAGGGCGCGCGTTTCAGGACAACAAGTCGCCGAACTCGCCACGCTTGCCCGCCGCGACGAGCGCAGGCAGTTCGTCCATGTGCTCCATGATTCGCGTGATGCCGGTTTCGCGCAGCACTTGCGCGTAGCCGGACGGAATATGGCTCGCGCCGACGAACGCGATGGTCTTCATGCCTGCCGCGCGCGCCGCCGTCAGTCCGGCGACGCTGTCCTCCACGACGAGGCAGCGCGCCGGATCGATTTCCAGCGTGCGCGCCGCGAGCAGATAGACATCCGGATAAGGTTTTGGCCGCTCCACTTGCTGCGCGCTGAACACGCGCGCGCCGACGATCTCATTCAGCCCCGCGCGCCGCACCGACGCGCGCACGCGCTCCATCCGGCTGTTCGACACCACCGCGACCGGCAGGCCGCAGCCCTCCAGCGCGGCCCGCACGCCGGCGATCGGTCCGACCGAGCGTGCGAGTTCCACCAAGACACGCGCCTCGATCGTATCGACGAAATCCGGCGGCATCACGATGCCGAACTTCGTTTCCAGATGGCCGAGAAAGCGCGAGGTCTGCTGCCCGAAAGCCGTCTTGACGGCCGGTTTGAAGTCGATGCCGGGAAACGTCTCGGTAAGCACGTCCAGCATCACGCGATCCGCGATGACTTCGCTGTCGACGAGTACGCCGTCGCAATCGCAGATGAGATGATCGATCATGTTGGCTCGAATTACGTTGAGCCAACATGATAAGCGTTCAGCAAGCATCGGCCGCGTTTACTTCCGATGTAACGCGCGGTGCATCCAGCCGTGCGGCGAACCACGTCACGGCGAGCGCTGCGAGCGCGACCACGGCGGCGGCCCACGGCAGCGTATCGAGTCCGTAACCGTGCGTCAGCACCGCGCCGCCGAGCCACGCGCCGCCCGCGTTCCCCATGTTGAATGCGCCGATATTCAGCGTCGACGCGAGATTCGGCGCGTCCTTCGCCTTCTCGACGACGCGCGTCTGCAACGGCGGCACCGTCGCGAACGCCGCGATGCCCCACACGAAGATCGTGACGATCGCGCCGATCTGGCTGTGGCTCGTCTCCGCAAATACCGCCATGACGATGGCGAGCGCGAACAGAATGCCCATCAGCGACGGCATCAGCGCGCGGTCGGCGAGCCTGCCGCCGATCGTATTGCCGATCGTCAGACCGACGCCGAACAGCACCAGAACCAGCGTGACGCCGCGCGGCGAGAAACCGCCGACCTGTTCGAGAATCGGCGCGATATACGTAAACACGACGAACACGCCGCCGAAACCGAGCACCGTCGTCGTCAGCGCGAGCCAGACGTGCGGGTCGCGCAGCACGCGCACTTCCCGGCCGAGACCGCTCGGCGCGGCATCGTGGAGATTTGGCACGAGCGCCGTCACGCCGAGCGCGGAAAGCACGCCGAGACCGGCGACGATCCAGAACGTCGCGCGCCAGCCCAGTTCCTGGCCGATGAAGGTCCCGAACGGCACGCCCAGCACGTTCGCGAGCGTGAGTCCGGTGAACATCAGCGCGATGGCGCTCGCGCGCTTTTCCGCCGGCACGAGCGACGCAGCCACGACCGCGCCGATGCCGAAGAACGAGCCGTGCGCGAACGACGTGACGACGCGCGCGACCATCAAAAGGCCGTAGCCCGGCGCGACCGCGCACAGCACATTGCCGACGATGAAAACGAGCATCAGCAATTGCAGCGCGAGCTTGCGCGGCAGCTTGCTCGTCAGCACGGCTAGCAGCGGCGCGCCGACCGCGACGCCGAGCGCGTAACCGGTGACGAGCAGGCCCGCCGACGGAATCGATACGGAAAGATCATGCGCGACGTTGGGCAACAGGCCCATGATGACGAACTCCGTCGTGCCGATGGCGAAGGCGCTGATCGCCAGCGCGAGAAGTGGGAGAGGCATGGTGACTCCAGATCAGGATTGAGCGGTCACGAATTCGACGACGACACCCGCGCTCAGCCGCACGAATAGCTGACGCTCGCGGGCGAGCGGCACCTCGGCGAGCTGGTACGCGTAGCCGCGGCAGTCGAGACGTTCGAGCAACGCGCGCCACTGCGCCTCGTCGTCGACGCGCAGCGCCAGATGGTCGATGCGCGTCGCGCCCGGCCGCTCGGCCGATGCCGTCCCAACCGCGCCCGACGCGATCAGGTGCACCGCCGGCCGCGCGCCGAGATACAGCCAGTAACCGCCGACGCCGAAGGGCGGCCGCGGCCCGCCCCGCATCCCGGCGATATCGACGAAAAAGCGCATGAACGCTTCGCAGTCGGGCGCGACGATCGTGACGTGGTCGAGTTGCATGACGTGAACTCCGTGAACCGCTTGAAATTGCGATGTGTCGGCATTCTGCGAGTTCAGCGATCTTTTGAGAATTGGGCTAGTCTTTGAATCATTCTCAAACCTGAATTGAAAATGACGATGGATCGGCTCGGCGACATGCGCCTTTTTGTCGAAGCGGCGGCAGCGGGCAGCCTGTCGGCGGCCGGGCGCAAGCTCGGGCTGTCGCCGGCGGCGGCGAGCGCGCGGCTCATCAAGCTGGAAAAGGCGCTGCACACGCGGCTCTTCGAGCGCACGACGCGCCAGTTGCGTGTGACGGACGAGGGCCGCATTTACTTGCAGCACTGCCGCATCGCGCTCCAGGCGATCGACGACGCCGAAGCCGCGCTGCAGGCGGGCCAGAACGTCGTGCGCGGCAAGGTGCGGATTTCCGCGACGTCGGATTTCGGGCGCTACCTGCTGCGCGGCTGGCTGGACGAATTCGTCACGGTGCATCCGGAGTTGAAGTTCGCGCTCACGCTATCCGATTCGGTGTCGAATCTGATGCAGGAAGAAATCGATCTGGCAATTCGCTTCGGCGCGCCGCCCGATAGCGGACTCGCCGCGCGCGTGCTGGCGCCGAATCGGCGGGTGCTTTGCGCATCGCCGGAATATCTCGCGAGAAAGGGCGTGCCACGGACGCCAGCAGATCTCACGACGCACGACTTTGTCGTGCACGTTACGTCATCCGGGCCGCTCAACAAACTGGATTTCGTGCGTGGCGATGAACGTCACACGTTTACGATTCCCGTCGCCGATTCATGGGAATCCAACGACGGCGCGCTCACCCGCGCGTGGGCGCTCGCGGGCCACGGCATCGCGCATAAATCGATCTGGGATATCGCCGCCGACGTGCGCGCCGGCACCTTGCAGATGGTGCTGCCCGACTGGTGCACGCACGAAGCCGCGGTCCACGCGCTCTTTCATGCGAACCGCTACATGGCGCCGCGCGTGCGCGTGCTGCTGGACTTTCTGGTCGAGCGCTTCGAAACAACCACCGCCGAACTGCTCGGCGATCTCGCCTATCCGCCCGACCGGGCCAGCCAGCGTCAGGAATGGTCGTCGGCGCTATAATATCGGGCTAAATTAAAGCAAAAAGCGGTCAGATCACTGTAGAAGTCCGCCCAAAACCGCAACTCGCCCTCAATCTCTTTTACGAGCGCCCCCAGGTTAACCACTGCGACCGGCGACACTCATGACCAAGAAAGTTTATGTAAAGACCTTCGGCTGCCAGATGAACGAGTACGACTCCGACAAGATGGTCGACGTACTCGGCGCGGCGGAAGGACTCGTCAAGACGGACACGCCCGAAGACGCGGACGTCATTCTGTTCAACACCTGTTCGGTGCGCGAAAAGGCCCAGGAGAAAGTCTTCTCTGATCTCGGCCGCGTGCGCGAGCTGAAGGAGGCGAACCCGAATCTGCTGATCGGCGTCGGTGGTTGCGTCGCGAGTCAGGAAGGCGCGTCGATCGTCGCGCGCGCGCCGTATGTCGATCTCGTGTTCGGTCCGCAGACGCTGCATCGCCTGCCCGCGATGATCGACCAGCGCCGCGCCACGGGCCGCGCGCAAGTCGACATCACGTTCCCGGAAATCGAGAAGTTCGATCACCTGCCGCCGGCGCGCGTCGACGGCCCGAGCGCGTTCGTGTCGATCATGGAAGGCTGCTCGAAGTACTGCAGCTATTGCGTCGTGCCGTACACGCGCGGCGACGAAGTTTCGCGCCCGCTCGACGACGTGCTCACCGAAATCGCCGGCCTCGCCGATCAGGGCGTGCGCGAAGTCACGCTGCTCGGCCAGAACGTGAACGCGTATCGGGGTGCGCTGACATCCGGTTCGAGCGAGATCGCGGATTTCGCGACGCTCATCGAATATGTCGCGGAGGTGCCGGGCATCGAGCGTATCCGCTATACGACTTCGCATCCGAAGGAATTCACGCAGCGCCTCATCGACACCTACGCGAAAGTGCCGAAGCTCGTCTCGCATCTGCATCTGCCGGTGCAGCACGGCTCGGACCGCATCCTGATGGCGATGAAGCGCGGCTATACCGTGCTCGAATACAAGTCGGTCATCCGCAAGCTGCGCGCGATTCGCCCTGATCTTTCGCTGTCGACGGACTTCATCGTCGGCTTCCCCGGCGAAACCGAGGACGATTTCAACCGGATGATGACGCTCGTCGACGAGATGAGCTACGACACGAGCTTCTCGTTCATCTACAGCCCGCGCCCCGGCACGCCGGCCGCGAACCTGCACGACGACACGCCGCGCGAGGTCAAGCTCAAACGTCTGCAACACTTGCAGGCGACGATCGAGGAAAACGTGCAGCGCATCAGCGCGTCGATGGTCGGCCGCGTCGAGCGCATTCTGGTCGAGCGCCCGGCGCGCAAGGACCCGAACGAGCTTGCCGGCCGCACGCAGAACAACCGCGTCGTCAATTTCCCCGCGCCGGTGGAATCGCACGCGCGGCTGACCGGCCAGATGATCGACGTGAAGATCGTGCAAGCGTATCCGCACTCGCTGCGCGGCGAACTGGTGATGGCGCCCGAGCTGACGCACTAAAGACAGGACTCAAGTTCACTTTGAAGAACGCTCCTACGCAGCATCTGGAATTCACCGCACCGCGCGAAGACAACGCGCGGCTCGCCAATCTCTGCGGCCCGCTCGACGAGAACCTGCGGCAAATCGAGCAGGCGCTCGACGTGACGCTCTCGCGGCGCGGCCACAAGATTTCGATTCGTGGCCGTGGCGCGAAGGTCGCGCTCGCGGCGCTCGAAAATTTCTACAACCGCGCGCGCGATCCGATTTCCGTGGACGACATTCAGCTCGCGCTCGTCGAAGCCAGCCATGCGACGCGCCGCGCGAAAGACGCGCGCGAAGCCAACGGCGAAGAAGGCGAAGCCGATCCGCGCTTTCGTGGCGATCCCGATCATCCGTTCGATGAACCGAGCGCGACGATCGATCTCGGCGAAGACGAAGACCACGGGCCGAAGCTCTACACGCGCCGCGCCGATCTGCGCGGACGCACGCCCGCGCAGCGCGACTATCTGAAGCAGATCATCGCGCACGACGTGACCTTCGGCATCGGGCCGGCGGGCACGGGCAAGACCTATCTCGCGGTCGCATGCGCGGTCGATGCGCTCGAACGCGATCAGGTGAAGCGCATCGTGCTGACGCGCCCGGCCGTCGAAGCGGGCGAGAGGCTCGGCTTTTTGCCCGGCGATCTCGCGCAGAAAGTCGATCCGTATCTGCGCCCGCTGTATGACGCGCTCTACGATCTGCTCGGCTTCGACAAGACTGCGAAGATGTTCGAGCGCCAGATGATCGAAATCGCGCCGCTCGCGTACATGCGCGGCCGCACGCTTAATCACGCGTTCATCATTCTCGACGAGGCGCAGAACACCACGCCCGAACAGATGAAGATGTTCCTCACGCGCATCGGCTTCGGCTCGAAGGCGGTCGTCACCGGCGACACGACGCAGGTCGATTTGCCGCGCGGCCACAAGAGCGGGCTGATCGAGGCGCAGCATGTGCTGTCGGAAGTGCGCGGCATCGCGATCACGCACTTCACGTCGGCGGATGTGGTGCGGCATCCGCTCGTCGCGCGCATCGTCGAGGCTTACGACGCGCAGTCGCAGAAAGACGCCGCGATCGCCGAAGCCGCGCGCGTCGCTCAGCAATCGCAAAAGCCGGAATGAAGCCCCGTCTCACGCTCACGATGCAGTTTCCCGCCGCGAAGGCGTATCCGTCGCACAAGGCGATTCTGCCGCGCGCGACGGTCGTGCGCTGGATCAAGGCATCGCTCTTCGCGGACGCGGAGCTGACCGTGCGCTTCGTCGACGAGAACGAAGGCCGGATGCTCAACCGGACGTATCGGCAGAAGGACTACGCGACCAACGTGCTGACCTTCGCCTATGCGGAATCGGAGGACGATCCCGTCGCGGGCGACCTGATCCTGTGCTGCCCGGTCGTCGAGCGCGAGGCGGCCGAACAGGGCAAGCCGCTTGCCGCGCACTACGCGCATCTGATCGTCCACGGCGCGCTGCATGCGCAGGGCTACGACCACGAAGTCGACAGCGAAGCGCAGGAGATGGAATCGATCGAGACGGATATCATGCAGTCTCTGGGATTTTCCGATCCTTACGTGCCTTTGACCTGAACCCGGTCCGATGTCCTCGATGTGTTGAAAGCGCCGTGAACGACAAGACGCCCGAATCCACGCAACCCGCCTCGCCTCGATCCGACCTTGCGCCCGCGCCCTGCCCGGACTATCCGCCCGCGCTCGGCGAATCCGCGCTTCTGACGGACGAGGAACTGGCCGCGTCTCGGGAAGCGGCGCTGGTACATTGGGATCGCAAGTCGGATCTGTGGCTCTTCGGTTACGGCTCGCTGATCTGGAACCCGGGTCTGCCGACGCTCGAAGCCGTGCGCGGCAAGGTGCACGGCTACCATCGCGGGCTGTATCTGTGGTCGCGTGTGAATCGCGGCACGCCGGAGCAACCGGGCCTCGTGCTCGCGCTCGATCGCGGCGGCTCGTGCACCGGCATGGCGTTCCGGCTCGCGGGCGCCGATGCGATCGAGCATCTTCAGGTGCTGTGGCGGCGCGAAATGGCGATGGCGTCGTACCGGCCGGCGTGGCTGCCGTGTACGCTCGCCGACGGCCGGCGCGTCGACGCGCTCGCGTTCGTGATGCGCCGCGAGGCGACGTCCTATACCGGCAAGCTCGCCGATCCGATCGTGCGCACCGTGCTCGGCTGCGCGAGCGGGCGCTATGGCACGACGCTCGATTACGTCAGCCGGACGGTCGAGGCGCTGCGCGAAAGCGGCATGCCGGACCGGGCGCTGGAGGCGCTGTTGAGGCGGTGTCAGGCGCAGGGCAACAAATGACGGGTGTGCTTTTCGTATCCGTATGACTTTCTTGCGGCGCATCGGCCGCTCGGCCAACGGTCGAAGGCTGGACATACTTCTCGCATATATTTCCGCTAAGGTTTCGCTTCAAGGCAATTTCAGAGGACACGCGGACTTCGCATATTGCGAACTTCGCGTTTTGCGAATAAAGTAGATCCGATTCGAGGTGCATGCGATGACCGAAGCGCGATCTGTCGAGAAGGGAAGGCAGGATGCGGGTGATTTCAAGGAAAGTGCTCACGGAATTCATTGCCAAGCATCCTGCCGCGTCGAGTTCTCTCCTTGCGTGGTATAGATTGGCCGTCAAATGCCAGGCGGATGATTTGACCGGTTTGCGGAAAACCTTCAACACGGTCGACTATGTTCCGCCGCAGTACTACGTGTTCGATGTGGGCGGCAACAATTTTCGCGTGATCGCCGCTATTCACTTCAATCGGCAGATGTTGTTCGTCCGCCATGTGTTGACGCACAAACAGTACGATCAATGGACCGAAGCAAACCGACGTAAATGAAAGCTCGTAGCTCATCGGGAGGCGCTCCCGAATTCGCGAAGACATGGTCCGCGCTACAGGAACAGATCTTCCTCAAGCCGATTCGCAACGACGAGGACTATCGCAAGATGGTCGCGCTCGCCGATGAACTGGCTGATCACCTCGAAGGTGAGGAAGGTCCGCTCGCTGACCTGTTCGGCGTCGTCACGGATCTCATCGAGGTTTGGGAATCGCATCATCCGGATCTGCCGAAGGCCGAGCCGAAGGACGTATTGCGCTATCTGCTGGACGCGCACGAACTGAAGCAGAAGGACCTCGCCGATATCGCTTCGCCGACCGTGATCAGCGACATCCTCGCCGGCCGCCGCGCGATCAGCAAGAGCGTCGCGAAGGCGTTGGCCGAACGCTTCGGCACCGACGTCAGCGCTTTCATGTGACAGCACCCATCGTGTCCGGACCGGCCCTTCTCTCACCAGCCGAAACATGCGCGCCGCGCCACGCAGCCCGCATTTTTCCTTGGTGTATGCTTAACTCTCCGCTAACCCGCGCCCGGGAACTCCCGGGCGCTCCGCTATGAACGAACCCTATCCCAGTCGACGCCATTCCGACAAACCGCCGGAAAAGCGCTCGCTTCTCGAACGCCTGACCGATTTCATCTCGCACGAGCCCGAATCGCGCGACGAACTTCTCGAAGTCCTCCAGGACGCGCACGCGCGCAATCTGCTCGACGCGGATTCGCTCTCCATGATCGAAGGCGTCTTCCAGGTGTCCGATCTCTGCGCGCGCGACATCATGGTGCCGCGCGCCCAGATGGACGCCGTCAGCATCGCGGAAACGCCCGCTGAATTCATGCCCTTCGTGCTGGAAAAAGCACACTCGCGCTATCCCGTGTACGAAGGCAATCGCGACAACGTCATCGGCGTGCTGCTCGCGAAAGACCTGCTGCGTTACTACGCCGAAGAGGAATTCGACGTGCGCGGCATGTTGCGCCCCGCCGTCTTCATCCCGGAATCGAAGCGCCTGAACGTGCTGCTGCACGACTTCCGCGTGAACCGCAATCACATCGCGATCGTCGTCGATGAATACGGCGGCGTCGCTGGTCTCATCACGATCGAGGACGTGCTGGAGCAGATCGTCGGCGACATCGAGGACGAATACGACTTCGACGAGGAAGCCGGCAACATCATCGCCACGCCGGACGGCAAGTATCGCGTGCGCGCGCTGACGGGCATCGAACAGTTCAACGAGGAATTCGGCACCGATTTCTCCGACGACGAAGTCGACACCATCGGCGGTCTCGTCACGCATCGCTTCGGGCGCGTGCCGCATCGCGGCGAGAAGGTGCGCATCGACGATTTCGTGTTCGAGATCCTGCGCGGCGACGCCCGGCAGATTCACGTTCTTCTCGTGCGGCGCGTGCCGAATCTCGCGCAGCAACATCATCACGCAGGCGACGACGAAGACGAATTGCGCGACTAAACGCGCCGCGGGCGCCGGACGAATGCGCGCCCGCCCTCCTCCGCTTGCTCGCTTTCCGCTTCAGCTCAATGGCCGATTCATCGTTTCGCTTCCTCTCCCGTCAACGCGACGCTTCCGTCATCTCCGAGTCGCCGCGCGCCTTGCCCTTCTGGCATTACCTCGTCGCCGCCGTGCTCGGCGCCGTCAACACGCTCTCCTTCGCGCCGACGCCGCACGGCGGCTGGATCGAGCTCGTCATCTTCGCGTCGTTCTTCGCGTGGCTCTCGCGCACCAGCGGCTGGAAGAGCGCCGCCGCGACCGGCTGGGCGTTCGGCTTCGGCAACTTCGTCACGGGCGTGTGGTGGCTCTACGTGAGCATGCATGTCTACGGCGGCATGGCCGCGCCGCTCGCCGCTGCCGCCGTCGCGCTGTTCTCGCTGTATCTCGCGATCTATCCGGCGTTATCGAGCGTGGTCTGGTCGTTCGTCGCGGGACGCGCGCGCTTCGGCGATGAAGACACCGCGACCGCACGCGATATCGACGCCTCGCCGCGCTATGCGCCGACCTGGCATGGCGCGTTTGCGTTCGCGAGCGCGTGGGCGCTTGGCGAATGGCTGCGCGGCCTCGTGTTCACCGGCTTTCCGTGGCTCGCGAGCGGCTACGCACAAGTCGACGGCCCGTTGAAGGGCTTCGGTGCGCTCGTCGGCGTGTATGGCGTCGGCTGGGTGCTCGCGCTCGTCGCCGCGCTGATCGTGCAGGCCGCCTGTCACTTCCGCAAGACGCGGCGGCTCGCGTTCGCGCCGGGCATCACGGCCATCGTGCTGATCGTCGCGGGCATGCTGCTGTCGCGCATCGAATGGACGACGCCCGCCAACGCGCCGCTCGATGTGCGCCTCCTGCAAGGCAACGTGAAGCAGGAAATGAAGTTCGAGCAGGCCGGCGTCGATGAATCGCTCGCGCTCTACAAACGGCTCATCAGCGAGAAGCCCGCCGATCTGATCGTCACGCCCGAAACCGCGCTGCCCGTGTTGTCCGTGCAGATTCCGCAGGACTTCGCCGTCGCGATCCGCAACTTCGCGGACAGCACGAACTCGTCGATTCTCTTCGGCGCGATCGGCGTGACGATTCTCCCCGATGGCCGCGCGACCGATTTCACCAACAGTCTCTTCGGCGTCACGCCGCATGTGAACGGCGTGTATCGCTACGACAAACATCATCTCGTGCCCTTCGGCGAATTCGTGCCGCTCGGCTTTCACTGGTTCGTTCGCCTGATGGGCATTCCGCTCGGCGATCTCGCGCGCGGGCCGATCGCGCAGAAGGCGTTTCTCGTGCACAACCAGCCGGTCGCCGTGGATATCTGCTACGAGGACATATTCGGCGAAGAGATCGCGCGCACGATCCGCGAGCAGGAAACGCCCGCGGGCATTCTCGTCAACTCGACCAATCTCGCGTGGTTCGGCAATACCATCGCGCTCGATCAGCACTTGCAGATCGCGCGCATGCGATCGATCGAAACCGGCCGACCGATGCTGCGTGCCACCAACACCGGCATGACGGCGGTGATCGCGGCCAACGGCGATGTCGTGTCGAAGCTGCCGACCTTTACTACAGGCGTGCTCGAAGCGCACGTGCAAGGCACCTCGGGCAACACGCCGTATGTGACGAGCGGGAACATGACGGTGATCGCGGTATCGCTCCTGTTGCTGGCGTTCGGGTTTGCGTTCGCGCCGAACCGCAAACGCCCGGGCACGAACTGAACATCGACTGAAGCGAAAGCCGCAACGCGGCTCGCGCATTCACCCCGCCCGGGCGCGCCGTTTCCCAAAATGGCGCGCCCGCTTCTGCGTTCGGCTAAAATTCAACGTTTCGGCACATCGGCCGAGCCTCCGGGTCGCGTCGTCACGACGCCGGCCGCGCCGTGTACGCCCCGCATCAAAGGCAATCATGCTCACTTTCCAGCAAATCATTCTGACGCTGCAGTCCTACTGGAACGACAAGGGCTGCGCGCTCCTCCAGCCGATCGACATGGAAGTCGGCGCGGGCACCTCGCACGTCCACACGTTCCTGCGCGCGATCGGCCCCGAGCCGTGGCGCGCGGCCTACGTTCAACCGTCGCGCCGCCCGAAGGACGGCCGTTACGGCGAGAATCCGAACCGTCTGCAGCACTACTATCAGTATCAGGTGGTGCTGAAGCCCGCGCCGGAAAACATCCTCGATCTGTACCTCGGCTCGCTCGAAGCACTCGGCTTCGACCTGAAGCAGAACGACGTGCGCTTCGTCGAGGACGACTGGGAAAATCCGACGCTCGGCGCGTGGGGACTCGGCTGGGAAGTGTGGCTGAACGGCATGGAAGTGACGCAGTTCACGTACTTCCAGCAGGCGGGCGGCCTCGATTGCAAGCCGGTGCTCGGCGAAATCACCTACGGTCTCGAACGTCTCGCGATGTATCTGCAGAAGGTCGAGAACGTGTACGACCTCATCTGGACCGAATGGGAAGAAGACGGCCCGAACGGCCGCGTGCTGCGTCAACTGACTTACGGCGACGTGTATCACCAGAACGAAGTCGAACAGTCCACGTACAACTTCGAGCACGCGAACGTCGACCTGCTCTTCACGTTCTTCAAGAGCTACGAAGAAGAAGCGAAGAAGATGATCGACGCGAAGCTCGCGCTGCCCGCGTATGAGCTAGTGTTGAAGGCGGGCCACACGTTCAATCTGCTCGACGCGCGCGGCGCCATTTCCGTGACGGAGCGCGCAGCGTATATCGGCCGCATCCGTGCGTTGTCGCGCCTCGTCGCGCAGGCTTACTACGATTCGCGCGAAGCGCTCGGCTTCCCGATGCTCGGCAATCCGGTCAGAGGCGATCGCGACCTCATCACCGATGAGCAAGAGGCGCAGCGTCCCGCATGGGCGCCGCCGCTGAGAGTGGAAAGCTCGCCCGCGGGCAACAACGAACAGGTTTGACGAGGCTCGACAGAACAATGACGCAATCCAACCACGCTTCCCTGCTCGTCGAGCTGCTCACCGAAGAACTGCCGCCGAAGGCGCTCGCGCGTCTCGGCACCGCTTTTGCCGAAGGCATCGTGGAGCGGCTCGCCGCGCGCGATCTGATCGATGGCGCGCCTTCGTTCGAAAAGTACGCAACGCCGCGCCGCCTCGCCGTGCTCGTGAAGAACGTGCGCGATGTCGCGCCCGAAAAGCAGGTGCGCGAGAAAGTGCTGCCGGTCACGGTTGCGCTCGACAAGGAAGGCAACCCCACGCCGCCGCTCGCGAAAAAGCTCGCGGCGCTCGGCTTCCCGGACTTCCCGCTCGCCGAACTCGAACGCGCGCAGGACGGCAAGGCCGAAGCGTTCTTCCTGCGCTACGCCGCGCCCGGCGCGACGCTCGCCGACGGCCTGCAGGCAGCGCTCGATGAAACCCTCGGCAAGCTGCCGATCCCGAAGGTCATGACCTATCAGCGCCCGGACGGCACCAGCGTACAGTTCGTGCGTCCGGTGCAGCGCCTGATCGCGATGCACGGGCGCAACATCGTGCCGGTCAGCGCGCTCGGCGTCGATTCGGGCGATACGACCATCGGCCATCGGTTCATGTCGGAAGGCTTCGTCGCGATTGCTCATGCCGATGATTACGCCGATACATTGCGCCACAAGGGCCACGTCGTCGCCAGTTTCGACGATCGCCGCGAATCGATCCGCACGCAGCTTCAGGCATTCGCCGGAGATGACCGCGTCGTGATGCCCGAAGCGTTGCTCGATGAAGTGAACGCGCTGGTCGAATGGCCGGTCGTCTACGAATGCCGCTTCGACGAGGAATTCCTGCAGGTGCCGCAGGAATGTCTGATCCTCACGATGCAGACCAACCAAAAGTACTTCGCCCTCACCGACCAGCACGGCAAGCTGCGCTCGCGTTTCCTGATCGTGTCAAACATCGATACGAAGACGCCGGCCGAGATCGTCGAAGGCAATCAGCGCGTCGTGCGCCCGCGCCTCGCCGACGCGAAGTTCTTCTTCACGCAGGACAAGAAGAAGCGTCTCGAAGATCGCGTGCCGCTGCTCGCGAACGTCGTCTATCACAACAAGCTCGGTTCGGCCTTGCAGCGCGTCGAGCGTCTCGAAGCGCTCGCGGGCGAAATCGCGCCGATGGTCGGCGTCGATGCCGCGTTGACGCGCCGCGCCGCGCGTCTCGCGAAGGCGGACTTGCTGACCGACATGGTCGGCGAATTCCCCGAGCTGCAAGGCACGATGGGCACGTACTACGCGCGCCATGACGGCGAGCCGGAAGAAGTCGCGCTCGCGTGCTCGGAGCACTATCAGCCGCGCTTCTCGGGCGATGACACGCCGTCGACGGGTGTCGGCGCCGCCGTTGCGCTCGCGGACAAGCTGGAAACGATCGTCGGCATCTGGGGCATCGGTCTCGCGCCGACCGGCGAGAAAGACCCGTTCGCGCTGCGCCGTCATGCGCTCGGCGTGCTGCGCATCATGCTGGAAAAGAAGCTGCCGATCGATCTGCGCGATCTCGTCGGCACGGCGCAACGCCAGTTCGCGAACATGCCGCAAGTCGCCGATTCGACCGAAGCCATCTACGCGTTCTTCCTCGATCGCCTGCGCGGTCTGTTGCGCGAACGGGGCTTCGAAGCGAACGATATCGAAGCCGTGCTGAGCCTGAACCCGACGCGTCTGGACGATATCGTCGCGCGCCTCGACGCCGTGCGCGAGTTCGCGGCGCTGCCGGAAGCCGCAGCGCTCGCGGCGGCCAACAAGCGCATCTCGAACATCCTCAAGAAGTCGGAACAGGGCGCGCCTGCGTCGGTGAACAAGGAACTGCTCGTCGAAGCGGCGGAGAAGAATCTGTACGCGCAGATCGAGCAGGTGACGCCGCGCGTGCAAAGCCAGCTCGCCGCCCGCAACTATACGGAAGCGCTGAGCGCGCTCGCCGCGTTGCGCGAAAGCGTCGACACGTTCTTCAACGACGTGATGGTGAACGCGGAAGACCCCGCGCTGCGCAACAATCGTCTCGCGTTGCTCAACGCATTGCATCAGCAGATGAACTGTGTCGCTGATATCTCCAAGCTCGCTGCCTGACGCGCCGCCATGGTCATGAACCGAAAACTGGTCATCCTCGATCGCGACGGCGTGATCAACGTCGATTCCGATGCCTTCATCAAGTCGCCGGACGAATGGGTCGCCATTCCCGGCAGTCTCGAAGCGATCGCGCGGCTGAATCAGGCGGGCTATCGCGTGGCGATCGCATCGAATCAGTCGGGCATCGGGCGCGGTCTGTTCGACATGGCCGCGCTGAACGCGATGCATCAGAAGATGAATCGCGCGGTCGCGGCAGTGGGCGGACGCATCGATGCGGTGTTCTTCTGCCCGCACACGGCGGAAGATCAGTGCGATTGCCGAAAGCCGAGGCCGGGCATGTTGCAGCAGATCATCGACCGCTTCGAGATCGATCCGGAAGACACGCCGGTCGTCGGCGATGCGCTGCGCGATCTGCAGGCGGGCGCGTCGCTCGGCTTTCCCGTGCATCTCGTGCTCACCGGCAAGGGCGAAAAGACCTTGAAGGAAGGTCAGTTGCCCGAAGGCACCGTCGTCCACAAGGACTTGCGCGCGTTCGCGCTCGACTTCCTCAAGCGGCATCAAGACCGCTCCGCCGCCCAGTAACGCCGAGACTCCATGCGCTTCATCCGTTCGTTGCTGTTGATGTTTTACTTCATCGTGTATACGGTGCCGTACGCGATCGCCTGCTTCATCGCGTTTCCGTTCATGCGCGCCGACAAGCGCTACTGGATGGCGGCCGGCTGGTGCAAGTCGACGATCGTGGTCATGCGGCATCTGATCGGCATTCGCTACACGATCCAAGGCATGGAGAACCTGCCCAATGGCCCCGCCGTGCTGCTGTCGAAGCATCAGTCCGCCTGGGAGACGGTCGCGTTTCCCGCGCTGATGCCGCGTCCGCTCTGCTACGTCTTCAAGCGCGAGCTGCTCTACGTGCCGTTCTTCGGCTGGGCGCTCGGGCTGCTCAAGATGGTGCACATCGACCGCAAGCAGGGCCGCGACGCGTTCACGTCGGTCACGAGCCAGGGCCGCGCGCGCATGAACGAAGGCGCGTGGGTCATCATGTTTCCCGAAGGCACGCGCACGAAAGTGGGCAGCCAGGGCAAGTACAAGACCGGCGGCGCGCGCTTCGCGGTCGCGACCGGCGCGCCCGTCGTGCCGATCGCGCACAACGCCGGACACGTGTGGCCACGCAATTCGTTCATCAAATATCCGGGTATAGTCACGGTGTCGATCGGCCAGCCGATCGACACGACCGGCCTCACGCCCGAGGAAGTGAACACGCGCGTCGAAAGCTGGATCGAGACGGAAATGCGCCGCATCGATCCGCACGCCTACGCCGCGCCGAACGCGCAGCCGGGTGAAGCCGGCGCCGCGGGCGCGGGCCGCTAACGCGGCGGCGTTCGAATCGAGCCGCGGCGTGCCTTACTCGTTCTTCTCGTCATTTCTGCGCCGTGAGCGCAAAGCCGAGCCGATGCAGAAAGCCCCATCGCGACAGCGCCCCGCCGTCGCGCTCGATACCCTGCAACTCGATCTGCCGTTCGAGCATGCGCCGGCCTACTCCGGCGCGCCGCCCGCGAGCGGACCGGCTCCGCTGCGCGGCGACGTGCCGGGCAGCGATCCCCTTCCCGTTCTCACGCCCGCAGCGCCGCCGAGGCCGCTGCCCGATGGCGTGCGCCTGCGCCGCATCGCGCTGAAGGCGGGCGCGCTGGAGTACCGGTTGCGGCGTTCGTCGCGGCGCACGATCGGCTTTTGCATCGACGGCACCGGGCTCGCGATCACCGCGCCGCGCTGGGTGACGATCGCGGACATCGAAAGCGCGATCCTCGACAAGCAGAACTGGATCGTCAAGAAGCTCACCGAATGGCAGACGCGCGTCGAGCAGCGCGCGCTGCCGCGCATCGAGTGGAAGGACGGCGCGCAGTTTCCGTTTCTCGGCAAGACGATCAGCGTGTCGCTCGGATCGACGGCGAGCACGCTCTCCTTCGACGACCAAACCAGCGTGCTCTCGCTCGCGATGCCCGCGCTCGCCGACGCGCAGCAGATCAAGGATCGCGTGCAGGGCTGGCTGCAGTCCGAAGCGAAGCGCATCTTTGGTGAGCGGCTCGCGGTGTACGCGTCGAAGCTCGGCGTGGAATATCGCGCGTATGCGCTGTCATCGGCGGCGACGCGCTGGGGCAGTTGCTCCAGCGACGGCAAGATCCGCCTGAACTGGCGGCTCATCCATTTTCCGCTGTCGATCATCGATTACGTGGTCGCGCACGAACTCGCGCATCTGCGCGAGATGAATCACAGCCCGCGTTTCTGGCAGACGGTCGAATCGATCTTTCCGGAGTTCCGCGAGGCGCGGCATACGCTCAAGCATCATCCGCCCGACCTGTTGCCGGCGCTCTGAGGCGCGCTCAGCGTGCGGGGAGCGCCGACGGTACAATTTCCTTCCTGTCCCCCGCAAACAACACACAACAGGAACCCCACCATGCGACTCCTCCACACGATGCTGCGCGTCGGCGACCTGCAGCGTTCCATCGATTTCTACACGCGCATTCTCGGCATGAAAGTGCTGCGTCAAAGCGAAAACCCCGAGTACAAATACACGCTCGCGTTCGTCGGCTACGGTCCCGAAAGCGAGCACAGCGTGCTCGAACTGACCTATAACTGGGGCACCGACAAGTACGACCTCGGCACCGCGTACGGTCACATCGCGCTCGAAGTGGACAGCGCCGCCGACGCGTGCGAGCGCATCCGCCAGGCGGGCGGCAAGGTCACGCGCGAAGCCGGTCCCGTGAAGGGCGGCACGACGGTGATCGCATTCGTCGAAGATCCGGACGGCTACAAGGTCGAGCTGATCGAAAAGCATTCCTGATTCACGCATGACTTCGCGCCGCGCATTCGTCGCGGCGCGCAATCCTCTTGCACTCGCGCGGTCCGTTCACTGGCACAATCGACGCTCCAAATCAGTGCATGGCCTCTGCGGCCACGCTTACCGAGCCCGCCGATGAGCATGCCCTCCCTCGCCCTGCGCCGCGCCCCGGACGCCACCGCCGTCATCGTGATGATCGCTTTGTGCGGCGCGTGGGGATTCCAGCAAGTCGCGATCAAGGAAGCAAACGCGTCGATTCCGCCGATGCTGCAGGCCGGCATCCGCTCGCTGATCGCCACCTTGCTGGTCTGGATCTGGACGCGCACGCGCGGCGTGCCGCTCTTTCAGCGCGACGACACGCTGCCCGCCGGTCTGCTCGCGGGCGTGCTGTTCGGTGGCGAATTCGTCTGCATCTTCTTCGGCCTGAACCTCACGACGGCCACGCGCATGGCGGTCTTTCTCTACACCGCGCCCTGCTTCACCGCGCTCGGACTGCACCGGTTCGTCGCGGGCGAGCGGCTATCGCGCACGCAGTGGAGCGGCATCGTGCTCGCGTTCTGCGGCATCGCGCTCGCATTCGCCGACGGCTTTTTGCACGGCAATCCGAACAGCGCATCGACGTTGCGCGGCATCGCGGGCGATGCGCTCGGCATCCTGGCGGGCATTTTCTGGGCCGCGACGACGGTGGTCGTGCGTGCTTCGTCGCTCGCGCATGCGAGCGCCAGCAAGACGCTGTTCTATCAACTGGCGGTATCGGCGGTATTGCTGCTCGTGCTGGCGGCGGGCATCGGGCAGACGCACGTCGAAGCAGTATCGCCGATGACGATCGCGAGCCTCGCGTATCAGGCGGTCGTCGTCGCATTCGTCAGCTATCTGACGTGGTTCTGGCTGCTCACGCGCTATATGGCGTCGCGGCTGTCGGTCTTCTCGTTTCTCACGCCGATCTTCGGCGTCACCTTCGGCGTGCTGCTGCTCGGCGAGCATTTCACCGCGCGCTTCATGATCGCCGCCGCGATGGTGCTCGCGGGCATCGCGCTGGTGAACCGATCCGCCCCGATCGCGAAGCGTTAAACTGTATCGCGGTCTCAAGATTGCAAATGCAGCGGAGATCGCATTGCAGACAGGGGAACCAGCGTGCAACCGATCATCCAGCCTTTCTTCGATATCAACACCGGCACGATGACGTATGTCGTCTACAAGGAAGCCGGCTCGCCGGCGGCCATCGTCGATCCGGTGCTCGACTACGATCCGAACGCCGCGCGCACCTCGACGCGCTCCGCCGATGCGGTCATCGCGTTCGTACATGAACAGCGCCTTCGCGTCGAATGGATTCTGGAAACGCACGCGCACGCCGATCATCTTTCGGCGGCGCCGTATCTGAAGCGCGAGCTCGGCGGGAAAATCGCCATCGGCGAATCGATCCGCACGGTCCAGGGCGTGTTCAAAAAGATCTTCGATCTCGAGCCGGAGTTTCAGCTCGACGGCTCGCAGTTCGATCATCTCTTTTCGGATGGCGAGCGTTTCATGATCGGCGAGATCGAAGCCTGCGCGCTGTTCGTGCCGGGACACACGCCCGCCGACATGGCGTACCGGATCGCCGATTCGGTGTTCGTCGGCGACACACTGTTCATGCCGGACGTCGGCACCGCGCGGTGCGACTTCCCGGGCGGCAGCGCGCGCACGCTGTACCGGTCGATTCAGCGGCTGCTGACGCTCGATCCCGATACGCGGCTGTTCGTCTGCCACGACTATCCGCCCAGCACGCGCGGCCCGCGCTGGCAAAGCACGGTGCGCGAGCAACGCGAGCAGAACATTCATGTGGGCGGCGGCAAGACCGAAGACGAATTCGTCGCGATGCGCGAGGCGCGCGACGCGACGCTCGGCATGCCGACGCTCATCGTGCCGGCGATTCAGGTGAACATCCGCGCGGGCCATTTCCCGGACGCGGCGGGCAACGGCACGACGTATCTGAAGATCCCGCTCAACGCGTTCTAGCGCGAGTGGGTTTCAGCCTTCTATGCGTCCGCGCGTCACGCCGAGGAGTGACGCCATCGCGCGGCGCGCACCGTTCGAATCGCGAGCGATGATCGCATCGAACACGGCCGTATGTTCCGCGAGCGACGCGTTGTACACCTCGGCGCGCTTCGCGTTCAGGCGCAACTGGCCTTCGAGCGTGCGCTCGATCAGCGCGCCGAGCGGTATCAGCAATTCGTTGCTGCACGCGGCGAGCACGCAGAGATGGAAGTCGAGATCGGCGCGCACCCATTCGTCGACGTTCTGCGCGTCTGCCATCGCCCGATGCGCGCGCGTGAGCCGTTCGCGCGTGCCGTCCTCGTGATTGTCGGCGGCGAGCGCGGCGGCGTACGGCTCGATCATCTCGCGCATCTCCTGAAGCTTGAGCGCGAATTGCAGCGGCGGCGCGACGCGTGAATACCAGTCGAGCATGTCGGCGTCGAGCAGATTCCAGGCATGCTTCGCGCGCACCCGCGTGCCGACTTTCGGCCGCGACTCGATCAGCCCTTTCGATGTAAGCGTGCGCAACGCCTCGCGCAGCACCGTGCGGCTCACGCCGAAGCGCTCCATCAGTTCCGCTTCGCGCGGCAATGGCAAGCCGGGCGAAAAATCGCCGCGCAGAATCGCCATGCCCAGTTCGAGCGTCACGCGGCCATGCAGATCCCGGTGAATGATGGTCTCCCTTTTCGTTGGGCCACGATTATCGGGTATTTGACTGATGTTTCGTAAGTCCCGATTATTCTTGAATAATACTATTAATATGCTCAGATCGCGCTTTTTGCTACCATGTGATTCCTTATCGGGAGACGCTTCATGAAAATCACGAAACTCGAGACCTTTATCGTTCCGCCGCGCTGGTGCTTCCTCAAGATCGAAACCGACGAAGGCATCACCGGCTGGGGTGAGCCGGTCGTCGAAGGCCGCGCGCATACGGTGGCCGCCGCCGTCGACGAACTCGCCGACTATCTGGTCGGCCGCGACCCGCGTCATATCGAAGACCTGTGGCAGGTGATGTACCGTTCCGGCTTCTATCGCGGCGGGCCGATCGGCATGAGCGCGATCGCGGGCGTCGATCAGGCGCTGTGGGACATTCTCGGCAAGCATCACGGCGTGCCCGTGCACGCGCTGCTCGGCGGTCAGGTGCGCGACAGGATCAAGGTCTATTCGTGGATCGGCGGCGATCGTCCGAGCGATGTCGCGAACAACGCGCGCGCGGTGGTCGAGCGCGGCTTCAAGGCCGTGAAGATGAACGGTTCGGAAGAGTTGCAGATCATCGATACCTTCGACAAGGTTCAGGGCGTGATCGACAACGTGCGCGCGGTGCGCGAGGCGGTCGGGCCGAACGTGGGCATCGGCGTGGATTTCCATGGACGCGTGCACAAGCCGATGGCGAAGGTGCTCGCGAAGGAACTCGATCCGTTCAAGCTGATGTTCATCGAAGAGCCGGTGCTCTCGGAGAACGTCGAGGCGCTGCGCGACATCGTCAACCAGACGAGCACGCCGATCGCGCTCGGCGAGCGGCTCTACTCGCGCTGGGATTTCAAGCACATTCTGGCGGGCGGCTACGTCGATATCATTCAGCCGGACGCGTCGCATGCGGGCGGCATCACGGAATGCCGCAAGATCGCGACGATGGCCGAAGCCTACGACGTCGCGCTCGCGCTGCACTGCCCGCTCGGCCCGATCGCGCTCGCGACCTGCCTGCAGATCGACGCGGTCAGCTACAACGCGTTCATTCAGGAACAGAGCCTCGGCATCCACTACAACAAGGGCAACGACCTGCTCGACTACATCAGGAATCCGGAAGTCTTCAAGTATGAAGACGGCATGGTGTCGATTCCGCAAGGGCCGGGTTTGGGTATCGAGGTAAACGAGGAAAAAGTTCGCGAGATGGCGAAGGTTGGCCATCGCTGGCGCAATCCGGTGTGGCGTCACGCGGATGGCAGTGTTGCGGAGTGGTGATGCCTTTAGCGCCGAAGCCGTGCCTTCACGCCGCCGCGTAATGCGTTGCTGATGAGCAGGTCTTCGGCTTCGAGCACGTCGTCCAGCGTGAGCGTGCGTTCGGCGGCGTGGCGTTGTTCCATCAGCACCGCGCGCATCACGCCCGGCAGCACGCCGGTGTCGATGGGTGGCGTGAACCACTTGCCGTCGAGTTGCACGAAGATGCTCGAACGGCCGCCTTCGGTCAGCTCGCCGCGCTCGTTGGAGAACAGCATGTCGAACGCGCCTTCGACTTCGGCGGCTTTCCACGCGCGATCGTAGTCGGCGCGGCGCGTGGTCTTGTGCCGGAGCAACGGATCGCTGGACGATTGCGGCGCGAAGCCGCGATCGGACGCGAGCAACACATCCACGGTATCCGATGGCAACGGCGCGAGCGGCGCGCTCGTGATCGCGATGCGTCCGCGCTTGTCCAGCGCGATACGCAGGCGATACGGCTGGCCAGCATCGAATGTCGCGCAGTGCGCTTCGACTTGTTTCTGGAGCGCGTGCTCGTCGAAGGCGAAGCCGAGATATGCGGCGCTGCCCTTCAGCCGCGCGACGTGCCGCGCGTAGTGACGAACGCCTTCATCGCGCGTTGCAAACGTCGTCTCGAATAGCTCGAAGCCGGGGTCCGCACCGGTCAGGAAGCGCGCTTTCAACAGACACTCCTCGTATTCATCGGCGGCGACGCTGTCGAGCACGATGCCCGCGCCGATGCCGAGCACACCGCGCTTCGCGGCCGCATCGACGACGAGCGTGCGAATCGCCACCGACATGCAGAAGTCGCCGCTCGCATCCAGCCAGCCGATCGCCCCGGTATAGAGGCCGCGCGGCGTGCTCTCGATGTCGTCGATCAACTGCATCGTCCGATACTTCGGCGCGCCGGTGATCGAGCCGCACGGAAAGAGCGCGCGCACGATGCCGGCGAACGACGTTCCGGGTATCACGCGCGCCTCGATGGTCGACGTCATCTGCCACACCGACGCGTAAGCCTCGACCGAAAACAACGCGGGCACCTTCACCGAACCCGTGACCGCCACGCGCGACATGTCGTTGCGCAGCAAGTCGACGATCATCACGTTTTCGGCGCGGTTCTTCGGGTCGAGCCGCAACGCTTCGGGATCGGCGTCGCGCGGCGCGGTGCCTTTCATCGGACGCGCGCGCAGCAACTCGCCCTGCTTTTCGACGAACAGTTCCGGCGAGCACGACACGATCGACTTGCCGTCCGGCATCGCGATGAACGCGCCGTAATGCACGGCCTGCCGCTCGCGCAAACGCTGATAGAGCGCGAGCGGCGCGCCGAACACATCGAAGTTCAGCCGGAACGTGTAGTTGATCTGGTACGACTCGCCTTCGCGCAGCGCGTCCTGAACGGCGGCGATGGCGGCATCGAATTCATCGCGCGTGACGCTGGCTTCAATGCCCGCGACGCCTGCCGTCACGTCATCGGCTCTCGACCCGAGCCATGCGTCGACTTCATCGCGCGAGAGACGCGCGCAATCGCGGAACATCAGCACGCGCAAGGCATGATCGTCGCCCCGCCCGACGCGCCCGAACTGGAGATTGCGTCCGAACTCGTAATCCGCGACGACGACCGCGTGCAGTCCACGTTGCAGATCGCATTCGATCTCGCCGCAGACCGCGTCCAGCGCATGCGCGTCCACGCACACGCGTTCGTGCACGAAGTCCGCGTACAAACGACTCGACCGCCTTTCGGCGGTCGCATCGCAATCGTCGAGCAGCGCGAACACCGCGCTGCGCTCTTCGGTTTTCATCGTCATGCTCGCACGACGTACTGCCCACTCAACCGCATCAGTCGAAGAAGCTCTTCACGCGGTCGAACCAGCTCTTGCTTTGCGGACTATGCCGCGCGCCGCCCTGTTCCAGCGACTTTTCGAACTGCTTGAGCAGATCGCGTTGCTGTTCCGTGAGCTTGACCGGCGTTTCCACCTGGACATGCACGTACAGATCGCCGGCGATGCTCGAACGCAAGCCCTTGATGCCCTTGCCGCGCAGACGAAACGTCTTGCCCGACTGCGTGCCTTCGGGCACCGTGAAGCTCGCGCGCCCCGCCAGCGTGGGCACTTCGATCTCGCCGCCCAATGCCGCCGTGGTGAAGGGAATCGGCATCTGGCAATGCAGGTCGTCGCCGTCGCGCTCGAACACGGTGTGCTGCTTGATGTGGATTTCCACATACAGATCGCCGCTCGGGCCGCCGTTGATGCCCGGCTCGCCATTGCCCGCCGAACGGATGCGCATGCCGTCGTCGATGCCCGCCGGAATCTTCACTTCCAGCGTCTTCGTTTCCTTCACCTTGCCCGCGCCGTGGCAGTTCGCGCACGGATCGGGAATGTAGCTGCCGCTGCCGTGACACTTCGGGCACGTCTGCTGGATGCTGAAAAAGCCCTGCGACATGCGCACCTGGCCCTGCCCGTGACAGGTCGGGCAGGTTTCGGGCTTGGTGCCCGCCTTCGCGCCCGAGCCGTGACAGACGTTGCAGTTCACCCAGCTCGGCACGCGAATCTGCGTGTCGTAGCCGTGCGCCGCCTGCTCCAGCGTGATCTCCATGCTGTAGCGCAGGTCCGCGCCGCGATACACCTGCGGGCCGCCGCGCCCGCCGCGTGCCGCGCCGCCCGCCGCTTGCCCGAAGATGTCGCCGAAGATATCGCCGAAGGCATCGGCGAAACCGCCGAAACCTTGCGCGCCCGGGCCCGCCATGTTCGGATCGACGCCCGCGTGGCCGTACTGATCGTACGCGGCCCGCTTCTGCTGGTCGGAGAGCATTTCGTAGGCTTCCTTCGCCTCCTTGAAATTCTCTTCCGCCTTCTTGTTGTCCGGATTGCGGTCAGGGTGATACTTCATCGCGAGCTTGCGATACGCCTTCTTGATCTCTTCGTCGCTCGCGTTCTTCGCGACGCCCAGAACGTCGTAGTAATCCCGTTTCGCCATGTCGGTTCGATGCCGCCGCGCTTACCCGCGACGGTTCCTGTCAGATGCTGCGAGTCCGTTGCTCCGGCTCGCGCGTAAAACTTCGCGCGCCTCGCCTAAATCAAGACGCCTCTGAAAAACAACGTGCCCGGAGAGCCGTGAGGCTCGCCAGGCGCGTTACACGTAAGACGCGTGACGCGTCCCGGATATGCCACCGAAAGGCACGCGAGCGTTATTCACGCCCGCGCCCTTGCGGCTTAGTCCTTCTTCACTTCCTTGAAGTCGGCGTCGACGACATCGTCGTGCTGCTGGCTCGCGCCCGCTTCCGCCGATGCGCCCGCGCCTGCCGCACCCGCGGCCGCGCTTGCCGCGCCTTGCTGCGCCTGCATGTCGGCGTACATCTTTTCGCCGAGCTTCTGCGAAGCCTGAGCCAGCGCCTCGATCTTCGCTTCGATCGTGGCCTTGTCGCTCGAACTGCTCTTCAGCGTTTCTTCCAGATCCTTCAGCGCCGCTTCGATCTTTTCCTTGTCCGAAGCGTCGACCTTGTCGCCATACTCCGCGACGGCCTTCTTCGTGCTGTGAACCAGCGCGTCGCCCTGGTTGCGCGCGTCGGCCAGCTCACGCAGCTTGTGATCTTCCTCGGCGTTGGCTTCGGCGTCCTTCACCATCTTGTCGATTTCCGCGTCCGTCAGACCCGAGTTCGCCTTGATGGTGATCTTGTTTTCCTTGCCCGTCGCCTTGTCCTTCGCGCCGACGTGCAGAATGCCGTTCGCGTCGATGTCGAAGGTCACTTCGATCTGCGGCGTGCCGCGCGGTGCGGGCGGAATGCCTTCGAGGTTGAACTCGCCAAGCAGCTTGTTGCCCACGGCCATTTCACGCTCGCCCTGGAACACCTTGATCGTCACGGCGCCCTGGTTGTCGTCCGCCGTCGAATACACTTGCGCGTGCTTCGTCGGGATGGTCGTGTTCTTGTTGATCATCTTCGTCATCACGCCGCCGAGCGTCTCGATGCCGAGCGACAGAGGCGTCACGTCGAGCAGCAAAACGTCCTTGCGGTCGCCCGACAGAACCTGACCCTGAATCGCGGCGCCCACGGCCACGGCTTCGTCCGGGTTCACGTCACGGCGCGGGTCCTTGCCGAAGAACTCCTTCACCTTTTCCTGCACCTTCGGCATGCGCGTCATGCCGCCGACGAGGATCACGTCGTCGATTTCGCCGACCTTCACGCCCGCATCCTTGATGGCGATGCGGCACGGTTCGATCGTGCGCTCGATCAGTTCTTCGACGAGCGCCTCGAGCTTCGCGCGGGTGAACTTGAGGTTCAAGTGCTTCGGACCCGACGCGTCTGCCGTGATGTACGGCAGGTTGATGTCGGTCTGAGCGGTGGACGACAGTTCGATCTTCGCCTTTTCAGCGGCTTCCTTCAGGCGTTGCAGCGCGAGCACGTCCTTGCTCAGGTCGACGCCCTGCTCCTTCTTGAACTCGCCGATGATGTAATCGATGATGCGCTGGTCGAAGTCTTCACCGCCGAGGAACGTGTCGCCGTTGGTCGACAGCACTTCGAACTGCATTTCGCCGTCCACGTCCGCGATTTCGATGATCGAGATATCGAACGTGCCGCCGCCCAGGTCGAACACCGCAATCTTGCGGTCGCCCTTTTCGGCCTTGTCCAGACCGAACGCGAGCGCGGCTGCCGTCGGCTCGTTGATGATGCGCTTCACTTCCAGACCGGCGATGCGGCCCGCGTCCTTGGTTGCCTGACGCTGGCTGTCGTTGAAGTACGCCGGCACCGTGATCACGGCTTCCGTGACCGGCTCGCCGAGGTAGTCCTCAGCGGTCTTCTTCATCTTGCGCAGCACTTCGGCGGAAACTTGCGACGGCGCGAGATTCTTGCCGTGCGCCTCGACCCATGCGTCGCCGTTGTCGTGCTTGACAATTTTGTAGGGCATCAGATTGATGTCCTTCTGCACTTCCTTCTCTTCGAAGCGGCGGCCGATCAGGCGCTTGACCGCGTACAGCGTGTTACGCGGGTTGGTGACCGACTGGCGCTTCGCAGGCGCGCCGACGAGGATCTCGTTGTCATCCATGTACGCGATGATCGACGGCGTGGTGCGCGCGCCTTCCGAGTTCTCGATGACCTTGACCTGGTTGCCTTCCATCAGCGCCACGCACGAGTTCGTGGTGCCGAGGTCGATGCCGATGATTCTGCCCATTTTTTATACTCTCCTAGCTTTGTTCGCTTTGGCGTTGCGGCGGCGGTGTGTCGTGCCTGACGCCGGCTTTTGCCGCCGATTTGTGCCGATTTACCGGGCCGAACGCCCAAAATTCATACCTGTACGCAAGATAAGAGCGCCAGTTTCGATTTCAAGACCCTGAAGACGATGCGGTCTATAACTTTTTTTGTGGCGCCGATCTTACTTCGGTGCGGCGACGGTCACGAGCGCCGGACGCAGCACGCGGTCGGCGATGACGTAGCCCTTCTGCAGCACCGTGACGACGGTATTCGGCTCCTGCTCGGCCGGGACCATGGAAATGGCCTGATGGCGATGCGGATCGAATTTCTCGCCGACCGGATTCACCGCGATCACTCGGCCCTTTTCCAGCGCGCCGGTGAGCTGGCGCAGCGTCAGTTCGACGCCCTCGCGCACCTTGGCGAGATCCGTCGATTGATCGGCGAGCGCGGCTTCGAGGCTGTCGAGCACGGGCAACAGGTTTTCCGCGAAATTTTCGATGGCGAATTTATGCGCCTTCGCGACGTCTTCCTGACTGCGGCGGCGCACGTTTTCCGTCTCGGCCTTGGCGCGCAGGAAGTCTTCCTTGAGCGCCACGATGGTGGCCTGCGCTTCGGCAAGCGCGGCATCGGCCTCGTTCGGCGCCGGTTGCGGCGCGGCGGCCGCGTCTGCCGGTGCAGCCTGCGCCGCATTGGTCGTGTCGGCGGCCTGGCGCGCGTTATCGTCGGCGGGCGTCGGGTTCTGGCTCGCTGAATTCTCTTGCGTGTTTTCCATGTCGCTGAATGTGTATTGCTGTGAGTTGAACCGGATGCGATCGCGGCCAGCCGGACAACGCTGGTCGCGTTTTCGCACTAACGGCCGAAATTGGGGCGTCGAAGACATTTTCAAGCCTTCAGACGAATTTTTCGGACTTTTTTCAGTGCTTCTTCAGTACTTCAATGGCGCGGAAATGGCCGGTAACACGCACTTCGCCGCACCGCGCAATTTTGAGATTGAGGGAAAGTCCTGAGTCGCCTACACTTCAAACAAGCAGCGCAGGACGCACGTTAACCCTAATCCTACGAATGCTTTTCAACCGCTTTCAGCCCTTGCCCGTTTCCTGACCCGGCCGCGTCGCGACCGGGCAACCCGCTCTCCGGGGGTACCATGAAACTGACCTTTGCTATCGCGGTGGTCGCTCTGGTACTCGTTGCGGGAACGACCACCATCTGCATGTCCGGCGCCGTGACCGACCGTAACACCGAGTACGGCGGCGTTCACGCGACCATGGAGCAGTTCTTCAGTCCGAACCTGAAAATTTGTCGATGACGCGCCGGTCCCGCTTCGTCGGCCTGCCCTGCAAGTTGGCCGCGGGTTCGCGGAAGGTCTTGCGACGCTCGGCTTCGGCCGTGCGCTTCGCCCGGCCTTCTTCCGTTTCGGCGTAGAGCGTCTGCGCGACGGTCGCCGGGCCGCGCACGTCGCAGAGCCCGAGCACTTCGACCTGCCACACGAGCCGTTCGATATCGATCTCGACGATATCGCCGACGCGAACGTCCTTCGACGGCTTCACGTTCGCGCCGCCGATCGTCACGCGCCCCTTCTCGACCGCGTCGCTCGCGAGCGAGCGCGTCTTGAAGAAACGCGCCGCCCACAACCATTTGTCGATGCGCAAACGCGCGCCAGGTTCCGTCGAAATCTTGTAGTTCATCAGTGAATGCTTGTTGAGGCCGGGCTCAGGCCACCGCGGTAAGCGGTTGCACGGTCTGCACCGGCCATCCCTGCAGATGTTGCGCGGCGATTTCACCCAGCCCCTTGATCCACGCGGGCGCGGCATTCAGGCACGGAATGCGGTGGAATTGCCTGCCGCCGGCCTTCAGGAATTCATCGCGCACCTCGATGCCGATTTCCTCGATCGTTTCCAGACAATCCGCCGTGAAGCCGGGACAGAACACGTCCACGCGCGCGACGCCGCCCGCGCCCAGTTCGGCGAGCGTCGGCGCGGTATACGGCTGCAGCCACTCCGCGCGACCGAAACGCGACTGGAATGTCACGCGGCATTCCACCGGCGTGAGCCCGAGCGCGGACGCGAGCAGCGCGCCCGTCTGCTGGCACTGGTCGTGATAGGGGTCGCCGAGATCCATCGTGCGCTTGGGCACGCCATGGAAGCTGAGCACGAGCTTGTCGCCCGCGGCGAAATCCGGCTGACCGTGATGCCGCCAATAGTCGCGCACCTGCTCCACGAGCGCGCCGATATACGCCGGGTGATCCGCGTAGTGGCGAATCGTGCGGATCTCCGGCTGGTTGCGCACGCGCCGGAGCGCGGCGAAGGCATCGTCGAACGCGGTGGCGGTCGTGGACGACGAGTATTGCGGATACATCGGCAGAAGGAGAATGCGATCGGCGCCTTCGAGCTTCAGTTGATTGAGCATCGCGCCGATGCCCGGCGTGCCGTAGCGCATCGCGTAGTCGACGATCACGTGATAGTCGTTCGCCGCAAAAAGCCGCCGCAACGCGTCGACCTGCTTTTCGGTATGCACGCGCAGCGGCGAGCCTTCGGGCATCCACACCTGCGCGTACTTCTTCGCCGACGCGCGCCCGCGAAACGGCAGGATCAGCCCGCGCAGAATCACCTGCCACACGAGCGAGGGAATTTCGACGACGCGCGGGTCGGACAGGAATTGCGCCAGATACTTGCGCACCGCTCGCGGCGTGGGCGCGTCCGGCGTGCCGAGGTTGATCAGCAGCACCGCGACGCGATGCGAAGCGCTGGGCTGCGAGGGCAACTCGAGGTCGAAACGCATAGGGGCAGGCGGGCCGGGAAAAGGTCGTCGGAAAAGGTGAAGACCATTATAGCGGCGCGCCCGAACGCGCATCATTGGCCGAACGGCCTAGTGGCACAGCCTCGCACGACGCGCCAAGATGGCGTTACTGATGACTGAGCGACATCGACAGCAAACGCGCGGTGATGTCCACGATCGGAATCACGCGGTTGTACGCCATGCGCGTCGGGCCGATCACGCCGAGCGTGCCGACGATCTTTCCGTTGACCTCGTACGGCGCCGTCACGACGCTCATTTCCTCGATCGGCACGAGATTCGACTCGCCGCCGATGAAAATCTGCACGCCTTGTGCGTGACTCGATACATCCAGCAATTGCAGGAGGCTCGTCTTTTGGTCGAACAAATCGAAAAGCTTGCGCAGCCGCGCCATGTCGGACGAAAGGTCCGCCACTTCGAGCAGATTGCGCTCGCCGGAAATAAGCACGGTGTCCGTGGGGTCGGTCTCGGCGGTGCTCGCGACCACGGCCGCCTGCATGAGCGCGGTCATGTCGCCGCGCAACTGGTCAATTTCCTCACGCAGCCGGCGGCGCACTTCGTCGAACGACAGGCCCGCGAAATGCGCGTTGATGTAATTGGACGCCTCGACGAGCTGCGAGGGCGAGTAATCGCGCTGCGTCGCCATCATGCGGTTCTGGACGTCGCCTTCGGGCGTCACGATGATGAGCAGGATGCGCTTGTCCGACAGCCGCATGAACTCGATCTGCCTGAACATGTGGCTGCGTCGCGGCGTGAGCACGACGCCCGCGAAGGACGACAGACTGGACAGCACGCTCGCCGCCGCCGCGACGATCTTCTGCGGCTCCTCGCCTTGCAGGCGGGTCTTGACCGCGGTGGTCATCGCTTCGTCTTCGGGGGCTTCTACAGTCAGCATCGTATCGACGAAAACCCGGTAGCCGCGCGGCGTGGGAATACGGCCTGCCGACGTATGCGGGCTCGCGACGAGACCGAGCTCCTCGAGATCCGACATGACATTGCGGATCGTCGCGGGGCTCAGTTCGAGACCGGAATGACGTGATAACGTGCGCGAACCGACCGGCTGACCTTCGGCGATGTAGCGCTCGATCAACGTCTTGAGGAGGGTTTGTGCACGTGGGTCTAGCATGGGGAAATTTTAGCTCAACGAGTCGAGGGGCGGCGTGCCGCGCCGCGAGCGCTGCGTTCAACGTCTGCTCCATTCTAGCGAGAAACAACGCGCGTGCCCGCGCGCCGCTGCGCGGTCCGGCGAAAGCGCGCCCGAACGCCGTCGCGCACGGTTCTTTTCGCTCTCTGACTATGGTGTAATGCCGGCATGGAAATTGGCCAATTCAAGACCGTCGCCCTCGTGGGGCGCACCAACACGCCCGGCATCGAGGCGCCGTTGAGATCGCTCGCCGATCACCTGGCGCAGCAAGGCTTCGAGGTCGTGTTCGAGGCGGGCACGGCGAAGGACGTCGGCGTGACGGAGTTCCCGGCGTTGTCCATCGCCGAGATGGGCGCGCGCGCGGACGTCGCGATCGTGCTCGGCGGCGACGGCACCATGCTCGGCATCGGCCGCCAGCTCGCGCCGTACAAGACGCCGCTCATCGGCGTGAATCACGGGCGGCTCGGCTTCATCACGGACATTCCCCTCAAGGCGGTGCGCGAACTCGTGCCGCAGATGCTCGCCGGTCAGTTCGAGCGCGAGGAGCGCAGCCTGCTCGAAGCCCGCATCATGCGCGACGACAAGCCGATCTACCATGCGCTCGCGTTCAACGACGTCGTGGTGAATCGCAGCGGCTTCTCCGGCATGGCGGAACTGCGCGTCTCGGTGGATGGCCACTTCATGTACAACCAGCGCTCCGACGGCCTGATCGTCGCGACGCCCACCGGCTCGACCGCCTACGCGCTGTCCTCGGCGGGGCCGATTCTCCATCCGCAACTGCAAGGCTTCGTGCTCGTGCCGATCGCGCCGCATTCGCTGTCGAACCGTCCGATCGTGCTGCCCGACGATTCCAAGGTGACCATCCAGATCATCGGCGGGCGCGACGTCAATGTGAACTTCGACATGCAGTCGTTCACCGCCGTCGAGCTGAACGACGCGATCGAAGTGCGGCGCTCGAAGCATACGGTGCCGGTGCTGCATCCGGTCGGCTACAGCACCTACGCGACGTTGCGCAAGAAGCTGCACTGGAACGAGCATCCGTCGCAGGACTCATCGGCGCTCTGATCCACCCGCATCCCGAATTCCGAATCCCCTTCCCGAAGCGTCCATGCTCCGTCATCTTTCCATTCGAGATTTCGTCATCGTCGCCACACTGGATATCGATTTCGATCCAGGCTTCACGGTCTTTTCGGGTGAAACCGGCGCGGGCAAGTCGATCCTGATCGACGCCCTCGCGCTCACGCTCGGCGCGCGCGGCGACGCGAGCGTCGTGCGCACCGGTCAGGCGCGCGCGGACATCACCGCGGAATTCGGCACGCATCCTCAGCTGACGCGCTGGCTCGACGAGCACGCGTTGTCGCAGGACAGCGACTCGGTCATGCTGCGCCGGGTGATCGATTCGGGCGGACGTTCGCGCGCGTTCATCAACGGCACGCCCGCGACGCTCACGCAACTGCGCGAAGTGGGCGAAATGCTCGTCGATATTCACGGTCAGCACGCGCATCAGTTGCTGATGCGCCCCGACGCGCAGCGCGAACTCTTCGACACCCACGCGCAATTGATCGATACCGCCGGCGCGGTGAATCGCGCGTGGCGCGCCATGCGCGATGCGCAGCAGGCCGTCGAAACCGCGCAAAGCCGCGACCGCGAACTGCAACTGGAGCGCGAGCGCCTCGCGTGGCAACTGAGCGAATTCGACAAGCTCGCGCCGCAGCCGGGCGAATGGGAAGACGTGAGCGCGGAGCATCATCGTCTGTCGCATTCGGCGAGTCTCATCGACGGCGTTCAAGGCGCGCTCGGAGCGCTCTCCGAATCCGACGAAGCGATGATCTCTCAACTCGGCGCGATCATCTCGAAGGTACGCGGTCTCGCCGATATCGATTCCGACCTGAACGACGTGCTCGCGTCGCTCGAACCGGCGGAGATCCAGTTGCAAGAGGCGTCTTACTCGCTGTCGCACTACGCGCAGCGGCTGGAGCTCGATCCCGACCGCCTCGCACAAGTCGAAAGGCGCATGGATCAGCTTCACTCGACCGCGCGCAAGTTCCGCCTGCAGCCCGAGACGCTGCCGGAAGAACACGACGCGCGCCGCCGCCAGCTCGCCGATCTCGACGCCGCCGCCGATCTCGACGCGCTCAACGCCGCCGCCGACAAGGCGAAGAGCGACTATCTCGCGCAGGCCAAAGTGCTGTCGAAGGCGCGCGCGAAGGCCGCGAAAAATCTGTCTAAAGCCGTCACCGAAGGCATGCAGGAACTGTCGATGGCGGGCGGCAGCTTCGACGTCGCGCTCGTGCCGCTCGCAGAAGGCGGCGCGAACGGGCTGGAGCAGATCGAATTCCGCGTCGCCGGTCACGCGGGCGTTGCGTTGCGGCCGCTCGCGAAAGTCGCTTCAGGTGGCGAACTCGCGCGCATCAGCCTCGCGCTCGCGGTGATCGCGAGCACCGCGAGCCCGACGCCCACGCTCATCTTCGACGAAGTGGACACGGGCATCGGCGGAGGTGTCGCGGAAGTGGTCGGGCGTCTGTTGCATCAGCTCGGACGCGATCGTCAGGTGCTGTGCGTCACGCACCTGCCGCAAGTGGCCGCGCGCGGCGATCAGCATTTCCAGGTCGCGAAGTCTTCCGACGACGCCGGCGGCACCGTCAGCACGGTGACGCCGCTCGACAAAGGCAAGCGCATCGAGGAAGTCGCGCGCATGCTGGGCGGGCTGGAGATCACCGCGACCACGCGCAGGCACGCGAAGGAAATGCTGGCTGCTTAGCCGCGCGTGTCGCTGCCCCGCGACACGCAACACATATAACAACAAACACAAATGGCAGCGATCTTTAAAATCGCTGACGCGAGTCATGCGCAATGACCGTGCTCGAATCGAGCCTTAAAAAAATGTAGACAGATAGAATGACATCTCCCATCACGGTCGCCTATTGCTTCGACAAAGGCTACGCCCCATACGCCGCTGTATCCACGTTTTCTCTGGCTTCCAACGCGAAGTCCGCTCTTCAGATTTTCTGGATAGTGCCTCAGGAAGATCAGGCGAGCATCGTCCCAATCAAGTCTGTCGTCGAGCAAAAGACCGGACTGTCGATCAAGCTGATTACGGTTCCACCCGATCATTTCGACAACTGGAAAACCCTCGGTCATATCTCGCGCGGCACCTATCTGCGTTTGCTGATTCCGACATTGATCCATGAATCGCGTGTCATTTACGTGGATGCGGATACGCTGGTCATGTCCGATCTCGGCCCGCTGTTCTCAATGGACATGGGCGATCATCTGATCGCCGGCGTGCCGGATCCGGGCGCAAGCATGTCGAGGATACCAAGACGCGTCGACGATCCTTATCTCAACGCCGGCGTGCTGCTCATGGATCTCGATGCGCTCAGAAATGACGGCATGCTTGAAAAAGCGAAAGGGCTGTATCAAGAGCACGAACATCAACTGGAATTGCTTGATCAATGCCTCCTCAATAAATACGCGGAAGGCCGCAAGCTCGTCGTTGATTCGGGATGGAACCGGATGATGTTCTCCCATGCGATCACCGAGTCACATTTCAATGAGATTCTGAAGGAAGATAATCTCGCCATCCTTCATTTCGTGACGGTTTTCAAGCCTTGGCAACGCTGGTGCACGCCGGCAATCTTCGATTTCTGGTGGAGCCACGCCAATCAGCTCGGTATCCAGGGACTGAGGCCGGAAACGCTCACCACTTCCACCGCTGGCCAGGCGCTCTCGATGGTGAACTTTCTCGACACGAACGAGCGTTTCAAAGAAGCTTCGTCGATCAAGAGCAAGATGATCGACGAACGGCTCGCGCGAATGAGCGACAGCGCAGCCACTGCCTGAGTCCTCGACGCGATCCGGGAGCGGGCGCACCGCGTTCCAGCGCCACGTTTCACACGCCGAACACCCGCTCCCACAACGCCGTCACCGTGTCGCGTTCGCCCTGAACCTCGGCCGGATCGACGCGCGCCTTTTCCATGCCGTCGAGCCGCAGCGTGTGCTGGAGCTTGCGGTAATGCCGGTACGCCGCGCCGATCACATCGGCTTCGTCTTCGGCGATCAACCCGCACTTCGCGGCGAGCTTGAGCAGCGTGATATTGCCCGCGTTGCGCAGAAACTCGCGATGCTCACGTGTGTGCAGCAGCACCCAGTACTGCACGATGAACTCGATATCGACCATGCCGCCGCGATCGTGCTTCAGGTCGAACAGGTCGCTGCGGTTCGGATGCCCGTCGGCGACGCGCTGGCGCATCGACACGATCTCGCGCGCGAGCGCGGCCGCATCGCGTTCCATCACGAGCACATCCGCGCGAATCCGCTCGAACTCCGCGCCGATTTCGGCATCGCCCGCGCTGTAGCGTGCGCGCGAAAGCGCCTGATGCTCCCAGACCCACGCGGTGTTCGCCGCGTCGCCCTCGCGAATCTGATAGCGGCGAAACGATGCGAGGTCGGTCACGAGCAGACCGGATTCGCCGTTCGGCCGAAGGCGCAGATCGACATCGAACAGCGTGCCCGCGCCGGTCGCCGCCGTGAGCCAGGTGATGAGGCGGCGCGTGAACATCGCGTAGATGTCGGCGGCGGCGTCGTCGGCATCGTCGTAGAGGAAGATCAGATCGAGGTCGGACGCATAGCCCAGTTCCTTGCCGCCGAGCTTTCCGTACGCGATGACCGAGAAACGCGGCGTCTCCCGATGCCGCTTCGGGAACTGCTTCCACACGGTCTGCACCGTCACGTCGAGGACGGCGTCGGCGAGTTCGGACAGACGGTCGCTCACGTGCTCGACCGTCAGATGCCCGGCGAGGTCGATCAGCAGAATGCGGAACACTTCGGCCTGATGCGCGTGACGCAGCAGATCCATCTGATGTTCCGCGTCCTCGGCGGCGTCGAGCCGCGCGGTCAGCGAATGCTTGAACGCGGCCCAGTCGAACGGACTCGCGATGGCTTCGTCGTCGAGCAATTCGTCGAGCAATTGCGGATGTCGAATCAGATAGCCCGCCGCCCAGCGCGAACCCGACAGCACCGACAACACGCGCTCCAGCGCCTTCGGATATTCCGTCAGCAGCGCGAGATACGCGCCGCGCTTGGCCGTCGCTTCGAGCAGATCGAAAAGACGCACGATGGTGTCGCCGCGCCGCACCGCCTCGATCGACTGCACGGCTTCGAGCGCGCGCTGCGCGACGATGTCGAAGCGCTCGCGGCTCTGCGACGGCAAGCCGGCATAACGCGCCGAATTCCACACGCCCGTCAGACGCGAGAGCACCGGCGCGGGGTCCGCAAAGCCCAGTTCCATCAGACGCGCGGCGAGTTCTTCCTGCGCGGAATCGTCGGCGAGCGCGCTGCTCCAGATCCACGACGCCGCCGAATCCTCCGCGACGCCGCAGCCGCCCTGCCCGCTGACCTTGTCGGCGAAGATCTCGTCGAACTGCTGCTCGACGAGTTCGCGATGCGCGTCGAGCGTGTCCATCAGCGCGGCGTAGTCCGCGAAACCGAGCGATTTCGCGAGCAACGCGCGTTCGTCGTCGGCGACGGGCATCGCGTGCGTCTGCGCATCGTTGCGGTATTGCAGGCGATGCTCCACCGTGCGCAGAAACAGGTACGCGTCGGACAGCGCGCTGCACACGCTGGGCGCGAGCAGGCCATGCGCGGCGGCGCGTTCGAGCACGGCGAGCGTCGGACGAATGCGGAAATCCGCCGCCTGACCGCCGCGAATCAACTGAAACACCTGCGCACTGAACTCGATCTCGCGGATGCCGCCGCGTCCGAGCTTGACGTCATCGGCCTTGTCGGGCCGCATCGACGCGCGCCGCCGCGCTTCCTGGCGAATCTGCTGATGCAGCGAGCGGATCGCGGCGATCACGCCGTAGTCGAGATAGCGACGGTAGATGAACGGCGTTGCGATCGCTTCGAGCTGCTTCGCGAGGCGCTTCGCGGAATCGCTTTGCGTCTCCGAGACGAGCCGGCCCTTGATCCACGCGTAGCGTTCCCATTCGCGGCCCTGCACGTAGAAATACTCTTCGAGCATGCCGAGACTGCACACGAGCGGACCGGAATCGCCGTTCGGCCGCAACCGCATGTCGACGCGAAACACATAGCCGTCCTCCGTGATCTCCGCGAGCGCGCCGATCAGACGCTTGCCGAGCCGTGTGAAGAATTCCTGCGTCGCGAGCGCGGAACGCGTGCCGCCCGCGGTCTCGCCGTCTTCCTCATAAACGAAGATCAGGTCGATGTCCGACGACGCGTTCAGCTCGCGCCCGCCCAGCTTCCCCATGCCGACGACGCCGAGCGTCAGCCGCTCGCCGTCCGGTCCGCGCGGCTCGCCGAAGAGCGTTTCGAGGTCCGCCGAGAGCACCGCGAGCGCCCGCTGCACAGTGACTTCGGCGAGGTCGGTCATCGCGCCGGTGACTTCGGTGACATCCGCCGCACCCGCGAGATCGCGCTCCATCACCGTGCAGAACACGTCCGTTCGCAGCCGCCGCAGCGCGGTCTTGAGCGCGGCTTCATTGAGCGCGCCGTTTTCGCTGCAGGGCACGCAGTGCGCATCGAGCCGCGCTTCGATCCATGCGCGCGTGATGCGCGTCTGCGCCCACTGCGCGACGTTCGACGCCAGTTCGGGCCGCGCCGCATACGCGCGCGCCGCATAGTTGGAATAGTCGGAACTGAGAAGGGTTGCGTCGGTCATGAAAGGTTGGGTTCGCTCATTGCTTGCTTGGTAAGACACAGCGCTTCGTCAACCGCGCCGCAAGTCTTGCCGGGCGCGGCTTTGCGAGCATCCACGAGTGCACGGGCAGCGGCCGTCCCCGCAATGCCCGTGTTACATTTCAGCGTCAAACACGCAAAACTACCATATCGCCCCACAGCAGCAGCATGTCCGACAGCAGACCATCCGTCGACCCGAACGAAGTTGGACAAGCCAAGCCCAGCGGCAACGCCGAGCGCGCGCTTTCACGCGTCTTCAAAATTATTCTCGTCATCGCGGCCATCGCGTATTTCGCGGTGGCGGGCGTGTACGTCGGCCTGCGCTATCTCGTCATGCCGCAGGTCGATTCGTTCCGGCCGCGCATCGAGCAGCTCGTGTCGTCGAAGATTCACGCGCAGTTGCATATCGGCAGGATTTCCGCGCGATGGTCCGGGCTCTCGCCGACACTCGATATCGACAACTTGCGCATCGACGCCGCCGATGGCTCGCCCGGTCTCGCCGTGCCGCACGCGAGCGCGAGCATCGCATGGGCGTCGCTGCTGCATCTGCGGCCGAAGCTCGCGGACCTGACCGTCGACGGCCCCGACGTGATCATCGCGCGCAACGCCGACGGCGCGCTGTCCGTGGCAGGCGTGCCGATCCCCGCGCAGCGCACCGGCTCGAACGCATTCACGACCTGGCTGCTCGGCCAGGACCACATCCTTCTGCGCGACGGCACGCTGCGCTGGCGCGATGCGCAACGCACCGCGCCCGAGATCGCGTTCAAGCGGCTGCATCTGGCGATCATCAACGACGGCACGCGCCATCGCCTCGCGCTGAAGGCGCCGGCGGACGGCGACGTGCTGCACGGCCCGCTCGACCTGCGCGCGGATTTCCGTCACCAGCCGTTTTCCGCGATGGGCGCGCCCGCGAACTGGAGCGGCCGCCTTTATGTGTCGACCGGCCCGGTCGATCTGCCGACGCTCGCGCGCTACGTAAAGACGCCGTTTCAGATGTACAGCGGCCGCGTCAACAACGAAATCTGGCTGAACTTCGCGGGCGGCCAGTTGCAGAACGCGACCGGCGAGCTGACCGGCGCGAACGTCGCGCTGCGCGTGCGTGCGACACAGCCGCGCCTCGATCTGCCGATCGCGCGTTTCGGCTGGAGCGTCGACAAGAACGACACCGAGTACACGCTCGACCTGCGCGACCTGCTGGCCGAACTCGGCCAGCCCGCGCTCGCGGACGGCACGCCCGTCGCACGTCTGCTGGTCTCGCGTGCGCTGACGGCGACGTATCGGCCGCCGAGCGTCGGCAAGGGTCAACTGCTGCGGCTGACGGGCGATACTGTCGATATCGGCATCCTTGCGGAGTTCGTGCGCGCGTTGCCGGTGCCCGCGAAAATCCTCAACGAACTCGTGCGCTTCAATCCGCGCGGCCAGGTTTCGCATTACACGATCTACACCGAGCGCGCCGCGCCGAAGACCGAGGAAGAAGCACGGCAGCAGCGCCAGAAAGGCGACGCGGCGCTGTTGCATTACGCGTTCAAGGGCGAACTCGAAGGCCTGAGCGTGCAGGCGCAGGAGCCGCCGCCCGGCCTCACGATCAACAACCATCCGCGCGCGGGCATTCCGGGCGTCGAGAATCTGTGGGGCAGCGTCGACGCCAACGAGAAGGAAGGCAGGATCACGATCGACACGAAGAACGCCGCGGTCATCATTCCCGGCGCGTTCGACGATCCGCGCCTCACTTTCGATTCGCTGCAGGGCAACGCGCGCTGGACCGTCGCCGATGCCATCGCGCCCGGCGAATTGCGCCGCGCGTTCACGATTCATCTGGACACGCTGCGTGTGAAGAACGCGGACGCCGAAGGCGAAGTCACCGCCTCGTACTGGAACCAGGGCCACGGGCGCGGCAACCTCGACCTGAAGGCGAAAGTCGCGCATCTGAAGGTGACGAGCCTCGTGCGCTATCTGCCGACGAGCCTGAACGAGCGCGTGCGCGTCTATCTAGGCCACGCGTTGCAGGCGGGCGTCGCGAAGAACGGGACGCTCGAAGTGCACGGCGATCTCACGCGCTTTCCGTACGCGAAGTTTCCGGACGCGGGCATCTTTCGCATCAACGCGCCGTTCACGGGCGGCAAGTTCGACCCCACGCCGTTCCCGCCGCGCAAGATGGCCAACGGCCTGCCGAATTTCTGGCCGGCGTTCGAGGGCATCGACGGCGTGTTCACGCTCGCGCAGAACAAGCTCGGCTTCGACATCGACCGCGGACATTACCGGGGCGTTAAGGTCTCGAAGGTCGTCGGGCGGATCGACGATACGGGCAATCGCGAGACCAAGCTGTGGATCGACGGCCGCGCGCGCGGCCCGCTCGCCGACATGCTGCAATACGTCGACGACAGTTCGCTCGGCCTGATGGCGAAACACGCGACGCGCAAGATCGACGCGAAAGGCGACGCCTCGCTCGCGCTCACGCTCGGCATTCCGCGCTTCCGTCCGCCCCCGCCGCTGCCGCCGATCAAGCCCGAGTACAAGGGCTCGCTCACCTTCGCCGACAACGAAGTCACCTACGGCACGCTGCCGCCGCTCACGCATCTGCGCGGCCGCGCCGATTTCGCCGCGAAGACCGTCACGCTGAACGGCCTGAGCGCGCAACTGCTCGGCGGCGACGTGCGCGCGAAAGGCGGCGTCCAGCCGGACGGCAGCTATGCGATCGATGTCGACGGCCGCATCGGCGCGGATGCCGCCGAGCGGCTCAATCGGCGCATCACGCCGCAGGTCGCTGCGTTCATGAAGCATATCGACGGCACCGCGCCCTACGAGTTGCACGTGCGTGGCGTGAAGAACGCGCTGCCCAACGTGCAGGCGAGTTCGGACCTGACGGGTCTCGGCATCGATCTGCCCGCGCCGTTCGGCAAGGCGCGCGGCACGCCGATGCCGTTCTCGTTCACCTTCCAGCCCGCGACGGGCGGCGCGTCCGATCTGCATGACGCGCGGCTGAGCGTCGGGCCGGTGGCCGCGCATTACGTGTTTCAGCAGATCGGCCAGGCGCAGGTGAAGATCGATCCGCAGAATCCCGCCGAGCCGATGAACATGCGCGCGCGCCTGAAGGTCGTGCGCGGCGCGATCGGCGTGAACACGCCTGCCAACCTGCCGGCCGAAGGCGTGAGCGCAAGCGCCGATCTGAACGAGCTGGACGCCGATGCCTGGCGCAAGACCTTCGCCGACATCACCGCCGCAGCGCCCGAGCCGGCCACGGCCGCGAACGCGCCGCGCCCGCCGATGAGCGAGAACGTCAGGCAGTTCATTCCGACGCACGCCGCCATCCACTTCACGACGCTCAAGCTCCTTGACCGGCGCTGGGAGAACGTCGCCATCGACGCGAGCGAAGCGGATCGCAAGTGGCGCGCGAACATCGCGTCGGATCAGATCGCGGGCGATGTCGCGTGGACGCCGGGCGCGACGAAGGACAGCCCGGGCGCGTTGCAGGCACGCTTCGCGAAGGTCGTGATTCCGGACAAGACCGGAAGCGCTTCCGTCGACAAGGTGATCAGCAAGCCGCCGCGCAACATGCCGACGATCGATCTCATCGTAAATGAGCTGGTGTTCCGTGGCCGCAGCCTCGGGCGGCTCGAAGTGGACGCGCACAACGAGGTGATTGCCGACGAACCCATCTGGACGCTCGACAAGCTCGAACTCATCAATCCCGACGCCACACTGACCGCGAACGCGACGTGGCGCACGCTGCCGGGCGGCGTCATCGCGGCGTCGACGCGCGACGCGGACGACAGTCTCCCGCGCCGCACATCGATCGATTTCAAGCTCGACGTGAAGAACGGCGGCCAGTTGATCGACCGGTTCGGCGCGCCGCATGTCGTCAATTCGGGCAACGGCACGATCTCGGGCCACGCGGGCTGGAACGGCGGCCCGACCGCGGTCGATGTGAACACGCTCGATGGCAATGTCGCGGTCGATCTGCGGCACGGGCAGATCCTGCGCGCGCCGGGCGCGGCGAAGTGGCTCGGCATCTTTAGCCTGCGCAGCCTCGCGAACCTGCTGACGCTGCATTTCGAGGATGTCGTCGGCAAGGGTCTGCCGTTCGAAAAGATCACGGGCAACGCGAAGATCGTCGACGGCATCAGCCGCACGGACGATTTCCTGATGGTGACGTCGCCCGCGCGCGTGCAGATGCAGGGCCTCGTCGATATGCCGAAGCAGACGCAGGATCTGCACGTGAAGGTGATTCCGACCGTCGGCGCGGGCGCGGCTGCGATCGGCGCTGCCGTGATCAATCCGCTGCTCGGTCTCGGCGTGCTCGCGGCGGACATCGCGCTGTCGGCGTCGATCCAGAAAGCGTTCGCACTCGACTATTCGATCACCGGTTCGTGGAGCAAACCCGTCATCCAGCGTCTCAAAGGCGATCAGGGTAAGATCGAAACACCCGCCGCCGCCCTGGCTCCGTCCGCTGCCCGCTGAAAACGGACGTCTGGAGCGGCATCGGCGGGATGGTTTTCGTCCCCATTTTCATCGGCGCATAGAGACATGAGCGAAAGATCCGATAGCGCGGCGCCGTTTCAGGTCGCCGCGCTCCAGATGGTCAGCACGCCGGACCTCGAGCGCAATCTGGCCGACGCGGGCCGCCTCATCGCCGAGGCCGCGCGCGGCGGCGCGCAACTGGTGCTTCTGCCCGAGTATTTCTGTTACATGGGTTTCAAGGACACCGACAAGCTCGCGATCCGCGAAACGCCCGGCGCAGGCCCGATCCAGCAGTTTCTCTCCGACGCGGCGCGCGAGCATCGCGTGTGGATCATCGGCGGAACGCTGCCGTTGCAGTCGACGGAACCGGACCGCGTGCTCAACACGACCCTCGTCTTCGATCCCGCCGGCAAGCAGGTCGCGCGCTACGACAAGATTCATCTGTTCAATTTCGAAAAGGGCGAGGAATCTTTCGACGAAGCGCGCACCATTTGCCCCGGCAGCGAAGTGCGGACGTTCGAGGCGCCATTCGGGCGCGTGGGATTGTCGGTGTGCTACGACCTGCGCTTTCCGGAGCTGTATCGCAAGCTCGGCGATTGCGCGCTGATGGTCGTGCCTTCCGCGTTCACTTACACGACCGGCAACGCGCACTGGGAAACCTTGCTGAAGGCGCGCGCGGTCGAGAATCAGTGTTATGTGCTGGCCGCGGCGCAAGGCGGCAAGCACGAAAATGGCCGCCGCACGTGGGGCCACAGCATGCTGATCGATCCGTGGGGCGAGATCGTCGCCGTCAGGGAGGAAGGCATGGGCGTGGCGGCGGGCGGCATCGATCCGCAACGCATCGCGGCCGTGCGACAGAGTTTGCCGGCTTATCGACATCGCGTGATCGGGTGATCGCGCGCTCAACCCAATGATGACTTGAAGACGCGGGTTTCTCCCCGCACATGATTCGACTGGATCAGACCGTAGAATAGTCTGCAATTCGTCTGAAATATCATTGACTCGTCACGAACACGCAATAGGCACCGCATGAACATCATCGAACCCGGCATTCGGAATCTGGTCACGGCGAAGGACGTTTTGCTCACGCCCTACGGCCTCGACGAAGGGCTGATCACCCGCACGCTCGCGGAAATCTTCACGCATCGCGTGGATTACGCGGACCTCTATTTCCAGTCCACGCGCAGCGAAGCGTGGAGTCTCGAAGAAGGCATCGTCAAATCGGGCAGCTTCAGCATCGATCAGGGCGTCGGCGTGCGCGCCGTGTCCGGCGAGCGCACGGCGTTCGCCTATTCGGATGACCTGTCGCCCGAATCCATCCGCCAGGCCGCGATCGCGACGCGCGCGATCGCCAAGGCAGGCGGCGGCAAGCACAAGGTCAAGCCGGCGAGCACGCTCACGGGCGTGTCGGGGCGCGATCTGTATCTCGCCGCCGATCCGTTGCATTCCCTCGACGCCACGGCCAAGGTGAAATTGCTGGAACGCGTCGAGCAAATGGCGCGGGCCAAGGATCCACGCATCACGCAAGTGATGGCGGGCATGGCCGGCGAATACGACGTCGTGCTCGTCGCGCGCAGCGACGGCGCGCTCGCGGCGGACGTGCGTCCGCTCGTGCGCGTCTCGGTGACGGTGATCGCCGAGCAGAACGGCCGGCGCGAAATCGGCACGGGCGGCGGCGGCGGACGCTTCGACTACGGCTATTTCACTGACGCAATCCTGCAAAAGTACGTCAACGACGCCGTGCACGCCGCGCTCGTCAATCTCGAAGCGCGCCCCGCTCCGGCAGGCGCGATGACCGTCGTGCTCGGACCGGGCTGGCCGGGCGTGCTGTTGCACGAGGCCGTCGGACACGGTCTGGAGGGCGATTTCAACCGCAAGGGATCGTCGGCGTTCGCGGGGATGATCGGCGAGCAAGTCGCGGCGAAGGGCGTCACGGTGGTCGATGACGGCACGCTGCCGAACCGGCGCGGGTCGCTCAACATCGACGACGAAGGCAATCCGACGCAGTGCACGACGCTGATCGAGGACGGCATTCTCAAGGGCTACATTCAGGATTCGCTCAACGCGCGCCTGATGAAGATGCCGGTGACGGGCAACGCGCGCCGCGAATCGTACGCCGCGCTGCCGATGCCGCGCATGACGAACACCTACATGCTCAACGGCGACAAGGACCCGCAAGAGATTCTGGCGTCCGTGAAGAACGGCTTGTACGCGGTGAACTTCGGCGGCGGTCAGGTCGATATCACCAACGGCAAGTTCGTGTTCTCGGCGTCCGAGGCGTACATGATCGAGAACGGCAAGATCACGTATCCGGTGAAGGGCGCGACGCTGATCGGCAGCGGGCCGGAATCGCTGAAGTACGTGACGATGATCGGCAACGATATGTCGCTCGATAGCGGCGTCGGCGTATGCGGCAAGGAAGGCCAGAGCGTGCCGGTGGGCGTCGGTCAGCCGACGTTGCGCATCGAGAAGATGACGGTCGGCGGGACGGTTTGATTTTTATGCGGGTTTTCCGCATCGGATGCGTTTGTTTGCGGTGTCACCGCGTGCTCTGGTGCGGATTGTCCGCGTTTTCGTAGTGGCGGGGTTGTCAGCGCCGTACGTTTGCGGTTATAAAAGCAGTCACAACTTTTTTCGACGCGCCTTCGATCCATCATGTCCGCCAAGTTTTATTTTTATTTCTTTTGGCATCTCAAGCCGCTGGCGGATCGAGAGGGGTGAATCGTACACAGGTTGAATAAACCGAATTCCCGAAAAAACCGCCAGCGAGTCTGGCGGTTTTTTTTCGCCTTGTTTAGTTCAAATTGCACGCCGCCGTAGGAGAACAGAAATGCCCCCGCACAATACCGATGATGTTCGTATCCGTGAGCTGAAAGAGCTGACCCCGCCCGCGCATCTGATCCGCGAGTTCCCTTGCGCCGAGCCGGTTTCCGAGCTGATCTACAACGCGCGGCAGTCGATGCATCGCATTCTTCATGGGATGGATGACAGGTTGATCGTGATCATCGGACCTTGCTCGATTCATGATCCGAAGGCTGCCATGGAGTACGCGGGGAGGCTGATCGAACAGCGTAAGCGGTTTGCTGGTGAACTCGAGATCGTGATGCGGGTGTACTTCGAGAAGCCGCGTACGACGGTTGGCTGGAAGGGGCTCATCAATGATCCGCATATGGATAACAGCTTCAAGATCAACGATGGGTTGCGGGCTGCGCGCGAGTTGCTGATGCGGATCAATGAGGTTGGGTTGCCGGCTGGGACTGAATACCTCGATATGATCAGCCCGCAGTACATCGCCGATCTGATTTCGTGGGGAGCGATCGGGGCGCGGACGACTGAATCTCAAGTGCATCGGGAGCTTGCTTCCGGGCTGTCTTGCCCGGTTGGGTTCAAGAATGGTACGGACGGTAATGTGAAGATTGCCGTCGATGCGATCAAGGCGGCTTCGCAGCCGCATCATTTTCTTTCGGTGACCAAGGGCGGGCATTCGGCGATTGTTTCGACTGCGGGGAATGAGGATTGCCACATCATTTTGCGTGGTGGGAAGGCGCCTAATTACGATGCGGCGAGTGTGGATGCTGCTTGTAGTGATATTGGGAAGGCTGGCCTCGCCGCGCGGTTAATGATTGACGCTAGTCACGCGAATAGCTCAAAGAAGCATGAGAATCAGATTCCGGTTTGTGCGGATATTGGTAAGCAACTCGCTGCGGGGGACGAGCGGATCGTTGGCGTGATGGTTGAGTCGCATCTTGTTGCTGGGCGGCAGGATTTGAAGGAGGGATGTGAACTTACGTACGGGCAAAGCGTTACCGATGCTTGTATCGGGTGGGAAGAGAGCGTGAAGGTGCTTGAGGGATTGGCGGAATCCGTCAAACAGCGGCGAGTAGTACGCGGCGGGGGCAATTAAAATCAGTAAGCGGTCGGATCAAACGCCGACCGCTTACTTCGACAGCGAAACAGGCAACGGGTATTTATGGTCTATGAGCGCGGGCTCATTAAAGCAATCGGAGTGTTACAAAGGAAGTCGCGCCTGCGGCTGTGCGACTTTGAATGATGCATTTCAACAACGTCAAAATCATCGAAAGCGGGAATCTCGGTAATCATGGTCGCAATGACATGAGAAGGAAGTGCAAACCGTCAAGCATTCGACCCTCTCGGCGAGTCCCACAGAACGTCGACGCCACCGTCAACGCGATTTAATACCCGTGATAACACAAACAACAAATCCGACAACCGATTCACATACCGTCGAGGCGCCTCATTAATTCCCGTGGTCTCTACGCGCCCCAACGTCACAATCGCCCTTTCCGCCCTCCGACAAACCGTCCGCGCAACGTGAGCAAGAGCCGCCGCCCTCGACCCACCCGGCAAAATAAACTCTTTGAGCGGCGGCAACGTCGCGTTGTATTCTTCCAGCCACGCATCCAGTCGCGCGAGATGCGATTCCTGAATCATCGAATGCCCCGGAATCGACAACTCCCCGCCAAGATCAAACAAATCATTCTGAATCCGCGTCAACGCATCGCGAACGTCGGAAGGCATCGGCTCACACAACAAAACGCCGATACACGAATTCAACTCATCCACATCCCCAATCGCGGCGATACGCGCATCGTCCTTCGACACGCGGCTGCCATCGCCCAACCCCGTGGTCCCATCGTCGCCGGTACGCGTGGCGATCTTGCTCAAGCGGTGACCCATCACTGACTCCCTGAAAAGCGCACAAAAACCCGACTCATTATAGGCACGCCGACGCGACCAAAACGCGCCCAAAACCCCGCCACGCCGGCCTTCCCCCCGACGGCGTAAAATGAGATAAACACCGTACGGCTTTCGCGCCAACCGCAAAACGAGTTCACCTCGACGCACCGCCAAGCGCGCAAGCAAAGAACAAAGCCGCACCGCCCGGAGACACGCACGTGAATCACCCCACCGAACACCAGGCGCTCGCTAAGCGCCCCTTCCCCGCCACGCTTCTCGAAGCCCTGAAGCAAAAATTCGCCGACCGCGTCTCGACAGCGCAGGCCGTGCGCGAGCATCACGGCCGCGACGAATCGCCGTTCGATCCGCAACTGCCCGACGCCGTCGTCTTCGCCCGCAGCACGGATGAAGTGCAAACCATCGTCAAACTCTGCGCCGAACACGACGTCCCGATCATCCCCTACGGCAACGGCTCCTCACTCGAGGGGCATCTGCTCGCGGTGCAAGGCGGCGTCTCCATCGACCTGTCCGAGATGAACCAGGTCGTCGCGATCAACGCCGAAGACCTCACGGTGACGGTACAACCCGGCATCTCCCGCAAGCAACTGAACGAAGCGCTCAAGGACACCGGCCTGTTCTTCCCGATCGATCCCGGCGCGGACGCCAGCATCGGCGGCATGTCCGCGACGCGCGCCTCCGGCACCAACGCCGTGCGCTACGGTTCGATGCGCGAAAACGTCCTCGCGCTCACCGTCGTGCTGGCCGATGGCCGCGTCATCAAGACAGGCACGCGCGCCCGCAAATCGTCGGCGGGCTATGACCTCACGCGGCTCTTCGTCGGCTCGGAAGGCACGCTCGGCGTCATCACCGAAATCACCGTGCGCCTCTATCCGCAGCCCGAAGCGATTTCCGCCGCCGTGTGCGCGTTCCCGTCGATGGGCGACGCCGTGCGCGCCGTCATCGAAACCATTCAGATGGGCGTGCCGATCGCGCGCGTCGAATTCGTCGACAAGCTCGCCGTGCGCGCGATCAACCGTCACTCGAACCTGACCTTGCGCGAATCGCCGATGCTGTTCTTCGAATTCCACGGTACCGAATCCGGCGTCAAGGAACAGGCGCAGACCGTGCAGGACATCGTCGCGGAGAACCAGGGCGAGGACTTCGAATGGGCGACGCGCCCCGAAGACCGCAGCCGTCTCTGGAACGCGCGCCACTCCGCCTACTTCGCGATGCTGCAACTGAAGCCCGGCTGCCGCGCCGTCACCACCGATGTCTGCGTGCCGATTTCGCGGCTCGCCGAATGCGTCGAGGAAACGGAAAAGGACTTGCAGGGCTCGTATCTGCCGAGTCCGATCGTCGGCCATGTGGGCGACGGCAACTTTCACGTCGCGATGCTGCTCGATCCGAACAAACCCGAAGAACTGGAGGAAGCCGAGCGCATCAACAAGCTGATCGTGGGACGCGCTCTGAAGATGGGCGGCACCTGCACCGGCGAACACGGCGTCGGGCTGCACAAGATGGGCTTCATGATCGAGGAGCACGGCGAGGACGCCATCGCGACGATGCGCGCCATCAAACAGGCGCTCGACCCCAGAAATCTGATGAACCCGGGGAAAATCTTCGCTTTCGAAGGCTGACGAAGTCGCGCAAGATGCACGCATGAATAAGCGAGCGGCACTGACCGCGCAGGCGTAAAAAGGAGGAGACGTGAACGCACCCGACGAGCTCAAGTCCGAGCGGATGACGCCCAACCTGCCGCACGAGGACGCGTCCGAGCTGAGCGAAGATCAGCTCGCCGCGCGACAGCGTGAAGTCGTGCAGGCGCTGATGGCCGTGCTGCCGACGCATTGTCTGCTCTTTCGCGAGGAAGACACCGCGCCGTATGAATGCGACGGTCTCGCCGCATACCGGCGCCTGCCGCTCGCGGTCGCGCTGCCGGAAACCGAAGCGCAGGTGCAACGCGTCGTGCAGATCTGCGCACGTCTTTCCATTCCGATCGTGCCGCGCGGCGCGGGCACCGGCCTCTCGGGCGGCGCGATGCCGATCCGCCACGGCATCGTGTTGTCGCTCGCGCGCTTTCGCAGGATCGTCGAGGTCGATCCCTACGCGCGCACCGCGACCGTGCAGCCCGGCGTGCGCAATCTGGCCATTTCCGAAGCCGCCGCGCCCTACGGTTTGTACTACGCGCCCGATCCGTCGTCGCAGATCGCCTGCACCATCGGCGGCAATGTCTCGGAGAATTCCGGCGGCGTGCACTGCCTGAAATACGGCCTCACCGTGCATAACGTACTGCGTGTGCGCGCGGTGACGATGGACGGCGATGTCGTCGAGTTCGGCTCGCTCGGCCCCGACGCGCCGGGCCTCGATCTGCTCGCGGTGCTGATCGGCAGCGAAGGCATGTTCGCGATCGTCACCGAGATCACCGTCAAGCTGATTCCGAAACCGCAGACGGCGCAAGTCATCATGGCGAGCTTCGACGATGTCGTGAAAGGCGGCAACGCGGTCGCGGCGATCATCGCGGCGGGCATCATCCCGGCGGGCCTCGAAATGATGGACAAACCCGCGACGCGCGCCGTCGAGGAGTTCGTCAACGCGGGCTACGATCTCGACGCCGCCGCGATCCTGCTGTGCGAATCCGACGGCACGCACGATGAAGTCGCCGAGGAAATCGTCCGCATGACGGCTGTGCTGCGCGAGCACGGCGCGGCGCGCATCCAGATTTCGCGCTCCGAGACCGAACGCCTGAAATTCTGGTCCGGCCGCAAGAACGCGTTCCCGGCGGCGGGCCGCATCTCGCCGGACTATTACTGCATGGACGGCACCGTGCCGCGCCGCGCGATCGGACCGCTGCTCAAGCGCATCGAGGAGATGGAGAAGAAGTACGCGCTGCGCTGCATCAACGTGTTCCATGCCGGCGACGGCAACATGCACCCGCTGATTCTTTTCAACGGCAACGATCTCGACGAATGGCATCGCGCCGAGGCGTTCGGCTGCGACATTCTGGAATATTGCGTCGAGCTGGGCGGCACGGTGACGGGCGAGCACGGCGTCGGCATCGAGAAAATCAATTCGATGTGCGTGCAATTTTCGCCGGAAGAGCGCGACGCGTTTTTCGCCGTCAAGCGCGCGTTCGATCCGCCGGGGCTGCTCAATCCCGACAAGGGCATCCCGACGCGCGCGCGCTGCGCAGAGTACGGCAAGATGCATATCCGGGGCGGGCTGCTGCCGCATCCCGAATTGCCGCGCTTCTGAAATCCCGCGCGGCCTGCCGCGCGTTCCGCTATCCACGTTTCTCCGAGTGCTACGGCGTTAAGTGGCCGGTACAATCGACCGGACAGCCGTAGCAAGGCCGAAACCAGAAGTCGAATTCCGAGATCGACGACAAAGCGGGACACCATGGAACAGGACGACATCGTCGCCGGCTGGTCGGAGAGGATCGCCCGGGCCACCGAAACCGGCGCGCTGCTGCGCATTCGCGGCGGCGGCACGAAGGACTGGTACGGCCAGACGCTCCAGGGAGAGATCCTCGACACGCGCGCGTATCGCGGCATCGTCGCGTACGACCCGGCGGAACTCGTCATCACCGCGAAGAGCGGCACGCCGCTCGCCGAGATCGAAGCGGCGCTGCGCGAGCACAATCAGATGCTGCCGTTCGAGCCGCCGCACTTCGGGCGCAACGCGACGCTGGGCGGCTGCATCGCCGCCGGGCTCGCGGGCCCGCGCCGCGCCTGGACCGGCGCGCCACGCGATTTCGTGCTCGGCGCGGTCGTCATGAACGGGCACGGGCAAGTGCTGCATTTCGGCGGTCAGGTAGTGAAGAACGTGGCGGGTTATGACGTCGCGCGCCTGCTCGCCGGGTCGCTCGGCACGCTCGGGCTGATTATCGAACTGTCGATCAAGGTGCTGCCGCGCCCTGTCGCCGAAGCCACGCTGAAATTCGACATGCACGCCACCGACGGCGTGCGCAAGCTCAACGAATGGGGCGGCCATCCGTTGCCGATCTGCGGCAGCGCGTGGCGCGACGGCACGCTCGCGCTGCGTCTCGCGGGCGCGGAAGCCGCCGTGAAGACGGCGCGCAACACGCTCGGCGGCGAAGTCGTCGATGCGGTCGAAGCGGACCGTTTCTGGATCGGCATGCGCGAGCAGACGGACCCGTTCTTCGCGGTGATCGAGCCGCGCTCGGCGCTGTGGCGGCTCGCGTTGCCGTCGATCGCGGAGCCGCTGCATCTGCCGGGCGCGCAACTGATGGAATGGGGCGGCGCGCAACGCTGGTGGATCACCGACACCGATCCGCAAACCGTGCGCATCAGCGCGAAGCAGGCGGGCGGCCACGCGACCATTTTCCGCGCCGGCTCCGCGTACGATCGCAATGCGGGTGTCTTCACGCCGCTGCCCGCGCCGCTGATGAAGATTCATCGTGGATTGAAAGCCGCATTCGATCCGGCGCGCATCTTCAATCGCGCTCGTCTGTATCCCGACTTCTAGGCGCCTCGATGCAAACCAATCTCGCCGATTTCATCCGCGGCACGGCCGATGGCGACGAAGCCGACGCCATCCTGCGCAAGTGCGTGCACTGCGGCTTCTGCACGGCGACCTGCCCGACGTACCAGTTGCTCGGCGACGAACTCGACGGGCCGCGCGGCCGCATCTATCTGATGAAGCAGATGTTCGAAGGCGCGCCGGTTTCGCGCAGCACGCAACTGCATCTGGACCGCTGCCTCACGTGCCGCAATTGCGAAAGCACCTGCCCGTCGGGCGTGCAGTATGGACGGCTCGTCGAGATCGGGCGCAAGGTCGTCGAAGAGAAGGTCGAGCGGCCGATGCGTCATCGGCTGCAACGGCGTCTGCTCGCGAGCTTCCTGCCGAACAGCACGCTCTTCACGCCCGCGATGAAGCTCGGTCAGCAGTTTCGCGGCATCCTGCCGCGCAAGCTGCGCGCGAAGATTCCCGTGCCCGAGCGGCCGCTCGTCGCGCCCACGAACAAACACGAACGCAAGATGCTGATGCTCGCCGGTTGCGTGCAACCCGCGATGATGCCCAACGTCAACACGGCGACCGCGCGCGTGTTCGATGCGCTCGGCATCGAGATCGTCACCGCGCCGGGCGCGGGCTGCTGCGGCGCGATCCGTCTGCATCTCGGCTACAACGAAGACGCGCTCGACGACGTGCGCAACAACATCGACGCCTGGTGGCCGTATGTGGAAAGCGGCGTCGAGGCGATCGTGATGAACGCATCGGGCTGCGGCGCGACGGTGAAGGAGTACGCGCACTTGCTGCGCAACGATCCGGCGTATGCGTCGAAGGCGCAGAAGATCGTCGAACTGACGCGCGATCTCGCCGAAATCCTGCCGATGTTCGAAGAAGAACTCGTCTCGCTCGCGCGCCGGCGCGGCGTGCATACGGTCGCGTTCCATCCGCCGTGCACCTTGCAGCACGGGCAGCAGATTCGCGGACGCGTCGAGCATCTGCTGACCGCGCTCGGGCTCGAAGTGCGCCTGCCCGTGGATAGTCACTTGTGTTGCGGATCGGCCGGCACGTACTCGGTCCTGCAGCCGAAGCTCTCGTACACGCTGCGCAACCAGAAGCTCGACCGGCTGGAGAAGCTGGAGCCGCAACTGATCGTGTCGGCGAATGTCGGTTGCATCGCGCATCTGCAAAGCGGCACATCGACTCCCGTCACGCACTGGATTCAACTGCTGGAGCATCTCCTGTACGGTTGACGCGGCTTCGTATAATGAGTGGCTCGATCGCCCTGAACGCCCAGCATGTCCATCGCTCAACATCTCGAAGAAGTCCGGCAACGCATCGCGAAGGCGGCGCACGACGCGTCGCGCGATGCGGCTTGCGTCAAGCTGCTCGCCGTGTCCAAGACCTTTCCCGCGAACGACGTGCGCGCCGCCTTCGACGCCGGCCAGCGCGCGTTCGGCGAAAACTACGTGCAGGAAGGCATCGCGAAAATCGCCGAGCTTGGCGATCTGCGCGCTGAAATCGAATGGCATTTCATCGGGCCGCTGCAATCGAACAAGACGAAGCTGGTCGCCGAGCAGTTCGACTGGGTGCATTCCATCGACCGGCTAAAGATCGCCGAGCGGCTTTCGGCGCAGCGTCCCGAAGGCACGCCCGCGCTCAACGTGTGCATTCAGGTGAACGTGAGCGGCGAGGACTCGAAGAGCGGTGTCGAACCTGATGACGCCATCGCGCTCGCGCATGCGGTGGCCGCCCTGCCCGGTCTGCGCCTGCGCGGCCTGATGGCGATACCCGAGCCCGCCGACACACTCGATGCGCAGCGCGTACCGCACGCGCGTCTGCGCGATCTGATGAACACGCTGCGCGCCGACGGCCTCGATCTCGACACGCTCTCGATGGGCATGTCCGCCGATCTCGAAGCCGCCGTGCTCGAAGGCGCGACGATGGTGCGCATCGGCACCGCGATTTTCGGCGCGCGCACTTACACCACCTGACCTCACCTTCAATCATGAAAATTGCATTCATCGGCGGCGGCAACATGGCCGCGGCGCTCATCGGCGGTCTCGTCAAGCGCGGCACCTCGGCGTCGGACATCTACGCCGTCGACATCAACGACGAGGCGCGCGAGCGCACCGCGAAGCAATTCGGCATCGCGACCGGCGCGGCCGTCGATGCGACGCTCGCGGGCTACGACGCCATCGTGCTCGCCGTGAAGCCGCAAGTGCTCAAAGGCGTGGCGGAAGCGCTCGCGCCGCATCTGTCGAAGCAGACGATCATCAGCATCGCGGCGGGCATTCGCGCGAGCGATCTGGCGCGCTGGCTGAACGGCTACACGCAGATCGTGCGCACGATGCCGAACACGCCTGCTCTGATCGGCATGGGCGTGACGGGCCTCGCGGCGCTGCCCGGCGTGAGCGATGCGGCGAAGGCGCTTGCATCGCAAGTTCTGGAAGCGGTCGGCACGGCTGTCTGGTTCGACGACGAAGCGAAGCTCGACGCCGTCACCGCGATTTCCGGCAGCGGTCCGGCCTACGTGTTCTATTTCATCGAAGCGATGCAGGAAGCCGCGCGCCGGCTCGGCATGGACGAGGAGCAGGGCCGCGCGCTCGCGGTCGCCACGTTCACCGGCGCGGCGCAACTGGCGGCGCAATCGGGGGAACCTGCGAGCGTGCTGCGCGAGCGCGTGACGTCGAAAGGCGGCACGACGGCGGCAGCGCTCGCCTCGTTCGATGCTCAGGGCGTGAAGGAAGCGATCGTGCGCGGTGCGCTGGCGGCGCAGGCGCGGGCGCAAGAGATGGGGGATGAGCTGGGCGGGGCGTGAAAGCTGCCCGAAGCGACCCGTCGAAGCGACGCGGCAGACATCATTCGCCTGCAATCAGGTCTTCGAAGGCCTGCTCCTCCAGCAAGCGCTGCATTGTCTGGCGAAACGTGCCTTGCACCGGCGTGCGCGCGAGCGTGGCATGCGGATACCACGGCGTCGTATCACCGGTCTGCCAGCGCCATTCGCCATGAACCGGCACGAGTACGATCACGCGCGCGCCGCTCGACAGGCATAGATGCGCGACAGCGGAATCGATGGTCACGACGAGATCGAGCTGCGCCACGATGGCCGCCGTGTCCGCGAAATCATTGACGGCAGGCATCGGGTCCATCCAGCGCGAGCCGCGCGACGCAAGCATGTCCTCCGGCGGACGTTCGGACACGCCGAGTTGCAGGTTGAACCAATCGACGTCGTGCAGGCCTTCGAACAGCGGCGTGAAGTCGTCGAGCCTGGCGCTACGAAGCAAGTCGTGAAGCGTATTCGGATTGCCGCGCCAGCAGATGCCGATGCGCCGCCTGCGTTGTGGCTTTTCGTGCTGCACATGATGGCGCACCTGATTCGCCCAGTGCTGCGCGTGCGCTTCGCTGGTCTTCAGCCACGGCACGGCCTCGCCCGCCGTCGAGTACGTGCCGAGCAGAACGGGCGAGCTCATCACCCACAGCCAGGCGTCGCAGTCGCGTTCGGCCGCCGCGTCGTTCGTTTCGATTTCGACGTCGGGAAACGATGCACGCAACACGCGTTCCATCGCGGGCGGCGTCCGTACGCGCAAGGTCTTCGCGCGCGAGCGAAGCAGCCCGATATAGCGGCTGTACATCAGGAAGTCACCGAACGACCAGCCGATATCGAACAGCACGAGCAGCCGCCCGTCGAGCGGCTCGCCCGTCCATTGCGGAAGATGCTTCGGCGCATGTTCGATGAAGGTCGGGTCGGTCAGACGCAGCTCGTAGGTTTGCATCGACTCCTTCACGCGGCCCGCGCCGAACAGCGCATTGGCCACCACACGACAATGTTCGACGTCGATGGGTTTGAGACGGCTCGATTCGGCGAACCGAACGAGGGCGTCGTCGTAGCGGCCCATCTGGCAGAGCAGATAGGCAGTGCCGAGCAATGTCTCCACGCTCATCGACAACGCGAGAGAACGTTCGAAGAACGCCATCGACTCTGGGTATCGGCACAGCCACATGTTGACCCAACCCAATATTCGCGCGATGTCCGCGCCGTGCAGATCAGGAAAGCGATCCAGATGCAGCACGCCCAGTGCTTCCGCGTGCGCGAAGCGGCGCTCGTTGTGGAGACGGATGGTCAGTTGCAGCCATTCGAAGGCCGAAAGCGGCAACGTTGCGAAGACCGGGAACACCTGGTCGACGGTACAGTAATGACACAAGCGCTGCACCAGCCGGCTGATCTGTTCCTCGTCGGCAACCTGCCGGACATGCGCGGCGAAGCATTGCACCATGAGCGCGCTGTCGCCTGCGTTGAGGCTTGCTTCGCATAACATCGCGCTGGATTCGCGTGCTTCTTCGGCGGTCAGCGACCCGCTTTCCAGCGCCGCGCGCCCGAGCGCAATGGATTCCAGCCAGTTTTGCCGACCATGATGCTCGCATTGCAGACGCAGTCCTTGCGCCGCGCAATGGGTGAAGTCGTCGTTCATTGTTGCCGGTTATTCGTGTAGATAGTCGCCGCGCCGATCAGAACTAGTTGACGTCCGAAAGTCGAAGCGCGCGGTGCCGCTTGTGCGTCACAGCTTCTGCACCACGAACTCGATGCCGCACTCCGCAAACGCGGTGCGCGTCTGATCGTAGCGCTCCATACCGTGCAGGAAGCTGTGGTCGAGACACTCGACTTTCTTCACGCTCACTTCACGATCGAATTCGCGTAGCAGATCCAGCACGTTGATCGACACGGGCGACCAGCTCTGGCGCTTGAAGAGCGTGAACGTGTGTTTGTGGTCGTCGTTGAACGTCGATGGCCACACGCCCTGCTCGTACATATCCTCGTCCGGCACGGTGATGACGAGATGCCCGCCAGGCTTGAGCACGCGCAGCCAGTGGCGCAACGCGACGCGTGGGTCCATCACGTGTTCGAGGCAGTGCGCCGAGTAGACGAAATCGAAGCTGCCGTCCTGAACGTTCTCGAGGTATTGCGCGTCGCCCTGCGCCCACTCATAAACCGTCACGCCCTGGATGCGCGGGAACAACGCGCGATACAGCGCAATGCTGTCATTGCCGCCGCCGATGTCGAGCCCGTTGCCCACCAGCCAGCGATTGCCGAAGCGCGCGTCGAGCAGGCGGCGATTGATCGATATGCAGGTCGTGCCCGGCACGCCCGGCGTGAGCGCAAGCGGCTGGGTCTGGTCGCCGGGCAGCACCCATTTCTTCAGGCCGTAGTCGCCCCAGGCGCGCGGCCATAGCACCGCGTAGCCGGTGTCTTCACCGTGCCAGTGCAGCGCGTGCGTGGAGTCGAAGGATGCGAGCAGCTTGAGGAACATCGCCTCCTGATCGAAGGCGTTCTCGGCCCAATCCGGCAGCGTCCCCGTGCTCGTCTGAAACTCGCGCCGGTAGATCCGCACGTCGTCCAGAACGATGAGTGCGTTATTCGCCCGGCCGCGCAGCGCTTCGAGTTCGGCAATCAGCGGCAGGCGTTCAGTCGCACTATGCTCCTGACTTTTGTAGCTCTTGCCGCCATAGTCCGCGCCCGGGTAATGCGCATCCAGGAAAACGAGGCAGCGTTGCTCGGCCAGCACGCCATCTACCGCCTTCGAACGCAGGAACGCCAGGCTGTCCGTGTTCGCAACATGGAGTTGTTCGCTCTGCTTCACCTCTGCGAAAAGCGGCTCGAAGATTTCGCACGACAGAGCCTTACGAAAACCGGCGGCCAACGCGGCGCGGCACGAATCGCCGCGTCCATAACCGGTTTCGACGAGATAAGCGACCTGATGGCGGGTGACGAGCCCGGCCAGATCGAAGCGTGCAAGAAAACCCATGACTTTTCGACTCTGAGTGAAACAAGCGAACGAACGCCGCCGCGCAACAAAACCTCGCAGCGTTCGATAGGCGTGTTGAAAGAAGGGCCGGCGCGTTTGACGGCGAATAGCCGGGCGGTATGAAATGGCTTACTTCGGCCAATTCCATAATTAGCTGATCGCTTAAACTACAAACTTATCAAAGATATCGCCGCGAGGCCGTAATGCGAACAAATTTGTCGTTCTCAGACTGTTTCAAAGACTGACATAAAGCAGTCTTCACGATTACGCAACGTGCATTGCACACGTTGCAGCACGCGATTCACAAGAATTGGGCTAGTGCGAGAACGCGTAATGCAGCGCAATCCCGGCGAACAGCATCCCTCCGAGCCAGTTGTTGTGCTTGAAGGCGGCGAAGCACGCCATCCGCTCGCGGTTGCGGATCAGCCCATAGTGATACACCGCGCAGCCCGCCGCCGCGAACCAGCCCAGCCAGTAGAGCCAGCCATAACCCAGCGCGATGCCGATGCCCACGTATATCGCGAGCGTCACCGCATAGCACAGCATGACGGCGAGCACGTCGAACCGGCCGAACGTGAGCGCGGACGTGCGAATGCCGATCTTGATGTCATCGTCGCGGTCGACCATCGCGTATTCGGTGTCGTAGGCGACCGACCAGAACACGTTCGCCGCCAGCATGATCCACGCGATCATCGGCACGTGGTTCTGCACGGCGGCGAAGGCCATCGGAATGCCGAAGCCGAACGCGATGCCGAGATACGCCTGCGGAATCGCGAAGAAACGCTTGGTGAACGGATACGTGCCCGCGACGAACAGCGCGAACACCGACAGCTCCTTCGTGAGCGTATTGAGCGGCAGGATCAGCAGAAACGCGACGAGCGCGAGCGCCGCCGCCAGCGCCACTGCTTCCCACGCCTTGATCTTGCCCGACGTGATCGGCCGTTCGGCGGTGCGCTTCACGTGGCGGTCGAAATCGCGGTCGGCGTAGTCGTTGATCGCGCAGCCCGCCGAGCGCATCAGGATCGTGCCGATGGTGAAGATGACGAGCAGCATCGGCGACGGACGGCCTTCGGACGCGATCCACAGCGCATTGAGCGTCGGCCACAGCAGCAGCAGGCTGCCGATGGGCTTGTCGAGGCGCACGAGGCGCATGTAGAGCGGAAGACGGGCGAGCATGGCGGAGGTCGTTGCGGAGAAACGCGATGCGGCTATTTTAGAACAGCTTGAAAAGCACAAACCCCGCTTGAGTGCGGGGTTTGTTCGCTTCGAAACCAGAAACGTCTCAGGCCAGCATCGCGCGCAGCATCCACGCGGTCTTCTCGTGCGTCTGCATGCGCTGCGTGAGCAGGTCGGCGGTCGGCTCGTCGTTGGCGGCTTCGGTCGACGGGAAAATCTCGCGCGCCGTGCGCACCACGGCTTCCTGACCTTCCACGAGTTGGCGGATCATCTCTTCGGCAGCCGGCACGCCGTCCGCTTCCGGAATCGACGAGAGCTTCGCGAACTCCTTGTAGCTGCCCGGCGCATGCACGCCCAGCGCACGGATGCGTTCCGCGATCGAATCGACGGCGAGCGCGAGTTCGTTGTACTGCGTCTCGAACATCAGATGCAACGTGTTGAACATCGGACCCGTGACGTTCCAGTGAAAATTGTGCGTCTTCAGATACAGCGTGTAGGTATCGGCCAGCAGCCGGGACAGCCCTTCGGCGATCTTCTTGCGGTCCTTGTCGCTGATGCCGATATTGACGGCGGGTGCAGTGCCTTTCTTCGCCATGATGACTCCGTGAGAGAGTGATTCGAACGGTGCGAGCGCCGCGCGCTTCGTCTTGCCGCGCGGCGTTTCGAGCGTCCGACAGTCTACCGTAGAAACAGGGAACGATTCATTGCGCGACGGGGCTTTGAGACGCTTTGCCCCGCGCCCTGATGCCGCGCGCTCAAGCGCCGACGACCCCGCTCGCGACAACCAGCCCATACCCCGCCACGACGATGCCGAATGCGATCGCGACGCGCACCCCGCGCGAAGCCTGACGGCTCCTCGCCTCGATATGCTCGACGGCCTGAGCGATGTGATCCAGCGCTTGAGACATGATGTTTTCTCCCGTGTTTCCAGTGCTGCCGTCAGACGGCGGCCGTGTCTTTCTCGTCGACGATCTGGCCGAGCTTCGCGAGCGCGTCGGTCACGCCCTGCGCGTAAGCCGGATCGATGCGGCGGAAGTGCCCGATCTGCCGCGCGACGATCTCGTTCGGCACGCCGTGGATGTGCCGCGCGATGTTGCCGAAGAAGCGCTCGCGCTGTGCGGCATCGAAGAGTCGGAAAAGTGCCGCCGGCTGGCTGTAGTAATCGTCGTCCTCGCGATGGTCGTAGCGATACACCGCCCCGCCCGCGAGCGGCGGCTCGTTCACGCTCGCGTCCTGCGCGAATTCGCCATAGCGGTTCGGCTCGTAGTTCACGCGGCCGCCGAGATTGCCGTCGGTGCGCATCGCGCCATCGCGATGAAACGAATTGGCGACCGGCGCGCGCGGCGCATTCACCGGAATCTGGTGATGGTTGATGCCCAGCCGATAACGCTGCGTGTCGCCATACGAGAACAGGCGGCCCTGCAACAGCCGATCCGGCGAGAAGCCGATGCCCGGCACCACGTTCGCGGGCGTGAACGCGGCCTGCTCCACGTCCGCGAAATAGTTCTGCGCGTTGCGATTCAACTCGATCACGCCGACGTCGATCAGCGGATAGTCCTTGTGCGGCCACACTTTCGTGATGTCGAACGGATTCGTCTTCGACTGCGCTGCCTGTTCTTCCGTCATCACCTGGATGCGGAAATTCCAGCGCGGGAAGTTGCCGCTGTCGATGTTGCCGACGAGATCGCGCTGCGCGCTTTCGCGATCGTTCGCGACCACGGCGGCCGCTTCGGCATCCGTGTAATTCTCGAGCGGCTGCTGTGACTTGAAGTGGAACTTCACGTAGAAGCGTTCGTTGTCCGCATTGATGAACGAGAACGTGTGCGAGCCGAAGCCGTGCATCTGCCGATAGTTCTTCGGAATGCCGCGATCGCTCATCAGAATCGTCACCTGATGCAGCGATTCCGGATGACGCGACCAGAAATCCCATGCCGCCACGTTGCTGCGCATGTTCGTGTACGGATCGCGTTTTTGCGTGTGAATGAAATCGGGAAACTTCAGCGGATCGCGGATGAAAAAGATCGGCGTGTTATTGCCGACGACATCCCAGTTGCCTTCGTCCGTGTAGAACTTGATCGAGAAGCCGCGCACGTCGCGTTCGGCATCGGCGGCGCCGCGCTCGCCCGCGACCGTCGAAAAGCGCATGAAAATCGGCGTTTCCTTGCCCGTTTCCGCGAACAGCTTCGCCTTCGTGTAGCGCGAGATATCGTGCGTCACGCGGAACGTGCCGAAGGCGCCGGAGCCCTTCGCGTGCACGCGGCGCTCGGGAATCACTTCGCGGTCGAAGTGCGCGAGCTTTTCGACCAGCCAGAAATCCTGCAGCGTGACCGGGCCACGCGCGCCGGCAGTCTGCGCATTCTGGTTGTCGCCGACGGGTGCGCCTGCGGCGGTCGTGAGTCGTTGGGTCGTCATCGTGATACTCCTGTTTGTGCGTTTGCGTTGGATGATGTGGGGCGCGCGCTCAGGCGACGCGGGCGAAATCGGCGAGGAGGGAAACCGCCATGTCGCGAAGGCTGATCCAGCGGTGGAAGAAGGTCATGGAATCCTCTCTCTGTCGTGGTCGGCTGAGCGTCGACCGTGAAGAGGATCCTATCTGAGACTATCGATATTGATAATTCGATTAAATTTATATATGCGATAGGTCAAGGTTTGCGCTCGTTTCGCCCGCGCGCGACACCGCACAACAAAAACGCCGCGCTCCGTTGCCAGAGCGCGGCGTTCGCAAGCAAAACAGCGTGATCAGTTCACTGCGACGGGCATATCGAGCTTCCTCACGCCGGGCAAATCACACGCAGCGATGGCATCGGAAATGGCGTCGATGGCCGGCATGCGCGTGAAGCTCTTGCGCCACGCCAGCACGACGCGCCGATCCGGCACCGGCTCGTCGAACGGCACGTAGCTGAGCAGACCGGAGTCGATGCCGCCCGCATGCGGCCTCACTTCGCTCACCGACATACGCGGCAGCACCGTGATGCCGACGCCGCTCGCGACCATATGCCGGATCGTCTCCAACGACGAGCCTTCGAAGGTCTTCTGGATGCCGTCCGCGTTCTGCGAGAAGCGCATGAGTTCGGGGCACACGCCGAGCACGTGATCGCGGAAGCAATGGCCGCTGCCGAGCAGCAGCATGGTTTCCTGCTTGAGATCGTCGGGGTCGATCTTCACGCGATTTTCCCACGCATGACCCGAAGGCATCGCGACGACGAACGGCTCGTCATAGAGCGCGCGCACCATCAGCCCGGTTTCGGGGAACGGCAGCGCCATGATCGCGACATCGATTTCGCCCTGCTTCAGGAGCTCGATCAGCTTGAGCGTGTAGTTCTCCTGGAGCATCAGCGGCATCTGCGGGACCGCCTTGATCATCTGCTTGACCAGCGTTGGCAGCAGATACGGCCCGATCGTGTAGATCACGCCGAGACGCAGCGGACCGACCAGCGGGTCCTTGCCCTGCTTGGCAATCTCCTTGATGGCGAGCGTCTGCTCGAGCACGCGCTGCGCCTGCGTCACGATCTGCTCGCCGATCGGCGTCACGCTGACTTCGCTCGTGCCGCGCTCGAAGATCTGCACGTTGAGTTCGTCTTCGAGCTTCTTGATTGCCACCGACAGCGTCGGCTGGCTGACGAAGCACGCCTCGGCCGCGCGGCCGAAATGCCGCTCCCGCGCGACCGCGACGATGTACTTCAGTTCAGTAAGGGTCATTGGCGGCCAATGAAATACATTGATTCGATAGGTTTGAGTTATACACCTGCCGGTAGCGGTTCGACAACTTTTGCCGATTCGCCCGTCCGCGCCGGTTAAATAGGGACCGACGCAGCCCGCGCGAGTTCAGTCAGGCCTTCAAATAGTGCTCCCGCGCGCCGAGCCAGCGCGCGAGATGGTTCGTCACCGCTTCGGGGAAGTGCTTGAGCATCTGATCGGCGGCTTCGCGTGCGGGTTCGATCAGCCAGCCGTCGTTTTCGAGGCTCGCGAAACGCAGCATCGCTTCGCCCGATTGGCGCGCGCCGAGAAACTCGCCGGGACCGCGAATCTCCAGGTCGCGACGCGCGATCTCGAAGCCGTCGGTGGTTTCGCGCATCGTCTGCAGACGCGCGCGCGCCGTCTGCGAGAGCGGGTTCGCATACATCAGCACGCACACGGACGCCGCGCTGCCCCGCCCCACGCGCCCGCGCAACTGATGCAACTGCGCGAGCCCGAAACGCTCCGCGTGCTCGATCACCATCAGCGACGCGTTCGGCACGTCCACGCCGACTTCGATCACCGTCGTCGCGACGAGCAATTGCACTTCGTTGCGCGAGAACGCGTCCATCACGCCGGCCTTTTCGGCGGGCGCAAGCCGTCCGTGAACCAGTCCGACGCGCAGTTCCGGCAACGCGGCGACGAGCGTTTCATATGTCTCGACGGCGGTCTGAAGCTGCAGCGTCTCGCTTTCCTCGATCAGCGGACAGACCCAGTACACCTGCCGTCCGGTCAGCGCCGCCTCGCGCACGCGGCCGATGATCTCGTCGCGCCTGCCGTCCGACACGACTTTGGTGAGAATCGGCGTGCGGCCGGGCGGCAGTTCGTCGATGGTGGAGACATCGAGATCGGCGTAATAGGTCATCGCGAGCGTGCGCGGGATCGGCGTCGCGGACATCATCAGTTGATGCGGCTGGAAATCGCGCGCGCCGTCCGCCGCATTCAGCGCCTTTGCGCGCAAGGCGAGCCGCTGCGCGACGCCGAACCGATGCTGCTCATCGACGATCACGAGCCCGAGGCGCGCGAACTCCACCGCATCCTGAATGATCGCGTGCGTGCCGATGACGAGCTTCGCCGTGCCGAGCGCCGCCGCCTCGGTCGCGGCGCGCTTTTCCTTCGCTTTCAGGCTGCCCGCGAGCCACGCGACGGTGACGCCCAGCGGCTCCAGCCAGCCGCGCAGCTTGCGCGCGTGCTGCTCCGCGAGGATTTCGGTCGGCGCCATGAGCGCGGCCTGATAGCCCGCGTCGATAGCCTGCGCCGCCGCGAGCGCCGCGACGATCGTCTTGCCGCTGCCGACATCGCCTTGCAAAAGACGCTGCATCGGGTGCGCGAGCGTGAGTTCGCCCGCGATCTCCGCGACCACGCGTTGCTGCGCGCCGGTCAACGCGAACGGCAGCGCGCGCAACAACCGCACGACGAGCGATGTTTCGTCGTCGGGCGAACGGCGCGGCATCGCGGGCGCGGCGCGCGTGCGCCGTTCCTCGTGCGCGCGTTTGAGCGACAGTTGCTGCGCGAGCAATTCCTCGAACTTGATGCGCGTCCACGCCGGATGCGTGCCGTCGATGAGCGCGGTTTCATCCGAATCCGCGTGCGGATGATGCAGCGTCTTCACGGCATCGAGCAGTCCGGGCACGTTCAGCGGCGCGAGATGCGCGCGCGCGATCGGCTCCGGCAGCAGTTCCGGCAGCGACACGCGCGAAATGGCCGAATCGATAGCCTTGCGCAAGTACGCCTGCGAAATGCCCGCCGTCGACGGATAAACCGGCGTGAGCGCCTGCGGCAGCGGCGCGCCGTCATCGACGGGACGCACCGCCGGATGCACCATCTCCAGGCCGAAGAAGCCACCGCGCACATCGCCGCGCACACGCAGCCGCACGCCGATGGCCATCTGCTTGACCTGCGAGCCGTAGAAGTTGAGAAAGCGCAGCGTGAGTTCGTCGCCAGCGTCGTCGTGGATTTTCACGAGCAACTGGCGGCGCGGACGATAGGCGATTTCGTTGTCGAACACGACGCCTTCGGTCTGCGCGATATCGCCCGGAATCAGCTCGCCGATGGGCGTGAGCGAGGTTTCGTCCTCGTAGCGCATCGGCAGGTGCAGGACGAGATCGATGTCGGACTTCAAGCCGAGCTTCGCGAGCTTGTCGGCCGTCTTGACGACCGGTTTGGCTTTCTTCTCCGCGCTTTCGGCCGGCTTCGCCCGCTTGCGCGCGACAGGGGCGTCGGCTTCGTCCGCGGTCGGGAGTGCATCGGTCATGGAAGCCGGGCGGCGGTCGGACAAGGGCATCGACTCTCTTCGCAAGTACAATGTGAGGTTTGTTCGGCGCGTTTCTCGTGTCGTTCCTGCCTAAGTTGCGTCACTCAGTCACGTCATGTTCACGCTTTCCGATTTCGATTTTAATCTGCCGCCCGAGCTGATCGCGCAGAGCGCGCTCACCGAGCGCAGCGCGAGCCGTCTGCTCGAAGTGGACAACCGCGCCACGCCGGCCACCTTCGTCGACCGGCGCTTCGCCGAACTGCCCGGGCTGATCGCACCGGGCGACCTGCTGGTGTTCAACGATACCAAAGTCCTCAAGGCGCGGTTCCTTGGCCAGAAGGCCAGCGGCGGGCGCGTCGAGGTGCTGGTCGAGCGCCTGACCGGGGCGACCACGGCGCTCGCGCAGATCCGCGCGAGCAAAAGCCCGGCCGAAGGCAGCACGATCCGGCTCGCGGATGCGTTCGACGTGACTGTCGGCGCGCGCGTCGAGCCGTTCTACACGCTGCACTTTCCGGCCGAATGCCTGACGCTCATCGAGCAATACGGGCGCTTGCCGCTGCCGCCGTACATCGAGCACGACGCCGACGCCTACGACGAAACGCGCTATCAGACCGTCTATGCGGCCAATCCCGGCGCGGTGGCCGCGCCGACCGCCGGCCTGCATTTCGACGACGCGCTGTTCGCCGAACTCGATGCGCGCGGCGTCGAGCGCGCGACCCTGACGCTGCACGTCGGCGCGGGCACGTTCCAGCCGGTGCGCGTCGAGAACATCGCCGAGCACAAGATGCACAGCGAATGGTATGAGCTGCCGCAATCGCTGGTCGATCGCATCGCGGCGGTGAAGGCGCGCGGCAACAAGGTGATCGCGGTCGGCACGACATCGATGCGCGCGCTCGAAGCCGCCGCGCGCGATGCCGCCGACGCCGGCCGCGCGCTTGCCGCGACGCAGGCCGAAACCGATATCTTCATCACGCCGGGTTACGCGTTTCGCGTCGTCGACCGGCTGGTGACGAACTTCCATCTGCCGAAGTCGACGCTGCTGATGCTCGTGTCGGCATTCGCCGGGATGGACACGATCCGCGAGGCGTATCGTCACGCGATCGAGCAGCGTTACCGCTTTTTCAGCTACGGCGACGCGATGCTTCTGACGCGCCGCGACTAGCTTTCTTCAACCGATGCGCTGGACTGTTTTCCAGTGGCAGGAACCCACATGACCGCAACCCACACTCCGCCCGACAACGGGCTCAAGTTCGAACTGCTGACGACCGACGGCCAGGCGCGCCGCGGCCGTCTCACGCTCAACCACGGCGTCGTGGAAACGCCGATCTTCATGCCGGTCGGCACGTATGGCACCGTCAAGGCGATCCAGCCGCGCGAGCTCGAAGAGATTCGCGCGCAGATCATCCTCGGCAATACGTTTCACCTCTGGCTGCGTCCGGGGCTGGAAGTGATCGGCGCGCACGGCGGCCTGCACAAATTCATGGGCTGGAACCGGCCCATTCTGACCGACTCCGGCGGCTTTCAGGTGTTTTCGCTTGGCGAACTGCGCAAGATCACCGAAGAAGGCGTCACGTTCGCGTCGCCGATCAACGGCGACCGGCTGTTTCTCTCGCCCGAAGTGTCGATGCAGATTCAGAAAGTGCTGAATTCCGACATCGTCATGCAGTTCGACGAATGCACGCCCTACTCGACCAACGGCATCCCGACGTCGCACAAGGACGCCGCCGATTCCATGCGCATGTCGATGCGCTGGGCGAAGCGCTCGATCGACGAATTCAACGGCCTCGGCAATCCGAACGCGCTGTTCGGCATCGTGCAGGGCGGCATGTTCGAGGACCTGCGCGACGAATCGCTCGCAGGCCTGTCCGAGATCGGCTTTCATGGGCTGGCCATCGGCGGGCTGTCGGTCGGCGAGCCGAAGGAAGACATGATGCGCGTGCTCAATCACATCGGCCCGAAGCTGCCGGCCGACAAGCCGCATTACCTGATGGGCGTGGGCACGCCGGAAGATCTCGTCGCGGGCGTCGCGGCGGGCGTCGACATGTTCGACTGCGTGATGCCCACGCGCAACGCGCGCAACGGCTGGCTCTTCACGCGCTTCGGCGATCTCAAGATCAAGAACGCGACGCACAAGAACTCGATGAAGCCGCTCGACGAATCCTGCGGCTGCTATACCTGCCAGAACTTCACGCGCGGCTATCTGCACCACCTGCATCGCGTCGGCGAGATTCTCGGCGCGCAGCTGAACACGATTCACAACCTGCATTACTACCTGCAACTGATCGGCGAAGTGCGTGAGTCCATCGAAACGCATACGTTCGAGGCGTTCCGTAAGACCTTTGCGGAGAATCGGGCGCGCGGCGTCGATTGAATTCGACGTCGAAACAGTCGATCCAGCATTACAATCGCCTTTCTATCGCTTGGGAAAATGCCGTCGAAGTCGTGCGGACTGCGCTGTAACGGCTTGATGACAAAGCGCATTCCCGGAGTGTCGCGGCATGGGCGAGTGGTAGAATAGCGGGCTAATTTCCATTCGAGTTTTTCGAACGTATTTCTGACGTTTTAACGGAGAGACCAACGTGTCGTTCATTTCCAATGCCTTTGCACAAGGCACAACCGCGGGTGGCGCGGAATCGAGCCTGATGAGCTTCCTGCCGCTGATCCTGATGTTCGCGGTGCTGTACTTCATCATGATTCGTCCGCAGATGAAGCGTCAGAAGGAGCATCGCAACATGCTCTCCGCGATGGCCAAGGGTGACGAAGTGGTGACGAACGGCGGTATCGTCGGCAAGATCACGAAGGTGACGGATGCGTACGTGGGCGTGGAAATCGCCGAAGGCACGGAAATCACCATCCAGAAGGCCGCCGTGACGACCATTCTCCCGAAGGGCACCATCAAGTCGCTGTAAGGCCACTCGTTCCACCGCGTCCGGCGCGGCCTCGCTGATCGAGCCATCCCAGGTTTATCCACCGGCTCGTCGCGCATAACGCCGGACGCCCTCTTCCCCGAAGCCAACTTTCCGGTCGGCCATCTCATGAATCGTTATCCCCTCTGGAAGTATGTCGTGATGCTGGTGGCGCTCGTCATCGGCCTCGTGTACACGCTCCCCAACTTCTTCGGCGAAGCGCCCGCAGTGCAGGTGTCGAGCGGCAAAGCGACGGTCAAGCTCGACTCCACGACGCTTGCGAACGTCGAGGCCGCGCTCGCCGCGAGCAGCATCAAGCCCGACGAAGTCACCTTCGACAATTCGCAACTGAACGCGAACATCCGTGTGCGCCTGAAGGACACGGACACGCAACTGCACGCGAAGGACCTCCTCTCGAAGGCGCTGAACACCGACCCGACCGATCCGCAGTACATCGTCGCGCTGAACCTGCAGAGCGCCTCGCCGCGCTGGCTGACGGCCCTGCACGCGCTGCCGATGTACCTCGGTCTCGATCTGCGCGGCGGCGTGCACTTCCTGCTGCAGGTCGACATGGCCGGCGCGCTCAACAAGAAACTCGACTCCGACGCCGCCGACGCGCGCACCTATCTGCGCGACCGCAATATCCGCGACGGCGGCGTGAACCGCGTAGGGCAATCGGTCGTCGTGAGCTTCTCGGATCAGTCGGGCGCGGACAATGCGCGCACGCTGCTCCAGACGGGCGTGTCCGAGCTGAACTGGGTCACGCGCCAGGGCGGCGACGGCTTCCAGGTGGTCGGCACGTTCTCGCCGGGCGCGCAGAAGATCGTCGAAGACAGCGCGCTCAAGCAGAACATCACCACGCTGCATAACCGCGTGAACGAACTCGGCGTCGCGGAGCCGGTGATCCAGCAGCAGGGCTCGGACCGCATCGTGGTCGAACTGCCGGGCGTGCAGGACACCGCGAAGGCGAAGGACATCATCGGCCGCACGGCGACGCTCGAAGCGCGCCTCGCCGATCCGGTCAACACCTACATCGGCCCGAACGAGCCGGTGCCGCCCGGCGACGAAGCGTTCAAACAGGGCGACCGCACCGTGCTGCTGCGCAAGCAGGTGATCTTCACCGGCGACCGCATCGTCGATGCATCGGCGGGCTTCGACGAACATCAGCGCCCGTCGGTCAACATTCGCCTCGATTCGGCGGGCGGCCGCGCGGTGTCGGCGGTGTCGCGCGACAACATCGGCAAGCCGATGGCCATGATCCTGTTCGAAAAGGGCAAGGGCGAAGTGCTGACGGTCGCGACGATCCAGTCCGAACTCGGCGACCGCTTCTCGATTACCGGCCAGCCGACGCCGCAAGCCGCCACCGACCTCGCGCTGCTGCTGCGCGCCGGCTCGCTCGCGGCGCCGATGGACATCATCGAGGAACGCACGGTCGGCCCGAGCCTCGGCGCGGACAACATCAAGAAGGGCTTCGATTCGGTTACCTACGGTTTCGCCGCGATCGCTGTCTTCATGATCGCGTACTACCTGCTGTTCGGCGTGTTCTCGATGCTGTCGCTGTCGGTCAACCTGCTGCTGCTGGTCGCGATCCTCTCGCTGCTGCAGGCGACGCTGACCTTGCCGGGCATCGCGGCTATCGCGCTCGCGCTCGGTATGGCGATCGACGCGAACGTGCTGATCAACGAACGTATCCGCGAGGAACTGCGTAACGGCGCGCCGCCGCAGACCGCGATCCAGGAAGGCTTCAGGCACGCCTGGGCGACCATTCTCGATTCGAACGTCACCACGCTGATCGCCGGTCTCGCGCTGCTCGCGTTCGGTTCGGGCCCGGTGCGCGGCTTCGCGGTCGTGCACTGTATCGGCATTCTGACGTCGATGTTCTCGGCGGTGTTCTTCTCGCGCGGCCTCGTGAACCTGTGGTACGGCGGCAAGAAGAAGCTGAAGTCGCTCGCGATCGGTCAGGTGTGGCGTCCGGAAGGCTCGAATGCCGAAGCGGCCGCGGCGGCCTATCTCGCGGCGCAACGCGGTGACGAATCGCCCGTCGACGAGATCGTGAAGACCGCCAAGGGCAAGACCAAGACGGCCGTGCCGGCGCCGCGCGCGGCGGCACAAACGCCCGCGCGCTCCGGCAAGCCGACGGTGCGCCGCCGCTCGGGCCCCGGCATCGATCAACAGAAACCGGGCGAGTCCCGCTGAAACCGCTGAGTCCGGAGCACTAGACAATGGAATTCTTCCGCATTCGCCGCGACTTGCCGTTCATGGAGCGCGCGTTGATTTTCAACGTGATTTCGCTCGTGACGTTCCTCGTGGCCGTATTTTTCCTGATGCATCGCGGCCTGCATCTGTCGGTGGAATTCACCGGCGGCACGGTCGTCGAAGTTCAGTATCCGCAGGCGGCGCAGCTCGAACCGGTGCGCGCGTCGATGGCGAAGCTCGGCTATCCCGACGCGCAGGTGCAGAACTTCGGCACCTCGCAGGACGTGCTGATCCGTCTGCCGCTCAAGCAGGGCCTGACGTCCGCGCAGCAGAGCGATCAGGTGATGACCGCGCTCAAGACCGACAACGCTCAGGTGAAGCTGCAGCGCGTCGAGTTCGTCGGCCCGCAGGTCGGCAAGGAGCTCGTGACGAATGGCCTGCTCGCGCTCGCGTGCGTGGTGATCGGCATCGTGATTTACCTGTCGTTCCGCTTCGAATGGAAGTACGCGGTGGCGGGCATCATCGCGAACCTGCACGACGTGGTGATCATTCTCGGCTTCTTCGCTTACTTTCAGTGGGAGTTCTCGCTGTCCGTGCTGGCGGCTATTCTCGCGGTGCTCGGTTATTCGGTGAACGAGTCGGTGGTTATCTTCGACCGGATTCGCGAGACCTTCCGCAAGCAGCGCAAGATGACCGTGAAGGAAGTGATCGACCACGCGATCACGAGCACGATGTCGCGAACCATCATCACCCACGGCTGTACGGAAATGATGGTGCTGTCGATGTTCTTCTTCGGCGGCCCGACGCTGCATTACTTCGCGCTGGCGCTGACCGTCGGTATTCTGTTCGGTATCTATTCGTCGGTGTTCGTCGCGGCCGCGCTCGCGATGTGGTTCGGCGTGAAGCGCGAGGATCTCGTGAAGGACAAGAAGGACAAGTTCGATCCGAACGACCCGAACGCGGGCGCGCAGGTTTGAGCTTCATGCGTTTCATACAGGCGTAAAAAAACGGCCGGTCTGCAAAGACCGGCCGTTTTGTTTCAGCGTGCCGAACTTACTGCTTGATGCCCTCGGCCTGAATATGCAGGACCGTCTTCAGGCTGAAACCATAAGCCTTGCCGTAATCCATCCCGAAGTCGCCGCGATCGAAGGTCGTCGTCGCTTCGACGCCGCACACTTCCTTCTTCATCATCGGGTTCATGAAGCACTTGAAGTTCTCGACCTTCAGGTTGATCGGCTTCGTCACGCCATGCATCGTCAGCGTGCCGATCACTTCCGAGGGCTTGTCGCCGTCGAACTTGATCGACGTGCCCTTGTACACCGCCGTCGGATACTTCGCGGCATCGAAGAACTCGGCCTTTTGCAGATGCTCGTCCAGCTTCACGTTGCCGGTATTGATCGAGGCCACGTCGATGGTCACGTCGACCGTGCCGGTCTTGGCCGCGCGATCGAGCACCACGGTGCCGCTGCTCTTGTTGAACTTGCCGCGCCACGTCGACACGCCGCCGAAGTGGTCGGCCTCGAAGCTCGGGTACGTGTGATTCGGGTCGAGCTGATACGTGTCGGCGGCGAACGCGCTCACCGAAGCGACGGACGACAGACCCAGTGCGAGCGCGCCCGCGGCGATGATCGAAAGCTTTTTCAAGTTCTTCTCCTGACTAACCAGTTACGCTGAATGCGTGTGTGTGACGAAAGCGCCGCTCACTTCTTCGCGGCGACGATGTGAAACTTGATGACGACGTCGTCGGCGACGATCGACGTGTCTTTCCATTCACCCGTTCCGACATCGAACTGGGTGCGCTTGATGGGCAACGCGCCATCGAAGGTTTCCGTCGCGCCCTGCTGCGTGACCGTCACGGGCACCGTGACCGTCTGCGACTTGCCCTTGATGGTGATCTTGCCCGTCACGTTGTACTTGTTGGCGCCCGCGGGCGCGATCGCGCTGGAGACGAAGGTCGCGCTCGGGAACTTGGCCGCGTCGAACCATTCCGCGCCGCGCACCTGCTTGTTGTACTCGTCGTCGCCGAGGTCGTAGCTGCCGGTGTCGATCGTGATGTTCGCCGAGCCCGCTGCCGGCTTCGCCGGATCGAACGCGATCTGCGCGGTGAACTTGTTGAACTTGCCGTCGGTGGGCACGTTCATCTGCTTCGAGGTGGCGATCACCGTGCTCTTGCTCATGTCCACCTGCGCGTGCGCGCTGGCGACGAGCGCGAGCGAAGCGGCCGTAACCAGCATCCAGCGATTGAGTTTCACTTTCATGTGTGCCCTATTTCAAACGGTTTGACCGAACAAACCGATATTGGAAATCAAAAGAACGCGAGAACAATCAGCCGTCGGGAAACGTCCTGCCAACGGCGAGGAAACAATGCGAAGCGCTTCCCCGAGTCATCTGAGAAAAGGCAGCATGCGCCCGAGCAAGCCGTCGCGATCGACGAAATGGTGCTTCAGTGCGGCGAGCACGTGCATCACGACGAAGAACAGCAGCGTGTAATTCAACGCGACGTGCACGATGCGCAGCGTCGCCTTCAGCGCCTTGTCCGGCCCGATGATGGTCGGCAGCGGCAGCACGCCGAGATAGACCACCTGGATGCCCGCCGCCGAGCTGTAGAGATAACCCGACGCCGGGATGACGAGCATCAGCACATAGAGCAGAAAGTGCGCGTAATTTGCCGCGCGCTGCTGCCATTGCGGCATGCCATCGGGCATCGCGGGCGCGGGATGGGTCGCGCGCCAGATGAGGCGCAGGAGCGCGAGCGCGAACACCGTCACGCCGATCCACTTGTGCCACGAGAAGTACTTGAGCTTGGTCGGCGTGATGCCGGGAATGTCGGTCATGATCCAGCCGAGCCAGAAGCCGCCTACGATCAACAACGCGATCAGCCAGTGCAGCCCGATCGCCGTGGCGCTGTAACGTTGCGCCGGCGCGCTAGCCGCGATGCGTACGCTGCTTTCCATATTGCTTTCACCCAGGTGTTCGATGTTTCCCGTCTCGCCGTCGCCCGACGACAAGCATGTAAGGCCGCCATGCTACCTCAACGCCAACGATTTGCCAGCGCGCGAAATAAGCCTGCCAGAAGTCTGCAAACCCTGTCCCCGCTTGGCTTTGCGGGCGATCGAGCCGCATTCCCGCGCCTCGCGTGCCGCGCATGCAACGAACTATTCCATGCGTGCAACGGTCGATGAAGGCGCGCAGAAGAAGCGGCACGATGCGCGACGGATTCCGGCATCAATGTATTAACGGGCGGCGCGGCGATTTCATTCCGTCCATGACGAAGCGCCCCGCCCAATGACGTCGGCAAGTCGCCATTTGATACCATGCTGCTACCATTCGCGCTGGCCCGCTGCTTGCTATGCTCCGTCGGAGCCGGTCCTCGCGGCACCCGACAAAACCGCTCGACCCGTCTCGGGCCTCGACCATGAACGCGAACGATCCGGAAGAACTGATCGCGTGTCACGAATGCGACGCGCTCTACCTCAAACGTGCATTGCCCCGGCGCACTTCGGCGAAATGCCCCCGCTGCGGATCGCTGCTTTATCGCAGCATCTCGTCGAACCTCGACAAAATCTGCGCGATGACGCTCGCCGCGCTCGTCACCTTCGTGATCGCGCAGGGCTTTCCCATCGTCGAGCTGGACGCCAACGGTCTCACGTCGCAGACCACGCTCATCGGCGCGATCGTCGCATTGTGGAACGAGCAGATGGAGATCATGGCCGTGCTCGTGTTCTGCTCGACCATTCTGTTTCCCTTGTGCGAGCTGCTCGCGCTGCTTTACGTACTGCTTCCGATGCGCTCGGGCTACGTTCCGCCGGGCTTCAACGCGCTCTTGCGCGGCATTCAGTTCGTGCGGCCGTGGGGCATGATCGAAGTGTTCATGCTCGGCGTGCTCGTCACGCTGGTGAAGATGGTGAGCATCGCGCGCGTGATTCCCGAAGCGGCGCTGTTCGCGTTCGGCGCGCTGACGCTCATGTTCGCGGTGGTCGTGAGTTTCGATCCGCGCGCGCTGTGGGATCTCGCCGAAACGCTCCGTCCGCGCGGCGAGCCAGGGCGAGCGGGCAGCCAGAAGCAAATTCCCGCCGACGCGAGGCAGAAATCTTGAACGATCCAGTCGATTCGAACACCGGCGAGCCAGCGAGCGAGACGCACTACACCACGGCGTCGCGCGCGCACGTCGTGGGCTGTCACGCTTGCGGGCTCGTGCAGCCGCTCGCGCGCACCGTCGAGAAGCAGCGCTGCACGCGCTGCGATGCCGTGGTGCACCGGCGTCATCCGGACAGCATCGCGCGCACGTGGGCGCTGCTCATCAGCGCGGCGATTCTGTATATCCCGGCGAATCTCTTTCCGATCATGCATACGTCGTCGATTCTCGGCTCCGAGGACGACACCATCATGAGCGGCGTCGCGCTCTTCTGGAACGATGGCGACTATCCGCTCGCCGCCGTGATTTTCATCGCCAGCATTCTCGTGCCGATGTTGAAGCTCGTCACGCTCGGCTTTCTCGTCATCAGCGTGCAGCGGCGCTCGATCTGGCGACTGCGCCAGCGCACGACGCTGTTTCGCCTCGTCGAGGGCATCGGCCGCTGGTCGATGCTCGATATCTTCGTGATCACGCTGACCATCGCGCTGGTGCGCTTCAAGTCGCTCGCCGTCATCACGCCGGGGCCGGGCGCGCTGGCGTTCGCGTCGGTCGTCGTGCTGACGATGATCGCGTCCATGCAATTCGACCCGCGCCTCATGTGGGACAACATCGAACCGTCAGGAAAGAAACATGACTAGTGCCCAAGGTCCGAACGACCCGAAGCAGCCCGCGCCGCCTTCCTCAGGCGGCCAAGGCGGCGGTCTGCCGCCGAATCTGCCCGAGCCGGTGATCGAACCGCGCAGCCGCTGGCTGCCCTCGCTCGTGTGGGTGATTCCGCTCGTCGCGGCGCTGATCGGCGTGATCCTCGTCGTGAAGACGGTGTCGAGCCGCGGGCCGACCGTGACGATCAGCTTCGTGAGCGCGGAAGGCCTCGAGCCGGGCAAGACGAAGGTGAAGTTCAAGGACGTCGATATCGGCACGGTCAAGACCATCACGCTGTCGAAGGATCATTCGCGCGTGCTCGTCGATGTGCAGCTCACCAAGGAAGCCACCGATTTCGCCGTGAAGGACACGCGCTTCTGGATCGTGCGCCCGCGCGTGGCGGCGAGCGGCGTGACCGGTCTGTCGACGTTGCTGTCGGGCGCGTATATCGGCGTCGACGCGGGCAAGTCGACCGAGGACCAGACGTACTTCGTCGGCCTCGAGACGCCGCCCGCCGTGACCGGCGATCAGAAGGGCCACACCTTCACGCTGCACGGCGAATCGCTCGGCTCGCTCGATATCGGCTCGCCGGTCTATTACCGGCGCGTGCAGGTCGGGCAGGTCGTCGCCTTCTCGCTCGACAAGGACGGCACCGGCGTCACGCTGCAGGTGTTTGTCACCGCGCCTTACGATCAGTACGTCGGCACGAACTCGCGCTGGTGGCATGCGAGCGGCGTCGATCTGCGGCTCGATTCGAGCGGCTTCACGCTCAACACGCAGTCGCTCGCGACGGTCGTGCTGGGCGGCATCGCGTTCCAGACGCCACCGAGCCAGCAGTCCGGTCCGCAGGCGCAGAACAACGCGACCTTCCGTCTCGCCGACGATCAGGCCGACGCCATGCGCGATCCGGACGGCCAGGCCGTGCACGTCGTGATGAACTTCAATCAGTCGCTGCGCGGCTTGTCGGTCGGCGCGCCGGTCGATTTCCGCGGCATCGTGCTCGGCCAGGTCACGGGCATCGGCGTGCAGTACGATCCGAAATCGCGTTCGTTCATGATGCCCGTGACTATCGATGTCTATCCCGATCGCCTCGGCAGGCGCGCGAAGCACCAGTTGCCGGAGCAAGGCTCGGCGGCCAGCCAGGACTTGCTGCAGATGCTCGTGAATCGCGGCCTGCGCGGACAATTGCGCACCGGCAATCTGCTGACGAGCCAGTTGTATATCGCGCTCGACTTCTTCCCGAAGGCGCCCGCCGCGAAGGTGAACGTCAACAGCGATCCGTTCGAACTGCCGACCGTGCCGAACACGCTCGACGAACTGCAACTGCAGATCGCGGACATCGCGCGCAAGATCGACAAGATTCCGTTCGACGAGATCGGCTCCAACCTGAACGGCTCGCTCAAGAACGCGAACGCGCTCTTCGACCGGATGGACAAGGAAGTCCTGCCGGAAATGCGCGACACGCTCACGCAGGCGAAGAAGACCTTCGGCCAGGCGCAATCGACGCTGCAATCGGACTCGCCGCTGCAGTCCGACGTGCATCAGGCGCTGCAGGAACTCACCCGCACGCTGCAATCGCTCAACTCGCTCGCGGACTATCTGGAACGCCATCCGGAATCGCTGATTCGCGGTAAATCGGGAGACAAACCATGAAGTTCGGCTCGTTGATATCGATCCTGGGCGCGGCGGCCATGCTCGCCGCCTGCGCTTCGCCGTCGAGCCGGTTCTACACGCTCGGCGGCGGCGAGGCGCGGCCCGTGCCGTCCACGCCCGCTTCGTTCTATTTCGAACTGGCGCCCGTCGACATGCCGCAGCAGGTCGCGAAAAATCAGTTGGTCGTGCAGACGAGTCCCGCGCAGGTGCGCGTGCTCGAAGAAGAACGCTGGGCGTCGCTGCCCGGCGACGAAGTGCGCCGCGCGCTGTCCGCCGATCTCACGCAGCAGCTCGGCGCGATCGATGTCTACGGCACGCCGCATCCGGAATCGGTGCCGGTGTATCGCGTGAAGGTGAACGTGCAGCGCTTCGAATCGTGGCCGGGCTCGCAGGCCGTGATCGACGCCGTGTGGAGCGTGCGCGCCGCGGGATCGGATACCGTGCTGACGTGCCGAACCGTCGCGCAGGAGCGCGTGGGTACGGGTTATGACGCACTCGTCGACGGCCATCGCAAGGCGGTCGATGCGCTCGCCTCCGCGATTTCCGCGGGCGTGCGCAGTCTGAGTTCATTGCCGCACGCAAGCGCGAGCACGCCGGCCGCGACCACGAAGGGCAAGAGCGGCGCGGTCACGAAACCCACTGCCGCGCAGGTTCTGCCGTGTCCGTCCGCGAGCGCCGCGACGACCGCCGCCACGCAATGAGTCTTCCGCAGCCGATGTTGTCCACAGACGACATTGTCCAGCGCCGCTATCTCTAATTTGCCGATGGTTCGTGCGCGCCCGGTTAAGATCGTCGTCGCCCGAATTCCGAATCAACCGTGAAAATTAGATGATGAAACTGATCGGTTCGCATCCCAGCCCGTTCGTCCGCAAGGTGCGGATCGTCATGGCGGAGAAGAAGATCGACTGCGAACTGGTGCTCGAGGACGTCTGGGCATCCGATTCGAAGATCCACGACTACAACCCGCTCGGCAAGGTGCCGTGCCTCATTCTCGACGACGGCGAAGCGGTGTTCGATTCGCGCGTCATCTGCGAGTACGTGGACACGCTCACGCCTGTCGGCAAGCTGCTGCCGCAGGAGCGCCGCGAGCGCACCGAAGTGCGTTGCTGGGAGGCGCTCGCCGACGGCATGCTCGACGCCGCCGTGCTGACGCGTCTCGAAGGCGTGTTGCGTGAGGAAGCGCATCGCAGCGAGAAATGGATCGCGCGTCAGCGCCACAAGATCGAGGACGGCTTGCGCGCGATGGCACGGGGCATCGGCTCGAAGCAGTGGTGTTCGGCGAACCGCTTCACGCTTGCGGATATCGCGTGTGGCTGCGCGCTCGGCTACCTCGACTTCCGCATGCCCGATATCAACTGGCGCGAAGCGCATCCGAATCTCGACAAATACTACGCACGCATTTCGCAGCGTCAGTCGTTCGTCGATACGGCTCCGGTCTGACGCGATATCAAATTCCATCTACGACTAGATAGACAACCGGAAACGGTAGAACCATATGACCGTGCGATGCGCGTTTTTTCTTCGCATGAAGTGGAATGACTGGCCACTTCGGCGAACGAAGCGCATCGAGGATCGAATAACTGGCTTTTTCCGCCAAAATCTATCTATCCAAAGATAGATGATCCGACATCGGTCCACGGGTTTTTCACAAGGTTATCCACAGGGTTATCTACCGGCGCACGGCGTCCGCAATTTCTTCGAGCCGCGCGCGTGTCTGGAACAGGCGGCACGCGAGCAGGCTGCCCTGAAATGCCGCGTACAGCCTGCGGGCTGCGGCTTCCGGATTGCCGCCGGCATCGAGCGTGTCCTGCGCCTCGCCTTCGGCAAGCACTTTCGCCAGCCAGTTCTCGTTGGCCTTGTAGAACGACTGGACCGCGTAGCGCACCTTCTCCGGCAACGATTCGATATCCGACGCGAGCATGCCGCACAGACAGATCTGATTGCCCCCGCCGATGATCCGCCCGAACAGCCTGGCGTATCGGTCCAGCTTCTTGTCGGCCGGGGCGGAACTGTCGATGGCGTAGATCGACGACATCAGGTCCGCGCTGTACGCGTTGACGGCTTCGAGCGCGAGATCTTCCTTGGTCGGAAAGTAATAGTGGATGCTGGACGTCTTCACACCGACGAGATCGGACAGATCGCGGTAGCTGAAACCGTTGTAGCCGCGCGTCATCAACAACGTCTGGGCGTGGTCCAGCAGCGCTTCGCGTACCGTGTTCTTGTCCATTTGTGCGATTGTCCCTGCCTTCGATGTGCGTAATTTATCTACCACTAGATAGACGGTCAAGCGCTTGTATCAAAAAAGCTTTTATCGGACCGATAGGAAAATGAAAAGCCCCGGACACAGCCGGGGCTCGTGGATGAACCGACCTGCCGGACTCTAGCGCGCCGCGGAAAGCAACGCCGCCTGCGACGATTCCTGCCCCACCGAAGCGTGCTCGATGATGCCGCCGCCGAGACACACGTCGCCCTGATACAGCACGGCGGATTGGCCCGGCGTCACGGCCCATTGCGCGTCGTCGAAATGAAGCGCGAACCGGGCGTCGTCCGCATGGGCGAAACGGCACGCCGCGTCCTGCTGCCGATAACGCGTCTTGGCGCCGCACGCCGCGCCTTCGTCTGGCGCGAAACCCGCGACCCAGCTCGTATTGCCCGCGACGAGCGTCGGCGACAGGAGCCACGGATGATCGTGTCCCTGCACGACATATAGCGTGTTGCTCGCCATGTCCTTGCCGGCGACGAACCACGGCTCGCCGCTGCCATCCTTCGCGCCGCCGATGCCAATGCCCTTGCGCTGCCCGAACGTATAGAACGCCAGCCCGATATGCTCGCCGACGACCTTGCCTTCGGCCGTCTTCATCGGACCCGGTTTGGTCGGCAGATAGCGGTTGAGGAATTCGCGGAACGGCCGTTCGCCGATGAAGCAGATGCCGGTCGAATCCTTCTTCTTCGCGTTCGGCAGGCCGATCTGCACGGCAATCTCGCGGACCTTCGTCTTCGGGATTTCGCCGAGCGGGAACAGCGTCTTCGACAATTGCGCCTGATTCAGCCGATGCAGGAAGTACGACTGATCCTTGGTCGAATCGGTGGCCTTGAGCAGCTGGAACAGCCCGTCGTGCTCGCGCACGCGCGCATAGTGACCCGTCGCGATGTTTTCCGCGCCGAGCGACATCGCGTGATCGAGGAACGCCTTGAACTTGATTTCGGCGTTGCAGAGCACGTCGGGGTTGGGCGTACGGCCGGCCGAATACTCGCGCAGAAATTCCGCGAACACGCGGTCCTTGTACTCGGCGGCGAAATTGACCGCCTCGACGTCGATGCCGATCAGATCCGCGACCGATACCACGTCGATCCAGTCCTGCCGGGTCGAGCAATATTCGCCGTCGTCGTCGTCTTCCCAGTTCTTCATGAAGAGGCCGACCACGTCGTAGCCCTGCTCCTTCAGAAGCCATGCCGTCACGGACGAATCCACGCCGCCCGACATGCCCACCACTACTCTTCGCTTGCTCATAGGGATATCACGCCCGCACCACCGGCGCGACCGAATGCGTATGAATGAAATCGAGCGGCACGCGCCGCCCGGACAGGTAATCTTCGACACACTTCATCACGAGCGGCGTGCGATGCCGCTGCGCCGACGCGCGCAGTTCGTCGGCCGTGAGCCACATCGCGCGCACGATACCTTCGTCGAGCGAACGACCGCTCTCTTCGCCCGACGACTTGCCGCAGAACGTGAAGCGCAGATACGTGACATCCCGTCCCGGCCCCGTGAAGTGCGTCATGTACGCGCCGACGAGCGCCTCCGGCTCGAAGCGATGCGCCGTTTCTTCGAGCGTCTCGCGAATCACCGCTTCGACGAGCGTTTCGCCCGCTTCGAGGTGACCGGCCGGTTGGTTGATTCGCAGCCCTGCCGACGTGTGCTCTTCGATGACGAGAAAGCGCCCGTCGCGCTCGACGACGGCAGCCACCGTAACGTGGGGGGCCCAAGTATCTGATTTCATGGTCAGATATTTTACCGTCCCGGCGGCGTTCCCGCCCGGCCGTCCTAAGGGTAAGCGCTGAGCGCCGAAAGCGGAACGAGTGCCGGATCGCATTCTTGCGCACGCAATCTTCGGTTACAGTTGCGATAGCCGTAAGTTCCAGCATTTGAAATAAAAACTCAGCCTTAAGCCTTCCTAAGCCCTTGCCCGGTGACGAAGGCAACAAAGACAGGAGAATTGAAGATGCATATTGGAGTGCCTGCAGAAACGCGGGCGAACGAGGCGCGCGTCGCCGCCACGCCCGAAACGGTCAAAAAGCTCGTCACGCAAGGACATCGCGTTTCTGTCCAGAGCGGTGCGGGCTTGCCGGCAAGCTATATCGACGATGCCTTCGCGCAAGCGGGCGCGGATCTCGTCGATGCCGCCACGGCCTTTTCCGCCGAGATCGTCCTCAAGGTGCAGTCGCCGAGCGAAAGCGAACTGGCGATGCTCAAGCCGGGCGCCGTGCTCATCGGCATGCTCGATCCATTCAATACGGAGAACACCGCGCGGCTCGCATCGTCGGGTGTCACCGCGTTCGCGCTCGAAGCCGCGCCGCGCACGACGCGCGCGCAAAGTCTCGACGTGCTCTCGTCGCAGGCGAACATCGCCGGGTACAAGGCGGTGCTGATGGCCTGCCAGTATTACCAGCGCTTCATGCCGATGCTGATGACCGCCGCCGGCACCGTGAAGGCGGCGCGCGTGCTCGTGCTCGGCGCGGGTGTAGCGGGCCTGCAGGCGATTGCGACGGCCAAGCGTCTCGGCGCGGTCGTCGAAGCGTCCGACGTGCGCCCCGCCGTGAAGGAGCAGATCGAATCGCTCGGCGGCAAGTTCGTCGACGTGCCTTTCGAAACCGACGAGGAACGCGAGGCGGCGGTCGGCGTCGGCGGCTATGCGCGCCCGATGCCGCCAAGCTGGCTCGCGCGGCAAGCGGCGCAGGTGCACGAGCGTGCGAAGGCGGCGGACATCGTCATCTCGACTGCGCTGATTCCCGGCCGCCCCGCGCCGACGCTGATTTCCGTCGAAACGGTCAAGCACATGAAGCCGGGCTCCGTGATCATCGATCTCGCCGCCGGACGCGGTCCCGAGTTCGAGGGACGCAAAGGCGGCAACTGCCCGCTCACCGAAGTCGATCAGGTGGTGATGAAGCACGGCGTGCATATCGTCGGCCATACGAATCTCGCTTCGATGGTCGGCGCCGATGCCTCCGCGCTCTACGCCCGCAATCTTCTGGACTTCCTCAAGCTCATTCTGACCAAGGAAGGCACGCTCAACATCGACCTCGCGGACGACATCGTCGCGGCCACGCTCCAGTGCCGCGATGGACAAGTCACGCGTCCGGCCGCTTAACGCCGATACGGAGACGCACATGGATGTCATCAATCACACGGTGATCAACCTCATCATCTTCGTGCTGGCCATTTATGTCGGCTATCACGTGGTGTGGAACGTCACGCCCGCGCTGCATACGCCGCTGATGGCCGTGACCAACGCGATCTCGGCGATCGTCATCGTCGGCGCGATGCTCGCGGTCGGCCTGACGGTCGGCGTGGCGGGCAAGTTTTTCGGCACGCTCGCCGTGCTGCTCGCCGCGGTGAACGTGTTCGGCGGCTTTCTCGTCACAAGGCGAATGCTGGAGATGTTCAAGAAGAAAGAGCCGAAGAAGATCGCCAGCAAGGAGGGCGTGTAATGAGCCTTAATGTCGTCACACTCCTCTACCTCGTCGCCTCGGTGTGTTTCATCCAGGCGCTCAAGGGCTTGTCCAATCCGAAGACCGCGCGCATCGGCAACACGTTCGGCATGACGGGCATGGCGATCGCCATTCTCACCACGCTCGCGCTGATCGTGAAGCAGGCCGCGTATCTCGAAGCCAATCTGGCGCTCGGGCTGTCGCTGCTGTTCGTCGCGCTGATCGTCGGCGGCGGCGCAGGCGCGTATATCGCGGCGAAGGTCGAGATGACCAAGATGCCCGAGCTCGTCGCGGCCATGCACTCGCTGATCGGTCTCGCGGCCGTGTGTATCGCGTATGGCGTGGTTGCGGAGCCGGCTGCATTCGGACTCGCGCCGCCCGGCGATCCGATTCCGTATGGCAATCGCGTCGAGTTGTTCATCGGCACGTTCGTCGGCGCGATCACGTTCTCGGGTTCGGTCATCGCGTTCGGCAAGCTGTCGGGCAAGTACAAGTTCCGGCTGTTTCAGGGCGCGCCGGTCACGTACTCGGGCCAGCATCTGATCAACTTGTTGCTCGCCATCGCGATGATCGGCTTCGGCGTGATCTTCATGCTCACCGAATCGTGGCTGCCGTTCATCATCATGACGCTGATCGCGTTCGCGCTGGGCGTGCTGATCATCATTCCGATCGGCGGCGCGGACATGCCGGTGGTCGTGTCGATGCTGAACTCGTACTCGGGCTGGGCGGCGGCGGGCATCGGCTTCTCGCTGAACAATCCGATGCTGATCATCGCGGGTTCGCTGGTCGGTTCGTCGGGTGCGATTCTGTCGTACATCATGTGCAAGGCGATGAACCGGTCGTTCTTCAACGTGATTCTCGGCGGCTTCGGCGGCGAGGCGGGCGGCGCGGCCGTGGGCGGTGCGACGGAGCAGCGTCCGGTCAAATCCGGTTCCGCCGATGACGCCGCGTTCATGCTCGGCAATGCGGAAAGCGTGGTGATCGTGCCGGGCTATGGTCTCGCTGTGGCGCGCGCGCAGCACGCGTTGAAGGAGCTGACGGACAAGCTGGTCGAGAAGGGCATCGACGTGCGGTACGCGATTCACCCGGTCGCGGGACGGATGCCGGGGCACATGAACGTGCTCCTGGCCGAAGCCGAAGTGCCGTACGAGATGGTGCAGGAGATGGACGAGATCAACAGCGAGTTCGGCCAGACGGATGTCGTGCTGGTGCTCGGGGCGAACGACGTGGTGAATCCGGCTGCGAAGACCGACCCGAAATCGCCGATCGCGGGCATGCCGATTCTCGAGGCGTACAAGGCGCGGACGATCATCGTGAACAAGCGGTCGATGGCGGCGGGATACGCCGGCCTCGACAACGAACTGTTCTATATGGACAAGACGATGATGGTGTTCGGCGATGCGAAGAAGGTAGTGGAGGAGATGATGAAGGCGGTGGAGTAACGATATTGCGGTACATTCCGTGCGGCGATTCACCGCGCCGCACGGACGAACGAAGGAACTATTCAGCGTTACGGTCTTGCCCAAGTTTGGCGAGCGCGAGTGCGAGTAAGTCTCGCTGATAGGCATAACGGCGTATAACCGAATTCACGAGCAGCGAGCCAAAGGCAAGCCCTCCCAGAAGTGCAACCCCGTATTGAATTGTCAAGGTGATCCAGTTGCTCGGCCCCGAGGGCACTTCCTTATATACGGACCAGCCCATTGCGACAAGGGAAAGCAACGCAACCTTCTCCGGACTTCCGACGATTGCACCCAGGAAGAGCTTTCTGCGTTCGGTGATCGCCATCAGATACTGATCGGCTTGCTCCAAGGCGGACCGCTTGTACCGAGCAAGCCTGCCCGCGTATTCGGAGTCGCGCTCGAGTTCGCAAAGCAGGCGGCGAAAGGCGTACTTTCTGAAGAAAAGCGAATTCAGAATCGACGGGATAGTCTGTACAACGATCGCCAGCAGCGCAAGCACTTGCGATAACAACCCGACTGACAGAGCGATCAGACGAGGCCAGCCCGTTAGCGGTTGCCCAAAAGTGACACGAACCGCAAACCCGATCAAACATGCAAAAGCAAATCCACTGGCGACAAGCAAGTATGTAGACGAGCGCTGCATACGGGTTTCGAAGGAAGATCGTAATTTTGGCGGAGTGTGCGGCCTCATTTCATTTAGTGCGGTCAGGACGATTGTTACGTGCTCAAACATAGTTTCCCTTCTTCATTCTTGTGATTGGCGCCGGCAAGTCCGAAGCCTTCGCGCACCCTACCAGTGCCAATCCGTCTCTTGAACAGCGTGGCAAGCCTCTAGGCGAGCTTCCACCGATAGCCAACCTGCCCCGCGTACAATACCGCCTTTGAACGCCAGAAACGCCTCTCATGTCCTCCCCTCTCTTCGACTGGTTCGTCCCCTGCCCGCGCGGTCTTGAAGCACCTCTTGCCGCCGAGCTCGCGGAGATCGGCGAACGGCATGTCGCCGGCGCGCTGCTGTCGGGCGGCGGATCGCTGGTCGTCGGCGCGCAAGTGCCCGGCGGCGTGCATTTCCGTGGCGGCTGGGTCGCGGGCATGGCGGCGAACCTGCATTCGCGCATCGCGAGCCGCGTGCTGCTCAAGGTCGCGCACGGCCCGTATCGCAACGAACACGATATCTACGAACTCACGCATCGGCAGCGTTGGGAACAATGGTTCACGCCGAGCCAGACCATGCGCGTCGACCTCACCGCGATCAAATCGCCGCTCAAAAGCCTTGAATTCACGACGCTGCGCGTGAAGGACGCCGTCTGCGACCGCCTGCGCGATGTCGCGGGCGCGCGTCCGAGCATCGACACCGCGCAGCCCGATGTCCGCGTGTTCGCGTTCCTCACGCTCAACGAGTGCACGCTCTATCTCGACACTTCCGGCGAGCCGCTCTTCAAGCGCGGCTGGCGTCTCGACAAAGGCGCCGCGCCGCTGCGCGAGAATCTCGCGGCGGGCATTCTGCGCCTCACCGGCTGGACACCTGGCACGCCGCTCTTCGATCCGATGTGCGGCAGCGGCACCTTCCTCGCCGAAGCCGCGCAAACGGCGCTCAATATCGCGCCGGGCAACGAACGGCGCTTCGGCTTCGAGAAGCTCAAGCCGTTTCACCCCGGCATGTGGCAAAAGCTCAAGACGGCCGCGCTCGAGCAACGCCGCGCCGCGCGCGCCTCGCAGGCCGAACTGAACATCTTCGGCAGCGATATCTCCGGCGACATGCTCGACAAGGCGCGCGCGAACCTGAGCCGCGCGGGCATCACGGACCTGTCGCTCAAGCAGGTCGACGCGCGCAACATGGTGCCGCCGACCGATGCGCCCGGCATCCTGCTCGCGAATCCGCCGTACGGCGAGCGTATCGAAGTGCGCGGGCGCGGTCCGCGCGGCGAAATCCGCGATACGGCGCGCAGCCGCCGCGAAGACGACGACGCATTCGCCCGCGCGCAACCGGATCCCGCCGACACCGAGTTCTTCATCTCCTTCGGCAATGCGCTCAAGCAGCGCTTTCCCGGCTGGCGCGCCTACGTGCTGACGTCCGACCGCAAGCTGCCGGGCCTGCTGCGACTGCGCGAATCGACGAAAACGCCGCTCTTCAACGGCGCGCTCGAATGCCGCCTGTTCCGCTTCGATCTGATCGCGGGCAGCGTGCGCAATCGTCCGGCCGACGAGTAAGCTTGCGGTGCGCGAGCGCATCGCGCCACTAGGCCGAATGGCCGAGTGCCGTCATCGCGAAGCCGGCGCTACAATCGGCGCATGAACTCACCGACCGAACTCGCCAGTCCCATCGCCGTCGATATCTACCGCGCGCGTCGCGAGCGCGTGCTCGCCGCGCTGCGTGCGCAGGGCGGCGGCGTCGCCATCGTGCCGACCGCGCCGGAAGTCATGCGCAATCGCGACACGGACTACCCCTTCCGTCACGACAGCTATTTCTACTATTTGACAGGCTTCGACGAACCCGATGCGACGCTCGTGCTCGACGCGAGCGCGCAGGACGGCGAACCCGCGTCGATACTCTTCTGCCGCGAGAAGAACGTCGAGCGCGAGACGTGGGAAGGCTTTCGCTTCGGCCCGGAGGCCGCACGCGACGCCTTCGGTCTCGACGCAGCGTTCCCCATCGACGCACTCGACGCAGAAATGCCGCGCCTGATCGCCGGCAAGCCCGCGCTGCATTACGCGCTCGGCACATCGGCGGAACTGGACGCGCAGGTGCGCGACTGGCTCGCCGCCGTGCGCGCGCAGAGTCGTAGCGGCGTGCGCGCGCCCGCGAAGGCAGAGCATCTGCTGCCGATCCTCGACGAAATGCGCCTCGTCAAAGACGCCCACGAGATCGCGATCATGCGCCGCGCCGCATCGATTTCCGCCGAAGCGCACCGCCGCGCGATGCGCGCGTGCCGTCCCGGCATGCGCGAATACGAGATCGAAGCGGAGTTGCTCTACACGTTCCGCCGCCACGGCGCGCAGGCGCCGGCGTACGGATCGATCGTCGCGGCGGGCGCGAACGCGTGCGTACTGCACTATCCGGCGGGCAACGCGATCGCGCGCGACGGCGACCTGATCCTCATCGACGCCGCGTGCGAACTCGACGGCTACGCCTCCGACATCACGCGCACCTTCCCGGCGAGCGGCCGCTTCACGCCCGCGCAACGCGAGCTCTACGACATCGTGCTGGCCGCGCAGGCCGCGGCCGTCGACGCGACGCGCGCCGGTGTCAGCTTCGACGCCCCGCATCAGGCCGCGCTCAACGTGCTGTCGCAAGGCCTGCTCGACACTGGAATCCTCGACAAGACGAAGTTCGGCAGCGTCGACGATGTCCTCGCGCAACGTGCCTACGCGCGCTTCTACATGCATCGCACGGGACACTGGATCGGCATGGACGTGCACGACGCGGGCGAATACCGCGAGGCGGACGGCCCGCTCGACGAGCAAGGCGCGCGTCCGTGGCGCACGCTCGTGGCCGGCATGGCGCTCACGATCGAGCCGGGGCTCTACGTGCGCCCAGCCGAGGATGTGCCCGAACGGTACTGGAACATCGGCATTCGCATCGAGGACGACGCCATCGTCACGGAAGACGGCTGCGAGCTGCTCACGCGTGAAGTGCCCGTCGCCGCCGACGAGATCGAAGCGCTGATGCGCGAATCAAACACACACTGACCATGAGCGACGTTCAAGGCATCGAACCGCATTTCGACTACGACATCGCCATCGTCGGCGCGGGCCCGGTCGGGCTCGCGCTGGCCGGATGGCTCGCACGCCGCAGCGCGACTTCGCGGCTTTCGATCGCGCTGATCGATGCGCGCACGCCCGAAGCCGCCGTGAACGATCCGCGCGCGCTCGCGCTGTCGCACGGCAGCCGGGTGATGCTCCAGCCGCTCGGCTTTCCCGCCGACACCACGCCGATCCGCCACATTCACGTATCGCAGCGCGGGCATTTCGGGCGCACCTTGATCGAGCACGACGAACACGAATTGCCCGAACTGGGCTACGTGGTGCGCTACGGCTCGCTCGTCGGCGCATTGGCCCACGCGGTGCGCGCAACCCCGGTCGACTGGCTCACCGACACGTCCGCCTTCGCGCCGCTGCAGGATCACGACAGCGTCACGCTGCCGCTGCAATCGGCCAGCGGCGAGCGCACCATCCGCGTGAAGGCGCTGGTGAACGCCGAAGGCGGTCTCTATCAGAAAGGCGATGTCGCCGCGCCCGGCGAGCGCCGCGCGAGGGATTACGGGCAGACGGCGATCGTCGGCACGGTGAGCGTGTCCGATCCGCGCGCGAATACCGCGTGGGAGCGCTTCACGAGCGAGGGGCCGATCGCGCTCCTGCCGTGCGGCGGCCAGCGCCACGCGGATTATTCACTCGTCTGGTGCTGCTCGCCCGATGAAGCCGCGCGCCGCATGCAGCTCGACGACGACACTTTTCTCGCCGAACTCGTCGCGGCGTTCGGCACGCGCATGGGCCGCTTCACGCGCATCGCGTCGCGCGCCGCCTTTCCGCTCGGGCTGACCGCGCTCGACGTGCTGGTCGACCGGCGCACCGTCGCGATCGGCAATGCGGCGCAGACATTGCATCCGGTTGCGGGCCAGGGACTCAACCTCGGCCTGCGCGACGCGCTCGCGCTCACCGACGCGCTGTCCGCCGATGGCCCGCGCCCGCTCGCGCTCGCGCGTTTCGCGCAGCGTCGCGCGCTCGACCGGCGTCTGACCATCACCGCCACCGACACGCTCGCGCGCCTCTTCACGATCGACTTTCCGCCGCTGGCCGCGATGCGCGGCCTGGCCCTCACCGCGCTCGAATTCCTGCCGCCGGTAAAAACCGCCCTCGCCCGCCAGATGATGTTCGGGCAGCGGCGCTGAATCGACCTGAAAGAAGGCAATCGCCAGCAGCAAGTCGATGAACTTATCCTCTACGAACGCCCTCGCTTTCATAGAAGATTTAAAGACTTGCATGCGATTGCTCTTAAATTCAGCACGCGCTTCGCGTTAAAATAGTGGTTTCCCCTTCAGAAACGTTGCATCCGCCTGACGCGGCTTCGGCCGACTTCCGACAGCGCGGGTCCTTTAGCCTTCATGCCCACCATCGGTTCACACGTTCTGCGCAATAACCTGTTCGTCGCTCCGATGGCAGGCGTCACCGACCGCCCGTTCCGGCAACTCTGCAAGCGCATGGGCGCGGGCTACGCGGTGTCGGAGATGGTCGCGTCGAACGCGCAGTTGTGGAAAAGCGAGAAGACCATGCGCCGCGCCAATCACGCGGGCGAGGTCGAGCCGATCTCCGTGCAGATCGCCGGCGCCGATCCGCAGATGCTCGCCGAAGCCGCGCGCCATAACGTGGCGAACGGCGCGCAGATCATCGACATCAACATGGGCTGTCCGGCCAAGAAGGTGTGCAACGTCGCGGCGGGCTCGGCGCTGCTGCAGAACGAGCCACTCGTCGCGCGCATCGTCGAAGCCGTGGTGCAGGCGGTCGGCGTGGGTCCGGACGCGGTGCCCGTCACGCTCAAGATTCGCACGGGGTGGAATCGCGAGAACAAAAACGCGCTGACCATTGCGCGCATCGCGCAGGACGCGGGCATTTCGATGCTCACCGTCCACGGCCGCACGCGCGCCGATATCTACAAGGGCGACGCGGAGTACGACACCATCGCGGCCGTGAAGGCGTCGGTGAAGATTCCGGTCGTCGCGAACGGCGACATCACGACGCCCGAAAAAGCGCGCGACGTGCTCGCCGCAACCGGCGCCGACGCCATCATGATCGGCCGCGCGGCGCAAGGACGTCCGTGGCTGTTCCGTGAGATCGAACATTTTCTGAAGACGGGCGAGCGCCTGCCGCCGCCGCGCATCGACGAGATCCAGCAGGTGATGAACGAGCACCTCGAAGATCACTACGCCTTTTACGGGGAATTCACGGGCGTTCGAACTGCGCGCAAGCACATCGGCTGGTACACTCGCGGCCTTTCCGGCGCCAACACCTTTCGGCACCGGATGAATACGCTGGACACGACCAAAGAACAATTGCTCGCCGTCAACGAATTCTTCGACGCACAAAAGGCGTTGTCCGACCGTCTCGTCTATGTGGACGAGTCCGGCGACGCCGAAGACGCGGACGGGGAAGAATCGTGCGGCGCGCTCAACAACACGACAGACCGACTGATTGCCGCATGAGCAGACATAACATCGAACAATGCGTCCGCCAGAGCCTCGACAACTACTTTCAGGATCTGGACGGCTCCAACCCGCACGACGTGTACGACATGGTGATTTCGTGTGTGGAAAAACCTCTGCTCGAAGTGGTGCTCGAGCAGGCGGGCGGAAACCAGTCGCTCGCGGCCGAATATCTCGGCATCAACCGCAACACGTTACGCAAGAAGCTTCAGCAGCATGGATTGATTTGATTCATCGCACCGGGGCACGCGCCTCGGTCCGGCCTGGGTTCCCTTTTCGGTTTCAGTGTTCATCATGATCAAGCAAGCGCTCCTTTCCGTTTCCGACAAATCCGGCATCGTCGATTTCGCCAAATCGCTGTCGGAACTCGGCGTCAAGCTCCTCTCGACCGGCGGCACCGCGAAACTGCTCGCCGACGCGGGCCTGCCCGTGACCGAGGTCGCCGACTACACCGGCTTTCCGGAAATGCTCGACGGGCGCGTGAAGACGCTGCATCCGAAGGTTCACGGCGGCATACTCGCGCGTCGCGATTTGCCCGAGCACATGGCCGCGCTGGAAAAGCACGACATTCCGACCATCGATTTGCTGGTCGTGAATCTGTATCCGTTCGTCGAGACGGTGTCGAAGGAAAAGTGCTCGCTGGAAGACGCGATCGAGAACATCGATATCGGCGGGCCGACCATGCTGCGCTCGGCGGCGAAGAATCATCGCGATGTGACGGTCGTCGTCGATCCGGCTGACTACGCCGCCGTGCTCGACGAGATGCGCGCGAACAAGAACGCTGTCGGCTACAAGACGAACTTCCGTCTCGCGACCAAGGTGTTCGCGCACACCGCGCAATACGACGGCGCGATCACGAACTATCTGACGAGCCTCACCGAAGAGCTGCAGCATTCGAGCCGCAACACGTATCCGGCGACCTTCAACATGGCGTTCGAGAAGGTGCAGGACCTGCGCTACGGCGAGAATCCGCATCAGAACGCGGCGTTCTACCGCGACCTGTCCGTGCCCGCCGGCGCGCTCGCAAACTATGAACAGTTGCAGGGCAAGGAACTGTCGTACAACAACATCGCCGATTCGGACGCCGCGTGGGAATGCGTGAAGACGTTCGACGCGCCCGCCTGCGTCATCATCAAGCACGCGAATCCGTGCGGCGTGGCAGTGGGCGCGGATGCGGCCGAAGCTTACGCGAAGGCGTTCCAGACGGATCCCACTTCCGCGTTCGGCGGCATCATCGCGTTCAATCGTGAAGTCGATGAAACCGCCGCGCAAGCTGTCGCGAAGCAGTTCGTCGAAGTGCTGATCGCGCCGTCGTTCAGCGAAGCCGCGCGTGCGGTGTTCACGGCGAAGCAGAATGTGCGTCTGCTGCAAATCGCGCTCGGCGACGGTCACAACGCGTTCGATCTGAAGCGTGTCGGCGGCGGGCTGCTGGTGCAATCGCTCGATGCGAAGAACGTGCAGCCTCACGAACTGCGCGTCGTGACGAAGCGCCATCCGACGCCGAAGGAAATGGACGATCTGATGTTCGCGTGGCGCGTGGCGAAGTACGTGAAGTCGAACGCGATCGTGTTCTGCGGCGGCGGCATGACGCTCGGCGTCGGCGCGGGCCAGATGAGCCGCGTGGATTCGGCGCGCATCGCGGGCATCAAGGCGCAGAACGCCGGTCTGACGCTGAACGGCTCGGCGGTGGCGTCGGATGCGTTCTTCCCGTTCCGTGACGGCCTCGATGTCGTCGTGAACGCGGGCGCGACCTGCGTGATCCAGCCGGGCGGCTCGATGCGCGACGACGAAGTGATCGCCGCCGCCGACGAGCACAATGTCGCGATGATCCTGACCGGCACGCGTCATTTCCGCCATTAATCACTGCGGGTTCCTTTAAGATTGGCCTGTTTGCGCCGAACGCGGTGCAAACAGGCCTTTTTGATTTGCACCAGGCGCATCGCGAACGAATGAGAATCCTAGGCATCGACCCCGGTCTGCGCGTCACGGGCTTCGGCATCATCGACAAGACGGGGCACACGCTCAATTACGTGACGAGCGGCGTCATCAAGACGGCCGATGCGGATCTGCCTTCGCGTCTCAACACGATCTTCAGCGGTATCTCGACGCTCGTCGCGCAGCACAATCCGGATCAGGCCGCGATCGAAAAGGTCTTCGTCAACGTCAATCCGCAATCGACGTTGCTGCTCGGCCAGGCGCGCGGCGCGGCCATTTGCGGACTCGTCGCGAGCGGCGTGCCGGTGGCCGAGTACACGGCGTTGCAATTGAAGCAGGCTGTCGTCGGCTACGGACGCGCGACGAAGGAGCAGATGCAGCAGATGGTCGTGCGGCTGCTGAGTCTCTCCGGCGTGCCCAGCACCGACGCCGCGGACGCGCTCGGCATGGCCATCTGTCACGCGCACGGCGGCACGGGGCTCGCAACGCTCGGCGGCATCGCGCCGGGGCTTGCGAAGAAAGGCCTGCGCGTGCGGCGCGGGCGGCTCATCGGCTAATAACACTTCTCTTCTCTTGGCTCGAACACATGATCGGTCGCATCGCCGGCGTTCTGCTGGAAAAAAATCCGCCACACCTGCTCGTGGACTGCAACGGCGTCGGCTACGAAATCGACGTGCCGATGAGCACGTTCTACAACCTGCCGAATGCCGGCGAAAAGGTCGTGTTGCTCACGCAACTGATCGTGCGCGAGGACGCGCATCTGCTGTATGGCTTTCTCACCGCGCAGGAGCGCTCGACGTTCCGCGAGCTCCTGAAGATCAGCGGCATCGGCGCGCGCATGGCGCTGGCGGTGCTCTCGGGCATGAGCGTGCATGAACTCTCGCAAACCGTGACGACGCAGGACGCCGCGCGCCTTACGCGCGTGCCCGGCATCGGCAAAAAGACGGCCGAGCGTCTGCTGCTCGAACTGAAGGGCAAGCTCGGCGCGGATCTCGGTGCGATTGCGGGCACGGTCTCGCAGTCCGATCATGCGTCCGACATCCTCAATGCGCTGCTCGCGCTCGGATACTCCGAGAAGGAAGCGCTCACGGCGATCAAGAACGTGCCGGCGGGAACGGGTGTGTCCGAGGGCATCAAGATGGCGTTGAAGGCGCTTTCGAAGGGGTAATGGCCTAGCCCATTCGGCCAGCTTCTCCCCGCGAAACCTCGCTGTACAATCGACCCATGATCGAAACCGACAAACTCGCCGCCGAACGCGTCATCACGGCCAAGCCCGTCTCGCCGAACGAGGAAGCGTTCGAGCGCGCGCTGCGTCCGCACAAGCTCGATGAATACATCGGCCAGGAGAAGGCGCGCGGCCAACTCGAAATCTTCATCGAAGCGGCGAAGCGTCGTTCCGAGGCGCTCGATCACGTGCTGCTGTTCGGACCGCCGGGTCTCGGCAAGACGACGCTCGCGCACATCATCGCGCGGGAAATGGGCGTGAATCTGCGGCAGACCTCAGGGCCGGTGCTGGAGCGCGCAGGCGATCTCGCCGCGCTGCTCACCAATCTCGAAGCGAACGACGTGCTGTTCATCGACGAAATTCACCGCCTTTCGCCGGTCGTCGAGGAAATCCTGTATCCGGCGCTCGAGGACTATCAGATCGACATCATGATCGGTGAAGGGCCGGCCGCGCGCAGCGTGAAGCTGGATCTTCAGCCGTTCACGCTAGTAGGCGCGACCACGCGCGCGGGCATGCTGACGAATCCGCTGCGCGATCGCTTCGGCATCGTGTCGCGGCTGGAGTTTTATAACGCGAGTGAACTGGCGCGCATCGTGGCGCGTTCGGCGTCGCTGCTGAAGGCCGAGATCGTGCCCGAAGGCGCGCTGGAAATCGCAAAGCGCTCGCGCGGCACGCCGCGGATCGCGAACCGGCTGCTGCGTCGCGTGCGCGATTACGCCGAAGTGAAAGCGGACGGCATGATTTCCGCCGATGTCGCCGACCGCGCGCTGAAGATGCTCGACGTCGATCCCGTCGGCTTCGATCTGATGGACCGCAAGCTACTCGAAGCGATCCTGCACAAGTTCGATGGCGGTCCGGTCGGCGTGGACAATCTCGCTGCGGCCATCGGCGAGGAGCGCGACACGATCGAAGACGTGCTGGAGCCGTATCTGATCCAGCAAGGCTTCCTGCAGCGCACGCCGCGCGGGCGCGTCGCGACGATGCTCACGTACCGGCACTTCGGCATCGCGGCGCCCGATGCGGGCCCTATCCGCGATCTCTGGGATACGAGTAACGGCTAGGCGCGCTTGCGCAGATTGTCGTCGTCGGTATCCGTGGACAGATGCGTGACATCGCCCCACGACGCGACCGTCGCGCCGCCATCCGCATAGTCCACCACGTTCACGCTGCAATTGAGCAGCGGCCAGTTGCGCGGCTCGTGCAGCGGCAGCTTCATCCCGAACCGATAGATGCAATCGAGCACGCCGCCATGCGCGACCACGGCGATACGTCCGCCCGGATGCGCGGCCACGATCGGCTCCATCGCGTGCAGTACACGGTGATAGAACACGCGCTGCGATTCGCCGTCGCCGGGCGGTGCGAAACCGGGATCGCGCGTCTGCCATTCGACATATTCGGCGGGAAACTTGTCGTTGATCTCGTCGCTGTCGTGGCCCTGAAACGCGCCGTAGAACCGCTCGCGCAATCTTTCCGATAAACGCAATTCGAGCCCGAGCGCATCCGCGAAAGGACGCGCCGTCTGCTGCGCGCGTTGCAGATCGCTGGAATACACGGCATCGATCCGGCCTTCACGCGCGAGGCGCTGCCCGAGTTGTTCCGCTTGCAGGGAACCATGCTCGGACAACGGAATGTCGATATGCCCCTGAATGCGCTTGATGCGATTCCAGTCGGTTTCGCCGTGCCGGATGAAAAGAACCTGAGTCGTCATGGACGTACCTGAAGCCAGAAAGTGACCGGTCCGTCGTTCACGAGAGAGACCTGCATCTCCGCGCCGAACTCGCCCGTCTCTACGATGGGATGCTTCGCGCGCGCCTGCCCGACGAAGTAGTCGAAGAGCCGCTTGCCTTCGTCCGGCGGCGCGGCGGGCGTGAAGCTCGGACGCAGACCGCTCGATGTATCGGCGGCGAGCGTGAATTGCGAAACCAGCAGAACGCCGCCCGCGCGACCCGCGCCATCAAGGTTCGACACGGACAGGTTCATCTTGCCGGCGGCGTCGCTGAACACGCGGTAGGCGAGCATCTTCGCGAGGAGCCGGTCGGCGGCGGCTTCGTTGTCGCCGCGCTCGGCGCAGACCAGCGCGAGCAGGCCGGCTTCGATCGCGCCGGTCACGCGCTCGCCCACGCGCACATCGGCGCGCTTCACACGCTGAATGAGCGCGATCATCGGCTCAAGCGGTCAGCGTGACGCGCGCGAAGCGGCGCTTGCCCACCTGCACGATGAACTCGCCCGCCTCTATCTTCAGGCCCTTGTCGGAGACGGTCGCGCCGTCGATCTTCACGCCGCCCTGCTCGATGTTGCGCAGCGCCTCGCTCGTCGACGGCACGAGACCCGCCTGCTTGAGCAACTGGCCGATCGCGATCGGCGCGCCGGCGAGCGTCACCGCCGGAATGTCCTCCGGCACGCCGCCCTTCGCGCGATGGTTGAAGTCGTCGAGCGCGCGCTCGGCATCCGCCGACGAGTGGAAGCGCGCGACGATCTCCTGCGCGAGCATCACCTTGAAGTCGCGCGGATTGCGGCCGCCTTCGGCTTCCTTCCTGAAGCGTGCGATCTCGTCGATGCTGCGGAACGACAGCAATTCGAAGTAACGCCACATCAACACGTCCGAAATGCTCATCAGCTTGCCGAACATCTCGGTCGGCTTTTCGCTGATGCCGATGTAATTGTTCTTCGACTTCGACATCTTCTCGACGCCGTCGAGACCTTCGAGCAGCGGCATCGTCAAAATGCACTGCTGTTCCTGGCCGTATTGCTTCTGCAATTCGCGGCCGACGAGCAGGTTGAACTTCTGGTCCGTGCCGCCGAGTTCGAGGTCCGCATTCAGCGCGACGGAGTCGTAGCCCTGCATCAGCGGGTACAGGAATTCGTGGATGGAGATCGGCACGCCGCCCTGAAAGCGCTTCGTGAAGTCCTCGCGCTCCAGAATGCGCGCGACCGTGTAGCGCGACGCGAGCTTGATCATGCCGTCGGCGCCGAGTGGCATCGACCATTCGCTGTTGTAGCGAATCTCGGTCTTCTCGCGATCCAGCACGAGCGCGGCCTGCTCGAAATACGTCTTCGCGTTGTTTTCGATCTGCTCGCGCGTGAGCGGCGGACGCGTCGCGTTGCGGCCGGACGGGTCGCCGATCAGCGAGGTGAAATCGCCGATCAGAAAAATCACCTGATGGCCGAGGTCCTGCAACTGACGCATCTTGTTCAGCACGACCGTATGGCCGATGTGAATGTCAGGCGCGGTTGGATCGAGACCGAGCTTGATGCGCAGCGGCTTGCCGGTCGCGGCGCTCCTCGCGAGCTTTTGCGCGAATTCGTCTTCGATCAGCAGTTCGTCGCAGCCGCGCTTTGCGATGGCGAGCGCGTTCTTCACGTCGTCGGTGATCGGAAAGCTCTGCGGCGCGGGCGCGGGCGCGGAAGAAGCGTTGGAATCAGTGGTCATGCTTGCGGCTTGTGAAGTCAAAAGGGTTCGATGGCAGGCGTCGCGATCTCGCATGACGCCGTCGCAGAGGGCCGGCCTGGCCGGCAGGGACGGCGCGCGCGGAAAATAACGAAATCGCGCGCAATTGCTTGTTCAGGCTGAGGATTTTACGCGATGACGCCGCCGTTCGCGCCTTTTCGTGTCGTTTCGGGGCGTTTTGCGCGGCTTTCGGCACAGCGAAACGTGCCGTGCCATGCGGACGGCCTTAAGAGGCATCTTAACGATTCGGTCCATAACGCGGATAATCGCCGCTGGGCGTATCCCGGCAACGGCGCATCGAAGAGGAGAGCAGCGTGGGAAAGAAGACCGAAGCAATCGAAACCGGCAAGGCGGACGGCGTGTACTTCGGTTTGATGTCCGGCACCAGCATGGACGGCGTCGATGGCGTCGCGGTGCAATTCGCGACAGGCAAGCCGCCGGTCGTGCTCGGCGAGGCGCATGTGTCCTTCTCGAAAGGCTTGCGCGATGCGCTTTTCGAATTGCAGTCGCCCGGCGACAACGAGATCGAACGCGAGGCGCTGGCGGCCCACGCGCTCGCGACGCGCTACGCGGTCTGCTGTCACGAATTGCAGAGCATGAGCGGCTATTCGGCTAGCAAAGTACGCGCGATCGGCGTGCATGGGCAGACGGTGCGGCATCGGCCGGAAAAGGGTTTCACGCGGCAGATCAACAATCCCGCGCTGCTCGCGGAAATGACCAGCATCGACGTGATCGCGGATTTCCGCAGCCGCGATGTCGCCGCGGGCGGTCAGGGCGCGCCGCTCGTGCCCGCGTTCCACGCGACGATGTTCGGCGCGCCGAACGAGACGCGCGTCGTATGCAATCTAGGCGGCATCAGCAACATCACAATTCTGTCGGCGAGCGGCGAGGTGCGCGGTTTCGATTGCGGCCCGGCGAACGCGCTGATCGACGAATGGGCGTTGCGTCATCTGCAAAGACCCTACGACGATGGCGGGCAATTCGCGGCGCAAGGTTCAGCGCATCGGCCGCTGCTCGACGCCCTGCTCGACGAACCCTTCTTCGACCTGACGCCGCCGAAGAGCACCGGCCGCGACCTGTTCAATCCCGCGTGGATGGACGCGAAACTCGCCGCCTTCACGAACCTCGCTCCCGCCGATGTCCAGGCGACGCTCACCGCCCTCACCGCGACGACGGTCGCCCGCGAGATCGCGCGTCACGCATCGGACACGCGCGCCGTGTACGTGTGCGGCGGTGGCGCGCGCAATCCGGTACTGATGAAGATGCTGCAGCAGGCGCTGGAGGATGGCGGCGTCGCAGGCGTGCCGGTCATGACCACCGAGGCGCTCGGCGTGCCGCCGCAGCAAGTGGAAGCATTCGCCTTTGCGTGGCTCGCGATGCGCTGCGTCGCGCGCGAGCCGGGCAACCTGCCCGCGGTGACGGGTGCGTCGGGCGCGCGCGTGCTCGGCGCGATCTATCCGCGCTAGGAATAGGACGCGCACCAAACAAAAACGGAGCCTGAAGGCTCCGTTTCGATTACATCGACTGATTCGTGCTCAGACCGAGAACGACGAACCGCAACCGCAGGTCGTCGTGGCGTTCGGATTCTTGATGACGAACTGGGCGCCGTTGAGGTCGTCCTTATAGTCGATCTCCGCGCCGACGAGATACTGATAGCTCATCGAGTCGACGAGCAGTTGCACGCCTGCCTTGTCCAGCACGGTATCGTCTTCGTTCACTTCTTCGTCGAACGTGAAGCCGTACTGGAAACCCGAGCATCCGCCGCCTTGTACGAACACGCGCAGCTTCAGTTCCGGATTGCCTTCTTCGTCGATCAATTGCTTGACCTTCTCCGCAGCCGCGTCGGTGAAGACGAACGGCATCGGCATTTCGGTCGTGGGGGTGTCGCTGACAGCGCTCATTCGAACTCTCCAATTAAGCTTCTAACCGCTATTGTAGGGCTGATCTCAATATCGTGCCGAATGTCCATAAAATCAATGGGCTATATGCAGAATCGACATGACCGGGATGCGGGCGCACAAAAACGAAAAAGCCGCCGGCACCAGGGTGCGGGCGGCTCTTGCAGCAGCTTCGCCGGCGAACCGGGCAAACCCGGGGCGGCGAAACCGAAGCGCTTAACGCTTCGAGAATTGCTTCCTGCGGCGTGCCTTGTGGAAACCGACCTTCTTACGTTCCACTTCACGCGCGTCGCGGGTGACGAAGCCAGCGTTCGACAGTTGCGACTTCAGCGTTGCGTCGTAGTCCATCAGCGCGCGGGTGATGCCGTGGCGAACCGCGCCTGCCTGACCCGTTTCACCGCCGCCGTTCACGTTGACCTTGATGTCGAACGTGGTGCCGTGGTTCGTGAGTTCCAGCGGTTGACGCACGATCATCAGCGACGTTTCGCGCGAGAAATAGTCGGCGATGGGCTTGCCATTGACGATGATCTCGCCCTTGCCCGACTTGATGAAGACGCGAGCGACGGCGCTCTTGCGGCGGCCCGTACCGTAGTTCCAGTTACCGATCATGTGGGCTCCCCTTAGATCTCGAGCGCTTTAGGCTGTTGAGCCGTATGCGGATGCGTTGCTTCGGCGTAGACCTTCAGCTTCTTGATCATCGCGTAGCCGAGCGGACCCTTCGGAAGCATGCCCTTGACAGCCTTCTCGAGCGCGCGGCCCGGGAAACGCTCTTGCATCTTGCCGAACGTCGTTTCGTAGATGCCGCCCGGGTAGCCCGAGTGACGATAGTACTTCTTGTCCGTGGTCTTGTTGCCGGTGACCTTCAGCTTGGCAGCATTGACGATGATGATGAAATCACCAGTGTCGACGTGCGGAGTGAATTCAGGCTTGTGTTTGCCGCGAAGACGGCGTGCCACTTCGCTGGCGACACGGCCGAGAACCTTATCCGTCGCGTCAATCACGTACCATTCGCGCGTCACCTCTTCGGCTTTTGCGGAAAACGTCTTCATGATCGATCCAAAAAATTGATCTGCCCTTGCTCTTTGACTCGTTCGGCCCTGCTTATATGAGTGCGTTCAGGACGCGTGCAGGCTCTCACAAGCTTCTCTCCGCGGGCGTAGGGCGAAGAGAACTTTGAATTATAAAGGGATTTCAGGCGCGACGTCAAAGCTTTGCTTCACGCGGCGCAGGGACGAAAAAAAGCCCGAGCAACTGTGGCCCGGGCTTAATCCACCAAGGAGGAGGTGGAGGAGACAGGAACGAGTATAGGCACGGTCATGCTGCAAGGCAAGAAGATCTGTATGGTGAAAATGAATTTCATAATTCGAAATTTAGATATGATTGTCACGTGTATTTTTTTAACTGAAAAATCAACGCGTTATGTCTGCCAGACCTCTTGATTCCTGGTCAGCCAAGCATTTAGAGGACGGCCTCCAACCCAACACCTGCGCATCGCGACCGAATCCACGCGCCGATTTTCGCTTCGTCAACCGGTAGATGCTCGTAAGCCGCGACCGATCGAAACTTCGCGAGCCGCTACAATGAAGCCTCTGTAACGACGCGCTGAGCAGCTGGAGCCTGAGCATGGAATGCAAAGTTAGCTGGATGGGACAAGACGGCATGGCCTTCGCCGCCGAAACGGGAAGCGGCCATCTCGTCAATATGGATGGCGCGCCGGAAGGCGGCGGCCGCAATCTCGCGCCGCGCCCGATGGAAATGGTGCTGCTCGGCACCGGCGGCTGCACCGCTTACGACGTCGTGATGATCCTGAAGAAGAGCCGTCAGGAAATTCAGGGTTGCTCGGTCACGCTCAAGGCGGATCGCGCGAGCGAAGACCCGAAGGTCTTCACCAAGATCCACTTTCATTTCACCGTGACCGGCAAGAATCTGAATCCGGCGACGGTCGAGCGCGCGATCAACCTGTCGCACGACAAATACTGCTCGGCGTCGATCATGCTGGCGAAGTCGGCGGAGCTCACGCATTCGTTCGAGATCGTCGAAGCGTAAGACGAGCCGCAAGCGCAAACAAAAAGAGCCGACGTCGCGAGACGCCGGCTCTTTTCTTTTGAATGACGACAAAGCGGGCCGATAAGCCGGATTCTGTGCACGCGCTTAGCCGTTGCCGAACGCGCGTGGCAATCATTCCTCTAGACGCGCCATTGCTGACGCGCTCAAGCTTCCTACCCGCAGACGAACGGGGGCCCCGTCCTGCATCGCGAAGATGCGCGCCTGCCTATTTGGAATTGCTCCGGGTGGAGGTTACCGTGCCGGAGCGTCTCGCGACGTCCGCGGTGCGCTCTTACCGCACCGTTTCACCCTTACCTGATCTCCGGACTCGCGCCCGAAGCCATCGGCGGTTTGCTTTCTGTTGCCCTGTTCCGCGTGTTGCCACGGATGGCCGTTAGCCATCACCCTGCCCTGTGGAGTCCGGACTTTCCTCGCCCTCTTCGGCCGAAACCGTCGAGGACGCGATTGCCTAGCCTGCTTTGCGGCATCGATTCTAGCATCAACGGCTGCGGCGGCCCGGCCGGAACACGGTCGTATCGTCGTAGAAGTCGGAAGACGCGTTCGCGTCCCACCAGCCCGGCACGCCCAGCACCGGCAGCGGCGCGAACGTGCGGCTATCGAGCAGTTCGGTGTTCAGGCGTTGCGCCACGCGATCGTCGATCAGCGCGCGACGAGCGGCATCATCGAGTGAGAAATAATCAGCGGGGACGTCGACGATCCATGCGTGACCCGTGCACGCCCTGTACGGTGCGACGAGCTTTTCCAGCAACGCGTGTCCGAAGATGCGCGCCTCGCAACGCGCGCCCCATGCCGCGCGCTCGACGACGAACAGTGTGCGCCAGTCGAAGGCGCGCAACGCATCGGCGAGCGATGCATCCGCGCAGGCGAAAAGCACCGCGTTTTCATCGAAGAGCGTGAGGGCGTCGCGCACGCCGCCGCGCGTCGGGCCGATGCCGAGCGCATCGATCTGTTGCGCCTGCCGCGCGTTGAGCGCCGCCTTGATGCGCGGATACGCGAACCACATCGACCCGTTGAAGAAATCGTGGAGATTGTGGCGCGTCGGCACGCTGCCCGTCTGCGCGATGTGGCCTTCGTAGGACGCGCCCGCCGGCAGCTCTTCCTGCGCAATGAACGCGAGCCGCTCGCCACGCCCCGTGACGAGGGCGGCCTGCAGCGCGTCTTCGTTCAACGCCGCCAGATAGTCCGCGTAACCGTTGAGCGCGGCTGCCTGCCAGCGCCTGCCGCGCGTTTCGATCGGCGCGAGCCAGGGCCGCGCCCAGTCGATATCGGCGAAACCCGCGCTCACGTGCGACTGGCTTAATGCGCGTCCGCGAAGCGCCAGCCGATCGACTCGCCGCCGCGCAGCGGCACGATCGTCGAATCGCCGGCGGTGAATTCGGCGGGCAGCGTCCAGGATGCGCGTTCCAGCGTCACCCGTTCCCCGCTGCGCGGCAGACCGTAGAAGTCCGCGCCATGGAAGCTCGCGAAGCCTTCGAACTTGTCGAGCGCGCCGGCCTTGTCGAAGGTTTCAGCGTAGAGTTCGAGCGCGTGCAGCGCCGTGTAGCATCCCGCGCAGCCGCACGCATGCTCCTTCAGGCCCTTCGGATGCGGCGCGCTGTCCGTGCCGAGGAAATAGCGCGGATTGCCGGACGTCGCTGCTTCGACGAGCGCCACGCGATGCGTCTCGCGCTTGAGCACCGGCAGGCAGTAATAATGCGGCCGCATGCCGCCGACCAGCATGATGTTGCGGTTATAGAGCAGATGATGCGCGGTGATCGTTGCCCCGATTGGCCCTTGCGCTTCGCGCACGTAATCCGCCGCGTCCTTGGTCGTGATGTGCTCGAACACGACCTTCAGCGCCGGAAAATCGCGGCGCAGCGGCGTCATCACGCGGTCGATGAACACTTTTTCGCGATCGAACACGTCGATGTCGCCGTCCGTCACTTCTCCGTGCACCAGCAGCGGCATGCCGGTTTCCTGCATCGCTTCGAGCGTTTTCGCGCACTTGCCGAGGTCGGTCACGCCCGCGTCGGAATTGGTCGTGGCGCCCGCCGGGTACAGCTTCACGCCGTGCACGAAGCCGCTCGCTTTCGCGCGGCGGATTTCGTCGGGCGGCGTGTTGTCGGTGAGATAGAGCGTCATCAGCGGCTCGAAGCGCGCGGCCGCGCCGTCTTTCGGCAGCGCCGCCAGAATGCGTTCGCGGTACGCCGCGGCCAGCTCCGTCGTCGTCACGGGCGGCTTCAGGTTCGGCATGATGATCGCGCGGCCGAACTGGCGCGCGGTGTGGGGCAGGACGGCCGCGAGCGTCGCGCCGTCGCGCACGTGCAGATGCCAGTCGTCGGGGCGCGCGATCGTGAGCGAATTGGGCGAGGAAGAGGTAGCGGACATGGCGTGATGACGGGGAACGTTGGAATGGCGCAGGTCCACGCGAAGCCAGGGAAAAATCGCCGTGGAAATTCCACAACGCGCACGGTTATGAGCGGTTGCGCGATTTTTTCGGCCCGACCTCGGTGATATGCTTGTCGGACGTATTGTAACAACAGGCCACAAGCCGCCAGCTCCCGCATCATGTGCCAACTTCTCGGAATGAATTGCGCCGAACCCACCGATGTGACGTTCTCGTTCACCGGCTTCGCGGCACGCGGCGGCGTCACGGATCATCACGCGGACGGCTGGGGCATCGCGTTCTTCGAGGACAAGGCCTGCCGGCTTTTCATCGATCATCAGTCGTCGGCCAGCTCGCCGCTCGCGGACATGGTGAAGCGCTATCCGATCAAGTCGAAGAACACGATCGCGCATATTCGCAAGGCAACGCAGGGGCATATCCTGCTCGAGAACTGTCATCCGTTCATGCGCGAACTGTGGGGCCGCCACTGGATCTTCGCGCACAACGGCGATCTGAAAGACTACGCGCCCGAACTCTCCGGCGTCTATCAGCCGGTCGGCACCACCGACAGCGAACTCGCGTTCTGCGCGCTGCTGCAAGGCTTGCGCCGCGCGTTTCCCTGCTCGCAGCCGCCGCTCGACGAACTCTTCGAGGCACTCGCCGAACTCACCGGCGACATCACGCAATACGGCGTCTTCAATTTCCTGATGTCGAACGGGCAGGCGCTGTTCTCGCACTGCTCGACGCATTTGTACTATCTGGTGCGCAGCTGGCCGTTCTCGACGGCGCATCTGATCGATGCGGACATGTCGATCGATTTCGCCAAGTACACGACGCCGGAAGATCGCGTCGCCGTGATCGCCACGTCGCCGCTCACCGACAACGAAACCTGGACGCGCTTCGCACCCGGCGATCTCGCGATGTTCCAGAAAGGCGATCTCTCGCGCACGGTGAATATTCCGGTGCCGGAGGAAATCGCGAAGAAGGCGGCGGAACCGCTTGCCAAGGCGTGCGTCGGATCGGCGCTGAAGATCGGCGAGATTCGGACGACGGCGGCGATGGAAAGCGAATTGGGCATCGAGTAAGCGTGCGTTGCTTCATCCACCGAGGGAGGAAGGGCCATGACTGGGAAATTCGTGATCGACAAGGCGAAGAACGGCGAGTTCTATTTCAACCTGCACGCGGGCAACGGCGAGCGCATTCTGACGAGCGAGATGTACAAGGCGAAAGGCTCGGCTGAAAACGGCATCGAATCGGTGCGCAAGAACGCGCCGCTCGACGAACGCTACGTTCGCAAGGAAAACAAGGCCGGCCAGCCGATGTTCACGCTCAAGGCCGGAAACCACGAAGTGATCGGCGTGAGCGAGGGTTACAGCAGCACATCGGCGCGCGAGAACGGCATCGAATCGGTGAAGCGCAGCGCGCCGGATGCGGTCATCGTCGACAACACGTGAGTCACATGTAAAAAAACGCGGCGCTTCCTCCCGGAAGCGCCGCGTTTTTCATTGCGCAAGTGCGCTGGCGATCAGTGCAGGATCTTCGCCAGAAAGTCCTTCGCGCGATCCGATTTCGGATTCGCAAAGAACGCTTCCTTCTGATCATCCTCCACGATCAGCCCGCGATCCATGAAGATCACGCGGTTCGCCACCTTCTTAGCGAAGCCCATTTCGTGCGTCACGCACATCATGGTCATGCCTTCCTGCGCGAGTTCGACCATCACGTCGAGCACTTCGTTGATCATCTCGGGGTCGAGCGCGGAGGTCGGTTCATCGAAGAGCATCGCGATCGGGTCCATCGACAGCGCGCGCGCGATCGCCACGCGCTGCTGCTGACCGCCCGAAAGCTGACCCGGAAACTTGTCCGCATGCGCGCGCAGCCCGACGCGATCGAGCAGCTTCATGCCCTTCTGCGCCGCTTCGTCGTTCGAGCGGCCGAGCACCTTCACCTGCGCGAGCGTCAGGTTCTGCGTGATCGTCAGATGCGGAAACAGCTCGAAGTGCTGAAACACCATGCCGACCTTCGAGCGCAGCTTCGACAGATTGGTCTTCTTGTCGGTGAGCGATTGCCCGTTGATCGTGATCTCGCCCTTCTGGAACGGCTCCAGGCCGTTCACGGTCTTGATGAGCGTCGACTTGCCCGAGCCCGACGGGCCGCACACCACGACGACCTCGCCCTTCTTCACTTCGGTCGTGCAGTCCGTCAGCACCTGGAACTGCCCGTACCACTTGGAAACATTCTTGATAGAGATCATCTTGCGACCTTTTTCTGAAGACTTTTGACGAGCGCCGACGCCACCACGCAGATCACGAAATAACACGCACCGGCGAACAGGACCATTTCGACGGTCGTACCGTCGCGGTCCCCGATGTTCGTCGCCGTGCGGAAGAAGTCCGCGAGACTGATGACGTAGACGAGCGACGTATCCTGAAACAGGACGATGGCCTGCGTAAGCAGCAGCGGCACCATCGCGCGGAACGCCTGCGGCAACACGACGAGCTTCATCGCCTGACCGTAGGTCATGCCGAGCGCGAACGCCGCGTTCACCTGCCCGCGCGGCACCGCCTGAATGCCGGCGCGAATGATTTCCGAATAGTACGCGGCCTCGAACAGCGAGAACGCGACCATCGCCGAAGCAAGACGGATGTCGATGTCCGCCGACAGCCCGAGCACGTTCTGCAGCAACTGCGGCACGATCAGGAAGAACCACAGCAGCACCATCACGAGCGGAATCGAGCGGAACAGCGTGACGTACGCGCTCGCGAACCATTGCAGCGGTTTGACGCCCGACAGACGGAACAGCGCGAGCACGGTGCCCCACACGATGCCGACCACGATGGCGAGCACCGTGATCTGCAACGTGATCTTCGCGCCCGTCATCAGCGTGGGCCACTGCGCAAGAATGTCACTCCAGTTGAACTGATGCATTACTTGCCTCCGATGTAGCCAGGCAGCCGGGTTCTCGCTTCGACCCAGCGCATCAGCTGCATCACGACCAGATTGATGAGCATGTAGGCGATCGTCACCGCGATGAACGATTCATACGTCTGCGCCGTGTAGTCGACGAGCTGGCGCGCCTGCGCGGACAGATCCAGCAGACCGATGGTCGACGCCACCGCCGAGTTCTTGAACACGTTGAGGAATTCCGACGTGAGCGGCGGCACGATGATGCGGTACGCAACCGGCATCAGCACGTAACGATACGTCTGCCATTGCGTGAAGCCCATCGCGAGGCCCGCGTTGCGCTGTCCGGGCGGCAGCGCGTTGATGCCCGAGCGCACCTGTTCGCACACGCGCGCGCCGGTGAAGAGCCCGAGACAGATGATCGACGACGAGAAGAACTGCGCCGAGGGCGGCAATTGCTTGAACCAGTTGCCGATGGAAGGCGGCAGCAATTCCGGTATCACGAGATACCAGATGAAGAACTGCACGATCAGCGGAATATTGCGGAAGATCGCGACGTAGACGGTGCCGATGCCCGCCAGCGTGCGATTCGGGACCGTGCGCAAGATGCCGAACAACGAGCCGACCACGAGCGCGATCACCCAGGCCGCGAGCGACACGGTGATCGTCACCCAGAAGCCGGAGATCAGCCAGCCGAGATAGGTCGTGGGCTCGCCGGTCGAAACCGGACTCAGCAGGATGCCCCAGTTCCAGTGATAAGACATGGACTCACTCCAAAAAGAAACGGAAGAAGCAAGCTCCTTCCGTTTCGTTCGTTCGAGACTCGAACCGGTTAGTCGATTGCCTTGTCATTCGGGCTCTTGTAGAGAGCCTTGATGTCGTCACTTTCCGGGAAGTTGAGGTTGAGACCCTTCGGCGGGATCGGGCTTTCGAACCACTTCTTGTAGATCTTGTCGGCTTCGCCCGACGTTTCGACCTTGGCGATCGCGTCGTCGACGACCTTCTTGAACTCGGGGTCGTTCTTGCGGATCATGCAGCCGTACGCTTCATGCGATTGCGGCGCGCCGACGATCACGAAATCATTCGGGTTGTTCGACTTGGCGCGCTCGCCTGCGAGCAGCGCATCGTCCATCATGAACGCGACGGCGCGGCCGGTCGACAGCGTCAGGAACGACTCGCCGTGGTCCTTCGCGCTGATGATGTTCATGCCCATGTTCTTGTCCTGATTCATCTTGCGAAGCAGGCGCTCGGACGTGGTGCCGGCAGTCGTCACGACGGTCTTGCCCTTCAGGTCGGCCCAGTCCTTCACGCCCGAATCCTTCTTGGTCATGAGGCGCGTGCCGATCACGAAGATCGTGTTCGAGAAGGAAACCTGCTGCTGGCGCTCGGCGTTGTTCGTGGTCGAGCCGCACTCGATATCCACCGTGCCGTTCTGCACGAGCGGAATGCGGTTCTGCGAGGTGATCGGCGTGAGCTTGACCTTCAGATCCTGCATGCCCAGCTTCTGCTTGACGGCCTCGACGACCTTCAGCGAGAACTCGTGCGAGTAGCCGACGACATTCTGCTTGTCGTCATAATAGGAAAACGGAATGGACGATTCGCGATGCCCCAGCGAGATCACACCCGTGTCCTTGATCTTCTTCAGCGTGCCGGCGTCCTGAGCGTAAGCGCCCGTGGCGAGAAACCCGAGCGCGGCGACGAGCAGCGCAGCCTTTTTAACCTTCATGTGTTCGATCTCCTGTGGCGAAAAACGGGGCAAGTTTAGCAGGGTAATTATTCTGAAAGAATGATTGTTAACCCACTCCGTCTTATTTGCGAGACGGTCCGGCGCAACGCCGTAAGACCGCGCATCTTAATGTATTTTTCATGCAAATGCGGGCGGCATTCCCAGGGAAATGCCGCCCGCATTTTTCAAAGGGCGCGAACGTGGCCCGCCTCCCGCGGACCACTTGCCCTAAGCTCGTTCCGACGAACGCGCCGTCGCATCGGATCAGGGATACAGACCGCGCATTTCGCGCGCCTGCAGAATCCGCGTGCACGCAACGATGAACGCCGCCGTACGCACCGACACCTTGTGCTCGCTCGCGACTTGCCACACGCCGGCGAACGCCTCGCGCATCACGCGCTCGAGCCGCTGATTGATCTCGTCCTCGGTCCAGAAGAAGCTGGAGAAGTCCTGCACCCATTCGAAGTACGACACGGTCACGCCACCCGCGTTGGCGATCACGTCCGGAATGACGAGAATGCCCTTGTCGTTCAGGATGTCGTCGGCTGCCGTCGTGGTCGGGCCGTTCGCGCCTTCGACGACGATCTTCGTGCGAATCTTCGGCGCGTTCTTCTCGGTGATCTGGTTTTCGAGCGCGGCCGGAATCAGGATCTCGCTTTCGATCATCCAGAACTCTTCCGCCTGCACGGGGTCAGCGCCCGTGAAGCCGCCGACGCCGCCGTTCTTCGCGACGTGATCGAGCAGCGCGACGGTGTCGATGCCCTTCGAATTGTGAATCGTGCCCGTGTGATCCTGCACGGCGATCACGCGCGCGCCCGCTTCCTGAAACAGCTTGGCCGCGATGCCGCCGACGTTGCCGAAACCCTGCACCGCGATGCGCGCGCCTTCGATGTCCATGCCGATACGCCGCGCCGCTTCCGTGCCCGCGACGAACACGCCGCGGCCGGTCGCTTCCTTGCGGCCGAGCGAGCCGCCGAGCGAAATCGGTTTGCCGGTCACCACGCCGGTGGCCGTCTGCCCCTGGTTCATGGAGTAGGTGTCCATCATCCACGCCATGATCTGCTCGTTGGTATTCACGTCCGGCGCGGGAATATCCGTGTTCGGCCCGATGATGATGCCGATCTCGCTGGTATACCGGCGCGTCAGGCGCTCGAGTTCGCCGCGCGACAGCGTGCGCGGATCGACGCGGATGCCGCCCTTCGCGCCGCCGTACGGCACGTTCACCGCCGCGTTCTTCACCGACATCCACGCGGACAGCGCCATCACTTCGGAGAGCGTCACATCCTGGTGGTAACGCACGCCGCCCTTGCCGGGACCGCGCGACGTGTTGTGCTGCACGCGATAGCCTTCGAAGTGCGCGACGGTGCCGTTATCGAGTTCGATCGGGCAGTCGACGATGAGAATGCGCTTCGGGCGCTTGAGGGTTTCGAGCCAGCGGGAGAGAGAGCCGAGATACGGCGCGACGCGATCGACCTGCTGCAGATAGTTACCCCAAGGTCCGAGATCGTCGGCGTGGAGATACGACGGGATGGCGTGTTTTGCGTCCGGCGCTTGCACAGGTTGCTTCGAGGCAGACATTGAGGCTCCAGCGGTGAAGGAATGCGCCCATTGTCGAAAAACCCCGTTTCCAAATCCAATGCCGTTTCCTTATCCCGTCATGCAAATTCTGCATAACGTTGCGAAGCCTTACGCGGCGGGCCTCTCCGACTGCGCCTTCAACAATTCTTCACCAACTGCATCCCAGAGCGCGCGCATCAGCGCCTGACGCGGCTCCTCGCCTTGCGCTGCGAGCTTGTCGCGATACAGGCGGATTTCCATCGTCAGCGTGAACTGGCCGGCGGGCGTGCCGCGCGTGCCGCGATCGAGGCGGATGAGCCGCCCTTCCTCCACCGCATCCTCCACTGCGCTGTGCGGCAGGAACGCGACGCCGTGGCCGGCGAGCGCCATCGCTTTCAGGCCTTCGGCCATGTCGGTTTCATAGACCTTGTCGAGATAGAGCCGCGCGGGCGCCGTCGCGATGATGACTTCGGTCATGCGCCCAAGATAAGCATTAGGCGTGTACGACAGATACGGCACCGGCGATTCGGCGCTCGCCGGCAACGTAAAGCGCGCGCGTCCGCCTTTGGTGACGGCGGAGAACGGGCTGAGCGGTTCGGCGCCGAGCGTGAGCATGTCGTAGCGCGCGGGATCGAGCGCGACCGGGTGACTCGGATGGTGATAGCCCATCACGAGATCGCAGCCGCCTTCGACGAGCGACAGCACCGCATCGTGCACGTTCAGCGCGCGCAGCCGCGTGCGGATGCGCCCGAGCCGCGCCTCGATGTGTTCGAGCCAGCGCGGAAAGTAGGTGAGCGAAAGCGTATGCGGCACCGCGAATTCGATGGTCGCCGACGGCACGCCGCCCTGCCCGCGCAGCAGCGTGCGCGCTTCATGGAATTGCGAGAGCATCGCGAGCGCCTGCTCGTAGAAGACGTTGCCGGCTTGCGTGAGTCGCGTCGGATACACCGAGCGGTCGATGAGTTCCGTCCCGAGCCACGCTTCGAGCGCCTGAATGCGACGCGAGAAGGCGGGCTGCGTGATGTGTCTCAGTTCAGCGGAGCGACTGAAGCTGCGCGTCTCCGCGAGTGAAACGAAGTCTTCGAGCCATTTCAGTTCCATGCGATTCGTACGCGAGCAGCGCCTGTTCGGCAAAAGCGCATTCTAGCGGGCGCGTGAACCGCGCGAAGGCGCGGCGCACCATTCGCATGCGGTCGCGCACGGGCGCGGTGCCGTCGCCCGACGCGCGAATGCCGGTCCGCAACGCCGCTTGCATGCGCTTGAACGCCGCGCCCACGCTTGTTCCACGCGATGCATCGATTAAATGTGCATTCCATTGGCATGATGCTTGCAGTTTTCCGGGCCGTCGCGTGCTCATCCGGCAGCACGCGCAAATTCGGAAAGCCCGCAATGTCCAATCTGATCGCATCGCTCAAGAGCGGCAACTGGCGCTCGCTGCTTGCCTGCTTCCTTTATTTCGATACGGGTTTCACCGTCTGGGTGTTGTACGGGCCGCTCGCGCCGTTCATCGGCCGCGACGTGACGATGTCCGCCGCGCAGCAAGGCTTTCTCGTCGCGGTGCCGGTGCTGGCCGCGGCCATCCTGCGCGTGACGCTCGGCAATCTCTATCAGTCCACCGATGGAAGACGCGTCGCGCTGATGGGCGTCGTGCTGTCGTCGATTCCGTCGATCGTGCTGCCGCTCATGCCCGGCGTGCCCTCGTATGCGTTGCTGCTCGTGCTCGGCGTGTTTCTCGGCATGGGCGGTGCGAGCTTCGCCGTCGCGCTGCCGATGGCCGGCAGCAACTATCCGCCGAAGGTGCAAGGGCTGGTGCTGGGTCTCGCCGCCGCGGGCAACATCGGCGCGGTGCTCGACGGCTTCCTGTTTCCCCATCTCGCCGATACCTTCGGCTGGCAGATGTCGACCGCCGCCGCGCTGCCGCTGCTTGCGATCACCGCGGTCGCGCTGTTCGCATGGGCATCCGATGCCGGCGAGAAATCCGGCAGCACGATGCGCGCGTTGTCGAGCTTCGCGGTGACGCTGGTCAGCCTGATCGTGCTGGTGCTCGCGGTGAACGGCGGCGTGTTCGGCGGCGGCAGGGCGGGCGTGCTGCTCCTGCCGGTGATCGGCGCGCTGATCGCCATTGCGGTGTTGCCGCGGCACTATCGGTCGGTGCTCGCCGAGCGCGACACGTGGGTCATCATGCTGATCTACAGCATCACGTTCGGCGGGTTCGTCGGCATGTCGTCGTATGTGACGTTGCTGCTGACGTCGCTTTATCAGATGCCCAAGCTCGAAGCGGGGCTGTTCATGTCGCTGCTCGCGTTTCTCGGCGCGATCGTGCGGCCGTTCGGCGGTTATGTCGCCGATCGCGTGACCGGCGTGCGCGCGCTGCTCGTGCTGCTTGCGGCGATCGCCATCGGAGATTTCGCGTTCGCGATCTGGATGCCGCCGGTCACGGGCGGTCTCGCGATTCTCGTCTGCCTGTATGTCGCGTTCGGTCTCGGCAACGGTTCGACCTTCCAGCTCGTGCCGCATCGGTGGAAGGGCAAGACGGGTTTGCTGTCGGGGATCGTGGGCGCGGCGGGCGGTATCGGCGGGTTTTATCTGCCGGTGATCATGGGCATTGCGAAGGAGAGCACGGGCAGCTATCAGATGGGCTTCGCGACCTTCGGCGTGCTCGCGACCTGCGCGTTCGGCGCGTTGTTCCTGCTGCGCGGGCAGTGGCTGCGGTGGTCGTCGACTTCCTCGCAGGCGCATGAAGGTGTTGCTATCGGTGGCGCGCACGCGATGGAGTGATGCCAGGATCGGGCGGCCTCGTTCGCGTCGTCGCCCTATTCGGGAATGGTCGAGGTATCCCGCTGATCCACCGCCGCCTCTTCCGCCCGTTGCTGCTGCAACGCCCACATCTGCGCGAACATCCCACCCGCGCGCAGCAACTCCGCGTGCGTCCCCCGCTCCACGATGCGCCCATGATCCATCACGATGATCTGCTGCGCGTGCACGACCGTCGATAAGCGGTGCGCGATGATGAGCGTCGTCCGCTCGCGCGCGATCGAGTCGAGTTCGTGCTGGATCGCGCGCTCGGACTTCGAATCGAGCGCCGAGGTGGCCTCGTCGAAGATCAGGATCGGCGGATTCTTGAGCAGCGTGCGCGCGATCGCCACGCGCTGCTTCTCGCCACCCGAGAGCTTCAGCCCACGCTCGCCGACAGGCGTGTCGTAACCCGCCGGCAACGCCTCGATGAAGTCGTGGATATGCGCCGCGCGCGCCGCCGCGATCACTTCCTCGCGGCTCGCGGAAGGACGCCCATACGCGATGTTGTAGTAGATCGAATCGTTGAAGAGCACCGTGTCCTGCGGCACGATGCCGATCGCCGCGCGCAACGAATCCTGCGTGACGTCGCGAATATCCTGCCCGTCGATGCGGATGCCGCCATCCTGCGCGCGATCGAGATCGTAGAAGCGGAACAGCAGCCGGCCGAGCGTCGACTTGCCCGAGCCGCTGTGTCCGACCACCGCCGTCGTCGTGCCTGCGGGAATCGTGAAATCGACGCCATGCAGAATCGGCCGCGCTTTCTCGTACGAGAAGCTCACGTCATCGAAACGCACTTCGCCGCCGCGCACGGCAAGCGGCTGCGCGTTCGGCGCATCGGGCACTTCGCGGCCCGCGCCGAGCAGCGTGAACATGCGGTCCATATCGGTGAGCGCCTGCTTGAGTTCGCGATACACGACGCCCAGAAAATTCAGCGGAATGTAGAGCTGCAGCATGAACGTGTTGATGAGCACGAGATCGCCGAGCGTGAGACGCCCCGCCATCACGCCCTGCGTGGCGCGCCACAGAATGAAGACGAGCCCGGTGCCGATGATCATCTGCTGACCGAAATTGAGCATCGACAGCGAGCGCTGCGACTTGATCGCCGCCGCGCGATAGCGTTGCAGGTTCTCATCGTAACGGCGCGTTTCCCACTCTTCGTTGCCGAAGTACTTCACGGTCTCGTAGTTGAGCAGCGAATCGATCGCGCGCGAGTTCGCCCTCGAATCGAGATCGTTCATCGTGCGACGGAAATGCGTGCGCCACTCCGTCACCTTCACCGTGAACACGATATACGTGACGAGCGCGATGAGCGTGACGATCGCGTAATACGCCTCGTACTTCGTCACGAAGAACGCGAGCACGAGCCCGACCTCGACGAGCGTCGGCAGAATGCTGTAGAGCGAATAGGAAACGAGTTGCTGGATGCCGCGCGTGCCGCGTTCGATGTCGCGCGACATGCCGCCCGTCTGCCGCTCCAGATGAAAGCGCAGCGACAACGAGTGCAGATGGCGGAACACTTGCAGCGCGAGCTGCCGCACGGCGCTTTCCGTGACCTTCGCGAACAGCAGTTCGCGCAACTCGGTGAAGAGCGACGTGGAAAGCCGCGCGCCCGCGTACGCGATCACGAGCAGCCCGATGCCGCCGATCAGCACGATGCCCGGCGAATCGCTCGCGCGTCCGAGCGCGGTGAGATGCTGCACGGAAGCGAGGCTATCGACGATGCGCTTCATCACGATCGGCACGCCGAGGTTCGCGACCTTCGCGCCGATCAGACATGCGAGCGCGAACGCGACGCGCCATTTGTACGTGGTGAGATAAGGCAGCAGCGAGCGGATCGTCTGCCAGTCGTTGCGCGGGCCCTGGGCCATCGGGCCCGGCTCTGCGTTCGGGAAGCGGCGCATGAGTTCGTATCGTTCAGGCGCGCCGCGCGAACGGAACCGGGCGCGGCCGCCTTCAGGGGGACGTTTTTATCGTCGAAGCGGGAGCACGTCGCAGGCATGCTTTCCCGTACAATTTACTGCAAGCCCCCGGCGCCATCGAGGTCATTGCCTCGCGCCACGGGGTCATCCATAAATAGGCATTGTCGCAGAAGGTTCAAGTGGCCGCTCGCGGCCACCGGCCTTCCCGCCGCCTTGCAAACCGGAATCTCTCCCATGGCCGACCAATCGAGTCTTCCCGAAAAGCACGTCGCGCTGCGCGTCGTTCCGCAGCCCGCCGACGCCAACGTCCACGGCGACGTCTTCGGCGGATGGATCATGGCGCAGGTGGACATCGCCGGCTCCATTCCGGCGAGCCGACGCGCGAACGGCCGCGTCGCGACCGTCGCGGTGAATTCGTTCCTGTTCAAGCATCCGGTATTCGTTGGCGACCTGCTGAGCTTCTACGCCGATATCGTCAAGACGGGCAATACGTCCGTCACGGTTTCCGTCGAGGTGTGGGCGCAGCGCCTGAGCCTCGCCGAAGAAGTCGTCAAGGTGACGGAAGCGACGCTCACCTACGTCGCGACCGACCGCGATCGCCGTCCGCGCGTGCTGCCGTCGCTCGACTGACGCGCAATCAGTGGGGCAACACACCCTGCTGCAAGAGGCCCGGAATCGCTTCGTGCGGCATCGGGCGCGAGAACAGATAGCCCTGCATTTCGTCGCAATCGCGCTCGCGCAGGAAATCGTGCTGCGCGTGCGTTTCGACGCCCTCCGCGATCACCTGCAATTCCAGCGAATGCGCGAGCGCGATGATCGCCGCCGTGATGGTTTCGTCGTCGCCCGACGAGCCGATGTCCGCGACGAACGAGCGATCGATCTTCAGCCGATGCACCGGGAAGCGCTTGAGATACGACAGGCTCGAATAACCGGTGCCGAAGTCGTCGATCGCGATGCCGATGCCCAGCGCCGATAGCTCCGAAAGCATCGTGATGGCTTCCTCGGCATTGCGCATGATCGCGCTTTCGGTGAGTTCGAGTTCGAGATAGCGCGGTTCCAGCCCGGTCTCTTCGAGCACCGACGTCACGAGCCGCGCGATGTCGCGCTGCTGGAAATGCCGCGCCGACAGATTCACCGACACGCGCGCCGGCGGCAGCCCGGCATCCTGCCACGCCTTGTTCTGCCGGCACGCCTCGCGCAACACCCATTCCGACAGCGGCCCGATCAGGCCGCTTTCCTCCGCCACCGGAATGAACGACGCCGGCGACACCAGCCCCTGCTCCGGATCGCTCCAGCGCACGAGCGCCTCGATGCCGACGATCGAGCGCGTCGTCATATCCACCTGCGGCTGATAGTGCAGCAGGAATTCGCCATCGCGCAGCGCGCGCCGCAAACGGCGTTCGAGGTTCATGCGCGCGCCGACGCTCGCGTTCATCTCCGGCTGATAGAACTGATACGTGTTGCGGCCCATGTCCTTCGCGCGGTACATCGCGAGATCGGCCTTCTTCATCACGGTTTCGGCGTCGTCGCCGTCTTGCGGAAAGAGACTCGCGCCCATGCTGCAGCCGACGTACAACTCCGTATCGTCGAGCCACACCGGCTCCGAGATCGCCGCGCGCGTGCGCTCCATCCAGGCGATGAGACCGGCTTCGTCGGTGAGATCGGGCAGCACGACCACGAACTCGTCGCCGCCGTGACGCGCCACCGTATCGCTCGAACGCGCCGAGCGCGCGAGCCGCTCCGCGATCACCGCGAGCAGCCGGTCGCCGACGCTGTGTCCGAGGCTGTCGTTGACGTTCTTGAAGCCATCGAGATCCATGAACACCACGGCGATCTTCGTCTCGCGCCGCCGCGCCGTCTCGATCGCGTGCTGCAGGCGGTCGCGCAGCAGATTGCGGTTCGGCAGGCGCGTGAGCGTGTCGTAGTTCGCCTGATATTCGAGCTCTTCCTGATAGCGCATCAGGTCGGTCACGTCGTTGATGATGCCGATGTGATGCGTCGTCATGCCCTGCGCATTCGGCACCGGCGCGACGAAAAGCTGGTTCCAGAAGAGCGCGCCGTCCTTGCGATAGTTGCGCACCACGACGCTCGCCTCCAGATTCGTGGCGAGCGCGCGGCGAATCGCGGTGAGGCCGTCCTGATCGCCGTCGGGGCCGTGCAGGAAGCGGCAGTCCTGCCCGATCACTTCGCTCGGGTCGTAGCCCGTGATGCGCTTGAACGCCGGATTCGCGTACTCGATCACGTTCGCGCCATCGACCACGCCCGTGATCAGGATCGCGTTCACGCTCGCGTCGAGTGCGCGGCTTTGCAGACGCAGCGCGAGTTCGGCGCGCTTGCGGTCGGTGACGTCGTGATACGAACCGAGCACGCCGATCGTCTGCCCTTCGCCGTCGAGCAGCGGCAGCTTGCTCGTGACCACGGTGCGCAGTTGCTCGCCCATCACGATGTCGCGCTCGAAATGCATCTTCGGCACCGTCGTGACGATGACCTCTTCGTCGTCCGCGCGCACGACGTCCGCAAGCGCGCTCCACGGCAGCTCGAAATCCGTCTTGCCGATGACCTGCTCGTTGTATGCCAGGCCCGCGTCGCGCGCAAACGCGTTGTTGCAGCCGAGATAACGCAAGTCGCGGTCTTTCCAGAACACGCGCTGCGGAATGTTGTCGATGACCGCTTCGAGCATTTCGTTCGACCGGCGCGCCTCGGCTTCGGCGTTGATGCGATCGGTCACGTCGTTGGCCAGCATGAAGATGCCGGGACGGTTCGAATAGGTGAGCGCGTGATGTGACACATCCGCGCTGACGATCGATCCGTCCTTGCCGCGATAGCGCCACACGCCCACCGCGCCCTGCCCCGATGCCGCACGCTCGCCCGTCTCGCCGCCGCTGCGCGCGAGCCGCGCGACGAAGCTGTCGAAGTCGTCCGCGTGATGCAGGTCGCGCAGTGTCATGTTCATGAACTCCGGCTCGTTGAAGCCGAAGTGCTCGATCGCGGCCTGATTCACGGCGATGAAGCGCATCGTCTCGCGATCGACGATCCACATCGGCACCGGATGCGCCTCGAACATGCCGCGAAAGCGTTCGTTGCTGCGCTGCCTCGCGCGCACGACGCCGAGCTTCTCGCGCGATTGCCGCTCGTGGCTCGCGAACAGCCAGATCAGCACGGCGCTGCCGGCGAGCATCGTGAAGACGAGCAGCAGCATCGCGCCGCTCGATGTCTGCGCGGACTGATCGAGCGCGTCGATCGTCGCGGTATCGATGCGCGAGCGCACGGCGGCGAGTTCTTCATCGACCGCCTGCTGACCTTCGCCGAGCGTGACGAAGGCGGCGTCGGCCCACGCGCGGGATTCGGCGGGACCGGTGGGATCGGCGTGCTTCGCGCGCTCGAATGCGAGATTGGCGTCGTGGCGCATTTCGGCGGCGCGCGCGGCGAGCGCTTCGAAAGCGCCCGTCATGCCGGGCTCCATCACGATCTGCGCGCGCAGGCCGCTTTCGAGCGCGTCGAGATGCGCCTCGCGTTCCTGATGACGCGCGTCGGTTTCGGCGATGCCGGTGGCTTCGAAACGGCTCAGTTGCGTGAGCGATTCGCCGAGCGTGCCGCGATACGCCGCGAGATCGCGCAAGAGGCTCATCGAGCGCAGCGTGCGCGCGTCGCTGTCGCGCCGTCCGCCGATCTGCTCGCAGGCGACGAACGCGTTCGCGCCAAGCGCGGCCAGTACCACGGCGATATTGACGAGCAAACCTCTGGAGAGGAATCGAGTCATGAGCGGCGGGCTGAATCCTTTGGTGCGCGCCGGATGCGCACCTTGCCGATGCGCATCCACGCGAATGCGCGGCGTGAAATGCGTCCACGTCGCGATTGATGGATAACGCCCAATAACGGCACCGCTCGCCCTACATTTAGGGCTTGCCCGCAAATAATCTGATTAAAGCGCGCGCTTAACGTTTGCGACCCGGTGTGCGCACTTCGGCCTCACTCGACGAGGCCGAATTCTTTCATCGCGGGCAGGAAATCGTGATTGACCTTGTCCGTGTTGCGCGACAACTTTGCAAGCGCGTAGCGCTGGAAGCGGTCGAGCGCGCCCCAGCGATCGAGGCTCGGCGCGCTGACGCCCGAGAGGCTGCTCTGCCGGATGACGGTTTCCGGCACCGCATCCGCGTGCATCCAGACGGGATCGCGCTCGCGCTCGATCTGCTCGGGCGCGGCATTCACGTGAGTCTTCATCATCTCTTCGAGCGCGAGGTCGAAGTTCTTCTCGAGTTCGGCATCGTCCTCGACGGGGAAACGCGCGAGCAACGCGCGATCGTCGTAGGGAAGCGCCTGCCATTGATCGAGCGTGATGCGCATGCCGAAGCGATCCAGATTGAAGCGCACGGCAAGCGGAATGAAACGAAGATTGTCAGAGGATTCCACTTCGAATCCGAACAGACGCGCGGCGTCGTAAAGTCCCATAGCGAAGCCTCGTTGGATTGAGCGGGGGTGCGCGACGCGCATCGCCTGCTTAAGTTATTGTAGGGCCTTGAATCTGGCTGGAACCATTGCAATCTAGCCGCTGTTCGCCTCGCGATACGTACGAACAGCAACGATAGGCAGCAAATCACATACCCGACTTTACTCGAAGTGAGCGGTCAGGAGCATTGAAGTGGATCAACTCGAAACCGACGACCAACCCGGCTACGTCGAGCGGCAAGTGCGCAGGCATCGTAACAACGATAGCGCGGTCACCGCGGACAACATCGGCCAGGAATGGCCCGTCGCGCTGGTTTTCAACGGCATCTCGCACGCGGTGATGATGTGCACGCCGCGCGATCTCGAAGCGTTCGCCGTGGGCTTTTCGCTGAGCGAAGGCATCGTCGAGCGCGGCAGCGATATTCACGATATCGAAGTCTACTTTCGCGATGACGGCGTCGCGCTGCCGCATGCCGAAGTGCATCTGCAAGTCGTGCAGCAGGCGTTCGCGTCGCTGAAGGACAAGCGCCGCGCGCTCGCCGGGCGCACGGGCTGCGGCGTGTGCGGCATCGAAAGCATCGAGTTGCTCGATCTTCAGGCCGAGCGCGTGCCGGATACCGGCTTTCTCGCGCGCCTCGCGCCCGACGCGATCGAGCGCGCCGCGCGCGAACTACCCGCGCATCAGCATCTCACGAAGCTGACCGGCGGCCTGCACGCCGCCGCCTGGTGCGATGAAACCGGTGCGGTGCGCTACGCGTTCGAGGACGTCGGACGGCATAACGCGCTCGACAAGCTCATCGGCCACCTGGTTTTGCGTCGCGAGGACACGACGCAAGGCTTCGTGTTTCTGTCGAGCCGCGCGAGCTATGAACTCGTGCGCAAGTCGGCGCGCGTCGGCGTGCCGATGGTCGCGACCATTTCCGCGCCGACCTCGCTCGCCATCGCGATCGCGAAGCAGGCGGGCCTGCGGCTCGTCAGCTTCGCGCGCGAGAACGGCTTCGTCGAATACGACGTCGACTGACGCCGCTTATTCGAACTGGCCGAAGTTCGGCTTGCGCTTCTCGAAGAACGCCTGAAACGCTTCGCGCGCTTCGGGCGAGATCAGCATCCGCGAGAAGTGTGCGGCTTCGCCTTCCATGCGCGCGGCCACTTCATGCGTCTGCGCGCCTTTCATCAGCGCCTTGGTCACGCGCAAGGACGACGCCGGCAGCATCGCCAGCCGCTTCGCCTTGTCGAACGCGTACGCATCCAGTTCGCTCGCCTCGATCGCGCCATTCACGAAGCCCATGCCGATCGCTTCGTTCACGTCGAAGGCTTCGCCGAGCAGGAGCTTTTCCGCCGCGCGCTGATAACCCGCCGTGCGCGGCAGCAACAGACTCGACGCCGCTTCCGGACACAAACCCAACTGCGCGAACGGCAACGAGAACTTCGCGTTCGGACTCGCGTAGACCATGTCGCAGTGCAGGAGCATGGTCGTGCCGATGCCCACCGCCGCGCCCGCGACCGCCGCCACGATCGGCTTCGGAAACGCGCTGATGCGACGCAGGAACTGGAACACGGGCGCGTCGAGTCCCTTGGGCGGATCGTTCAGGAAGTCGTCGAGATCGTTGCCCGCGCTGAACGTGCTGCCGTTGCCGCGAATCAGCACCGCCCGCACGGTCGGGTCCATCTCGGCTTCGTAGAGGCCGTCGGCCATTTCCTGATACATCGGCGCGGTGATCGCGTTCTTCTTCTCCGGACGATTGAGCACGATGCTCAGCACGCCGTCCGCGCGTTCGATCTGAATCTCCATCCGCTGTCTCCTTCAAGTCGGTCCGCGAGCGATGACACTCGCGGACCATCCGCCATCAAAGCCGCTCGATGATGCCCGCCGCGCCCATGCCGGTGCCGACGCACATCGTCACCATGCCGTACTTCAGGTTGCGCCGGCGCAAGCCGTGCACGACCGTCGATGCGCGGATCGCGCCGGTCGCGCCGAGCGGATGACCGAGCGCGATCGCGCCGCCGAGCGGATTGACCTTCGACGCATCGAGACCGAGATCGCCGATCACCGCCAGCGCCTGCGCCGCGAAGGCTTCGTTCAGTTCGAACCAGTCGATGTCGTCCTGCTTCAGCCCCGCCGCCTTCAGCGCGGCCGGAATCGCTTCCTTCGGCCCGATGCCCATGATTTCCGGCGGCACGCCGCGCACCGCGAAGCTCACGAAGCGCGCGAGCGGCGTCAGGTTGAACTGCTTCAGGATTTTTTCCGACACGACGATCAGCGCGCCCGCGCCGTCCGACGTCTGCGAGCTGTTGCCCGCCGTGACCGAGCCTTTGTTGGCGAACACGGGACGCAGCTTCGCCAGCCCTTCCAGCGTCGTTTCGCGCGGGCCTTCGTCGAGCGCGATCTCGCGGGCATTCACGCGCACTTCGCCGGATTCGAGATCCGGAAAGCGCTCGTTGAGCGTGTACGCGGCGATTTCTCCGGCGAATTCGCCTGCCTGCTGCGCCGCCAGCGCGCGCCGATGCGACTCCACTGCGAACGCGTCCTGCGCCTCGCGGCTCACCTTCCAGCGTTCCGCGACCCTTTCCGCCGTCAGGCCCATGCCATATGCGATGCCGACATCCTCATTGCGATCGAAGATATGCGGCGACAGCGACGGCTTGTTGCCCATCATCGGCACCATGCTCATCGATTCGCAGCCGCCCGCGATCATCGCATCCGCTTCGCCGACGCGAATGCGGTCCGCCGCCATCGCGAGCGCGGTCAGGCCGGATGCGCAGAAGCGGTTCACCGTCACGCCGCCGACCGTGTTCGGCAGGCCCGACAGCAACGCGCCCATGCGCGCGACATTCAGCCCTTGCTCGGCTTCGGGGATCGCACAGCCGACGATCGCGTCTTCGATCACGCTGGTATCGAGTCCCGGCACCTGCGCGACGACCGATCTGATCGCGTGGACGAGCAGTTCGTCCGGGCGCGTGTTCTTGAACACGCCGCGCGGCGCCTTGCCGATCGGCGTGCGGCTCGCGGCGACGATGTATGCGTCTTGAAGTTGTTTGCTCATTGCTTGCTCCGCGATTAGTTACGAACCGGCTTGCCGGTCTGCAACATGCCCATGATCCGCTCCTGCGTCTTTTGCGTGCCCAGCAGTTCGACGAACGCGCGGCGCTCCAGCGCCAGCAGCCATTCCTCGTCGACGAGGCTGCCCGCTTCGACATCGCCGCCGCACACCGCTTCCGCGATGCGGCTCGCGATCAGATAGTCGTGGTCGCTGATGAAGCGCCCGTCGCGCATGTTGACGAGCGACGCCTTGATCGTCGAGATCGCCGAGCGGCCCGCGACCGGCACCTGCTTCACGCGCAACGGCGGCCGATAGCCCGACGCGCTCAACGCACGCGCTTCCTTCTTCGCGATGTCGAGCAACTCGTGCACGTTGAAGACGATCGTGTCGGACGGCTTCAGATAGCCCATCGCGCGGGCATCCAATGCGGACGACGAGACTTTCGCCATCGCCGCGTTCTCGAACGGCTTCTGCAGGAACTTGAGCAGATCGCTCGTCGCATTGACGGCGCTCGCGGCTTCCGCCGCGCGCAACGCAGCCTCCTTCAGACCGCCGCCCGCCGGCACGAGCCCGACGCCCACTTCCACGAGACCGATATAGCTTTCGATATGCGCGACGCGCTTCGCCGATTGCAGCAGCAGTTCGCAGCCGCCGCCCAGCGCGATGCCCGAAACCGCCGACACCACCGGCACGTTCGCGTACTTCACGCGCAGCATGCCTTGCTGGAACTTCTTCACGAACGGCTCGATGCCTTTCGCGCCGCCCATCATGAACGCGGGCATCGCTTCCTCGAGATTGGCGCCCGCCGAGAACGGACCGCCCGGCGCGCCGAGTTGCAGCGAAGTCGGCTGCCAGATGACGACGCCACGATATTCCTTCTCGGCCAGTTCGATGGCTTGCGTGAGACCGTCGATCACGCCCGGGCCGATGGTGTTCAGCTTCGTCTTGAACGAGACGATCACGATGTCGCCCTGATCGTCGTCGAGCCACGCGCGCACGTTTTCGGTTTCGAACAGCGTCTTGCCGTAGGTCTTCGGATCGGCGCCCGTCTCACCGACGAGCGGCGCGCGGAACACCTGCTTCTCATAGACGGGCAGCGTCGAGCGCGGCTCGAAGCGCTTCGACTTCGGCGACCACGAGCCTTCGTTCGTGTGCACGCCGTTCTTTTCGGCGACGGTGCCGTCGAGCACCCACGCGGGCAGCGGCGCGTTCGAGAGCGCCTTGCCCGCATCGATATCTTCCTGCACCCACTTCGCGACTTGCTGCCAGCCCGCCGCCTGCCAGCTTTCGAACGGCCCCTGGTTCCAGCCGAAGCCCCAGCGGATCGCGAGATCGACATCGCGCGCGTTGTCGGCGATCGATTCGAGATGCACGGCGATGTAATGGAACACGTCGCGGAAGATCGCCCACAGGAATTGCGCCTGCTTGTTGTCCGTTTCGCGCAGCAGCTTGAAGCGCTCGGCGGGCGGACGCTTCAGAATCCGGCCGATGAGTTCCTCGGCCTTCGCGCCGCCGTCGACGTACTGCGCCGTCTTCGCATCGAGCACCTTGATCGCCTTTCCTTCCTTGCGATAGAAGCCCGCGCCGGTTTTCTGGCCGAGCGCGCCTGCCTTCACCAAGGCTTCGAGCACGGGCGGCGTCTTGTAGACGGAGAAGAACGGATCGTCAGGCAGGTTGTCCTGCATCGTCTTGATGACGTGCGCCATCGTATCGAGGCCGACGACATCCGCCGTGCGGAACGTCGCGGACTTCGCGCGGCCGAGGCGCGCGCCGGTGAGGTCGTCCACTTCGTCGAAGCGCAGGCCGAACTTCTCCGCCTCGGCGATCACCGCGAGAATCGAAAACACGCCGACGCGGTTCGCGATGAAGTTCGGCGTATCTTTCGCGCGCACGACGCCCTTGCCGATCACGCTCGTCAGGAAGGTTTCGAGTTGGTCGAGGATCTCGGGCTTCGTGGATGCGGTCGGAATCAGTTCGACCAGATGCATGTAGCGCGGCGGATTGAAGAAGTGCACGCCGCAGAAGCGCGATTTGAGTTCATCGGAGAAGCCGTTCGACAGTTCCGTGATCGAGAGACCCGATGTGTTGCTTGCGAAGATCGCGTGCGGCGCGAGATGCGGCGACACTTTCTTGTAGAGATCGTGCTTCCAGTCCATGCGCTCGGCGATGGCTTCGATCACGAGATCGCATTCGGCGAGCTTCGCGATGTCGTCGTCGTAGTTCGCGGGCTCGATGTACTGCGCGTCGTCCTTCACGCCGAAAGGCGCGGGCGACAGCTTCTTCAGATTCTCGATGGCCTTCAGCGCGATGCCGTTCTTCGGGCCGTCCTTGGCCGGAAGATCGAACAGCAGCACGGGCACGCGGGCGTTGATCAGATGCGCGGCGATCTGCGCGCCCATCACGCCTGCGCCGAGCACGGCGACTTTGCGAATGTTGAGGGTGCTCACGGGTTAGCCTCCGGGATTGCTTCTGGATGAGAATGTGTGCGGGAACGCCGCTTCCGTTTCAGGGAAGCGCGGCGCATCGGGCGAACGCGATCAGAACAGCGCTTCGTCGTAGTCCATCATCGGCTTCGCGCCGGCGCGCGCGGCGCGGATGGTCGAAGCCGTTTCCGGCAGAAGCTTGGCGAAATAGAAACGCGCGGTGGCGAGCTTGGCCTTGTAGAAGGCGTCGCCGGAGCCGGCATGATCAAGCGCGACACGCGCCATGCGCGCCCAGAAGTACGAGTACACGAGATGGCCGACGGTACGCAGATACGGCACGGCGGCCGCGCCCACTTCATCGGGATTCTGCATGGCCTTCATGCCGATCTCCATCGTGAGCTTCTGCACCTTCTCGCCGATATCCGCGAGCGGATTGATGAACTCCTGCATCTCCGGCTTCACGCCTTCCTGCTCGACGAAATCGGAAACCAGCTTGCCGAAGCGCTTCAGCTTCGCGCCCATGTCGCCGAGAATCTTGCGGCCGAGCAAATCGAGCGCCTGAATGGAATTCGTGCCCTCGTAGATCATGTTGATGCGCGCATCGCGGACGTACTGCTCCATGCCCCATTCGGAAATGAAGCCATGACCGCCATAGATCTGCATCGCCATGTTGGTGCCTTCGAACGCGTTGTCGGTCAGGAAGGCCTTGATGACCGGCGTGAGCAGCGCGACAAAATCCGCGGCCTCGCGACGCGCTGATTCGTCTTCGTGCGAAAGCTCCTTGTCGATATTGAGCGCCGCCCAATACGTGAACGCGCGGCCCGCTTCGGCATAGGCCTTCTGCGTGAGCAGCATGCGGCGCACGTCCGGATGCACGATGATCGGGTCAGCCGCCTTTTCCGGCGCCTTCGGGCCGGTGAGCGCGCGCATCTGCAGACGCTCCTTCGCATACACGAGCGAGTTCTGATACGCGACTTCGGTGAGTCCGAGCCCCTGCATGCCGACGCCCAGACGCGCCGCGTTCATCATCACGAACATCGCGTTCAAGCCCTTGTTCGCCTCGCCGACGAGCCAGCCCTTCGCGCCGTCGAGATTCATCACGCAGGTCGCGTTGCCGTGAATGCCCATCTTGTGCTCGATCGAACCGCACTTGATGTCGTTGCGCGCGCCGATCGCGCCGCTCGCATCGGGCACGTACTTCGGCACGATGAAGAGCGAAATGCCCTTCGTGCCCATCGGCGCGCCCGGCAGACGCGCGAGCACCAGATGAACGATGTTCTCGGCCATGTCGTGCTCGCCGCTCGAGATGAAGATCTTCGTGCCGGTGAGCGCGAACGAGCCGTCCGGATTCGGCTCCGCCTTCGTGCGCAAAATGCCGAGGTCCGTTCCGCAATGCGGTTCGGTAAGGCACATCGTGCCGGTCCACTCGCCCGACACGAGTTTCGAGAGATACGTGGACTTCTGCTCCGGCGTGCCGTGCGCGTGCAGGCATTCGTATGCGCCGTGCGAAAGACCCGGATACATCGTCCAGGCCTGGTTCGCCGAGTTGAGCATTTCGTAGAGCGCGTTGTTCACGAACGCGGGCAAGCCCTGGCCGCCGTACTCGGGATCGCAGCCGAGCGCGGGCCAGCCGGCGTCGATGTACTGGCGGTAAGCGTCCTTGAAGCCGGCGGGCGTCTTCACGACGCCATCGCCCTCGTATGTGCAGCCTTCGCGGTCGCCGCTCTGGTTGAGCGGGAACACGACCTCGGAGCAGAACTTGCCGGCTTCCTCGAGCACCTGATTGATGGTGTCGGCGTCGAGGTCGGCATGCTTCGGCATGCTCTTCAATTCAGCTTCGACGTTCAGCAGTTCGTGCAGCACGAATTGCATGTCGCGAAGGGGGGCGGCGTACTGTCCCATGAGTCTCTCCAGTTTCTTCAAGCTTCTGGTTGCGCGCCGCCGAACCACCTTCTCGATTCGAACGGCGCCGCTAACGGCTGTCGGTTGGTTGCGAAGTCAGGTTCGTCGTCGCATTCGGCGGCGGCTGCGGCACGCCCGCCGGGGCGCTTGCATTCGACGTCTGGTACGACACGATCGTCTTCTCCAGCGCGTCCCGCGTCAGTTGCACCGCCTCCGGCAGATGCAGGAAGCGCGCGTCGTGATGCAGGCCGAGCGTAAAGCTGTACAGCTCGAAAAGCATCAGATGCGGGTCCGTCTCCGGCTTCAGATGCCCTTCGTCCTTCGACTGGCGAATCGCGCGCAACAGCGCTTCCCGCCACATGCTCACGCTGTGCACGAGCTGCTCGCGCACAGCGCTCGCGGCGCGGTCGTCGTACTCGACCGCGCCGCTGATGTAGATACAACCCGTGGTCACTTCCTGGATGCGTTTCTCCATCCAGCGATTCATCATCGCGCGCAATCGCGGCAGACCGCGCGCCTCGCGCAGGCTCGGGAAGAACACTTCGTCCTCGAAGCGCCGGTGGTACTCGCGCACCACTTCCACCTGCAAATCCTCGCGCGACCCGAAATGCGCAAACACACCGCTCTTGCTCATTTGCATCCGCTCGGCCAGCAGGCCGATCGTCAGCCCTTCCAGCCCGTCCCGACTCGCCAGTTCCAGCGCTGCGTCGAGAATCGCGGCCCGCGTCTGTTCGCCTTTTCGCATGATGTCCCTACCGTTCTTATGTGACCCGTAAAATCGAACGGCCGTTCTATTATTGTGGCCGAACTCTGATGAAACAAGCAAATTTTTAGACCCGCGTTTCTAAAACACCAGGAGAATGTCTATAGGATAAATCTCAACATTGTCCGCGCCCATTGTCGCGTTTTATGTACGGACTGCCTGTAAGTGACTGCCCGAGTTCTCAGGAACTGGGATTTTTTATCTATTGTTGCCGATCGGCAATTATTTTTGCGCAGTCACTGAAAATTGGCCCATTAATCGTACTGACCAATGGTGATCATCTTCATCATCAGACGGTATGTGTTATAGGCCAGCCAATTAAGCGTCCGCTCCGTCATGGGTCGCGACGCATAATGTTTTTCGTCGATTGGGCGGCCTTCGTCGAACGCCTGGAGAATGGCGTCGTGCAATCCGGCGATTTCGGGATGATTGACGAGGACCATGTTGGCCTCGTTGTTGAGCACGAGCGAGAGCGCGTCGAGATTCGATGAGCCGATGGTCGCCCAGTCCGCATCCACGACCGCGACCTTGCCGTGGAGCATCGTCTTCTCGTATTCGGCGATGCGCACGCCGTGCTTGAGCAGGTTGCCGTAGAGAAACGGCGTTGCATAATCGAGCGCGACGAATTCCTTGCGGCCGATGACGAGCGACACGCGCACCCCCCGTTCGGCCGCGCGCACGAGTGCGCGCCTCAGCTTGCGCCCCGGCATGAAGTACGGATTCGCCAGCAGCACTTCGCTCTCGGCATGCGCGATGGCTCGCAGATACGCCTTCTCGATCGCGCGGCGATTGAGCAGGTTGTCGCGCGCGATGAACGCGACGCACGGCTGATCGACCGCGTGAATCTCGCCGAGCCGCGCGCGCCTGCGCGCCTGCATGGCGCGGCGGGCGTTCCAGCGGCCCGGAGCGCGCTCGCTTTCCTGCGCCTCGCAGGCTGGTTGCGTCGGCTGGCGCGGCTTCACGCCGAGACGGATGCGCTGCCATTGCAGATCGAACGCTTCGCGCTCGTCCTTGACGACGGGGCCTTGCGCCTCCATCGCGAAGTCCCAGCGCGGCCGTTCGAGGCGCGCGCCGTTCTGCTCGTAGTCATCGACGATATTGATGCCGCCGCAAAACGCGTAGGTCTCGTCGATCAGCGCCAGCTTGCGATGCGTGCGCGAAAAGCCGAGCGGCCCGAACAGCAGATGCGGGTTGTAAATGCGATGCTCGACGCCGCGCTCCTGCCAGAGTTTGAACATCGGCAGATTGCTTTCGGTGCCGATGCCATCGGTGATCACGCGCACCATGACGCCGCGCTCGGCCGCACGCACGAGGGCATCGGAGACGGCGCGGCCGATGTCGTCGTTGGCGAAGATGTAGGTTTCGAGCGACACCGACTTGCGCGCCTCGTCGATGCGCTCGATCAAGGCCGGAAAGAACTGCACGCCGCCCTTGAAGAGCCGCACCTGGTTGCCGACCGTGAAGCACAGTCGCAGCGGCCGGCGGCCCGAGAACAGCGCCTGACGCAGCCGCTTGAAACTGCGCCGCGGACGCAGTCCGATCATCGGTTATGCGCCGCGAGGCGCTCCGGCAATTGCAGGATCGCTTCCCGGTTCGACCACGAGAAGCACTGGTCCGCTGCCTCGCGAAACGGCAGCCACCGATGCGCCGTGTGCTCGCGCGGCGCGAGCGTCACTTCGAGGCAATGCGGCACGAGCAGGCTGAACTGATGCTCGGTGTTGCGTGTGATGCCCTCCGCGTAGCGATGCCGCCATTGCGGATAAATCTCGTATTGAATGCTGTGATGCCAGTCGAGCAGCGCGCGCTCCGGAATGAGCGCACTGCCGATCACGATGCCCGTCTCTTCCTGCACCTCGCGCGCGGCGGTTTCGCAGATTGGCTCGTCGATGTGATCTTTCGAACCCGTCACCGATTGCCAGAAGCCCTTGTGATCCGCGCGCTCGATGATGAGCACATCGAGGTCCGGTGTATGAATGACGACCAGCACGGATTCGGGGATTTTCGGCGGCTTCTGCATATCTTTGTGTACGCGCGTTTCATTGTGTGTCGATGCCCGAAGACTGTAACGCAAAAAATGAAAAAGGCGCACCCGGCGCCTTTTTCATCACATCGACAACGAAAGCTGCTTAGTGCGCCTTCTGCTCCGGCTGACGCAGACGGATGTGCAACTCGCGCAACTGGCGCTCGTCCACTTCGCTCGGCGCCTGCGTGAGCAGATCCTGCGCGCGCTGCGTCTTCGGGAACGCGATGGTGTCGCGGATCGAGTCGGCGCCGGACATCAGCGTGACGATGCGATCGAGACCGAACGCGATGCCGCCGTGCGGCGGCGCGCCGTACTGCAGCGCGTCGAGCAGGAAGCCGAACTTCAGGCGCGCTTCTTCCGCGCCGATCTTCAGCGCGCGGAACACCTTGCTCTGCACGTCTTCCTGGAAGATACGCACCGAGCCGCCGCCGATTTCCCAGCCGTTCAGCACCATGTCGTACGCCTTCGCGAGGCAACGGCCCGGATCGGTTTCGAGGTATTCGAGATGCTCGTCCTTCGGGCTCGTGAACGGGTGATGCGCGGCCACGTGGCGGTTCTCTTCCTCGTCGTACTCGAACATCGGGAAGTCGATGACCCACAGCGGCTTCCAGCCGGTTTCGATCAGGTTGTTCGCGCGGCCGAATTCCGAATGGCCGATCTTCAGACGCAGCGCGCCGAGGCTGTCGTTCACGACCTTCGCGCGGTCGGCCGCGAAGAAGATGATGTCGCCGTCTTGCGCCTGCGTGCGCTCCATGATCGCCGCGAGCGCCGCGTCATGCAGGTTCTTGACGATCGGGCTTTGCAGACCGTCGCGGCCACGGGTCTTGTCGTTGATCTTGATCCACGCGAGACCCTTCGCGCCGTAGATGCGCACGAACTCCGTGTAACCGTCGATATCCCCGCGCGAGAGTTCGCTGCCCTTCGGCACGCGCAGCGCAGCGACTCGGCCGTCCTTCGAGTTCGCCGGCATGCTGAACACCTTGAAGTCGACGTCCTTCACGGCATCCGTGAGATCGGCGAATTCGAGCTTCACGCGCAGGTCGGGCTTGTCCGAACCGAAGCGGCGCATCGCTTCCGAATACAGCATGACCGGGAATTTTTCCGGCAGCGCGACATCCATCGTCTCCTTGAAGACGTGGCGGATCATGTTTTCGAACAGATCGCGGATTTCCTGCTCCGTGAGGAACGAGGTTTCGCAGTCGATCTGCGTGAATTCCGGCTGACGGTCGGCGCGCAGGTCTTCGTCGCGGAAGCACTTGGTGATCTGGTAGTAACGGTCGAAGTTCGCGACCATCAGCAACTGCTTGAAGAGCTGCGGCGACTGCGGCAGCGCGAAGAACTGGCCCGCGTTCACGCGCGACGGCACCAGGTAATCGCGCGCGCCTTCCGGCGTGCTCTTGGTCAGCATCGGCGTTTCGATGTCGATGAAGCCTTGCGCGTCGAGATACTTGCGCACTTCCATCGCGACGCGATAGCGCAGGCGCAGGTTCTTCTGCATCTGCGGGCGGCGCAGGTCGAGCACGCGATGCGTGAGGCGCGTGGTTTCCGAGAGGTTGTCGTCGTCGAGCTGGAACGGCGGCGTGACCGACGCGTTCAGCACGGTCAGCTCATGGCACAGCACTTCGATCTTGCCGCTCGTCAGATTGGCGTTGACGGTGCCTTCAGGACGGTTGCGCACGACGCCCTGCACGCGCACGCAGAACTCGTTGCGCACGCCTTCGGCCACCTTGAACATTTCGGCGCGGTCCGGGTCGCAGACCACCTGGACGATGCCCTCGCGATCGCGCAGGTCGATGAAGATAACGCCGCCGTGATCGCGGCGGCGCTGCACCCAGCCGCACAGCGAGACGGTTTCGCCCAGGCGGGCCTCGGTCACCAGACCGCAGTATTCAGATCGCATCGACATGATGTTGTGTCTTTCGTTGTTCGTTAATCAACGGCTCGCGCGTTCGGGTCATGCTCTTCCTGCGGCTGACGCTCGGCTCGCGCGGCCGGCATTACATCGGCGGCTCGGTGGGGCGGCGGGCGGGCGCAACCGGTGCCGGCGCGCTCGGCGCGGGAGCCACCACGCCCATCGAGACGATGTACTTCAGTGCGGCGTCGACGGTCATGTCCAGTTCGACGACTTCGCTTTTCGGCATCATCAGGAAGAAGCCGGATGTCGGGTTCGGCGTCGTCGGCACATAGACGCTCACGTGGTCTTCGTCGAGGTGATTGAGCACGTCGCCGCCCGGAATACCCGTCAGAAAACCGATGGTGTACGAGCCCTTGCGCGGATATTCGATCAGCAGCGCCTTGCGAAACGCATTGCCGCTCGATGAGAGCAGCGTGTCCGACACTTGCTTCACGCTCGTGTACAGCGGTCCGACCACTGGAATGTGACGCAGGATCGCGTCCCACCATTTCACGAGCTTCTGGCCGACGAAGTTCTGCGTCAACAGCCCGACGATGAAAATGAACGCGAGCGTCAGCACCGCGCCCACGCCAGGCAGATGAAAGCCGACGACGCGCTCGGGCTGCCACGACTGCGGCAGCAGGAGCAGCGTCTGGTCCATCGTGCCGATCACGAGCCCCAGCACCCAGAGCGTGATGGCGAGCGGCACCAGCACGAGCAGGCCGGTGAGGAACACGGATTTCAGCGTAGTCTTTTTCGTCGTCATTTACACGGAGAGAAGGCTGCGCCGGCTCTCGTAGTCTTTGGAGATTCGGCTTGGCAGGCGAGCCGCGCCCGGTTCCGGGCGCGGTCGGCGAGATCGTCTGCGCGACCTGGGTGAGGCGGATTCGACGCCCGGCGCTTCAGGCTGCGTCCGACGATGCGGACGCGCCCGTCGCGGGCTTGGCGGTTTCCGACGATGACGTATTGGCCGGCGTCGCGCTATCGCTCGAATTCGAGCTGCTGGCGCCAGCCGCGGCGGCGTCGTCCGATTTCGCCGCCGACGCGTTCGCCGCGCCGCCCTTCGAGCCGTTGTTACCGCTGCGGAAATCGGTGACATACCAGCCCGATCCCTTCAACTGGAATCCGGCGGCGGTCACCTGCTTCGAAAAAGTGTCCTTTCCGCAGGCAGGACATTGCGTGAGCGGCGCATCGCTCAATTTCTGAAGCACGTCTTTTTCGTGGCCGCAGTGTGCGCAGCGGTACGCGTAAATCGGCATGGCACTCTTCCTACAATGATCTGTCGACGCTTGCAAAGCCTTGAATTATAGCCGCAAACCAATATTCACCCGCGATTCTCGGGATTGCGGACGCAGAATTGATCCCACTGTATTTGGGGGCGCGGCAGGCGTTTTTCAAGCCGGTGCGCTCAGATTCGCCGCCAGGTCAACCAGCGCTCGCGGCCAGCGAATACCGGAATGGAGCCGTTCACCTCGCGGTCTTCGATCAGTTCGAAGTGCGACAGCAGCAGCGCGTCAAGTTCGCCACGCTCGATGCCGAACGGCGGCCCTTTCGGCGTCGATCCGATGAAATAGAAGCCCGCGAGCAACGCCCCGGGCTTCAGGAGCGCCGCCATCCGGTCGGCATAGTCCTGCCAGCGGTCTTTCGGCAACGCGCAGAGAAACGCGCGCTCGTAGATCCAGTCGAGCGGGAAAGGTGGGGCGTAGGCGAAAAAATCCGCCTCTTCGACGATGCCCGCATGCGCGCCCAGTTGCGCGCGCGCCGCCGCAACCGCGCTCGCCGCGAAATCGATCGCACGCACCGGCCAGCCGCGCTCGGCCAGATAAAGCGCTTCGTACGCGCTGCCGCAGCCGGGAATCAGCACGTTCTGCGCGCTCCGCGCTGCAACGAAGTGCTTGAACGTTTCGGGCACGCCGGCCTGATCCCACGGCGTGAAGCGCTGGTCGAAGCGCTCGTCCCAGAATCCGGGCGAATTCGGGTCGCGATTTTCGAAGCTGGGAACGTCTGGATTCGTCGGATCGCTCATGATGTCGCCCTCACGGATGGCCGAGCCACATCTGCGCGACCACGACGCCCGCGCCCACAATCGCGACGAGACCCGCGACGAGCAGCGTCACGAGCAGGCGGTTGGTCCGCTTCTGCTCGACGATCAGCAGGCGCATGAGTTCGTCGCTGCCGCTCTTGGGCGCGTCGTGATGCTGGGCCAGAATATGGTGAATCAGCCGCGGCAGTTGCGGAATGGTCTTGCTCCACTGCGGCGCTTCCATCTGCAGGCGCTCGTACCAGCCGCGCCAGCCGATCTGCTCGTTCATCCAGCGCTCGAGATACGGCTTGGCCGTTTTCCACAGATCGAGCTCCGGATCGAGCGAGCGCCCGAGTCCCTCGACGTTGAGCATCGTCTTCTGCAACAGCACGAGCTGCGGCTGAATTTCGACATTGAAGCGGCGCGACGTCGAAAAGAGGCGCATCAGAACCTGTCCGAGCGAGATGTCTTTCAGCGCGCGATCGAAATACGGCTCGCAGACCGCGCGAATCGAGCTTTCCAGTTCCTCGACGCGCGTGCTCGGCGGCACCCAGCCGGATTCCAGGTGCAGCGTCGCGACGCGGTGATAGTCGCGCTTGAAGAACGCGAGGAAGTTCTGCGCGAGATAGTTCTTGTCGAAGTCCGAGAGCGCGCCGACGATGCCGAAATCCAGCGCGATGTAACGCCCGAAGGTGGCAGGATCGAGACTCACCTGGATGTTGCCGGGATGCATGTCGGCATGAAAGAAGCCGTCGCGGAACACCTGCGTGAAGAAAATCTCGACGCCTTCGCGCGCCAGCTTCGGAATATCGACGCCCGCCGCGCGCAGCGTCTCCACCTGACTGATCGGCACGCCGACCATGCGCTCCATGACGAGCACTGTCGGCGCGGACAGATCCCAGTACATCTCCGGCACGAGCAGCAGATCGAGGCCCTGAAAGTTGCGGCGCAACTGGCTGCCGTTGGCGGCCTCGCGCATGAGGTCGAGTTCGTCGTGCAGATATTTGTCGAATTCGGCGACCACTTCGCGCGGCTTCAGACGCCGGCCGTCCGCCCACAGCCGCTCGGCCCAGATCGCGATATCGCGCAGCAGCGCGAGGTCGGAGTCGATCACCGGCAGCATGCCCGGCCGCAACACCTTCACCGCGACCGGTTTGCCCGCGTGCTCGCCGTTCCTGATCTTCGCGAAATGCACCTGCGCGATCGACGCGCTCGCCACCGGGACGCGCTCGAATTCGTCGAACAATTCGTCGATGGGCGCGCCGAGCGACTTTTCGATGAGCCCCACGGCCACCGTCGAATCGAACGGTGGAACGCGGTCCTGAAGCTTCGCGAGTTCATCGGCGATATCGACAGGCAACAGGTCGCGCCGCGTCGACAGCACCTGGCCGAACTTCACGAAGATCGGCCCGAGGCTTTCCAGCGCGAGGCGCAGCCGGATGCCGCGCTCGATGTTGAACTTGCGGCCGAACGTCGTGATGCGCATGAGAAAGCGCACACGGCGATCGTCGATGCCGCTCATGACGAGTTCATCGAGCCCGAAGCGGACGATCGTGAAGAAAATCTTGAGGAAACGCAGAAAACGCATGGTTCGGATTCGCTTCAGCTCGTTATTCGTGCGAGTCGCGCACGGACTCGCCGCCGGTTCGCGCTGAAGCGCCGCTACCCGGTCGTGATGGTTGGGTGATGTGTCCGCTGCTTTGTTCGATTCTTTCGATGCGCTTCTCGACGCGCGCGAGCGCATCGCGCGTTTTCGACAGCTCGGCGTTGAATGCTTCGAGCGCGCTCTTGCGCACGAGTTGCGGGCGCTCGTCGAGAAAATATTCGGTGAACGTGTCCAGCAGATTCCGTCCGGTGCGCTGCGCCTGCTCCTGCACGGCGCGCGCGATGAGACCGACGCGATGCGCGGGCGCGTCGCCGATCACGCGCGCGAGATCTTCTTCCGGGTCCCAGCGCAGATGTTCGGCGAGTTTCGCGAGCGTCTGCGCGAATTCGGCGTCGCCTTCGATGCGAACGTGCTTCATCACCGCCGCCTGGCCGCCTTGCACGAACGCGGGCACGGCGTCGAGCGGCACGGAGATCGTCACGTCGAACGCGCCCGCCTCTGCTTCGGTGGTCGCGGCGAACAGGCCGTCCGGCTGGACCACGAGCGCGATCGAAACCGGCGTGCCTGCAAGCTTGACGCGCTTGCCCGCGTAGGGTTTGACGCGTTCACGCGCCCACGGCTCGCGCGCGAGCAGATGATTCACGGCGGCCGCAAACCCACTGGATGCGGTCTTCAAGGCGGGATTTGCTGCGTGACGGGCGGATTCGTCTGCGTTGGTCATCGGCTATGAGATGAAAAAACCCGCGCGAGACGCTCGCGCGGGTTTCTATTCTACCGCCGCAACCGATGATCACACTGACGGTTGCCGGCGCGCGGCCACGCTCAACTGACCTGCTGAATCCCCGCCAGCAGCCAGCCTTCGTTGCCCGCCTTCTGCTTCGACAGGTTCCACACCTCGACGAACGGTTCCGCCGCCGCGCCTTCCGACTCGCGGATCAGGCCGTGGAAGCGCACGCTCGCGAGATACTCGGTCGGGCGATCGTCGACGCCGAGCACATCGGCGTTGAGTTGCACCACGTCCGTGCGATTCGGCGCGCTGCCGCGGGCGTCGACGTCCAGTTTCACTTCGGCGAACATTTCCGGCGTCGTGAATTCGCGGATGTCGTTGACGTTGCCGCGATCCCACGCGTCCTGCAGACGCACGAAGTAGACCTTGGCGTTACGCACGAAGGCATCGGTGTCGAAGCCGGCGGGCACGTTCACGTTCACGGCCTGTTGAGGCGCCGACGACTCGATATAGTTCGCACCGAAACCGGTCGGCTGCTGCGGCACCTGCGGCGGGTCCTGATTCAGACTCGTGCGCGCGGTAGCGCCGTACGGCGAACCCGAATTCGAGCCCGCGCCGGCGTACGCGGGCGTGTTCGCGTTGTTGCCCTGACGCTTACGCATGATGAAGCGGAACAGCATGACGGCCGCCAGCACGATCAACGCGATCATGATCATGTTGGCCATCGCGCCGGCGAATGCTTCACCGAGCCCGAAGTGCGACAGCAGCGCCGCGATGCCCAGACCCGCGGCGAGACCGGCGATCGGTCCGAGCCAGCGGTTGCGCGCGGGTTGCGCCGCGGCCGGGGCGCCCGGTGCGGGTTGTGCGCGCTGAGCCTGCGCCGCTTGTCCCGGCTGGCCCTGCATCGACTGTGGCTGCGACGGCGGCGTGGCCTGATGCTGCTGCGTCGCCGTGGCCGACTGCCGGCCCATGCTGCGACCGCCGCCCATGCGCTTGGCTTCCGCCGTTTCCGCGAAGATTGCGCCAGCCGCAATAACGCCAGCCAGCGCCAAGATTCCGGCCTTCCTGAAGAAGATGTTCAGGAAACCCCGGGATTGGGGTTTGCGCGAATCGAACATATCGAATCCTTTAAGAGTGGAACACTAAAATTTGGTCCCGACGTGTAACGCTACCACGCCACCTGACAAATTGTAATATTCGACTCGATCCAGGCCCGCTTGTTCCATCATTGTTTTTAAAGTTTCCTGGTCCGGGTGCATGCGGATGGACTCAGCCAGGTACCGGTAGCTGTCCGCATCTTTGGCCACTTTTTCGCCAAGCCACGGCAAAATCTTGAAACTGTAGATATCGTACGGCTTTTTGAGCGGTTCCCACACTTTCGAGAATTCCAGCACGAGCAGGCGGCCGCCCGGCTTGATCACGCGCTGCATTTCGGCCAACGCACGATCCTTGTGCGTCATATTACGCAAACCGAAAGCAACTGTAACGATATTGAAATAATTGTCTGGGAACGGAATCTTCTCGGCGTCGCACAGCAGCGCGGGCGTCAGCACGCCCTTGTCGACCAGCCGGTCGCGCCCCACGCGCAGCATCGATTCGTTGATGTCCGTGTGCCAGACTTCGCCCGTCTCGCCCGCCTGCTTGGCAAAGGCCATCGCCAGATCGCCCGTGCCGCCGGCGAGATCGAGCACCTTGTATCCCGGCCGCACCTTGGCCTGCCCGATCGTGAAGTGCTTCCAGATCCGATGCAGTCCGCCGGACATCAGGTCGTTCATCAAGTCGTAGTTGCTCGCGACGGAATGGAACACGCCCGCCACTTTCTTCGCCTTGTCCTGCTCTTCGACCGTTTCATATCCGAAGTGGGTCTTGCTCATCGCGCTTTTTCCTCGCCTGTTGTTCGTTCTATGCTGCGCAATCGTCGCGCCGGCTGTGCGGCGTTATGCCGCAGCCTTGATGTTCAGTGGCAATGCCCGCCGGATGACTTGACGGCCATCGGCGCGTCGCGGTCCGCGCCAGCGGCTTCCAGCTTCGCCAGATACTCGCGCCACAGCGCGTCCTGACGCGTCGCCAGGTCGTGGAGGATGTCCCACGAATAGATGCCGGTATTGTGGCCGTCTGAAAAATTCAGTTGCAGCGCGTAATGCCCGACCGGTTCGATGCCGATGATCGTCACCTCGCGCTTGCCGGTCTGCAGCGTTTCCTGACCCGGTCCGTGGCCCTGCACTTCGGCGGAAGGCGAGTACACGCGCAACAGCTCGAAGGGCACGCGAAACGATTCGTCGCCGTACTGCAATTCGAGCACCCGGGATTTCGAATGCACGACGACGCCGGTGGGAATCGGCGTCGTGGATGTGAGTCCGCTCATGGTCTTGCCTTATTGATGGCCGAACGCCTGGTTCAGCTCGTTGCGCACCTGTTCGCGCAAGAGCGTGGCCTGGGCGCGGCGCTTCGAAAGCTGCGATTCCGACACGGTGCGCTGGCGCGGCGCCCAGATCGGCAGAGGAAAGCGGGAATCGTTGGAAAAGCGTGGAATGACATGCCAGTGGACGTGCGGCACCTGATTGCCGAGGCTCGCCAGGTTGATCTTCTCCGGCACGAGCACGCGGCGCATCGCGCGTTCGACGCCGTTGACGGCGGTCATCACGCGCGCGCGGTCGCCATCCGGCAAATCGGACATTTCGGCGACGTGCGCACCCCAGATCACGCGGCACAGGCCCGGCCAGTCGGGCTCGTCGGCGAGGACGACGCGCAACGCGTCGTCCGACCACAGCACCTCGCCGCCGTCTTCACGGCAAAACACACAGTCCATCTCATACCTCTAGCGAATCAAACCTCGATTTCGCTATTACACCAGTACGCGCTCGATACCGCCATTGTTCGCGCGTTCGACGTACTGTTCCATCCAGTTCTCGCCGAGCACCTTGCGCGCGATTTCCACGACGATATAGTCCGCCTCGATGTTGGCGTCCTCGTTGTAGCGCGACAGGCCTTGCAGGCAGGACGGGCAGCTCGTGAGAATCTTCACGTCGGAGCCGTTGGGCTGCGGACCGTCGCCGGCCTTGAGCACCGAACCGGGCTGCGCGCCTGCAGCTCCAGCCGAAGCGTTCGCGATATTGATGCCGTTCGCCCCCGCTTCCGCGACGAGCGGAATGCCCCGCAGCCGCGCCGCGCCCTTGCGGATCTCCTCTTCCTTGCGGAAGCGCACCTGCGTGGAGATGTCCGGACGCGTGACCGCGAGCGTGCCCGATTCGCCGCAGCATCGATCGTTCTTTTCGATCTTGTACCCGTCGTTCTGCGCGCCCATCAGTTCGTTGACGAGCTTGACCGGGTCCATCGTCTTGATCGGCGAGTGACACGGGTCGTGATACATGTAGCGCGTGCCCTTCACGCCCTCGAGCCTGATGTTCTTTTCCAGCAGGAACTCGTGGATGTCGATGATCCGGCAGCCCGGGAAGATCTTCTCGAATTCATAGCCCGCGAGCTGGTCGTAGCAGGTGCCGCACGACACGACCACGGTCTTGATGTCGAGATAATTCAGCGTATTCGCAACGCGGTGGAACAGCACGCGGTTATCCGTGACGATCTTCTCGGCCTTGTCGTACTGGCCCGAGCCGCGCTGCGGGTAGCCGCAGCACAGATAGCCCGGTGGCAGCACGGTCTGCACGCCCGCTTCCCACAACATGGCCTGCGTCGCGAGTCCGACTTGCGAGAACAGGCGCTCCGAGCCGCAGCCGGGGAAGTAGAACACCGCTTCCGAATCGACCGTGGTCGTCTTCGGATTGCGGATGATCGGAACGATCTTGTTGTCCTCGATATCGAGCAACGCGCGCGCCGTCTTCTTCGGCAGATTGCCCGGCATCTTCTTGTTCATGAAGTGGATCACCTGCGTGACCACCGGCGGCTTGCCGACCGTCGCGGGCGGTTTCGCCGTCTGCTTCTTCGCGAACTTCTTCAGAATGTCGTTGCCGAGGCGCTGCGCCTTGTAGCCGACGCCCATCATCGCGGTGCGCGCGAGGTTGATCGTCTGCGGATTGGTCGCGTTCAGGAAGAACATGCCGGCCGCGTTGCCCGCGTTGAACTTCTTCTTGCCCATCTTGCGCAAGAGATTGCGCATGTTCATCGTGACATCGCCGAAATCGATCTTCACCGGGCACGGCGTCACGCACTTGTGGCAGACCGTGCAGTGATCGGCGACGTCGTTGAACTCGTCCCAATGCTTTATGGACACGCCGCGGCGCGTCTGCTCTTCATACAGGAAGGCTTCGACCAGCAGCGACGTGGCGAGAATCTTGTTGCGCGGGCTGTACAGCAGGTTTGCGCGCGGCACGTGCGTCGCGCAGACCGGCTTGCACTTGCCGCAGCGCAGGCAGTCCTTGATGGAATCGGAGATCGCGCCGATATCCGACTGCTGCATGATGATCGACTCGTAGCCCATCAGCCCGAACGACGGCGTGTACGCGTTGCGCAGGTCCGCGCCGTCGAACAGTTTGCCCTTGTTGAAACGGCCGTGCGGATCGACGCGCTGCTTGTACGCGCGGAATTCGCCGATTTCCTCTTCGGTCAGGAACTCCAGTTTGGTGATGCCGATGCCGTGCTCGCCCGAAATCACGCCGTCGAGCGAACGCGCGAGCTTCATGATGCGCGCCACCGCGTGATGCGCGTCCTGCAGCATCTCGTAGTTGTCGGAGTTGACCGGAATGTTCGTGTGCACGTTGCCATCGCCCGCGTGCATGTGGAGCGCGACGAACACGCGCCCGCGCAGCACCTGCTTGTGAATGGCCTGCGCTTCATCGAGGATCGGCTTGAATTCGCCGCCGTTGAAGATCTGGCGCAGTTCGCCGCGAATCTCCTGCTTCCACGAAATGCGCACCGTGCGATCCTGCGCGACGTGGAAGATATTCGCGTCCGGCTGCACGTCGACGCGATCCGCGAACTTCTCCGCGAGCGCTTCGTATCCAAGATTGACGAGATAGTGCTGCGCCTCGCGCAACGGCATGTCGAGCTTGTCGCCGACGAAGGTCCAGCGTTCGCGCACGCGCTTCAACAAATCGAGCGCCTGCGTCACGCGGTCTTCGAGCAGTTCGGCGCTGGGGATTTCGTTCGCGTCATCGGTCTTGCCGAGCGGCAGCTTGCCGGTGCGGAAAAACGCTTCGAGCGCATCGACGAGTTGCAGCTTGTTCTTGATCGACAGCTCGATGTTGATGCGCTCGATGCCGTCCGTGTACTCGCCCATGCGGTCGAGCGGAATCACGACGTCTTCGTTGATCTTGAACGCGTTCGTGTGCTTCGCGATGGCCGCGGTGCGCGAGCGGTCGAGCCAGAAGCGCTTGCGCGCCTCGGCGTTCACCGCGACGAAGCCTTCGCCGCTCTTGCCGTTCGCCATGCGCACGACTTCGGACGTTGCGGCGGCGACGGCATCGGCGTCATTGCCGACGATATCGCCGATCAGCACCATCTTCGGGAACGCGTTGCGCTTGCTCTTGGTCGCGTAGCCGACCGCGCGCAGATAGCGCTCGTCGAGATGCTCGAGGCCGGCGAGAATCGCGCCGCCCTGCTTCGACGTCTCGAACAGATAGTCCTTGATTTCGACGATGCTCGGAATCGCGTCGCGCGCCTGGCCGAAAAATTCGAGGCAGACGGTCCGCGTGTGCGCGGGCATCTTGTGCAGGATCCAGCGCGCGGACGTAATCAGTCCGTCGCAGCCTTCCTTCTGCACGCCGGGGAGACCTGCGAGGAATTTATCGGTGACGTCCTTGCCGAGCCCTTCCTTGCGGAACGTGCGGCCGGCGATGTCGAGGTTTTCGGTGCGCAGCAGCTTTTCGCCCGGCGGACGATTGCCGTCGAACCAGTCGAGCCGGAAGCGCGCCACTTCGACGTCGTGAATCTTGCCGCAGTTGTGATCCAGACGCGTGACTTCGAGCCAGTTGCCTTCGGGATCGACCATGCGCCACCAGGCGAGATTGTCGAGCGCCGTGCCCCACAAAACCGCTTTCTTGCCGCCCGCGTTCATCGCGACATTGCCGCCGACGCACGATGCATCGAGCGAGGTCGGATCGACGGCGAACACGAAGCCCGCCTGCTCCGCCGCTTCCGTGACGCGCCGCGTGACCACGCCCGCGCCCGAGAAAATCGTTGCGACCTTGTGATCGACGCCCGGCAGATCGGTCATTTCGACGGGACCGAGCTGTTCCAGCTTTTCTGTGTTGATGACCGCCGAAAACGGCGTGAGCGGAATCGCGCCGCCGGTATAGCCGGTGCCGCCGCCGCGCGGAATCACGGTTAGGCCGAGTTCGAAGCAGGCCTTGATCAGACCGGCGATCTCGGCTTCCGAATCCGGCGTCAACACGACGAACGGATATTCGACGCGCCAGTCGGTCGCGTCGGTGACGTGCGCGACGCGCGACAGGCCGTCGAACTTGATGTTGTCCTTTTGTGTTTCGCGGCCCAGCACGCGCGAGGCGCGGCGCCGCAAGTCGGACATGCGGTCGAACTCGGCGGCGAAATCGTCGACGGCGCGGCGCGCGGCGGCGATCAGCAATTGCACGCGCCCGGCGCGCTCGCGGCTGCCGGCTTCTTCGCTATGAGCGGAGAGATCGGCGCTGCGGCGCTTTTCGATTTCCGCGAGCCGGTGATTCAGCGCTTCGACGAGCAGCGCGCGACGCTTCGGGTTGTCGAGCAGATCGTCCTGCAGATACGGATTGCGGCGCACGACCCAGATATCGCCGAGCACTTCATACAGCATGCGTGCCGAGCGGCCGGTGCGGCGCTCGTTGCGCAGTTCGTCGAGCACGGCCCAGGCTTCGTCGCCCAGCAGCCGCATGACGATTTCACGATCGGAAAACGACGTGTAGTTATAGGGAATTTCGCGGAGACGCGGCTCGTTATCGAGCACCAAGGCGGCATGGGCGCCGTTCGGATCGAAGGCTTGGGGTGCGTTCATGTTCGACGGTTCGGTGTGCCGGCGCTCGCGCCATGAAAGCGGAAAGGCCAGCGATGCGCGTGGGGGCGCAAATTTTCGAATGAGACTAATCTTGGCGAAGGCCGCCGGATCGCCTCTATGTCAATGAGGCGAATCGCGTTCACGGCGCCTTCGATGTGCCCTGGATCAACGCCACGATCGTGCGTGGCGCGCATCCCTCTCCGCCGCGGGATGCGACTCGCGGGAGACATGCGCCAGTAAATCGATCCGAAGCTGCCGGTGCATCTGCCGATCCTGATTGCTGATTCGTAAAAGGAAATTCTAACCCATCACGATGACACGCGTTTGCGAGCGCTAGCAGCGAGAAGGGGCTTTTGCGTGCGAATTCGCGACACGTTTCCGGCATTTTCGACGCTTTTTTGCACGACCGTCCGGACGGTCCGAACACATCGCACATTCGGACGATGCCCGGTTGGCGCTATCATTGACGCTTTCGCCCTCAAAACCCGCGCGCATCGCGGCCGCCTGACGATCCCTCGCATGACACATCCCGACTACCTGAAAAAAGTGCTGACCGCGCGTGTGTACGACGTCGCGCGCGAAAGCGAGCTGGAACCCGCGCGCAGCCTGTCCGCGCGCCTGCACAACGCCGTGTTCCTCAAGCGCGAGGACAATCAGCCAGTTTTCTCGTTCAAGATTCGCGGCGCTTACAACAAGATGGCGAATCTCCGCGCGGACGAACTCGCGCGCGGCGTGATCACGGCGTCGGCGGGCAATCACGCGCAGGGCGTGGCGCTGTCGGCGGCGCGGCTCGGCTGCCGGGCGGTCATCGCGGTACCGACCACGACGCCACAGGTGAAGATCGACGCGATCCGCGCGCACGGCGGTCCGACGGTCGAAGTGGTGCTCGCGGGCGAGTCGTACAGCGACGCCTACGCCCGCGCCGTGGAACTTCAGCAGGAGCGCGGCCTGACGTTCGTGCATCCGTTCGACGATCCCGACGTGATCGCCGGGCAAGGCACCGTCGCGATGGAAATCCTGCGCCAGCATCAGGGCCCGATTCACGCGATCTTCTGCCCGATCGGCGGCGGCGGCCTCGCGGCGGGCGTCGCGGCCTACGTCAAGGCGGTGCGGCCCGAGATCAAGGTGATCGGCGTGCAGACCGAGGATTCCTGCGCGATGGCCCAATCGATCAAGGCGGGCGAGCGCGTCACGCTGAGCGAAGTCGGTCTGTTCTCGGACGGCACGGCGGTGAAGCTCGTCGGCGAGGAAACGTTCCGGCTGTGCCACGAACTGCTCGACGAAGTCATCACCGTCGACACCGATGCGCTCTGCGCCGCGATCAAGGACGTGTTTCAGGACACGCGCAGCGTGCTGGAGCCGGCGGGTTCGCTCGCCGTCGCGGGCGCGAAGCTGTATGCGGAGCGCGAAGGCATCGAAGGCAAGACGCTCATCGCGGTGACGTCGGGCGCGAACATGAACTTCGACCGCATGCGCTTCGTTGCGGAGCGCGCGGAAGTCGGCGAGGCGCGCGAAGCCGTGTTCGCCGTGACCATTCCGGAAGAACGCGGCAGCTTCAGGCGTTTCTGCGAACTGGTCGGCACACGCAGCGTGACCGAGTTCAACTACCGCATCGCCGATGAAAACGCCGCGCACATCTTCGTCGGCGTGCAGATCAAGGCGCGCAAGGAAACCGCGCAGATGATGACGTCGTTCATCGAGCATGGTTTCGCGACGGTCGATCTGTCGCACGATGAACTCTCGAAGCAGCACATCCGTTATATGGTCGGCGGACGCTCGCCGCTCGCGCGCGACGAACGTCTGCTGCGTTTCGAATTCCCTGAGCGCCCGGGCGCGCTGATGAAGTTCCTCTCGTCGATGGCGCCCGACTGGAACATCAGCCTGTTCCACTATCGCAATCAGGGCGCGGACTACAGCTCGATTCTCGTCGGCATTCAGGTGCCGCAGTCGGACAACGCGGAGTTCGAGCGCTTTCTCGCGACGCTCGGCTATCCGTGGTGGGACGAAGGCGCGAACCCGGTCTACAGACTGTTCCTCGCGTAAGGCGTGTCGATGCCGAAGTTCACGCTCGAAGACAAGCTCGTCGTCGCGATTTCATCGCGCGCGCTGTTCGATTTCGAGGATGAGAATCGCGTCTTCGAGACGGGCGATCTCGCCCGATACGAAGCGCTGCAACGCTCGCGGCTGGAAACACCCGCGAAGCCGGGCGTCGCGTTCGGGCTGATCCGCAAGCTGCTCGCGTTGAATGCGAACGAGCAGCGCGTCGAAGTGGTGATCCTGTCGCGCAGCGATCCGATCAGCGGACTGCGTGCGTTTCATTCGTGCCGCGAGCATGGCCTCGCGATCGAGCGCGGCGTGTTCACGCGCGGCCGCTCGCCGTTCGCGTATCTGAAGCCGTTGCGGGCGTCGCTGTTTCTGTCGGCGAATCCGGACGACGTGCGCGACGCGCTCGCCGCCGGCTTTCCCGCCGCGCGCGTCCTGCCCGAAACGCCGCGCGCCGCGAGCCGTTATGCAGACGAAATCCGCATCGCGTTCGATGGCGACGCCGTGCTGTTCTCCGACGAAGCCGAGCGCGTGTTCCAGAGCGATGGCCTTTCCGCGTTCGTCGGCCACGAGACGCAAAAGAAGGATTCACCGCTTCCGGGCGGTCCGTTGAAGCCGCTGCTGGCGGCTTTGAACAAGCTACAGCGCATCGCCGACGACCACGACAGCCAGTCGCCGATGCACATCCGCACCGCGCTTGTCACCGCGCGTTCCGCGCCCGCGCACGAGCGCGCGATCCGCACGCTGATGGCCTGGGACATCGAAATCGACGAAGCGATGTTTCTCGGCGGCCTCGACAAGGGCGAATTCCTGCGCGAATTCGAGCCCGATTTTTTCTTCGACGATCAAATTCGCCATTGCGAATCGGCTCGCGTCGTCACCGCGACGGGGCACGTTCTCAGCGGCATAGCGAACGCATCATGACACCCGATCAATCTCCGCTCGGCAAGCCCGTCCACTACACCGAACAGTACGATGCGTCGCTGCTGTTTCCGATCGACCGCAAGCGAGCGCGCGACGCGATCGCCGTGCCCGCGCGTCTGCCGTTCTTCGGCACGGATATCTGGAACGCGTATGAGCTTTCGTGGCTCAATCGGCGCGGCAAGCCGCAGATCGCGGTCGCGACGTTTTTCGTGCCGGCGGATTCGCCGAACATCGTGGAATCGAAGTCGTTCAAGCTGTATCTCGGCTCGTTCGCGCAGACGCCGTTCGACTCGATCGATGACGTGCGCGCCGCGATCAAGCGCGATGTCTCGGCGGTGTGCGGCGCGACGGTTTCGGTGCAACTCGCGGCGCCGGCCGATTTCAGCAAACTGGCGATGGAGGAATTCGACGGTTTGTCGCTCGACCGTCTCGATCTCGATTGCGACGTGTTCTCGCCCGATCCTTCGCTGCTGAAGGCGGCGCATGATGAAGTGCCGGTCGAAGAGACGCTGTTTTCGAATCTGTTGAAATCGAATTGCCCGGTGACAGGGCAGCCGGATTGGGGCAGCGTGCAGATCCGCTATTACGGCGGGCAGATCGATCACGCGGGGTTGTTGCGGTATGTCGTTTCTTATCGCGGACATACCGGGTTTCATGAGCAATGCGTGGAGCGCATCTTCATGGACATCATGCGGGAGTGCAAGCCGGAACGACTTGCGGTCTACGCGCGTTATACGCGGCGCGGCGGGCTGGATATCAATCCGTTTCGCACCAACTTCAATTTGCCGATGCCGGATAATGCGAGGTTGGCGCGGCAGTAACTTTTAGCGCCGCTCAATTCATAAGCAAAACTGCAATAAATTAGCGTTTTTTACAGTCCGCACTCCCCTCAAACTGCCGACCCCGGATAATGTCGCGGGCTCGGCAGTAACCTTTGGATCCAACAAAACAGCTGGTCCGCTCGGGCTTGCGCCGGATCAAAATTAATTAAATATTTAGGATTACATATGTTGTCGATACGCGAGTATCTCATAATATTGGTTTCGATCGCACTCACGGGCTGCGTGTCTGTGGATCAAAAACCGCTACCAAAAGAATCCATTGCCACGCTGACAAACAAACGTGTGGACTATACCGAGTATGAAAAGCCCGGCTTCACCGCGATGACACCGGGCAAGGCGATGTTCGGCGCCCTCGGAGCAGTCGTGATGATGTCGGCAGGAAATTCCATCGTGAAAGAAAACGGCATTGAAGACCCCTCGTTGAGCATCAGCCGCCAATTGATGGATCGATTGACGGAGAAACATGGGATGCTGCGAGCCCCCCATCAAACCGGTCTGGTCGACACGGATGATGTTGCTGCTCTCTCAAGCAAACACACGGACACCGATTATCTGATCGATGTAAAGACCATTAATTGGATGTTTAGCTACTTACCGACGCAATGGCTAAGCTATCGCGTTACGTACAGCACACGTATGAGGCTAATCGATACGGCAAAGCAGGAAGTCGTCGCGCAAACCTTGTGCGTTGCGCGGCCTGTAGACGAGGCGCACTTACCATCCGAGGATGACTTGCTTTCGGAGAACGCGAAGCTTCTGAAATCGCTTTTGCAGAAAGCAGCGGACGATTGCACCTCGGTCGTATCGAAAGAATACTTGCAGCTCTAGGCCGCTTTTCGACGGCCGCAGCCTGGCAAGGCGTGCGGCCATTCTCTCACTCGTCAGAAAGGGCAAGTACAGGCATCGCGCCCGGACTCACTGAGCCTCCTACTTCTTATAAGCCACGCAATCCACTTCGACCTTGCAGTCGATCACCATCGACGACACGACACACGCGCGCGCCGGCGGATTCGCGCCGAAGTACTCCTTGAACACCTTGTTGAACGAAGCAAAATCGCGCGGATCATCCAGCCACACGCCGCAGCGCACCACGTGCTCCGTCCCGTAACCCGCTTCCTTCAGAATCGCGAGCACGTTCTGAATCGCCTTGTGCGATTGCTCGACGATGCAGCCGTTGATCACCTCGCCGTTTTCCATCGGCGTCTGGCCCGATACGAACAGCCAGCCATCCGCCTCGACCGCGCGTGCGAACGGCATATGCGCGCCGCCTTGTCCCTTGCCACCTTCAACGCCATAACGCTTCATCTTCAACTCCTTTTCCTGACTCAAACAAATTCTCAAAACGCGCCCTGCGCATCCAGCCTGGATGCGGAACCGCGCGCCACGAAACGTCCCGCGCGCGCGCCGGTCACGGCCCGCTCGCGATACGTCAAAACGCCATTCACCCACACCGCGTCGATGCCGTCCGCCGCCTGTTGCGGCTCGGCGAACGTCGCGGCATCGCGCACGCGCTCGGGATCGAACACGACCAGATCCGCGTGATAGCCGAGCTTCACCTCGCCACGCTCCGTCAAACCGAAACGACGCGCCGACAGACTCGTCATCTTGCGCACCGCCTCTTCGAGCGGAATCAGCGCCGTATCGCGCGCATAGTGGCCGAGCACGCGCGGAAACGCGCCCCACAGACGCGGATGCGGCAGCGGATCGTTCGGCAAGCCGTCCGAGCCGACCATCGTCGCGGGATGCGAGAGGATGCGCCGCACGTCGTCTTCCGACATGTTGTGATACACCGCGCCCGCCGGTTGCAGGCGCTTCCCGGCTTCCTGCTGGCTGACCTGCCATTCGTCGGCGACTTCGCGGATCAGTTTGCCCGCCATTTCCGGATGCGGCGTCGACCATGTGATCGTGATGTCGATATCGCCCGTCACCTGCTTCAGGTCGAGCGTCGACGAACTGCGGTTGTACGGGTAGCAATCGCAGCCGACCGGCTGGCCGTCGCGCGTGGTTTCGATCGACTTCAGCACTTCCGTGCTGCGCCCCCAGTTCGACGGCCCCGCGCATTTCAGATGCGAAATCACCACCGGCACGCGCGCATGGCGGCCGACGCGATACGCCTCGTCCATCGCGTCGAGGATCGCGTCGAATTCGGTGCGCATGTGCGTCGTGTAGAGCGCGCCCGCCTTCGCGAGCGGCTCGGCCAGCGCCTGCACTTCTTCCGGCGGCGCGTTGAACGCCGATCCATATGCGAGCCCGCTCGACAAACCGAGCGCGCCGTTATCCAGCGCTTCTTCGAGCTGCGCGCGCATGGCCGCGACTTCATCGCCGGAAGCCGCGCGATCCAGCCGGTCCATATGGTTGTTGCGCAACGCCGTATGGCCGATCAGCGCGCCGACGTTCACCGTCGGTTGCGCCTCGTTGACGGCGTCGACATAAGCGGCGAAGGTCGGATATCTGAACGCGGCGGCGTCGCCGAGCAGGTTCATCGGATCGGGCGGATCGCCCTTGAGCGTCACCGGCGACGCGCTGATCCCGCAATTGCCGACGATCACCGTCGTCACGCCCTGCGTGATCTTCGGCATCATCTGCGGCGAGCGGATCACGTGCGTGTCGTCATGCGTGTGAACGTCGATGAAACCGGGCGCGAGCACTTTGCCCTCGGCGTCGAAGGTTGCGTCGGCGCTCCAGCCGGACAGGCCGCCCGGCGCCTCGATCGCGACGATGCGCCCGTCGCGCACCGCTACATCGCGCAGGACGGCGGGCGCGCCCGTGCCGTCGATCAGGCGCGCGCCAACGATCAGCGTGTCGCACTTTTCCATGGTCAGTCTCCCAAGGGTTGACGCTCGCCGCCGCCGCGATGCGAATCGAGCGCGTGCTTCATGCGGCGCAGGAGTTCGCGGCTGTGATCGGCCTGCTTGACGGCCAGTTCGGTGACGAGCAAATCGAGCGCCATCATCATCGCGTAGCGCGACGACGACGGTTTGTAGATGAAGTCCGTTTCGATCGCGATGACCGGAATCAGCCAGTCCGCGAGCGCGCCGAGCGGCGACGCGGGCGCGGTCAGCGCAATCACGCGCGCGCCGTACTGTTTCGCGAGCCCGCAGCTTTCGACGATCTCGGGCGTATGCCCCGTCACCGACAGCGCGATCACGACGTGCTCTTTCGACAAGGTCGACGCGACCATGCGTTGCAACAGCCCGTCCTGATACGACGCAACCGGCCGGCCGAGCCGCACGAGGCGAAAGCGCATTTCATCGGCGAGCGCGGTCGAGCCGCCGCCCATGCCGAACACGTAGATCATCGAGGCCGCGGCGAGCGTGTCGGCCGCCTGAGCGATCGGCGCGGCGGCAAGCGCCCCCTGATTCTGCGCGAGCGTCGCCTGCACTTCGTCGAAGATGCGCGCGGCGAGCGTATCGGGCGCCGCATCGCCTTCGTCCGGACGGCGCGTCAGGAAACGCTGGCCGACCGCCGCCGCCTGCGCGAGCCGCAGCTTCAGTTCGCGCACGTCCGCGCAGCCGACGGCCTTCGCGAAACGCGTCACCGTGGCGACGCTCACCTCCGCCTTGTCGGCCAGCGCGCCGATGCTCGCGCGCGATGCGCCCGTCAGGTCGTCGAGAATCAGCGCGGCGACCTTGCGCTCGGCGCCGCGCAACTCGGGCGCGCGCTCCGCGATGCGTGCGACGATGTCGAAACTGAGCGGGTCGGCGTGGCCGTTCATGTCGGTTTGAGGGTTTACCTGAGGTCTGTGTTACTAAATAACATTTCCATCACGGATGCTACTTTGGTTAACATAGCACCGTCAACTCTGATGCGCATTGGATCGTGCACGGGGTTTATTTAAACGGACGATGGAGTAGCAGCACATGAAAGTTACAAACTATCAGAACGCCACGATCGACCCGTTCGGCAAAGGTCTCGGCATGGTGCCGGGTACGAGCATCCAGTTGCAGGACGCGTCGCGCCTGCAATGGAGTCTGCTCGAAGAGGACGTGAGTCTGCCCGCCGCCGTGCTCTATTCCGATCGCATCGAACATAACCTGAAGTGGATGCAGGCATTCGTCGGCGAGTACGGCGTGAAGCTCGCGCCGCACGGCAAGACGACCATGGCGCCGCAACTCTTTCGCCGTCAGCTCGAAACGGGCGCGTGGGGCATCACGCTCGCGACCGCGCATCAGGTGCGCGCGGCGTATCGCGGCGGCGTGCATCGCATCCTGATGGCGAATCAGCTCGTCGGCAAACGCAACATGGGCATGATCGCCGAATTGCTCACCGATCCGAACTTCGAGTTCTTCTGTCTGGTCGATTCCGCCGATGGCGTCGATCAACTCGGCGAATTCTTCAGTTCGGTGCGCAAGAAGCTGAACGTACTGATCGAACTGGGCGTGCCGGGCGGACGCACGGGCGTGCGCGACGACGCGCAGTGCGATGCCGTGCTCGCCGCGATCGCGCGCTGGCCGGACACGATCGAGCTGGCGGGCATCGAGCTGTATGAAGGCGTGCTGCAGGACGAAACGAAGGTGCGCGAGTTTTTGCAAAGCGCCGTCGATGTCACGCGCAAGCTGATCGCCGAAGGCAAAATCGCGCGCAAGCCCGCGATTCTCTCGGGCGCGGGATCGGCGTGGTACGACGTCGTCGCCGATGAATTCGCCAAGGCGCACAGCGATGCGATCGAGGTCGTGCTGCGTCCGGGCTGCTATCTGACGCACGACGTCGGCATCTACAAGAAAGCGCAAAACGAGATCTTCGCGCGCAATCCGATCGCGAAGAAAATGGGGCAAGGCCTGAAGCCCGCGCTGCAACTGTGGGCGTACGTGCAGTCGATTCCGGAGCCGGATCGCGTGATCATCGGGCTCGGCAAGCGCGATTCCGCGTTCGATGCGGGCATGCCGGAGCCGGCGAAGCATTATCGTCCGGGCAATGAGGCGCCGCGCGATATCGCGTCCGATGAAGGCTGGGAGATTTTCGGCCTGATGGATCAGCACGCGTACCTGCGCATCAAGCCGGGCGACGACGTGAAGGTCGGCGACATGATCGCGTTCGACATCTCGCATCCGTGCCTGACCTTCGACAAGTGGCGTCAGATTCTCGTCGTCGATCCGAAGTATCGCGTCACCGAAGTGATCGAAACGTTTTTCTAAGCTTTCTCTTCGACGGCGGCCGCTTGCGACGCATTGGCCGCCGCCACTTCCTGAATGCGTCCCTCGAACATGTGCAGCGCGCTCGACAAGGCTTCGATGGCCTCGTCGGGCAGCGATGCCATCGTGTCGTGCAGGAACGCGTTGCGTCGCGGCAAGCCTTGTTCGGCGATCGCGCGCCCTTGCGCGGTCAGCGCGACATTCGACACGCGGTTGTCGCGCGCGTCGACGCTGCGCACGATCCAGCCCAGCCCTTCCAGCGTCTTCAGTTGCCGCGTCAGCGCGCCCGGGTCCACCTTCAGGCGCTCGACGAGTTTCTTCTGCGACAGCACGCCGGCGTGCTCGTGCAGCGCGAGCAGGATGCGCCAGCGCGGCATCGGCTGACCGACGGCCGCCTCGAACGCCGACATGAACGCGCGATACGTGCGCCCGAACTGCTGCACGACGGCGATACGGTCCTGTTCATTCATGCTTTCGATTTCCGTAGTCATTCGGCGAGGATCGTCGGCTCCTGCGGCCCTTTCAGTCGCACCGGCGGCACGCGACGCGACTGCCACACCGACACCACCGCGACCAGCGCCGCCAGCGCAAGGCCAATGTGTATCGCCGCGACGAGCGCTTCGCGCGCGGCTTCGAGCAGCATCGCGCCGTTGTGGCCCGCCGCCGTCAATTGCGCGAGCAGCGCCTGCTGGCCGTCGCGATTGATGAGGATTTGCGGGTCGGAGAGATCGCCGGTCCAATGCAGCGCGCGATCCTTTTCGAGCGCGAGATTCACGCCGCTCGCATAGAGATGGCTTACGAGCGTGCCGGTCAGCGCGGTGCCGATCATCCCGCCGATCATGCGCAGCGATTGCAGCAACGCGGTCGCGATGCCGAGATGCGCGCGCCCCGCCGTCTGCTGCGCGAACACGGTGAGATTCGGCATCACGAAGCCGAGGCCGAGGCCGCCGAGCAGCATGATCACGAGCAGCAGCGCGCGCGGCATGTCATGCGTGGCGACGACCACGCCCAGGCACGACACGGCTAGCAGCGAGAAGCCGACGTACAGCATCAGGTTGGCGTTCTTCAGACGCGTCACGATGCGCCCGTTGACGATACTGCCGATCGTGATGAACACGACAAGCGGCGTGATCATCATGCCCGCATCCTTCGGCGACATGCCGAAGCCGCCCTGGAACAGCAGCGGCGCGTAGAACAACAGCGAGAACATCGTGAAGCCGCCGAGAATCGCGAGCGTGAAGAGCGCGGCGAGCGCCTTGTTGCGGAACATGTCGACGGGCAGGATCGCGTAATCGCAGCGCATCTCCCATTTCCACAGCGCGAAACCGGCCGCGACGCTCATCGCGAGCAGCGCGGCGGTTTCCGCGCCGAGGCCGTGCTTCGGCAGCATTTCGACGAACAATTGCAGCGCGCCGAGCGCGATCGCGATCAGCACCGCGCCCGGCCAGTCGAGGCGCATCTTGCCTTCATGCGCGACGTGGCGCAGATGCGGCAGAAACCGCCATACGAAAAAGAGCGACACGATGCCCACCGGCAAATTGACATAGAACACCGAACGCCAGCCGTAGTATTGCGTGAGAATGCCGCCGAGCGACGGCCCGACCGCATTGGCGATGCCGAACGCGGAGCTCATCAGCACTTGCCAGCGCAGGCGCACGACATTGTCCGGAAAGAGATCGGCGATGCACGCGAACGCCGTGCCGACCAGCATCCCGCCGCCGATGCCCTGCAAGCCGCGCGCGAGCACGAGGAACATCATGCTGTTGGCGAGCCCGCAGAGCACGGACGCGACGGTGAACACGACAATCGACGCGATCACGAACGGCTTGCGGCCGTAATAGTCGCCGAGCCGCCCGAAAATCGGCACGGTGATGACGGAAGTCAGAAGATACGACGTGGCGACCCACGCGTAGAGATCGAAACCCTTGAGTTCGGCGACGATAGTAGGCAGCGCGGTGCCGACCACCGTCTGATCGAGCGCGACGAGCATCGTGACGAACGAGACGCCCAGCATCGCCATGAGGGATTCGCGGAACGGCAGGACTTGTCCGCTGGAATGATGCGCGGCTGTGTGAACGGCCATCTTTGTGGGCGCAATGATTGACTAGTCAACGGAAATGGAATCATAGCACGGTGTTGCGCTCTAATCTGCATGGCAATTTACCCTTCACCGGACAGAAAACATCGCATGGAACCGACGCCGATCATCACCTCGCCGCTCACGCCCGACGATTTCGCGGCCTTGGCGCGCGCGAAGGAGTTGCTGGAAAGCCCGTCGCTGACGATGAAGCTCGCGAGCGTCGTCGGCGCGCCCATCGAAAAGCTGATGGGGCGCATGCCGTCCGTCGCGCAGGAGAAAGTCGACGAGGCGACGCAAATCGCGCTCAAAAAGTGCCTCCAGCTCGCGCTGCGCACCATCGGCAAGAGCGCGCCGTCGGACTCGCTGCTCGCGCCGCCGCCCGACAAGCCGCACAACCTGATGCACAAACTGGCTGTCGCGACGACCGGCGCGGCGGGCGGCGCGTTCGGGCTGTTCGCGCTGCCGGTCGAATTGCCGGTCACGACCACGCTGATGTTCCGCTCCATCTGCGACATCGCGCGCAGCGAGGGCGAGGACGTGCATCGCGTCGATACGCAACTGCAATGCATGATGGTGCTCGGCATGGGCGGCACCAAAGCCAGCGACGACAGCGCCGATATCGGCTATTTCATCGTGCGCAGTGCGCTCGCGCAGTCGGTGTCGCGCGCGACCAACGAGATCGCGGCGAAGGGTCTGAGCAGTCACGGATCGACGGCGCTGCTCAAGTTTCTGCAGACCATCGCGTCGCGGTTTTCGGTGCAGGTCAGCGAACAGGTCGCCGCGAAGTCGATTCCGGCGATCGGCGCGGTGCTCGGCGCGATGGTGAACACGGTGTTCATCGATCATTTTCAGCAGATGGCGCATGGCCACTTCACCGTGCGCCGGCTGGAACGGCGCTATGGCGCGTCGGCGGTCGAGCGTGCTTATCAGACGATCGAGGTGTTGGGCGGGCGATGAACAGCCGCATCGATGAACGTGGCGGCGCGCGCGAGCGCCTCGCGCGCTTCTGGCATGAACGGCGCCCAGATCTGGAAGATGTGCGGGACGTCGCGCCAGATGTCGAGTTCGACGCGCACGCCCGCCGCGCGCGCTTGCGCAGCCACGCGAGTGGAATCGTCGAGCAGCAATTCCGTGTCGCCGACCTGGATCAGAAGCGGCGGCAAGCCTTCGAATGCGCCGAACAGCGGCGATGCATAAGGCGTGCGTGCATCGGCAGTGCCGAGATACTGGGCGGCCACGCGCGGAAACACCGACGCGTGATACATCGGGTCACGTCCGTCGTTGGTCCGCATCGAGTCGCCGCCGCAGGTCAGATCCGTCCACGGCGAGAACAGAACACCCGCCGCGGGTAGGGGGTCGCGGGCGTCGCGTACGGCGAGGAGCGTTGCGAGCGCGAGACCGCCGCCGGCTGAATCGCCGGCAATCACGATCGATTGTGCGGGAACGCCATCTTCCAGCAAGCGACGGTATGCGGCGACGCTGTCATCGAGCGCCGCGGGAAAGCGATGCTCGGGCGCAAGACGATAGTCGAGCGAGAAGACACGCGCATTCGCCGGCACGGCCAGCCCGAACGTGATCGCGCGATGACTGCGCGGCGAGCAGAAGTAATAGCCGCCGCCGTGCAGATAGAGGATGGTTGCGCGGGGAGTTGCCGGCGGCGTGAGCCATTCGCCGCGTCGTGGCGCTTCGGCGCTCGAATCGCGGATATCGAGCCGCCAGCCTTTCGGCACACGCGGCGACCAGATTCGACGCGACGCGTAGTTTCGCGCCAGTTCGACATCGACTTCGGGTTCTGCCGAATGCGGACGCATGCGCCTGCGCACGACCCAACACGCCAGCGCGCTTTGCCAGCTCATCGTGGATCTTGGGATGCGTGAACCCGCGTCAATTCGACGGCATCACCTGACCGCGTATCTCGCCGGTCGGGTTCTCCTGCGTGTGAATGTTGAAGTACCACTGCCCCGTCATGAGATCGTTGACCTGTTGATCGGTCAGCGTCGCTTGTCCTTTCATCGGGCTCGCGAGTGCTTTCTTGTCGACGGGCACCTGCGGCTTCGCGTTCTGGCCGACCGGCGCGGGACCGTGGAAATGCGCCATCGTCACCGGGCCGGATAGTTCCGCGTATGTCACGGTCCAGGCGAATACTTTGGTGTCGGTGTCGAAGGTCGCGTCCAGGGTGCCGTGGCCTTTGCTTACGCGCGGCGGGACTTCGCTCGAAGGCTGGAGATTGGCTTTCAGCGCGACGGTGTCGGCGCAGGCTGCGCTCGCGGCAAGCATCATGAGGATCGGAACGGCCATCCAGCGGACATGTGGTCTGCATGTCGAGATCATTGTTGCTCTCCTGTTCGGCGGACAGGGCGTCGTCGAGACGATGGCCGCATCGTCATGGTAGAGCATCCGGATGGGCGGCGCCTTTCGCTTCGTTGCGAACGGGCGCGTATGCGAAAAAGGGCGCCTTGCGGCGCCCTTCTCTACCTAGCTAAAGCTCGGTACTGCTTCGAGCGCTTTAGAAGCGGTGACGGATACCCGTCGTCACGAGAACCTGACGGCTGCTCGAGGAGGTATCAGCACCGTTGATGCCGGCGGCCGGGTACACACCTTCTCCACCGCCGCTAGCGATCTGCACCACGCCTTCCGCGTAGATGTCAGTACGCTTGGACAGTGCGTAGTCCGTTTGCAAACCGAACTGGTGACGACGAACGCGCCTCGACTCCGCCCGCGGATCTTCGGTCTTGGCGTACGTGAACGTGTACGCTGCGCCAAGTGACAGTGCCGGCGTCAAGGCGTAGCGGCCATTGATTTCGTAGTTGTTGGCGATGCTCGAGGAGTCAGCCACCACTTCGCTGTCGTTGTCCGAACGCGTCTGCGTCCACACCGCGCCGAACGTCATCGGGCCCGTCGAGAAGCTGCCGCCGGCACCAAACGTGCGCAGACGCGCCGTCTGCTGAGCGCCCGCAATGATCGGCGACACCACACTTTCCGTGATCGCGCCGGCCGTGTTCGAGTTGAAACCGTTCGCTTGCGTGTATGCAGCGCCAAGCTTGAACGGGCCGTTTGCATAACCCGCACCGAAGCTGTATGCACGGTTCGCCGCGAAGCTGCCTGCGGAGTTCGAGAAGCCATATGCGCCGGCGAACGTCAGGCCAGCGTAGTTCGCGCTCACGAACTTGACGGAGTTGTTGATGCGGAATGCGTTGCCGTCGAGGTTGTCGATGTCGCCCGGGTGTGCGAAGTACGTACCGCCCCACGTGCCGGTGGCGCTCATCGGCCCGAGGAAGTCGGCGACAGCATCGTTCTGGCGACCGAGCGTCAGCGTGCCCACTTGAGCAGTCGACAGGCCGACGTACGCCTGACGGCCGAACTGGCGACCGTCGCCGGTGCCGTTAGCGATATTGAAACCGTTTTCCAACGTGAAAACAGCCTTCATGCCGCCGCCGAGATCTTCAGCACCGCGCAGGCCCCAGCGGCTCGGATTCACGTTGCCGCTCGTCACGCCAAACGAGCTTGCCTTCGCGCTTTCGCCCGTTTCGTTACGCACGTTGTTCACATACGTCAGACCCGCGTCGACCAGACCATACAGCGTGACGCTGCTTTGCGCGCTGGCAGCGGTTGCGAACGATGCGGCCAGCGTTGCGACGGCCGTTACGATCAAATTCTTTTTCATGAGTGTTCCTTTCGTGAGTCGTGCGACTCGTGGGTTGCTTCAGGCCGAACGCCTGTCGAGCTCGGATTTGCCTCTTCGCTCATGCGGCTCGGCACCGATATTCGGCAGGACAAAGTTTATTGCCCGCCTTTTTTGAGAAACTGCCGAAAGAAACACAAAAGATCTTTCGAATAAATCGAAAAATGCATTTTCAATATGGATAAACGCTTAGGCGGCGTGGACTTACCGTTCGCGTCGCGCGTGTTTTCCGGGTCTATCGCGGAGATCAGTTGCATACATGCGACAGTGGTCACATTGAGACACACATGACAAATCAGAGTGCTCCCATTCCTGCTCTGTCGCCTCAGCATTAGCATCGCGCACGCGAGTAAGCAGTGCTCACGCTCCCGCCTCTGCTCGCCTACACGAACCGTTCGCAAGACGCCTCTCACCTCGCTACATCCATGAATCAATTCCAAGCGATGCGCGTCTTCATGAAGGTGGCCGAAACCGAATCATTCGGCCGCGCCGCCGCCGCGCTCGATCTGTCCAACGCCGTGGTGACGCGCTATGTCTCGCTGCTGGAAGCCCATCTCCATACGCGTCTGCTGAACCGCACGACGCGAAGCGTCTCTCTGACCGAAGCCGGCCGCGCCTATGCCGAAGGCTGCCGCGCGGTCATCGATCAGGTCGAGGCTATCGAGGCATCGGTGGCCAACAGTTCGGTGGATCCATCTGGCACGCTGAAGCTCGTGGCGTCTGCGTCGTTTTCATTGCTCGGCCTCACGCCGATGCTGCGTGAGTTTCGCGAGCGCTATGCAAACGTGAAACTGCGCCTGACGTTGCTGCATCGTCCGGTCGATCTCGTTGCGGAAGGTTTCGATGTCGGCATCGTCATGCCGCAACTTGTCAGTAGCGGCATGCTCATCAACCGCCCACTGGTCAGCGTCGCGGCGGTGCTCGTCGCGTCGCCCGGATATCTTTCACGGCGCGGCACGCCCGCGCGTCCCGCCGCGCTGGCGCAACACGAGTTTCTTGCGCCATCTGCGGACATTCACGGTTCGACGTGGTCCTTCGTCGGGCCTTCGGGTGTGCAGGAAAGTGTCGCGCTCGATCCCGCTTACGCCGTGAACAGTTCGCACATGTTGAGGCAGGCGGCGCTCGCCGAGATGGGAATCGCCGTATTGCCCGAGAGCTATGTGGCGCAGGACATCGACACCGGCGCACTCGTGCGCCTGCTGCCGGGCTACGCACTCAAGGACGCGCAGAAGGACGTGTCGATCGTCTATCCGGGCCGCCGGCACGTGTCGGCCAAAACACGCGCGTTCGTCGATTTCGCGCTGGCCTATTTCCGCGAGCGCGAATCGGTCAACGCGAATCACGCGGCGTTGTCGGAATAAGACCAGTGAACGCGGCGCCCGTGCGCCGCGACCACGCAATCAGAGAATCGTTGCGCCTTGTTCCTGAATGCGCTCGATGAGTTGTTCGCATCGCGCGATCAGCGCAAGCCCTTCCCGACGCCGCGCGTTTCGCGTTTTCGTCGGCAGGTCCCGGCGAAAATCCTCCAGCGCGCGAAGCAACGGCCGATACTGCAACACGCTGGCCGCCCCGACGACCCGATGATGCCAGTCGCGCAGATCATCCACGGTGCCACGATCGAGCAGCCGCCGAAGCGCCACGAGATCATCCCGGAACGACGAGACGAACGCATCCAGCAACGCCTTCACCGTCGCTTCGCTGCCCCATAGCTGCGCCATGGCGCCGATATCGAGCTCGTCGTCCTCGCGCGGCAACACGGTTGCGTCTTCCGGTACGTGCGGGCCGGGCACGGCCACGGCCTGATCGGTCACCCACCAGCGGTTCAGATGCTCGCGCAAGGTTGCGAGCCGCGTGGGCTTCACGAGGCAATCGTCCATGCCCGCCTCGCGGCATCTGCGCAGCTCGTCGGGCGCGGTGCTCGCCGTAATGCCGAGAATCGGCAGCCGACGCGCCGTGCCGGTTTCATCCGCCCGGATGCGGCGCGCGAGCTCGTAGCCCGTCATGTTCGGCATGTGGCAATCGGTGATCAGAAAGCCGTAGCGCGTATCCGCGAGCGTGGCGAGCGCCTCGACGCCGTCGTGCACGACATCGCAGGCGAAACCAAGCAACGAAAGCTGATGACGGATCAGTTCCTGATTCACCGGGTGATCCTCGGCCACGAGTACGAGCTTGCCGCCGCGCAGCGCGTCGCCACGGTCCGGCGCCTCCATCTTCGTGTCATGACCGAGCGTCGCGCCCGAGACGATTTGCGGCATGCCGGTCAGCGCGGCGACGCATGCCGCGCCGAGTCCGCGCCATGAGATCGGATTCACGCTCACGCGAATGTCGTCTTCGAGGATTCGATAGCCGGTCGGCTTCGGTTTCTCGGTCACGTGGATCACACGCGAGCCGAGCGGCAAGGCGCTCTTGTGGGTATCGCTCAGAAAGACGATTTCGACGTCTTCGAGCGATGCCGGTTCCGATCGCGCGAGTTCGCTGGGCGCATAACGCTGCAACACGAGGCCGAGTGCCTTGCCATAATGCATGAGCGCGGCCGCCACGCGGTCGTCGTCGATCGCGACGATGCCGCGCTTGCCGCGCAGTCCGTTGATCTGATAGTGCAGCGTCTCGATGGGCATCACGAGACGGACGTACATTGCCGTGCCGACACCGATCGCGCTTTCGAGACTCATGGTTCCGCCCATCAGTTCGACGAGGCGATTGCAAATGGTCAGCCCAAGCCCGGTCCCGCCGAAGCGGCGCGTCGTGGACGTCTCCGCCTGCACGAAAGGCTCGAAGAGGCTCTGCTGGGCCTCGGCCGCGATGCCGATGCCGGTATCCCTGACGCACAGTTCGATCATCTGCTCCGCGTCGCGTTGCTCGACTGCGCGAACATGCAGCGCGACATCGCCTTTGATCGTGAACTTGATCGCGTTGCTCATCAGGTTGAAGAGAATCTGTCTGAGGCGCACGCTGTCGCCCCGCACCAATGCAGCCACTTCCGGCGCCACGTCGACGCGCACGCGCAGCCCCTTTTCATGCGCTCGTCCGGCGAGCAGGCCGATCGCGTTATCCACGAGTTCGCGCAGATCGATCGGGGTCGATTCGATCGTGAGGCGCCCGGCCTCGATCTTCGAATAGTCGAGCAGATCGTCCAGAATCTGCAGGAGCGCGCTCGCGGAATCCTGAATCATGCCGAGCATCTGGGATTGATCCGGATTCAGCGGCGTGTTTTCGAGCACTTCGACGAGGCCGAGGACGCCGTTCATCGGCGTGCGGATTTCGTGGCTCATCATCGCCAGGAAATTGTCTTTCGCGCGCGAAGCGGCTTCGGCGGTATCGCGGGCGCGGGCGAGTTCGTCCGCGCGGGCATGCTCCACGCTGGCATCGGCCCAGTATCCGCTCCACACCACGCCGCCGTCGTCTTCGCGGTGCGCGACGAGATCGGCCCGAATCCAGCGCGTGACGCCTTCGATGGTCGATCGAAACTCGGTATGCAACGGTTCGAGCGTGCGCGCCGACGTCTCGATCTCGGCGAGCAGACGTGCGCTGTCCTCGAGGTTGACGTGCGTCAACGCGTGAATCGGATCATCGGCGAGCGCGATGACGTCGAGCCCGAGCAGTTGACGGGTGTCGCCATCGATATAAGGAAGGCTGTACGTGCCGTCGCTCTCACGGCGCAACTGGAACACGACGGCGGGCAGCGAGCGCGTTACGTCATGAAGGCGCCGCTCGGTCTGTCGCGCGCGGGTTTCGGCGTCGCGAATGTCGGTGATGTCGATCATCGTGCCGACGACGCCCGCGCGCTCGCCATTCGACGCGGTGAACGCGCCCGTCCAGAAAAGACCGCAGCGCGACAGATTCTGCTGGTCGCAGAATTCGGCTTCGACTTCCTGCCGCTGGCCGGTGGTCAGCGTCGCGTGCGTCAGTTCGTGCAGCAGCCGGCTGTGCTCCGCGCCCCACGCCGTCACAGCGAGACTCGTGCGGCCGAGAATGTCCTCGCGCCGCACGCCGAGCGCCTCCTCGAACGCGCGGTTCACCGCGATGTAGCGGTTCTCCATGTCCTTCGCGATGAGCGGGTACGGTACGACCTCCATCATCGTTTGCTGGAAGCTGAGTTGCGTCGCGAGACGCTGTTCGGTCTCCATGCGCCGGTGCATTTCCTGTTGCAGGCGGATGAACGCGCGAAGGGTCACGAACAGCACTGCGGCAATGCCGATAAGCGCCGGCAAAAGACGCAGCGCCGTGACGCTCCAGCCCGACGCCCCCGACGCCGTGGTCCGGGCAGCAGCGGAGCCGGACTCGGGAATTTGCGCGAACGCCCGCTTGATCAGTTCATCGAGCGGGTGCAGTTCGGAGTGCATGGCGTAATTCAGGCGTCCGGGCGGACTCGGCGCCACGATCATGTCGATCTCGCCGCGCTGAAATGCGGTCGCGGCCCGTGCCCAGTCGCGGAAAGGCTTTGGATCGAACGTCACGCCCAGTGACTGTTCGATTTTCGCGAGAGCCACTCGCGACGATTCGAGCGAAGCGTCCTCTGTTTCGCTTCCTTCGATCACGCCAACCACGATCGGTTTCAATGCGCGTAAGTAACCGCGCTCGGATTCGTCCAACTCGACTTTGGTGGTTGCGCGAAGCGTATTCGCGCGGGCCTCGGCGGTGACCGATGGAGCGCTGGCGTGCGTGCCGGATTTGGCGGCATGGCAATAAGGCGGGGCGATGAAGAAAAGTAGAAGAAGCCAACGCCCGAACAATGATCTCAATGCGAACCCCTCAGATGCGGGCCGACGCTTGCAACGAAAGTCGCATCGCCGGCTGAGCAAGGCCGCGAGGACACCGGTTCGTCACATGTGACTCGGCCGTCCGCGCGCTTCGTGCTTGCCTGTCGAATGCAAATGATTCGAGTCTGAACCGCAATAGATCAGAATCGAATCGGAACCGTCCCAATTTGCACAGAAAATAAGCACGATCGACGGTCGGGCCAGCGTCAGATCAAACCGATCTGCTGCAGATAAGCGACCAGTTCCCCTTCGCTTTCAAGGCCTAGCTTGCGCATGCCGCTTCGCTTTTGCGTAGCGATGGTCTTGCGGCTTCGCCCGAAATAATCGGCGATCTCATGCACCAGAAGGCCGCTGGCGTAGAGCTGAAAGACTTCCCATTCGCGCCGGCTCAGCACGCCTGCGCGCGCCGGCGATGTAACCGGCAGATGTCGCACCGCCGCTTCCACGCCTGGAGAAAGGAAGCGGCCACCGGCTTCGACCACGGATATCGCATCGCTGAGACATGCGAGACCGTCGCGCTTGTCGATTACGCCGTCCACGCCCATCTGGACGAGCCCCGCCAGCATTCGCGTCTGAGAAATCATCGTGAGCACGATGACTTTCGGTCTGCGCTCCTGCCACGACAGGCGCCGGAGGAATCCGATCGAACTGTTCTCGCCGTCGATGCCGCGCATGCCGATGTCCGAAAAGACGTAGTCGCACGGCGTGGTGTCGACTGCTTCTGCGAGTTCCAATGTGTCGCGCGCGGTGGCCACGACTCGCAATGCCCCATCACGCTCGAGGAGGCTTTGAATGCCTTTGACGACGACAGGATGGTCGTCGGCAACGATCGCCCGTAGCGGCGTTTTCTTTCTCATTTTTGTGCGTTTTGTTGAGATTGCCCGGCACGCATCGATCCTTAACGGACTGTGCGTCGTCTCCTCCGGTCTTTGGTCACGCGTCGTGCGCGCTTTGCGAACACCGCTTCTAGATCAAGCCGCTGTCCGCGATGAAACGATAGAGATCGGCGTCCGTCGACAGATCCAGTTTTCGCATGGCCGCGCATTTCTGCGCGCTGATCGTCTTCACGCTGCGCTCCAATTCTTTGGCGATCTCGGTGACGTTGGCGCCGCGCGCATAGCGCTCGATGACTTCGAGCTCGCGGCTCGTGAGCCTCTGGCGAATGAACCGCGCATGACTTTCGGCATCCGCGAGCGTCAGGCGGCGGCGAATGGCGGGACCGAGATACGTCTCGTTGGCGATGACCGAAACAATGGCCACATATATCAGATCGAGCCGATCTTCCTTGCTGAGGAACGCATGGGCTCCTGCTTCCAGCGCGTGTTTGACGATCGCCGCGTCGTCGCTGCGTGACAGAACGACAGTGCGAACCTCCGGATACTGTGCCGCCACGTGCTGGATCAGATCGATGCCATCGCCATGGCGTCCGCCCGGCATGAAGAAATCGATGATCGCCACGTCGCATTCGCCCCGTGCGAGCGACTCGTCGAGCTGAGTCGAATTCATGCTGCGACTCACCACTTCGACATTGGGAAAATTCCCAGCGAGGCGCTCGATTGCGAGGATGACGAGGGGATGATCATCCGCTATTGCGAGCCTTATCCGTTTAGCGTGCGAGAACACCTGGCTTCCGTTCCCGAATTCCATCGACTCAAACCCCTTCGCGTCACGCGAAATAAAATCCACATCCAAAAACGAAGCACAAGCATCGGATACCGAAACATTGAGATACATAAGATGCATCCGAAATAAAACAATCAAAAATCATCCCAGTCCGCGTGCGCGAACAAATGCGAACAATCCAGGATCGTTCCTGACCCCGAGCTTGTTCATCGCATCGCGCTTCTGTCGACTGATGGTGCGCACGTCTCGATCGAGCTCTTTCGCGATCTCCGTGATCGAATGTCCCTTGGCGAACAACCGGACGACTTCGATCTCTCTCGGCGAAAGACGCGGCTCGTCCGAGGAGAAGTCCGTCTCTGTGCCCGCCTCGGCGAGCGCCGCAACGAACGACGCACTCACGAACCGCCGCCCGACACTCGCATGCCGCACGGCCGTCGCCACGAGTTCGATCGGCTCGGCTTTGTTGACGAGGCTGATCGCGCCGGCGTTCAGAATGGAACGCAGGATGGCGACATTGCTTACGCTGGTCAGCACAACGATGCTGATGTTCGCAAAATCCTGTCGCACCTTGCGAATCAGCAGCAATCCGTCGTTGGCATCCACGCCCGGCTCGGGCATGGCGAAATCCGTCACCAGGATGTCGCAAGGCTTGATGGCGAGTTCGGACAACAACGTGCTCGCGTTATTTGCCTCGCCGACGACTTCCATTCCGTCGTCGCTGGCAAAGAGCGCTTTCATCCCGAGAAGAACGAAAGGATGATCGTCAGCCAATACGATTCGAAGCTTCAAGAGGCCCCCGGTTATTTTGTGGGTTTTTGGAATTTGCCTGCAGCAGCGAGCTCACCCGTGGGAATACCTCCCCGCCAGCAGACTCGACCACCCTTTCATTGAGTTGGCGTTTACTGAAGTGCGATAAACAACACGCCGAAAAAGCAGCCAAATTCAATGACATTAAGCAAACAAATGGTGGTTTTATTCTCTTGAATAATTGCTTCAAAAATAGGATGCGATTAATTCGCATACCATAGGAAAAATCCGATTAGGCTCCCACAAACTTTCGACTTCGAATCAGGTCGCACCCAGTCAAAGACACGATGGCGAGAGATTAATATGCGGCGGAGGAAAACGGGGTGGGCGCGGGTCATAATTCGGACGGCGCCTTGCCGCAATGAAAAAAATGGGCCTCGGGCTATAAAGGCCGGAGGCCCATCTTTCGATGTGCGCAAATTGTTGCGGGATGGTCAGAACGGTTCCAGCCACCACTGAGCGGGGCTCTCATTTCGATATTTATTGAAATATCGAAATGACTGCGCTATCGTGTCAGACATGGACTCGAATCTCGTTGTACGCGCGCTCGGCGCGCTCGGCGCGCTCGCTCATGAATCGCGGCTCGCGGTGTTTCGAACGCTCGTGGTTGCGGGCCCCGACGGCATGGCCGCTGGCGAGATCGCGCAGCAAGTCGGGCTCGCACCATCGAGCCTGTCGTTTCATCTCAAGGATCTCGCGCACGCTGAACTCGTCACCGCGCGCCAGGAAGGTCGCTTTGTTTTCTACTCGGCCAACTTCGAAGCCATGAACCGCCTGATTGGTTTTCTGACGGAAAACTGCTGCGCGGGCGCGCCATGCGACGCCAGTCATCCATCGGACTGCTGCGGAGACACAGCATGAAGCGCATTCATATCCAAGTGTCGGTTCAGGATCTCGACGGGAGCGCGCGCGTTTACAAGAGATGCGCGTGATGGCCAACAACCCGTCGAAAAATCCGATGAGCACCAAGGACACCATGCGCACTGACGCGACGCCGGCGATCGGCTTCTTCGAGCGATATCTGACGGTGTGGGTGGCCCTATGCATCGTCGCGGGCATCGGCCTGGGGCAGATCTTTCCGGGACTTTTTCGCGCGATCGGCAGCATGGAAGTGTCGCGAGTCAACCTGCCTGTCGGCGTGCTGATCTGGGTGATGATCATTCCGATGCTGGTCAAGATCGATTTCGCGGCACTCGCGCAGGTGGGTAGGCATTGGCGCGGCATCGGTGTGACCTTGCTCGTGAACTGGCTGGTCAAGCCGTTTTCGATGGCTTTGCTCGGATGGATTTTCGTGCGCCACGTGTTTGCCGCCTGGCTGCCTGCCGATCAACTCGACAGCTACGTCGCGGGGTTGATCCTGCTGGCGGCCGCGCCCTGCACCGCGATGGTCTTCGTGTGGTCGCAGTTGTGCCGGGGCGACCCGTATTTCACCCTGTCGCAGGTCGCGCTCAACGACACGATCATGGTCGTGGCGTTCGCACCGCTGGTGGCGCTGCTGCTCGGGCTGTCGTCGATCACGGTGCCGTGGGGTACGTTGATCGTTTCGGTTTGCCTGTACATCATCATTCCGGTGCTGCTTGCCCAATGGCTGCGCAAGCACCTGCTCGCTCGCGGCGAAGCCTACTTCAAGAACACGGTCGCCCGCCTGGCTCCGTGGTCGATCTCTGCACTGCTCGCGACGCTTGTGCTGCTGTTCGGCTTCCAGGGCGAAGCAATCGTCGGAGAACCGCTCATCATCGCGATGCTCGCGGTCCCGATCCTGATCCAGGTGTTTTTTAACTCGGGCCTTGCTTATCTGCTCAATCGCCGTCTCGCTGTCGCGCATTGTGTCGCGGGACCGTCGAGCCTGATCGGTGCGAGCAACTTCTTCGAGCTGGCCGTTGCCACAGCCATCAGTTTGTTCGGTTTTCATTCGGGTGCGGCACTCGCCACGGTCGTCGGCGTGCTGATCGAGGTGCCGGTCATGCTGCTGGTGGTGGGCGTCGTCAATCGCTCGCAACGCTGGTATGAAGCCGCCTGAACACTTTTCACCGACATGTTTCCAGATCTCCCGAACCTGAACGCTGCCCACACAGACATCCCCGACAACGAGAAACTGCATCCTCAATCGATCTCGACGCACGCACCGCGGATCCTGTTGTTATACGGCTCGCTGCGACCGACGTCGTACAGTCGTTTTCTCACGCTGGAAGCCGAACGTCTGCTGCAAACGTTCGGGGCCGAGACGCGTGTGTTCGATCCGTCCGGTCTGCCAATGGTCGACAGTGTGCCGCCCGATCACCCGAAGGTGGTCGAACTGCGCAAGCTCTCCGAATGGTCAGAAGGACAGGTTTGGTGCAGCCCCGAACGTCATGGCACGCTCGCAGCCGTGTTCAAGAACCAGATCGACTGGTTGCCGCTGGAGTCAGCCGGAATTCGACCGACGCAGGGTCGCACGCTCGCCGTCATGCAGGTGTGCGGCGGTTCGCAGTCGTTCAATGCGGTGAACGCGTTGCGCGTGCTCGGCCGCTGGATGCGCATGGTCGCCATCCCCAATCAATCGTCGGTGGCCAAGGCCTGGCAGGAGTTCGACGAGACCGGCCGGATGAAACCTTCGTCCTACTACGATCGCGTCGTCGATGTGATGGAAGAACTCGTGAAGTTCACGCTGCTGGTGCGTGACCGCTCGGATTACCTCACGAATCGCTATAGCGAACGCAAGGAAGCGCGGCCTGAGCAGGCAAGCTCGCTCGCGGCAATCGCGATGGAACACAAATGATGCTGGCGATTTTGCCCAGACAGATAAAGAAAAACCCCGCACGCAGGCGGGGTTGATCTTTACGCTTTCGGTTGCGAAACCTCAGAACGGAATATCGTCGTCCATGTCGTCGAAGCCGCCGCCCGCCGGCGCGCTCGGGCGGCTCGAACCGCCTCCCGCGCCACCAGCGCCGCCGCTCGGGCGTCCGCCCGCCGGCGCCCGGCCGCCGCCACCGCCGCCACCGCCACCCGAGCGCTCCATCGGTGCGCTGCGGCTGTAGCCGCCGTCATCGCCGCCACCGGCCGCGCCGCCGCGGCCCCCGAGCATCTGCATCTGATCGGCGACGATTTCGGTCGAGTAACGCTCCTGGCCCGACTGGTCGGTCCACTTGCGCGTACGGATGCGCCCTTCGATATACACCGACGAGCCCTTCTTCAAATACTCGTTGACGATCTCGGCGAGCCGGCCGAAGAACGCCACACGATGCCACTCCGTGAGTTCCTTGAATTCGCCGGAGCCTTTGTCCTTGTAGCGGTCCGTCGTCGCGAGACGGATATTGGCCACGGCGTCGCCGCTCGGGAGATAGCGGGTTTCCGGGTCGGCGCCCAGATTGCCCACGAGAATGACCTTGTTGACTGATGCCATGATTTCTCCGGTAGATTCCTTGCTAACTGTCAACCGTGCGATGCGATTGGCCGATCCCGTCTTCAGACGTGACTTCGGCTGCACCGCGCCGGTTTGATTCGATGGTTCAAAAATTCGCTCAGGCCGCGCGCTCGGTCCGGCGCGGCGGCGGCTTCATCCAGGCCGCGACCAGTAGCCACGCGAGCACCAGCCCCGAACAGGCGAAGAACACCGCGCTCGGCCCGTCGAGCTTGAGCAGCCAGCCGCCGATCACCCCGCCCATGGCAAGGCCGATCGACTGCGTCGTGTTGTACACGCCCGCTGCCGCGCCCTTTCTCGTGCCCGGTGCGAGTTTCGACACCAGCGAAGGCTGCGACGCTTCCAGCACGTTGAAGCCGAGAAAGTACACGAACAGAATGGCGGCCACTGACCACAGCGTATGGGGAGCGGCGCCCAATAACAACTGGCCGATCAGGATAAGCCCGATCGCACTCAGCATGACGCTCTTCATTTTTCCACGTTTCTCGGCGGCGATGATGGCCGGCACCATCATGACGAACGCGAGCGCCATCACGGGCAGGTAAATCTTCCAGTGCGACGCGACCGGCAGCCCGCCTTCCTCCAGAATGCGCGGCACGACGAGGAACAGCGCGGTCTGCGTGGCGTGCAGCACGAGCACGCCGAAGTTCAGACGCAACAACTCGACGTTATGCAGCACTTCGGCGAACGGCGCCTTGACGTGGACGGGATGCGCCGGCGGATCTGGCACGACCCAGAAAACCACGCCGACCGCGAGAATCGACAGCACGCCGATCACCGTGAAAAGCCCGCTCATACCGACCCAGTGAAACACGATCGGCGCGCCGACGATCGCCACCGCGAACGACACGCCGATGCTGCCGCCGACCATCGCCATTGCCTTGGTGCGGTTTTCCTCGTGCGTCAGGTCCGCGATGAACGCAATCACCGCCGATGACACCGCGCCCATGCCCTGAATCACGCGCCCCGCGATGATCCACGCCATCGAGTGCCCGACGGCTGCGACGAAACTGCCGAGCGCGAACACCAGCAGACCGAATGCGATGACCGGCTTGCGCCCGAACTTGTCGGATACCCAGCCGTAGAAGATATAGAGCATCGACTGCGTGACGCCGTACGCGCCGAGCGCGATGCCGACGAGCAGCACGTTGTCTCCGCCGGGGATGGTTTTCGCGTAGATGGAAAACACCGGCATGATCATGAAGAGCCCGAGCATGCGCAGGGCGAAGATCGCGGCGAGCGACACGGTCGCGCGCAGTTCCGGCGCGCTCAGACGTGTGGACGTGGCAGACGGATTGGACATCAGAAACGGGAAATGGATGAGAGTCGCGTCTGGCCTGGCCTGCGGTGCAGCCAGGCGCGGTCGCCTTGTTCTTGCTCGAAACGGCACTATATGGGACGCACGGCCTGGGCCCGCCGCGTGCCTCGCCAGCAAGCCCCCGCGCCGGCCGATCGCCGCGCATCCAGCCCTTCGGGCTCGGGCGCTGCGCCCTTTAAAAGTCGTTATAGTAGCAGGTTTGGCCCCCTCTCTTTCCGCCCGGCACAGGCAACATGGCCCGCCGGAGCGGATGAAAGCGCCGCTGAAAACACCAGAGAGAACCCCGGAACACACTCGTGGAAGAAATTCGCATTCGTGGGGCTCGCACCCACAATCTGAAGAACGTCAATCTCGACCTGCCGCGCCACAAGCTGATTGTGATCACGGGGCTGTCCGGGTCGGGCAAGTCGTCGCTCGCATTCGATACGCTGTACGCGGAAGGCCAACGCCGTTACGTCGAAAGTCTTTCGGCGTACGCGCGGCAATTCTTGCAGCTGATGGAAAAGCCGGACGTCGACCTGATCGAAGGTTTGTCGCCTGCCATTTCCATCGAGCAGAAAGCGACTTCGCACAATCCGCGCTCGACCGTCGGCACCGTCACCGAAATCCACGACTACCTGCGTCTCTTGTACGCGCGCGTCGGCACGCCGTATTGCCCGGATCACCTGATTCCGCTGGAGGCGCAAAGCGTCTCGCAAATGGTCGATGCCGCGCTCGCGCTGCCCGAGGAAACCAAGCTGATGATCCTCGCGCCCGTCGTCGCGGATCGCAAGGGCGAGCACGTCGAATTGTTCGAGGAAATGCAGGCGCAGGGTTTCATCCGTTTTCGCATCCGTTCGGGCGGCGGCACGGCGAACGAGGGCGTCGCGAAAATCTACGAAGTCGATTCGCTGCCCAAGCTCAAAAAGAACGACAAGCACACGATCGATGTCGTGATCGACCGCCTGAAAGTGCGGCCGGACATGAAGCAGCGTCTCGCGGAATCGTTCGAAACGGCGCTGCGTCTCGCCGACGGCCGCGCGATCGCGCTCGAAATGGACACCGAAAAGGAGAAGCTGTTCAGCTCGAAGTTCGCGTGCCCGATCTGCTCGTACTCGCTGCCGGAACTGGAGCCACGCCTCTTCTCGTTCAACAATCCGATGGGCGCGTGCCCCGAGTGCGACGGGCTCGGCCAGATCACCTTCTTCGATCCGAAGCGCGTGGTCGCGCATCCGTCGCTGTCGCTGGCGGCGGGCGCGGTGAAAGGCTGGGACCGGCGCAACCAGTTCTATTTCCAGATGCTGCAGAGCCTCGCGGCATTCTACGAATACGAGATCGACGCGCCGTTCGAGGATCTACCCGAGAAAGTGCGAAAGATCCTTCTGTACGGGTCCGGCAAGCAGGCGATTCCGTTCTCGTACATCAACGAGCGCGGACGCGCATCGGTGCGTGAGCATGCGTTCGAAGGGATCATCCCGAATCTGGAGCGGCGCTACCGCGAAACGGATTCGGCCGCCGTGCGCGAGGAACTCGCGAAATACCAGAACAATCAGCCCTGCCCAGCATGCGAAGGCACGCGTCTGCGGCGCGAGGCGCGTTTCGTGAAAGTCGGCGCGAACGACCAGGCGCGTGGCATCTACGAAATCAGCGGCTGGCCGCTGCGCGACGCGCTCGGCTACTTCCAGACGCTTCGGCTCGAAGGCGCGAAGGGCGAAATCGCCGACAAGGTGGTCAAGGAAATCGTTGCGCGGCTCTCGTTCCTCAACAACGTCGGGCTGGATTATCTGTCGCTGGAACGCAGCGCCGAAACGCTGTCCGGCGGCGAGGCGCAGCGCATCCGGCTGGCGTCGCAGATCGGCTCCGGGCTCACCGGCGTGATGTACGTGCTCGACGAGCCGTCCATCGGCCTGCATCAGCGCGACAACGACCGGCTCATCAATACACTCAAGCATCTGCGCGATATCGGCAATTCGGTGATCGTCGTCGAACATGACGAGGACATGATCCGCATGGCCGATTATGTCGTCGACATGGGGCCGGGCGCGGGCGTGCACGGCGGCGTGATCGTCGCCCAGGGCACGCCGGTTCAGGTGCAGAAAGACGCCAATTCGATCACCGGCCAGTATCTGTCCGGCAAGCGCACGATCGGCTACCCCGCCGAGCGCACCGCGCCGGACGAGCGCATGCTGCGCATCGCCGAGGCGCACGGCAACAATCTGAAGCGCGTGACGCTGGATCTGCCTGTCGGACTTTTGACCTGCGTGACGGGCGTGTCCGGCTCGGGCAAGTCCACACTTATCAACGACACCCTTCAGCACGCGGTCGCGCAGCACCTGTACGGCTCCTCGACGGAGCCGGCGCCATACGAATCGATCGAAGGTCTGGAGCACTTCGACAAGGTGATCGCCGTCGATCAATCTCCGATCGGCCGCACGCCGCGCTCGAATCCGGCCACCTACACCGGCCTGTTCACGCCGATCCGCGAGCTTTTCGCGGGCGTGCCGGCGGCGAAGGAACGGGGTTACGATCCCGGCCGCTTCTCGTTCAACGTCAAGGGCGGACGCTGCGAGGCGTGTCAGGGCGACGGCGTGCTGAAGGTGGAAATGCACTTTCTGCCCGATGTCTACGTGCCCTGCGACGTGTGCCACGGCAAGCGCTACAACCGCGAAACGCTGGAAATCCAGTACAAGGGCAAAAACATCAGCGAGGTGCTGGACCTGACGGTCGAGTCCGCGCACGAGTTCTTCAAGGTGGTGCCGGTGGTCGCGCGCAAGCTGAAAACGCTGCTCGACGTCGGTCTCGGCTACATCCGGCTCGGCCAGTCCGCGACCACGCTGTCGGGCGGCGAGGCCCAGCGCGTCAAGCTTTCGCTGGAACTGAGCAAGCGCGATACCGGTCGGACGCTGTACATTCTCGACGAGCCGACGACCGGTTTGCACTTCCACGACATCGCGCTTTTGCTCGAAGTGATCCATCGGCTGCGAGATCAGGGCAACACGGTCGTCATCATCGAGCATAATCTCGACGTAATCAAAACCGCCGACTGGGTGATCGATCTCGGTCCGGAAGGCGGCGCGGGTGGCGGGCAGATCATCGCGCAGGGGACGCCGGAGCAGGTCGCGAAATCGAAAGCGAGTTTCACCGGCAGATATCTGGCACCCTTGTTGCAACGAGCCAAATCAGCGGCCTGAGCGCAGGGGCGCCGCGCCAGACCGTGGAAATGCGCCGCGCGCGCCGCGGCACGAATAACCGTCGTACGCAGCAGGGGAAAGGAACGCAGTCATGGCGAAGCGTAACGAAGCGGCCAACGAGGAGGCACGGGTACGGGACCTGCCGACGCGCCACGTCAGGCTGACGAGCGACATGAGCTTGCCGAAGCTGTCGGCGGTGGAAATCGGCAGCTATATCCTCGCGCTGCTGGCGCTGTACCTCACGCTCAGGCTGCAACTGCTCGGCGGCATGCTCGCCGGCATGCTGGTGTTCCAGCTCACGCACATGATGGCGCCCGTGATCGAGCGTCACGTCGTGAGCAAGGGCGCGCGGCTCATCGCGGTCGGGCTGATCTCCGCGATCATCGTCGGCGGGTTGACGGGTGCGACGATCGCCACCATCGAACATTTCGAGCGCGATTTCCCCAGCCTGCAAAAACTGCTCGACCAGCTGATGAGCATCACGTCCAGCGCGCGTCTCAGCGTGCCGGACTGGATCGCGAATTATCTGCCCGTGGACACCGTGCAGATGAAGGACAAAGCCACCGAACTGATGCACAAGCACGCCGAAATGCTGCAGCAAGGCGGCAAGGAAATGGCGCGCGGCTTCGGGCATATCGTGATCGGCATGATCGTCGGAGCGATCATCGCGGTCAGCGCACCGCGCGCGATGCATCATCGGCTGCCGCTGTCCACGGCGCTCGTCGCACGCGTGTCGCGCTTCGCCGACGCCTTCCGCCGCATCGTGTTCGCGCAGATCAAGATTTCCGCGATCAACGCCGTTTTCACCGCGCTGTATCTGCTCGTCGCGCTGCCGCTCTTTCACGAGCGGTTGCCGCTTTCGAAAACGCTGGTGCTGATCACCTTCATCGTCGGGCTGTTGCCGGTGATCGGCAATCTGATTTCCAACACGATCATCGTCGGGATTTCGCTGTCGGTGTCGTTTGGCACCGCGGTTGCGTCGCTCGCGTTCCTGATCCTGATCCACAAGCTCGAATATTTCCTGAACGCGCGCATTATCGGCGGCCAGATCGAGGCGCGCGCGTGGGAACTGCTTCTCGCAATGCTCGCGATGGAAGCGGCGTTCGGTATTCCCGGCGTGATCGCCGCGCCGATTTTCTACGGATATATCAAGCGCGAGCTGATTTATCTGCGGCTCGTCTGAAGCGCCGCCCGCAAATGAAAACGCCCGCAATATTCTTGCGGGCGTTTTTGCGTCTGAAGCACGTTTTTTAACGGAACACGACAGTCTTGTGTCCGTTCAGCAGAATGCGATGCTCCGCGTGCCATTTCACCGCGCGCGCGAGCGTCACGCATTCGACATCGCGGCCGATCGCCGTCAGCTGATCCGGCGTCATGTTGTGATCGACGCGCTCCACTTCCTGTTCGATGATCGGGCCTTCGTCGAGATCGGACGTCACGTAGTGCGCGGTCGCGCCGATCAGCTTCACGCCGCGATCGAACGCCTGATAGTACGGCTTCGCGCCCTTGAAGCTCGGCAGGAACGAATGATGGATGTTGATCGCGCGGCCCGCGAGCTGCTCGCACATGTTCGCCGACAGGATCTGCATGTAGCGCGCGAGCACGACGAGATCGGTATCGTGCTGATCGACGATTTCCAGCACGCGCGCTTCCTGCGCGGCCTTCGCTTCGGGCGTCGACTTCAGGAGCGGCAGATGATGGAACGGAATGTCATAGCTCGCGGCGAGCTGATAGAAATCCTTGTGATTCGAGATGATCGCCGGAATCTCGATCTGCAACTGGCCGGTGCGATAACGGAACAGCAGATCGTTCAGGCAATGGCCGATCTTCGACACCATGATGACCACGCGCGGCTTCACCGACGCATCATGCAACTCCCAGCGCATGCCGAATTCATCGGCGAGATCGGTGAACGACTTGCGCAGCGATTCGAGGCCGGGATCGCCGCCGACTTCCTGAAAATGCACGCGCATGAAGAACTCGCCGGTGCGGCTGTCGCCGAACTGCGCCGAGTCGAGGATATTGGCGCCGAGGTTGAACAGGAAGCCGGACACGGCATGCACGATCCCCGGACGATCCGGGCACGACAACTTCAGATAGAAACTATGTTCGGTCGACATGACCTTTCCTCGTTCGTTTGATTCTTGATGTTCAGAGCGGCGGCGGATCGAACAGCGCGCCGAGGCCTTCGCACGCGTCCTCGTCTATCCACTGGTGGCGCAGCATGCAGTCGAGCGTCGCGAGACTGGCGTCGACGGTAAGCGCGCCCTCCTCGATCCAGCGCGCGACATCCTCGATGCGCGCGAGACCATGCTCGCCGACTTCGCCATCCTGATTGCGCGGCGCGAAATCGGGCGGCAGGCAGACGTCGTAGACGAAGATCTGCTCGGCCTGCGTGCCTTCGGGCACGGACTGCAGCACATGGAAGGTGCGTCCGCGCGCGGCGGCTTGCGCGAGTTCCGCGCTCATGCCCGCCTCTTCCCAGCATTCCTTCACGAGTGTGGGCATCAGCTCGAAGCCCCAGCCGATACCGCCCGCCACGATGTTGTCGAGCATGCCGGGGTCGGTCGCCTTGGTGTCGCTGCGGCGCGCGATCCACAACTGCGGCGCCTTATCCCGATATTTTACGATGCCGTTCAGATGCACCGCGTAAGTCATCGTGCCGAAGAAGCGCGATGCCGCACGCTCGATGAACGCGAGCGGCGGCGCATCGAAGTCATTGCGGATTGCGTAGGTTTCGTCGCGCCAGCCGGGGATCTGGCCTTCGGCGTAAAGCGCGCCGATGACCGCGCCGAGCGCGGCGCTGCGCGTGTTCACATCGGCGAGCGATGCGTGCAGGCGTACCGATGCCGCGTCGATCTCGAACACGTCCGGCCAGCGGCGCAGCGCGTCGACGTCGGTATGGCGAATCCAGCCGACGCGTTCAGCGCCGATGAAAAACGGCGCGTGTGCGGTAGCGTCGAAACGGCGCGCGGCGAGGATGGCGGGCAAAGTCATGCGCAAACCCTCAGTCGCGCAACGCGACGCGAATACCCAGCGCGATGAACGTCACGCCCGCGAGCCGGTCGAGCCACACGCCCAGGCGCGGACGGCGCTTCAGCCACGCGCCGATCATCCCCGCGCCGAGGCCGAACAGCGAAAACACGACGACCGTCTGCAACATGAACATGCCGCCCAGTTCGAACATTTGCAGCATCACGCTTTGCGCGCCGTGCGGATCGACGAACTGCGGCAGGAACACGATGAAGAACAGCGTGACTTTCGGATTCAGCATGTTGCCGATCACGCTCTGCCGGAACACCGTCGAAAGCGGCTGGCTCGGGCGCGCGTGCGCGGTCGCGAGGCCATGACTGCGCAATGCCTTGATGCCGATCCACACGAGATACGCCGCGCCCGCGAGCTTCACCGCCTGAAACGCCATGGGCGACGAACGCAGCAGCGCCGCGATGCCGAGCGCCGCGAGCGTCGTGTGGAAGATCACGCCGAACGCGAAGCCGAGCGCCGCGACCACGCCCGCGAGGCGCCCTTGCGAAATACCGCGCGCGAGCACCTGAAGATTGTCCGGACCGGGCGCGACGGTAATCGCGACCGATGCCGCCAGAAAGAGCAGGAAGTTGGGCATATCAGTGTCCGCCGAATTCGCACACGGTGTAGAGCGGTACGCCGTTGTCGCGCAGCAGCTTCGAGCCGCCGAGATCCGGCAGGTCGATGATCGCCGCCGCTTCAACCACGTTCGCGCCGAGCCGCTCGAGCAGAATCTTGCCCGCCATCATCGTGCCGCCGGTCGCGACCAGATCGTCGACGATCACCACGCGATCGCCCGGCTTGCACGCATCCTCGTGAATTTCCACGGTTGCGCTGCCGTATTCCAGGTCGTACGACTGCGAGAGCGTCTTGTAGGGCAGCTTGCCCTTCTTGCGGATCGGCACGAAACCGAGGCTCAGCTCGTACGCGAGGATCGGCCCGATGATGAAACCGCGCGCGTCCATGCCGGCGATCACATTGATGTTCTCGTCGATATAGCGCTGCACGAACAGGTCGATCAGCGTGCGCAGCGCGCGGCGATCCTGCAGGACGGGCGTGATGTCGCGAAACTGCACGCCGGGCTGCGGCCAGCCGTCGACGGTGCGCACGCGCTCCTTGATGAAACGCGCGGCGTCGAGCTGGGCGTTCGAAAGGGTAAGGGACATGACTTCTCCGGAGTCCGCGCCGTGAGGCCGCGCGTTCGCCTTGGTGACAAAAGAGGAAGACTACGCCGCCCGGCGATTGCGCGAGAGCCGTTCTTCGGCTTGCGCCAGCACTTCGGGTAGGCCGCGCAGCACGACGATATCGTTCGCGCGCAGCTTGGTGTCGGGGTCGGGTTCGACGCCCCGGATGCCGTGGCGCCGGATCGCGGTCACCTCGACACCCTCGCCGACGAGCCCGAGATCGTCGAGCGAATGCCCGACGGCTTCGGAATTCGCGTCGATCGGTACGGATTGTAGCCGCACCTGCTCGTGGCCATCGTCGTCGTCATCGTCGTCGGCGCCGCGGAAATAGCCGCGCAGGAGGCTGTAGCGCGCATCGCGCATTTCCTCGACGCGCCGCACGACGCGGCGCATCGGCACGCCCATCAGCACGAGCGTGTGCGACGCGAGCATCAGACTCCCTTCGACGATCTCCGGAATCACTTCCGTCGCGCCCGCGGCGGTGAGCTTTTCGAGATCGGCGTCGTCGACCGTGCGCACGATCACGGGCAAGGTCGGCGCAAGCTCGTGGATGTTGTGCAGCACGCGCATCGCGGAAGGCGTGTTCGCATAAGTGATCGCGATCGTCGCCGCGCGATGCAGGCCCGCCGCGAGCAGCGACTCACGCCGCCCGGCATCGCCGAACACGACCGATTCGCCGGCCGCCGCCGCCGCCGCGACGCGGTCCGGGTCCAGATCCAGCGCGACGTAGGAAATGCCTTCCTGCTCCAGCATGCGCGCCAGATTCTGCCCCGCGCGGCCGTAGCCGCAGATGATCACGTGGCCGCTCTGCTTCAGGCTCTGCGTCGCGATCTTCGTCATCTGCAAGGATTGCAGCATCCATTCCGTCGACGACAACCGCAGCACGATGCGGTCCGCGTTCTGGATGATGAACGGCGCGGCGAGCATCGAAAGGAGCATCGCGGAGAGAATCGCCTGCAGGATGATCGGGTCGACGAGATGCGAGTCCAGGATCAGGTTCAGCAGCACGAAGCCGAATTCGCCCGCCTGCGCGAGCCCGAGACCCGTGCGCATCGCGACGCCCGGCGACGCGCCGAAGACCCGCGCGAGACCGGTGATCATCACGGCCTTGAGCAGAATCGGCACGACGAAGAAGCCGAGCACCAGAAACGGATGCTCCCAGATCACGCGCGGATTGAGCAGCATGCCGGTCGTCACGAAGAAGAGACCGAGCAGCACGTCGCGAAACGGCTTGATATCCTCTTCCACCTGATGCCGGTACGGCGTCTCCGCGATCAGCATGCCCGCGATGAACGCGCCGAGCGCGAGCGACAGGCCGAACTTGTCGGTGATGAACGCCGCGCCCAGCGTGACGAGCAGCAGGTTCAGCATGAACAGCTCTTGCGAGCGCCGCCGCGCGACGATATCGAACCAGCGCGTCATGAACTTCTGGCCGACGAACAGGAGCACCGTCAACGCGACGACGATCTTCACCGCGGCGATGCCGAGCCACATCGCGAGCTGCGACGAATTGCCGTTACCGAACGCCGCGATGATGATGAGCAGCGGCACGACCGCCAGATCCTGAAACAGCAGCACGCCGAAGATGTTGCGGCCGTGCTCCGCTTCGAGTTCGAGCCGTTCCGCGAGCAGCTTGCTGACGATGGCCGTCGACGACATCGACATCGCGCCGCCGAGCGCGAAGCTCGCCTGCCATGTCATGTTGACCCAGAAATGCGCGATCCAGCCGAACAGGAGCGCGAGCGCGATGGTCGCCGCGACCTGGCTCGCGCCGAGTCCGAACACGATGCGCCGCATCGAGCGCAGCTTCGACAGCGAGAACTCCAGCCCGATGGAAAACATCAGGAACACAACGCCGAATTCGGCCAGATGCTGCGCGCGGTCCGAATCCGGCGCGATACCCGCTGCGTGCGGCCCCACGATGATGCCGACCGCCAGATAGCCGAGCATCGGCGGCAGATTGAAATAGCGGAATACGACGACGCCTGCCACGGAGCAGAGCAGCAGCAACAGCGTCATTTCGAGCGGAGATGTCATCCGTCTAGCGTCCTCGTTCGGCGGCGAGCCGAAGCGCTTTGTTGACGCGCTCCGGTATCTTGAAAAAGCCCCTGACGCCGGGGCCCGCGGGGGGCGGATAGGCGGCGGCGCGCCGGACGGCCTAAGGGGCGGCCCGGAATCGCCTTTGCTATACTCCGCGCATGATAGCGAAAATCAATGGCGACCGGGCGCTGGCGCTGGCTCGCGACGTAATCCAGATCGAAGCCGACGCCGTTCGCGGGCTTGCCGAACTTCTCGACGAAAACTTCACGAACGCGGTCGAAACGCTGCTCGGCTGTCGCGGCCGCGTGGTCGTTTCGGGCATCGGCAAGTCGGGCCATGTGGCGCGCAAGTTCGCCGCGACACTGGCCAGCACCGGCACGCCCGCGTTTTTCGTGCACCCGGCCGAAGCGAGCCACGGCGATCTCGGCATGGTCACCGCGGACGATATCTTCATCGCGCTGTCGAACTCGGGCGAAACCGAGGAGCTTGTCGCCATTCTGCCGCTCATCAAGCGGCTCGGGGCGAAGTTGATCGCAATCACCGGCCGTCCCGAATCCAGTCTCGCGCAATTGGCGGACATGCATCTGAACGCTCGTGTCGAAAAGGAAGCGTGCCCGCTGAATCTCGCGCCCACCGCCAGCACGACCGCCGCGATGGCGCTCGGCGACGCGCTCGCCGTCGCCGTGCTCGATGCGCGCGGCTTCGGTCCCGACGATTTCGCGCGCTCGCATCCAGGCGGCGCGCTCGGCCGGCGCCTGCTTACTTACGTGCGGGACGTGATGCGCGTGGGCGACGAAGTGCCGGTCGTCCTGCTCGACGCGACCGTCTCGGACGCGCTCTTCCAGATCACCGACAAGCGCATGGGCATGACCGCCGTGATCGACGAAAAGCGTCACGTGCACGGCATCTTCACCGACGGCGACCTGCGCCGCGTCCTGCAGCGCGACGGCGACTTCCGCGCGTTGAAGATCGCCGACGTCATGAGCCGTAATCCGCGCACGATCGCGCCGGACCATCTCGCGGTCGAAGCCGTGGAACTGATGGAGCGCTATCGCATCAATCAGATGCTGGTCGTGGACACCGATGCGACGCTGATCGGCGCACTGAACATGCACGACCTCTTCTCCAAGAAGGTAATCTGATGGCGCAGAAGCCTCCCACCGCCGCCGAACGCGCGAGCCGGCTCAAGCTGATGGTGTTCGACGTCGACGGCGTTTTCACCGACGGCAGCCTCTACTTCAGCGCCGACGGCGACACGATGAAATCGTTCAATTCGCTCGACGGCCACGGCGTGAAAATGCTGCAGTCGGTCGGCGTGCAGACGGCGATCATCACGGGTCGGCAATCCGGCATCGTCGCGGCGCGTGCGCGCGAACTGGGCATCACGCATCTTTATCAGGGTGTCGCGGATAAAACCGTCGCGCTCGCCGAGTTGCTCGACGCGACCGGCATCGCGGCCGACGAATGCGGCTACATGGGCGACGACTGGCCCGATCTCGCGGTAATGCGCCGTTGCGGCTTCGCGGCAGCGCCCGCGAACGCGCATCCCGAAGTGATCCAGCGCGTGCATTGGGTGGCGGAAGCGCGCGGCGGACACGGCGCGGTGCGCGAAGTCTGCGATGCGATCCTGCGCGCGCAGCATCGCTACGACGCGCTGCTCGCGGCGGCGCTCGGAGGCTGAGTCCATGCAGCGTCCCGGAAAGCTCGCCTCGCTTCTGCCGCTCGTCGCCGTGGCGGCGCTCGCCGGCGGCACTTACTGGCTGTTGCAGGCATCGCTGCCATCGGCCGGCCAGGCGCCGCCGCCGGAAAAGCGCCACACGCCCGACTATTTCGCCAACAACTTTTCCGTGTCCGAACTCGACGCCACCGGCACGACGCAATATCGTCTGACGGCGAAGTCGATGGTGCATTACGAAGACGACGAAATCAGCGACCTGACGCTGCCCGCGATGCGCATGTTCCAGCCGCAGAAGCCCACCGTCACGGCCACGGCTCTGCGCGGCACGGTCAACGGCGACGTCTCGATCGTCGATCTCTACGACGACGCGCGCATCCTGCGCGCGGCCGGCTACGGAGATCCGCAGATGCAGGCTGATTCCCAGCATTTTCGCGTGCTGGTGAACGACGATGTCATCGAAACGGAAAAACCGGTTAGACTTCAGCGCGGCCCGTCCGTGATGACGGCCGATGGCATGAACTACAACAACGTGACCCGGGTAATGAAGCTCTTCGGTAACGTGCGCGGTGCGATCGCCGCCACGGATATCAACGGCGGCTCGTCGAAATAACCCCGGCACTCCCATCCGAATTGTGACTGCATGAACGAAAGGTTCCCTCGTCCCGATGGCGGCCATGCGCGCGCAACGCTCGCGCGCCGCGCCACGCACGCCGTGCGGGCCGGGCTCGCTGCCGCCCTGACTGCCGGGCTCGCGCTGGCCGCGCTGCCGGCGCACGCCGAGAAGGCAGACCGCGACAAGCCGCTCAACATCGAAGCGGACAACATGTCTTACGACGATCTCGGCCAGAAGAACGTCTTCACCGGTCACGTGGTCGCGACCAAAGGCACGATCGTCATCAAGGCGGATCGCGTGGAAGTCACGCAGGATCCGCAGGGCTATCAGTACGCGACCGGCACGTCGACGGGCAACAATCTCTCGTATTTCCGCCAGAAGCGCGACGGCCTGGACGAGTACATCGACGGCAACGCGGTGCGCATCGACTACGACGGCAAGAACGACTTCACCAAGCTCACGACGCGCGCCGTCGTGCGCCGCCTGCAGGGCCTGACGAAAGTGCAGGACGAAGTGCACGGCAGCGTGATCACGTACGACGGCCAGAAGGACTTCTATACGGCAACCGCGGGCAAGGACCAGGCTAGTCCCGGCAATCCGAGCGGCCGGGTGCGCGCGATGCTCGCGCCGCGCTCGGGCGGCGCCGCGCCGCTGAACGGGTCGCCTGCCACGCTTGCTCCGTCGAACACCATTCAAGGAAACCCGCAGCAGTGAATGCGCCCGCCATGCCCCACCGCAAGCCGGAAGGCGAGTCGAGTTCGCTCGTCGTCCGTAATCTGAAGAAGCGTTACGGGTCGCGCACCGTGGTAAAGGACGTCTCGCTCGATGTGAAGAGCGGCGAGGTGGTCGGCCTGCTCGGCCCGAACGGCGCGGGCAAGACCACGTCGTTCTATATGATCGTCGGCCTCGTGCCGCTCGACGCCGGCGAGATCGACCTCGACGGCAATTCGATCAGCCTGCTGCCCATCCATCAGCGCGCGCATCTCGGCCTGTCTTATCTGCCGCAGGAAGCCTCGGTGTTTCGCAAGCTCACGGTCGAGCAGAACATCCGCGCGGTGCTCGAACTGCAAACGGACGAATCCGGCAAGCGCCTGTCCAAAGACGCCATAACCCAGCGCGCGGAAGCCTTGCTCGACGAACTGCAGATCGCGCACTTGCGTGAGAATCCGGCGCTGTCGCTGTCGGGCGGAGAGCGCCGTCGCGTCGAGATCGCGCGCGCGCTCGCGACCAATCCGAGCTTCATTCTGCTCGACGAACCGTTCGCGGGCGTCGACCCGATCGCGGTGCTGGAAATCCAGAAGATCGTGAAGTTTCTGAAGCAGCGCAACATCGGCGTGCTGATCACCGACCATAACGTGCGCGAAACGCTCGGCATCTGCGATCACGCGTACATCATCAGCGACGGCTCCGTGCTCGCGGCGGGCGCGCCGAGCGAGATCATCGAAAACGAAAGCGTGCGCCGCGTCTATCTCGGCGAACACTTCCGCATGTGAGCGCGGCCGGATGACATGCGGAATTAGTGCGCCGCATCAAGCCGAAGCAGCAAATCTTACGTGCCGCCCTTCCCGGGCGGCATGCGCTTTTTTGGAATCGCCGCGAGGTTTCGCGCGCGTGGCAAACTCTCTACAATGAATAAAACTTTGCCATGAAAGCCAGCCTCCAACTCCGCCTCTCGCAGCATCTTGCGCTGACCCCGCAACTTCAGCAGTCGATCCGGCTGCTGCAGTTGTCGACGCTCGAACTGCAGCAGGAAGTCGCGATGGCCATCGCCCAGAATCCGCTGCTCGAGAACGAGGACGACTGGATCGCGAGCCCGCTGCGCGTTGCCGCGGACGGATCGCTGATTGCATCGCCGGCGACGCAGAACGCGCCGTCCGAGTCGATGATGAGCAATGGCTCGTCGTCGAGCACGTCCAGTTCCGAACGTTCGGAAAACAGCGAACCGCAAGGCGTCGACGAATACAACGGCATGGGTTCGGATAGCGGCCAGGATTCGAGTTCATGGAATCTCGAAGACTACGGCCGCTCGAACAACGCGTCCGACGACGACGATCTCCCGCCGCTGCAAATCCACGAATCGACCACGACGCTGCGCGACCATCTGACGGCGCAGTTGCGCATGACCGCGGCGAATCAGCGCGATCGCGCGCTCGTGACGTTTCTGATCGAATCGCTGGACGAAGACGGTTATCTGACTTCATCGCTCGATGAGGTTCAGACGGATCTGCCCGAGGAACTCGAAGTCGATCTCGACGAACTCAGCGCAGCGCTTGCGTTGCTGCAAAGTTTCGATCCGCCCGGTGTGGGCGGGCGCTCGGCATCGGAATGTCTGAAGCTGCAGTTGCTGCGGCTCGACGGCTCGGCCACGCGCACGCTTGCGCTCGAGATCGTCACGAATCATCTGGAACTGCTCGCCGCGCGCGACTTCACGCGCCTGCGCAAGCAACTGAAGGCCGGCGACGACGCCCTGCGGGACGCGCATTTGCTGATCAAGTCGCTGGAGCCTTTTCCCGGCGCCGCGTACGGCAAGAGCGAAGCGGATTACGTCGTGCCGGACATTCTCGTGCGCAAGAGCGCGAGCGGCTGGACGGCGGAGTTGAACCCGGAAATCGTGCCGAAGCTGCGGATCAACCATTTGTACGCGAATATCCTGCGCAACAATCGCGGCGACCCCGGCAGCGGTTCGCTGCGTCAGCAGCTTCAGGAAGCGCGCTGGCTCATCAAGAATATCCAGCAGCGGTTCGAGACGATTCTGCGTGTCGCGCAGGCCATTGTTGAGCGTCAAAAGAACTTTTTTGCACATGGCGAAATCGCCATGCGCCCCTTGGTTTTGCGGGAGATTGCTGATACGCTGGGATTACACGAATCGACGGTTTCTCGTGTGACGACAGGGAAGTACATGCTCACCCCATTCGGGACGCTTGAATTTAAGTACTTCTTTGGATCGCACGTTTCGACCGACACGGGAGGCGCGGCATCGTCCACGGCGATCCGGGCCCTCATCAAGCAACTGATAGGAGCGGAAGACCCCAAAACTCCTCTTTCAGACAGCCGCATCGCCGAACTGCTGGCGGAACAAGGATTCGTGGTCGCGCGGCGCACCGTCGCCAAGTATCGCGAAGCCCTCAAGATCCCGGCAGTGAATCTGCGCAAGTCTCTATGACCCGTCTCTGTAGTCCATCGCGTGTTGCGATGGGCGTTTCCCGGCCGCATCGCGAGAGCGCGGACGTGCCGGCCGATGCATCCCGTTTTTCAGTCGCGCCGGGATGACGCGCTGACGGAATGCATAGCCGACCGGTATCGGACGAGCCGACGTGATCTCACGGCCATTAGCTTGGAGAGCAACTATGAATCTGAAGATCAGTGGACACCACCTCGAATTGACGCCTGCGTTGCGCGAGTACGTGATCACGAAACTGGACAGGGTGCTCCGTCATTTCGATCAAGTGATCGACGGCAACGTTGTCCTCTCGGTCGACAATCATAGGGAAAAGGAAAAGAGGCAGAAGGCAGAAATCAACCTGCACCTAAAGGGTAAGGACATTTTTATCGAGAGTTGTGACGCTGATATGTACGCGGCGATCGACCTGATGGTCGACAAGCTCGACCGGCAGGTCATCAAGCACAAGGGCAAGATCCAGGGTCACGCCCATGAAGCCGTGAAATATCGCGGCGAACCGCAAGAAGTGGAAGCGCCGTCGCAGTGAACGTTCACTGCCCGCGAGCGCGCCGCCTGATCGCCGGATGACCGCGAAGCCCGCCGCCACAGGACGGCGGGCATGATTCGAGGAAATGCTCAAACATCCGAAACCGATCGAACTCGCGCCCGCATCGAACCGAAGCCGCCCCGACTGGCGGCTTTTTTGTTGGATTTTCGCCGTTAGGAGGCACAAGCCATTGATTTTCAGGGCTTTGTCCTGCAAATTGGATCGCAGATCGGTGCAATGGCGCGGCGCACCATAGGGCGCTGCCCTGTTCTATAATGGTCCGGTAATTTTTTGGGGTCGCCGCCGGGAACGCTGCTTGGGAACGCCGCCAGCGCACTTTTGGTTTCACCATCGCCGTGAGCGCTTTCAGACAGCGGTTACGATGAGGAGCTATCAGGCCACGCATCAGCCTGCCAACATGAATCGTTTAGCCAAATTTCTTCCCATCGAGAACGTCGTTCTCGGACTGTCCGTTACCAGCAAGAAACGTGTATTCGAGCAAGCGGGCCTGATTTTCGAGAACCAGAACGGCATCGCCCGCAGCATCGTCACCGACAATCTCTTCGCTCGTGAGCGCCTCGGCTCGACCGGCCTAGGCGAAGGCGTCGCCATTCCGCACGGCCGCATCAAGGGGCTGAAGCAACCGCTCGCCGCCTTCGTGCGCCTCGCCGAACCGGTCGCGTTCGAATCGCCCGACGGCCAGCCGGTCTCTCTGCTGATCTTCCTGCTCGTGCCCGAGCAGGCGACGCAGCAGCATCTGGAAATTCTCTCGGAGATCGCGCAACTGCTCTCCGACAGCGAGGCGCGCGAGCGTCTGCACAAGGAAGAAAATCGTGACGCGCTTTATCAAGTGCTCACGCAATGGCAACCGTGACACCCACGCGAACATAGCGAATCGCGTCTGTAGCCCGCCCCGCGCCGCTCTTGCGCCACGGGGCGCCTCGCTTACGCGAAGCTTCTAGGGCACAATCGGTCAAACGCAGCGCCATGCGGCGTATCGAAGCGACCCGCTTCGTCGTTCCGCGAAGGCTGCTCCCGGCTTCCAACGGAGTTCCGGCCTCATGGATACGTCCAGCATCAACGCCCAAAGCATTTTCGACGATAACGCCGCCACTCTGAAGCTCAGCTGGCTCACCGGGCACGAGGGCTGGGAACGCGGATTCTCGAGCGAGACGGTCGCGAACGCGACATCGAGCGCGGACCTCGTGGGCCACCTGAACCTGATTCACCCGAACCGTATCCAGGTGCTCGGCGACGCCGAGATCAACTACTACCAGCGCCAGTCCGACGAAGACCGCTCCCGCCACATGGCCGAGCTGATCGCGCTCGAGCCGCCGTTTCTGGTGGTCGCGGGCGAAGTCGGCGCGCCGCCGGAACTCGTCCTGCGCTGCACGCGCTCGTCGACGCCGCTTTTCACCACGCGCATGTCGGCGGCGGCCGTAATCGACAGCCTGCGCGCTTATATGTCGCGCATCCTCGCACCGCGCGCGACGCTGCACGGCGTGTTCATCGACATTCTCGGCATGGGCGTGCTGCTCACCGGCGATTCCGGTCTCGGCAAAAGCGAGCTCGGACTCGAACTCATCAGCCGGGGACATGGCCTCGTGGCCGATGACGCCGTCGATTTCGTGCGCCTCGGCCCCGACTTCGTCGAAGGCCGCTGCCCGCCGCTCCTGCAGAATCTGCTCGAAGTGCGTGGTCTCGGGCTGCTCGACATCAAGACGATCTTCGGTGAAACCGCCGTGCGCCGGAAGATGAAGCTCAAACTGATCGTGCAGCTCGTGCGCCGCCCGGACGGCGAATTCCAGCGCCTGCCGCTGGAGAGCCAGACTGTCGACGTGCTCGGTCTGCCCATCAGCAAGGTGACGATTCAGGTGGCGGCCGGCCGCAACCTCGCCGTGCTGGTCGAGGCCGCCGTGCGCAACACGATCCTGCAACTGCGCGGCATCGACACCCTGCGCGATTTCATGGATCGTCAGCGCCTTGCGATGCAGGACCCCGACAGCCAGTTTCCCGGCAAACTGATCTGATCGCGCGATGCACCGCGTCGCGCGTGCCGGATCGAATCGGGCGCAGGTGCTAAGCTAAGAGAAAGCGAATCCCTCGAGACCCATGCGTATCATCCTGATCACCGGCATCTCCGGTTCCGGCAAGTCCGTCGCGCTGAACGCCCTGGAAGATGGCGGCTACTATTGCGTCGACAACCTGCCGCCGCGTTTTCTGCCCGAACTCGCCGCCTATCTCGCGAAAGAAGGCCAGGCGCGCCTCGCCGTCGCGATCGACGCGCGCTCGAGCCTCTCGCTCGATGAAGTGCCGGCCATCATCCGACAGCTATCGCACGATTACGACCTGCGCGTGCTGTTTCTCAACGCCAGCACGCAATCGCTGATTCAACGCTTCTCCGAGACGCGCCGGCGGCATCCGCTGTCCGGCCCGCCGATGCGCGAAGCCGATGTCGGCGTGCTGAACTCGCTCGCCGAAGCGATCGAGCGTGAGCGTGAACTGGTCGCGGGTCTTGCCGAGTACGGTCATCAGATCGACACGAGCAACCTGCGCGCGAACGTGCTGCGCGCATGGGTCAAGCGCTTCGTCGAGACCGAAGCCGCCGATCTCACGCTGATGTTCGAGTCGTTTGGTTTCAAGCGCGGCGTGCCGCTCGACGCCGATCTCGTGTTCGATGTGCGCACGCTGCCGAATCCCTACTACGACCGCGAGTTGCGCCCGTTCACGGGCCTCGATCAGCCGATCATCGATTTCCTCACCGCGCAGCCGCTGGTCGGCGAGATGATCGACGATATCGGCGCGTTCGTCGGCAAATGGCTGCCGCGCTTTCGCGACGACAACCGCAGCTATCTCACCGTCGCGATCGGCTGCACGGGCGGCCAGCATCGTTCGGTGTTCATCGCGGAGGCGCTCGCCGCGCGCTTTTGCGAGACGGCAAACGTGATCGTGCGGCATCGTGACGCGCCCATCCCGGCTGGGTGACAGCGCGCCTCACACGCGAACCCGATCGCCACGCTGGCGGTCCACCCTGGAGGGGCGCGATGTCTTCGAATCCCGTTCTGGCCGACTTGCCGCTGTTTCCGCTTCACACCGTGCTGTTTCCCGGCGGCTTGCTGCCGCTCAAGATTTTCGAGGCGCGCTATCTGGATATGGCGCGCGAGTGTCTGCGCGAGAAAACGCCCTTCGGCGTGTGTTTGCTGAAGAGCGGGCACGAGGTCGCGTCACCGGGCGATCCGTCGGTGCCGGAAAGCATCGGCTGCCTCGCCGAGATTTCGGAATGCGATGTCGATACTTTCGGCCTGCTGCTCGTTCAGGCGCGCGGCACCGCGCGCTTCAGGCTGACGGATCATCGCGTGGAGCCGAGCAACCTGCTCGTCGGCACAGCCCAGTTGCTGGGCGATGACGAACCGCTGCAGGGCGCCGAAACGCTCGCGAAGTTCGGCGCGTGCGCGGAAGTGCTGGAGCGTATCGTCGACACGATCAAGGAGCGCGAGCCGCAGAACCTTCCGTTCGTCGAACCGTTTCTATACGACGATCCCACCTGGGTATCCAATCGCCTCGCAGAAATCCTGCCGATTCCGATGCGCGCCCGCCAGAAACTCATGGAGTTGATGGACGCCGGCGCGCGCATCGACGTGGTGCATCACTACATGCAGCACCATCAGTTGCTTTAGATCAGCGAGCCGGACAGCGCGTCGAGCAGTTTGCGCACCGGTGCGGGCAGGCCGTATGAATCGATCCGCGCGAGCGGCGCCCAGACCGTTTCCGTATCCATCAACTCGCGCGGCGTTTCGCGCGCTTCGCCGAGCCGCGGCTCGATATCCAGCTTGAAGTGCGTGAACGCGTGCGACAAGGGCGCGAGACGCTGGAGCGGCTGATAGCTCGCGCCGAGATTGTTCGCAACTTCCGTCAACGCAGCCTCGTCCGCCGCTTCGGGCAGACTCCAGAGCCCGCCCCAGATGCCGATCGACGGCCGCTTCTGCAGCAGGACCGAATCGCCGTCCTTCAGTATCAGCATCCACGTCTTGCGCGTCGGCACGGCTTTCTTCGGGCGCGCGGCAGGCAGCTCGCGCTGCCGTCCTTCCACCTTCGCCACGCAATCCGATGCGAACGGGCAGCGCGCGCAATCCGGCTTGCCGCGCACGCAGAGCGTCGCGCCCAGATCCATCAGGCCTTGCGTGTACGCGGTCACTTCGTCCTTGTTCGCGGCGTCCGGCAAGAGCGATTCCGCGAGCGCCCACATCGCGTTCTCGACGCGCTTCTCGCCCGGAAAACCCTCGATGCCGAACACGCGCGCGAGCACGCGTTTCACGTTGCCGTCGAGGATCGTCGCGCGCGCGCCGAACGCGAACGACGCGATCGCCGCCGCCGTCGAGCGTCCGATGCCCGGCAGCATCGCCAGCGCGTCGACGGTCTGCGGAAACGCGCCGCCGTGCTCGTGCGCAACCACCTGCGCGCAGCGATGCAGATTGCGCGCGCGCGAGTAGTAGCCGAGCCCGGCCCAGAGCGCCATGACGTCGTCGATGGGCGCATCGGCGAGCGCGGTCACCGTCGGAAAGCGTTGGAGAAAGCGCGCGTAGTACGGAATGACGGTCGAGACCTGCGTTTGCTGCAGCATGACTTCCGACAGCCAGACGCGATACGCGTCGCGCGTGTTCTGCCACGGCAGGTCGTGCCGGCCGTGAATGCGTTGCCACGCGATGAGGCGCGACGAAAAATCGGTGAGTGCGAGCATCGGAAATTAGCGTTGGCAACGCGGGCAAAAGTACGTGGAGCGCTGGCCCTGGACGATCTGTCTGATCGCGGTGCCGCACACGTGGCACGGCAGGCCCGCGCGATCATAGACGAAATAGTCGAGCTGGAAATAGCCCGACTCGCCGTTGCTGCCGACGAAATCGCGCAACGTGCTGCCGCCCTTGTCGATGGCAGCGGCGAGCGTCACGCGCACCGCATCCGCGAGCAGGTCGTAGCGCACGAGCGAGATGCGCCCGGCCGCGGTCGTCGGCCGGATGCCCGCGCGAAAGAGGCTCTCCGACGCGTAGATGTTCCCCACGCCCACGACGATATCGCCCGCGAGCAGCGCCTGCTTGACCGACACCTTGCGCCCGCGCGTCTCGCGAAACAGCAGCGTGCCGGAGAATTCCGGCGAGAACGGTTCGACGCCCAGACTCGCGAGCAGCGGATGATCGAGCACGTCGCCGTCCGCGCGCGGATGCCAGAGGATCGCACCGAAGCGGCGCGGATCGCGAAAGCGCAGGATGAAGTCGTCGAACACGATATCGACGTGATCGTGTTTCGCCGCCTCGGGCGGCTTCGGTACGTGACGCAGCACGCGCAACGTGCCCGTCATGCCGAGATGAACGATCAGCCACCCTTGCACCGTCTCGAACAGCAAATACTTGCCGCGCCGCTCGACCCGCTCGATCTTCAGATGATCGAGCGTCTTCGGAAGATGCGGCGGGATCGGCCAGCGCAGCGCCGGTGTGCGCACATCCACGTGCTCGACACGCCGTCCGGCGACATAGGGTTCGATTCCCCGGCGGGTGACTTCGACTTCCGGCAATTCGGGCATTTTTCTGGAGAGAGACTTGCTGGGACGGTTGTGCCGGTATTTTAGCGACCGCGTTACAATCGACCGAAACATCGTCTGGAATTCCATGAACTCGTTCGTCATGAAGCTGTTTGCCAAGCGTCACGCCGGCCTGGCGCATTCGTTCGCCGTGCCCATGTCGCGAATCGCCGGCGCCGTCGCGCTCGCGATGGCCGCGCTCGCATTCGCACCCGCGCACGCTCAGGCCCCGAACGCGTCGCCCGTTCCGAGCGAGGACGATCAGTCCGACGCACAAAGCGCGGCCGATCTGCTGACCGCACCGGTGAGCGGTGCTGAATCGCAGGACTTGCCGAACGTGGCAATGTCCAGCCAGATCGTGTTCCAGGTGCTGGCGGCCGAAGTCGCGCTGCAACGCGGCCAGCCCGCTCCCGCTTACCAGACCTATCTTTCGCTCGCCCGCGACACGCACGATCCGCGTTTCGCGCAGCGTGCGACCGAAATCGCGATCGCGGCGCAAAGCCCTAACGATGCACTTACGTCGGCGCAGCTCTGGCAGCAGTTCGCGCCGCATTCGGAGCGCGCGGCGCAATTGAGCGCATCGCTGTTGATCGTCAGCGGAAAGCCTGACGACGCGAAACCCACGCTCGAGCGCGAACTCGCGAAGGTGTCGCCCGAACAGCGCGGCGAGGCCATTCTTTCCTTGCAGTCGCTGCTCGCGCGTGGACCGAATCGCGTCGGCGGGCTGAACGTGCTCAAGGATCTGACGAAAAACGATCAGGACCGGCCCGAAGTGCAGCTCGCGCTCGCGCGCCAGCAATTGATCGCAGACGATCAGCCGGGCGCGAAGGCATCGCTCGAAAAGGCGCTGCAACTGAAGCCGGATTACCTGCCCGCCGCGCTCACGCTCGCGCGCATGGGTCCGGAGGAGCGCAAGGAAGGCATCGCTTCGTTCGAAAAGTATCTCGACAAGAATCCGAAATCGCATGACGCACGGCTCGCGCTGGCGCAGTTGTATCTGTCGTCCGACAGGCTCGACGATGCGCAGAAGCAGTTCGAGATCATGCGCAAGAACGACCCGAAAGACCTGACGCCGTTGATGGCGCTCGCGCTCATCAACATTCAGAAGAAGCAGTTCGACAAGGCGCAGGATTTTCTGAATCTCTACGCGAAGACGGCGGAAAGCACGCCGGGCGCGGACCCGGGTCAGGCGTACATCTATCTCGCGCAACTGGCGCTGGAGCAGAAGAACGAAGCCGCCGCGAGCCAGTGGCTCGACAAGATTCCGCGCACGAGCCAGCAGTATCTGCCCGCGCAGATCACGCGCGCACAACTGCTCGCGAAGCAGGGCAAGGTGGACGACGCGCGTGCGCTGCTCGGTAGCCTGCAAAGCTCCGATCCGCGCGATCTCGCGCTGCTCGCGCGCACCGACTCCGCGATTCTCTTCGAGGCGCATCGGTACAAGGAAGCGGAAGCGAATCTCGCGAAAGCGGTCGCCGCGTTCCCCGACGATCCCGATCTCATCTACGACTACGCGATGGCCGCCGAAAAGAACGGTCATTACGACGTGATGGAAACGCAATTACGCACGCTGATGCGCACGCAGCCGAACAACCCGCAGGCGTACAACGCGCTCGGCTATTCGCTCGTCGACCGCAACCAGCGGCTCGATGAAGCGGTAAAGCTGATCGAAAAGGCGGTTTCGCTCGCGCCGAACGACGCGTTCATCATGGACAGTCTCGGCTGGGCGCGTTTCCGTCAGGGCAATTCGGCCGAAGCGGAGAAGATTCTGAAGAACGCGTACACCCTTCAGCCGAATGCCGAAATAGGCGCGCATCTGGGCGAGGTGCAGTGGAAGTCCGGTCAGCAGGATCAGGCGCGCGACACGTGGCGGCAGGCGCTAAAGCTCGAACCGGACAACGACACGCTCGTCAAAACGCTAAAACGACTCCAGGTAAACGACCTTTGATGGCTTTTGAATTCTTTGCCGGCGCATCGCTTCGACGCGGCGCGCTCGGCCTGGCGGCGGCGGCCGCGCTGGTGATGTCGGGTTGCGCGGTCCAGCCGCGCGTCCCCACGACGACGAACGCAAGCACTTCCCTCGCGACGCAGACGAGCCGCGCGTATCACGGACGCTTCGCCGTGCAGTACAACGATCAAAACGGCGTGCAGCGCAACGCGTACGGCAACTTCGACTGGCAGGAAACGGGCGATACCGTCACGCTGCAACTGCGCAATCCGCTCGGCCAGACGATGGCGATCGTCACGTCGTCGCCGTCGCTCGCCACGCTCGAACTTCCCAACCGCCAGCCGGTGAGCGCCGACAACGTATCCCTGCTGATGCAGAACACGCTCGGTTTCGCGTTGCCGGTGGAAGGCCTGCGTTACTGGCTGCAGCCGTCCGCCGCGCCGAGTTCGCGCGCGCAGACGACGCTCGATCCGGAATCGAACAACGGCCGTCCGAAGGAAATCAGGCAGGACGGATGGACGATCGATTACCTCGCTTACGCCGACGCGCCCGCGACCGGCGTGAAGCGCGTGAATCTGATGCGCAACGAACCGCCGCTCGACATCAAGCTGGTGCTCGATCAATAACCTCGCAGTTGCAACACGCATGCCCTCATCGACCGATTCGCTCCGTGACTGCCTCGCGCCCGCGAAGCTGAACCTTTTCCTGCACATCACGGGCCGCCGCCCGGATGGGTATCACTCACTGCAGACCGTCTTCCAGTTGCTCGACTGGGGCGACCGGCTGCACTTCACGCGCCGCGACGACGGCATCATCACGCGCAAGACGGACGTGCCGGGCGTGCCCGAAGCCGACGACCTCATCGTGCGTGCCGCGCGCCTGCTCCAGCAACACACGGGCACGACGTTCGGCGTGGAAATCGAGATCGACAAGCGTCTGCCGATGGGAGCGGGCCTCGGCGGAGGCAGTTCCGACGCGGCGACAACACTTTTGGCGTTAAATCGTCTATGGGGTGTTGATCTTTCGCGTGAGATTCTGCAGAATCTCGGCCTGCAACTCGGCGCGGACGTGCCGTTTTTTGTCTTCGGGCAAAATGCATTCGCAGAAGGTGTGGGTGAGGCGCTGCAGGCAGTCGATCTGCCGAAACGCTTCTTCCTGGTTGTAACGCCCGATGCTCACGTCCCCACCGCGGCGATTTTCTCCGAAAAAAGCTTGACACGGAACACGAAAGCCGCCAAAATGATGGACTTTCTTGCAGCGCAAAGGTCAGACACTAACTGGCCAGACAGCTTCGGTCGAAATGACATGCAGGCTGTAGTTGCAGAAAAGTACGCGGAAGTTGCACAGGTGCTCGAGTGGTTTGTCAATCTCGCACCGGCGCGAATGACCGGATCTGGAGCAAGCGTGTTCGCCGCTTTCGCCAGCCGAGCCGAAGCAGAAATGGCGCAAGCCAAACTGCCGGCAAGCTGGAAGAGCGTAGTGACAGCAAGTCTGGATTCTCATCCTCTCTTCGCTTTCGCGTCATAGGTTTCGTTTCGTCGGGTATGTCCTACACTTCCCGGCGAGACTCAGAGTTGTGTAGGGGAGTCGCCAAGTTGGTCAAGGCACCGGATTTTGATTCCGGCATGCGAGGGTTCGAGTCCTTCCTCCCCTGCCATTCCTTTTCTCGCGTTTTTCCTCTCGCCTCCAGCCGCAGACAGGTGCACGATGAGCAGTGACGGCCTGATGGTTTTTACTGGCAACGCAAATCCCGCGCTTGCACAGGAAGTCGTCAAAATCCTTGGAATTCCTCTCGGCAAAGCAATGGTCAGCCGCTTCTCAGACGGCGAGATCATGGTCGAGATTCAGGAAAACGTTCGGGGTAAAGACGTATTCGTTCTGCAGTCCACCTGCGCCCCCACGAACGACAATCTGATGGAACTGATGATCATGGTCGATGCGCTCAAGCGCGCATCCGCAGGCCGGATCACCGCAGCCATCCCCTACTTCGGCTATGCGCGTCAGGATCGCCGTCCGCGTTCCGCGCGAGTGGCCATCTCGGCGAAGGTCGTCGCGAACATGCTGGAAATTGCCGGCGTCGATCGCGTGATCACCATGGACCTGCACGCCGACCAGATTCAAGGCTTCTTCGACATCCCCGTCGACAACATCTACGCCACGCCCGTTCTGCTCGGCGATCTGCGCAAGCAGAACCATGACCATCTGCTGGTCGTGTCGCCGGACGTGGGCGGCGTGGTGCGCGCGCGTGCGCTCGCCAAGCAGTTGAACACGGACCTCGCGATCATCGACAAGCGCCGTCCGAAGGCGAATGTCGCCGAGGTGATGAACATCATCGGTGAAGTGGAAGGACGCACCTGCGTGATCATGGACGACATGGTCGATACCGCCGGCACGCTGTGCAAGGCCGCGCAAGTGCTGAAGGACCGCGGCGCGAAGCAGGTCTTCGCGTATGCCACGCACCCGGTGCTCTCGGGTGGCGCGGGCGAGCGCATCGCGGCGTCGCAGCTGGACGAGCTCGTCGTCACGGACACGATTCCGCTGTCGGCCGAATCGCTCGCGTGCCCGAAGATCCGTCTGCTGTCGAGCGCGGGCCTGCTCGCGGAGACATTCTCGCGAATCCGGCGCGGCGACTCGGTGATGTCGCTCTTCGCCGAAGGTTAAACAGAATTGAGCAAGGAACGCGAGGCGCATGCTTCGCGTTTTTGCATGATCGATGCGAACGTACGAAGGTTCGCGTCGCTTGTTGTGGGATCACACCTTTTCGATGATCCCGGTTTCCCTGCCTGGTCGCGGGCAGATATAGGAGTCAGACATGAAAGTCGTCGCTTTCGAGCGTAGCAAGCAAGGTACGGGTGCGAGCCGCCGCCTGCGCAACTCGGGTAAGACCCCGGGTATCGTGTACGGTGGTGAAACGGACGTTCAACTGGTCGAACTGGACCACAACGCCCTGTGGCACGCCCTGAAGAAAGAAGTTTTCCACTCGTCGATTCTCGATCTGGAACTGGCCGGCAAGTCGCAACAGGTTCTGCTGCGCGACGTGCAATACCATCCGTTCAAGCAGCTCGTGCTGCACGTGGACTTCCAGCGCGTCGACGCGAAGAAGAAGCTGCACACCAAGGTGCCGCTGCACTTCATGAACCAGGAAACCAACCCGGCCGTGAAGCTGGCGGGCGCGGTGATCTCGCACGTCGTGACGGAACTGGAAGTGGAATGCCTGCCGGCAGACCTGCCTGAGTTCCTGGAAATCGATCTGGCGAAGATCGAAGCCGGCCAGACGATGCACGCGAAGGACATCCCGCTGCCGAAGGGCGTGAGCCTGACGGTTTCCGTCGAGGCAGAAAACCCGGTCGTGGCTTCGGCTACCGTTCCGGCTGCTGTCGTGTCGGAAGGGGCTGGCGAAGCTGAAGGCGAAAAGCCGGCAGCCGAGTAAGCACGCGGAACACCGCTATCCTCTCGATCCGTTCGCAAGAGCGGTCGACGTGACCCGCCGGCGCGCAAGCCCCGGCGGGTTTTTTTTCGCTCTACACGATTCGACATGATCAAGCTGATCGTCGGCCTGGGCAATCCGGGCGCCGAATACACCGCGACACGGCACAACGCGGGCTTCTGGTTCGTCGACCAGTTCGCACGCGACGCCGGCGCGACACTGCGCGAAGAACGCCGCTTTCACGGCTTCTACGGCAAGGGACGCCTGCACGGCCACGAAATCCATCTGCTCGAACCCCAGACCTTCATGAACCGTTCGGGTCAATCGGTGGTCGCGCTCGCGCAGTTCTTCAAGATCCTGCCCGACGAGATTCTCGTCGCGCACGACGAACTCGACCTTCCGCCCGGCACCGTCAAGATGAAGCTCGGCGGCGGCAGCGGCGGACATAACGGCCTCAAGGATATTTCCGCGCATCTGTCGTCGCAGCAATACTGGCGCTTGCGCATCGGCATCGGGCATCCGCGCGACCTGATTCCCGAAGGCGCGCGCGCAGGCGCGAAGCCCGATGTCGCGAACTTCGTGCTCAAGCCGCCGCGCCGCGACGAACAGGATGTGATCGATCAGTCGATCGAGCGCGCGCTCGCCGTGATGCCTTTCGTCGTCGCCGGCGAAACCGAGCGTGCGATGATGAACCTGCACCGTAATTCCTGATCTGGAGCCCACTGTGAGCCGTTTCTGGAGCGATATCGTCCATCGTCTGACGCCGTATGTGCCGGGCGAGCAACCTGTGCTGGCGCATCCCGTCAAGCTCAACACCAACGAGAATCCGTATCCGCCGTCGCCGCGCGTGGTCGAGGCGATTCGCGGCGAACTCGGCGGCGACGGCGCGTCGTTGCGAAAGTATCCCGATCCGACCGCGCGAGCCTTGCGCGAAGCGGTCGCGAAACATCACGGGCTGCGCATCGAGCAGGTCTTCGCCGGCAATGGTTCCGATGAAGTGCTCGCGCACGCGTTCCAGGCGCTGCTCAAGCACGACCGGCCGATCCGCTTTCCCGACATCACCTACAGCTTCTACCCGGTCTATGCGCAGCTTTACGGCGTCGAATACGAAACCGTGCCGTTGAACGCGGATTTCGCCATCGATGTCGACGATTACCGCGCGCCGTCCGGCGGCGTGCTGCTGCCGAATCCGAACGCGCCGACGGGCCGCGCCCTGCCGCTTGCGGAAATCGAAGTGCTGTTGAACGCGAACCCGGATGCGCCGGTGATCATCGATGAAGCGTATGTGGATTTCGGCGCGGAATCGGCGGTGAATCTGATCGATCGCTATCCGAACCTGCTCGTCGTGCAGACGACGTCGAAGGCACGTTCGCTCGCGGGCATGCGCGTCGGCTTCGCGTTCGGCGATGCGGCCCTGATCGAAGCGCTCACGCGCGTGAAGGACAGCTTCAATTCGTATCCACTGGATCGCCTCGCGCAAGTCGCGGCGCTCGCGTCGTATGAAGATCAGGCGTGGTTTGAAGCAGGCTGCGCGAAGGTCGTCGCGAGTCGTGAGCGGTTGACCTCGCAGCTACAGACGCTCGGTTTCGAGGTCGTGCCGTCCGCGGCGAACTTCGTGTTTGCGAAGCATCCCGCGCACGATGCCGCCACGCTCGCCACCACGCTCAAGGCGAAAGAGATTTTTGTGCGTCACTTCAGGCTGCCGCGCATCGATCAGCATCTGCGCATTTCGATCGGCACGCCCGCGGAATGCGATGCGCTCGTCGCCGCGCTGACGGAGATCGTCGCCTAGGAATTGCCCTTCGCCGCCATCAGCGCTTGGTATTTGGCCATCAACTGCCCGGGCGTTTCGACGTGCGCCGGATCGCGCGGAATGCACTCCACCGGGCACACTTGCTGGCACTGAGGCTCGTCGAAATGGCCGACGCATTCCGTGCATTTGTTCGGGTCGATCACGTAGATATCAGGACCCATCGAAATGGCGTCGTTCGGGCACTCGGGCTCGCAAACGTCGCAGTTGATGCACTCGTCGGTAATGATCAAAGACATGCTTCACTCTCTTGCGCCGGTATCTCGACCGGCATGACGCCCGCGCGCCATTTCTGATGACGCGCGGGCCGGGCGCTTCACGGCGCCGCAGGGTCCATCTGCGACAGATTACCGACTTTGTCGATCAGCCGCTTTTCCACCGACGGGAACACGAACTTGCTCACGTCGCCGCCGAGTTGCGCGATCTCGCGCACGATCGTGCCCGAGATGAACTGATACTGGTCGGACGGCGTCATGAACATCGTCTCGACGTCGGGCAATAGGTAACGGTTCATCCCCGCCATCTGAAACTCATACTCGAAATCGGAAACGGCGCGCAATCCGCGCACGATCACGCGCGCGTTGTTCTTGCGCACGAAGTCCTTGAGTAGCCCGGTGAAACTGCTCACCTGCACGTTCGGGTAATGCCCGAGCACATCGTGCGCAATATCCAGCCGCTCCTGCAGCGAGAAAAACGGCTTCTTCGCGCGGCTGTCCGCGACGCCCACGACGAGCTGATCGAAAATGCTCGATGCGCGCCGGACAATGTCTTCATGCCCACGAGTGAGCGGGTCGAACGTACCCGGATACACGGCGACAACCATGAGCTTTCTCCTCTTCTATTTACATTGGGTCGCGTGGCTGCGACGCCCCACTCTGCCTCATTCCCATCAAGACTGGCTGTCCCAAATTGGGGAACGCGCATTATTCCTCATTTTCGCGGCGCAGCAAATGATAGCGAACGGCGCCCGCCTTGCCATCGCGTACGACGCTCCAGCCCGCGAGCGCGTCGATGCCCGCCAGATCCAGCGGATCGCCGCATTCGACGTAGATGGCCCCATCGGGCGCGACGAGCGGCGCCGCCAGCGCGAGCGCGCGCAAGAGCAACGCCTGATCGCCGAACGGCGGGTCCAGAAAGATCACGTCGAACGAGCCGGGCGTGAGGCTGGCGGCGAGCCGCAGCGCATCCGCTTCCGCGATTTCGATGTTGCGCGCGCCGAGTTTCGTCTGATTCGCCCTGATCTGCGCGGCCGCTTTCGCGCTGCGCTCGACCATCAGCACGCGCGCAGCGCCTCGCGACGCCGCCTCGAAACCGAGCGCACCGCTGCCCGCGAACATGTCGAGACACGTCTGTCCTGAGAGATCCTGGCCGAGCCAGTTGAAGAGCGTTTCGCGCACGCGATCCGGCGTGGGCCTGAGGCCATCGAGATCGAGCACGGGCAGCGGCGTGCGCTTCCAGTCTCCGCCGATGATGCGGATCGTGTGCGGTTTGCCTCCGCGCGAGGGCGTGTGGCTGGGCAGGACGGAACGGGTAACGGACGAGCGAGGCATAAGAGGATGGTTGGAGTCGAGCGCGCCGGGCGTATTTTTGCTTGACGACAGGCCGGCACGAGCAATGAAAGCCAACGTTACCACACGCGCGCGCCATGCCGGGCGCCGCACGGGCGGGCGCGGCTTCGCCTGATAAAATATGCGGCTTCTACCCTTTCGCGCCGGCCTCGCGCAAAGCGGCTCAATAGCGCGCACGAGGCCACCGATCACGCGCGCATCATCGCCACACATCCATGTTCAGCTTCTTCAAGAAATTCAAAAAGCCGGCTGACGCGCCGCTCGATACGCCTCAGGAAGACATCGTCGCGGCGGACGGGAACGACGACCTCTCCGACGCCGAGCTGGAACGGCAGGCGCTGGCCGCCGAAGCGCCGCAGGAAGAGGCGCTGCCTGCGGAACCGGTCGCACCGAAGGCTGCGGAACCGGTCGCACCGAAGGCTGCGGAACCCGTCGCACCGAAGGCTGCGGAACCGGTCGCACCGAAGGCTGCGCAACCCGTTGCGCCGGTTTCCACAGCGCACGTCCAGCTTCCGGCCGGCGATTCGAAGGAATACTGGCAAGGCCGCACGCAGTCGCAATGGGCGCGCGGTCCGGAAACGGATCAGGCGAGCGAGGAAATCGTGCCGCCGCCCACGCTCGATGCGGTCGCGAAGAAGTCGTGGCTCTCGCGCCTGCGTCACGGTCTGTCGAAGACGAGCACCAACCTGACCGGCATTTTCGTCAGCGCGAAGATCGATGAAGACCTGTACGAAGAACTCGAAACCGCGCTGCTGATGTCCGACGCCGGAGTCGATGCCACCGAATTCCTGCTCGAATCGCTGCGTGAGAAAGTGCGCTCGGAGCGTCTGACCGACGCATCGCAGGTGAAGGCCGCGCTGCGTGAATTGCTCGTCGACCTGCTGCGCCCGCTCGAAAAATCGTTGATGCTCGGCCGCGCGCAACCGCTCGTGATGATGATCGCGGGCGTGAACGGGGCCGGCAAGACGACCAGCATCGGCAAGCTGGCGAAGCATCTGCAGCGTTTCGACCAGTCGGTGCTGCTCGCCGCCGGCGACACCTTCCGCGCCGCCGCGCGCGAACAGTTGACGGTCTGGGGCGAGCGCAACAACGTGACCGTGATCGCGCAGGAAAGCGGCGACGCCGCCGCCGTGATTTACGACGCCGTCGGCGCGGCGCGTGCGCGCAAGATCGACGTGATGATGGCCGACACCGCCGGCCGCCTGCCGACGCAGTTGCATTTGATGGAAGAACTGCGCAAGGTGCGCCGCGTGATCGCGAAAGCAATGCCCGACGCGCCGCACGAAGTGCTGCTCGTGATCGACGCCAACACGGGTCAGAACGCGCTCGCGCAGGTCAAGGCGTTCGACGATGCGCTCGGCCTGACGGGTCTCGTCGTCACGAAGCTCGACGGCACCGCGAAAGGCGGCATTCTCGCCGCGATCGCGCGACAGCGGCCGGTGCCGGTGTATTTCATCGGCGTGGGCGAGAAGGTCGAGGATCTGCAACCTTTCAGCGCCGAGGAATTCGCCGACGCACTGCTCGGCTGAACCTGAAAAGGGCGTCCGCGTGGACGCCCTTTTTTTTCATCGCGCGAGTATCAGCGACGCCGCGATCCACCACATCACGCAGCCGACGATCACATCGAGCACGCGCCACGACACGTCCTTCTCGAACCACGGTTCCAGGAGGCGCGCGCCGTAGCCGAGCGTGGTGAACCAGGCGACCGACGCGCACATCGCGCCCGCCGCGAACCACGCGTTTGCCGGCCAGCCGCGTTGCGCGCCGATGCCGCCGAGCAGCACCACGGTATCGAGATAGACGTGCGGATTGAGCAGCGACAGCGCGAGAACCGTGGACGCCGCGCCGATCGCCGTCTGCGAATCGCCGTCCGACGCGTTCAGATGTCCCGGCCCGCGCCATGCCGCGAGAAACGCGCGCAATCCGTACAGAAACACGAAGATCGCGCCCGCCCAGCGAATCACGTCGAGCAGAACGGGCGCACGCGCGATGAGCGCGCCCATTCCGCCGACGCCCAGCGCGATCAACAGCACGTCGATGAGGGCGCAGATCGACACGACCACGCCCACGTGACTGCGCTTCAACCCCTGCCGCAACACGAACGCGTTCTGCGCGCCGATCGCGACGATCAGGCTCGCGCCCAGCCCGGCACCCGACAAATAACTCGACAGCGCTCCGGCAGAAACCGCTGCCGTCATTCGGCGTCCGGCTGTTGCGCCGGAGCGGCCCGTGCGAACGCGTCGAGCGTGCAGGCGTGATCGGCGATGCGCGCGAGCGTCGGATAGGGGCTCACGTCGATGCCGAAGCGCCGCGCGTTGAAAACCTGCGGCACGATGCACAGATCGGCGACGGTCGGCGTATCGCCGAAGGTCAGCGCACCGACGCGCGGATCGGCGGCGAGGCGCTTTTCGAGCGACGCAAAGCCGGTCTCGACCCAATGCCGGTACCACGCGTCCTTGGCTTCATCCGGCACCTTGACCTGATGCTTCAGGTACTTGAGCACGCGCAGATTGTCGAGCGGATGGATTTCGCACGCGACCTGCATCGCGACCGAGCGCACGAACGCGCGATCTGACGGACGCTTCGGCAAGAGCGGCGGCTCGGGATGCGTCTCCTCCAGATACTCGATGATCGCGAGCGACTGCGTGAGTATGTCGCCGTCATCGACCAGCGCGGGCACGATGCCGTCCGGATTCACCGCGCGGTACTCGGGCTTCAGTTGCTGGCCGCCGTCGCCCAGCAGATGAACCGCCTCGTACTCGTAGTCGAGGCCCTTCAGATTCAGCGCGATGCGCACGCGATACGCCGCCGAGCTGCGGAAATAGCTATAGAGCTTCATGTTCATGCACTCAGACGACGCGCACGGAGAATTCGCCGATGCCATCGACGCCGCCCTCGAGCAGATCGCCCTTCACGACGGCGCCGACGCCTTCCGGCGTGCCGGTGAAGATGAGATCGCCGGGAAACAGCTCGAAGAGCGTCGACAGATACGCGACCGTCTCGCCCACCGACCAGATCAGTTGCGAGATGTCCGAGCGCTGCTTTTGCTCGCCGTTGACCGTCAGCCAGATCGCGCTCTTTTCCAGATGCCCGACCTTCGAAACGGGATGGATCGGGCCGATCGGCGCGGAACGGTCGAAGCCTTTCGCGGTGTCCCACGGACGGCCGAGCTTCTTCGCTTCGGCTTGCAGATCGCGGCGCGTCATGTCGAGGCCGAGCGCGTAGCCGTAGACGTAGTCGAGCGCTTGATCGGCGGAGATGTCCTTGCCCTGCTTGCCGATCGCGGCGACCAGTTCCATCTCGAAGTGCAGGTTCTTCGTCTGCGACGGATACGGGAATTCTCCCGTTGCGCCGGGCGCGACGTAGAGCACTGCATCGGCGGGCTTGCTGAAGAAGAACGGCGGCTCGCGGTCCGGATCGTGGCCCATTTCGCGCGCGTGGGCTTCGTAGTTGCGGCCGACGCAGTAGATGCGCCGTACCGGAAACTGCTCATTCGAACCATCGACGGGCACCGCTGCTGCCGGCGCCGGAGGAAACACGTAGGTCATCCCGCTCTCCAGTTGCTGTTTGATTTGCAGATTCATGGACGAATGCGCTGGCCCTTGCGGCCAGCGAGAAAGGGAAGTTTAACGTGCGCGCGAAGATCGTGGCGAAGCCCGTGAGGCTTGGCGGGCGCGGCTTTGCGAGCTTTCGGCAAGCCTTCGCCGGATCGGGCGACGCTTCGATTTCATCGTCCTGCGCGCGAAACGTTCGACTGGCGTACCTTGCCAGCGCCCGTCAAATGCGGTACTCAATAAGCTTCCTGCACCTTAAAAAGCGCGGCGGCATCGCTCGGATGATGAAATTGAGCGCCCGATCCGCGCCTCTCTCCATGACCGACTCCGCTTCCCTACCTTTCGCCTGCGCACGCTACATCAAGGAAATCGGCCGCGGGCCGAACGGCGCGCGCGCACTTTCGCACGACGACACCTACGCACTCTACGAAGCGATGCTCGAGGACCGCGTCCCCGAACTCGAACTCGGCGCGGTGCTGCTCGCCTACCGCGTGAAGGGCGAAACCGCTGCGGAACTCGCCGCGATGCTGTCCGCCGCGCATCGCTCGTTCGAACCGCTGCATGTTCAGGACGGGCGCGAACACGCCCGGCCCGTGTCGATTCCGAGCTACAACGGCGCACGCAAGACGCCCAACCTCGTGCCGCTGCTATCGCATCTGCTCGCGCGCGAGGGCGTGCCGGTGCTGGTGCATGGCGTCACCGACGATCCGGGCCGCGTCACGAGCGCCGAGATTTTCGCGGAACTGGGTATCGCGCACGCGGCTTCGCACGATGAAATCGAGGATAGTCTCGCCTCGCGCCGCCTCGCCTTCGCGCCGACCACGGTGCTCGCGCCGAAGCTCGCGCGGCTGCTCGCGCTCAGGCGCCGCATGGGCGTGCGCAATTCCACGCACACGCTGGTGAAAATCCTCCAGCCGTTCGCGGAGCCGGGCCTGCGGCTCGTCAACTATACGCATCCGGAATATCGCGAGAGCCTCACTGCGCTGTTCACGGAGCATCCGGACGCGGCAGCGGGCGGCGCGCTGCTCGCGCGCGGCACGGAAGGCGAGGCCGTCGCCGATACGCGCCGCCAGGTGCAGGTCGACTGGTTCCACGACGGCCGCATGGAGACGCTGATCGCGCCGGAGCACTCGCAGCCGCACGCGCCGCAGGTCGATCTACCCGAAACGCTCGATGCGGCGACCACCGCGCGCTGGATCGAATGCGTGTTGCGCGGCGACGTGCCGGTGCCGCCCGCGGTCGCGCGTCAGGTCGAAGTGATCGCCAAGGTGGCGCGCAAACCCGTCCCTGATCAGACAAACCCGACAAACCCCATTTGACACGGTATTCAACGCTGGTTTAAAGTCGAGCGCATGAGCTTCACCCAGTTCCCCTCCCTCCGAATTATTTCGGGCCGCCTAGCGCGGCCCCTATCGCTACGTCTAGCGTAACTCGCCAGACGTAGCGCCGCGCGTCGCAAGGCGCGTGGTCCTGCCAGCAGTCTCCTGTAGTTCCTTTTCTTACCACTGTAGTCGTCAGCTTTTCGTTCGCGCATCCCGCGATACGGAAACGCGAGGGTCAAATGCACGCTGCTTCGCGCACGTTCACGTTGGTCACAGGCGTCACCATCGCTGGTGATCCCGGGACACGCGCGCGCGGCTTCGTCTTACGTGCATTCCGTCACGCCCGGCCAGCCGCCGGACACGGCCTCTCTCGCAGGCGCTACGCAAACTGTCCGAAGAGAGATCGACGATCATGATGCCGAACCCCGCCGAGAAATACCGCCCGTTTCCGCAAGTCCGTCTGAATGGCCGCCGCTGGCCGAACCGCACGATCGAAAAGGCGCCCATCTGGATGAGCACCGATCTGCGCGACGGCAACCAGTCGCTCATCGAGCCGATGAGCATCGCCGCGAAGCTCGAATTCTTCGAGATGCTGGTGAAGATCGGGTTCAAGGAAATCGAGGTGGGATTCCCCTCGGCATCGCAGACCGATTTCGATTTCGTGCGCAAACTGATCGACGAAAAGCGCATCCCGGACGACGTGACCATCGAAGTGCTCGTGCAGTCGCGCCGCGAACTGATCGAGCGCACCTTCGAAGCGGTCGAGGGCGCGAGCAAGGTGATCGTGCACCTGTATAACGCGATCGCGCCGTCGTTTCGCAAGATCGTGTTCAACCAGTCGAAGGACGAAGTGAAGGCGCTTGCGGTCGAAGGCACGCGCCTCATCAGGGAATGCGCGGCGGCGCGGCCGGACACGCACTGGATCTATCAGTACTCGCCCGAAACCTTCAGCATGACCGAGCTTTCGTTCGCCCGCGAAGTGTGCGACGCGGTCGCGCAAACCTGGCGTCCGACGCCCGATCACAAAATGATCGTGAATCTGCCCGCGACCGTCGAAGCCGCGATGCCGAACGTCTTCGCCGACCAGATCGAATGGATGGACCGCAACATGGGTTATCGCGACAGCATCGTGCTGTCGGTGCATCCGCATAACGATCGCGGCACGGCGGTCGCGGCGGCGGAAATGGCGCTGCTCGCGGGCGCGGACCGCATCGAAGGGTGTCTGTTCGGCAACGGCGAGCGCACCGGCAACGTCGATCTCGTCACGCTCGCCATGAATCTCTACACGCAAGGCATCGATCCCGAGCTCGATTTCTCCGATATCGACGCCGTGCGCCGCGTCGTCGAGCGCTGCAATCAGATTCCGGTGCATCCGCGCCATCCTTACGCCGGCGATCTCGTCTTCACCGCGTTTTCGGGTTCGCATCAGGACGCGATCCGCAAAGGCTTCGCGCAGCGCGTGCCGGGCACGGTGTGGGAAGTGCCGTATCTGCCGATCGATCCGGCCGATCTCGGCCGCAGCTACGATGCCGTGATCCGCGTGAACAGCCAGTCCGGCAAGGGCGGCTCCACCTATCTGCTCGAGCGCGGGCTCGGTTTCACGCCGCCGCGCCGCGTGCAGATCGAATTCAGCCACGCTGTGCAGACCGTCACGGACACATCCGGCGCGGAAATCAGCGGCGAAGCGATCTGCAACCTCTTCAAGCGCGAATATTTCGACGCGGGCGGGCCGGTTTCGCGTATCGACGCTTCGACCCTGTCGGTGTTCGGAAAGCGCATCGTGATCGCGCCAGCGGCAAGCGCGCCGAGCGGCGATGCCTGGGCGCAGACGGTCGCGGCAGCGCTCGGCGTGGACGCGAGCGTGAACTGGTTCGAAACCGCCGTCACGGCGAGCGGCGACACGGCCGCGTTCGTCGGCTGCCGAGTCGGCGACGGCCAGACGCGCTTCGGCGTCGCGGTGCATGCAAATCCGGCGCTCGCGGTCGCCGATGCGGTCGTGAGCACGGTGAACCGTTCGAAGCGCGTCGTGCAGGAGGATCGGCAGGACGAGGCGATGGAGGCGGTGTAAGCCTCAGCGCAAGGCGGCGCGCGCTGCGCTATTCCAGCGCGACGCGCGTCGCCTGCAGGGCGAGCAACTGCCACTGCCCTTCGGTTTGGACGTGCACGGCCGTATAGGCAATCGGAAAAAGCAGCGCGCCGTTCTTCGATTCCATCTCGATCAGCGCGCGCCCGGACACGAGACACGTATCGCGCCCCGCGGGCAGCACGTCCTGCGACTGAATCTCGATCTGGCGATAGCGGCGGCGGCCAGCGGTGATGGCGTCGATGAACTGGCGCTTGGTCTCCCGCTTGCCGTTCGTGTGGACGTAGCTGACGTTTTCAGCCAGCAACGCATCCAGCGCGGGGCCGTCGCTCTCGACCATCGCACGGAAACGGTCACGCTCGAGGGCGCGAATCGCCTCAATGGTTTTTGCCGGCATCTGTCCATTCCCCTTGTGTCGAGGAACCGATACGCCGGCGCCCCGTCAGAAGTTGTATTGCAGATATAGCTGGCTGAAATTTATACCAGGATTCGGCTCTTTGATACCTGCGTTCGACAGATGCTGGAATCGGAAGCCCGCCTGATAGCTCTGCTTCTCGCCGAAAATCATCCCGACGCCGACCATGTCGGCAAACTGGAAGGCTGTCGACACGGTGAAATCCTGCGTGATGCGCGCATGCGAAAGCAGCCGCACGCCTACGCCCGCCTCGATGAACGGCCGGAAATAGCCCGAACTCTTCACGAAGCGCACGACCGGCGTAAGGCCGACTTCCCAGATGCTCGGATGGACGGCGTTGTCCTCGGTCGTATGCCAGTAGGAGACGTGCCCTTCGCCGATGAGCGTGAAGTGGAATCCGCCGATTTCCCACCAGGTGAGGCCCGGGTCCCAGGCGACACCGAGATCGAGTTTCTTGATGTCGTGGTTGGCCACACCGCCAGCAACCTGAACGCCGAACCGGTCCGCGTGCGCCGCAGCCGACGCGAGGCCGAACGCGGCGCAGACTGCAAGACGGCAAATTGGACGAAACCACGAAGTCTTGTTTTTATGCATGAGCACCCCATTTTCCTCGGATGACGGGCGTGTTTCATTAACCGCGTTGTCTGGCGAATTCTAGAGACGTTTTTCGAGATGTGCAGAAAGCGTAACGACACGCCCTATTCTGTTGAATTTTCTTTCGCCGCGCCGCACAAAAGCGGTAATCGATTCGAAAACGAAGCGTACATCGGTATAATTTCCCTATTTTTTTGCAACAGTCCGTCCTATTGATCTTGCAAATTCGATAGCTTTTGTGGGAACTCACACACTCTCTTGCCCTCTAACACTTAGCACTCGCTGAACCGGAGTGCTAATATCGTGTCTGACTTGCCGTCGTTAAGCGGCGAGTGAATTGTTGAAAAGGAGCTAATGAGCGTGACCAATGCGATGACCCTTCCGAATGTTCTGAGCTCGGCACCTGCCAAGGCATCTTCGGCAGGCGCGCTGACGTACGCACAGTCGTCGATGCTGACCGGCCAGATCGGCAACATCGATTCCTACATACAAGCAGTGAACCGCATTCCGATGCTTTCGCAAGCAGAGGAACGTCAGTACGCCACCGAATTCCGCGAGCAGGGCAACCTGAACGCCGCGCGCCAGCTCGTGCTTTCGCACTTGCGCCTCGTCGTGTCGATTGCCCGCAACTACCTTGGCTACGGCCTGCCGCATGCGGACCTGATCCAGGAAGGCAACATCGGTCTGATGAAGGCCGTGAAGCGCTTCGACCCGGAGCAAAACGTGCGCCTCGTGTCGTACGCGATGCACTGGATCAAGGCCGAGATCCACGAGTACATCCTGCGCAACTGGCGCATGGTGAAGGTCGCAACAACCAAGGCGCAGCGCAAACTGTTCTTCAACCTGCGCAGCCACAAGACGAGCCATTCGGCGTTCACGCCGGATGAGATCGACGGCCTCGCGAATGAGTTGAACGTGAAGCGCGAGGAAGTCGCGGAGATGGAAACGCGCCTGTCGGGCGGCGATATCGCGCTCGAAGGCCAGATCGACGACGGCGAGGAAGCGTTCGCGCCGATCGCCTATCTCGCCGACTCGCACAACGAGCCGACGAACGTCATCGCCGCGCGCCAGTTCGACAAGCTGCAAAGCGACGGCCTCGCCGACGCGCTGGAATCGCTCGATGAGCGCAGCCGCCGCATCATCAAGGCGCGCTGGCTCGACGTGCAGGACGACGGCTCGGGCGGCAAGACGCTGCATGAACTGGCCGACGAGTTCGGCGTATCGGCAGAACGCATCCGCCAGATCGAAGCGAGCGCGATGAAGAAAATGCGCTCCGCGCTGCACGACTATGCGTAATACCTGACTGTGCCGTAGCAGAAGTTGCGAAGCCCGCCGTCGATGAGACGGCGGGCTTTTTCTTTGCGCCTGCCTTGCTCTGAAAAAACAAACGGCACCCGAAGGTGCCGTTTGTTTTCAACCATCGATTACCGCATCACGCCGGCATCGGTGCTGCGCCGCCGCCGTTGCCCGACAGACGCGTGGACAGTTGCGTCGCATAACGCTGCGCCGCCGTGCCCACGACGATGTGGAAAGTATCAGCCGACACCCACGCGACATCCAGCGACGACAGACGTTGACGATCCACCGCCGACGGATCGCGCACGACCACGCGCAGGCGCGTCTGCGCAACCGCGTCGAGCGATGCGATGTTGGTCGCGCCGCCGAAGACAGCGAGCCAGCGGAACGGGTCCGGATCGAGCGGGCCGGGCGTCTGGTCGGCGCTCGCCGCTGCCACCGGTTGCGCCGGCGTCGACGATGCCGGCGTCGCGCCACGCGTCGACGAATGTTCCAGCTCGGTGCGGATTTCATCGGCGATCAGATCGGCTTCCGGCCCGATGATCACCTGCACGTTGGTCGCGCCGCGCTTGAGCACGCCGCGCGCGCCGATGCCCTTCAACTGCGGTTCCGACACTTTCTCCGAATCCACCACCGACAGACGCAGACGAGTCGTGCAGGCATCGACGAGCGTCAGGTTGGACGCGCCGCCGAGCGCCGCGATGTACTTCCCCGCACGCGTGTTCGACACAGCCGCCGCGCCCGGAACCGGCGGAATCAGACCGCCATCGACCGTGGTTGCGACATCGGTTTCTGCGTCGGTCGTGGCCGGTTCGCGGCCCGGCGTCGCCATGTTGAACTTGCGGATGAAGAAGCGGAACAGGCCGTAGTAGATGACGAAATAGACGATGCCGATCGGAATCGCCATCCAGCCGCGCTGCGACAGACCGTAGTTCAGCACGTAGTCGATCGCGCCCGCCGAGAACGTGAAGCCGAGATGGACGCCGAGCGCCGAGCAGATCGCGAGCGACAGGCCCGTCAGCACCGCGTGGATCGCGTAGAGCACGGGAGCCAGGAACATGAAGCTGTATTCGATCGGCTCGGTCACGCCCGTGAGGAACGCGGTCAGCGCCATCGAGAACAGCAGGCCGCCGACGATCGCGCGGCGATCCTTCGGCGCTTCATGGAACATCGCGAGACACGCGGCCGGAAGGCCGAACATCATGATCGGGAAGAAGCCGGTCATGAAGCCGCCTGCGGTCGGATCGCCCGCGAAGAAGCGATGCAGGTCGCCATGCACCACCGCGCCGCCGCCCGGCGGCGTGAACGAGCCGAACACGAACCATGCGAGCGAGTTGATGATGTGATGCAGACCCGTCACGAGCAGGATGCGGTTCAGCACGCCGAACACGAAGGTGCCGAGCGCGCCGGCGGTCGTCAGCCAGTTGCCCGCCGTGTCGATGCCCGCCTGCACCGGCTGCCATATGTAGCCGAGCACGATGCCGAGTATCAGACACGTGACGCCCGTGATGATCGGCACGAAGCGCTTGCCGCCGAAGAACGCCAGGTATTCGGGCAGCTTGATGTCCTTGAAGCGGTTGTACATGTAACCCGCGATCACCCCGGCGATGATCCCCGACAGCACGCCCATGTTGAGCTTGTCGTTGATGTCCTTCATCACCGCCACTTCGATCAGATAGCCGATCGCGCCGGCGAGACCCGCCGTGCCGTTGTTGTCCTTCGCGAAGCCCACCGCCACGCCGATGGCGAACAGCAGCGGCAGGTTGGTGAAGATCGCATCGCCGGCGTCGGCGATCATCTTGATGTTGAAGACATCAGGCTGGCCGAGACGCAGAAGCAGGCCGGCCACCGGAAGTACGGCGATCGGCAGCATCAGCGCGCGGCCTAGTCGCTGCATCTTTGCAAACGGGTTGGCGTCCATCGGGTTCTCCAAAAATATAAGTCTTGTCGTTACTGCTTGGGGGATTGCGAAAAAGGCTCCGCGAATCTGTCAGAAGGACGGACGTTCAGTCCTGCGGCCAGATTTCGCGGCTTGCCGCTCTTACTGCCTGCGCCGATTCGAGCGCGAGGCAGTCCTCGGCGCGCTGACGGCACAGTTGGTAATCGAGATTGCGCACGCGCGCCTTGATGCCGGGCACGGAACCCGGATCGACCGACAATTCGGTCACGCCGAGACCGACGAGCAACGGCGCCGCGACCGGATCGCCGCCGAGCGCGCCGCACACGCCGACCCACTTGCCGTGCTTTTCCGCGCCCTGCACGGCCACCTTGATGAGACGCAGCACGGCGGGATGCAGGCCGTCGGACTGCGCGGCGAGATCGGGCTGGCAGCGGTCCATCGCGAGCGTGTACTGCGTGAGGTCGTTGGTGCCGATCGAGAGGAAATCCGCGTACTTCGCGAGTTGATCGGCGAGCAGCGCCGCCGAGGGCACTTCGATCATCACGCCCACTTCGATCGGCTCGGTGCGGCCCGCTTCGCGCGCCAGTTCGTCGATGCGCGCGCGCAGACGCTGCAGTTCGCCGGCATCGGTCACCATCGGCAGAAGGATGCGCACCGTGCCGAGCGGCTTCACGGCGAGCAGGCCGCGCAACTGGTCGTCGAGCAGATCGGGGCGCACTTGCGCGAGACGGATGCCGCGAAGGCCGAGCGCCGGGTTTTCTTCAGGCGGCAGCGTCAGATAGTCGACTTCCTTGTCCGCGCCGACATCGAGCGTGCGGATAATCGCGGTGCGGCCCTGCAATGCATCGACGATGCCCTGATAGCTTTGCGCGTGCTCCTCGACCGTCGGCGCCGACTGGCGATGGATGAACAGCAGTTCGGTGCGCAGCAGGCCGACCGCGTCGGCGCCGTTTTCGACGGCGGCTTTCGCGTCGTCGAGCGTGGCGATGTTCGCGGCCACTTCGATAGGGCGTCCGTCCTTCGTCGATGACGCTTCCTGCGACATCTTGCGATTCGCCTCACGCACGTTCGCGAGCCGCTCGCGTTCGGCGCGCGCCCGTTCGACGTCGAGTTGCGTCGGCGCATGTTCGATGCGGCCCGCGGACGCGTCCACGACCACTTGCGTGCCTTCGGGAATCGCGTGCAGCGCATCGCCGATGGCGACGAGCGCCGGAATGCCGACCTGCCGCGCGATGATCGCCGCGTGCGAGGTCGCGCCGCCGCGCGCCATCACGAGCGCGGTGACGCGCGTGCGGTCGATCGACGACAGATCGGACGGCGTGAACTCGGTGGCCGCGAGCACGGTTTCCTGCGGCAATTCGCGCGCCGCCGTGTTCGTGAGACCGAGCGCGCGCAACACGCGCTTTTCGATGTCGCGCAGATCGGCCGCGCGTTCGGCGAGCAGCTCGTCCTGCACGTTCGACAGCAACGCGATCTGCGCGCGGATCGCCTCGCGCCACGCGAAGCCCGCGCTCTTGCCGAGGCTGATCAGATCGCGCGCGGCGTCGATGAGCGTCGGGTCTTCGAGCAGCACGCGATGCACCGCGAAAATGCCCGCTTCGCCGACCGCGCCGCGTTGCGACGCGGTGCGCACGGTTTCGTCGAGATCGGCATCGACCTGCGCGATCGCTTTATCCAGCGCACGGCTTTCCGCCGCCGACTGGCCGCTCGCTTGTTCCGGCGGCACGATGTCCTGATCGTCCCAGCGCACCAGCTTGCCGACCGCGATGCCCGGCGCCGCGCACACGCCCGCCAGCGTATTCGGCGGCAGCGGCTCGCCCGCAGCGGCCGCCTTCGCGACCGGCGCAGGCGACTTCGCGCGCGCGGGCGTCTCTTCGACTTCGCCCAGCGCCGCGCGCAACAATTCGGCGGCGACGGCTTCGACGGCCTGTTGCGCCTGAGGGCCGATACCGACCAGTTCGATGGTCGAGCCCTCGCCCGCACCGAGCCCGAGCAGGCCGACCACGCTCTCCACCGGCGCCTTCCTGCCTTCGTAGCGCACTTCGACCTTGGCGTCGAAACCGCGCGCGGCTTCGCGCGCCCGCGCCGCCGGACGCGCGTGCAGACCGCCCGCATGCGCGAGCGTCAGGCTGCGGCGCGCTTCTTCCGTGACGAGCGCGCCGGAGCGCGCGGTTTCCGCCTTCTCGCCTTGCTTCGCGCGCAAGACCAGCAAGCGGGCGCCCGCGTTCAGCATGCCGCGCCCGGCGCGCTCGACGACATCGAACGCATCGCCGTTGGCGACCGCGATCACCGAGACGAGGCTCGGCGCGTGTTGCGCGACGAAATCCGCATCGAACTCGATGAGCGGCTGGCCCGCGCGCACGGTTGCGCCTTGTTCGATCATCGGCGCGAAACCCTTGCCGCCCAGCCCGACCGTGTCGATGCCGATATGCACGAGGATCTCCGCGCCCTCTTTCGTGCGCAGCGTCACCGCGTGATGCGTGCGGGCGAGATGCGTGATCGTGCCGTCGCAGGGCGAGACGAGCACGTTATCGAGCGGATCGATGCCGATGCCGTCGCCGAACATGCCTTCGGCGAACACGGGGTCCGGCACGTCGGCCAACGGCACGACGGGACCGGTGAACGGCGCAAGCAACACGACCTCGTTCGGGTTATCGATGGAATGGTTCAACAGTGACTCCTCGGCACGGCGCATCGGCTAGCTCACTCAATGGGTTTCGGTGACCTTGTTCAGGTGGCGCGGCGCGTCGGGATTACGCCCGCGCGCGGCGGCCAGACCCGCGGCCATCACATAGAAGGAAAGAATCGTGGCGATCGGATCGAGCGCCGGGTGATCGGTGGCGACGAGCGGCAGCTCCGCGTCCGCGACGTCGTTCGGCGCGGCGAGCAGTACGCGCGCGCCACGAGCGCGCATGTCGGCGGCAAGCTGGATCAGCCCCGCCTGCTCCGGCCCGCGCGGCGCGAACACGAGCAGCGGATAGTCCTTGTCGATGATTTCCATCGGACCGTGACGCACTTCCGCGCTGGAGAACGCTTCGGCCTGGATGCCCGAGGTTTCCTTCAGCTTGAGCGCGGCTTCCTGCGCGATGGCGAGGCCGAGGCCACGGCCGATCACGATCATGCGATCGACGTCCTTCAGCTCGTTCACGGCGCGCGTCCAGTCGAGCTTGCCCGCGGCGCGCAACGCGTCCGGCAGCGACTTGAGCGCGTTGAGCAATTCGACGTCGCGCTGAACGTGCGCGATCACGATGGCCGACAGCGACAGCATCGCGATATAGCTCTTGGTCGCGGCCACCGACAATTCAGGGCCGGCGAGCAGCGGCAGGAAGTATTCGCACGCGCTTTCGAGCGGCGAACCGGTGACGTTGACGGCCGCGACGGTGAACGCGCCCGCGTCGCGCAGCGCCTGCATCGTGCCGACGAGATCGGGACTCTTGCCCGATTGCGAGAACGCGACCGCGAGTTGTCCGGAGACACGCAACGGCGCCTGCTGGAGCGTGGCGACCGACATCGGCAGCGACGCAACCGGAATGCCGATGCGGCTCATCGCGAGGCTGGCGAAATAACTGGCGGCGTGGTCCGAGCTGCCGCGCGCGACCGTCAGCGCGACATGGCGCGGCTGCTCGGCGAGCTTGACCGCGAGCGCTTCGATAGACGAGGTATCGGCGAGCTGGGCCGCGACGACGTCGGCGGACTCCAGCGCTTCATTAAGCATATTCGACAATTGATTCTCCTTCGACATACGTGGCGGTCAGCGCGTGTTCCCGGTCGAGCACGACGAGGTCGGCCCACGCGCCGCGCGCGATGCGGCCGCGGTCTTCGAGTCCGAGATAGTCGGCGGGGAAACGCGACAGGCGATTCGAGACGTCCGCGAGCGGAATGCCCAGCGACACGAGATTGCGCAGCGCCTGATCCATGGTCAGCGTGCTGCCGGCGAGCGTGCCGTCCGCGAGACGCACGCCGCCCATGCATTTGGTGACATGCTGGCTGCCCAGGCGATATTCGCCGTCGGGCATGCCGGCCGCCGACGTGCTGTCGGTCACGACATACAGACGCGGGATCGCGCGCATCGCGGCGCGGATGGCGCCCGGATGCACGTGCAGCAGATCGGGAATGAGTTCGGCGTATTCCGCGTGCGCGAGCGCCGCGCCGACCATGCCGGGGTCGCGGTGATGCAGCGGCGACATCGCGTTGAACAGATGCGTGAAACCGCGCGCGCCGTGCTTGAGCGCGTTGACGGCGTCGTCGTAGGTGCCGAGCGAATGGCCTAGCTGCACGCGCACGCCGCGCGCGGCCAGTTCGGAAATGATGTCGAGATGGCCGGAGATTTCCGGCGCAATCGTCACGACGCGAATCGGCGCGAGTTCGAGGTATTTCAGCACTTCATCGCGCACCGCGACAGCGGCCGCGTCGGGCTGCGCGCCCAGTTTGCCCGGATTGATGTACGGACCTTCCAGATGCACGCCCAGCATGCGCGCGCCGCCGGCGGCACGGTGTTTCGCCTGTTCGCCCAGGCCCGCGACGACTTCCATGAGTTCGTCGCGCGGCGCGGTCATGGTGGTGGCGAGCAGGCTCGTGGTGCCGTGCTGCGCGTGCTGGCGCGCGACGGTGTCCGCCGCATCGCCGCCTTCCATGATGTCGCGCCCGCCGCCGCCGTGCACGTGCAGGTCGATGAAGCCCGGCAGGATGTACGGCGCGTCGTTGGCGAGCGGATCGGCGATATGGCCTTCGAGCGCCGTCACACGGCCGTTCTCGAAGCGGACCGAGCCGTGGATCCAGCCGTCGGTCGTGAGTATGTTTCCTTTCAGCATGAGTTTCTCTGGAAGTACGCGATGCATGGATGAGGTTCAGTGCCGTCCGCGCCGTGCTGCGAGCAGGCTTTCGTCGCGAAATAAGCGAACGGCTTCCTTGGGTCCTCTCGTTCTCTTGTTTGCTCTTTTGATGCGTCTCGGGTGCTGCGCGTCTGTGCCGACGCTTATCTGTGCAACTCCGCGACGAAGTCGTAGTAGTCGTCGCGGCAGTAGGTATCCGTCAATTCGATCGCGCGCTGGTCCGTCGAATAGCCGATCCGCGTGATCACGAGGAGCGCCGCGCGCGGCGCCACGCCCATCAGCCGCGCGACTTCCGCGCCCGCATTCACCGCGCGGAAGTGCTGCAGCGCGCGCACCACGGACGACCCACGCTCCTCCAGATACCGATACAGCGAAGCGCCAATGGCAAGCGGGTCCGGCACGACGGCCACCGGCAGCGTCGATTGCTCGACCGCCATCACGATGCCGTCCGCGCGCCGCAGCCGTCGCAGGCTCGCAACGGCCGCGCCTGGCAACAGGCCCAGACGCACCGTTTCATCGCGATTCGCTGCTCGCAGTCCGCGATCGAGCCAGATCGAATCCGGCCTGAAACCGCGTTGCTCCATCTTTCTGGTGAAACCGGTGAGCCGGGAAAGCGGATCTTCGACGCGCGGCGTGATGAAACTGCCCGCACCGCGCACACGCCGGATCAAGCCTTGCTCGACGAGCAGCGCGATGGCCTTTCTCGCCGTGATGCGCGACACCCCGACACGCTCCGACAGCGTGCGCTCCGAGGGCAGCGCCTCGCCGGCCGTCCAGTTGCCGGCGTGGATCGCCGTGGCAAGACGCGACGCCAACTGGAGATAAAGCGGTGTATCGCTACCCGCGTCGGGCGTCAAATCCTGCCAGCCATGCTCCATCGGGCCGTCTCGTTTGCTGAATTGGAGCCCATTATATAACCAACATAATACCAGTCAACGCTAACGCAGACCCTTAGGCCAAACGTCAAAATTCTATTTAAATCAATGAGTTAAAATATGTTTAGCAGAACTGGGCGGAACATTTCCGCTATCGGGACTTACCCGAATGGCAGCCCAGTTGACGAATTGGCTCCTTCATTGCCTTTTTACCCATTTTTCGGGCATTTTCGTATTCGCACGGTCGTGCTTCTTTGGCACAATGTTTTCATTAATTCGGATTCACAATCAATTTCAACAAAACTGAGAGAGACTTAAGCGATGGGTTGTCCTGATCCGAGCCGGGCCGTCGAAGCGGTGCGCCGCTTCAATCGTTTCTACGCACGCCATACTGGCGCGCTTCACGAACGGCTGCATAAAAGCAACTTTTCATTGACCGAAGTGCGGATTCTCCATGAGCTGGCGCAGGGGCGCGCCACCACGGCCGCGGACCTGTCGCGCAACCTGGGGTTGGACACGGGCTATCTGAGCAGATTGATCAACAACTTCCAGAAGCTCGGCCTCGTGGTGCGGCGAAAGAACGAATCGGACGGCCGCGCGCATCTGTTGCGGATCACCCCCGAAGCGAAAGCCCAGGTTGACGCGCTCGACCTCCACGTTTCGGTGGAAACGGCCTCGCTGCTCAAGCGGCTGACTCCCGCCGAGATCGATCATCTATGCATGGCCATGGCGGATGTCGAGCGACTGCTCTCGCCAACCTACAGCGAGGGCGAAACGCGGCTGCGCGTGCCGCGCGGCGGAGACTTCGGCTGGATGATCGAACGCCACGTACATCTCTATTCCGGCGAAAAGTCGAAGCTTTTCAGCGAAGCGCACGCGGCGAAATCGGTATCGCGTTTCCTTGCCGACATGCAGGCGAATACCCCTCGCATCGCCTGCTGGGTGGCGGAGCACGCCAACACCACGCGCGTCGGCGCGGCGATACTTGCTGCGGAGTCCAAAACTCAGGCGCGCATCGAGCTGCTGTTCGTCGAGCCGGGCGCGCGCCGGCGCGGACTGGGCGAGCAACTCGTCGCGGCATGCACGAACTTCGCGCACGGTGCGCGCTACGAGCAAGTTATCTGCCGCCTGGCCGAACCTCAGGAAGACCTTTGCGCGCTATTCCTCCGAACCGGTTTCACGCCCGTGCAGGAGGGGCCAACGGGCATCGTATGGCAGCGCGAGCTACAGCAGGTTCTGGTCGACTGAGTGGCGATAAAAAAACGGCGTCCCGCGGGACGCCGTTACTGAAACTCGAAGCAGTCGATCTCAGAACGAAGGCACGACCGAGCCCTTGAATTCGCTCTTGAGGAACTGGCGCACATCGTCGGACTGGTAAGCCGCGACCAGCTTCTTCACCCAAGGCTGATCCTTGTCCTTCGCGCGAACCGCGATCAGGTTCGCGTACGGGCTATGCACGTCTTCGAGCGCGATCGCGTCTTTGCCCGGTTGCAGTCCTGCCGCGAGCGCGAAGTTCGTGTTGATCGCGGCGGCATCGACATCGGCGAGCGTGCGGGGCAATTGCGCGGCATCGAGTTCGACAATTTTGATCTTCTTCGGGTTCTCTGCCACGTCGAGCGCCGTCGCGTTGTTGCCGTTCGTGCCAGCGCCCGCCTTCAGCTTGATCACGCCCTGCGATTGCAACAGCAGAAGCGCGCGATTCTCGTTCGAAGGATCGTTCGGCACTGCGACCTTCGCGCCTTGCTGCAGATCCTTCAGCGACTTCAGCTTCTTCGAATAGACGCCGAGCGGCGAGATATACGTGAGACCGGCATTCACGATCTTGTAGCCGCGCTGCTTGACCTGGCTATCGAGATACGGCTGATGCTGAAAGCTGTTCGCGTCGAGATCGCCGGCGTCGAGCGCCGCGTTCGGCTGAACGTAATCGTTGAATTCGATCACCTTCACGTTGAGGCCGTCGCGCTTCGCGACCTTCTGCACGACTTGCCAGATCTGCGCGTCGGGGCCGCCGATGGTGCCGACCTTGATGACTTTGTCATCGGCGTGAGCGGCGAGGCTCGTGAAGAGCGCGGCGGATGCCACGGCGGCGGTAACGGCTTTGAGCAAATTTCTGCGCTGCATGGTGTTCCTGTTTCGATGATGCGTTCGTGCTGGGATTGCGTGATTCGCCTCCGGCGCGCGAGTCGACCGGGTGCTGGATGTTGGCACAGCTTTGGTGCGGGGTGAAATACAGAATGCTCATGTGAATATCACCTGCGGACGCCTGAATAAAAAAGTGGCCCGCACGGGCCACTTTAACAATCAGTCGATCAACAGCTTCAGGTCGTGAACCCACGGCTCCACGCCCTGCCCGTCGCGGGCGAACAGACGCAGCTTGCCGTCCTTGTCGAACACGTAGCTCGCGGCAGTGTGATCCATCGTGTAATCGTCGGGCGTCTTGCCCTGCGATTTCGCGTAGTACACGCGAAAGTCCTTGGCGAGTTGCGCGAGCTGCGCATCGTTCGCCGGCCGCAAACCGACATAGGACGAGTTGAACGCCGCCACGTATTGGCCGAGCAGCTCGGGCGTATCGCGCGCCGGATCGACTGTGACCATCAGCACCTGCACGTCCTTCGACTTGTCGCCGAGTTGCCGCATGGCCTGTGAGAGTTCGGCGAGCGTCGTCGGGCAGACATCCGGGCAATGCGTATAGCCAAAGAACAGCACCACGGCCTTGCCCTTGAAATCGGCGAGCGTGCGCGTCTTGCCGTGCGTATCGGGCAAGGAGAAATCGCTGCCGAACTGCTTGTTGCCGGTGATGTCGAGATTCTTGAAATCGGGCGCTTTCTCGCACGCGGAAAGCAGCGCCGCGAAAACAAGCAGCGCGAAGAAACGACGAATATGGACCATCATGCGCCGATCACCGTACGCACGTAATGATCGACGAGCAGCGCACCGAACAGCAGCGACAGATACACGATCGAATAGCGGAAGGTCCTGCGCGCGAGCGCGTCGGAGTAATCACGATACATCTTCCACGCATAGCCGATAAAGCCTGCGCCGAGCGCAATCGCGCACGCGAGATACACCACGCCGCTCATGCCGGAGATATACGGCATCAGCGTGACCGCGAACAGCACGAGCGTGTAGAGGAAGATGTTGAGCAGCGTGTACTTCTCGCCATGCGTGATCGGCAGCATCGGCAGGCCCGCGTTTTCGTAGTCCTTGCGGCGATACAGCGCGAGCGCCCAGAAATGCGGCGGCGTCCACACGAAGATGATCAGCACGAGAATCCACGCGTCGCCGGGCACGGTGCCGGTCACGGCGGCCCAGCCGAGCGCGGGCGGCATCGCGCCGGACGCGCCGCCGATCACGATGTTCTGCGGCGTATAAGGCTTGAGCAGCAGCGTGTAGATGACCGCATAGCCGACGAACGTGGCGATGGTGAGCCACATCGTGAGCGGATTGGTGAACGTGTAGAGCGTCCACATGCCGATGCCGCCGAGCACGGCCGAAAACGTCAGGATTTGCACCGGCGTGATCTGCCCGCGAGCCGATGGACGCCACGCGGTGCGGCGCATCTTCGCGTCGACTTTCTGCTCGACGAGACAATTGATTGCAAATGCGGCGCCGGCCAGCAGCCAGATGCCGACAGCGCCGCCGATCAGTTTGTCCCACGGCACCATGCCGGGCGTGGACAGGAACATGCCGATGACGGCGCAGAACACGGCGAGCTGCGTGACGCGCGGCTTGGTCAGCGCAATGTATTGCGAGACGCGGCTGCCGAGTGGGGAATGTAGTGTCGTGCTATCCATGATGTGGAGTCACGCTGAAACGACGTCGCGCGCAGGAACTGCGGCGCGGCCGGGACGGCTGGAAGAGATTCGAAAGTTTAGCATAACGAGTAGCAGCAACAGGATCGCGGCCCCGCCGTTGTGCGCCACGGCGACCGGCAGCGGCCATTGCAGCACGATGTTGGACATGCCCGTCAGGAACTGGATCACGATCATCAACAATACCCCGTTTGCGGGTCTTCGCAGCGATTCGAATCGTCGCAGCCGCGAGGCGAGCCAGAGCAGATACAGGACGACTGCGACCGCGAACGTTCGATGCGTCCAGTGGATCGCGACGAGCGCGTCCTGCGAGATCACGTCGCCGTCGCCGGTCATGCCGAGCGCGCGCCACAGGTGGAAGCCGTGTTCGAAGTTCATCGGCGGAACCCATTGGCCGTTGCACAGCGGGAAGTCCGTGCACGCCAGCACCGCGTAGTTCGTGCTGACCCAGCCGCCGAGCGCGATCTGCACGACGAGCAGCAGCAAGCCGAACACCGCGGCGGGCATCCAGCGCGCGGCGGCGGAGTCCAGCGATGGAATCGGCGTCATGCGCGCGGCGAGCCAGCCGAGCACGCCGAGCAACGCAAGCCCGAGCAGCAGGTGCGTGGTGACGATCACGGGTTGCAGCTTCAGCGTGACGGTCCACGCGCCGAACGCGCCTTGCAGCAGGATGAGCAGCAGTATGCCGGTCGGCCACCACGGCGACACATGCAGCGGACGCTTCTTCACACGCGCGGTCCACGCGATGATCACCTGCGCGATGATCAGCACGCCGATCGCCATCGCGAAATAGCGGTGCAGCATCTCGATCCACGCCTTCATCAGGCTGACGGGGCCGGTCGGCATCGCCTGATAGGCGGCGGTGATCTGCGCGTGCGCGATGAACGGCGACGACGTGCCGTAGCAACCCGGCCAGTCCGGGCAGCCGAGGCCGGAATCGGTCAGGCGCGTGAAGCCGCCGAACATGATGAGATCGAGCGTCAGAAAGGTCGTCAGCCAGACGAGTTTCCTGAATTTGTCGTCATCGGCCTTGACCCAGACGTATGACATCGGCAGCAGCGCGATGCAGATGCCGATCAGACCGAGTTGCAATAAGAACATGTGTTTCTACCCTGCCTTCAGCCAATGCGCGACCACTTCAGAAGCTTCGCCACATCCGCGTTGATCTTCTTCGGATCGGGATTCTTCGGGAAACGCATCATCAGATTGCCGTTCGGATCGACGAGAAAGATGTGATCCGTGAGTTTCGTGCCGTCGTCGACGGGCAGCCACGCGGCGATCGCCTTCTCGTCGGCGACGAGCATGCGGGTGTCGGGCTGCGGATACGCGGTCTTGATGACGTCGGCGACCGGCTTGTCATCGGTGCGCAGCCAGACGTTCACTACGCGCTCGCGCTCGCCCGACTGCAACGCGCGCACCTGGCGCATGAAGTAGAGACGCGTCGCGCACTGTTCGTCGCAATCGCTGCCGTTGACGATGACCATCAGCCACTTGCCTTCGAGCGACTTGAGCGGCAGGCTCTGCCCTTTCTCGTCGGTGACGGCGAGTTGCGCGGGAATCGGGCGTTGCGGGTCGATCAGCGCGCCGTAGCTCGACGTGCCGCCCGCCGGCTTGAAGACGTAGTACATCAGGTACGACGCGATCACCGGCGCAGCGCAGACGAGCGCGAGCAGCAGCAGCATCCAGCGTCCGCTGATCCAGGAGCCTTTCGAGGCGGTTCGTTGCCGCGTGCCAGTCTTGTCGGCGGCGGTGGAGCGTTGTGATTGCATCGGTAAAAACGTGTCCCGGTTCTGTTCGATCGCGCGCGGCGTGCGCGCGTCGGTGTATCAGGCGTGGTGTTCGGCTTCGTCGTCGCGATCTTCGCGATCTTCGCCCTTCTTCGCGGCGCGGCGCGCGGCATACAGGCCGAACGCGATGGCCGCGGCCGCCATGCCCCACCACTGGAACATGTAGCCGTAATTGCGATCGACGCCGAGCGTCGGCGCGGGCCAGTCGCGCACGAGCTTGTCGCCGGTGTCGTTCGTCTGCTGAATCACGAACGGCTGAAATGCGAGCCCGGTTTCGGCGGAGTACGACCGGATATCCAGGTTCTGCCGGATCTCCTTGTGCGCCGCCGATCCGCCGCTGCCCAGTTCGAACGCCTGCGACGCGTTCGCCCGCGCGATGCCTTTCACCTCGACGACACCCTTCGGCGTCTCATACGGCTCGATGCCCGTACGGTCCGCCATGTTGCGCGGCAGCCATCCGCGATTCACGAGCACGTAGCCGCCGCCCTCGAGTTTAAGCGGCATCACGACATAAAAGCCTGGCTGGTCGTTATACGGACGATTGTCCAGATACACGACCCGCTCCGGCAGGAACTCGCCCCGCGCTTCCACGCGATGAAATTCGATCGACTTGAGCGGCAGCGGCTCCACGCCGATTTCCCGCGCGGGCGCGTTCTCGAACGCCACGATCTGCGCATTGAGCGCTTCCTTCTGATGCGCGCGATCGCGCTGCCAGAAGCCGAGACGCACGGTCACGGCGACGACGATCAGGATGACGAGCGCGGGCCAGAAACGAATCTTCATGCCGCGACCCTTACTGTCGGCATGCGTTTCGGCGCTGCACGGCGCGATCCATCGAGTGAGATAATGAGATGGTTCAAATCAAACTTGCTCACTGCGGTTCCTGAGCAAACACGCTGGCTGGTTTCATGCACATCATCGTTGCTATCGCATTCATCCTTATCATCGGCAGCCTGGGTTCGGCGCTCTACTTCATGATGACCGACCGGGGCAGGACGAAGCGGATGGTGTGGTCGCTCGCCGCGCGCGTCGGGCTGTCCATTTCCCTCTTCCTCTTCATCCTGTTCGCGCACTGGATGGGCTGGATTCAATCGACGGGCATTCCGCTCGGACGATAACCCGCCGCGCGGGTTCTTCCCTACGAGACGAATTGTCGCGGCGCGGCAGGCCGTTCGACGTCCCTGAAACGAACACGCCGCCCCTTGAAACATCGAGGGCGGCGTGTTGGTCACTGCTTCTTTGCTCTCGGACCACGGACGGCGCATCGCGCTCGTCCGCCTGGTCAATCCGCTTACAGCCAGTAGACGACGACGTACAGCCCCAGCCACACGACGTCGACGAAGTGCCAGTACCACGCCGCACCTTCGAAGGCGAAGTGGTGATCCGCCGTGAAGTGCCCGCGGATCAGGCGAAACATCACCACGGCCAGCATCGTGCCGCCCAGGAACACGTGAAAGCCGTGGAAGCCGGTCAGCAGGAAGAACGTCGAGCCATACACGCCGGAAGAGAGCGTCAGGTTCAGTTCGTTGTACGCGTGGAAATACTCGTAGCCCTGGCAGAACAGAAAGATGATGCCGAGGAGCACGGTCGCGCCCAGCCAGATGATCGCCTTCCTGCGATGATCTTCGCGCAGCGCGTGGTGCGCCACCGTCAGCGTCGCGCCGGAGGACAGCAGCAGCGCGGTATTGATGGTCGGCAGGGGCCACGGCACCATCGCGCGGAAGTGCGGCACGAGCGCGGCGGGACCGTTGTTCGGCCATACGGCGGAGAAGTCCGGCCAGATCAGCTTGTAGTCGAGGCTGCCGAGTTCATGCATCGCGATGGCGCGCGCATAGAAGAGCGCGCCGAAGAACGCCGCGAAGAACATCACTTCGGAGAAGATGAACCAGCTCATGCTCCAGCGGTACGACACGTCGACGCGCTTGCCGTACATGCCGCCTTCGGATTCCGAGATCGCGTCGCCGAACCAGTGCCACAGCACGAACAACACGAACAGCAGACCGATGAACGTGCCGACCGGCCCGAAGGAATGACCGTTGATCCACGATGCCAGCGACGCCAGCATGACCAGCAAGCCGGTGGCAGCCATCACCGGATGCCGCGACGGATGCGGCACGAAATAGTACGGGCTCTCGTTTTGACCGCTCATTGTTGAATTCTCCACTTCGATCCAGTTGCTTGAATTTTCTTTTAACGCCGCGCGTCCGACCCACGACACGCCCGGCGTTTTCCGTCTATCCCACTACTGCGCGCACGATCAGCAGCAACACGACGATGAACAGCACCGCGCCGATGACGCCCGCCGCGATCAGATGCAACGGGTTCAACTGCGCCGCATCGCTTTCCAGGTCCGCGCGGCGGCGCACGCCGAAAAACGACCAGAACACCGCCTTCACGAGCCTGAGAAAACCGCTCTTGTTCGGCGAGTCCGCGCCCATGGCCGTCACGAACCCTTCGCCACCGACTTCGGCGCGTTCAGCTCGAAGAAGGTGTACGACAGCGTGATCGTCTTCACATCCTTCGGCAGCTTCGGATCGACGACGAACACCACCGGCATGCGCCTGGTTTCGTTCGGCGCCAGCGTCTGCTGCGTGAAACAGAAGCATTCGATCTTCCGGAAATACTCGGTGGCCTGCTTCGGCGCGTAGCTCGGGATCGCCTGGGCGTTCACCGTGCGATTCTGCTGGTTGGTCACCTCGTACATCACCGTCATGACTTCGCCGGGGTGCAGGTCGAGACTGTGCTGCTCCGGCTTGAACTGCAACGGGCCGCGCGCGTTCGCATCGAATTCGATCGAGATCGTGCGGCTCATGTCGACTTGCGTGTTCTTCGCCTCGCGCGCGCCGACATCGCGCTGCACGAGATTGTTGATGCCGGTGATCTCGCAGATCGCCTTGTACATCGGCACGAGCGCGAAGCCGAAGCCGAACATCAGCGCGGCCACGACAAAGAGCTTGATCAGCATCGACCGGTTGAACGACCGGTCGACGTGCGAATTTTCCTGCTGAGTGGACACGTTGCTTTCCTACCCTCGCGACAACAGGTATTGCCTGACGACGATACCCAGAAAGAAGACGGCGGCAATCAACATCATGATCAAACCGAGCCGCTTGTTGCCCGCGCGGATTTCCTCGGGCGTGCGTCTTTTTTGTGGATTCGGGGCCATGCTTTCCTGACTTTTTCGTTCGCGGGACATCCCTGGGGAAGCCCCGCGAACCGGACAAACTGCTTATTCAACCGTCGGCGGATGCTCGAACGTATGGAACGGCGCCGGGCTCGGCACGGTCCATTCGAGGCCTTCCGCGCCATCCCACGGCTTGTCGGACGCCTTTTCGAGTTCGCCGCCGCCGCGATACGCCGGCAGCGCGACTGCGAACAGGAAGTAGACCTGCGCGAGGCCGAAGCCGAATGCGCCGATGGTCGCGACCTGGTTGAAGTCGGTGAACTGCGCCGGGTAGTCCGCATAGCGGCGCGGCATGCCCGCGAGACCCAGGAAGTGCATCGGGAAGAACGTGATGTTGAAGAAGATCATCGACGCCCAGAAGTGGATCTTCCCGCGCATTTCGTTGTACATCCAGCCCGTCCACTTCGGCGCCCAGTAGTACCAGCCCGAGAACAGCGCGAAGAGCGATCCCGCCACCAGCACGTAGTGGAAGTGCGCCACCACGTAATAGGTGCCGTGCATCTGGATGTCGAGCGGCGCCATCGAGAGGATCAGGCCCGTGAAGCCGCCCATCGTGAACACGAACAGGAAGCCGATTGCGAAGAGCATCGGGGTTTCGAACGAGAGTGCGCCGCGCCACATCGTCGCCACCCAGTTGAACACCTTCACGCCCGTCGGGACCGCGATCAGCATGGTCGCGTACATGAAGAACAACTGGCCCGTCACCGGCATGCCGGTCGCGAACATGTGGTGCGCCCACACCATGAACGACAGAATCGCGATCGATGCGGTTGCGTACACCATCGAGCTATAGCCGAACAGCGGCTTGCGCGAGAACGCCGGAATCACCTGCGACACGATCCCGAACGCCGGCAAGATCATGATGTACACCTCGGGGTGACCGAAGAACCAGAAGATGTGCTGGTACATCACCGGATCGCCGCCGCCCGCCGCGTTGAAGAACGACGTGCCGAAGTGGCGGTCGAACAGCACCATCGTGATCGCGCCCGCCAGAACCGGCATCACGGCGATCAGCAGGTACGCGGTGATGAGCCACGTCCACGCGAACATCGGCATCTTCATGAGCGTCATGCCCGGCGCGCGCATGTTCAGGATCGTCACGACGATGTTGATGCCGCCCATGATCGACGACGCACCCATGATGTGGACCGCGAAAATCGCGAAGTCCATGCCCGGGCCCATCTGCGTGGAGAGCGGCGCGTAGAGCGTCCAGCCCGCGGCGGTGGCGCCGCCCGGTGCGAAGAACGAGCCGACGAGCAAGACCGCAGCGGCCGGCAGCAGCCAGAAGCTGAAGTTGTTCATCCGCGCGAACGCCATGTCCGATGCGCCGATCTGCAGCGGCACCATCCAGTTCGCGAAACCGACGAACGCCGGCATGATCGCGCCGAACACCATGATGAGGCCGTGCATGGTGGTCAGCTGATTGAAGAACTCGGGGCGCATGATCTGCAGGCCCGGCTCGAACAGCTCGGCACGGATGCCGAGCGCCATCACGCCTCCGGAGAGGAACATGATGAAGGAGAACAGCAGGTACAGCGTACCGATGTCCTTGTGGTTGGTGGCGAAGAGCCACCGGCGCCAGCCATGCGGCGTCTCGTGCGCATGGTCGTGCGCGTGGTCGTGACCTGCGCCTACATCGTGTCCGATGCTAGACATGACAATCATCTCCTAAAGCGAATACTCGGGGCACTTGGCAATGACGCGTGGTCTTCCGTTGCCTCGCGGCGAAGGAAGACGCACGCTCGGCACGTCAAGCAGCCGGACTGATTTCCACGCGACGGGCTTCCTTCTTGTCGGCGCCGCCGGTGATGGTTTCCGGTTTCTTCAACACAATGCGCTCTTCCGGCACGCCCGCTGCCTTCAGCGCGTCGCGGACCGCTTGCGCGCGCTTCTTGGCGAGTTCGGCGTTCAGGTCTGCGCCGCCGGTCGCATCGGTGAAGCCGGACAGAGAGAGCTTCGCGTCCGGATGCGCCTTTGCGTAGGCAGCGGCGGCTTCCACCGCGCTTTTGGCGTCGGCGGGCAGCGTGTCCTTGCCCGTCTCGAAATAGATGCTGGCGGGCAGGCCGGCGGCTTGCGGCGCGCTGCCTGCATCGGCGCCCGATGCTGCGGCCGGCGCGCTCGCCTCGGCTGCCGCGGGCGCTGCGCTCGCCGCCGCGGGCGCCGGTGCGGCCGCCGCAGCACCGCCGCCCTCGGGCATCTTGCCCGCCTTGGCGTCGATCACTTGCTTCGGTTGCAGCAGATCGCCCGTGTGATTGCTCCAGCTATTACGCTCGAACGTGACGACCGATGCGATCTCGACGTCGTTCAGCACGCCTTGCCACGGCGGCATCGCGGCCTTGCCGTGCAGCACGATATTCAGATGGTCGGCGATCGAGCCCTGCGCGATCTTCGAGCCGTCGAGCGCCGGGAACTGGCCCGCGCCCTTGCCGGTCGGCTGGTGGCAGACCGCGCAGTTCGACGTGTAGACCTGCTGGCCGCGCGCCATCAGCTCATCCTTCGTGTAGGTCTTGAGAGGATCGTCGGTGCCTGCGGCCATCTTCTTCTTTTGCGCGTCGACCCACTTCGCGTAGTCGTCAGCCGACAGCACTTCGACGACCACCGGCATGTACGCGTGCTCCTTGCCGCACAGTTCCGTACAGAAGCCGCGGTACGTGCCCACCTTCTCGGCCTTGAACCAGGTGTCGCGCACGAAGCCCGGAATCGCATCCTGCTTCACGCCGAACGCCGGGACGTACCACGAGTGCACGACGTCATTGGCCGTGGTGATCACGCGGATCTTCTTGTCGACCGGCACGACGAGCGGGTTGTCGACTTCCTGCAGATACAGCGTCGAGATCGGCTTCTGGCCGTTTACTTCGCTGCGCGGCGTGGAGAGCGTGGAGAGGAAGTTGATGCCCTCGCCCGGCCCCTTCACGTAGTCGTAGCCCCATTTCCACTGATAGCCGGTGACCTTGACGGTGAGATCGGCGTTGGAGGTGTCCTTCATCGCGACGACGGCCTTGGTCGCCGGCAGCGCCATCAGAATGACGATGACGAACGGCGCGATCGTCCAGATGATTTCGACGGTGGTGCTTTCGTGGAAGTTGGCCGGCTTGAAGCCTTTCGACTTGCGATGCATGAACATCGAATAGAACATCACCCCGAACACGCCAAGGAAGATGACGGTACAGATGATGAGCATGAAGATATGGAGGCCGTAGAGCTCCTCGGCGATCTTCGTCACGGGCGGCTGGAAGTTGATCTCGTTGACAGCGGGACCGCCTGGACTGTTTTCGACCGCCAGGGCAGCGCCGGCGGTGAGCAGTGCGCCTGCCGCCAGCACGCCCGAGAGGGCTCGCTTGATTGTTTTCATAGCATCCTTACCCAAATTTTCCATTCAAACCCTCGACCCCCGTGGCATCTCGCGCCTGCCGGCTCCTCTCAGAGGCGTCGCAGCGACGCCTGTAACTCGGCAGCAAATTGTTTGCGACGATGCTGTGCAAGGTGTTGCCCGATTTTCACCGATTGACCGCGCGATACGATCGTGAGCGGCTCTCTCGGCGTCGCGCCCGCTTCGACCCGCACCCAGCGCGGGTTGAACTCGAACTGCGTCAACACTTCGGCGTTCATCTGTTCGATCAACAACCGGTTTTGATACAACCGGATTCGCTCGTAGTCGACGGCATGGCGCGCGTAAATCACGAACGCGACACCCACGACCGCCAACTCGACTCCGGTGAACGGCAGCACCAGCCAGGCGCCGTTCAGGAACAGCGACGTTGCGATTGCCAGCGAAATCAACGCGAGCGACAGATAGAAGCCCACGAACTGACGTGGCGATACCGAGCAGTTTCGCTTCATCAGCCAGTCCTTGATGACCGGCTCGGAATCCGTCAGCGTCTGGCTGGCTTGCATCGCTGCCTCCATCGATCCGCACGCATTCACATACTTTTGCTCGGATTTCGCCCAGATTTGTGTCAGCCCGGGCGACAAACTGACGCATTATAGGCGTCTTGAGGGGCATCCACAAGCAAGGGTCGTAACCTCGCAAAGCCAAGCGCCACAAGCTTCTGCGCCTTTTTGACGCACCTTTTTGCGCGCTTTTTTCACGCAAATTTCAGACATAACATCCGCCCTCTTTACCGATTCAACGTTTCGGTTTCGAGCCCCGTCCGATGTCTTCCAGACGCACGATGCCGTGTCCTTCGGCCGTCATGCGCGGCACCGCCTTCCATGCGTGGCCGTAGATCACTTCGAAGGTCAGCGGAATCGTGCCGTCGTCGCGGCGCAGCGCTTCCAGCGCGCCGTGTACCGCGCCACGCAAGGCTCGCGCGTCCGCACGGCCCGCCTCGAACGCGCGCTCGAACGGATACGCGCCCCAGCGCGTCACGTCGGCGAACAGTGATTCGGGAGACTTGTACGTGATGGTCAGGACTTCCTGATCCATCACCGGAATTTCGAAGCCGCTTTCCACGAGCATGTCGCCGAGATCGTGCATGTCGACGAAATCGATCGCGTGCGGTTCGGGCGCGAGGCCGAGCGTGCGCTCCGCTTCGCGGTACGCGGCTCTGAGTTCGCGCAAGGTGTCGGGGCCGAAGGTGCTGAACATCAGCAGACCATTTACCTTCAGCACGCGCTGCCACTCAGGGAAAACGAGGTCGGGACGCGCATGCCAGTGCAGCGCGAGATTCGACCACAACAATTCGAATGCGCCCGCCGCGAACGGCAGCGCGGAAAAATCCGCCTGCGCGAGTTGCGGGCCGCGCGCGCCGAACGCCTTTGCGAGCGTCGACGGGAGAAAACGACGCCAGCCCGCGCCGTTGTCGGCGTCCGCGGCTTCGGCGGCGCAGGCGCGCGCGAGCATCGCGGACGAAATATCGACACCGGTCACCGACGCCTCAGCAAAGCGTTCCCGCAGACCGCCCAGGTCCGCACCGACGCCGCACGCCGCATCGAGGACGCGCATCGGCGCAACCTTGATGTATTCGAGCCGCTCGCGCATGCGCTGCGCGATTTCGCGCGGCAGGAACGCGACCTCGTCGAAGCTGGCTGCGCGACCGTCGAAGATCTCGCGCAAGTGGCGCGGATCATAGGCCGGACGGCTAGTTTTAGGGGGTGTCGGGGACATGTCGATCTTTTCGCGGAGAGTGCGAAGTATACTCGGTCGTCTCGAAAACAACCCATGCGAAGTGCTGATACGAGGCATAAACGCGCGCTGAGGCGCAACGATTGCGCGTGTTTAGCGCTTCGAGCCGTCATTTTTCCGATCTCGCCGTCATGAACGCCCACCGCTTTTGTCTTCCGTTCCGAACGCCCGCGGCGGCGCGCGCTCGCGCAATCGCGTCGGCGCTGAAGCGGCTGGCCGGTCGCGCGCTGCCGGGCCAGTGCGCGTTATGCGGCAATTTGTCGCAAGAACTTTTGTGCGAGGCGTGCGACGCGCAGTACTGGAACGAGCCGCGCCTGCGTTGCGCGACGTGCGCGTTGCCTCTGGTGGCATCGCTCATGAGACGCGAACGCGAAGATGTGCGCGTGCACTGCGCCGCGTGTCTCGCGTCGCCGCCCGCGTTCAACGATACCCTCGCGCTCGCCGACTACCGCGCGCCGCTCGACACACTTGCCGTCGAACTGAAATTTCGCGCGCGGCTGGCTGCGGGCGAGACATTCGCGCGGCACTTGCATGCGGCGTTCGAGGACAGCGATCTGCCTGTACCGGACGTGATCGTGCCGGTGCCGCTTTCGCGTGCGCGGCTCGTGGCGCGCGGCTACAACCAGGCGTGGGCCATCGCGCGGCCGCTTGCGCGCAGAATGAGCGTGCGCGGCGATGCATCCATCGTTGCTCGCGTGCGGCATACGTCGGCGCAATCGCGGCTCGATCAGCAAACGCGCCGCCGCAATGTCGCGAGCGCGTTCGCCATTTCGGGCGACGTGCGCGGCAAACATGTCGGCGTCGTCGACGATGTGATGACTTCCGGCGCGACGCTCGACGCCCTCGCGCGAACTCTCAAGCTCTCCGGCGCGCGGCGCGTCACGAATTTCGTGGCGCTGCGTACGCCGAAAGATTGATCAACCTACTTTTCAAGCAATCCATGTTCAACGTCGTACTCGTCGAACCCGAAATTCCGCCGAACACCGGCAACGTGATCCGCCTGTGCGCGAACACGGGCGCGCGGCTGCATCTGATCGAGCCGCTCGGCTTTCCCCTCGACGATGCGAAGCTGCGCCGCGCCGGCCTCGACTATCACGAGTACGCCGAAATGAACGTGCATGCGAACTGGGATGCCTTCATCGCGAAGGAAGCGCCGGATGCCGCGCGCATGTTCGCGTTCACGACGCGCGGCTCGACGCCGTTCTTCGATCACGCGTTCCAGCCCGGCGACTGGTTCGTGTTCGGCGCGGAGACGCGCGGCCTTGCGCCGGAGTTGCTGGAGCATTTCCCGACCGCACAGCGCGTGCGCCTGCCGATGCGTCCCGGCAACCGCAGCCTGAATCTGTCGAACACGGTGGCGATCGTGACGTTCGAGGCGTGGCGTCAGGCGGGTTTCGAAGGCGGCGCCTGAGCATCGAGCTCGGCGCGATAGAGCGCGAGCATGTCGTCCTGAAAGCACGCGAAGACGACTCGCTGCACGGCAGGCGTCGAAGGCAGGGTTTCGATGACCGTGCGCACCGCGATCTTCACGGCTTGCTCGGGCGGAAAATGGTAGATACCGCAACTGATGGCGGGAAACGCAATCGATACGCAGCCGGCTTCCCGAGCGAGTTCGAGCGAGCGCCGATAGCAACGCGCGAGCAGTTCAGGCTCGTTTTTCCCGCCGCCGCTCCAGCGCGGACCGACCGCGTGGATCACGTGCTTCGTAGGCAGACCGTGGCCGCCGGTAATTTTCGCATCGCCGGTTTCGCAGCCGCCGAGCGTTTCGCATTCGCGCAGCAGGCCTTTGCCCGCCTTGCGATGAATCGCGCCGTCGACCCCGCCGCCGCCCAGCAGCGACTGGTTTGCCGCGTTGACGATGGCATCGACTTCGAGCGTGGTGATATCGACGATTTGCGCTTCCAGCTGAACCATCGCCCACCTCCGATTCGACGACGCGCTTACTCAGCCTTCGCGTCCCGGCTGAGCAGCGCCTGAACCGCGTCGCGCGGCGCGACGTTATCGAACAATACGCGGCACACCGCCTGCGTGATCGGCACTTCGATGCCACGCGCCTGCGCGATGCCGAGCACCGCGCGCGCGCAACGCACGCCTTCCGCGACATGGCCGAGCGCCGCGAGAATCTCGTCGAGCGTGCGTCCGCTCGCGAGCTGCATGCCGACGGTGCGGTTGCGCGACAAATCGCCCGTCGCGGTGAGAATAAGGTCGCCCAGCCCGGTCAGCCCGGTGAACGTCTCGGCGCGGCCGCCGAGCGCGACGCCCAGCCGCGACATTTCCGCGAGCCCGCGCGTGATCAGTGCCGCGCGCGCGTTCAGTCCGAGACCGAGGCCATCGGAAATACCGGTTGCGATCGCGAGCACGTTCTTCACCGCGCCGCCCACTTCGACGCCGATCACGTCGTCGCCGGTATAGATGCGCATCGCGCCGTGATGGAACGCCGCGACGGTGCGCGCGCCCAGTTCCGCCGATGCGCTCGCGACCGTCAGCGCGACCGGCAAGCCGCGCCCCACTTCGCGCGCGAAGCTCGGGCCCGACAGCGTGCCGTTGCTGCGATGCCCGGGCAATTCGGCCGCGACGACTTCATTGGGCAGACACTGCGTGTCCGCCTCGAAGCCTTTGCACAGCCAGACGATATGCGCCGGCACGACGCCGGCCTGCCGCATCGCACGGCACAGCGCGCGCAAACCGGCAACGGGCGTCGCGACGACACACAACGCGTCGTCCGCTGCTGCGTGCTGGAGCGCGGCGGTGAAATCCGCCTCGTATTCGAGCGCGTGCGGCAACGCCACGCCTGCGAGATAGCGCGTGTTTTCGTGCGTGCGGGAAAGGGATTCGATGAGCGCGGCGTCGCGCGCCCAGAGCTTCGTGTCGTGCCGGGTCGCGACGTGGCCCGCAAGTGCGGTGCCCCACGCGCCGGCGCCGAGAACGGCTACTTTCATGCTCGGCTCCGGTCCGGCAGAGTCGGAACGTTAGTGCGTCGCGCCGTTCGCCGCGCCTTCCTGGGCGCCTGCGAGCTGGGCGATGCGCTGCTCGTACAGCGCCTGGAAGTTGATTTCCGCGAGGTGGATCGGCGGAAAACCGGCGCGCGTGATCGCGTCCGCGATATTCGAGCGCAGGTACGGGAACAGGATCGTCGGGCACGCGATGCCGACGAGCGGATCGATTTGTTCAGCCGGGATATTGCGGATATCGAAGATGCCTGCCTGCTTCGCTTCGATCAAAAACGCGACCTTGCCCGCGACCTTCGCCGTGACGGTGCCCGTAACCAGCACTTCGAAGACGCTTTCGGCGAGACGGTCCGCCTTCACGTCGACTTCGACTTCGACCGACGGCATTTCCTGTTCGAGGAAGATCGCGGGCGAGTTCGGCTGCTCGAGCGACATGTCCTTCAGGTAGATGCGCTGGATGTTGAAAAACGGCTGGTTGTTATCGTCGGACATAGTGATTTCCTAGGTAAATCGAGGTGCGGCGCGCGGGGTTCACGTTGAGGCGCGCGCCACAAGTGTATCTTCAGACGGATTCGAGCAGCGGCACGAGACCGCCTTTGCGGTCGAGTGCGGACAGATCGTCGTAGCCGCCGACATGCGTTTCGCCGATGTAGACCTGCGGCACGGTGCGCCGTCCGGTGCGCGTCATCATTTCTTCGCGCCGGCCCGGTTCACGGTCGATCAGGATCTTCTCGATCGCGTCGACCCCGCGGGACTTTAAAAGACGTTCGGCCATCTGGCAATACGGGCACACGACCGTGCTGTACATCACGACTTTCTTCACTTGACTGCTCCTTGTTTCACCACCGGCATGCCTGCCTTTTGCCAGGCGTCTACTCCGCCCTGCAAAACGTGGACCTCGGCGTAACCCGCCTCGGCCACGGTGCGGCTCGCGCGCTGCGATTCCTGACCGGTTTGGCATACAAGCACGACCGGATTGCTCTTATTCTTCGCGATCTGGCCGATTTTTGCAGGAAGCTCCGTCAGTTCGATGTTCCGCGCCGAAGGCAGATGGCCCTTCGCGAATTCCGCCGCCGGCCGCAGATCGACGACCACGGCGTTGCGCCGGTTGATGAGCGTGGTGGCTTCGGCGGCGGAAATGCCGCCGCGCCCGCGCCGCATGATGGCGGGCCACAGGAGCAGCGCGCCGGAAACGAGCGCGATGACGATAAGTGCGATATTCGTGTATTCAGTGAAAAACTTCACGTCGAGGGCCGCCGAAATTTAGTAGGAAAGGAAGAAAGGGAAATGAGGGCAATCGCGGCATTATAAAATAACCGTTTCCCGCGATGGCCTCTGCCGTCCGGCCGATGGCGGCACCCCGCCAGCACGCGCAGGACGACAGGGTGCGATCGGCACACCCGCTTTTCCAACTGACCGACCGACATCATGTACAAGCTAGTGCTCATCCGCCACGGCGAATCGACGTGGAACAAGGAAAATCGCTTCACCGGCTGGGTAGACGTCGACCTGACCGAACAGGGCAACCGCGAGGCGCGTCAGGCCGGCGTGCTGCTGAAGGAAGCCGGCTATAAATTCGACATCGCCTACACGTCGGTGCTCAAGCGCGCGATCCGCACGCTGTGGCACGTACAGGACGAGATGGACCAGATGTACATCCCGGTCGTGCATTCGTGGCGTCTGAACGAGCGCCACTACGGCGCGCTCGCGGGCCTCAACAAGGCCGAAACGGCGAAGAAGTACGGCGACGATCAGGTGCTGGTCTGGCGCCGCAGCTACGACACGCCGCCGCCCGCGCTCGAACCGGACGACGAACGCGCGTCCTTCAACGATCCGCGCTACGCGAAGGTGCCGCGCGAGCAGTTGCCGCTGACCGAGTGCCTGAAGGACACCGTCGCGCGCGTGCTGCCGGTCTGGAACGAATCGATCGCGCCGGCCATCAAGTCGGGCAAGCAGGTCGTGATTTCGGCGCACGGCAACTCGATCCGCGCGCTCGTGAAGTATCTGGACAATATCTCCGACCAGGACATCGTCGGCTTGAACATCCCGAACGGCGTGCCGCTCGTGTATGAACTCGACGAAAACCTGAAGCCCATCAAGCACTACTACCTGGGCGATCCGGAAGCCATCGCGGCGGCGCAGGCCGCTGTCGCCAAGCAGGGCAAGGCGGGCTGATGCCCCGTCGCGGGCCGGGCGAGGTCCGGTCCGCGATCCGATTCGTGCGTCCATGGCACCGCGGCAAAGTGCGCTGGACGCATATGACGCGCGGCTGACAGCTGGCCGGCGGCATCGACAGATTCCCGTTGAAACGTGCGCAACCCTACGCTGCGAGGCATCAACGCCTCAGGCATTTAAGTTGCGTTTAAGTCGTCAATCAAGACGAGCAGGTATACTGGCCCGTCACCTACGATGCAGCCCATTCGCTTCCGACCGCACCCTTTATGCGAAAGAACCTGAAAAATTTCGGCCTGGTCGCCGCAGGCGTTGCTGCCGGCGTACTCGCAACGTTGCAGATTTCCGCATCCGCACAGCAATCCACCTCCACGCCCTTGCCGCTCGAACAATTGCGGCTTTTCGCCGAAGTTTTCGGGCAAATCAAGCACGAATACGTCGAACCGGTCGACGATAAAAAGCTCCTCACCGCCGCCATCAAGGGCATGGTGTCGAGCCTCGACCCGCACTCGTCGTATCTCGACAAGACCGATTACGAAGAGCTGCAGGAGCAGACCAAGGGTCGCTTCGCGGGTCTCGGCATCGAAATCTCGTCGGAAGACGGGCTCATCAAGGTGATTTCGCCGATCGAAGACACGCCCGCGTTCCGCGCCGGCATCCGTCCGGGCGACCTCATCACGCGCATCAATGACAAGCCGGTGCGCGGCATGACGCTGGACAAGGCGGTCAAGCAGATGCGCGGCGAACCGGGCACCAAGGTCACGCTCACGATCTTCCGCAAGAGCGACGACCGCACCTTCCCGCTCACCGTCACGCGCGCCGTGATCCGCGTGCAGTCGGTGAAGATGAAGGTTCCGGAGCCGGGCTACGGCTATATCCGCATCACGAGCTTCCAGGAGCGCACGGTGCCTGATCTCGCCGCGAAGCTGCAGGATCTCGCGCGCCAGCAACCGAACCTGAAGGGTCTCGTGCTCGATCTGCGCAACAACGGCGGCGGTCTGCTGCAAAGCGCGGTCGGTGTCGCGGGCGCGTTCCTGCCGGATAACTCGGTGGTCGTGTCGACCAATGGACAGATCGCGGACGCGAAGCAGACTTTCCGCGACACCTACGACAACTACCGTCTGCCGTCCTTCGATTCCGATCCGCTGAAGAGCGTGCCGGAAATCTTCAAGAAGGTGCCGATGGTCGTGCTGACCAACGCGTACTCGGCGTCGGCGTCGGAGATCGTCGCGGGCGCGCTGCAGGATCATCATCGTGCGCTGATCGTCGGCAAGACGACGTTCGGCAAGGGCTCGGTGCAGACCGTGCGCCCGATGACCGCCGACTCCGCGCTGCGCCTGACGACGGCCTACTACTACACGCCGAGCGGCAAGTCGATCCAGAACCAGGGCGTGCGTCCTGACGTTCCGGTCGATCAATACGCGGACGGCGATCCGGACGACGCGCTCGTCACGCGCGAAGTAGATTATTCGAACCACCTCGCCAACACGCAGGACCCGAACGAGAAGAAGGAGCAGGAGGCGCGCGAGGCGGATCGCCTGGAGCAACTGCGCATTCTCGAAGAGCAGAACGACAAGAAGACGCCCGAGCAACGCCGCAAGGATCGCGAGCGAAAGCCGGTCGAGTTCGGCAGCGCGGACGACTTCATGCTCCAGCAGGGTCTGAACAAGCTCGAAGGCAAGCAGGTCGTCGAATCGAAGTCGTACAGCGAACGCAAGCTCGCGCAGAACAAGCCGCCGCGTTCGGCTTCGGCACCGGTCGTGGCGCCTCCGGCGTTGCCGGCCACGCCGGGTTCCGCGCCGGCGTCGGGCGCGCAGCCGGCTTCGTCGCCGACCGCGCAGCAGCAGTCGAAGTAATCTTCCTGTAGTCCTGCAAAAGGCTTCGCAACGTGATGTTGCGAAGCCTTTTCTCTTTTGCGCGCTTAGAATGCTTCGTTCGAGCAAGCCGATTCTTTCCGCGATGAACGACGATCAACTTCTCCGCTATTCCCGCCATATCCTCGTCGATGAAATCGGCATCGAAGCGCAGCAGCGCTTTCTCGACGCGCACGCGATCATCATCGGCGCGGGCGGCCTCGGCGCGCCCGCGGCGATGTATCTCGCGGCGGCAGGCGTCGGCAGGATCACGCTGGTGGACGCCGATACCGTCGATCTCACGAATCTGCAGCGGCAGATCGTGCACATGACGCAAGCGGTCGGCACGCTCAAGGTGGAATCGGCGCGCGAGACCTTGAACGCGCTCAATCCCGGTGTCGACGTCATCGCGGTCAACGTACGCGCCGACGCCGCATGGCTCGACGCCAGCGTGCCGCGCGCATCCGTCGTGCTCGATTGCAGCGACAACTTCGCGACGCGCCACGCGATCAACGCGGCCTGCGTCGCGCATGGCGTGCCGCTCGTGTCGGGCGCGGCGTTGCGCTTCGACGGACAGATCAGCACCTTCGATTTCCGCGCGCCGGATTCGCCCTGCTATGCGTGCGTGTTTCCGCCGGATCAGCCGTTCGAGGAAGTCGCGTGCTCGACGATGGGCGTGTTCGCGCCGACCGTCGGCATCATCGGCGCGATGCAGGCGGCGGAGGCGCTGCGCGTGATCGGCGGCTTCGGCGAAACCCTCGCGGGCCGGCTGATGATGCTCGACTCGCTGCGCATGGAATGGAACACGATGAAGATCGCGCGGCAGCCGGATTGCCCGGTCTGCGGAAACGCGAAGTTGCAGCAAGCGGCGCGCTAATTAGGTCACGTCCTAATCTGCCTTTCGGACGATCCACTTAAGCTGTCCGATCCGTCAAAGACCGGATCGTCACTTGAGCAATGTCACTTCGCCGGCAAGCACGCAGCGTGGACTCACGCACGGCGCGTTCGTGCGGCCCTCGCTTCCGCAACTCGCCGGACCGGAAGGCATCCTCTACGACTTCAACTACGGCTGCCGGGTGCAGGTTCCCGTCGACGGCTGGCGCGTTCGCATGGTCGACCTGGACACCTTCAGCCAGGTTTTCGACGAGCCTGTCGAAGCCCATTCGATCGTCACGAGCCGGCGCAAATATTTTGTGCGCTTCGAACTGCAGGTGTTCGACGGAGAGCGCCTCGTTTTTCATCACGCATACGACGCGCGCGGCCGCAATGTCCTGATCCATCCGTCCGGCACGGCGCTCGGCGACACCCTCGCGTGGATGCCGGCCGTGGAAGCCTTCCGATTGCAGGAGCAGTGCGAAGTTTACGTTGTGCTGCCCGCGCATCTGCAGGCGCTGTTCGCGAAGGGCTACCCGGCGATCCGCTTCATGTTGCCCGAATCCTCCGGTTCGACCGATGACCCGTTCTACGCCACCTATTATCTCGGCTTTTTCTCGCCGTACACCGATCGCGATCACCAGCCAACCGATCCGCGGATGAGCAGCCTGCAGGACGCAGCCGCCTATCTGCTCGGCGTGCCGTGCAAGGAGCGGCGGCCGAACATCGTCGTTGCGGAGGCGGCGCGGCCCGTGGCCGAGCGCTACGTGTGTATCGCGACGCAATCGACGGCGCAGTGCAAGTACTGGAACAACCCGCGTGGCTGGCGGGTGTTGATCGATCATCTGAAAGCGCGGGGATATCGCGTGCTTTGCATCGATCAGCATCGTGAGTACGGCGCCGATGGCGTCCTCAACACGATGCCGGAAGGCTGCGAGGACTTCACCGGCAATCGTCCGCTCGAAGATCGCGTGAACCTGCTGCGTCACGCGGCTTTCTTCGTGGGACTGAGCAGCGGACTGTCCTGGCTCGCGTGGGCGGCGGGCACGCCGGTGGTGATGATCAGCGGCTTTACTCATCCGCATACCGAATTCCGCACGCCGTATCGCGTGATCAACTTTCACGCGTGCAACAGTTGCTTCAACGACACGACCTGCGATTTCGATGACCGGGACTTTCTGTGGTGCCCTCGCCGCCGCGACAAACCCGGGCGCTTTCAATGCAGCTCGGCGATCTCACCCGAGCAGGTCATCGCTCAGGTGGAAAGGCTGATCGCCGATTGCGGGCTGGTCTAAATCTTCTGCAACGCAGTCAACGCCGCCTGCAACTCGGCAGGCTCATAAGCCGCGAGCACATCAGCGACGGGCTTTTCGAACGCCTTCAGATTCGAACGCAAGATCTCCTGCTTCACGACGAGCAACTGACTCGGATGCATCGAGAATTCGGTCAGCCCGAGCCCGAGCAACAGACGCGTCACAGCAGGGTCGCCCGCCATTTCCCCGCACACCGAGACCGGCACCCCCGCGCGCTTCGCCTCGCGCAGCGTGAACGCGATCAGGTTCAGCACCGCCGGATGCAACGGATCGTAAAGATGCGCGACGGAGTTGTCCGCGCGATCGATCGCGAGCGTGTACTGGATCAGATCGTTCGTGCCGATAGACAGGAAATCGAGCCGGCTCAGAAACAGCCGCACCGCGATGGCCGCCGCGGGAATCTCGATCATCGCGCCGACCTGAACCTGCCGGTCGTACGCGACGCCCTCTTCGTCAAGCTGACGCTTCGCTTCGCGGATCAAATCGAGCGTCTGGTCGATCTCCTGCGCGTGCGCGAGCATCGGAATCAGGATCTTGGTCGGGCCGAACGCCGACGCGCGCAGGATCGCACGCAGTTGCGTAATGAACATCTGCGGCTCGGACAGGCTCCAGCGGATCGCGCGCAGACCCAGCGCCGGATTGGGCGCGGTCTCGTAGCCATCGCTGCCGCTCATCGAATCGAGCGGCTTGTCCGCGCCGACGTCGATCGTGCGGATCGTCACCGGTTTGCCGTTCATCAGCTCGACCGCGCGCTTGTACGCCTCGAACTGCTCCTCTTCCTCCGGCAACTGATCCTTGTGGTTCATGAAGAGGAATTCGGTACGGAAGAGGCCGACGCCCATCGCGCCCGCTTCGACGGCGACTTGCGCGTCGTCCGGCAACTCGATGTTCGCGCACAACTCGATCTTCGTGCCGCAAAGGGTCTGCGTCGGCGAGAACTTCAGGCGCTGCAGCTTGCGCTGTTCGAGCACCTTCTCGCTTTGCCGGTACGAATACTCTTCGAGGACGATCGGCGCCGGATCGACGATCACTATGCCATGATCCCCGTCGACGATGATGAGATCGTTCTGGCGAATCAGCGCGCTCGCCTGCTGCACGCCCACCGACGCCGGAATGCCGAGACTGCGCGCGACGATCGCCGTGTGCGACGTGCGCCCGCCCAGATCGGTGACGAAACCCTTGAACGCCTGCGTCTTGAACTGGAGCATGTCCGCCGGCGCGATGTCGTGCGCGACGACGATCATCTCGTTGTGACCGTTGCTCTCGGCCGTGTGCACGACGAGCGATGCGGCTGTCGGCGCGCCCGCGAGCGCCTTCAGAAGACGTTCGACGACCTGCTCGACGTCGGCCTTGCGTTCGCGCAGGTATTCGTCTTCGATCTCGTCGAAATAGCCACCGAGAATTTCCAGTTGTTCGGTGAGCGCCCATTCGACGTTGTAGCGGCGCGTGCGGATGAGATCGATGACCTCCTGCACGAGCATGGCGTCGTTCAGGATCATCGTATGGACGTTGATGAACGCGCTCATTTCGCTGGGCGCGTCGGCGGACAGGTCTTCGCGCAGCGCTTCGAGCTCGGCGAGCACGCCCGCCTGCGCCGCGTGAAACCGGGCGATTTCCGCGTCGATCTGATCGGGTTCGATCAGGTAATGGTCTACGTCGAGCGCTGCCGGCGCGATCAGGTACGCGCGCCCGATGGCGATGCCGCGTGAGACGGGAATTCCATGCAGCGTGAACGACACGCGCACCTCCTCTAGTTTTGATTGTCCGCGGCCGCTCAAGCCCCCTCGGCGGGCGCAAGCCGCGCGCCCATTATAAATTCGAATGTCGTGACAAGTCCCTCCACACATTGTTGCGGTAGGGACAAGACAGTTGCGCGAGATCAAGCGAATCCACGGCGCGGGCGCAAAAAAGCCGCGTCGATGCGCGGCTCTTAATGCGTTCGAAACGGCGACTAAACGCTTACTGTCCTTCTCCAAACTTGTCGGCGATCAATGCGAGGATCGCCTGCATCGCTTCGGTTTCGTCGGAACCTTCGGTTTCGATCGTCACCGTGCTGCCGATGCCCGCCGCCAGCATCATCACGCCCATGATGCTTTTCGCGTTGATCCGGCGGCCGTTGCGGCTCATCCAGATCTCACATTGAAAGTTGCCCGCCAGTTGCGTGAGCTTCGCGGATGCGCGTGCGTGGAGCCCCAGCTTGTTCACGATTGTTGTTTCTTGTTGCAGCATGATGCTCCGGAACGCTAGATGGATGAATTGAGCGGCGTCAGTGGCTGGCGGCCTTGGCGCTGACGAGATCGGCGCTCGCCGAGCATGCCGGGTCCGGCGAGCCGGCGGCCTTCGTCGCGAGGGCGCAGGGATTGAGCGGCGTGGACGAATCCAGTTCCTGGATGCCCTTCGAGCCGCCCTGCAGAATCTTTTCGGTGAGCGTGTCGAGCGGCGTCGCGCGATAGCAGACGGCGCGCACCAGCATCGGCAGATTGCAGCCGGCGAGCACGCGCACGTCGGTGTCGTGCAGGCTCGCCGCGATATTCGCGGGCGTCGCGCCGAATACGTCGGTCAGCACGATCGCGCCGTTGTCTTCCTTCAGACGGTCGATTTCCGAGCGCGCGAACGCGCGGACTTCGACGGGATCGCAGTCGGGCGACACATCGATGACGCCGATGCGCGCCGGCAGACCGCCGTAGATATGAGCCACGCACTCGCGTAGCGCGGTGGCGAAAGGTGCGTGCGCGATGATCAGGATGCCAGCCATGTCAGGTATTGCCCCAGCACAATTTAGCGACAAAAGTCAGACGATAACGTCAGTTCGCTCGAATGCGCGCGAGCGGCGCGGAACACAACTCTAAAGTGGATACGGTTCGGGCGGATATCAACCGCCTTCCGGTTCCATGACTCCCAGCCTGCGCCTCGATGCTTAAACGCGCTTTAAGACGCGATCGCACCCCAAAACGACAGGCGACGGAAAATCAATTGTAACAGTCCCGCCGAGGTGAGTTTGGCGCGCTGCCCGCGTCCGTTCCGTGCGCCGGCAGACTCAGTGCGCCGCGCGTTCGAGTGCGTCGATGAACATGCCCGCGACGTCGAAGCCGGTCTGATCCATGATTTCGCGGAAACACGTCGGGCTCGTGACATTGACTTCGGTCAGATAATCGCCGATCGCATCGAGCCCGGCCAGCAACAGACCGCGCGCCTGCAGCACCGGCCCGAGCGTCTCGGCGATTTCACGATCGCGCGCCGACAGCGGCTGCGCACGGCCGAGCCCGCCCGCCGCGAGATTGCCGCGCACTTCGCTGCCCTGCGGAATGCGCGCGAGCGAGTACGGCACGGGCTGCCCGCCGATCACGAGAATGCGCTTGTCGCCGTCCTTGATCTCGGGGATGAACTTCTGCGCCATCACCGTGCGCGCGCCGTCTTCCGACAGCATTTCGACGATCGAGCCGAGATTCATGCCGTCCGCCTTCACGCGGAACACGCCCATGCCGCCCATGCCGTCGAGCGGCTTGAGAATGACGTCGCCATGTTCGGCGTGGAAGGCGCGCAGACGCGCGGCGTCGCGCGTGACGAGCGTCGGCGTGACGAACTGCGGCCATTCCGCGATGGCCAGCTTCTCCGAGTGATCGCGGATCGCCTGCGGCTTGTTGAAGACACGCGCGCCGTTGCGTTCGGCGATTTCCAGCAGCCAGGTCGAGTTCACGTATTCGAGGTCGAACGGCGGGTCCTTGCGCATCAGCACGGCATCGAAATGCGTGAGCGGCAGATGCTCGGCCTGCTCGGCCGCGTACCACGGCCAGCGGTCGCTGTTCGCCTCGTCGCCGACGATCGCGATGCGCCGCACGCCCGCCTCGACGCTCGCGCCCGTCCACGCGAGATGCTGCGGCTCGCACGCGTAGAGCACGTGGCCGCGCCGCGCGGCTTCGGCCATCATCGCGTAGGTCGTGTCCTTGTAGATCTTGAAGCGATCGAGCGGGTCGGCGATAAAGAGGATGTTCATGGGAATTCGCTAGTTCGGTGCGCGGCCTGCGAGCTTACCGCAAGCCGCCATTTCACACTTGATCACACCTGAATGGCTTCCGGATCGGTCTTTTCGAGTTCGACCGATGCCGCCAGCAGCCCGAGCCGCGCCACCACGCCATACATGTAGAAGCGGTTCGGCGGGGCCGCGCCGGGTTTCGCGTGGGTATCGGGCAACGCGGTGTGCTCGAAGCCGAGCGGTACGAAATGCATGCCCGGCGCGTTGAGGTTCTGATCGCGCTCGCGCGAATCGTGCACGCGGTAGAAACCGCCGACGACATACCGGTCGATCATATACACCACCGGCTCCGCGACCGCATTCTCCACGCGCTCGAAGGTATGCACGCCTTCCTGAACGATCACGTCGTGGACTTGCAGGCCTTCCTTCGCGTCGTTCATCTTCGCGCGTTCGCGCTTGGTCAGCGCGGCGACTTCACTCGCGTCGTGCACGGTCATCACGCCCTTGCCATAGGTGCCGGCGTCGGCCTTGATGACGACATACGGACGCTCGCTGATGCCGTACTCGCGATACTTCTTCGCGATCTTCTTCAGCACGCCGTCGATGGCTTCGGCGAGCGCTTCCTCGCCGGTCCGCGCCTCGTAGTCCACGCCTTCGACGTGCGCGAAATACGGATTTACCATCCACGGATCGATCTCGACGAGCTTCGAGAACTTCTTCGCGACGTCGTCATAGCAGGAGAAATGCGTCGACTTGCGGCGCACCGCCCAGCCCGCGTGCAGCGGCGGCAGCAGATACTGTTCGTGCAGATTTTCCAGCACGGGCGGAATGCCGGCCGAGAGATCGTTGTTGAGCAGGATCGAGCAGGGATCGAAATTCTTCAGGCCGAGACGCCGCGGCGTGCGTTCGAGCGGTTCCAGCACGATCTTCTGGCCATCCGCCAGCGCGATGGTCACGGGGCCGTGGATGTTCTCGTCGAGCGTGCCGAAGCGGATATTGAGGCCGGCCTGACGCATGATCAGCGCGAGCCGCGCGACGTTCTCCAGATAGAACGCGTTGCGCGTGTGGCGCTCCGGAATGACGAGCAGATTCTTCGCGTCGGGGCAGATTTTCTCGATCGACGCCATCGCCGCCTGCACCGCGAGCGGCAGCACTTCCTGCGGCAGATTGTTGAAGCCGCCGGGAAAGAGATTGGTGTCGACCGGCGCGAGCTTGAACCCCGCGTTGCGCAGATCGACGGAACAGTAAAACGGCGGCGTGTGCTCCTGCCATTCGAGCCGGAACCACCGCTCGATGGAAGGCATGGCCTCGAGGATTTTCCGCTCGAGATCGAGCAGCGGGCCATTCAACGCCGTTACCAGGTGCGGAACCATTGATTACTCGCGAGCTTTGCATGGGACCAGAGTCAGCGCGAGCGCCAGTCCTGGTCGACACAGGGGAGGGGAAGATTGTAGAGCAATTGCTTTGCCTAATTGGGTATGAACCGCCAATTGACAAGGTTTCCCGGCCTTGGCCGCGCGCTGCGTTCGACGAAAACCCGACGAAAGACGCAGAAAACGCCACAGCCAAAAAAAAAGGCCCGCCGTGAAGGCGGGCCAAGTCGCTGCGCTCGTTCTGTCGCGCCGAACCGGTGCGCCTCGCGGCGGCCGGTTGCGGCGCAATGCTCATTCGACGTGCTCGCCGTGCAGCGTGACGTCGAGACCTTCGCGTTCCTGTTCTTCCGTGACGCGCAGGCCCATGGTCATGTCGATGACCTTCAGCAACACGAAGCTGACGACGCCGCTGTAGACCAGCGTGACGAGCACGCCCTTCGCCTGCACCAGCACGCTGCCGTCGAAACCGCCGATATCCTTCACCGCGAACACGCCCGTCAGCAGCGCGCCGATGATCCCGCCCACGCCGTGCACGCCGAACGCGTCGAGCGAGTCGTCGTAGTTGAACTTGTGCTTGAGCCACGTCGCCGACCAGAAGCAGACCACGCCCGCGACGATGCCGATCACGATCGCGCCCGTCACGCCGACGAAGCCCGATGCCGGCGTCACCGCCACCAGACCCGCGACCGCGCCCGAAATGATGCCGAGCACCGACGGCTTGCCCTTCGTGATCCACTCCGCGAACATCCAGCCGAAGGCGGCGAAGGCGGTGGCGATCTGCGTCGTGAGCATCGCGAAGCCGGCGCGGCCGTCAGCCGCGACTGCCGAACCCGCGTTGAAGCCGAACCAGCCCACCCACAGCATCGATGCGCCGATCAGCGAAAGCACGAGATTGTGCGGCGCCATCACTTCGCGGCCGTAGCCGACGCGCTTGCCGAGCACCAGACAGCACATCAGGCCCGCGATACCTGCGTTGATGTGAACCACCGTGCCGCCGGCGAAGTCGAGCACGCCAGCCGATGCGAGCCAGCCGGTCGGTTCCCAGACCATGTGCGCGACCGGCGAGTAGACGATCAGCGACCACAGCGACATGAACACGAGCATCGCCGAGAACTTCATGCGATCGGCGAACGCACCGGTGATGAGCGCGGGCGTGATGATCGCGAAGGTCAGCTGGAACGCGAAGTAGACCGACTCCGGAATGGTCGTGGCGAGGTGGCTCACGGTGAGCGTGGTCGCCTTGTCGCCCTTGATGTAGGCCATGCCGTGCAGGAACACGCGCGAGAAGCCGCCGAGGAACGAACCGCCCGGCGTGAACGCGATGCTGTAGCCGACGACGGTCCAGAGAATCGTCACAAGACAGCAGATCGCGAAGCTCTGCATCACCGTGGCGAGCACGTTCTTCTTGCGCACCATGCCGGCGTAGAAGAGCGCGAGACCCGGGATCGTCATGAAGAGCACGAGGGCGACCGAGGTCAGCATCCAGGCGGTGTCGCCCGAGCTGATCTTGGACGAATCGACCATGACGGGCTCGGTCGGCGCGGCCGGCGCCGCATCGGACGCGCCAGACGCTGCCGCTGCCGCCGATGCGGCATCGGCGGACGAGGCCGACGCCGTGTTGGCGGAAGCCGGTGCACTTGCGGCGGTCTCGGACGACGCGGGTGCCGAGGCAGCGGCCGGCGCGGACGCATCCTGGGCGAGAGCGGTGCCGACATTCGCGCCGATCAGCGCGCCCGCCACCAACAGTGACATCAAAAAGTTACGCATTCTTCTGGTTCCTCTTATCGCCAATTTCTTGTTAGAGCGCGTCGGCGCCGGTCTCGCCGGTGCGGATGCGGATGACCTGCTCGATAGCCGTGACAAAGATTTTTCCGTCGCCGATCTTCCCCGTGCGGGCGGCGCGTTCCACGGCCTCGATCGCCTGATCGACGATGTCGTCGGAAACGGCTGCTTCGATCTTCACTTTCGGCAGGAAGTCGACGACGTACTCCGCGCCCCGATAGAGCTCCGTATGCCCTTTCTGTCGGCCGAAGCCTTTCACCTCGGTCACCGTGATGCCCGAGACGCCGATGGCCGACAGCGCTTCGCGCGCTTCGTCCAGCTTGAACGGCTTGATGATTGCGGTAATGAGCTTCATGTATGCCTCGCTGTGGTGTGCTGATCCTTCGTTGCGTTCTAAAGCGGATTGCGCTGGGTTTAACCGCCACGTCCGCCCTGCCCGGCCGCTCAGAGAAGCGTGCAGAAAAGGTCCGCGCCACTTATGCAACTCGTATGCCATGCGAGTGTTCATGCGGGATTCGGCGGTTTACGGAAAGCTTCCGCCGAAGGGGTCGGCCGAACGGCCAACGTGCGCCGCGCGCGCTGGCGCCGGGGTGTGTTCGTTGCTAGAGTGGTCGCAAGGTCCCGCAAAAAGGGGCATGGGCGGACAACGCGAGGGCGCGGCAGCGCTAAAATCGCGGCGCCTCGAAGGTGCTCCGAGGCGTGCCGGCGCAGTTGGCGGCGCGCACCAATTTCGAACATTCGATAATTCGGGGCACTGACCTAACAATGAATGCACTTTTTTAGTGCAAGAAGGGAGAAACGATGAAGCAGCCCAACGACGTTTTCAACGATCTGCAGCAGAAGATGAGCGATCTCTTCAAGAATTCGCCTGCGAAAGACGTCGAAAAAAACATGAAGGCGATGCTTTCGCAGGGCTTCTCGAAGCTGGATCTCGTGACGCGCGAGGAATTCGACACGCAGACGCAAGTGCTCGTGCGCACGCGCGCCCGTCTGGAGGAACTCGAAAAGCGCGTCGCGCAACTGGAGCAGCGTCTCGCGGGTGGCGTAGGCGCTTCCACCGTCCAGGACTGACGCGCAGAACCGCCCTACCGCATACCTCGGCTAGCGAGCCGTGAGTTTCTAGTTCCATTGCCGGCGCGGTCATTGCGCCGTTTCAGGTGAAATCATGTCGCTTGCCGTGGTACGCAGCCGCGCGCCCGCTCCTGGGCGCGCGCCCGAAGTCGTCGTCGAAGTTCATCTCGCCAACGGGTTGCCGTCGTTCTCGATCGTCGGCTTGCCCGATCTCGAAGTCCGCGAAAGCCGCGAGCGCGTGCGTGCCGCGCTGCAGAACTGTGGCTTCGATTTTCCCGTCCGCAGAATCACCGTCAATCTCGCGCCCGCCGATCTGCCGAAGGAGTCCGGGCGCTTCGATCTGCCGATCGCGCTCGGCATACTCGCCGCGAGCGGGCAGATCCCGGCCGAATCGCTGGAACATCGAGAGTTCGCGGGCGAGCTTTCGCTGACCGGCGCGCTGCGCCCGATGCGCGGCGCCTTCGCGATGGTCTGCGGCGCGGCCCGCCATTACGCATCGACGCGCGAGGCGGACACGCGCGTCCCCGAAATCTACGTGCCGCTCGCGAGTGCATCGGAGGCGGCGCTCGTGCCGGGCATCGACGTATTCGGCGCAGCGGACCTACCGACGCTCTGCGCGCATCTGAACGGCGTGCCCGACGCGCGGCTCAGACCCGTGCAGGCAGCGCCCCTTCCCGCGGCCACCACCGCGCCTTTCGCCGATCTCGCCGATGTCATCGGCCATCCCGCCGCGCGGCGCGCGCTGGAAGTCGCGGCAGCGGGCGGTCATCATCTGCTGATGGTCGGGCCGCCCGGCGCGGGCAAGTCCATGCTCGCCGCGCGCCTGCCGGGCCTGCTTCCGCCGATGAACGATGACGAAGCCCTCACGTCCGCCGCGATCCTTTCGGCGAGTTCGATCGGCTTCACGCCCGGGCAATGGCGGCGCAGGCCGTTTCGCGCGCCGCATCACTCGTCGAGCGCGGCAGCGCTCGTCGGCGGGCGCAATCCGCCGCAGCCCGGCGAAATCACCCTCGCCCATCTCGGCGTGCTCTTTCTCGACGAACTTCCCGAATTCGACCGCAAAGTGCTCGAAACCCTGCGCGAGCCCCTCGAAGTCGGGCAGATCACCATCTCGCGCGCCGCGCAGCAGGCGGACTTTCCGGCCGCGTGCCAGCTCGTCGCCGCGATGAATCCGTGTCCGTGCGGCTGGCGTGGCGATCCGAGCGGACGCTGCCGCTGCTCGCCCGATGTCGCCGCGCGATATCTGCGCAAGCTGTCCGGGCCGTTGATGGATCGCATCGATATTCAGATCGAGCTGCCGGCGCTGTCGCCTGCGGAGCTGTCGGCGCGTGGCGCGCGGCGCGGCGAATCGAGCGCCGCGGTCGCGGCGCGCGTCGCGGCGGCGCGCGACGTTCAGATGCGGCGTCAAGGCAAGACCAATCGCGAGCTCGATGGCCGCGAAGTCGATCAGGTCTGCCGTCCCGACGCCGCTGGCGAAGCATTGTTGCGCTCGTCAGGCGAGCGCTTCGGCTGGTCGGCGCGCGCGTATTACCGCGTGCTGAAAGTCGTGCGGACGATCGCCGATCTCTCCGGCGCCGAGATGCCTGACGCCGCTCATGTGGCCGAAGCAGTTCAGTATCGGCGCGTGCTCGGAGCCGCCTGAGGCCGTCCCGAGCGGACTGGCCCGAGCCCTGCTAGTGGAAAATTGCTTGTCAAGACTTGACTTATTCACACTGAAGCGATCCGGGCCGCATTTTCGTCCGATCAAACCCCTGATTCGCGCTCATTTCGCAGACCATTGATTTTATTGAATTATTTAACTTGCCACGAAGACAGGCAAAGTAACGTAAACCGCATCAATTGGGCTTTTGGGCGCTAGCGCACACTCTTTTCCACACAGTTATCCACAGACATTGTGGATAGTGGAAAAAGTCCATACGAATCCGTGGATTAGCGCGTAAACTTACGAAGGAACTTCGGTTTCGTTACGCGGCCTAAGGGCGTTGTTAAGTCAGCACTCGCAGAATTCGAAGGCTTCCTCTAAAAGAGTTTGAAGGACGTGAAGAACTGGTCGGCCTGCTCCCGGGGCGGCGACTTGTCGGACACGATCACAAGCTGATAGACATGCACACCGCGCGCGACGAATCGCGCATGGATCGTTCGCGCTTCGCGTTTGTCTCCACTTTCTCCCTTCACTTCGATCTCACTGCCGAGCACTCGACCGCCCGCCGCCAGATCGATTTGCGTCGCGCGCGCGTCGGGCGTCGCGTTCACGTTATGCGCGAGGCCTTGCTGAAGAAAGTCGAGCGTCGCGCGCTGCAACGCCGGATCGGCGTTCGGCAGCACCACGGCGCCTACGGCGAACACCGCATCGCCGGCTTCGGCGGTCTGCATGCGCATGGTCATCGGCTGGCCGGCGATTTCGATCTTCCGTTCGTTGGCGCGCGGCTTCGCGGGCAAGGTCACTTCGTAGCCATCGTCGTTGTTCATCACCGTGCGCCAGTCATACGACGGCGTGCATGCGAGCAGCGCGCCGCATGCGACAGATGCGCACAGCAGTCGCGCGGGCGAAGTAATCATCGGAAGAAAGCGCGCGGCCGCGCGCCCAAAATAGACAGGAACCACAGAGAAAACTCGCTTCATGACGGATCGCAGCTTGAAAACCATCATTATCGCGCTGCGATGCCGAACCTATCGGCGCGTCACGAACCCATCCCGAAATTGGCGCTAGAATACGCAGCAGTCTCCGCCGTTTGCGGGAGAGCAATTCGAGGTTTCACATGTCCCAAGCCACGCAAGACACAACCACGCGCGCCAAGAGCCCGCTGCGCTATATCGTGATGGCGCTCGTCGCGGGCGTGATCGCCTGTACCGGCTATTTCGCCTTCGGCGGCCAGCAGAAGGTGCCCGACGCGACCTTCACACTGCTTTCAGGGCAGAAAATTTCCACGTCCGGCGATCTGAAAGGCAAGGTCTATCTCGTCAACTTCTGGGCGACGAGCTGCGAGACCTGCATGAAGGAAATGCCGCAGATGATCGACACGTACAACAAGTTCAAGGGCCGCGGCCTGGAATTCGTCGCGGTCGCGATGAACTACGACGCGCCGATGTACGTCAGCAATTACGCGCAGACGCGCAATCTGCCGTTCAAGGTCGCGATGGACGACGGCAGCGCCGCGAAGCAGTTCGGGAACGTGCAACTGACGCCGACGACCTTCGTCATCGACAAGAACGGGAAGATTTTGAAGCGTTATGTCGGCGAGCCGACGTTCGCGGAACTGGACCAGTTGCTCGACAAGGCGCTGGGTTCGGCTTAAACGCTTTCGACACCCGACACGAAGCCCGCTGGCGCAAACCAGCGGGCTTTTTTATCGCTCCGACGAATCGCCCTTCACGACGATTCCATAGCGCTTGATCTTCTCGTACAGCGTCGCCTTGCCGAGTTGCAGCCGATCCGCCGCCACCGCGACCGCGCCGCCGCACTGCTCCAGCGCTTCTGAGATCACCGCGCGCTCGAACACCTCCGTGCGCTCCTTGAGCGATTGCGTCGAGGTATCGAGCGACGCGGCGCCGCCGTCATCGACGATACCGAGCACCATGCGGTCCGCCGCGTTGCGCAGTTCGCGCACGTTGCCGGGCCAGTCGCGCTGCATCAGTTCGGCGCGCTGTCGATCCGTGATGAGCGGCGCGGGCCGCTCGTAGCGCACGGCGGCATCGAGCAGAAAGTGCTCGAAGAGCGGCACGACATCTTCGCGGCGCTCGTTGAGCGGCGGCAGCGTGATCGTCACCACGTTCAGCCGGTACAGCAGATCGCGACGGAACGTGCCATCGGCGACGTGCTCGTTCATGTCGCCCTTGGCCGCCGCTACGACGCGCAGATTCGCGCGCACCGGCTGGTTCGAGCCGAGCCGCTCCAACACGCCGTCCTGCAGCACGCGCAGCAGCTTCACCTGGAGCGAGAGCGGCATGCTTTCGATTTCATCGAGAAAGAGCGTGCCGCCCGACGCATGCTCCAGCTTGCCGACGCGCCTTTTCTGCGCGCCGGTAAACGCGCCGGCCTCGTAGCCGAACATTTCCGATTCGAACATCTGCTCCGGCAGCGCCCCGCAATTCACCGCGATGAACGGCTTGTCGCGGCGCGGCGACATTTCATGCAGGCTGCGCGCGATCAGTTCCTTGCCCGCGCCGGTATCGCCGTTGATGAGCACGGAGGCGTCCGTCGGCGCGATGTTCGCGATCAGCCGCCGCACCTGCTCGATTGACGGACTGCGCCCGATGATGCGGCTTTGTCCCGCCAGTTCGCGCCGCAGCGCCTGGTTTTCAAGCACCAGCGCTCTGCGCTCCAGCGCGCGGCGCACCGCTTCGATCAGCCGTTCGGACGCGAACGGCTTCTCGATGAAGTCATACGCGCCGTCGCGCATCGCCTGCACGGCCATGGAGATGTCGCCGTGGCCGGTGACGAGAATCACCGGCACTTCCGGCGCACGCTCGCGGCATTGCGCGAGCAGATCGAGGCCGCTCGCGCCGGGCAGGCGGATATCGCTCACGATCACGCCGGGGAAACTCGCGTCGATCGCGCGCGCGGCCGATTCGACGCTGCCGTGACCGGTCACGTCGAAGCCCGCGAGCTGCAGGCTCTGCACGCTCGCCCGGCGCACGAGTTCGTCGTCTTCGATGAAGATCACCTGCAAACCGGTGGTCATGTCTTGCCTCTGCAAAGTGTTACGCACGGCGCAGCGTCAATACGAATTCTGCGCCGTACGAGCCGTCCGCGTCGGCTTGCGTGCCGCCTTCGGGGCCGTCCGCGACAATCGGCGCGACGCGATTGCGCGCGCTGAGCGCACCGCCGTAATCACGCGCGATCGCCGACGAAATCGCGAGCCCTAGCCCTAAGCCCTGCCCCATTTCCTTCGTCGTGAAGAACGGTTCGAAAAGGCGCGGCAGCGCGTCGGCGGGAATGCCGGGGCCGTTGTCGCGCACGACGATCTCGATCGCGTTCTCGCGCGCGTCCAGTTCCACGACGATGCGCGGCCTGTCGCAAGAGGCGACCGCATCGAGCGCATTGCCGATCAGATTGATGAACACCTGTTCGAGCCGCAGATCCTCGCAGCGCACGAACACCGGCGCGCTGCCTTCCGCGAGTTCCGGCGCGACATCGATCACGACGTTCTTCATGCGCGGACGCAGCATCGAGAACACCTGGCGCAGCGCGCGCGCGACGTCCGCGCGCGCGTTCTTCGGCCGCGCTTTCGTGACGAACAGCTTCAACTGGTTCGTGATGTTGCCCATGCGCTCGGTCAGCGACGCGATCGCTTCGAGATTCTCGCGCGCCGCCGCCTGATCGCCGCGGTCGATCAGGACGCGCGTGTTGTCGGAGAAGCTGCGCAGCGCGGCCAGCGGCTGATTCAGTTCGTGCGTGATGCCCGCCGCCATCTGACCGAGCGCGGCGAGTTTGCTTGCCTGGACGAGTTCATCGTGCGCGGCGCGCAGATCCTGCTCCGCGCGCGTGCGCTCGTTCACTTCCTTGGTGAGCTGCGCGTTGGCTTCCGACAGATCCGCCGTGCGCTCCGCAACCCGCTGATTCAGTTCGGCATACGCGGTCTGCAGCAACTCGCGGCTCTTGATCATCTCGCGCACGCGCGCGCGGCGCATGCGCCAGTAGAACGCGAGCAGACACAGCGACACGAACACGAGCGCCGTGACGATGACCGCATTCTGCGCGGCGCTCTCGACGGGATCGAGCGCCGCCATCGTGATGAGTTGCCAGTCGGGTTCGCCGATCGAACGGTGTGTCGCGAGATACGCCGGCGCGTGACGTCCGTTTCCCCCGCCGCCGACGCGCACGATCTGCGCGCCGCCTTCGAGCGTCTTCACGATGGTCATCGGCAGCGGCGTGATCGCTTGCTGCGCGTACTGACGTGTCGCGTAGACGGACGCCTCGATGTTCTGCGGCAGCGGCCGCACCGTGTGATATTTCCACGCCGGCAGTGACGACAGAAAGATCACGCCGTGGTCGTCGGTGACGATGAGCGGCTCGGACGCATCGGCGCCTTGCAGCCATTCGAGATTGAGCTTGACCACCGCCACGCCGATGATCTCGCGCGTGCCCTCGCGAAAGACCGGCTGCGAAATGTAGTAGCCGGGTTCCGTCGAGATCGTGCCGATGCCGAAGAACCGGCCGACACCGCCTTTCATCGCATCGATGAAATACGGCCGGAAGTTATAGTCCACGCCGACGAAGCTGTCCGTGGCGTTCCAGTTGCTCGCGGCGACGCTGATTCCGTTCGCGCGGATCAGATAGGTGACGGTCGCGTGGGCGCGCGCGTTGAGGTCTTCGAGATAGCGATTCGCGCGTTCGACGTTGGCCGGGTCGGGATGATCGAGCGCGTTCTGCACGACAGGATGCCGCGACAGCAGATACGGCAGATATTCGTAGCGGTCGAGCGTGCTCTTGAGCGTGCTGGTCGTGCGATCGACGCGCGCGGCGGCGTTGAGCCGGAGTTCGTCGATGCCGCTTCGCCACGCGACATGCCACGTGAGCGCGCAGCACGCCACGAGCGCGGCGAAGAGCGCGAAGAACACGAGGATACGGCGCGTCACGTGAGCAGATTCCCGCGGTTGAGGATCTGTCATTGTGGCATACGCGCCTTCGGGATACGGCCCGCCGGACGCCGCAAACGACTGCGGCGAAGCACTCGCAGACTGAGGCTTCGCCGCTTGCATGATCGCGTGTCCGGATGCCGAACGCGTTTAGACCGACTTCGCTTCTTCGGTGTCGGTCACGTCGACATCGCGCGACAACGCCGCTTTCAGCTTGCTGCGATCCAGCTCCTTTTCCCACGCCGATACGACGACCGTCGCCACGCCGTTGCCGACGATGTTCGTCAGCGCGCGGCATTCCGACATGAAGCGGTCGATGCCGAGAATCAGCACCATGCCCGCGAGCGGAATCGTCGGCACGACGGCCAGCGTCGCCGCCAGCGTGATGAAGCCCGCGCCCGTCACCCCGCTCGCGCCCTTCGACGTGAGCATGGTCACCGCGAGCAGCGTCAGCTGCTGGCCCCACGTGAGATCCGTGTTGGTCGCCTGCGCGATGAACAGCACGGCCATCGTCATGTAGATGTTGGTGCCGTCGAGATTGAACGAGTAGCCGGTCGGCACGACGAGACCCACGACCGAGCGCGAGCAGCCGAGCTTTTCAAGCTTGAGCATCAGTTGCGGCAGCGCGGCTTCCGACGAGCTCGTGCCGAGCACGATCAGCATCTCTTCCTTGATGTACGCGACGAATTTCAGGATCGAGAAGCCGACCATGCGCGCGATCGCGCCGAGCACGAAGACGACGAAGATGATCGAGGTCAGATAGAACGTGCCGATGAGCTTGAGCATCGGCAGCAGCGAGCCGATGCCGTACTTGCCGATGGTGAACGCCATCGCGCCGAACGCGCCGATCGGGGCGAGCTTCGTGATGATGCCGACCATGCCGAACAGGATGCTCGACAGACCTTCGATGAACGTCGTCACCACCTTGCCGCGCTCGCCGATATGTGCGAGCACCGAGCCGAACAGCAGCGCGATCAGCAGGATCTGCAGGATTTCACCTTGCGCGAACGCCGAAACCAGCGTGTCCGGGATCAGGTGCAGGAAGAAGTCGACCGTGCTCTGGCCGTGCGCCTTGGTCGCGAACGAATCGACCGCCTTGTGATCGAGCGTGGACGGGTCGACGTTGAAGCCGACGCCGGGCCGCAGGATGTGCGTAGCGGCGAGGCCGAGGATCAGCGCGAACGTCGATACGACTTCGAAGTAAAGCAGCGCCTTGCCGCCGACGCGCCCGACCTTCTTCATGTCCTCCATCCCGGCGATGCCGGTCACGACGGTACAGAAGATGATCGGACCGATCACCATCTTGATGAGTTTGATGAACCCGTCGCCGAGCGGCTTCATGTCCGCGGCGAGAGTGGGATAGAAGTGACCGAGCGCGATGCCGATGATGATGGCCACGATCACCTGCACGTACAGGACTTTATAAAGGGGTTTTTTCACGATGGTTCCAGACGTTAACAAGCAGTTGGCGGAAGGTCAGCCAGCGGCGAGCGTTGACGCGCGGAGCTTTTCTGTCGTGCACGGTGAGTCTGTGGGATGCGCACGTCGAATCGCGCCGCGAAAGCGTTAGCCGCTTCGTCGACGGATTCAGGGACGTTTGGATGCGAGAGGGGTCATCGATTTGTCTCCTTGAATTTTATGGGCGGCTCGCGGGCCGTGGCGTCTATATTGCAAGGGCGATGCCAGCTTGGGTTCTTTTTAAGTTTATGATTTTTCTAGCTATTTTTTGACGCGCAGGTAGGCGGAATCTGAGTTTCCGGAAATCCGGAATGGGGGTGTCTGGCGATCTGGACGAAAACCTGAACTCGCAAACACATCAATGTGCGGTCTTGGCGCGATTGCCCAGTTGTCTCTCGACATCTTCAATCTCGCGCAGATCCGCTTCGTCTGCGTCTTTCGCTTCCGCCGCGCGTCGGGACGCATCGAATTTCTCATACAATTCCGCGATGATGGTGCTCATCGAGGCCTGACTCATCCGGCCGTTGTCGCGAAGAAGTGGCTGCTCATTGAACGTCATGAAGCTATCCACATAGGCTCGCCAATCATGCATGCGGAGATTCTGTCGCTGCTGCGCGCGAAGCTCAGCGAAGTCGAGAAACAGAGTGACAATGCGATTGAGGTCGCGCAACTCGTCGCCCTTCAAGTAGTTTTTTGCAACCGTCACATCGCCCTTACGTACTCGCCCCCCATTCCATGAAGTCAGCCCCATGTTTGGTTGAGCGAGGTCGGCACGCTCTACGATCAACTCGGCTGCCGTATGACCGGTGACCGCGAAGAACATCTTGTTCTGGACTTCGGCGAAGAAAAGGCTGGTAGCTTGGGCATCGTCACTGTAGTCGATGGACAGCGCGAACAGGTCACGCACCTTCTGATAGAACCGCTTCTCCGACGACCGAATGTCGCGAATACGCTCAAGCAGTTCGTCAAAGTAGTCCCACTGCCCGGAACCTTTCAGGCGCTCGTCGTCGATTACGAAGCCTTTTACGAGGTACTCGCGCAGGTTCGTCGTCGCCCACTGACGAAACTGGGTGCCGCGGGGAGATTTCACTCGGTAACCGACCGCCAGAATCATTTCGAGGCTGTACAGCAACGTACGGTAGCTTTTGCCATCGGTGGCAGTTGTCAAGTCTTTCTTGACAACTGAATCAGCACGAAGCTCGGCTTCCTCCAGCACATTGCGAACATGCAAGCTTATGTTTTGCTTGGTGGTCTGGAACAGTTCTGCCAACTCGCCTTGCGTCAGCCAGACACTTCCATCTTTCGCTCTCAAGGAAAATTTCGCGCTTCCGTCCTCGGTTGCGTACAGCACGAGTTCAGAGTGCATTTCTTGCGCGCTCATCGTATGGCCCTATGAAAAACAGCATCTCATCATCTCTGCAAGACCACGTTGAAATCAACACGAATTGGACGAGATAGCCATCCGTCAAAATCGAAAGCCCAACAAAAAACCCACGGTATCCCGTGGGTTTTTCCGAAAAGCAGAGCCAGCGCAAAACCGCTCAAACCACGCCCGCCCCATGCGCCTGCAGATCTGCGTGATAGCTCGAGCGCACCATCGCGCCGACCGCCGCATGCGTGAAGCCCATCTTGTACGCCTCTTCCTCGTACATCTTGAACGTATCCGGATGCACGTAAGCGCGCACCGGCAGATGGTGCTCCGACGGCTGCAGATACTGCCCGATCGTCAGCATGTCCACGTCGTGCGCGCGCAGATCGCGCATCACCTGCAGGATTTCCTCTTCCGTCTCGCCGAGACCGACCATCAGGCCCGATTTCGTCGCGACTTCCGGATGCAGCGCCTTGAAGTCCTTCAGCAGCTTCAGCGAATGGTGGTAATCCGAACCCGGGCGCGCTTCCTTGTAGAGACGCGGCACCGTTTCCAGATTGTGGTTCATCACATCGGGCGGAGCGGCGGTCAGGATGCCGATCGCGCGATCCAGCCGGCCGCGGAAGTCCGGCGTCAGAATCTCGATGCGCGTTTCCGGCGAATGCTCGCGAACGTGACGGATGCACTCGACGAAGTGCGCCGCGCCGCCATCGCGCAGATCGTCGCGATCCACCGACGTGATCACCACGTACTTCAGTTTCAGCGCGCCGATCGTGCGCGCGAGATTCAGCGGCTCTTCCGCATCGAGCGGATCGGGGCGGCCGTGGCCGACGTCGCAGAACGGGCAACGGCGCGTGCACTTGTCGCCCATGATCATGAACGTCGCGGTGCCCTTGCCGAAACATTCGCCGATGTTCGGACAGCTCGCCTCTTCGCAGACGGTATGCAGGTTGTGCTCGCGCAGGATCTGCTTGATCTCGTTGAAGCGCGAATTGCCCGTCGCCGTGCGAACGCGGATCCACTCCGGCTTCTTCAGCTTCTCGATCGGGATGACCTTGATCGGAATGCGCGACGTCTTCGCTTGCGCCTTCTGCTTGGCAGTGGCGTCGTAAGCGGTGGGCGACGGAGCAGAAGCGGCGGTATCGCCAGCCAGGTTTGCGGTTGCGTCAGTCATTCGGTCGATCCGGTTGTTGCAGCGGCAATTGCGGGGAGGCCGCCGATTTGAAGTGCCAGCCGTTCGGCCAGCACGAGAGCTACGTCGCGCCAGTCGGCTGCGACGCCGAGCGTCGCCATGTCGACTGTTTCGAGCCCCGCGTAGCCGCACGGGTTGATGGCGAGGAACGGCTGCAGGTCCATGGTCACATTCAGGCTCACGCCGTGATAGCTGCAGCCGTTGCGAATCTTGAGTCCAAGCGCGGCGATCTTCGCGCCCTGATGCAATTCGTGCAAACGAACGTTCGCGCCGTGATTTGCCTGCCGCACGGACGGTTCGGCAACGTAGATGCCGGGCGCTCCGGGCTTGCGGTCGGTCGCGAGATTATACGTCGCAAGGGTTTCGATCACGGCCTCTTCGATGCGGCGCACCAGCTCGCGCACCATCAGTTTTCGGCGACGTAAATCGATCAGAAGATACGCGACGATCTGCCCAGGCCCGTGATACGTGATCTGTCCGCCGCGATCCACCTTGACGAGCGGAATGCCGCTTCCGGCGAGCAGCAAATGGGCGGGATCGCCCGCGAGGCCCAGCGTGAAAACGGGAGGATGCTCGACGAGCCAGATTTCGTCCTGCGTCTCGGGCGTGCGCGCGTCGGTGAAAGCGCGCATTGCGTCGAAGCTCTGGCCGTACGGCTCGCGGCCGCGCCAGCGCAGCGCGACCGGAAACTCGCCGGAACTGAGCACGGTGTCGGGCGCGTAGTGGAATGCCTGTGGGACGGCGAGCGGTGTGGCGGACATGGTGCCGGTAGTTTACCGAAATCGACCCATGCCCGCCGATGGTGAATTTGCATGCCTTCGATGGCAAATTCGAATACTTGCGTCAGACGGTGCGCCATCCGGAGCGAAAACGCTGAGCCAGGCGCTCGATGCCCGTCGAAAGCCAGTGCATCGCGCGTTCGTCGCAACGCGGCAGGATCGTGAAGACGACGTAAGCGGGACGATCACCCTCGACCGACAGCCAAAGCCGCTCACGCTCGCGCAGCTTGAGATTGTCGCCGGGAACGAGCCAGTAGTCCTCGATGTCGTTGCTGCGCGTCGCCCAGACCGGGTTGCCGTGAACCATCAGGCGCGTGCCGCGCGCGATGCGCATCGGCACGGTTTCGCCGGGCTTGATTTCGAACGTGACGCTTGTTGATATTTCTCGCATGATCCACTCCGCCAAAGGAACGTTTCGATGACTACAATCCTAGGCGTGGCAAGGCATCAGGCAAAACGATCAATTTTCATCGCTATGTGAGCTGTATTGACAACGACAACGCCGACAATCCACATGGACCTCCGCCAGCTTCCCGCCTTGAACGCGTTGCGCGCCTTCGAGGCCGCCGCCCGTCACGAGAGCTTTTCCCGCGCCGCCGACGAGCTTTTCGTCACGCACGGCGCGGTCAGTCATCAGATTCGCGCGCTGGAGGCCGAACTCGGCGTGTCGCTGTTCGCGCGCGACGGCAAACGCGTGCGTCTCACCGATCGCGGCAGGCAGTACGCGGCGGAAGTGCGGGCGGCGCTCGTCGCACTGGCGGAATCGACACGCCGCATCCGTTCCGGCGATCGCGACCGGCGGCTGATCGTGTCGATGCTGTCGTCGTTTTCGGCGCGGTGGCTGACGCCGCGCGTCGGCAGGTTCATCGAAAAGCATCCGGAAGTCGATCTCGAATTGCTGTCGACGAATGCGCTCACCGACTTCAATCGCGACGACGTGGATGTCGCGATCCGCTTCGGCTACGGCAAGTACGCCGGGCTGCATGCGGAAGAATTGCTCGACGAAGTGTTCTTTCCGGCCTGCTCGCCGAATTTTCGCGGCGGCGAGTTACCGCGCGTGCCGCAGGATCTGGCGAACACGCCTCTGCTGCGTTCGGACGAAGAATTGTGGCGCCCGTGGTTCGACGCGGCCGGGCTCACGGAGCTTCCGGAGCCGAAACGCGGCGTTCTCTATGAGGATTCGTCGAATCTGCTGCAGGCGGCCATCGACGGACAGGGCATCGCGCTCGTGCGGCGCTCGCTCGCGATGCAGGAAATCATCGCGGGACGGCTCGTGCGGCTGTTCAATATCGACGGCCCGAGTCCGTGGAGGTACTACTTCGTGTGTCCGACGGCGCTTCTCCAGACGAAGCGCGTGCAGGCTTTCAGGGAATGGGTCTTCGAGGAAGCCGAGCAGTTCAGGCTGCTCTACGAGCGCACGCCGGCGGTGTGCGATGCGCCCGCGGGCAAGATCAGAGCACTACCTTGACCATCGGATGGCCGGTGAGCGCGCGATAGATATCGTCGAGATGCGCGCGATTCTGCGCGCGCACGGTACAGGTGAGGCCCGTGTAATTGCCTCCGGACGACGGCCGGGTTTCGACACGCGATGCGTCGAAATCCTTGTCGAAGGCCTTGAGCACGTCGACGATCGTCTCCTGGAATTCCGGATGCGACTTGCCCATCACCTTGATCGGGAAATCGCAGGGAAAGTCGAACAGTTCGTCGGCGCTGTGGGCGGCGGAATCGGTCGGATCGGTGGGTTGTGGCTTGTCGGACATGGCTTTCTCCTTCACTTCGCGCGTCATCTGGCGCGCGCGGCCTCTTGCGCGAATTCACGCGCCTTGGCCCGCTGGTAGGCTTCGTACAGTGCAGCATAGACCGGACCGGGGGCGCCGTCGCCGACGCTTTTTCCGTCGAGCGTCGTGATCGGCATGACTTCCTTGGTCGCGGAGCTGATCATGATTTCGTCGGCCGAACGCAGTTCGGCCTCGGTGATGTCGCGTTCCTCGAACGCAATGCCCGCTTCGCGCGCCAGTTCCTCGATGAGCCCGTAGCGGATGCCTTCCAGAATGCGCGGTCCGCGCGGCGCGCCGAGCAGCGTGCCGCCCTTCACGACCCACACGTTCGACGACGAACCTTCCGTCAGCAAACCGTCACGCAACTGGATGGTTTCGAGCGCGTCGTTTTCGGCGGCGTGCTGCGCCATCAGCACGTTGCCGAGCAGCGACACCGATTTGATGTCGCAATGCAGCCAGCGCTTGTCTTCGGCGGTCACGGCCACCGCGCCGCGCGCGCGATCCGCCACGCTCGGAAACACGAGCTGGCCGAGCATGAGGAACACGGTCGGCGTGATGCCCGCCGGAAACGCATGCCCGCGCCGCTTCGCGACGCCGCGCGTGACCTGAATGTAGACGAGCGCGTCGCCGTTGCCGGCGTTTTCCTGAATCACGCGATCGATCAGCGCGCGCCAGCCGGCTTCGTCGAACGGATTGTCGATGCAGATCTTGCCGAGACTGCGATTGAGCCGCGCGAGATGCTGCTTGAGGCGGAACGGCAGGCGCGCGCCATCGGCTTGCGCGTAGAGCGGCACGACTTCATACACGCCGTCGCCGAAGATGAACCCGCGGTCGAGCACGGGAATGCGCGCTTCGGAAAGCGGTCCCCACTCGCCGTTCAGGTAGACCGTCGGATCGAAAACTTCGGCTTGACTCATCGGAACCGCTCCCTTTCAGACAATCGATTACTTGCGCTTTTGCCACCACAACAGCGCCGAATCCCACAGGCGGCCGAAGATACCGGCTTCCGGCACGTCCTGCAGCGCGACGAGCGGGAACTGCGCGACTTCCTTGCCGTCCGCCATCATCTTGACGGTGCCGATCTGCTGGCCCTTCTTGATCGGCGCGACGAGCAGGTCGCTGTGCGTGACGGTCGGCTTGACCTTCTCGCCCAGGCCCTTCGGCACGGTGATGTACTGGTCGGTCGTGACGCCCGCCTGCACGCTGTCGGCCGTGCCCTTGTACACGCGCGGCGAGTCGACCACCTGGTCCGCCTTGTACAGGCGCAACGCGTCGTACGCGGTATAGCCGTAGTTCAGCATTTTCAGGCTGTCCTGCACGCGGTTGTGCTCTTTCGGCTCGCCCATCATCACGGCGACGAGACGGCGTTTCGCGTCAGGCATGCCGGCGAGCGGACGCTGCGCGGTGGCGATCAGGCAGTAGCCCGCGGCCTTGGTGTGGCCGGTCTTGAGACCGTCGACGGTCGGATCGAGCCACAGCAGGCGGTTGCGGTTCGGCTGCTTGATCTTGTTGTACGTGAAATCCTTCACCGAGAAGATGCTGTAGTACTCGGGGAAGTCGCGGATCAGCCGCGTGGACAGCACGGCGAGATCGCCGGCGGTCGTGTAATGCTGCGGATCGGGCATGCCGTTCACATCGGCGAAATTCGTGTGCTTCATGCCGATGCGCTTCGCGGCCGCGTTCATCAGCGTCACGAAGTTGCCTTCGCTGCCGCCGACGAGCTCCGCGAGCGCGATAGCCGCGTCGTTGCCCGACTGCACGATCATGCCGTAGACGAGATCGTGCACGGTCACCGGCTTGTTCGCCTCGATGAACATGCGCGACTCGTCCGTGCGCACGCGGCGCACGGCCTCGCTCGGCATGACAGTCTGATCCATGTTGATCTTCTTCGACTTCAGCGCGTCGAAGACGAGATACGCGGTCATCAGCTTGGTGAGCGACGCCGGTTCGACGCGCTCATCGGGATTGCCGGACGCGAGCACCTGATTGCTGGTGGCGTCGACTAGCACCCACGAGCGTGCGGTTACGTCGGGCGGCGGAACCTGAGCGAAAGCGCTCGCTGCCGCCAGCAAGGCGGGCAGAACGAAAGCGGCTTTGGCGGAAACAGAAATGGAAGGAAGAGACAGGCCGGAAGGGACAAAGCGCATAGGATCGATCGGCGGAAAAAGCAGGCTGCGACGACGGCGATCTGGGATCGGAAGATCGGCGGAGCACGGGTTGAACAGGCAGACCGTCGCTGCTGGTCGGGCTTTTCGCCATGACAGCGGCGCGCGCGGCACCGCGGCAAAAAGCGCTCGTTCGACAGACGGATGCGAAAACGGTTCTCGGAAGCCGGGTTTCGAAGACCGCGAGATGCTCGACTACAGCTTCGCGCGGCCTGAAACAGCGAAAAAATTCTGCGCCATTATACGCGTCGGGCGCGTCCGGTTTCCTTTGAATCTGCGCGGTTCACGCCCGTTTTAACGTTTTTCAGGCGACGCTTAGCCGGCTTTACCGATCGATCGGGGAAACGGCTCAGCGCCACGCGTCGACGATCACGCGCTTGAGAATATGCAGCTTGCGATGGAAGAAGTGCTCGCCGCCCGGAATCACGACCACCGGCAATTCCTGCGGCCGCGCCCAGTCGTAGACGGATTGAATCGGCACGGTCTCGTCCACTTCGCCGTGAATCACGAGCGTGGTGTCGGGCACGGGCGCGACTTCCCAGCGGCTCGCCGCCGTGCCGACGAACACCATGCGCTCGATGTCCTTGCCCGCATCGAGCATGCGCTTGGCGACATGCGACAGCACGAAGGTGCCGAACGAAAAGCCCGCGAGCACGATCGGCACGTCGGCCTGGCCGGGCTGCGCGCGCATGTGGTCGATCAGCGCGAGCAGGTCCTCCTGTTCGCCGATGCCGTTGTCATGCTCGCCGCCCGTTTCGCCGACGCCGCGAAAATTCGAGCGATACGTCACGTAGCCGAGCTGGACCATGGTGCGCGCGAGCGTCTGCGCGACCTTGTTGTCCATCGTGCCGCCGAACAGCGGATGCGGATGCGCGACGAGCGCGATACCGCGCGGCGTTGCATCGGGGCGGTCGAGCGCGCATTCGATCTTGCCGACCGGCCCGTCGATCAGGAATTTTTCGGTTTGCGCGTTCATGCCGGTTGATCGATCAGAAGACGTTCGACGATTTTGCCGTTGGCCAGATGCGAATCGACGATTTCGTCGATGTCGGTTTCATCGATATACGTGTACCACGTGCCTTCCGGATACACGACGACGACCGGCCCCAGCTCGCAGCGGTCGAGACAGCCCGCCTTGTTGATGCGCACCTTGCCGTCGCCCGCGAGGCCCAGTTGCTTCACGCGCTTCTTCGCGTACTCCTGCATGGCCTGCGCGTTGCAGTTCGCGCAACTCGGGCGCGGCGCATCGGCGTCGCGCTGATTCAGGCAGAAAAACACGTGGTACTTGTAGAAGGAATCCATGAGCGGGTGCAATGAGAAGTGTCGGTCGATTATAGCGAGCGATGTTCGTGCCCGCCCTCACCCGCCGCCGTCGACTCGCCTCGCGCGCCGCCGCGCGAGCCACGCGCGCTCCGCCGCCGATGCGAGCCAGCCGAGCGCCGCGTACGGCCACACCCACGCGAGCCAGTGCGCAAGCCCGTTGAAATGCAGATAGCGTCCCTGCCGCCAGTCGGCGAGCACGATGTCGAAATAAGGGTTCACCGGCAGCAGATTGACGAGCGCAAGCGAGACGACCAGCGCCGCGCCCGCGAGCGCCGCCCGCAAGCCGCGCGGCAGCGACACCGACAGCACGCCCGCGAGCGTCGCGAGCGCGATGCCTTCGAGCGCGCCGTCGGTCGCCCAGTCGAAGGTCAGGCCCGCGCGCGATTGCAGGAAGGTCGCGCCCGCTTTCGCGAACAGCGTGATCGCGATGAGACCGAGCATCAGCCGGATGCGCGGCGCGCGCTTGCGCGTGAGCAGCGTCAAAAGCACGAGCGCCGCGAATAGAGCCGTGGAGGTGATGAGCGCTTCCCACGCGTCGTCGGGCAAGAGCGCGCCGAGCCGGTCCGGCCAGCTTTCGACATCCCACGAAACGGGCGTCCACGCGAGAATCGCGTCCTGCATCGACGGGTCGAGTTCGTCCCACAACACGCGCGGCAAGTCGCCGCCGCCGAACAGATACGGCGCGGGGAACATCGCCGCGAACGGCCACAGCGCCGATAGTCCGATGACATATGCCGCATCGCGCTCGAACCACGTGAAGCGGATGCGCCGCAGCACGCCCCGGTCGAGCAGCGCGCTCGTCGCGGGCGCGACCAGCACGCCGCCAAGGAGCGCGCCGAACGCATTGGCGGCGAGATCGAGGTTGGAGGCGACGCGTGTAGGCAAATACGTCTGAATCGCCTCCATCGTGCCGGAGAGCAACGCGCCGCCGAAGAGCGCCGCGCACACGGCGAGCGTGCCGCGAAAGCGCGGATACAGCGCGAGCACGATCAACACGCCGAGCGGCATGTAGCCGAGCACGTTAGTGACGACATCGAAGGCGGTCAGGTATTGCGGCAGCGGATCGAGGAGATACGCGAACGGGCTCAGGCCCAGCGAACGCCAGCCGGAAAACGGATAGAGCGAGCCATACACGACGAGCGCCGCGTACGCGGCGAGCGCCTGCCGGGAAAACGCCGACGGGCGGCGCTGCCATTGCTTGATCGTCATGAGCCGCCCGGGCGCCTCCTTGCTGGGCGGTTGATGAAACTGCCGAAGGTCATCGCGATGCGGTCAGCGGTTGTGCGGCGAGCCACGCGGAAAGTTGCGCGATCACATCGTCCGATGCGGCGGCGAGCGCCCGCGCGCCACCGGCTGCGTCGGCGCTCGGCGCGGGCGCGCTCGCGGCAAAGCTGCGCTGGCCGACCACGCGGCCTTGCTGCGTGAGCGTCGCGCGCACGGACACGAGGCCGTGGCTTTGCTCGGGCGCGTCGAAGACCTGTTCGAAGCCCGTCAGCTCGACTTCGAGCAGCGGCACGGCGCGCACCGGATCGGCGCCCGAGAGAATCGGGCCGCGCGCCGCGAGCGCTTCGCGCAGACGCTGCGTCAGGAGTTGCGCGGGCGGCATCGTCCAGTGGCTGTTCGAATAGCTGCCGGTGCGCTGCGCATCGACATAACTGAGGCGAAACGCGAACGCGTCGGTTTCCAGGCTGCGCGGCGCGGCCACGGCGAGCACCTTCACAGGCGGCGTCGGCGCGACGTTGGCCGTTCCGTCCGTCACAGGCGCCGCACCGAGGTCGTAGCGCGCGTTGGGCATCACGGTCGAGGTCGATCCGCAGCCCGCGAGCATCGTGACGCAGGTTAGCGCGAACGCCGCGGCCGCTACTTTCATGTCGATCTTTGCCATGTCGTTCTCTCGATTCGATCAATGCGCGGCTTTCGCGGGCCACGTGAAGCCCGGCTCGCCCGGCCCCGGCTCCTTCTGCGGCGCGCCGAAGAGCACGCTGCGCGGATTGGTGCTGAACGCGTCGGCGGCCCGATCGACCGAGCGGGCGGCCGCGCTCACGTCGTCGCCGAACGAGTAGAAGCGCGGCAGCGCCTCGAAGCCGACGCGCGCCGTCACGAAGCGCAGCGACTCGTTCATGTCGGCGAGCGCCGCGCCTGCGTCTTCCGCGGCCTTGCCCGCCTTGTTCAGATTGGTGAACAACGGGCCATCCGGACGATTCAGGTTCTGCACGAGCTGATTGGTCGAGGCGAGCGTGGTGTTGATCTGCTTGAGCGTCTGCGGCAACTGCGCCGTCGTGGGCTGAACCTGGCTCGCGAGCGTCGCGATGCCGTCAGCGGCGCCCTGCAAGCTCTTCGTGGTCGCCATGAGCTGATCGCGCACGTCGTCGGAGAGGAACTTGTCGGCGTCGTCCGCGAGGCGCTCGAACTTGCGCAGGATCACGTCGCCGCGCTGCTGCAACTGCTCGAACAGGCCCGGGCGCATCGGCACTTCGGCGATGTGCTGCGGCGACGACGCCAGCGCTTCCGTGTCCTTGCCGGTGTCGTCGAGCTGCACGAACGCGATGCCCGTCACGCCCTGAAAGCCGAGTGTCGCGTAGGTGGAGTGCGTCATCGGCGCGTTTTTATCGACCAGAATGCGGATGCGGATCTGCCCCGGATGCGACTTGTCGAAGCTGATCGACTGCACCTTGCCGACGCCCAGGCCGCGATAACGCACGGCCGCGTCCGTGAACAGCCCGGTGACATTGGTGCGGGCGATCAGATCGTACGGCACGCGCACGGTGCGATCCACGTTGAAGAAGAACACGGCGAACGCGATGGCCAGCACGAGGGCGATCGTGAAAAGCCCAGTCCAGAACGCATGTGATTTGTTTTCCATCGGCGGGTTCCTTTGACTTCCTGGCGGCGTCGGCGGCGGGTCGTGCGGCTATTTGCTGACGGTGATCCGCGCGTCCTCCAGCGCGGCCGGCGGCAGCTTCGCGCGACGCTCGGGCGGCAGGGCCTGCAACGCGCGCCGCCCACGCCGTCCGAGAAAATACTCGCGGATGAACGGATGGTCCACCGCGCACGCTTCCTCCACGGGCGCAGCGACCAGCACGCGCCGCTCCGCCAGCACGGCGACGCGCGTGGAGAGCGCGACCATCGTATCCAGATCGTGCGTGACCAGGACGACGGTCAGCCCGAGCGCGCGATGCAGCGTCGCGATCAGATCGACGAATTCGTCCGACGCCTTCGGATCGAGACCGGCGGTGGGTTCGTCGAGAAACAGCAGTTCGGGCTCGAGCGCGATCGCCCGCGCGATGCCCACGCGCTTGACCATCCCGCCCGACAGCGCCGAGGGCATCTTGCTCGCGTGTTTGCACGACAGCCCGACCATCTCCAGCTTCAACATCACGAACTCGCGGATCAGATCCTCGGGAATCTTGCCGAGTTCGCGAAACGGCTGCGCGATGTTGTCGTACACGGTCAGCGACGAGAACAGCGCGCCCTGCTGGAACATCATGCCGGAGCGCGTGCGCAGCATCTTCGCGGTTTCCTCGTCCATTTGCGCCCATTCCTCGCCGAGCACGTGAATGGTGCCCGAGGTCGGCGATTCCAGCCCGAGCATCTGCCGCACGAGCGTGGTCTTGCCCGAGCCCGAACCGCCCAGCAGTGCGACGATCTCGCCGCGCCGCACGTCCAGATTCAGATGCTCGTGGATCACCGTGCGCCCGTAGCGCTTGGTGAGATCGCGCACTTCGATCACCGGTTCCGCGATGACGGGCGGCGGCTGATGGCGAACGGCGGTGGCGAGCGTGGTCGACATGGCGGTCAGAGTCCGACGTTCTGAAACAGGATCGCGAACACGGCGTCCGCGAGAATGACGATGGTGATCGACGTGACGACGGAGGTCGTGGTGCCTTCGCCGAGACTCTGCGAATTCGCCTTGATACGAAAGCCGAAATGACACGCCGCGAGCGCGATCAGCATGCCGAACACGACGCCCTTGCCGAGCCCGATCCACAGATTCGCGATCGGCACGACCGACGGCAGCGAGCGAATGAAGAAGTTCATGTCGATCGACAGCACGAGCTTCGCCGCGAGCGCGCCGCCCGTCAACGCGATGATGTTGGTCCACATGACGAGCAGCGGCATCGCGATGCCGAGCGCGATCACGCGCGGCAGCACGAGTCGCAGGCCGTGCGGAATGCCCATCACCTGCATCGCGTCGAGTTCCTCGGTGACGCGCATCACGCCGATCTGCGCGGTGATCGCGGAGCCGGAGCGCCCAGCGACGAGAATCGCCGAGAGCACCGGGCCGAGCTCGCGGATCACCGACAGCCCGAGAATGTTCACGATGTACTGGTTCGCGCCGAACGCCTGCAACTGTTGCGCGGACAGATAACTCAGCACGATGCCGATCAGGAACGCGACGAGCGCGGTGATCGCGAGCGCTTGCGCGCCCGCGCTATAGATGTTCGCGGAGATTTCCGTCCACGGGATTCGCTGCGGACGCCGAACGAGCCCGAAGAGATCGAGCATGAAGCCGCCGAACAGTGCGAGGCCGCCGTAGAGATGATCGAAGAACGTGAAGATCAGCTGACCGAGACGCGTGACCGGATCGACGCGGTCGATGGGCTCGGGTTCCTCGCGCTCGGCATCGAGCAGCGCGACGCGCTCGAAGATTTCGCGTTGAGTGTCGGACAGCGCGATGGTCGCGGGCATCTTTCGGCCCCAGACCCGCCAGAGCGCCTGCCCGCCGACGTGATCGAGCCGCTCGACGGACAACAGATCCCACTGGCTGATCGCTTCGCGCCCGATGGCGCGCAGCCGCCGCGTGACGCCGCTCTTCGCGCGGTCGCGGGCGAGCGCGAGCGCGGTCCACTGGCCCGAGAGCCGGACCACCTTGCCCTGCTGACCAGCTTCCACCCGTAGGCGCGGCGGCGTGTCGAAGTCCAAGGATCGATGGCGCGATGAGACGCGGTTAATGGGGAGAGGACATTGTAGCGAAGTGTGTCGCGGGGGCGGGGATGGTGGCGCGGCGCGATGGGTTTGAGCGCGGCAAGATCGGAATTTCCGGGTTGCGGTGCGCTTGAGTCATTGCGCTATCATGGTTTGAACAGTTCCGGAGCAAACCAAATGGATGGAAGACTGGACCCGCTCATTTCCGAGTTCGAAACGCTTGAAGACGCCGAACTTTACGACAAATGGTTCCGCGCCGAGGTCGAAGCCTCGCTGTCGGAGCCGGCTCCATCGATCCCGCATGATCAGGTGTTCGCGGAAATGGACGCCCTGATAGCGACGAAACGGAAGGCGCGGAATGCTCGTTGACTGGCGGCCACGCGCCCGTAGGCTTCGGATCGCATCACCGTTCTGAATGTACTGCACGCGCGCCTACGGTATCCAACGAATAAAAATCACTGAATGACCCAAGCACAATCCGAATTTGAACTAGGGCATCGCTCGCTGCCGAACAGCGACGGCCTCGCCCAGCTGCAAAACGCGTTCCGTCGGGCGCGCGCGGACGCCGGACTGACGTATGCGCAAATTGCCGAACGCATGGGCACGACCCCTTCCGCCGTTGTCCGGCTCGAAGCGTCGATCGTCAGCAAGAGGCACTCGCCGACGCTCGACGCCTTGCGCAGATACGCAGCAGCCTGCGGCAAGACGCTGCGGATCTCGATCGTGTGACTCGCCGGCAGGTGTAGCACGCCCGACCCACGGCTACAATACCCGCCATGACCTCTTCCCCCTTCGCCCCCGACGCGCCCTGGCGCATCGATCGCACCCGGCTCGCGGCACTCGCCGAGCGTCCAGTTCGCGACTGGACCATCGACATCGTCGATGAAACGGGTTCCACGAACGCTGATCTGATGGCGCAATTGCGCACGTCACGGCGCGATGGTACGCCCGCGCCGGTCGCCCGCATCGCGTATTCGCAAACCGCCGGGCGCGGAAGGCGCGGCCGCGCGTGGCTCGCCGAACCGGGCAATGCGCTGCTGATGTCGGTCGGCTGCGTGCTGAAGCGGCCGATCGAAGGACTGTCGGGTCTGAGTCTCGCCATCGGCACCGCCGTGCTCGATGCGCTCGCGCGTCTGCCGCTCGCGCCATCCGCGCGCCCGGCGTTGAAATGGCCGAACGATGTCCTGCTCGACGACGGCAAGCTCGCCGGCATTCTCATCGAAACCGCGTGGAACACGCCGGACGCGACGGCGGTCGTGATCGGCATCGGCGTAAACCTGCACGGTGCTGAGCAACTCGCCGCGCAGGTCGACGACGCGAATCGGATGGCCGCGTCGTCCGCTCCCGGCGCCGCACCGGCGGCGCTCGCGCGCGCGTGGCCCGACGCCAATCTCACCGATGCGCTCGCCGCGCTCCTCAACGCGCTCGACGCCGCGCTGCCGCGTTTCGAAGCAGAGGGCTTCAAGCCGTTTCGCCAGCGCTGGCTCGACGCACACGCCTGGGCGGGACGCGAAGTCGCGCTGATCGATCAAGGCATGGAAGTAACGCGCGGCATCGCTGCGGGCGTCGATGACAGCGGCCAGTTGCTGATCGACGCACCCGAAGGTCCGCGCGCCGTCGCCACAGGCGAACTCACGCTGCGTCTCGCGAGGGAGCGCCCGTGAAAACGTCCGGCGATGAAGCGCCGTATCTGCTCATCGACGCGGGCAACAGCCGCATCAAGTGGTCGCTCGTCGATGCTCACGGCGCGTCGCTGACGAACGGCGCATTCGAGCACGCGCATCACTCGACCGCCGCCGACGACGCCGCGCTCGGCGACTGGTCCACTTTGCCCGTGCCGGCGAGCGCGTGGATTTCGAACGTCGCGGGCATGCCGGTGCAGAACCGTATCCAGCGGCTGATCGACGCGCGCTGGCCATCGTTGCCGCGCACCGTCGTGCGCGCGCGCGCCGAACAATGCGGCGTGGTCAACAGCTACGCCGATCCGACGCGCCTCGGCAGCGATCGCTGGGCCGGCATGATCGCGGCGCGCGCGGCGTATCCGGGCGAGCATCTGCTGGTCGCAACCTTCGGCACCGCGACGACGCTCGAAGCGCTGCGCGCCGACGGCGTCTTCATCGGCGGTTTAATCGCGCCGGGCTGGTCGCTGATGATGGAATCGCTTGGCAGCCACACCGCGCAACTGCCGACGCTCGACGCCGCATCCGCACGCGAAGCGCTGAGTCAGACGCGCAGCCTCTTCGCCACCGACACGGCCGCCGCGCTGTCGTCCGGATGCCTGCTCGCACAGGCGAGTCTGATCGAGCGCGCGTGGCACGATCTGAAAGCGGACTTGCATGCCGACGTCCGGCTCGTGCTCGGCGGCGGCGCCGCGCATGAAATCGCAGGCGCGCTCGACGTGCCGCATACGCGACACGATTCCCTCGTGCTGTCCGGCCTCGCGCTCATCGCGCGTGACGCGACAGCGCGCCATTCATCCTGATTCCCTTATCTGATCGACGGAGCCCAGGAATGCTGCGCTGGCTGATCGCCCTCCTGATTCTCGCCAACTTGCTGATGTTCGCGGTCATGCGCGGCATGTTCGGTCCGCTGCCCGCGGCGGGCGCACGCGAGCCGTACCATCTCTTGCAGCAGGTGCATCCGGAAGCGCTCGCAACGCGTCCGCTCCGTCCCGAAGAATCATTCGACCAGCCGCGCGTCGGCGGACCGGCGCCGGCCGCCAACGTGCAGACTGCACCGCTCGGGCAGTAAGCCAGCGCAGAACAGTCAGGACTGCGCGCGAACCTTTCTGAGCAGCGCGGTCGTCGACCGGTCGTGCTCGAACGCGATGGCGAGCGCCTTGCCGCCCCAGCTGCGCACGAGCGCCGATTCGGCGAGCTTGTCCATGTCGTAGTCGCCGCCCTTCACCAGCACATCGGGATGCACGGCCTCGATCAGTTGCAGCGGTGTCGATTCCTCGAACTTCACGACCCAGTCGACGCTTTCCAGCGCCGCCAGCAGCGCCATGCGATCGTCCTCGCGATTGATCGGCCGGTCGTCGCCCTTGCCGAGCGTTCGCACCGACGCATCGCTGTTCACCCCGATGATGAGCGTCGCGCCCAGCGCTTTCGCATCGGCGAGATAGCTCACGTGGCCGCGATGAAGAATGTCGAAGACGCCGTTCGTGAAGACGACCGGGCCAGCGAGCGTGGGACGGCGCGCGGCGAGCGCTTCGCGCGTGATGATCTTGCGTTCGAAAATAGCGGGCATGACGGCGCTCGTGGCGATGTGCTGAAAGCGCGCATTGTGCCACGACACCTCGCACGCGAATCGGCAGCGATGAAATGCAAGCGGCCCGCCGGTTCTACCCGGCGGGCCGCTTCATCGTCGCAAGCCTGAGTCCTGAAACCTCAGGCCGGCTGCTCGGCCGCGCCGCCCGGCGCCGCTTGCAGACGTTGCGTCACTTCCTTGCGATAACGGTTCAATTCCTGCGCGGTCGCAAACGAACGCTCGAACAGAATCGACAGGTTGTGCAGAATGCGCTCGACGACCTTCTTTTCCCAGCTGTCGTCGAAGCGGATCTGGTCGTCCAGCCAGCGCTCGAGCCATTCCGGATCGGGCAGGCGCGACTGCACGGTGTCGCGCGGAAACAGCGCCTGATTCACGTGCAGGTTGGTCGGATGCAGCGGTTTTTCCGTGCGGCGCGCGGACGCCATCAGCACGCCGATCTTCGCGAACGCCGCGCGCGCGGTGTCGCCTGCATTCGTGAGCGCTTTCTTCATGTAGCGCAGATACGCGCCGCCGTGGCGGGCTTCGTCGCGCGAAATGGTTTCGTAGATGTGCTTGATCACCGGTTCGGTGTGCCACTCGGCCGCGCGTCGATACCAGTGGTTCAGACGGATCTCGCCGCAGAAGTGCAGCATCAGCGTTTCCAGCGGCGGCGCGGGATCGAATTCGAAGCGCACCGCGTGCAGTTCCTCTTCGGTGGGCACCATGTCGGGCTTGAAGCGCCGCAGATACTCCATCAGCACGAGCGAATGCTTCTGTTCCTCGAAGAACCACACGCTCATGAAAGCGGAGAAATCGCTGTCATGGTGGTTGTCACGCAGGAACATTTCGGTTGCGGGAAGAGCGGACCATTCGGTGATCGCGTTCATCTTGATGGTCTTGGCCTGCTCGTCGGTGAGCAGGGAAACATCGAATTTGTCCCACGGGATATCCTTCTCCATATCCCAGCGGACGGATTCCAGCGATTTATAAAGTTCCGGATAAAGCATGGTGTTCATAGTCCACCCCTGATGCCACTTATGCGACGTTATATCTGTGTTGACTTTCGGCCGACGCGTACGCAAATGCTTGCATGCAAGCAGCCAAGCTTTCAATTTTACGCGGGATTCGGTCGGCCAAAGACGAAAAGCGACAACGAGCGCGCAAATAGGGCGCGGCGACAAGGCCTCGCGTCCCGCTGAAACACTGCACTCCCCGTGCAAATGTTGCGTGTTGCGTCTTGTTCTACCGTGGGTGAGGAGCGAAACCTGTGCCTGAGGTATGTTCAAGTGGCGCCGTGACCGCCGCCGATACGGCGCCGGCCGCGCAGTATGCCCTGCTCGCGTGACAGCCATGCGATATGCACGATATGCATGCGCCGCGAACTTGCGCGCCAATACTCGCCGCAGCGAGCGCAATCGATCATAGCACGGCCGATTGACGCCAATCCGCGACAGTTTCGTCGATCGGCGTGAGACCGCCGACGAGTTGTATGCCGTCGCTGAATTTGCGGCGCAGCGCCGGGCTGCTCCCGCCCACCCAGATGCGCACGTGCGGCGGCAACAGATTGCGCAGATCGGTCAGCCCGTTCGCGATGGCCTGCGCGGGCAGCACCGCCGTGAACGACAGCGCGACGACATCGACCTCATGGGCAGCCACGGCATCGACGATATCGTGCAGCGGCGTCTGCAGCCCGAGCTGGACGCACTCGCATTCGGAGAGCGTGAACATCGCTTCGGCCATCAGGATACCGAGGCCATGGCCTTCGCCGGAAAGCGTCGTGAGGAGCACGCGCGGCCGGCCGCCGCGCCCGCGCACGGCATCGGAAAGCGGCCGCATCAGCGTGCGCATCGACGCCTGGATCGCCTCGCTGAACAAATGTTCGTGATACACCTGCAAGGTGCCCGCCGCCCACGCGTTGCCGACGCGCGCCGACAGCGGCGCCGCGATATCGAGCACGAACCGTTCGAGCCCGTCGCGCGTGGCGCGCTTCAGCAGGCCGAAGCGAAACTCTTCGTACGCGCTCCTGCGCAACAGCGAGATCAGGTGATCGAGTTCGGCGTCCGGCGCATCCTGGCCGACGCCGGAGCTTTCGGCCAGTTGCTGCAACAGGTCGATCGGTTGCGCGAGCACCTTGCTCGGGCGATGCCCCGCGTCGAGCAAACGCTTGACGAGCCGCAGCTTCGTCACCTGTTCCTGCGGATACAGCCGCTCGCCGCCCGCAGTGCGCATGGGCTGAGGAAAACCGTAGCGACGCTCCCAGACGCGCAATGTGTCCTTCGTCAGACCAATTTCCTGAGCGATCGCGCCAATGCCGATTCCCGCCCCGCCCGAGGCCGCAGCGCCCCGCTGCGCGGGCTCAGGCGTCTCCGGGTCATCGGCAAGCGGCCCGGAATCGAAGTCTTGTTCTGATGAGTTTGTCATGGACAGATTGATTTGAATCGTAGACACCACGCTTGATGCAGATTGCATGCCCGACGCCGAAGGTGGACAAATTCGGGCGCCGTCGATGTTTCATCATAGACAAAATTGCAACGTTCGTCGGTGCTGAGATGCGTTTCGTCGAACTGGCGGACGCACAATGACGCGGTTCGATGACGCTTGGCGCATCGAAGGAAGTCGGCAGGCTCGGCGGAACGTGACGCGCCGCCGAGCGCAGTTTCAGGGCGAAAACGCCTGAAGAAGGAAAGTCAGACGGGTTTCTTGCGCGGCGCGGCCTTGCGTGCCGGCGCTTTCTTCGCAGCCGCGGAGGCGGCGTCGGGTTTATCCTCCGCGCCGTCCGCCGGCTGTCCGGCGCTGTTTTCACCGGCGGCGGCACCCGGCTGACCTGCCGCGCCCGTCGGGTCGAACTGGCCGGTCATGCCAGGCTGAAGCATCGCGAGATGCGCAAGCTGATTGAACTGCGATTGCAGCACGTTCCACCAGCCGGTCGGATCGAAACCGGGCGGCGCGGACGCCGTCTCGCTGGCTTCCTCGCCTTCAGCCGATGTCTCGCTCGCAGGCGCAACGCCTGCCGCCGCCGGCTTCGGCGCTTCCGGCTTCGCCGCACCGCTCATCGGCCAGCCCGCGCTCGCCACTTTCGCGTTCTCCGTCGCGGCGTTGTGCGCGCTTTCGACCGACGTCTGCGCAAACGCGCCGAACGCGCGCAGCGTCGCGAGCGTCGCGCGCTGCACTTCGAGCGCCTGAATCGCCGATTGCAGCATGTTGAGATTGAGCTTCAGCCAGTGCTCGACGGCGCGCATGTCCGTCACGCGCTTGTCGAGTTCTTCGATGTTGGTGAGCGGAGCGAGCATGTCGGACATCATCGAGAGTGAGGGACCCATGCCCTGCCCGCCGCCCGGCATCGCGGCGGCGAACGGATTCAGACGCATCAGTTCCCACATCTTGCCCATCATGTCGGCCTGGCCGAATCCGGGAAAACCGGGAATCGTGTAGGGCGGCGTACCGCCAGTGTTATCGGTCATTCGACTCTCCTTGTTTTCTTGCGTGTGAGATTCGCGCGGCTCAGAACGGCGCGCCGCCCGGGAAATCCGGCGCGCGCCGCTCGCGCAACGAGCGCATGCCTTCGTGCACGTCCGGGCCCGCGAAGCCCATGAATTCCAGCGCGAGCGACGTATCGAAGGTCGGTCCCGCCGAGCGCAGCCAGTTGTTGAGCGCGTACTTGGTCCAGCGGATCGCGGTCTGCGAGCCTTGTGCGAGACGGTTCGCCACTTCGATCGCCTTCGGCATCAGTTCGTTCTCTTCGACGGCGAGCGACACCAGTCCGATGCGCTCCGCCTCCTCGCCGCTCACTGGCTCGCACAGCAGCAGATAGTACTTGGCCTTCGCCATGCCGCACAGCAGCGGCCATACGATCGCCGCGTGATCGCCCGCCGCGACGCCGAGCCGCGTGTGCCCGTCGATGATGCGCGCCGACTTCGACGCGATCGAGATATCCGCGAGGAGGCCCGCGACCAGACCCGCGCCGACTGCGGGACCGTGCATCGCGGAGACGATCGGCTTGCCGCAGTTGATCACGTTATAGACGAGATCGCGTGCCTCGCGCCACACCCGCGCGCGCACGTCGAAGTCGTTCGCCATCTCCTCGACGAGGCCGAGATCGCCGCCCGCCGAAAAGCCCTTGCCTTCGCCGCGGATCAGCGCGACGCGCGTATCGGGATCGCGATCGATGTCGCGCCAGATATCCGCGAGCTCGCGATGCATGTTGGCGTCGGCGGTGGACAGGCCGCTCTTGTTCGCGCCCGCGCCGGGCATCACCACTTCGAGCACGCCGTGCGGATGGCGGCGCAACTCCAGCGACTTGTAGCTCGCGTAGAGAGAGAGATCGCTCATGGTTCAGTTCACTAAAGGTTAGCGCGGCTGGTAAATCCACTTGCCGTCGCGGATCTCGACCATCACGCGCGCGCGCTGGTCGAGGCCGATGTGATCGTTGGGCGTCATGTTGACCTGCCCGTTGGTGTCGGAAAAATTCTTCGTGCCTTCGAGCGCGTCGCGCAGCGCACTGCGGAACGCCGGCGTGCCGGGCGCGCCCGCCTTCAGCGCGATGGGCACCGCGCGATTGAGCAGCATGCCCGCGTCCCACGCATACGAGCCGAACGCGGATACGGTGCCCGCGCCCTGCTTCGCCTCATACAGTTTGATGTATTCGAGCGCGAGACGTTTGGCCGGATGATCGTCGGGCAACTGCGCGGCGACCAGCACCGGGCTCGCGGGCAGGAACGTGCCGTTGCAATCCGCGCCGCACACGCGCAGGAAGTCGCGATTGCCCACGCCGTGATTGTGATACACCTTGCCCTTGAAGCCGCGCTGCGCGAGCGTCTTCGGCGGCAACGCCGCAGGCGTGCCGGCCGCGCCGACGACGACCGCATCCGGCTTCGCCGCGAGAATCTTGAGAATCTGCCCGGTCACGCTCGGATCGGTGCGATTGAAGCGCTCGTTCGCGACCACTTCGATCTTGTGCAACTGCGCGAATTTCGCGACTTCGGCGTAGAAGGTCTCGCCGAGCGCGTCCGCCTGACCGATATACGCGAGCGTCTTCACCCCGTGATTGCTGGCGTGCTCGGCGATGGCGGAGGCCATCATCGCATCGGTTTGCGGCGTCTTGAAGACCCAGCGGCGCTTGTCGTCGACCGGCTCGATGATCTTCGACGACGACGCGAGCGAGATCATCGGCGTTTGCCCTTGCGCTACGACATCGATCATCGCGAGCGAGTTCGGCGTGATCGACGAGCCGATGATCGCATCGACCTGATCTTCGCTGATGAGCTTCTTCGTGGTTTGCACGGCCTGCGTGGTGTCGGATGCATCGTCGAGCACGATGTAATCGACCGGCTTGCCGCCCATTTCCTTCGGCAGGAGCGCGACGGTGTCGCGCGCGGGAATGCCGAGCGACGCGGCCGGTCCCGTCAGCGAGAGCACGAGGCCGATCTTCACGTGCTGCGCCGTCTGCGCGAATGCCGCCGTCGTCGCGGCGAGCGCGAACGCCGCGCCCGCCAGGAATGTCCACTTGCCTGCCGCCATCGAAGTCTCCTTTTTTTGATCGTTTTATTGCTGCGCGAACGCAGCCCGGCAAAGTGTAAGGCGAGGCTTGCGCACGCCGCATCGGGCTAAACCCGTTCAATGCTCCGGTTGAACGACCGCCTGATCGATCGCGCCGAAGATCGACTTGCCGTCTTCGTCGAACATCTCGATCTTCACGCCGTCGCCGAACTTCATGAACTCCGTCTGCGGCGCGCCGTGCTCGATGGTTTCCAGACAGCGCTTCTCAGCGATGCAGCAGTAGCCGCGCTTCGCGTCCTTATTGGAGATCGTGCCCGAACCGACGATCGAGCCCGCGCGCAGATTGCGCGTCTTCGCCGCGTGCGCGATCAGTTGCCCGAAGTGGAACACCATGTCCGTGCCGCAATCCGGCTGGCCGACCTTCTTGCCGTTCCAGTGCACGATCATCGGGCGATGCACGCGCCCTTCGCGCCACGCGTCGCCGAGTTCATCGGGCGTGACGGCGACAGGCGAGAACGCCGTCGCGGGCTTGCTCTGGAAGAAGCCGAAGCCCTTCGCGAGCTCGGCGGGAATGAGATTGCGCAGCGACACGTCGTTCACGAGCATCAGGAGACGCACGCTGCGCAGCGCTTCGTCGGGCATCGCGGCCATGTGGACATCGGATGTGATCACCGCGACTTCCGCTTCGAAGTCGATGCCATACGATTCCGTCGCGCACACGATGTCGTCCGTCGGACCGATGAAGTCGTCGCTGCCGCCCTGGTACATCAGCGGGTCGGTCCAGAATTCGGGCGGCATTTCCGCTTTGCGCGCCTTTCGCACGAGTTCGACGTGATTCACATACGACGAGCCGTCGGCCCACTGAAACGCGCGCGGCAGCGGCGCCATGCAGGATTTCGGATCGAACGGGAAGGTATTGCGCGCGCGGCCGGCATTCAGCGCCTCGTAGACTTCCATGAGTTGCGGCGCGTAGAAGATCCAGTCGTCGAGCGCGCGTTGCAGCGTCGAGACGATTCCATCGGCGATGGCCGCCGTGCGCAGATCGCGCGATACGACGACGAGCTGGCCGTCGCGCGTGCCGTCCTTCAGCGTGGCAAGTTTCATAGCTTGAGATGACGTTAAGGGAAATCTATTTTACGATGGTGAATCCCTTGGCTGTGCTTTTCGCGCTTCATGCAATCGATCCCATCCGCTGCTTCCGACGACGAAGACAACCTCGACGCCAACGACGCCGCCGAGGAAAAAACCCGCTCCGGCATTCAATCGATCGAAGTCGGCTTCCGGCTGCTCGACGTGCTCACCAATGAGCCGCGCGCGATGATGCTGCGCGACCTCGCGCAGCGCGCGGGCATGAGTCCGGCGAAGGCGCATCGTTATCTCGTGAGTTTCCTGCGGCTCGGGGTTGCATCGCAGGACCCGGTTTCCGGGCGCTATGAACTCGGCGGCTTCGCGTTGCAGATGGGTCTCGCGCGGCTTGCGCGCGTCGATGGCGTGAGGCTCGCGCGCATCGCGCTCGCGCAGATGCGCGACCGGCTGGATCAGACGGTCGGCATCGCGGTTTGGGGCAATCAGGGGCCGACCGTCGTGCACTGGATGGAGTCGAGCCATCCGGCGAAGGCGTCGCTCAAACTGGGCGACGTGATGCCGCTGCTCACGTCCGCGACCGGCCTGCTGTTCGCCGCGTATCTGCCGCGCAGCAAGACGCAGCCGATGCTGGAGCGCGAACTCGTCGCGATGAAGCGAACCCTGGCCGATGTCGAGCCGCACTTCGCCGAAGTGCGCGAGCACGGCGCGGCGCGCGTCGAAGGCATGCTGCTGCCGACGATCCATGCATTCTGCACGCCGGTGTTCGATTCGACCGGCGAACTCGCGCTCGGCCTCATCGCGCTCGGGCACGAAGGCACGTTCGATACGCGCTGGGGCGGCGAAATCGATTCCGCGTTGCGCGAGTGCGCGCGCGAGCTGTCGTATGAATTGGGGTATAAAGCGGGCGAGCGCTGAGCGCGTTCGTCGACGTGGGCGAGGAACATCGTTTCCATCGCGCGTGTCTTACGCGTTTCGCCTCCCCGCCACGCGCTTCTTTCTCCCCCAGCACGATGTCACTGTTTCAATTCCGCCGATCTCACCCCGCGTCGGGCGAGCCGCCCGACGCCGCCTCCGAATCCGCCACGCCGCGCCGTTGGGCGCGCTGGGCGCTGGCCGTGCTGATCGTCACGTGCCTGCACTTGAGCGCCATGCGGTGGCTCGAACACAATCGCCAGCCGACCAACGCGCCGCCGGAGACGCCGCCCGTGCAGGTGGAATTGCTGACGCCGAAGCCGATCGCCCCGCCCGCGCCGCAGCCGCCCGCGCCCGCACCCGCGCCGCCGACACCGGCCGCACCGATGCCCGTGCCCGCACCCGCGCCGCCAAAACCCGCCGCGCCCGCGCCGGTGCTGAGCGCCGCGACGTCACAGCCGGATGCGCCCGCCGCTGCGTCGGGCGTGGCGGCCTCCGCGCCGGCGGCAGCGCCCGCGTCGAGCCCTGCCGCTGCGCCAGCGCCCGCGTCGCAAGCCGCCGTCGCATCGGGCGACAAGTTCAGTGTTCCGCCCACGGGCGAGTTACGTTACGACACGCTCGTCAACGGCATGATGAACCAGACCGGCACGATCCACTGGATCAACGACGGTCAGCGCTACGAGATGGTCGTCTCGATTCCCATCCCTTTCGTCGGTCCGTTCGTGTATTCGAGCAAGGGCCATATCGACGGATTCGGCATCGCGCCGGAGCAGTATTCCGAGCAGCGCGGCCGCCGCGCCGCCGATGTCGCCGTCTTCAACCGCGACACGAAGCAGATCGTCTACACGAAGACGCCGCAAAGCCAGCCGCTCGCCGACGGCGCGCAGGACCGCTTCAGCGTCGTCATGCAGCTCGCGAGCCTCGTGCGCGGCGCGCCGGACAAGTACAAGCCGGGCGTCACGCGTCAATTCAGCGTCGCGGACAACGACAGCAACGAAATCTGGCCGATCGAAACCGTCGGCGACGAAACCGTGCAGGCGCGCGGCGGCTTCACGTCGGCGCGCCATTTCACGCGCCTGCCGCGCAAGGAGGGCGATCGCCGCAGGCTCGACATCTGGCTCGCGCCGTCCATCGGCTGGCTGCCCGTGCGGATTCTGCAAACCGAGCCGAACGGAATGCAGGTCGAACTGCTCTGGGCCGGCAAGCTCACCACCGCACCGCCGCCGTCGGCGACACAGGATGTCACACCGGGCACGCAAGCTGCGTCTGAGGAATCCGCGCCAGCCGCGCCCGCAACGCCCGATGCGGACAAACCGTAACGCCACCGTCACACTTCGTGACACTCGGGACAGCGACGCGCGGCATCGCGTGCAGTCAATCGGAAACAGCATCGCAAACCGCATTCTTTACGGAGCCGACATGCAGTTGACGATCAATCGCATCGATACACGCTATGTTCTAGACAACGAAGGCGGCGGTCCCTGGCTCGTCTTCATCCATCAACTGGCCGGCGATCTCTCGGTGTGGGACCAGATGGCCGGCTACTTCCGGCACGGCTTCAACGTGCTGCGCTACGACCTGCGCGGCCACGGCGAAACGGCCGTCTCGCCCGACGCCTTCACGATCGACGATCTCGCCGACGATCTCGCGACGCTGCTCGACAAGCTCGGCGCGCCGTCGGCGCATGTGGTCGGGCTGTCGATCGGCGGCATGGTCGCGCAGAAGCTCGCGATCAACCATGCGGACAAAGTGGAGACTCTGACGGTCGTCGGCGCGCCGGCCTTTATTCCTGAGGACGCGCGCCCGACCTTCGCGCAACGGGCAGCTTCCGTGCGCGAAAACGGGACTGCGAGTATCGTGGACACAACGCTCGAGCGATGGCTCACGCCGGACTTCCGTAAGGCGCATCCCGAAGTGGTCGAGCAGATCGCCGATACCATCTCGAACACGCCCGCAGAGGGCTTTGCGCGCGCCGCGGAAGCGGTCAGCCGTTTCGATGCGCGCGACAAACTGCCCACTGTGACGAAGCGCACACTCGTCGTCGCGGGTCAGCACGATGTTGGCACGCCGCATGCTGCCTCAAAGGTTGTTGCAGACGTAGTGCCGGGCGCGCGATTCGAATTACTCAATGCCGCTCATTTGTCACCGGTGGAGGAATCGCAGCGCTTTTCCGCGCTTTTGGGAGATTTCTTACGCGGTTCCACCTGATTTAGCCTGTTTTTGTTGCAGAGAAAGCCTCGATACCACTGGCATTACGTCGAGGCCACCCCTTGAATTCCAACCCAATCGCTCCAACTAAGCGTCAGGATTGCCACGGAGCAAACAAGGAATAAGGAGTGTCGCCATGCAAATGATCTACAACAGCCCCAACTATTGCGTCGTCGAATTTCCGCCGCAGGACAACCATCTCGCCATGAAGGCGGGCGGCTACGAGATCGTCGACAAGAACACGCAACGGGAAATTTTCATCGACGGCGCGCTCGCCGCGAAGTTTCGCGAGCACGTGCAGCAACTGATCGCAGACGAGCCGTCGCTCGAAGATGTCGATGAATTCCTCGGTCAGTTCGATATTCTGATGACCCAACCCGTCGTGCTCCACTGATGCATGCACGCGCGCGGCCGGCTCGCCGCCGTCCGCGCCCGCCGCCGCCCGGACTCGCGGCTGAAGGCGACACTCGCCGTTTCCCAAAGACCCCGCCCCGCAACCGGCGGGGTTTTTTTACGCGACAAGTTCCTGTCCGCCAGGCCCGTCCTGAAAGCGACGGCTCCGCGCTGCGGCTACAATGTCAGGCTATTTCACATTTGGTGCAGGCCTCGTCCGTCATGACCCAGAACGCCCTTCCGAAAGCCCCCGCGCGGGCCTACACGCGCGGCGCCGCGCTGCCCGCGCTGCTGCAAAAGCGCATCCTGATTCTCGACGGCGCGATGGGCACGATGATCCAGCGCTACAAGCTCGACGAAGCCGCGTATCGCGGCGAGCGCTTCAAGGACTATGGCCGCGACATCAAGGGCAACAACGAGTTGCTGTCGATCACGCAGCCGCAGATCATCCGCGAGATTCACGAGCAATACCTCGCGGCGGGCGCGGACATCATCGAGACGAACACGTTCGGCGCCACGCGCGTAGCCCAGTCCGATTACGGCATGGAAGACCTCGCCGCCGAGATGAACATCGAGTCCGCAAAGGTCGCGCGCGAAGCGTGCGAAAAGTATTCGACGCCGGACAAACCGCGTTTCGTCGCGGGCGCGATCGGACCGACGCCGAAGACCGCGAGCATCTCGCCCGACGTCAACGATCCGGGCGCACGCAACGTGACCTTCGACGAACTGCGCGACACGTACTACGAACAGGCCAAGGCGCTGCTCGATGCGGGCTGCGATCTGTTTCTCGTCGAGACGATCTTCGATACGTTAAATGCGAAAGCGGCGCTGTTCGCGCTCGACCAACTGTTCGACGACACGGGCGAACTGGTGCCGATCATGATCTCGGGCACGGTCACCGATGCCTCCGGCCGCATTCTGTCGGGCCAGACGGTGGAAGCGTTCTGGAACTCGCTGCGTCACGCGAAGCCGCTGACCTTTGGCCTGAACTGCGCACTGGGCGCGGCGCTGATGCGGCCGTACATCGCAGAGCTGTCGAAGCTGTGCGACACCTACGTGTCCTGCTATCCGAACGCCGGTCTGCCGAATCCGATGAGCGACACCGGCTTCGACGAAACGCCCGACGTGACTTCGGGATTGCTGAAGGAATTTGCGACGGCGGGCCTCGTGAATATCGCGGGCGGCTGCTGCGGCACGACGCCGGAGCATATCGCCGAAATCGCGAAGGCGCTCGCGGAAGTGAAGCCGCGCGCCTTTCCGTCGCAATATCGCGAGGTTGCGTAACAAGCGCGCCTGACATCGAACAAGAGATAACAGACATGACCGATCACACCATGCGCCTCTCCGGCCTCGAGCCGTTCAACGTCAACGACGGCTCGCTTTTCATCAACGTCGGCGAGCGCACGAACGTGACCGGCTCGAAGGCGTTCGCGCGCATGATCCTGAACGGCCAGTTCGACGAAGCGCTCGCCGTCGCGCGGCAGCAGGTCGAAAACGGCGCGCAGGTCATCGATATCAACATGGACGAAGCCATGCTCGATTCGAAAGCAGCGATGGTGCGCTTTCTGAATCTGATCGCGTCGGAGCCGGATATCGCGCGCGTGCCGATCATGATCGACTCGTCGAAGTGGGACGTGATCGAAGCGGGCCTGAAGTGCGTGCAAGGCAAGGCGATCGTCAACTCCATCTCGCTGAAGGAGGGCGTTGACGCGTTCAAACATCACGCGAAGCTGATCCGCCGATACGGCGCGGCGTCGGTCGTGATGGCGTTCGACGAAAAGGGTCAGGCAGACACGTTCCAGCGCAAGACCGAAATCTGCAAGCGCTCCTACGACATCCTCGTGAACGAAGTCGGCTTCGAGCCGGAAGACATCATCTTCGACCCGAACATCTTCGCGATCGCAACGGGCATCGAAGAACACAACAACTACGCGGTCGATTTCATCAACGCGACGCGCTGGATCAAGCAGAACCTGCCCCACGCGAAGGTAAGCGGCGGCGTGTCGAACGTGTCGTTCTCGTTTCGCGGCAATGATCCCGTGCGCGAGGCCATTCATACGGTGTTCCTGTATCACGCGATCCAGGCTGGCATGGACATGGGCATCGTCAACGCGGGCATGCTCGGCGTGTACGCCGATCTCGACGCCGAGCTGCGCGAGCGCGTGGAAGACGTCGTGCTCAACCGCCGCGAAGACGGCACGGACCGCCTGCTGGAAGTCGCCGACAAGTTCAAGACCGGCGCGGCGAAAAAGGAAGAGAACCTCGAATGGCGCAATCAGCCGGTCGAGGCGCGTCTGTCGCATGCGCTCGTGCACGGCATCACGAACTTCATCGTCGAAGATACCGAGGAAGTGCGCGCGAAGATCGAGAAGGCAGGCGGCCGTCCGATCAACGTGATCGAAGGGCCGCTGATGGACGGCATGAACATCGTCGGCGACCTGTTCGGCGCGGGCAAGATGTTCCTGCCGCAAGTGGTGAAGTCGGCGCGCGTGATGAAGCAAGCGGTCGCGCATCTGATTCCGTTCATCGAAGAAGAGAAAAAGCGCCTCGCCGATGCAGGCGCGGACGTGCGTCCGAAGGGCAAGATCGTCATCGCGACCGTGAAGGGCGATGTGCACGACATCGGCAAGAACATCGTGTCGGTCGTGCTCCAGTGCAACAACTTCGAAGTGGTCAACATGGGCGTGATGGTGCCCTGCGCGACCATCCTTCAGAAAGCGAAGGAAGAAGGCGCGGACATCATCGGGCTGTCGGGGCTCATCACGCCGAGTCTCGAAGAAATGGCTTACGTCGCCTCCGAAATGCAGCGCGACGAATACTTCCGCGGCAAGCAGACGCCCTTGCTCATCGGCGGCGCGACGACATCGCGCGTGCATACGGCCGTCAAGATCGCGCCGCACTATGAAGGGCCGGTGGTCTACGTGCCGGATGCGTCGCGGTCGGTGTCGGTGGCTTCGAGCCTCCTGTCGGACGAAGGCGCCGCGAAGTATCTCGACGAACTCAAAAGCGACTACGACCGCATCCGCACGCAGCACGCGAACCGCAAGGCGCAGCCGATGGTCACCTACGACCAAGCGCGCGCCAACAAGACGAAGATCGACTGGAGCGCGTACACGCCGAAGAAGCCGACCTTCATCGGGCGGCGCGTGTTCAAGAACTATGACCTCGCCGATCTGGCCAACTACATCGACTGGGCTCCGTTCTTCCAGACGTGGGATCTCGCGGGCCCCTATCCCGCGATTCTCAACGACGAGATCGTCGGCGAATCGGCGCGGCGCGTGTTCTCGGACGGCAAGTCGATGCTCGCGCGACTGATTCAGGGCCGCTGGCTGACGGCCAATGGCGTCGTCATGCTGCTGCCCGCGAACACCGTGAACGACGACGACATCGAGATCTACACGGATGAATCGCGCTCGCAGGTCGCAATGTCATGGCGCAATCTGCGTCAGCAGAGCGTGCGTCCGGTGGTCGATGGCGTGATGCGCCCGAACCGCTCGCTCGCCGATTTCATCGCGCCGAAGGATTCGGGCGTGAAGGACTATATCGGCATCTTCGCGGTGACGGCGGGCCTCGGCGTCGACAAAAAGGAACGACAGTTCGAGGCCGATCACGACGACTACAGCGCGATCATGCTCAAGGCACTGGCCGACCGTTTCGCGGAAGCGTTCGCCGAAGCGCTGCACGCGCGCGTGCGCCGCGAACTGTGGGGCTATGCGCAGAACGAAACACTCGACAACGACGCGCTGATCGCGGAAAAGTACGCCGGCATTCGTCCCGCGCCCGGTTATCCGGCATGCCCGGATCACCTCGTGAAGCGCGATATGTTCGAAGTGCTTCAGGCAGACGAGCTCGGCATGAGCGTCACCGAATCCCTCGCGATGCTGCCGGCCGCGAGCGTCTCGGGCTTCTATCTCGCGCATCCGGACAGCACGTACTTCTCGGTCGGCAAGATCGGCGACGATCAGCTCGCGAGCTACGCCGAACGCATGGCGATGTCCGTCAAGGATGCCGAACGCGCGCTCGCGCCGCAGCGCTAAAAAAATGCGGCGGTAGTAGGGCTTTCGCGAGAGCGTTGGAAAAAAACATACGCGGCGCGTGATGGCGAAAAAAAGCGCCGCGTAATCGGCGGGAATTTTTTAGTTTTCGTAGACTTGCTCCTGCGATGCGCCGTCACGACGACGGACACGCATTTTTCGTCACGGAGATAAGTCGCATGAAGAAGCTGACGTCCGCCGTAAGCGTTGCGATCGCAGCCGCCGTTCTCGCCGCAAGCTCGGCAGCGATCGCGCAGCCGGCCAGCAGCACCACTGCGTCGTCGTACTCGCCGCCGCAGACCGAGCACAAGAAGAAGCCCAAGAAGCCCAAGAAGGCGCCCGCGCCGAAATCTTCGATGGGCGGTCAATCGCAGTAAGACGGTTTCATCGGAAGAAAAAAACCCGCATCGTCGCCGATGCGGGTTTTTTTTCATTCATGGCAGCGTTTGATGCACGCGACGCTCAGACGCCCCAGAGAATATCCTTGTTGTCCTTCTGCGCGAGCCGCAGCATGTCGATGAACGGAAACGCGCGCTGCGCGAGTCCGACCGGATGCTCGTGCGGCACATGACCTTCCTCGCCTTCGTGAAAATGGCCCTCGTGCTCCGCGCGCTCTTTCTTGTCGGTGGCAACGGCCGCTTCGAGTTTCTGGATGGCCGCCGGAATATCTTCGTGCGTGATGACGCCCCGTTCGGTCAACTGCTTGCCGATGATGCCGAGCAAGTATTCCGCAAGGTTCTCCAGCATGATGACATCCGGTGAGGCCGGGCTTTTGAATGTGATGAGCATGGCATGGTCCTTTTGTTTGAGTTAGGTCTTAGGCGGTTTGCTAACGAAACACGCAGACGAGCCGGTCTCCCTGACAACATGACGACACCCTGATTCGACATATTAGCACCTGCTAAAATCCCCACTTCATGTGGTAGTCGATTCTGTTCGGCTGCCAACACCGCATACCGGGGCCGACGCTTCGCGAAGCCGCCGTCCGAGTCGGGGCAGACGCCGATCAGCGCCCCGTCAGCCCTCGCTCCACTGGATCACATTCAGCATGCTGCCCGCACATAAACACACTCTCGAAACGCTCCTCACCGACGCGGTCAAGCAGGTCGCGCAAGCCACTCTGGCGGCAGGCGAAGCCGCTTTCGTCGCGCCCGCGATCGTCCTCGAACGGCCGAAAGTCGCGGCGCACGGCGATGTCGCATCGAATGTCGCGATGCAGCTCGCCAAGCCGCTGCGCGCGAATCCGCGCCAGCTTGCGCAGCAGATCGTCGATGCGGTGCTCGGCCTTCCGGCGGCGCAGGGTCTCGTCGAGGGCGCCGAAGTGGCGGGTCCCGGCTTCATCAATCTGCGTCTTGCCGCGACCGCGAAGCAAGCAGCGATCCCGGCCGTGCTGAGCGAAGGCGCCGCCTTCGGCCGCTCGACGCGTGAGGCAGGCAGACACGTGCTCGTCGAGTTCGTGTCGGCGAATCCGACGGGTCCGCTGCACGTCGGCCACGGCCGTCAGGCCGCGCTCGGCGATGCGCTCTCGAACCTGCTCGAAACGCAGGGCTACGACGTGCACCGCGAGTTCTACTACAACGACGCCGGCGTGCAGATCAACAACCTCGCAATTTCGACGCAGGCCCGCGCGCGCGGCCTCAGGCCGAACGAGCCGGGCTGGCCGGATGCCGCGTACAACGGCGAGTACATCGCGGATATCGCGCGCGATTACATGGCGGGCGAAACCGTCGCGGCGAAGGACGGCGAGCCGGTCAAGGGCACGGGCGACGTTGAAGATCTCGAAGCCATCCGTCATTTCGCGGTCACGTATCTGCGTCACGAACAGGACATGGATCTGACCGCGTTCGGCGTGAAGTTCGACCAGTTCTATCTGGAGTCTGCGCTGTACAAGGAAGGTCGCGTCGAGAAGACGGTCGCGGCGCTCGTCGATGCCGGCAAGACCTACGAGCAGGACGGCGCGCTGTGGCTGCGCACCACCGACGACGGCGACGACAAGGACCGCGTCATGAAGAAGTCCGACGGCGCCTACACGTACTTCGTGCCCGACGTCGCGTATCACGTGACCAAGTGGGAGCGCGGCTACACGAAGGTCATCAACATCCAGGGCTCGGACCATCACGGCACGATCGCGCGCGTGCGCGCCGGCCTGCAAGGTCTCGGCGTCGGCATTCCGAAAGGCTATCCCGACTACGTGCTGCACAAGATGGTCACCGTCATGCGCGACGGCCAGGAAGTGAAAATCTCGAAGCGCGCGGGCAGTTACGTCACGGTGCGCGATCTGATCGAATGGTCGGGCGGCCTCGCGCCGGGTCACGAAACCGCGCCCGATCAGATCGACGAAGACACCATCCGCCGCGGCCGCGACGCGGTGCGCTTCTTCCTCATCTCGCGCAAGGCGGATACCGAATTCGTATTCGACATCGACCTCGCGCTCAAGCAGAACGACGAGAATCCGGTCTACTACGTGCAGTACGCGCACGCGCGCATCTGCACGATTCTCAACGACTGGAAGGAACGTTACGGCGGCGATCTGTCGAAGGCAGCGCAGGCCGATCTCTCGCCGTTGTCGAGCGACCGCGCGATGGCGCTGCTCAACAAGCTCGCCGAATACCCCGAGATGCTTTCGCACGCGGCCCACGAACTCGCGCCGCACGCGGTCGCGTTCTATCTGCGCGATCTCGCTGGCGAATTTCACTCGTTCTACAATGCGGAGCGCGTGCTCGTGGACGATGAGAAAGAGCGCACGGCCCGCATCGCGCTGCTCGCGGCGACGCGCCAGGTTCTCGAAAACGGTCTCGCGACCATCGGCGTATCCGCTCCTCAAAAGATGTAATCGCCCGTTGCCTCTCGCCGGACGCGCACGCAAATCGGATTATTCCGGCGTGCGCGGACGGGAGCATGGCGCGGGTGTGCCTTGCCCCACGGCTATAATCGTCGCCCAACCAGAAGACTTTCTCGCAGGTGATTCATACGATGGCAAAACCACGCCGCACATCGAAGCAGTCGAAGCAAACCGGGGGAACGTTTATCGGCATCGTGCTGGGCCTGATCGTCGGCCTCGCGATCGCCGTGATCGTCGCGCTGTACATCACGCGCGCGCCCACGCCGTTCGTGGCGAAGGTCGCGCCGCCGCCGTCGGAGGCCAACTCCGCGCCCGCCGCCGCGCAGCCGTACGATCCAAACCGTCCGCTGCAGGGCAAGACGCCGGGTCAGGCCGTGCCGCAAGCCGCGCAGCCCACGCCGCCGAACACCGCGCCGGGTCAGACCAACAATCAGACGCAGTCGTCGGGCGTGCTCGACGAGCCGCAGATCGTCGAAGTGCCGCCGTCGGGCGGGACGGCATCCGCGCCGAAGACCGCGAGCACGACGCCCGCTAAGAAGCCCGAGACCGCGCCGAACGCCACCAGCAACGCCAACGCCACGCCGCCGAAGGGCGGCTCGGCGCCCACGACGGCGAAGACCACGCCGCCCGCGCCCGGCGAGCCCAATACCGGCTACTTCCTGCAAGTGGGCGCGTACAAGACGCAAGCGGATGCCGAACAGCAGCGCGCGCGTCTCGGCTTCCAGGGCTTCGAATCGAAGGTCACGCAGCGCGATGCGGGCGGCGTGACGTACTATCGTGTGCGCATCGGGCCGTTCGCGAAGTTCGAGGACATGAACACGGCGCGCCAGCGTCTGTCCGATGCGGGTGTCGATACGGCCGTGATCCGTTTCTCCAAGCAATAACGCAGCAACGAAGTCGACATGCCGGCACGGCGTTTAAGCGTGGCTTAAGCGTCGTGTGTCCCACTTACGGACCTGCTTTTGTTCCGTCGCGTATCCATTGCTTCTCTTTCCAATCATGAAAAAACTGTTTAGCGCGTTGGCTCTTTCCCTCGGCATCGCAGCCGCTTCGATGAGCGTCGCGAGTTCGGCGATGGCCGCGCCCGCCGCCGGCAAGGACTACACCGTGCTGCAGGCGGCTCAGCCGATCGCCGCGCCCGCGGGCAAGGTCGAAGTCATCGAGTTCTTCTGGTATGGCTGCCCGCACTGCAACGAGTTCGAGCCGTACCTCGAGGCATGGGCGAAGAAGCAAGGGCCGGACGTCGTGTTCAAGCGCGTGCCGGTGGCGTTCCGGGACGACTTCATTCCCCATTCGAAGATGTATCACGCGCTCGACGCGCTCGGCATCGCCGACAAGGTCACGCCGGCCGTGTTCAACGAGATCCACGTGAAGAAGAACTATCTGCTGACGCCGCAGGCGCAGGCGGATTTCCTCAAGACGCAGGGCGTCGATCCGAAGAAGTACATGGACGCCTATAACTCGTTCTCCACGCAAAGCGCCGTCCAGCGCGACGCCAAGCTCCTGCAGGACTACAAGATCGACGGCGTCCCGACGATCGTCGTGCAGGGCAAGTACGAAACCGGCCCGGCGATGACCAACAGCCTGCCGGGCACGACGCAGGTGATGGACTTCCTCGTCCAGCAAGTCCGCGACAAGAAGCTTTAAAACTCTCCCGCGCCGGCATGACTGCAGTTCGCCTGAAGGTCTTCATCACCGGCGCATCGAGCGGCATCGGCCTCGCACTGGCCGAGGAATATGTGAAGCGCGGGGCCGTGCTCGGCCTCGTCGCCCGCCGCGCCGATTCCCTCGCCGCCTTCGCGGCCCGCCATCCTCAAAGCGTCATTTCGATCTATCCCGCCGATGTCCGCGACGCCGACGCGCTCGCCGATGCCGGGCGCCGCTTCATCGCGGAGCATGGCCCGGCGGACATCGTCATCGCGAACGCGGGCATGAGCCGCGGCGCGCTGACGGGCCACGGCGATCTCGACACCTTCCGCACCGTGATGGACGTGAACTACTTCGGCATGGTCGCGACGTTCGAGCCCTTCGTCGCGTCGATGACTGCGGCGCGGCGCGGCACGCTCGTCGGCATTGCGAGCGTCGCGGGCGTGCGCGGCTTGCCGGGCGGCGGTGCATACAGCGCGTCGAAAGCGGCGGCGGCGAAGTATCTGGAAGCGTTGCGCGTCGAGATGCGGCCGCTCGGCGTCGCCGTCGTCACGATCGCGCCGGGCTACGTGCGCTCGGAGATGACCGCGCACAATCCGTATCGGATGCCCTTTCTGATGGACGCCGACCGCTTCGCCACGAAAGCCGCCGACGCCATCGCACGCAAGGTCCGCTACGCGACGTTTCCGTGGCAGATGCGCGTGGCGGGCATGCTGATGCACGCGCTGCCGCGCTGGCTCTACGACGCGCTCGCCGAGCGCGCACCGCGCAAACCGCGCGCGGGCGAGTGACAAAAAAACCGGCTGCGCCAAAAACGCAGCCGGTTTCACTTTGCAGACCGCCCGACCGGAAGCGTCTCCGGTCAGAACAGTGCGTCAGAAGGCCACATACGCCGAGCTGTTCGGCAACTCGAATCCGACATAGACGTGTCGTCCGTAGAAGAACGGCAGGCCGAAGTCGAAGAAGTTGGACATGCCGAGCTGGCCGCCGAGGCTGTTGAATGCGAACTTGCCGCCGCCCTGCGTCAGCGTGCGGGCGCTGACGAGCTGGAACGGCACGGTTGCGCTGTTGCCTTCGGTGCCCTTGATCGTCGTCGACAGCGACTGCTCCGAGCTCGGGCAATAGAACGCGCTCGAACTCGAGCACAGCGGGAAGCTATCCTGGAAGAAGTTGCCGTTCGATCCGGAATCGAAGAACGTCTTGTACGTCTGCCCCTTGTATGTGCCGGTCAGATCGCCGTAGGGGTCGGTGCCGTACTTCGTCACGCCGCTGATCGCGTTGTTGCTCTGCGTGCCGATACCGAATATCAGCACGCCGGTCGCGGTGGCCGCGCCGTTATCGGGAACCGGCGGCAATTGCACGATCACGCCGTTGTTGTCGACCGCGAACTTCGTGACCGGATTGATGACCTGCTGCGCGAGCGGCGCCGCGACGCCCGTGCAGTTCGCGCCGTTCGTGCACGCGAAGTACATCGCGTTGAGCGACGTGCTCACGCAGCCCGAGCCGCAATCGTAGGTCTGCGGGCCGATGCCGAGAATGCCGTTCGCGCCGATATCGCCGACGGTGTTTTCGTCGTTGCCGGACGGGCATCCGTTGGAGCCGGTCGGCGCCGCCGATGCATCCAGATCGCCGATGATCTGGATCGGCACGCCCGACGCCAGTTCCGTGCCCATCTTCACGTCGGCTGTGCGCACGGTGCCCCACGTGTAGCCGTCCGCGAAACCCGCGCACTCGGCGAGCTGGCCGCCGTTGGACGCGCGCGTGACGGGCAGGCTGCCGAGCACCGACTGCGCCGCCGAGCCGAGAATGCGCAGGCCGAAGGACGCCGTATCGACCTGGATGTTGTCGATGGTCTGACACACCGACGAACCCGGCGCGCACACCGTCACGGACACGTTCGGAATGTTGACGAAGCCCGCGACGCCGGTGTTGACGTTGATCGGCACAGCGTTCGTGCCGTTGGCCGCGATCGGCTGCAAATTGGCCGTGCTGGTGCCCGAGCTGCCGCCGCCTGATCCACCACTGCCGCCGCCCGACGAACCGCCGCCGCTGCTGGAACTGGAGCTGTCATCGCCGCCGCCGCCGCAGGCCGCGAGCATGACGGACAGACAGAGCACGCCGAGCCAGCGGGCGAAGCCGCCGCGTCGGATGGAGGAGGCGGGAAGGCCGAGTGTCGTTCGCTGCATACTGGAGTCTCCCGTCGCTTACTGGATATCGCTGGCGGACACGCCGGCCGGCAACGATTGCGGCAGATACGCGCTGCCCGCGAACGCGCCCATATGGCCGCCCGATTCGACGACGAGCCCCGAATCCTGCACGCTCACGGGCCCGCGCCCGCCGCGCGCGGCGCGCTGCGCCTTCAGGCCCTGCTGATATTGCGGGAAGTAGCTGCCGAGCAGGCTCGCGAGATCCGGCACGCGCGGCCCGTGCCACGCGATCCCGAACACGACGCCTTCCGCAGACAGATATTCGTTGATGACGGTGCCGCTCGCGAGTGTCGTCGAGCGAACCGTAAAGTTCGATGACGATGCCGCCGATGCGTTCGACGCACCGCTCGCGACGGCCGCGCGCACGACGGCCTTGGCGGACGTAGCGCCCTGCGGCGCGCTCATCGGCTCGCCGCCGAGCACGGCGTAGGCGGGCGCCGCGGCGCACACGCTCAACGCGCCGGCGACGATCGCCAGCGCGCTTACCAGATGCCCATGACGGGATTGCTTCGGTGCCTTCACTGGGCCTCCTATCGGTTGTCGGCCGCCCACGCGCTCTCGCTCCCGGCCGGCTCCTGACGATTGAATGACCGATGCGTCACTCATTTCTTGCGCCGCTTGTGCGGCGCGAACACCGTCTAGTATGCCAGCCACGAGGAATAGTCCTAACGTTCGCAAGCGCACACAAGAAAAAACGCGAAGCGCAATGGTATGCGCTTCGCGTCGTTCTGCCACACTGAGTACGTCGAAATGACGCTTTGTTGCGATAGACGTCAGAAGCCGAGACTGGCGAGCAGATCGTCCACCTGCGACTGATCCTGCACGACGTCGCTGCGGCCTTCGGGATTGATCTGCGGCCCGTTGAGCAGGCTTTCCGGGCTGCCGCTCCCCGCCGCCGCCGACGACATCAGCGCCGCCGCCGACGCCGCGAACTGCTCGCGCCGCTCGGGCGCGATGTTCTCGAGCAGCACGCCCAGCAATTGCTGTTCGATCAGATACACGACGTCCGTGATCTTCTTGATCACCTGGCCGGTCAGATCCTGGAAGTCCTGCGCGAGCATGATTTCCAGCAGTTGCGCGTTGGTCGCCTGGGTGCGTTCCGGCACGCTTTGCAGGAACGTGCGCGTTTGCGCGAGCAACTCGCCCGCCTCGCCCTGCGCGAGCGGTGCGCCGTACCATTTTTCCCAGCGCGCGTCGAGCGCCTGCGCTTCGGTCTGCATCGCTTCCTGCACCGGCTTCGCCAGCTCGATCGCGTTGAGCGCGCGCTCGGCGGCCTGCTCGGTCATGGTCGCGACATACTTCAGGCGGTCGCGCGCGTCGGGCACGGCTTGCGCGGCGGCTTCGACCTGCTTGTCGAGGCCGAGCTCGCGCATCGAGTCGCGCAGCGTGCGCGTGAGCTGTCCGATGCGCGCGAGGATGCGGTCGCTCGACGGATCGGCTTCCGCTTCGGCAACCGCGGCTGCCAGTTCAGTGGTCAGATCGTTCACGATCAGCTCCCGGCTTTGGCCATCTTCTCGAGAATCTTGGTGAGCTTCTCGTCGAGCGTGGCGGCCGTGAAGGGCTTCACCACGTAACCGTTCGCGCCCGCCTGCGCCGCCGCGATGATGTTTTCCTTCTTCGATTCCGCCGTCACCATCAGCACCGGCAGATGCGCGAGCGCCGCGTCCGCGCGGATCTGCTGCAGCATCGAGAGGCCGTCGAGGTTCGGCATGTTCCAGTCGGTGATCACGAAGTCGAAGCCGCCGCCGCGCAGACGCGCGAGGCCCGCCGCGCCGTCTTCGGCTTCGTCGACGTTGCCGTAGCCCAGTTCCTTGAGCAGGTTGCGCACGATACGGCGCATCGTCGGAAAATCGTCGACGACGAGGATCTTCATGTTCTTGTCCATCTTTACTCCCTTGAGTTCTCAATGCGGCGGCGCCGCTTAATTCCAAAGTTCAGACGCGCTGCACGCGTTCGCCCATCGAGGCAAGCCGCGCCATCACGCGCCGGCTCATTTCAGAGAGCGGCGCGATTTCGCTTGCGCCGCCCATTGCAATCGCTTCGCGCGGCATGCCGAACACCACGCAACTCGCTTCGTCCTGCGCGAGCGTGTACGCGCCCGCCTGCTGCATCTCCAGAAGACCGGCGGCGCCGTCGCGGCCCATGCCGGTCAGGATCACGCCGATCGCGTTCTTGCCCGCGTGCTGCGCCGCCGAGCGGAACAGCACGTCGACCGAAGGCCGATGCCGGTTTACCGGCGCCGCATCCGACAGATGCGCGACATAGTTCGCGCCGCTTCTCGCGAGCACCAGATGGGCGTGGCCCGGCGCGATATACGCGTGGCCCGGCAGCACGCGCTCGCCGTGCTCCGCTTCCTTCACGGTGATGCGGCATAGCCCGTTCAGACGTTGCGCGAACGACTTCGTGAAGCCCGGCGGCATGTGCTGCGCGATGAGCACCGCGGGCGCATCGGGCGGCAGCGGCACGAGCACTTCGCGGATCGCTTCCGTGCCGCCCGTCGATGCGCCGACGATCACGAGCTTTTCCGTCGATACGAGCGGGTTGTTGAAATGCGGCGCGGGCTTGTGCGTGGTCGCGTTCGCGTTGCCGGGAACGCTCGGGGCGTGCGCCGCCTGCTTGACGCGCGCGCGTGACGCAGCGCGAATCTTGTCGGCGAGCTTTTCCGCGTAATCGAGCATGCCGTCGCGAATGCCGACTTTCGGCTTCGTGACGAAATCGACCGCGCCGAGTTCCAGCGCGCGCAGCGTGATTTCGCTGCCGCGCTCGGTCAGCGAGGACACCATCACGACCGGCATCGGCCGCAGGCGCATCAGCTTCTCCAGAAAGTCGAGGCCGTCCATGCGCGGCATTTCGACGTCGAGCGTCAGCACGTCCGGGTTGTGCAGCTTGATCAGCTCGCGCGCGACGAGCGGATCGGGTGCGGTCGCGCACACGTGCATGTCGGGCTGCGAGTTGATGATTTCGGTCATCAGGCTGCGCACGAGCGCCGAGTCGTCGACGCACAGCACCTTGATTTTCGGCGCGTGGCTGAGTGTCATGCTTCCTCCACGGTCTTCATGCGCGACGTGAACAGTTCCGCGCGCGGGCGCTTCACGCTCGACGCATTCGTCGTGAACAATTCCGCGCGCGGCTTCGCGCTCGTCGCGTTCGACTGGAACAGCTCGACCCGCGCACGCGCCTTCGCGAGCCGTTCCGCGCGCTCTTCCGGCGTACGCTGCACGAGCGCCTGCTCACGTTCGACCACGATCGGGTCATGCGCGGTCTTCAGTTTCTTCACCATCACCTGGCCCGAGCGCGGCATGAACGCGACCTTGCGCGGATGCATGCCCTGCAAGTCCTCGGCGACGATGCGAATCTTCTCCAGCGCGAGATAGCGCCGCACGAATTCCGAATTGCGATCGCCGATGTTGATGGTCGTCATGCCCGCGAGCACCGCGCCGCCGCCGAACACTTTCGCTTCGAAGCGTTCGCGCCGCCCGCCGCGCTTGATGAGCTCGTTGATGAGCACTTCCATCGCGTACGCGCCGTAGCGCATCGAATCGGACGATGCGTGCGAGGCGTCGGAGCCGTCGTCGGGCAGCATGAAATGATTCATGCCGCCGATGCCCGCCGTGCGATCGTTGATGCACGCCGCCACGCACGAGCCGAGCACGGTGACGAGCACCATGTCTTCGCTCGTCATGAAGAACTCGTTAGGCAGGAGCTTCACGCCCGGCTTCTTGAAATGATTGTCGAAGTAAAGATTCGACGCGATGGGCAGCCCGCTCATGCCGTCTCTCCCGCGAGCGCGCGCTGCGGCTTCGCCGCCGGCTTGAGATCGCGCGACAGTTCATACACGGTCTGGCCGCGCAACCTGAACGCCTGCGACACGTAGGTGAAATTCTCCGAATGTCCCGCGAACAGCAGGCCGCCCGGCTTCATCAGCGGCTCGAAGCGCGAGAGCACCTGGCCTTGCGTCGGCTTGTCGAAGTAGATCATCACGTTGCGGCAGAAGATCGCGTCGAACGGGCCTTTCAGGTCGTAGCGTGCGTCCGTCAGATTCACGCGGCCGAAGTTCACCATCGCGCGCAATTCGGGGCGCACTTTCACGAGGCCCGCGTGCGAACCCGTGCCCTTCAGGAAGAAGCGCTTGAGACGCTCGACGGACAACGCCTTCACCTGATCGAGCGAATACACGCCCGCTTCGGCCTTGGCGAGCACCTGACTGTCGATGTCGCTCGCGAACACCGTGCACTGGCGCGCGGCGTGCTCGCCGAGCGCTTCGACGAGCGTCATCGCGATGGAATACGGTTCTTCTCCCGTCGACGCCGCCGAGCACCACACCGAGAACGGCTGCGGCCTGCGCTTCACGAACTCCGCGAGAATCGGGAAGTGATGCGACTCACGGAAAAACGCCGTCAGGTTCGTGGTCAGCGCGTTGACGAACGCTTCCCACTCGGCGTTGTCCTCGTTCGTTTCCAGGCGATCGAGATACTGCTTGAACGTGTCGATGCCGCATGCGCGCAGACGGCGCGCGAGGCGGCTGTACGCCATGTCGCGTTTATGGTCGGACAGCGAGATGCCCGCGCGGCGATGAATCAGCTCGCGAATGCGGGCGAAATCCGCCACCGTGAATTCGAAATCGCGCTCGACGTCCGGGCCGCGCACACTCGGGGCCAGGTCGACGCGCGGGTTGCGCGTTGCCATCATGATGTCTCGTGCTTCCTTGGCGCGCTCAGCCGCGCCGGATGTGGCGTGTTCGTCGCGCGTGACCATGCGGACTCGCGTCGTCCGTGCGTTTCGATGAAACGCCGGTAATCAGTCGTGTCGCGCGAGGCCAGCATGGTCGTTGTCGTTTCGGTTTCGGTTAGAAGGTTTCCCAGTCGCCGTCGTCGGCGGTGGTTGCCTTGGCGCGCGGTGCGGGTTTCGCGACGCTGGCCGGCTTGATCGCCGCCTTGGCCGTTGCCTTGTCCGCTTCCTTGCCTGTTTCCTTGATAACGGCTGCTTCCGGCGCAACTTTTGCGTTCTCGACAGACTTCGCGTGCTTGACGAGGTTCTTCGATGAAGGCTCGACACGCGCAGCCGGCGCCGACGCCTTGATGCGCGCGGCCGCCGTCGATGCGCTCGCGCGCACCGGCGCCCCGCTCTCCAGACGCCATTGCGCGACCACATCCTTCAGTTGGCGCGTCTGCTCTTCGAGCGACGCCGCAGCAGCCGCCGCCTGCTCGACGAGCGCGGCGTTCTGTTGCGTCACGCTGTCCATCTGCGTGACGGCGCGATTGACCTGCTCGATGCCGTCGGACTGCTCCTCCGACGCCGCGCTGATCTCGCCCATGATGTCGGTCACGCGGCGCACCGCCTGCACGATCTCGCCCATCGTCTGGCCGGCGCGCGCGACGAGTTCCGTGCCGCTGTCGACCTTCGCGGCCGAATCGCCGATCAGCGTCTTGATTTCCTTTGCCGCCGCCGCGCTGCGTTGCGCGAGCGAGCGCACTTCGCCCGCGACCACCGCGAAGCCGCGCCCTTCCTCGCCTGCGCGCGCCGCTTCGACGGCCGCGTTCAACGCGAGAATATTGGTCTGGAACGCGATGCCTTCGATCACGCCGATGATGTCGACGACCTTGTTCGAACTCGACGCGATCGCATGCATCGTCTCGACGACCTGCTCGACGACCACGCCGCCGCGCGACGCGATATCCGACGCGTTCACCGCAAGCTGGCTCGCCTGGCGCGCGTTGTCGGCGTTCTGCTTCACCGTGCTCGTCAGTTCTTCCATGCTCGATGCGGTTTCCTGCAGCGACGCCGCCTGCTCTTCCGTGCGCTGCGACAAATCCGTGTTGCCGCTGGCGATTTCATGCGCGCCGACATCGATCGATTCCGCGCCGTGACGCACCGAGCCGACCATCGTGGTCAGATTGCCGCGCATGCGTTCGATACCCGCGAAGAGCCGCCCGATTTCGTTGGTCCTGTCGGTGTGCGCGGATTGCGTGAGATCGCCGCGCGAAATGCGGTCGAAGTGATCGACGGCGTCGTTGATCGGCTTCACGATCAGGCTGGAGAGCGCCATGCGCGTGCCGATGAGCATCAGCACCGCGAGCACCAGCACCGCGCCGATCGTCAGGTTGAGCGCCGCGATATGCGATGCCGTGCCGGCGCGCGATTGTTCCGCGTGTTCCTGATGCGATGCGACGGCGGCCGTCACGGCCTGATCGAACGCGACGAACATCGGGCTGATCTTCGTGTCGGCGATTGCGTGATACGCGGCCATGTCGTTCGCGCGGATCGCGGTGAACTCCGGCTCCACGCCGGTTTTCACGAGCGCGTCGCGTTGCGTGACGAGTGCGTCGAGCGTCTCTTTCGGCAGCATCGGCTTCGGCGTATCGAGATAGAGCTTCCAGTTTTCGTTGCTCTTGTCGAGCAGATACTGGCCGCGATCGATCGCCTTCTTCGCTTCTTCCGTGCTGCCCGCTTCGGCGAGCGAGCGCACGCGGTCGAGCGTGATGCGCGAACGCAGCAGATACGACGATGTTTCGGCCAGCGCGCGCATCGCGACCATGTCTTCCTGCGCGAGCGACGCAAGCGATGCGCCGGCGGAATTGAGTCCGACGAGCGCGAGCGCGCCGATCAGCGCCGCGCATCCGGTGAACAGCAGGCCGACGAGCGTGAGCGTCGTGCGGATCGACAACTTCTTCAACATGGCTTATTTCTCGCTTCGCTCGTTATGCGGCGACGGAGTCGATCAACTCCATCTCGCGGCTCGTCATGAGCTTTTCGATGTCCATCAGGATCAGCATGCGGCCATCGACCGTGCCGAGGCCCGTGAGATATTCCGTTGCAAGCGTGCCGCCGAATTCGGGCGCGGGCATCACTTGCTCCTGCGTGAGCGTGAGCACGTCCGACACGCCGTCGACCACCATGCCGACCACGCGATGCGCGACGTTCAGGATGATCACGACCGTCTGGTTGTCGTACTCGACGCGGCCCAGATTGAACTTGATGCGCATATCGACGATCGGCACGATGATGCCGCGCAGATTGATCACGCCCTTGATGAACGCGGGCGCATTCGCGATGCGCGTAACGTTGTCGTAGCCGCGAATTTCCTGCACCTTCAGAATGTCGATGCCGTATTCCTCGGCGCCGAGCGTGAACACGAGAAATTCCTGTCCGGCCGCTTCGGCGTGACCCGCATCACGTCGCGAAGGCGCAGCGGTATGAATCGTTTGAACGTCTGCCATAAAGGGCTCCTTCGGTATCAATGAGAGTGCGCGCCGTGCTGTGCGCGCGATTCGCGGTTGAGCGCGGCCACGTCGACGATCAGCGCGACGCTGCCATCGCCCAGGATGGTCGCGGCGGAGATGCCGTGCACCTTGCGGTAATTCGTTTCGAGGTTCTTCACGACGACCTGCTGCTGGCCGACGAGTTCGTCGATCAGCATGGCGAAGCGCCGTCCCTCGGTCTGCATGATCGTGACGATGCCTTGCGTCGGCTCGGTGCGCGCGCCTTCGACATCGAACACGCGATGCAGCGCGACGAGCGGCAGATATTCACCGCGCACGCGCACCACGCGCTCGCCGTTCGCGACCGTGTAGATGTCTTCGGCGACCGGCTGCAGCGACTCCATCACGAAGTTCAGCGGCAAGATGAAGATCTCGTTGCCGACCTTCACCGACATGCCGTCGAGAATCGCGAGCGTGAGCGGCAGCACGATCTTCGTCGTCGTGCCCGCGCCCTGGCGCGACATGATTTCGACGTGGCCGCCCATCGACTGGATGTTGCGCTTCACCACGTCCATGCCCACACCGCGGCCCGAGATATCGGTCACCTGTTCGGCGGTCGAGAAGCCCGGCATGAAGATGAGCTGCCAGACTTCTTCATCGCTCATCGAGTCGGACACCTGCATGCCCTGCTTTTGCGCCTTCGCGAGAATCTTGTCGCGGCGCAGGCCGGCGCCATCGTCGCTCACTTCGATGACGATGTTGCCGCCGTGATGCGCCGCCGACAGCACGAGCTGGCCGGTGGTCGACTTGCCCGCCGCGCGGCGCGCTTCCACGGTTTCAATGCCGTGATCGAGCGAGTTGCGCACGAGGTGCGTGAGCGGATCGATGATGCGCTCGATCAGGCTCTTGTCGAGCTCGGTCGCCTGACCGAAGGTGACGAGTTCCACTTCCTTGCCGAGCTTGCCGGCGATATCGCGCACGAGGCGCGGGAAGCGGCTGAATACGTAGTCCATCGGCATCATGCGGATGGACATGACGGCCTCTTGCAGATCGCGCGCGTTGCGCTCGAGCTGCGCCATGCCGTTGAAAAGACGGTCGTGCAGGGCGGGATCGAACGTGCTCGTGGTTTCCGCGAGCATCGCCTGCGTGATGACGAGTTCGCCCACCAGATTGATGAGCTGATCGACCTTCTCCACGCCGACGCGAATCGAGCTGCCTTCCGCCGATGCGGCGGCCTGCGGGCGCGCCTTCTTGTCGGCATCGCTCGCGGCGGTTTTGGACGGCTGGGCGGACGGGTGTTGTGCACCCGCCGCCGCCGCTTCTTCTTTTGCTGCTTCCTTGCTGGCCGCGGATGCGGGCGCTGCCTGCGCCTGCGATTGCTTCGGCTCTTCCCGTAGCGTGCGTTTTGCTTCTTCCACTGCCTGCGTTGCTTCGGCGGCTTGCGCCGCCGCGTCGCCACGGCCGATCGTGATCTGCGCTTCATCGATCACGAAGCAGCACACGGCGACGATATCGTCAGCCGGGACGTCCGAGTCGAGCCATACCACGTACTCGGCGTCCGTCTTCTTTTCTCCGACGATGCTTCCCAGATTCCCCAGCTCCCCGATCAGCGTCGCCAGGTCCTTCTCGCCCACCCCCCGTAGCGTAATTTTCAGGTGGGGTCCAACTTCCGCCACCGGTGCGCCGGTGTGTCCCGGCGTTGCATCGGCAGCGGTTCCTGCATGCGTATTTCCATCGGTGAGCTCGAACGCGCCGTCCCAGTTGCCGTCGTCCTCGATCGCGTCCATCGCCTGCGCGATCACGTGCGCGGGCGCGGCGTTCGGGCCGTCGTAGGCGGGCGCGACGTTCGCGTTCGACGCGGCGTGCTGCGTGCCCGGCAGCGCGGGCGGCTCGATCTTCGCCGGCGCCTCGCCGGCTTCGGCGGTCTCGTTCTTCAGGCGCTCGAGCTTCGCGCAAATCGCGGCGGCAGCGGCCGCATCGGGCTCCGCGCTCGCGCGGTACGCGGCGAGCTGGTCCGAGAGCACGTCCTTGGTCGCGAGGAAGGTGTCGATCATGTCGCGGCGCAGGACGAGTTCGTTGTTGCGCGCGCGGTCCAGCAGCGATTCGAGAATGTGCGTCGTTTCGGTGAGCGCGGTGAAGCCGAAGGTCGCCGCGCCGCCCTTGATCGAGTGCGCCGCGCGAAAGATCGCCGCGAGGTCTTCCGGGTCCGGATTCGCGATATCCAGAACGAGCAGCAGTTGCTCCATCTGCGCGAGCAGTTCGTCCGCTTCGTCGAAGAAGGTCTGGTAGAACTGAGTAATGTCGAGTGTCATGCTTGAGTCACCATCGGCGCGTGCGTGCGCGGGTTGTCTTGTGCTTCGGCTTCAGTGCTGCGTGTCTTCCGAGAGCGCGGCGACGAGTTCGGTCAGCAGGTCCGGATCGAGCGGCTTCTCGATCCAGCCCGTCGCGCCCGCCGAACGCGCCGCGTCCTTGAACGGCTCGCCGCCTTCGGTCGTCAGCACGAGAATCGGCGTCGCCTTGTAGGCGGGGTTGCCGCGCAGCGCCACGATCAGATCGAGCCCGCTTCTGCCCGGCATGTGCTGGTCGGTCAGAACGAGATCGAAGCGCTCCGCGAGCGCCCACTCCAGGCCTTCTTCGCCGTCCGACGCGACGGTCACTTCGTAACCCGCCGTCGACAGCGTCGCCGAGAGGATTTGCCGCATCGCGGCGGAATCGTCGATTGCCAGAATGTGTTTGATCATGTTTGTCTCTTGCCGGGATGACGGTCAAAACGTGTCGAGTCTTGAGCGTCTTTTTCGAGCAATCTGCTCAATGCGCCGCGGGCCGTGCCGCGACACCGGGAATAAGCTGGCCGAGCGCAGTCGTTGGCGCGCCTTCAGTGTCCGTGCCGTTGTCGAGCGTCGCGCCGGGCGAGCCGTCGTCGCGCAACATCGACATTTCCGCCCGCCGGTTGAGCACGATGACGCTGATGCGCCGGTTCTCCGGATCGAGCGGGTCTTTCCTGTTCAGGTTCTGCGTCGATGAAAGGCCGAGCACACGCAGCACTTTGGCTTCGTCCATGCCGCCCGCGACCAGCTCGCGCCGCGACGCGTTCGCGCGGTCCGCCGACAGCTCCCAGTTGCTGTAGCCCTTGTCGCCGCCGGCGTATTTCACGGCGTCGGTGTGTCCCTGCACGACGATGCGATTCGGCACGTCGTTCAAGGTCCTGCCGATCTCGCGCAGGATGTCGCGCATGTAGGGCTGCACGGCGTCGCTGGAGAGCGCGAACATGGGGCGCTTCTGGGTATCGACGATCTCGATGCGCAAGCCCTGCTGCGTCGATTCGATGCGGATTTGCTGCCTGAACTGGCGCAACGTGGGATTGGCCTCGATCGCGGCCATGAGCTTCACCTGGAGATCGTGCAGGCGCACCTGTTCGCGTCGTTCCAGCTCGCCTTGCGCGGCCTTGAGCAATTCTTCGTCGGCGTCGGACGAGGCGCGCTGCGCGAGCTGCGTGCTGCCATTGGTCTTGCGCGCCGCGCCCGCTTCGGTGCTCGAGATGTCGCGCCCGCCGCCGATCAGAATGCTGTTGTCCATGCCAACGCTCTTGCCGCCGACCATCGCCGCCTTGAGCGGCATGTTGAAGTACTCGGCGATGCCGCGCCGCTGCACCGGCGAGGTCGAAGAAAGCAGCCACATCAGCAGGAAGAACGCCATCATCGCGGTCATGAAGTCCGCGTAGGCGAGCTTCCACGCGCCGCCGTGATGGCCCTTCTTGCCGGCGACGATGCGCTTGATGAAGATCGGACGTTCGCGTTCGGTGCTCATCGCTGTGTCTCTAGGGTCTGTTCACATATAAAACGGCCATGCGTTGCCCCGTAAAGGGCCGATCGCAAGGAATGCGACGAAGCTAATACCGGAAGTATTCGCGAGGAGCATGACGCCGCGAGCGGCCCTTTACGGGGCAACCCCTGACTAGAAAAATTAATCTTGGGGAACGCCCGAAATCGGCCGCATTGCGGCGTCGCGCGCCGCTTGTTTGGAGCGGCCAAACGGCGCGACGCGCTTCTTGCACTGCAGCCGATTTCGGGCGTTCGCATGGCCGTTTTATATGTGAACAGACCCTGTGATGAGGAAGTCACTTCGACTTGACCCGGCGCACGTGTTCTTCCAGTTCGGAGAACGACGGGCGCTCCGTCGAGAACAGCACCTTGCGGCCGAACTCCACCGCGATCGCGGGCGCGTAGCCGTTCAGGCTCGCGAGGATCGTCACCTTGATGCACTGGAACATCTTGGTCTGCTCCGCGACGCGCTGTTCCGCGACGTTCGCGAGCGGGCCGATGAAGCCGTAGGAAAGCAGAATGCCGAGGAAGGTGCCGACGAGCGCCTGCGCGATCATCTCGCCGAGAATCGCGGGCGGCTGATCGGCGGAAGCCATCGTGTGGACGACGCCCATCACCGCCGCGACGATGCCGAACGCGGGCATCGCGTCGCCGACCTTGGTGAGCGCGTGCGCGGGCGCTTCGCCTTCGACGTGATGCGTCTCGATCTCCTCGTCCATCAGGCTTTCGATCTCGAACGCGTTCATGTTGCCGCTGACCATGAGGCGCAGATAATCCGTCAGGAATTCGACGATGTGATGATCCGCGAGAATCTTGGGGTACTGGCTGAAGACCGGGCTCTTCGACGGGTCTTCGATATCCGCTTCGAGCGCGAGCGTGCCTTCCTTGCGCGCCTTCGCGAGCAGCACGTAGAGCAGCCCCATCAGCTCCATGTACATGCTCTTGTCGTACTTCGCGCCCTTGAAGAGCGTCGGGAGGACCTGGATGGTCGCCTTGATGGTCTTGACGTTGTTGCCGAGGATGAACGCTCCGACGCCCGCGCCCGCGATCATCAAGATCTCTACAGGTTGCATGAGCGCGCCAAGGTGGCCGCCTTCGAGCGCGTAACCGCCGAACACGGACAGCAATGTCACGAGCGATCCTACGAAAATCAGCACAGTCGAGTCCTCACTTGTGGGTGCGGTTAGACCGCCGTTAAGTGGTTTACGGCACTCGACTGAAAAACTTTGGGGCAAATCCAGAGGCGCGGCAAACGGTAAACCCCGCGCCGCAGCAAGGGCTGCGGCATCAGGCCGCGATGCGCGGCGCGTGCGCCGTGACGCCCGGCGGCATCGACGCCTTGCGGGTCTTGCCCGCGCGCGACGGCGGCTGGCACAGGCCGCAGACGTAGCCCGCGCGCAGCTCATACGCGTGCGCGACGAAGCGCCCGCCGCAGCGCGTGCAGGCGTTGGTCTGCAGCATGCCGGATTCGAAGTAGCGCACGAGTGTCCAGGCGCGCGTGAGCGAGAGGACGGGTTCGTCGCCGTGCAGCGCCGCGTGTTCCAGATAAAGGCGGTAGCTCTTGACGATCGACTGGATCGCCGGCTGGCTCCTGTCGTTGTCCGCCATGAAGCGGTAGATGCCGTGAAACAGCGACGAATGAATGTTCGGCTGCCAGGTCATGAACCAGTCGGTCGAGAACGGCAGCATGCCTTTCGGTGGCGACGCGCCCTTCAGCTCCTTGTAGAGCTTGATGAGACGGTCGCGCGACAGGCTCGTTTCCGCTTCGAGCAACTGCAGGCGCGCGCCGAGCTCGATCAGCTCGATCGCCAGAGTGATTTCGCGGACTTCCGCGACCACGCTTTTCGTCGCCATCGGCGTTTCGCGGCTAGCCGATCTGTTCGACGGACGCGTCCGCGAGCAGGATCGCCGCGTGCGCGTGGGCGAGCGCCGCGCTTCGATCCTTGTCGGCGAGCGAGGAGAGGATGGCGTGATCGTCGAAACGGAAGCGGCACAGCAAATGGCTCGACGACGCCACTTTCACCGCCTGTGCGAGCGTGAGCGAGGTCAGCACCTGCGCGACCTGATCGGACAGCCCGAGGCGGTACATCGCCGAAACGCGGTCTTCCTGAAGAAGCCGCTGCGCGAGGAGCAAGTACGACAGATTCACCTCGCGGATTTCCGCGAGCGTACTCGTAGTGCTGGTCGTCATCTGTTTCCCCGAATCGATAAGTGGCTGGTCAGGCCCGGCGGGAACGTTTGCTCGGATTCGCAAAGGACAACGAATCCGGCCCCGCGCGTGTTGTCTGGTGTCGATTCGATTGTCGCCGATGCCCGCAGCCGCGCCTGTCGGACAAACCTTCCGACGCAACGACGGAGTTTCGCGAAGATTCGTGTAGGAAATTTTCTTACATGACGTCGTTCTTACCTTGACGAACGGCAGATAAGTTATCGGCAAATATTCGTCTGACTTAACGGCTTAATGGCAACGCTCGATGCTGGGCGGCCCGCGCAACGCCCGCACATGTTGCAGCGCAGTGCGGGACCGGGAATTGCTAAAGACTCACCCGCGGCTGTTCAACGCTTCAAATTCGTCCACATCGTCCGCTTCGATGCAATTTCTGACTTCGTAACAGCACATGTTTCGCGCTGTAACAACGATAAGCGATTGAAAAATGACGTGAAATGCCGCTCTCGATCCCGATAATGGGCAGTAAGGGATAACCCGGTCGCGATGTTTTCTCATCTCCGGGCCGATCTCGGGCGGCGTCACATCGACACGCGGCCCGCCCGAATGGCATGTTGAGCGCTCGACCGGAGCGTGACTGCAATGCCTCACCTACATGGAGAGTCACGTTATGCGAATCGCACAAATTGCACCGTTGCACGAAGCAGTACCTCCGAAGTTTTACGGCGGCACTGAGCGCGTCGTGTCATATCTGACCGACGCTCTCGTCGACCTCGGCCACGATGTAACCTTGTTCGCAAGCGGCGATTCGCAAACCAAGGCGACGCTGGAACCGGCGTGGCCGCGCGCGTTGCGCCTCGATCCGACCATCCGCGATGCGCTCGCGCCGCACATGCTGCTGCTCGAAAACGTCCGCCGCCGCGCGCACGAATTCGACGTGCTGCACTTCCACCTCGACTACATGCCGTTTCCGCTGTTCACGCAGATGGACACGCCGTTCGTGACGACGTTGCACGGCCGTCTCGATCTGCCCGAACTGCAGCCGATCTTCGACACCTTCACGAAGGCGAACGTCATCTCGATCTCGGATAACCAGCGCGGGCCGCTGCCGCAGGCGAACTGGCTAAACACGGTTTATCACGGTCTGCCGCACGAACTGCTGACGCCGCAGCCGCACAAGAAGCCGGAATATCTGGCGTTCCTCGGCCGAATCTGTCCGGAAAAGCGCGCCGATCTCGCCATCAAGATCGCGGCGCAGAGCGGTCTGCCGCTGAAGATCGCCGCCAAGGTGGACAAGGTCGACCAGGAATACTTCAAGTCGACGATCGAGCCGCTGCTGTCGCAGGCGCATGTGGAATTCATCGGCGAGATCACCGAGGCGCAGAAGCCGGAGTTTCTGTCGGGCGCCAAGGCGCTGCTCTTCCCAATCGACTGGAACGAGCCGTTCGGCCTCGTGATGATCGAAGCGATGGCCTGCGGCACGCCGGTGATCGCGTTCAATCGTGGCTCGGTGCCGGAAGTGATCGACCACGGCGTGACGGGTTTCATCTGCGAGGACGTGCAAGGCGCCGTTGGCGCGCTGCAACGACTCGACGAATTGTCGCGCACGGAAATCCGCGCGCAGTTCGAGCGCCGCTTCAGCGCGCAGACGATGGCGCAGAACTACGTCGAAAGCTACACGGCGATGCTTCAGGCCGCGAAGCGCCCGGTGCTGCGTCAAGTCGCGGTGGGCTGATAGCGCCCGCGAACGCCTGATTCAAGCCACATCGAATGCCGCCCGTTTTTCGGGCGGCATTTTTTATGCGCGCCGAATATTCGGGCGCTTTTCCATTTTAAATACGGAACAATCCGAAGTTTCGATGCAATGCCCGTGAATTAAGAGCCGATCGACCATTTTTGACAGTTCGCAAAAGACGCCGCGCTTAAACTCCGCTGCGCAAGCGCATTACGCGTTCTTGTTTTAAATCAACGGTTTTTCATTCTTTTCACGAAGGCAGAATCATGCATTTGTCGAAGCGTCTCGGCGCGGAAATTTTCGGTACTTTCTGGCTCGTGCTGGGCGGCTGCGGAAGCGCCGTGCTGGCGGCGGGCTTTCCTCAACTCGGCATCGGTTTCGCTGGCGTTTCGCTGGCGTTCGGTCTCACTGTGCTGACGATGGCCTATGCCATCGGTCACGTGTCCGGCTGCCACCTGAACCCGGCCGTGAGCATCGGTCTTGCGACCGCTGGCCGCTTCCCGGTGCGCGATCTCGTGCCGTACATCGCCGCGCAAGTGATCGGTGCAACGCTCGGCGCGTGGGTCATCTATCTCATCGCGACGGGCAACCCGAGCTTCGACTTCGCGTCCAGCGCGTTCGCTGCGAACGGCTTCGGCGAGCACTCGCCCGGCCATTTCTCGATGACGGCGGCGCTGGTCTCTGAAGTCGCGATGACGTTCTTCTTCCTGTTCGTGATCCTCGGCGCCACCGACGACCGCGCGCCTAAGGGCTTCGCGCCGCTCGCCATCGGCCTGTGCCTGACGCTGATCCATCTGATCTCGATCCCGGTCACGAATACGTCGGTGAATCCGGCGCGCTCGTCGAGCCAGGCGTTCTTCGTCGGCGGCTGGGCGCTCGATCAGCTATGGC
>NZ_FCOE02000039.1 GCF_001544915.2 Caballeronia pedi | reverse complement strand
GACCGTGAAACGACTCCACGCCGATGATAGTGCGGAGCTCCCGTGTGAAAGTAGGTAATCGTCAGGCTCCTCATGCTCCAAACAAAAACCCCACCCCGAAAAGGTGGGGTTTTTGCGTTTGGGCACGCACGACAGCGAAGCAACGATCCGCCCGCTGCGCAAGCGCTAGAATCCCACACGTATTCCTCAAGAACGGCCCATGCCGTCGATCTCCCATGCTACGTCTAAGCGAAATCAAGCTCTCGCTCGATCATCCCGAATCGGCTATCGAATCTGCTGTTCTCGCGCGTCTCGCGGAGATCGGGGTTGGCGCGAACGAACTCGTGAGCTTTCACGTATTTCGTCGTGCACACGATGCCCGCAAGCGCGCCGATATCAAACTCACCTACATCATCGATGTCGAGTTGCAAGACGAAGCGTCGGTGTTGAAGCGTCTTGAATCGCGTCCTCATCTGCATTGCGGCGCAACCCCGGACATGGCGTATCGCTTCGTGGCCAAGGCGCCTGCGCAATCGACACTGCTGCGCCCCGTCGTCATTGGCATGGGGCCGTGCGGGCTTTTCGCCGGCCTGATTCTCGCGCAGATGGGCTTCCGCCCGATCATCCTCGAGCGCGGCAAGGCCGTGCGTGAGCGTACCAAGGACACATGGGGTCTCTGGCGACGCAACGAGCTCAACCCGGAGTCGAACGTGCAGTTCGGTGAAGGCGGCGCCGGCACGTTTTCGGACGGCAAACTGTACAGCCAGATCAAGGATCCGAAGCACTACGGTCGCAAGGTGCTCGACGAATTCGTCAAGGCAGGCGCGCCCGAGGACATTCTGTACTTGAGCCGACCGCACATCGGCACGTTTCGGCTCGTGAGCATGGTCGAGAAGATGCGCGCGCAGATACACCAGCTCGGCGGCGAAGTGCGATTCCAGCAGCGGGTCGAAGACATCGACATCGACAACGGCAAGGTGCGCGGACTCACGCTTTCGACCGGCGAAACGCTGCGCTGCGATCACGTCGTGCTGGCCGTCGGCCATAGCGCACGCGACACCTTCCAGATGCTGCACGACCGCGGCGTGTACATGGAAGCCAAACCGTTCTCGCTAGGCTTTCGCATCGAGCATCCGCAAGGTTTGATCGATCGAAGCCGCTTCGGCAAATTTGCCGGTCACGAGAAGCTGGGCGCGGCCGACTACAAAGTGGTCCATCACTGCAGCAACGGTCGCGCGGTCTACAGCTTCTGCATGTGCCCGGGCGGCACGGTCGTCGCGGCGACTTCCGAGCCGGGCCGCGTCGTGACCAACGGCATGAGCCAGTATTCGCGCGCCGAGCGTAATGCGAATGCGGGCATCGTCGTCGGCATCACGCCGGACGACTTTCCCGGCGGCCCGCTCGCGGGCATCGCGTTTCAGCGCAAGTGGGAAGAGCGCGCGTTCGAACTGGGCGGCGGCGACTACAGCGCGCCGGGCCAACTCGTTGGCGACTTCGTCGCGGGTCGCGCTTCGACATCGCTTGGTTCGGTCGTTCCTTCGTACAAGCCGGGCGTGAAGCCGACCGACTTGAGCACCGCACTGCCCGATTACGTGATCGAAGCGATCCGCGAAGCCTTGCCCGAACTCGACAAGAAGATCAACGGTTTCGCGATGCACGATGCCGTATTGACCGGCGTCGAGACGCGCACGTCTTCACCGATTCGCGTGCGTCGTAAGGACGATTATCAGAGCGTCAACGTCGACGGTTTGTATCCGGCAGGCGAGGGCGCGGGTTATGCCGGCGGGATCTATTCGGCGGCCATCGATGGCATCGAAGTCGCCGAGGCGGTGGCGCTGCAGATGATGGCGCAGCACGCGGCAACCGCCTGAAGAAGAAAAAAGGCGCATCCGCAAAAGCGATGCGCCTTTCGATCAGGTCACCACGCCGACCTGCCACGGAACGAACTCGCTCTGCCCATACCCGTGCAGTTCGCTCTTCGACGCCACGCCTGACGCACAGTCCAGCATCATCTGGAAGATCTGCTCACCGAGCTGCTCGATGGTCGCGGAGCCGTCGATCACGCCGCCGCAGTTGATATCCATGTCCTCTTCCTGCCGCTCCCACAACGCGCTGTTCGTCGCGAGCTTGAGCGAAGGCGAGGGCGCGCATCCGTAGGCCGAGCCGCGACCCGTCGTGAAGCAGATCAGATTCGCGCCCGATGCAACCTGGCCCGTCGCCGACATCGGATCGTAGCCGGGCGAGTCCATGAACACGAAGCCTTTCGCATCGATGCGCTGAGCGTACTCATACACTTCGACGAGATTCGTTGTCCCGCCCTTCGCGACCGCGCCGAGCGACTTTTCGAGGATCGTCGTCAAACCGCCGACCTTGTTGCCCGCCGAAGGATTGTTGTCCATCGCCGCACCATTGCGTGCGCAATACTCTTCCCACCACGTGATACGTGCGAGCAATTTTTCGCCGACCTCGCGGCTCACCGCGCGACGCGTCAGCAAATGCTCCGCGCCATAGACTTCCGGCGTCTCCGACAGAATCGCCGTGCCGCCGTGCGCGACGAGCTTGTCGACCGCCGCGCCGAGCGCGGGATTGGCCGAAATGCCCGAATAACCATCGGACCCGCCGCACTGCAATCCGACGATCAAATGTGAAGCCGGCACCGGCTCGCGTTTGACGCGATTCGCATCGGCGAGCATTTCCTGCACGATCGCGATGCCGCGCTCGATCGTCTTCCGCGTGCCGCCGCTGTCCTGAATCGTGAAGCTGTGCAGCTTTTCGCCGTCCTTCAGGCCGCTCGATTCGAGCACGCCCGAAATCTGATTGGTCTCGCACCCCAGCCCGACGAACAGCACCGAATGAAAATTCGGATGCACCGCGTAACCCGCGAGCGTGCGGCGCAAGATGCCGAGCCCTTCGCCCTGCATGTCGATGCCGCATCCGAGACCATGCGTCAGCGCGATCACGCCATCGACGTTCGGATAATCCGCGAGCGCTTCCGGATGCACATCGCGACGGAAGTGATCCGCGATCGCACGCGCCACCGTCGCCGAGCAGTTCACGCTCGTCAGCACGCCGACGAAATTGCGCGTCGCCACGCGGCCGTCATCGCGGCGGATGCCCATGAACGTCGCGGGCGCATCGACGAACGGCGTCGGATGCAGATCGACGCCGAACTCGTGCTCGCGCGCGAAATCGGCCATCGACAAATTGTGCGTGTGCACGTGCTGTCCGCGCGAAATCGCCTCGCGCGCCACGCCGATGATCTGGTTGTAGCGCTTCACGGGCGCGCCCGCGGCGATATCGCGGGTCGCGATTTTGTGTCCCGGCGGAATCAGCCCGGCGACGACGAGATCCTCCGACGCGATGCGCGCGCCGGAGAGCAACTGACGCGTCGCGATCACGACGTCGTCGTTGGGATGCAGCCGGATGACCGCATGGTCGGTGGATGTGGTGGACATGGTTTTGTTCTCAGACCGTGGAAGGTGCGCGGTTGTCGCGCTGTGCTTGCTCTTCTTCGGCAAGATTGAGCGGTTCGATCTTGCCTACGATTACAAGATAGCTGAACGCGCCGAGGAAGCAGAAGCCGCCCGCGACACACAGCGGAATCACGAACGAGCCCTTGGTGATCGAGAGCATCACGCCGGTGAAGGTCGTGATGACGATACCCGCCAGGTTCGACGCGAAGTTCTGAATGCCGCCGATCGACGCGACGTGATCCGGCGTCGGCGCGACGTCGCTCGGCAGCGACCAGATGCTGGCGGCCGCAAACGCGAGGCTGGCGTACGCGATGCCGAAGAATGCGAGCATCAGATAGACGTTGGTCGCAAACGCGGAAAGCGTGATGACCGACGAAAGCAGCATGCCGCCGACCATGCAGGTCTTGCGCGCGGCGGTCAGGCTCCAGCCGCGCCGGAACAGCGAGTCCGACACATAGCCGCCGAGCCAGCCGCCCGGAATCGACATCAGCGCGGGAATCGTGCCGAGCGTGCCGAGCGATTTCAGCGAGAAGCCGTGCGCCTGCACGAGATAGCTCGGGAACCAGGTGATGAAGAAGTAGATCACGAAGTTCAGGCAGAAGAAGCCGAGCATCATGCCCCACAGCGTGCGGTACTTGAAAAGAGACGCCCACGACACCTTGTTCTTCGGCGCGACCGGCACCGGCGCGACATCGGTTTCGCCGGTCAGATCGCCCTTCGACTTGTTACGGTAGATCAGGAACCAGCCGAGAATCCACACGAAGCCGATCACGCCGGTGATGACGAACGACGCTTCCCAGCCGAACGAACTGATGATGAGGGCGACGACCGGAATCGACAGCGCCGAGCCGACGCGCGAGCCGCTATCGAAGATGCTGGTTGCGAACGCGCGCTGTTCCTTCTTGAACCATTGCGACACGAGCTTGGCGCACGACGGATACGCGCCCGCTTCGCCGATGCCCAGCATCAGACGGCAGCCGAACATGCCGACGACGCTCGTCGCGACGGCGGTCAGCGCCGTGAACACCGACCACCAGCCTACCGCCAGCGGCAGCGCGATGCGCGCACCGACGCGATCGACGAACCAGCCGAACGGCATCTGCATGAGCGCATAGCTCCAGAAGAAGCCGCTCAGGATGAAGCCCATTTCCGCAGGGCCGATGCCGAGCGCTTTTTCGATCTGCGGCGCGGCGACCGCGAGGTTCGCGCGGTCGATGTAATTGATCGCGATTGCCAGAAAAGCCAGAAATATCACTACCCAACGCATTTTGCGCATCGTTTGTCTCCTCAATGGGCGGCACTTCGTGTATTCCGACTCGATCCGCGATGCCGGCGCGGCGAGGCGTGATTCAGGGAAAACGTGTTCAGCGCGCGTTGAGCGCGTCGTGCAGACGCTTCTGCTCGATATCGAGGTTCATCTCGCGCGCGAGATCGATGACCGGCTGAAAGCGGCGCAGCTTTTTCTCGTCGTGATTGCGCGCGATATCCGCGAGCCGATGCACGAGAAACGGGTTTTCGAAGCGATCGCGCACGCTCGCGAGATAGTCGGCCGCGATGTCGTGCTTGCCGAGCGCCGCGAACACCGGCAGCACTTCGTCCCGCCACGTCGCTTCGAGCGGCTCGCGCCAGGCCGGATCGCGCATCGCGTCGAGCACGGTCATGTCGGGAGCGCCGTCGCGCGTGCGCCAGATTTCCGCGAGCATCGTGTGTCCGAGATTCAGCATCAGCAGCTTGAGGCGTTCGTAGTGCGCGAGATCGTCGGTAACGACGATGTCCTCGTGCTCGCACGGCAGCACCATGCCGGCCTGGCGCTCGATCGCCCACAGCGCGTACGGCTCCGCGATCGCGCCGACCGGCTGGATCGGCTCGGACACGATCCGGTCCACGAGCGAATTCACCCACACACAATTTTTCGTCAGATAGCCGATGAAGGCCTCGTCGACCTTCCAGCCGCGCGCCACGCCGATGACCAGATCGCGCAACGTATCGCCGTTGCGCGAAACCAGTTCGCAGGGCAGAAGCGTGATCGGCGCGGCGCCCGCCCGATATCGCGCATGGAGCAGGACCGCGAGTTTTGCCGCGAACCCGCGCGGAGTGTGCCGGCCGTCGAGCAGATCGGCGCGGTCTTCATCGAAGAGTGCGTAGCCCGCGTCCGCCGTGTTCGAGACGATCACTTTTACGTCGTGCTTCACGCGCTCGATCAGCAAGGGCCAGTCATCGTTCGCGTGCAGCGCTTCGGTGATCGAATCGCATTCGACGGTCGTATCGACGGTTTCGTCACGGCGACGGCCGCGGATGCGCACCGGATAACGCCCGGACGATCGCAGCGCGTCGACGCGCGCGCGGCTGTCGGCGCTGGCGGTGGTCTGCACGACGGTGATCTTGCCGAGCGCCTTCGACGGGTCGCGCCGCGCTGCTTCGGTGACGAAGAAGTCGACATGCGCCTGCAGAAACCGGCTCGTGCCGAATTGGAGGATTGGATTGTTCATGTTTGCGCGTGCCGCTCGTCGCGACGGCTCGGTGCTGATTCAAGTGGGAACGGTTCCAGATCGGCGAAAAAAAATCGGCCACCTGGCCTTACCGGATTGCATACTAGTGTCTTGAAATGGAATTGGTCAAGCCACTTGTAAGCGGTCTGAGAACGGCAAATGCCCGCCATGCGGCGCGTCGGCCCTTCCGCTGATTACAATCCACGTTTTCCCCGAGACAAAAAGCAGGAGCCAGCACGTGAGCGTGAAACCAGCCGAAACGCGCCGCCTCTATCTTCAGATCGCCGACAAGCTGCGCGGATTGATCGAACAGCAGGATTTCGCGCCCAACGGCCGTTTGCCGTCGGAGCGCGAACTCGCTCTGACGCTCGGCGTGTCGCGGCCCTCGGTGCGCGAGGCGCTGGTCGCGCTCGAACTGGAAGGGCGCGTCGAGATTCGCATGGGCTCGGGCGTGTATATCGTCGCGACGCCGGCCGCCAAGCCGCCGACCGCGGAAGCGGAACTGGGCGAAAGCCCGATCGAAATCATGAACGCGCGCAGCGTGATCGAGGGCGCGATTGCGGCGAGCGTCGCGCCGTTTGCGAAGCCGAAGGAGTTGAAGACGCTGCGTGCGGTGTACGAGACGATGGCGCGCGAAGTCGCGAACGGCCAGGTGCCGATGAGCGCCGACCGCGCGTTTCACATCGCGATTGCGCAGATGACCGGCAACGACGTGCTGGTGCGCACGGTCGGCAGCCTGTACGACGAACGGCATAGCCCGTTGTCATCGACGCTGCGCGGACACTTCGAAGGGGAAGAAACGTGGGCGGCGGCGCTCGGCGAGCATCGCGAGATTCTGGAAGCGCTCGAAGCGCGCGACGCAATCCAGGCGCAAGCCGCCATGCAGAGGCACATGCGTCAGTCCGCGGCGCGCCTGATGACGAGACGCAAAAGCTGACGCCGGCGCGCATCCGGAATGCGCGCCGGTTTCGGGAAGACAATCGCGTCAGCCCGGATAGGCCTCATCAACCTTGAGACCCGCCAGCTTGAAGATGACGCGCAGCGTCTGCGGCGCGATATCCCGGCGCGAAGCGAGCGTCGTCAGGACGAAGTCCATCACCTTGGCGTACTTCAGCATCGTCAGGCACGTCTCGATGTCGGTGGAGCCGTCGCGCATCGACTCGGCGAGGCGCAACATTTCCACGGAAATCTCTCGAGCCATTTCCAGTTCGAGCTGTTGCTTTTCGCTCCACGCGGGCATCGCGGTCAGTGCCGCGAGCATCTCCTGAAACTGTTTTTCTGCTTTCTTGTCGGGGATCGCATCCATTGCCGTCCTCTCATGTTCATGGCGCCGGCGAGTCGCATTCGCCGCGCTGTGTGTTAGGTGTTACGTAGCAAGGTTGGCGCGGGTGACGACGTTGCACGTGTCGAGGCGCGGCTTGCTACTGGCGTGTTGCTCCTGCTTGCTGATCGGTGCGCGGCCCGGGCCACGCCGTGTCGTCTCTTCCAATGGCCTCATTGTCGGACGATGCACGAACTGTTCCATCCGTTCTGGCGTCACACCTTCGGGTGACGAGCCTGTGGCTGGAACAAGAGCGTCTTTGCGCTTTTGGGTAAACTTCCCCTTTTGAGACGGCAGAACCAGCGGTTAGCGCACATTCGGCGCGAACTGCTCCGCATTTTTATTCACCATACCTTCACAATGACCAGGAAGTCTCCCGCGTTGGCTCCGGGCACGCCCGACCCCTCCACCAAACACGATATCCGTCCAGGCCAGTCGATCGAACTGCTGAAGGAACTCCATATCCTCACGCGCGACGGCAAGATGAACCAGGACAGCCGTCGCAAACTGAAGCAGGTGTATCACCTCTATCAGTTCATCGAACCGCTTCTCGCCGACGTGCATGCGCATCAAGGGGCCGTATCACTCGTCGACCATGGCGCAGGCAAGTCCTATCTTGGGTTCATTCTCTACGATCTCTTCTTCAAGACTCTGCGCGATCGGTCACACATCTTTGGAATCGAGACGCGCGAGGAGCTCGTAAAAAAATCCGAAGAATTGGCGGAACGCCTCGGGTTTACAGGGATGTCATTCCTGAATCTGTCGGTGGCCGAATCAATCGATTCGGATCGTCTGCCCGATTCGATCGATGTCGTGACGGCGCTGCACGCGTGCAATACCGCCACCGACGACGCGATCCAGTTCGCTCTGCAGAAGAAAGCGAAGTACATCGTCGTGGTGCCGTGCTGTCAGGCCGAAGTGGCCTCGGTGCTGCGCAAGAACAAGGGCCACTCGCTTTCGAAGAACGTACTGACGGAAATGTGGCGGCATCCGCTGCACACGCGGGAATTTGGGAGCCAGATCACGAACGTGCTGCGCTGCCTGCAACTCGAATCGCATGGCTATCAGGTGAGCGTGACGGAACTCGTCGGCTGGGAGCACTCGATGAAGAACGAGCTCATCATCGCGCAATTCAAGGATTTGCCGCGCGGCCGGCCTGCGCAAAGGCTCTCGGACGTGCTCGAAACGCTCGGGCTGGACGAACTGCGCGCGCGCTTCTTCACGCCGGCGGACTAATCAGGATTTGTCTTTCATCCACGCGTCGAGGCCTTCGTGCCCGAGACGGCGCAGCGTTTCGATATTGCGTTCGTAAATTTCGGATGCCTCGGGAAACGCGTCGACGGCGCGATCGATGCTCGCTTCGCGCAGCAGATGAAAGATCGGATACGGCGCGCGATTCGTGTAGTTGTCGATATCGTCGGGCGCGGCGCCTTCGAACCGATAGTGCGGATGAAAGCTCGCGATCTGCAATTCGCCCGCAAGCCCGAGCTGGTCGAGCAGACGTTCGGCGAAGAAAAGGGCGTCGTTGTAGTCGGCGAAATCGGCGAACGCGTGCGGCGTGATGAAAAGCGTGGTGTCGATGGCGTCGGGGTCCGTGTCGCGCAGCAGACGCAGTTCGTCGGTCAGTTCGACGACCAGATCGTCCACGCCGCGCGCCTCGCTCACCACATAGCGAATCTGGTTTTTGACATGCACGCTCTTCGCGAACGGGCACAGATTGAGGCCGATCACCGCGCGGGTGAGCCAGTGTCGAGTCGCCGCGATCACGTCGTCGCGGGTGCTGCTGTCAGTCATGAACCTTCCTGTTTGCGATGCGCGGTACACGCCGCGGCGATCAACACGCGCGCGATGCGCGGCGCCGCGCGCAGCGGGCCCGAGCCGGGGCCGTAGGTCTGGCTCGTCGCATAGATGCCGTCGACCAGCAACGCGAGCGATTCCGCCAGTTCAACCGGATTATCCGCTCCGGCGGCCGTCGACATCTCGACGAGGCGTGTCATCAGGTAACTTTTGTTGCGCTCGACCGATTGCCGCGCGGGATGCGCCGGATCGCCGAATTCGCACGCGATGTTCAAAAAAGGGCAGCCGCGATAGTCCGGCGACGACGCCCGCTTCACCAGGTCCTCCAGCGCCTGAATCATCTGACTGGCCGGCTCGCCCGGATGTTTCGCGACGCTCGCCTCGAAGCGCCGCCGAAATCCTTCGTCCATGCGCTCCAGATAGGCCACGACCAGCTCGTCCTTCGACGCGAACTGCCGGTACAGGCTCATCTTGTTGACGCCCGCGCGCTCCACGACGGCATCGACGCCGATCGCGCGGATGCCGTCGCGATAGAACAGTTCCTGCGCCGCATCGAGCAACTGCTCTTGCGCCGTGGCGGCGTCGGTGCGGATGCTGCGGCGGGCGTGGGTTTTCGGCGCGTCTGCAGGTGATCGTGTCAAAGTCGCTCCCTCGAAAATTTCTGCTGCACGCTTGACATGTTACCGATCGGTAACTAAGCTCGCAACTCTGATGTGACAGAGCGGTAACGAAAGATATCGCCACAGGCAAAAATCACCGAAACGGAGCAGCGATGAACTGGGTAGCGAGACGGCTGAACGGCCGGATACATTATGGCTGGGTCGCGGTGGGCGTCGTGTTTTTCGTGCTGCTGGCGGCGGCGGGCACGCGCGCGACGCCGAGCGTCATGATGTTGCCGCTCGAAAAGCAGTTCGGCTGGTCGCGCGGCACGATTTCGCTGGCGATTTCAATCAACCTCGCGCTCTACGGTCTCGCCGGTCCGTTTGCGGCGGCGGCGATGCAGCGCTTCGGCGTGCGCCCGACCGTGCTCGCCGCGATCGCGACGCTTGCTGCGGGCGTCGGCCTCTCGTCGATGATGACCGAGCCGTGGCAAATGGTGCTGGTCTGGGGCGTGATGGTCGGCAGCGCGACGGGCGTCGCCGCGCTCACCCTGTCGGCGACGATCGTGAACCGCTGGTTCACGACCCATCGCGGACTCGCGATGGGCATTCTCACCGCCAGCTCCGCAACCGGCCAACTGGTGTTCCTGCCGCTTCTCGCGTCGATTTCCGAGCGCTTCGGCTGGCGTCCGGTCGTGTTCGTGGTCGCGGCGGCGGTGGCGGTCGTGCTGCCGCTCGTCGCGTGGCTGCTGCCCGAGCGTCCCGTCGATCTCTCGCTGCGCCCCATCGGCGAACACGCAGATTTGCCTCCCGCCGCGGTGTCGCCGCCGAAGAATCCGATCAAGGTCGCGTTCTCCACGCTCGCATCGGCCAGCAAGACGCGCGATTTCTGGCTGCTGTTCTTCAGTTTTTTCGTCTGCGGCGCGAGCACCAACGGTTATGTCGGCACGCACCTGATCGCGATGTGCTCGGATTACGGCATGACGCAGGTGCAAGGCGCTACGCTGCTCGCCGCGATGGGCATCTTCGATCTCTTCGGCACGACGCTCTCCGGCTGGCTCTCGGACCGCTTCAACGCGCGCGTGCTGCTGTTCTGGTACTACGGGCTGCGCGGGCTGTCGCTGATCTATCTGCCGTACGCGTTCGGCATCGATTTCTTCGGCCTGCCGCTGTTCGCGGTGTTCTACGGTCTCGACTGGATCGCCACCGTGCCGCCGACGGTGCGCCTCGCCACCGACGTCTACGGCAAGGAATCCGCGCCGATCGTGTTCGGCTGGATCGTCGCGGGGCATCAACTGGGCGCGGCGTTCGCGGCGCTCGGCGGCGGCATGTTGCGCTCGAGTCTCGGCAGCTACACCATCGCGACGATGATTTCGGGCGGCCTGTGCCTCGTCGCGGCGGTCACGGTGTTGCGCATCAATCGTGCGAACCGGTCGATAGGCGTCGCCGCGACCTGAGGCGCTGCACGCGCGCTTGTTATCCTTGTCGCCTGGAACGGCGCGCATCGTTGGCCGATGCGCGCCGTTTGCCTTTCATCACGCCAACGAGGATCGAACATGACCACGAAGCCCGCTCCAACCGATGTCGACATCCACGAACTGATCGCCGGCCGCTGGAGTCCGCGCGCCTTCTCCAATGCGCCGATCGAGCGTGCGCAGTTGCATCGTCTGCTCGAAGCGGCGCGCTGGGCGCCGTCGTCGAACAATCTGCAGCCGTGGCGCTTCATCGCGTTCGACCGCCATCGCGACGAAGCCGCGTTCAAGCGCGCGTTCGACACACTCGCGCCGTCGAACCAGAAGTGGAATGTCAGCGTGCCGTTGCTCGTCTGCGTGACGGCGTCGACGCTCACCCCGAAGGGCGACACGAACCGCACCGCGACCTACGACACCGGTGCGGCCGCGATGGCGCTCGTGCTTCAGGCGCACGCGCTGGGGCTGGCGACGCATCAGATGGGCGGTTTCGATCGCGACGCGTTCCGTCAGGCGTTTTCGATTCCGTCGGAGGTGGAGATCATCGCGATGATCGCGATCGGCCATCACGGCGACGTCCATCAGCTCGACGAAGCGTTGCGCGAGCGCGAAGCGGCGCCGCGCGCGCGCAAGACGCTGAGCGAGACCGCGTTCGAAGGCGGCTGGGACAAGGCGTTCGAATAAGACGGAACGCTCAATGCTCGTCCGCGGCCGAGAGCGGGCGAGCGACATCTTCAAGCGACTTGCGCTCGGCCGCGACGCCCCAGATACCGGCGACGACCGCCGCCGCGATCATGAGCAGCGAGCCGATCAGATAGCCCACGAACACGGCGCCGCGCTGATGGGTATCGATCAGTTGCCCGAACAGCGTCGGCCCGATGATGCCGCCGAGCGCCGTGCCGAACGCGTAGAAAACCGCGATGGCGAGCGCGCGAATCTCCAGCGGAAAGGTTTCGCTCACCGTCAGATAAGCCGAACTCGCCGCCGCCGACGCGAAGAAGAAAATCACCATCCATGCGATGGTCTGCGCCGTCACGGTGAGCATGCCCTGCATGAACATCCAGCCGCTCACGGTGAGCAGCACGCCGGAAATCGCATACGTGAACGCGATCATCCTGCGCCGGCCGAGCACGTCGAACAGCTTGCCGAGCAGCACCGGGCCGAGAAAATTTCCCGCCGCGAACGGCAGCACGTACCAGCCGATGTGATCGCCTGGCACGTGATAGAAGTCGGTCAGCACGAGGGCATACGTGAAAAAGATCGCGTTGTAGAAGAAGGCCTGCGCCGTCATGAGCGTGAGTCCGACGAGCGAACGGCTGCGATGCGCCTTGAAGAGCGTGTGCACGACTTCGCTTAGCCGCGTGTGCTCGCGCGCATGCAGGCGCAGCGGCTTGATCGGCGTATCCGGAATCTCGACGCCGTGTTGCCGGAACTGCGCTTCGATATCCTCGACGATCTGCTTCGCTTCTTCCGCGCGGTTGTGCGTGATGAGCCAGCGCGGGCTTTCCGGCACCCACATCCGCATGAGCAGAATCGCGAGTCCGAGCGCCGCGCCGATCAGAAAGCACGCGCGCCAGCCCCAGTCGGGCGGCAGCAGGCCGGGATCGAGCAGCACGATCGAACCCGCCGCGCCGATGCCTGCGCCGATCCAGAAGGTGCCGTTGATCGCGAGATCGGTCCAGCCGCGCAGGCGGGCCGGAGTGAACTCCTGAATCGTCGAGTTGATCGCCGTGTATTCGCCGCCGATGCCCGCGCCCGTCAGAAAGCGAAACAGCACGAAGGTCGCGAGGTTCCACGAGAACGCGGTCGCGGCGGTGGCGGCCACGTAGAGAAAGAGCGTGATGAAAAACAGCTTGCGGCGACCAAGCCGGTCCGTGAGCCAGCCGAAGCCGAGCGCGCCGAGCACCGCGCCCGCGATATACGCGCTGCCCGCGATGCCGACATCCGCATTGGAGAATTGCAGCGCCGGGCTCGTTTTGAGCGCGCTCGCGACCGCGCCGGCCAGCGTCACTTCGAGTCCGTCGAGCAACCAGGTGATGCCGAGCGCGAGCACGATCAGCGTGTGAAAACGGCCCCACGGCAGTCGGTCGAGGCGTCCAGGCAAATCCGTTTCGATGATGGCGGGGCGCGCGCCGGCGTTGTCGTTCAAACGATTCTCCTCGTGCACGGCGAATTCGCTTTCGCTCATGGGACTGAAGCGTGCTTTACTGAGATCACGCACGCAAGCGAGTGAATAAATTGCCGCTTGGCGAGCAAGTTACATTCCGCTTTTGTCGAATCGACTCAATGGTTTAAAAATATCCTGAATGCGATTGATGCACGTCCCGGAACGTGTTAAAAACGCCGTCCATGTTTGATTGTGGCGTCCTCGATCGACGCCGCCGATGCCCATGACTTATTGCGCGATTGACTTCGGCACGTCGAATTCCGCCGTTGCTCTTCCTGACGGCCTGTCGATCCGGCTTGCGCCCGTCGAAGGCGAGGCGACCACGCTGCCCACCGCCGTCTTCTTCAACACCGACGAGAACAACCAGTCATATGGCCGCGCGGCGCTGGAGGCGTACATCGACGGCTTCGACGGCCGTCTGATGCGTTCGATGAAGAGCATTCTGGGCTCGCCGCTCGCGGACAACAGCACAGACCTCGGCGATGGCTCGGCGATCAAATACACCGACGTCATCACGCTCTTTCTGGAGCATCTGAAGCAGAAGGCGCAGGCGCTCGCCGCCGAGCCGCTCACTCGCGCGGTGCTCGGCCGTCCCGTCTTTTTCGTCGACGACGATCCGCGCGCCGACCATCTCGCGCAAAAGCAGCTCGAAGCGTGCGCGCACGCGGTCGGCTTGCGCGACATCCATTTCCAGTACGAACCGATCGCCGCCGCCTTCGATTACGAGGCGGGCCTCGCGAAAGAAGGGCTCGTGCTGGTCGCGGATATCGGCGGCGGTACGTCGGACTTTTCACTCGTGCGCGTCGGCCCGGAGCGCGCGCATCGTCTGGAGCGCAAGGACGACGTGCTCGCGCATCACGGCGTACACGTCGCCGGCACGGACTTCGACCGCCGCGTGGAACTCGTGACCGTGCTGCGCGAACTCGGCTATCAGGCGCTCGATCCCAAAGGACGCGAACTGCCTAGCCCCGTGTACTTCGATCTCGCGACCTGGCATCTGATCAACACGGTTTACACGCCGAAGCGCGTGAGCGAACTGCAACTGATGCGCCATCTCTACACCGACACGCGCCATCACGACCGCCTGATGCGTGTCGTGGATCGGCGGCTCGGTCACGCGCTGACGGCGCACGCGGAAGAAGCGAAGATCGACGTGGCGGCGGGCGGCACGACCGAAATCGATATGGAAGAGGTGGAAGAAGCGCTGCGCGTCGCTTTCGACGAGGCGCAACTGATCGCGGCCGGAGCGGACGAGACACGTCGGATCGTCGAGGCGGCGCAGGAAACGCTCAAACGGGCGGGCGTGGCGCCCGAAGGCGTGGACGCGATCTATTTCACGGGTGGGACGACGGGGCTGCGGTTCCTGTCGGAAGCGCTGTCGGCGGCGTTTCCCGCCGCGCAGCCGGTGTTCGGCGATCGTCTCGCGAGCGTGGCGAAGGGACTCGGGATCTACGCCCAACGCGTGTTCGCGTGACGCCTCTCGTATCCAGCGCAAGAAAAAAGAAAACCCCGCCTAGGCGGGGTTTTCTGCACAAATCGTAGCGGGTCTTAGACCGGCTTGATGTTTGCTGCTTGCTTGCCCTTCGGGCCAGTCTTCACTTCGTAGGAAACCTTTTGGTTTTCCTGAAGCGTCTTGAAGCCTTCGATGCGGATTTCCGAGAAGTGCGCGAACAGATCTTCGCCGCCGCCATCCGGAGTGATGAAGCCAAAGCCCTTTGCGTCATTGAACCACTTGACGGTACCGGTTTCCATGTTACGTATTCCAAAAAATTGATGAATAAGGCCGAAGCCCAAGGGTGCGGAAAATCAAGGAAGGGGCAATGGGACCAACCGGAGTACCGTGATGGCGAACTCGAAAAGACCAATTCACTCGCCACTTGAAATCCTGCAAGAAGCTTTATACGGCGAAACGATTTCTGGGTCAATTAATATCCGACAACTCCGAAGGGATTTTTTCGAGATACGTAAGCAAAATTTACAAGACTTGCAATTTCGGACGCGAACAGCCTACAAAAACACCAAATTGGGGCGAACTTTTTCTCAGCGTGCACTGCAATCGAAAGGTGCAACCGGTAAACTACGCGCCGACTTAAACGGTTGCACCGGCGGCGTCGGACGGTCGAAAAGATGACCGGCATTTCCCGTCGATAAGCGCGTGGCGCGAGACACTGGAGAGAGAGTTTGAAGAGTTCGATACAAAGAAATATCGGGCCGATGGCCCTGTTGCTGACCGGCCTCGGGTCCATCATCGGATCGGGCTGGCTGTTCGGCGCGTGGAAAGCCGCGAAGATCGCCGGGCCGGCTGCGATCGTCGCGTGGGTGATCGGCGCGGTCGTCATTCTGGCGATCGCACTGACCTACGCCGAGCTCGGCGCGATGTTCCCTGAATCCGGCGGCATGGTGCGCTACGCGCGCTACTCGCACGGCGCGCTGGTCGGTTTCATCAGCGCGTGGGCCAACTGGATCGCGATCGTCTCGGTGATTCCCATTGAAGCCGAAGCGTCGATTCAATACATGAGCACCTGGCCGTATGACTGGGCGCACGCGCTGTTCGTCAACGAGTCGCTCACGCCGATGGGCATCGCGCTCTCGGCGTTGCTGGTGATCGTCTACTTCATGCTGAACTATTGGGGCGTGAAAGTGTTCGCGCGCGCCAATTCCGCGATCACGATCTTCAAGTTTCTGATTCCCGGCGCGACGATCGCGGGCCTTGTCTTCACCGGCTTTCATGCGGAGAACTTCGGCACCACGTCCGATTTCGCGCCGTACGGCTGGCCGGCCGTGCTGACGGCGGTGGCGACGAGCGGCATCGTATTCAGCTTCAACGGCTTCCAGAGCCCGATCAACCTCGCCGGCGAGGCGCGGAACCCGTCGCGCAGCGTGCCGTTCGCCGTGATCGGCTCGATCCTGCTTGCGCTCGTGATCTACGTGCTGCTGCAGGTCGCGTATATCGGCGCGGTGAATCCGGCCGACGTGATGAAGGGCTGGTCGCATTTCAACTTCGCGTCGCCGTTCGCGGAACTCGCGCTCGCGCTGAATCTGAACTGGCTCGCGATCATGCTTTACGTTGATGCATTCGTCAGCCCGAGCGGCACCGGCACGACCTACATGGCGACGACCACCCGCATGATCTACGCGATGCAGCGTAACAATACGATGCCGAAGATCTTCGGCGCCGTGCATCCGTTCTACGGCGTGCCGCGTCCGGCGATGTGGTTCAACCTGTGCGTCGCGTTCGTCTTTCTGTTCTTCTTCCGTGGCTGGAGTTCGCTCGCGGCGGTGATCTCGGTCGCGACCGTCATCTCGTATCTCACTGGCCCCGTCAGCCTGATGTCGCTGCGCCGCTCGGCCACGGATATCGAGCGTCCGCTCAAGCTGCCGCTGATGTGCGTAATCGCGCCGTTCGCGTTCGTTTGCGCGTCGCTTGTGCTGTTCTGGGCGAAATGGCCGTTGACCGGCGAGATCATTCTGCTGATGGTCGTCGCGCTGCCGGTCTATTTCTATTTTCAGAGCAGGACTGGCTTTGCGGGCTGGGGCCGCGATTTAAAGGCGGCGTGGTGGCTCGTGACCTATCTGCCGTCGATGGCGGTTATGTCGCTGATCGGCAGCAAGGATTTCGGCGGCAGCGGACTGCTGCCGTACGGTTGGGATATGGCCGCGGTGGCCGTGCTGGCGCTGATCTTCTACTACTGGGGCGTGCACACGGGCTATCGCACGACGTACCTCGACGAGCGCGAAAGCCGCGACGACATTCTTCACGAAGTCGGCGCGTGAGTTTCTCCGTTCCGCAAAAAAGCCCGCCTGAGCGATCAGGCGGGCTTTTTGTTTTCAGGGCGCTTCGGGCTCAATCGTCCGTGAAAACGTAGTTCGTCATGGCAAGCGCGCGCTGGAACGTGCCGAGCGACTGGACACCAAGCCGATAATCATCCGCCGCCGCGCCGAGCGCGCTGAAGACGGGCAGCAGATGCTCGTCGGTCGGATGCATGAGCGCGGCGTGCGGCGCGCGGGCGCGATAGTCGAGCAGGGCGTCGATGTCGCGTTCGGCCATCCGGCCCTCGAACCAGTCGGTGAATTCGGTCACGCGCGGATCGGCGTCTTCGGGCCGCGCGCTGAAATCGGCCATGCGCAGATTATGCGTGATCTGCCCCGAACCGACGATCATCACGCCGTCATCACGCAGATCGCGCAGCGCGCGGCCGATGCGGAAATGATGCGCGGCGTCGAGCCGCGGCTGGATCGATAGCTGCGCGACGGGCACATCGGCGTCCGGGAACATCAGCAACAACGGCACCCACGCGCCGTGATCGAGGCCGTGATCGGTCGTCGCGGCGGGAATATCCTGTTGTCCGAGCAAGGCGGCGGCGCGCTTCGCCAGTTCGGGCGCGCCGGGCGCCGGATAGCGCAGTTCGTAGAGCGCGCGCGGAAATCCGTAGAAATCGTGGATCGTTTCGGGCCGCTCGGCGCTGCTCGCCACGGGCTGCGCTGTGCCCCAGTGCGCGGACAACATCAGAATGGCGCGCGGACGCGGCAGCGTTCGTGCGAGCGAGGCGAACTCGGCGGACGGCATCGACGGGTCGATCGGCAATGTCGGTGCGCCGTGGGAAATGAAAACGGTGGGAAGTCGGTTCATGGCGGCGAAAATTCCTTTTGGGTTGCCATGAATGTAGGGCCGCGAGTCGGGTTGATAAACGGCTCAATCGGCAACGGATTGTGTCGTCGTTGTTGTCAATCGTCGGATATCAGTCGGTTTCGCTGCGAAGTCCTTGCCAGGCGGCAGCGACCGGCTGCGCAACACCAAACAGGTCGATGACGCGCGTGACCGTGTGATCGACCATGTCGTCGATGGTCGCAGGCTTGTGATAGAACGCGGGCAGCGGCGGGAAGATCACGCCGCCCATTTCGGTGACGGCCGTCATGTTGCGCAGATGCGCGAGATTGAACGGCGTTTCGCGCACGAGCAGCACGAGACGGCGGCGTTCTTTCAACACGACGTCGGCGGCGCGGGTGATGAGATTGTCGGAGAGACCGTGTGCGACGCTCGCCAGCGTGCGCATCGAGCAGGGCGCGACGACCATGCCGTCGGTCGCGAAGGACCCCGAGGCGATGCTCGCGCCGACGTCGCGCACGCTGTGGACGACATCGGCCAGCGCGTGGACGGTCGCTTTGTCGAGATCGAGTTCGTGCTGGATATTGAGCCAGCCGGCGCTGGAAACGAGCAGATGCGTCTCGACGCCGCCCAGCCGGCGCAGCGTTTCGAGCAGACGCACGCCGTAGATCGCGCCCGTTGCACCGGTCATCGCGACGATGAGCCGTCGCTTTGCGGCAGCGGGCGCGCTCACTTGAAAAAACTCAGGCGGCGGCGAAAAGCTGTTGCAACTCGCCCGACTGATACATCTCCATCATGATGTCCGAACCGCCGATGAACTCGCCGTTCACGTAAAGCTGCGGAATGGTCGGCCAGTTGGAGAATTGCTTGATGCCCTGGCGAACCTCATCGTCTTCGAGGACGTTCACGGTCTTGATCTGATCGACGCCGCATGCCTTGAGCACCTGAATGGCGCGGCCGGAGAAACCGCACATCGGGAATTGCGCGGTGCCCTTCATGAAGAGGACGACCGGGTTCTGATCGACGATCTGCTTGATGCGTTCTTGCGTGTCCATGGCGTTCCTGCGCTTGAAGTCGGTGGATTGATGGTTGAAATGATAGCGGATTTCGGTTTCGCGGGCTGATCGCGGTCCGGCGCTCAGGCCGTGAAAAGTCCGCCCGAGCAGCGTTCGATGCCCGCGAGATCGCGCATCGAGCGCACCTCGGTGAAGCCGCGAGCCTTGAGCAGCGCACGCACGTCATCGGCCTGATCGTAGCCGTGTTCGAGCCACAACGCGCCGCGATTCGCCAGCAGAAACGGCGCGTTCCCGATGATCGTGCGGAGCGCGGACAAGCCGTCGGCGTCGTCGGTGAGCGCGCCGCGCGGCTCGAAGCGCAAGTCGCCTTGTTCGAGATGCGGATCGTCGCTCGCGATATACGGCGGATTGCTGACGATCGCCTCGAACAGCAACGATGGATCGACGTTGCCCGTCCAGTCGCTTTGAACGAATGAGACCGGGCCGCCCGCGCGTGCCGTATCGAGAAGCGCGCGCGCATTGCCGCGCGCGACATCGAGCGCCGCGTTCGAGCGATCGACGGCCCACACGCGCGCATCGGGGCGCGCGTGGGCGATCGAAATCGCGATTGCGCCGGTTCCCGTGCCGAGATCGAGCACGCGCGCGTTCGGCGTATCGGCGACGGCTTCGAGCGTAAGTTCCACGAGCAATTCGGTTTCCGGGCGCGGAATCAGCACGTCCGGCGTCACGTCGAATTCGAGGCCGAAGAACTCGCGCTTGCCGGTCAGTTGCGCGATCGGTTCTCCCTTCACGCGGCGCGCGCACAGCGCTTCGAAGCGCGCGACGGCGTCCGGATCGAGCGGTTCGAGATCACGCGTGATGAGTTCCGTGCGCCGCCAGCCGAGCACATGCATGAGCAGGATGCGCGCTTCGAGCGGCGGCAGTCCGGCAGTGCGCAGCAAGTCGGCCGCGTTGCTCACTCGGTTTCCCCGAGCGCGGCAAGCAGCTCGGCCTGATGCTCCGAAACCAGCGAGGCGATCATTTCGTCGAGATCGCCGTCCATGATGTATTCGAGCTTGTAGAGCGTCAGGTTGATGCGGTGATCCGTCATGCGCCCTTGCGGGAAGTTGTACGTGCGGATGCGTTCCGAGCGGTCGCCCGAGCCGATCAGGCTCTTGCGCGTCGCGGCTTCCTTCGCGTGCTGCTCGTGAGACTGCTTGTCCTTGATGCGCGCGGCGAGCACTTTCAGCGCGCGATCCTTGTTCTTGTGCTGCGAGCGATCGTCCTGACATTCGACGACGATGCCCGTCGGCAAGTGCGTCACGCGCACGGCGGAATCCGTCTTGTTGATGTGCTGGCCGCCCGCGCCCGACGCGCGGAACGTGTCGATGCGCAAATCCGCCGGATTGATCACCACTTCGCTGATTTCATCGGCTTCCGGCATCACCGCGACCGTACACGCCGACGTGTGGATGCGCCCCTGCGTTTCGGTCGCCGGCACGCGCTGCACGCGATGCCCGCCTGATTCGAACTTGAGCCGCGAATACGCGCCTTGTCCCGCGATCCGCACGATCACTTCCTTGTAGCCGCCGAGATCGGACACGCTTTCGGACATCGTTTCGGCGGTCCAGCGGTTGCGTTCCGCGTAACGCAGATACATGCGCAGCAGATCGCCCGCGAACAGCGCGGACTCGTCGCCGCCCGTGCCCGCGCGGATTTCGATGAAGATGTTGCGGTCGTCGTTCGGATCTTTCGGCAAGAGCATCGTCTGCAATTCGCCTTCGATCTTCACCATGCGCTCGCGTGCCTCGCCGATCTCTTCTTCGGCGAAATCGCGCATCGACGGATCGGAGAGCAGTTCCTGCGCGGTGGCTTCGTCGGTCAGCGCCTGACGCCAGAGCGCGTATTGATCGACGATCGGGTTGATTTCCGCGTGCTCGCGCGTGAGCTTGCGATATTGATCCATATCGGCTGTCACGTCTTCGCGGCTCAACAGTTCGTTGAGATCGACCTGCCGTTTTGCAAGCTGGTCGAGCTTGCTTTGCATGCTCGTTTTCATCGGGCGGAATTGGCGCGGTCAGCGCCAGGAAATACTGCGATCAGGGAGCCGCCACGCTAACCGCGCGGGGCATTTGAGAATAGCAAAGAGAAGGCCGCTAACGTTCCGACGAATCGGACGACGAGCCGTGACGGTAGAAACCACTCATCAGGTCGATGAGCTGGCTGCGCTCTTCGCGGCTCGCACGGTTGAGCGCGTGCGTCGGGCCGTGAATCAGCTTGTTCGTGAGCGATTGCGACAGCGCTTCGAGCACGGCGGCGGGATCGTCGCCGCGCGCGAGCATCTTGCGCGCGCGCTCGACTTCGGCGCGGCGCAGCGTGTCCGCCTGCGTGTGCATGTGGCGGATGACCGGCACGATGCTGCGCGCATCGAGCCACTGCATGAAATTCGCGACGCGCGTTTCGATGATCGCTTCCGCCTGCGCGACCGCAGCCTGTCGCGACGCGTTGCCTTCACGCACGATCGCGCCGAGATCGTCGACGGTGTACAGGAAAACATCGTGCAGATTGCCGACTTCGGGTTCGATGTCGCGCGGCACGGCGAGATCGACCATGAAGATCGGGCGATGGCGGCGTGCGCGCACCGCACGCTCGACCGCGCCGAGACCGATGATCGGTAGCGTCGACGCCGTGCACGACACGATGATGTCGAACTCGTGCATGCGAGCGGGCAGTTCGGAAAGCGGAATCGCGCGGCCGTTGAAGCGGCCCGCGAGCTTTTCGCCGCGCTCGGCCGTGCGGTTCGCGACGACCAGCTCGCGCGGATTCTGCGCGGCGAAATGTGTCGCGCAGAGTTCGATCATTTCGCCCGCGCCGATGAACAGCACGCGCTGGCTCGAAATGTTTTCAAAGATGCGCTGCGCGAGACGCACGGCGGCGGCGGCCATCGACACCGACTGCGCCCCGATCTCGGTCGTCGTGCGTACTTCCTTCGCTACGGCGAAGGTGCGCTGGAACAACTGGTTCAGATACGTGCCGAGCGCGCCGGCTTCGGACGCCGTACGCACGGCATCCTTCATTTGTCCGACGATTTGCGTTTCACCGAGCACCATCGAATCCAGCCCCGAGGCGACGCGGAACGCGTGGCGCACGGCTTCCGACTGCGGCAGCGCATAGACATGCGGCGCGAGCTCGGGAACGGGGATATTGTGGTATTTCGAGAGCCACTGAAGCGCGGCTTCGCGGGCGGCGGAGTCGTCAGTGGCGCAGTAGAGTTCGGTGCGGTTGCAGGTCGAAAGGATGGCCGCTTCGGGCGATGCCTTCGCGAGCGGGCCCAGCCAGATGTCCTTCAGTGCGCCCAGCGCAGGCTTAAGCTGTTCGAGCGGAAACGCCACGCGTTCGCGCAGGGCGACAGGCGCAGTGTGGTGATTGATTCCGATCGTGAGGAGCTGCATTGTTTTGGACTGATGCTTTGGGCCTAAGCCGATGGCCTTTCAGATAGCCCAATATTATAGCCTTTTGCGTATTTGTTCATTTATAGGTGGCATTTGGGGCGCGAGCAGCGTTCCGTGCGCGTCGAATGGGCGCTGGCAGCCCGCCGTCACGGCTGTCACGGTCATTTGAAGTACTTCGACAGTGCCGCCGCGCGCGCTTCAACCTGAGGGAGCGGTATTTCGCCGCACTCGAATCCTTTCTTGCGATTCGCTTGCACCTCCGGCAGGCCGAACCAGTCGGCGCGGACTGCGGTGTCGTGATGCATGTGGAACAACAGCGAATCCGCGCCCGCCAGGGTGTGCCATCGGACGCCCAGGCGGGTGGCGCGCAGCAGCAGATCATCGTCCTCGCCGCCCCAGCCTTCGAAGGCTGGATCGAACCCGCCGATTCGAATGAATTCCGCGCGAACGAAAACATTCAGCGCTCCGGAGGTGTTTGTGTAGAGCGAGGACATCCCGTTCGGTAAGTCGGCTTCGTCGGACGCTGCAAAGGGCGCGAGTTCGTCATAGTCGCCGGATTCGATAAACGAGCGGCGAAGCTCGCCCGCGGTGTTCACCACGCGAGCAAACGGGCAAACCGCGTCACTGTTATTCGCGTCCATCAGTGAATCGACCGCCATCTTCATGTATCTCGGATTGGCGATCATATCCGCGTCGTGAATACAGATGACTCGGCCCGTGCACATGCGTGCGCCAAGATTGGCGAGGCGGGCGCGCGAAAACCGCCCCGTGTCATGCACGAAGACATGACGGATCTTCGGATCGGACAGTTGTTGCCAGGAGAAGGTCGGACTCGCGTCCGCCTCGATCAGCCAGACGATGTAATCCGAATAGGTCCGATTCAGATAGCGGAGCGTGCCGAGCAGGTTTTCTCGTCGTTCCTGGCTCGCGCCACGGTATGTGACAACAAACTCGATGCCCCGAAGTGAAATATGACTGGCATTACTCATGTGTATCAAGCCGAGCAAATCGGCACTCTGCTAATTCGAATGGCGGACTTCTTACAGCGCGGCCCAGTCTAACACCATGGAAAACGAATTTTTCTCAGACAAGGCCGCGAAATAGTTCACGTATCGATCTCAAAAATAAGCGTGGCGGATGTCTCCGAGCCGCCGTCTTGCCATTGCCAACCCGTCCCCCTAAACTCAGCCGCTACACGCGACGCAACGCCGCATCCTTTCAAGCCGACTCTTATCGCCATGATTCACGCACGATGCGCGCTGTCCCTTGCTGTTAATTCGATGTCGACGGAGCGCTCGCGCTGATGGGCTGGATCGGACTGATTTTTCTCGGCGCGGTGATCGGCGCGGCGGGCTGGTGGCTGCATCCGTTGCGGCGTGCGGGACGCGTCGCGCGCGCGCCGGCGGGGCGCATCTGGACGGCCATCGCCGCTGGCATACTGGCGACGGTCGTCGCGCGAATGCTCGGCAATATCGTCGATCTGTATCACGATGGCGATACGCTCGAATGGCTGGCGTGCTCGGTCTTCGCGCTCGTCGTCGTGACGACGACGGTCGGGCTGGCGGCGCGCCGCTGAACTCTTTTTCGACAGCGCGGCGGGTGATCCTCGCCGCGCGTCTTGCTCTTCGCGCCCCACGCGGGCTTTCAAGCAGGTGACTTCATGAACGATCGCATTGCAGATTCCGCCATTCCAGAGCCCGCCATGTTCGCGCGGCGCATCGAGTCGCTGCGCGGCCAGATGGCGCTCGAAAAGCTCGCCGCCGTGCTCATCCCGTCCGCGGACCCGCATCTTTCCGAATACCTGCCGGAACGCTGGCAAGGGCGTCAATGGCTTTCGGGCTTCACCGGTTCGGTGGGCACGCTCGTGGTGACGGCGGATTTCGCGGGCGTCTGGGTCGACAGCCGTTACTGGACGCAGGCCGAAACGCAACTCGCGGGCACGGGCATCGCGCTCATGAAGATGATGGGCGGTCAGCAGACCGCGCCGCATATCGACTGGCTCGCGCAGAACGTGCCGTCGGGCGCGACCGTCGCGGCCGACGGCGCAGTGCTCGGCGTCGCGGCGGCGCGCGCGTTGTCCGATGCGCTCACGGCGCGCGGCATCGTGCTGCGCACGGATGTCGACTTGCTGGATTCGGTGTGGCCCGCGCGTCCTGGCCTGCCGGAAACGCCCGTCTACGAACACGCTGCGCCGCATGCGAGCGTCGCGCGTGCGGACAAGCTCGCGCAAGTGCGTGAAACGATGCGCGCGAAGGGCGCGCAGTGGCACTTCGTTTCCACGCTCGACGATCTCGCGTGGATCTTCAACCTGCGCGGCGGCGACGTGAGCTACAACCCGGTTTTCGTGGCGCACGCGCTCATCGGGCTGGATGACGCGACGATCTTCGTCGCCGATGGCAAGGTTCCGGCTGCGCTCGTCGAATCGCTCGCGCGCGACAACGTGCGCGTCGCGCCGTACGCCGCCGCGCCCGACGCGCTCGCGTCATTGGCGGCGGGTTCGACGCTCCTGATCGATCCGCGCCGCATCACGCACAGCTTGCTGGAGAAAGTGCCCGCAGCGGTGACGATCGTCGAAGCGGTGAATCCGTCGACGTTTGCCAAGTCGCGCAAGACCGCGGCAGAAGCGGAGCACATCCGCGCGACGATGGAGCAGGACGGCGCCGCGCTTGCCGAATTCTTTGCGTGGTTCGAAGAGGCGCTTGGCCGTGAGCGCGCCACGGAACTGACCATCGACGAGAAACTGACCGCCGCGCGCGCACGCCAGCCTGGTTTCGTCACGTTGAGCTTCGGCACGATCGCGGGCTTCAACGCCAACGGCGCGATGCCGCATTACCGCGCGACCGAGGCTTCGCATGCGGTGATCGAAGGCAACGGCCTGCTGCTGATCGACTCCGGCGGACAGTATCTGAGCGGCACGACGGACATCACGCGTGTCGTTCCGATCGGCGAGATCAACGCCGAGCACAAGCGCGATTTCACCGTCGTGCTGAAGGGCACGATGGCGCTTTCGCGCGCGCGCTTCCCGCGCGGCATCCGTTCGCCGATGCTCGATTCGATCGCCCGCGCGCCGATCTGGGAAGCGGGCGCGGACTACGGGCATGGCACGGGGCATGGCGTCGGCTATTTCCTGAACGTGCACGAAGGCCCGCAGGTGATCTCGCACTACGCGCCCGCCGAACCCTGGACGGCGATGGAAGAAGGCATGATCACATCGATCGAGCCGGGCATTTACCGGCCGGGCAAGTGGGGCATCCGCATCGAGAATCTCGTAATGAACCAGGCGGCGGAAAAGACCGAGTTCGGCGATTTCCTCGAATTCGAGACGCTGACGCTGTGCCCGATCGATACGCGTTGCATCGACTTGTCGCTGTTGCGTGACGACGAGCGCGCGTGGCTCAACGCCTATCACGAGACGGTGCGGGCGCGCGTGTCGCCGCATGTGTCGGGGAAGGCGCTGGCGTGGCTCGAAGAACGGACCAAGGCGATTTGACTCGCGGGAGCGCGGCAAGATGACCATCAAGGCAGTCGTGTTCGATTTCGGCGGCGTGCTGATCGACTGGAATCGCGAGTATCTCTACGAACAACTGATTCCGGACGAAACCGAGCGCCGCTGGTTTCTCGACAACGTCTGCAAGATGGAGTGGGTCGTCCAGCAGGACGGCGGGCAGACGATCGAAGAAGGCACCGCGGAACTGATCGCGCTCCATCCCGGGCACGAAGCGCTGATCCGCGCGTTCTATGCGCGCTGGCCGGAGATGGTGTCGGGCGCGCTGGAAGAGGGCGTCGCGCTGGTCGACCGGCTGGAGGCAGCGGGCGTGCCGCTCTTCGGCCTGACGAACTGGTCGGCGGAGACTTTTCCTTACGCGTGGGAGCGCTTCGACGTGCTGCGCAAGTTTCGCGAGATCGTCGTCTCGGGACGTGTCGGACTGGTGAAGCCCGATCCGCGAATCTTCGCCTTGATGCGCGCGGAAATCGAAAAGCAGTTGCCGGGCATTCAGCCGAACGAACTCGTGTTCATCGACGACAATCTGCACAACGCGCAAGCCGCGAGCGCGCTCGGCTGGCACGGCGTTCACTACACCGGCGCGCCGGACACCGAAGCGAAGCTGCGCGCGCTCGACCTGCCGATCTGAAAGCACAAAGGCAACGCGCTACTGCCCCAGCAGGTTCTTCAGCGCGTTGCCGATTCCCCGCACCGTATCGCCCGCGCCTCGCGCGACGCCTTCAGCGCTGACGCCGAGCGCCTTCGCGAAGCCCGCCGCGAGTTTCTTCGACAGACTCTCGCTCAGCGAAAACTTCGGATCGCGCAGATCGCCTTCGAGCACGAAATCGAGCTTGATCTGCTGCTTGCGGTCCTTCAGCGCGGCGATCGCGGCCTTCGTCGGAATCGAGAGAAAGGTGTCGAGCGCATTGCCGGTATCGCTGATCTGAAGGTGATTCAGCGTGAGCGTGCCGGGCGCGTGGATGCGGTAATCCTTCACGGCCGCATCGATCGTCAGGTCGATGGTGCCGCCCGTCACCGCCGCCTTCGCGCCTGCTTTCTTGAGCAGATACGGATCGAGCGTCGCGACGTCGACGTTGCGCAGCGTCACGCGCGTCTGCGAATCCTTGTTTGCGATGATCATCCAGCCGCCCCACGTCACGTTGCCCGTGTGCGACGGACCTTTGATCGAGCCGGTCATCGAGAGATCGGTGCGCTCGGTCAGGGCGGGCAGATGAATGTGATCGACGGTCGCGCGCGCATCGCCGATCAGCACGCGATAAGGCGGCTCCTGCACGGAGCCGTCGAAGAACTCCATCGAGCCGCGTTCGAACGACACGCGATCGATCAGCTTTTCTTCCTGCGCGTGCTCCTGGCGCGCCTTGCTGTCGGGTGTTGCATCGGCTTCGCGTGCGGTTTCCTTGAGTCCCGGCAGGATGCGCACGCGGCCGTCGGCGGAGCGGACGATCGACAGATAGTAATTGTCGACGCTCACGCTGCGCAGATGAATGGGGCGGGAGACGAGCGAGCGCATGTCGACATCGAGCACGATGCGCTCGGCGCGCATCGCGTCGCTGGCGGGCCAGTCTTTCGGGCCGCGCAGGCGCACGCGCGAGAGCGTCACGTGACCAAAACCGACATCGATTTCTTCGACCGAACCGTTCGGGCCGAGCGTCTCGATGATGCGCTCTTTCATCTGATGCACGACGAACAGCCAGCCGCCGACAGCCACGACGACGAGCGCCACGACGATGCCGATTGCCCAAAGCGCCCCCCGCCTCGCGCTCGATCCCGCCATCTGCGTGTGTCTCCGGTGTCGGCCATTGAAAAAGCGCCGCTCGAAAAAAAAGTGGCGACTGCGTCCTACACAGTCGCCACTTTAATGCCTGAAGTCGGTGCGCGTGCCCGCATAGACACGCGCTGTATATCATCAGACGTTTGGCCGCGCTCAGCGCGTGATCGGCTTGTAGCGCAGACGCTTCGGCTTCGCGGCTTCTTCGCCGAGACGCTTGCGCTTGTCGGCCTCGTATTCCTGATAGTTGCCGTCGAAGAACTCGACGTGCGAGTCGCCTTCGAACGCGAGGATGTGCGTCGCGATGCGGTCCAGGAACCAGCGATCGTGCGAAATCACCATCACGGAGCCGGCGAATTCGAGCAGCGCGTCTTCGAGCGCGCGCAGCGTTTCGACGTCCAGATCGTTCGACGGTTCGTCGAGCAGCAGCATGTTGCCGCCCGCGATGAGCGTCTTCGCCAGATGCAGGCGCCCGCGCTCGCCGCCCGACAGGTTGCCGACGAGTTTTTGCTGATCGCTGCCCTTGAAGTTGAAGCGGCCGATATACGCGCGCGACGGCGTTTCGTACTTGCCGACGGTGAGCACATCGGCGCCGCCGGAGATTTCCTCGAACACGGTCTTGTCGGCGGCGAGCGCGTCGCGGCTCTGGTCGACGTAAGCGAGCTTGACGGTCGGTCCCTTGACGATTTCGCCCGAATCCGGCTGCTCCTTGCCGGTCAGCATGCGGAACAGCGTCGACTTGCCGGCGCCGTTCGGCCCGATGATGCCGACGATCGCGCCCGCCGGAATCTTCATGCTCAGATCGTCGATGAGCAGGCGATCGCCGTACGCCTTGCTGACGTTCTTGAACTCGATGACCTCATTGCCCAGCCGATCGCCGACCGGAATGAAGATTTCCTGCGTTTCATTGCGCTTCTGATATTCCTGGCTGTTGAGTTCCTCGAAGCGCGCGATACGCGCCTTCGATTTCGCCTGACGGCCCTTCGGGTTCTGGCGCACCCATTCGAGTTCTTTCTTGATCGCTTTCTGGCGCGCGGATTCGCTCGATTCTTCCTGCTTCAGGCGATCTTCCTTCTGGTCGAGCCAGCTTGAATAATTGCCCTTCCACGGAATGCCGTGGCCGCGGTCGAGTTCGAGAATCCATTCGGCGGCGTTATCGAGGAAGTAGCGATCGTGCGTCACGGCGACGACGGTGCCCGGATAGCGCGTCAGAAACTGTTCGAGCCATTCGACGGATTCGGCGTCGAGGTGGTTGGTCGGCTCGTCGAGGAGCAGCATGTCGGGCTTTTGCAGCAGCAGCTTGCACAGCGCGACGCGGCGCTTTTCACCGCCCGACAGATGTTCGATTTTCGCGTCCCACGCGGGCAGGCGCAGCGCGTCGGCGGCGACTTCGAGTTGCTGCTCGGGGCTGCCGCCATCGCTCGTCGAGAGGATGGCTTCGTACTTCGCCTGTTCGGCGGCGAGCTTGTCGAAGTCGGCGTCGGGTTCGGCGTAGGCGGCGTAGATTTCGTCGAGTTTCTTTTGCGCCTGGAAGACATCGCCGAGACCTTCCTCGACGGCCTCACGCACGGTCTGCTGCGGATCCAGTTGCGGTTCCTGCGGCAGATAACCGATGTTCAGGTTCGGCATCGGCGTGGCATCGCCTTCGATGTCCTTATCGACGCCCGCCATGATCCTGATGAGCGTCGACTTGCCGGAACCGTTCAGACCGAGCAGGCCGATCTTCGCGCCGGGGAAGAACGAGAGGGAGATGTCTTTCAGAATCTGACGCTTCGGCGGAACGATCTTGCCGACGCGGTTCATGGTGAAGACGTATTGGGCCATGTCGAGTGTTCTGTGATGGTGTGATGAAGGGTGCGAACGCCGTGCGTCCGATGATGTCGCACGCGCGGTCTGGCGCGCGTTTCCGGGGCCGCGTCAGGCGGCGCGGGTGAGGTTATGTGGCATTGTACTTCGCGGGGGGATCCGTCACTGCCAGCTCGCGACGCCGAAGCGCGCATCGCTGCGCCGCCTTGCACTGCAAAAGAAAAAAGCGGAGTCCCTTTTATCGGGTACTCCGCTTCGCGAGGCAAGCAGTGTCGACAGTTCTTGACGCTTAGACGTTGAACAAAAAGTTCATCACATCCCCGTCGTGCACGACGTATTCCTTCCCTTCCGCCCGCATCTTCCCGGCCTCTTTAGCGCCTTGCTCGCCCTTGTACGCGATGTAGTCATCGAACGAAATCGTCTGCGCGCGAATGAAGCCACGCTCGAAGTCCGTATGAATCGCGCCCGCGGCCTGCGGTGCCGTATCGCCGATATGAATCGTCCACGCGCGCACTTCCTTCACGCCCGCCGTGAAATAGGTATGCAAACCGAGCAGCTTGAAACCCGCGCGAATCACGCGGTTCAAACCCGGCTCGTTCATGCCCATATCGGCCAGGAAGTCTTGCTTGTCGGCATCGTCGAGGTCGGCGATTTCCGCTTCGATCGCCGCGCACACGGCGACCACCGGCGCGTTCTCCGCTTCCGCGTGCTTGCGCACCGCGTCGAGATACGGGTTGTTCTCGAAGCCGTCGTCCTTCACGTTCGCGACGTACATCGTCGGCTTCGACGTGATCAGGCACAACGGCTTGATGGTCAACTGTTCTTCGTCGGTCAGCGACAGACCGCGCACCGGCTTCGCCTGATCCAGTTGCGCGCGCACCTTGTCGAGCACGGCGACGAGCTTCGCAGCTTCCTTGTCGTTGCCCGACTTCGCCGCCTTCGAATAACGCGTGAATGCCTTTTCGACCGTCGCCAGATCGGCGAGCGCGAGTTCGGTGTTGATGACTTCGATATCCGCAATCGGGTCGATCTTGCCCGCGACGTGAATCACGTTCTCGTCCTCGAAGCAGCGCACGACGTGCGTGATCGCGTCCGTTTCGCGGATGTTCGCGAGGAACTGGTTGCCGAGCCCTTCACCCTTCGACGCGCCCGCGACGAGACCCGCGATATCGACGAACTCGACCACGGCCGGCAGGATGCGCTCGGGCTTCACGATCTCGGCGAGCGCGTTCAGACGCGCGTCCGGCACTTCGACCACGCCGACATTCGGCTCGATCGTGCAAAACGGATAGTTCTCGGCGGCAATGCCCGCCTTGGTCAAAGCATTGAAAAGTGTGGACTTGCCGACGTTGGGCAAGCCGACGATGCCGCATTGGAGGCTCATGGGATCCTTCGAACTGGTGAGACGGCGCGGGCCGCGCAGGTTTCGTCAAAAATGGTGCGCAATGAGCGGGCGAGAACCGCCCGCCACGCTGCGGCCGCGTCTGGCGGCCGGGCAAACCGATATTGTAACGCCGCGCTGGCGCGCGCAAGCGGCTCCGCCTGCCGGCAAACCCGTTCGTACCCCACGGCTATAATGCCCGCATGACTCCGCATCCCCTCAAATTTCACGCGGTCGTGGTCGGCGGCGGGCTCGTCGGCAAGACGGCCGCGCTCGCGCTCGCGCAATCCGGGCTGCGCACCGCGCTCATCGCGGCGCGCGCAACCGGGCTGCCGCCGGGCGCCGCGTTCGATTCGCGCATCTACGCGCTGTCGTCGAGTTCGCAGACGTTGCTCGAACGCCTGCGCGTCTGGCAGGCGGTAGATCGCTCGCGTCTCGGTCCCGTCTTCGACATGCGCGTATTCGGCGATGCCCACGCGGAACTGCACTTTTCGGCCTTTCAGGCGTCGGTGCCGCAGCTCGCGTGGATCGTGGAATCGTCGCTCATCGAACAATCGCTCGATGCCGCGCTGCGCTTTCAGCCGAGCCTGTCGTGGTTCGAATCGCGCGCGCAAGGCATGACGGTCGAAGCCGACGCGGCGCACGTCGCGCTCGCGAGCGGCGAAATGCTGGAAACGGATCTGATCGTCGGCGCCGATGGCGCGCATTCCTGGGTGCGCGCGCAAATGGGCGCAAAGATGAATCGGCGCGATTACCGGCAAACCGGCGTCGTCGCCAATTTCAAGGCCGAGCGGCCGCACGGCGAGACCGCGTATCAATGGTTCCGCGATAGCGAAATCATCGCGCTGCTGCCTTTGCCGGGCGATCACGTGTCGCTCGTCTGGTCCGCGCGCACGGAGCACGCCGACGAACTGCTCGCGCTCGAACCCGCGCAACTCTCGGCGCAAGTCGAACAGGCGACGCAGAACATGCTCGGCGCGCTCGACTGCGTCACGCCCGCGCAAGGCTTCCCGCTCGGGCTGCAAACCGTCGACAAGCTGATCGCGCCGCGCGTCGCGCTGGTCGGCGACGCCGCGCATCTGATTCACCCGCTCGCCGGGCAGGGCATGAACCTCGGCCTGCGCGACGTAGCCGCGCTGGCGGATGTCATCGCGAACAAGGAGTCGTTCCGTGATCTCGGCGATCCGATCCTGCTGCGCCGCTATGAACGCGCGCGCCGCGAAGACATCCAGAAGCTCATGTTCGCAACCGACGGCCTGCAGCGTCTCTTTGCCGTGCCGGGCACGCTCGCGCGCGCGGTCCGCAACACCGGCATGGCGTTCGTCGGCGCGCAGCCGCTCGTCAAGCGCTGGCTGGTGTCGGCGGCGCTCGGTTGAATCAAACCCACTTTCGCGGGCGAAGCCGCGCGACTCACAGGAACCCGCATGAAAACCACCTTCCGCTTTGCTCTCGCCACGGTTGCGGCGCTCGCCGCGACGCTCGGCATCGGCTGCTCGGCACAGGCCGATCAGACCACCGACAAGATCAAGTCCGCGCTCGAATCGCGCATGGGCGACGCCACCATCAAGAGCATCGAAAAGACGCCCGTGCCGGGTCTCTACGAAGTCAATCTCGGCTCGCAGATCGTCTATAGCGATGCGACCGGAAACTACGTCCTGATCGGCGATCTCGTCGATACGCGCAACAGCAAGAATCTCACCGAGGCGCGGCTCGCGGACACCAACAAGATCGAGTTCGCGAAGCTGCCGTTCGAAAACGCGGTGAAGGTCGTGAAGGGCAACGGCAGCCGCAAGATCGCGGTGTTCTCCGATCCGAACTGTCCGTACTGCAAGCAGCTCGAATCGACGCTGAAGTCGATCGACAACGTGACGGTCTATACCTTCCTGTATCCGGTGCTGTCGCCGGATTCGACGGCCAAGTCGAAGTCGATCTGGTGCTCGAAGGATCGCGGCACGACGTGGGAAGGCTGGATGCTCGATCACAAGGCGCCGACCACTGCGGCCAATTGCGACACGACCGCGATCGACAAGAACCTGAAACTCGGCCGCTCGATGAACGTCACCGGCACGCCGACCGTGTTCCTCACCGATGGCCGCCGTCTGCCGGGCGCCGTGCCCGCCGACCGGCTCGAAAAGGAACTGTCGGCCGTGCGCTGAGCGCGGCGCGAAACGAGGAGGGGAGGCGCGTCATGCGCCTCCTGTGTTTTTACGGCCTTGCTTTTGCGAAAGCGCAGCGTAATGAAGCAAGGCGTCGGGCGCGCTCGTTCGCAATCAAGCGCCCAGAACAAGAACAAGGACATCGAGATGACTACGCTCATGCAAACGGTGCAGCCGGTCCGCTATGGCATCGTTCCGAAGAATCCCGCCGCGCATCTCTTCGAAGTGACGCTGACCGTCGCCGAGCCCGATCCGGCCGGCCAGCGCTTCATGCTGCCGGTCTGGATTCCGGGCAGCTACATGATCCGGGAATTCGCGCGCAACATCGTCACGCTGCAGGCGTTCAACGCGGCGGGCCGCAAGGTCGCCATCGAAAAGACCGACAAGCACGCGTGGCAGGCCGCGCCGGTCGACGGTCCGATCACGCTGCGCTACGAAGTCTACGCGTGGGACATGTCGGTGCGCGCCGCGCATCTGGACGACGCCGTCGGTTTCTTCAACGGCACGAGCACGTTCCTCGCCGTGGAAGGGCAGTCGGGCGCGCCGTGCATCGTCGATATCCAGCCGCCGCAGGGCGGCGCGTATCGAAACTGGCGCGTCGCGACGGCGCTCGCCGAAGCGCGCGGCACGAAGCGCTACGGCTTCGGCACGTACGAAGCGGCGAATTACGACGAACTCGTCGATCATCCCGTCGCGCTCGGCGAATTCGCGCTCGGCAGTTTCAACGCGCACGGCGTGAAGCACGACATCGTGATCTCGGGACGCGTCGTCAATCTCGACATGAACCGGCTCGCGGCCGATCTGAAGCGCGTGTGCGAAGCGCAGATCGCGCTGTTCGAGCCGCGCACGAAGAAGGCGCCGATGGAGCGCTACGTGTTCATGACCGTCGCCGTCGGCGATGGTTACGGCGGGCTCGAGCATCGCGCGTCGACAGCGCTGATCTGCAATCGCACGGATCTGCCGGTGCAGGGCCGCCCGGAAGTGACCGAGGGTTATCGCACCTATCTCGGGCTGTGCAGCCACGAATACTTTCATACGTGGAACGTGAAGCGCATCAAACCGGCGGCGTTCGCGCCGTACGATCTGTCGCAGGAAAATTACACGACGCTGCTGTGGCTCTTCGAAGGCTTCACGTCCTATTACGACGACCTGATGCTCGTGCGCAGCGGACTGATTTCGGCGGGCGATTACTTCAACCTGCTCGGCAAGACGATCGGCGGCGTGCTGCGTGGCAGCGGGCGTCTGAAGCAATCCGTCGCGCAAAGCTCGTACGATGCGTGGGTGAAGTACTACCGCGCCGACGAAAACGCGCCGAACGCGATCGTCAGCTATTACCAGAAGGGCTCGCTCGTCGCGCTTGCATTCGATCTGTCGATTCGCGCGCAAACCGGCAACCGCAAATCGCTCGACGACGTGATGCGCCTGCTGTGGCAGCGCTACGGCCGCGAGTTCTACAACGGCAAGCCGCGCGGCATTCCGGAGGCGGACGTCGAGGCGCTCTTCGCCGAAGCGACCGGCGCGGACCTGCGCTCGCTGTTCCGCGACGGCGTGCGCGGCACGCGCGATCTGCCGCTCGATGCGCTGTTCGAGCCGTTCGGCATCGCGCTCGCGCCCGATTTGCCGGGCAACGGGGCGTCGGTCAAGCCGTCGCTCGGCGTGCGCGTGCGCGGTGGCGCGGATTGCACGCTCGCCGTCGTTCACGAAGGCAGCGCGGCGCAGAAGGCGGGCTTGTCGGCGGGTGACGTGCTCGTCGCGATCGACGGGCTGCGCGTCACCGGATCGAATCTCGACGCGCTACTGTCGCGCTATCTGCCGGGCGCGAAGGTGGAAGTGCACGCGTTCCGCCGCGAGGAACTGCGCCGCACCGACCTGAAGCTCGACGGGCCGGAAGTCGCGCGCTACGTGCTGACGGCCATCGACGGACGCGGCCCGTCGAAACAATGGCGCGAGCGCTGGCTGAGAGGCTGATTCCGCAAAGCGTGGCGGATTGTTCCACTGATGCAACGATCCGTCATGACCGCACGGCTTTTTCCCGGACGCCGAAACACGAAGAATGCTTCCTAAGCCGGACGCCGAGGGCGCCCGAAACCTCATAGAGATAGGAAGCCATCATGACGACGATTCTGCAAATCAACTCCGCCGCCCGTTCGCAAGGTGCTCAATCGACGCTGCTCGCCGATGAACTGACCGCAAAACTGCAACAAGCCAACGCAGGCGCGAAGGTGGTCGTGCGCAATCTGCTCGGCGACAGCCTGCCGCACCTCGACGACGCCACGCTCGGCGCGTTCTTCACGCCCGCCGATCAGCGCAGCGCGGAACAGGTTGCGATCAACGCGAAAAGCGAAGCGCTGATCAACGAACTGCAAGCGGCGGATATCGTCGTGATCGCGGCGCCGCTGTACAACTTCGGCATCTCGTCGCAACTGAAGACGTACTTCGACTGGATCGCGCGTGCCGGCATCACGTTCAGCTATACCGCGAACGGTCCGGAAGGCCTCGTGAAGGGCAAGAAGGTGTACGTGGTCTCGGCGCGCGGCGGCAAATACGCGGGCACGCCGCACGATTCGCAGACGCCGTTCCTGAAGACGTTCCTCGCCTTCCTCGGCATGACCGACGTGAGCTTCATCTACGCCGAAGGCCTGAACATGGGCCCGGACGCGGCTGGCGCGGCGCTGGCTTCGGCGCGTGAGGCCATCGCGGCGCTGTAAGGCTCTGCATCAGAAAAAAACCCCGCTGGAGTCGATTCAGCGGGGTTTTTTGCTTTCAGGCGAGCAATTCCGGTTCGGCGGGCAAGCGCCAGTCGATCGGCTCGCGACCGTGCTTCGTCAGATATTCGTTGGCGAGCGCGAAATGTCCGCAGCCGAAAAATCCGCGATACGCCGACAACGGCGACGGATGCACGGCATCCAGCACGCAATGCGATTTCCCCGTGCCTTCGATCAAACCGCGCTTCGCCTGCGCATGCGCGCCCCACAGCATGAACACCAGGCTGTCGTGACGCTGCGCCAATTCGTGGATCAGCGTGTCCGTGCATTGCTCCCAGCCGCGCTTCGCGTGGCTGCCGGCCTTGTCGCGCTCGACGGTCAGCGACGTATTGAGCAGCAACACGCCTTGCTTTGCCCACGAATCGAGGCAGCCGTGCGCGGGCGCCGGAAAACCGAGGCTCGCGTGGATTTCCTTGAAGATGTTGCGCAACGACGGCGGCGGCCGCACCGGCGCGGGCACCGAGAACGCGAGGCCATGCGCTTGCGGCGCGCCCTTGTCTTCGCCGTGATACGGGTCTTGCCCGAGAATCACGACTTTCACGTCGCCGGGGCTCGTGAGACGCAACGCGCGAAAGACATCGGCGGGATAGACCGTCTTTCCGGCGGCGCGTTCGGCATCGACGAACGCGCACAGCGCCGCGTAGTGCTTGCCGTCGATGAACGGCTTCAGATGGCGGCGCCAGTCGGCGGGCAGTGCGTCGAACTGGCTTTCGAGCGTCGTGAAATCCGACGCGGCCGCGGGTTCGTTATCCGCGAAGAGAGAAGGCTGCTGATTCATGCCTGTCGAGTCATGCTCACGCGTTGCGGTTTTTTTCGGATGGTTCGCGCAGGAGATAACCGCGCTGGGCCTTGCTGAGATCTTCGGGTACGAGTTCGGGAAACGCGCCGCGCAATTCCGCCGCGAGCATCGAGAGCGCGCTTTCTTCGCCCGATTTCAGTTCGAGTTCGAGTTCGCTGATTTCCGCGCGACGCGTCTCGCCTTCGACATCGGCGGTGATTTCGCCGAGATCCAGCGCCACTTCGATCTGCGATCCCTCGCGCTCGATGTCCCACACGAGGCGCCTGAAATCCGTCTTGAAGAGCGCGATGACATCCGGGGCGGCGCGTTCCAGCGCTTCGTGTGCGGTGTCGTCGTCGCATGCATCGAGCAGCGCGTCGAGTTCGAGCTTTTCACCTTCGACCGGCAATTCCCATTCTTGCCGGTTGCTCAGACCGGCCACCGATTTCCCGAGCGTCTTGAAAGTCTGCAGCCACTGCTCGGGCGTGCGGCGCAGGCGCAGCGCGGACTTCGCCTTCGCGAGCGCGCAGTCCGGCGTATCGAAATAGACGTTGGCGAGCTGGATTGGCTTGCCCGCGCCGGTGCGCTCGTCGAAGAAGCGCGCGACGTCGTCGTGTTGCGACGGCGCGAGCGCGAGTTTGAGTTCCCGTTCGATTCCCATGACGTTCAGAAGAACATGCGCGCGAGTTCCGCGCCAGGATCGTCGGCGCGCATGAACGCTTCGCCGACGAGGAAGGTATGCACGCGCATCGCGCGCAGCCGGTCGACATCGAGACGCGACAGGATGCCCGATTCCGTCACGACGATCCGGTCGTCCGGCACCTGTTCCAGCATGCCGATGGTCGTGTCGATCGTGGTTTCGAACGTGCGCAGATTGCGATTGTTGATGCCGATGAGCGGCGTCTTCAGCGTGAGCGCATCGCGCAGTTCGTCGGCATCGTGCACTTCGACGAGCACCGCGAGCCCGAGCGAATGCGCGTACGCTTCGAGGTCCTGCATGTGCGACAGTTCGAGCGCGGCGGCGATCAGCAGAATGCAGTCCGCGCCCATCGCGCGCGCTTCCATGATCTGATACGGATCGATGATGAAGTCCTTGCGCAGCACCGGCAGGCTGCACGCGGCGCGCGCTTCCTCCAGATAGGCGACGCTGCCCTTGAAGAACTGCACGTCGGTGAGCACGGAAAGGCACGCGGCGCCGCCTTTTTCGTACGAGCGCGCGATGTCGGCGGGCACGAAGTGTTCACGCAACACGCCTTTCGACGGGCTCGCCTTCTTCACTTCCGCAATCACCGCCGCCTGATTCGCCGCGTGCTTCGCGCGCAACGCGCCGGTGAAATCGCGCAGATCGCGCGCGCTGGCTTCGAGCTTCAGCTCTTCGAGCGGCGCGCTCTGTTCGGCTGCGCGAATTTCCTCGCGCTTGACCGCGATGATGCGATCCAGAATGTCACTCATATTGGCTTCCGTTATTTCTTCGCAAACTGCTGCGTGAATTTCACGAGTGCTTCGATCTTCTCGCGCGCCGCGCCGCTTTCGATTGCTTGGCGCGCGGCAGCCATGCCAGCTTCGATCGACTCGACGACATCCGCAGCATAAAGCGCCGTCCCGGCGTTCAATGTGACGATCTCGCGCGCGACGCCCGCCTTGTTGTTCAGCGCGCCGAGCAGCATCGCCTTCGATTCCTGCGCGTCCTGCACTTTCAGCGTGCGGTTCGACACCATCTGCAGGCCGAAATCCTCGGGATGAATCTCGTACTCGGTCACTTCGCCATGTTTCAGCTCGCCGACTTTCGTCGCCGCGCCGAGCGACACTTCGTCCATGCCGTCCTTGCCGTACACCACCAGCACGTGTTTTGCGCCGAGCCGCTGCATCACACGCACCTGAATGCCGACGAGGTCTTCGTGGAACACGCCCTGAAGCTGGTTCGGCGCGCCGGCCGGATTGGTCAGCGGCCCGAGAATGTTGAAGATGGTGCGCACGCCGAGTTCGCGGCGCACCGGCGCGATGTTTTTCATCGCCGGATGATGATTCGGCGCGAACATGAAGCCCATGCCGGTTTCGGCAATCGACGCGGCCACTTGTTCCGGTGTCAGATCGATATTCACGCCGAGCGCTTCGAGCACGTCCGCGCTGCCCGATTTGCTCGACACGCCGCGATTGCCGTGCTTCGCGACCTTCGCGCCCGCCGCCGCCGCGACGAACATCGACGCGGTGGAGATGTTGAAAGTATGCGAGCCGTCGCCGCCCGTACCGACGATATCGACGAAATTCGAGTTGTCCTCGACTTCGACGTGGTTCGCGAACTCGCGCATTACAGTAGCGGCAGCGGCGATCTCGCCGATGGTTTCCTTCTTCACGCGCAAGCCGGTGATGATCGCGGCGGCCATGACGGGCGACATCTCGCCGCGCATGATCTGGCGCATCAGATGCAGCATTTCGTCGTGGAAAATCTCGCGATGCTCGATCGTGCGTTGCAGCGCTTCTTGTGCGGTGATGGTCATGTTGTCAGGCCCGCTTGCCGGTCGAGGAGTTTTTCACGAAGTTTTCGAGCAGCGCGTGGCCGTGCTCGGAAAGAATCGATTCCGGATGGAACTGCACGCCTTCCACTTCGAGTTCGCGGTGACGCACGCCCATGATTTCGCCGTCCGGCGTCCATGCGGACACTTCGAGACAGTCGGGCAAAGACTCGCGCTCGATGGCGAGCGAGTGATAGCGCGTCACATTGAAGTGTTTGGGGAGATCGGAGAACACCCCTCTACAGTCGGTTTCGATCTGGCTCACCTTGCCGTGCATGATCGTCTGCGCGCGCACGACGCGTCCGCCGAACGCCTCGCCGATCGCCTGATGGCCGAGGCACACGCCGAGAATCGGCAGCTTGCCGGAGAATTCGCGCAGCACGTTTAGCGTGATGCCCGCGTGCTGCGGATTGCTCGGTCCGGGCGAGAGGCAGATGCGCTCGGGGTTCAGCTTCGCGATTTCATCGAGCGTGATTTCGTCGTTGCGATACGTGTGCACGTCCTCGCCGAGTTCGCCGAAATACTGGACCAGGTTGTAGGTGAAGGAATCGTAGTTGTCGATCATCAGCAGCATGGTCTTGTCTCCTCAGAAGTCGCTGTCGAGGCCGTCTTGCACTTGCTCGGCGGCGCGCAGCACGGCGCGCGCCTTGTTCTCCGTCTCTTGCCATTCGGATTCCGGCACCGAATCGGCGACGACGCCCGCTGCGGCCTGAACGTAGAGATTGCCTTTGTGGATGAGGCCGGTGCGGATCGCGATGGCGAGATCCATTTCGCCGCTGAAGGAGAGATAACCGACTGCGCCGCCGTACAGGCCGCGCTTGACCGGTTCGAGTTCGTCGATGAGTTCCATCGCGCGGACCTTCGGCGCGCCGGACAGCGTGCCGGCGGGGAAGGTCGCGCGCAGGACGTCGAAGTTGCTCATGCCGGGTTTCAGCTTGCCTTCGACCGAACTCACGATGTGCTGCACGTGCGAATACTTTTCGATGATCATCTTGTCCGTCACCGCGACCGAGCCCGTCTGCGCGATGCGGCCGACGTCATTGCGCGCGAGGTCGATCAGCATCACGTGCTCGGCGATTTCCTTCGGATCGTTCAGCAGTTCGGTGGCGAGTTCGGCATCGCGCTCCGGCGTGTTGCCGCGCGACCGCGTGCCGGCGAGCGGACGAATCGTCACGATGCGATCTTCCGCGCGCTTTTCCTGACGCACGAGGATTTCCGGCGACGCGCCGACTACATGCATTTCGCCGCCGAAGTTGTAGTAGTACATGTACGGCGACGGATTCAGCGAACGCAGCGCGCGATACAGCGAAAGCGGGTTGTCGCGGAACGGCTTGATGAGACGCTGGCCGACCTGCACCTGCATCAGTTCGCCAGCCGCGATGTATTCCTTCGCTTTGCGCACGGCGTTCAGATAGTCGTCCTTCTTGAACTCGCGGAACGTTTCGGTGCGCACGCTCGCGGACGTCACCGGCGGCTGCACCGTCACGCGCAGACGCGCGCGTAACTCACGCAGCCGATGCTTCGCTTTCGCATACGCTTCGGGCCGGGTCGGATCGGCGTAGACGATCAGGTAGAGCTTGCCCGCGAGGTTGTCGATGACAGCGACCTCTTCCGTCATCAGCAGTTGAATGTCGGGCAGGTTGAGATCGTCGGGCGGCGCGGTGTGCGCGAGCTTCTTCTCGATGTAGCGCACCGCGTCATAGCCGAAGTAGCCGGCGAGACCGCCGCAGAAACGCGGCAGGCCCGGACGCATCGCGACCTTGAAGCGCTTCTGATAGTTCTCGATGAACGTGAGCGGATCGCCTTCATCCGTCTCGACGACGTTGCCGTCCGTGACGACTTGCGTCTTGCCGTTCTGCACGCTTACGGTCGTGCGGGCCGGCAAGCCGATGAACGAGTAGCGCCCGAAGCGCTCGCCGCCCACGACGGATTCCAGCAGGAACGAGTTCGCGCCGTTGCGCTCGGACTGCGCGAGCTTGAGATACAGCGAGAGCGGCGTTTCGAGGTCGGCGAGGGCTTCGGCGATGAGCGGAATGCGGTTGTAGCCTTCGTTCGCCAGCGATTGGAATTCGAGTTCGGTCATGTTGCGATCCTTGAGCGACGCGCGCTTGTCAAAGGTGGCGCGGCATCGGGGAGTGCAGGGCGCTGCGGTCGGTCGAATCCCGTGATGATCGCATACGACGGTCCGGCCGCTTCGATTTGCAGAAGCGGAGAGGACGACTCGCGCGGCACTACACGACGCGTGCGTGAGCGAGGCTCGATGTATGACGATTCGACGGAAACGGCGCAGGGATGCGCAGCGAAACAAAAAACGGATGCTGAAGCGGATGAAGCACGACGCGACATGGCTTCAGCGTACCTCGGGCGAGGTTAGCGCGACCAGCGACGCCAGGGCCAGGCTCCCCGGTCGATGCTGCTCAGACTCCGTTTTCTGTTGAGAAACATGGATGGACTTATTCAGTCAGGGTGGTATCCGGCGGCGCCAAAGTGGCGGCAATCGCCAGTGCTGCGGTGCGCAGCGAGGAAACTATACCATCGGATTTCACGGACTGTACAGGTTTCCCGTGGTTGTAACCGTACGGAACGGTCAGGGTCGCGAGGCCCGCGGCGCGGCCCGCCAGCGCGTCGTTCTCCGAATCGCCGACCGCCACGGTTTCGCGCGGCAAGACGTCCAGCCGTTCGCAGGCCGTGAGCATCGGCAGCGGATCGGGCTTCTTCGCAGGCAGGGAGTCGCCGCCGAGAATCACCTTGAAGAAATCCGCGATGCCGAAGTGCGTGAGCAACTCCACCGCGAACCGATGCGGCTTGTTCGTCACGCACGCGAGCGCGACGCCGCTTTCGCGCATCGCTTCGAGGCCTTCCTTCACTTCGGGGAAGAGCGTCGAATGCTTGCCGTTGACCTTCGCGTATTCGGTTTGATAGATCGCGAGCGCGTCGTCGAATTGCGCGGTCGCCTGCGACGGCGACAGCCGTACCGCCAGGACGCTGCGAATCAGGTTTTCCGAACCCTTGCCGACATAGTCCGTGACTTCATCGCGCGTGACGGGCGTCTCGATGCCGATGCGCGCGAGCATCGCGTTCAGCGCGGCGACGAAATCGTCCGCGGTATCGACCATCGTGCCGTCGAGGTCGATGATGGCCGCGCGGATCGGCCGGTTCACGAACGGCGACTGGGTCGCTGCAATCTCGCTCATGCCTTCGCTCCCGCTTCGGCCTTGGCCAGTTCCGCGCGCATCGCGTCGATGACCGCTTTGTAGTCGGGCTTGCCGAAAATGGCCGAGCCCGCGACGAACGAGTCCGCGCCGGCCGCCGCGATTTCAGCGATGTTGTCGATCTTCACGCCGCCGTCCACTTCGAGATGAATCTCGCGCCCCGTGCGATCGCGATACGCATTGATGCGCGCGCGCGCCTCGCGCAGTTTGTTGAGCGCCTCGGGAATGAACGACTGTCCGCCGAAGCCCGGATTCACCGACATGATCAGCACGAGATCGACCTTGTCCATCACGTGATCGAGATAATTGAGCGATGTCGCGGGATTGAACACCAGGCCCGCCTTGCAGCCGTGATCGCGGATCAGCGAGAGCGTGCGGTCGATGTGATCCGAACCTTCCGGATGAAAACTGATCACATTGGCGCCGGCTTTCGCGAAATCGGGCACGATGCGGTCGACCGGGCGCACCATCAGATGCACGTCGATGGGCACGTCCACGTGCGGGCGGATGGCTTCGCACACCAACGGACCGATCGTCAGATTCGGCACGTAGTGGTTGTCCATGACGTCGAAGTGGATCCAGTCGGCGCCGGCGGCGACGACGTTACGGACTTCCTCGCCGAGGCGGGAAAAGTCAGCGGAAAGGATGCTGGGAGCGATGTGGAATTGCGCCATGGACGTGACCGGGTAGCGACCTAAAGGCGTGATTTTAACCCGCGTTTTTCCCTGGAGTGCCCTCGTCCGAACGGCTAATGCGTCGTGCGGGTGCGGCGCCGGGCGCCAAGCGTGTTGCGGGCGCGGCCAGCATCAAGGAGAATGCCTGACGAATGGCGGCGCGCCCGCACGGTTCTGCGCGGCGGGGCAGCGGCCAATTGAACTGGAATTGGAACAACGATGAGCCAGTACGAATTCAGCGTCTCCGTGGAGACGCGGTACCTGCCGGAGCAGTCCGATCCCGACAGCCGGCAGTACGCATTCGCCTACACACTGACGATCCGCAACACCGGTCAGGTCGCGGCGCAACTGATTTCGCGGCACTGGATCATCACCGACAGCAACGATCACGTGCAGGAAGTGAAGGGGCTCGGGGTCGTCGGGCATCAACCGCTTCTGCCTCCGGGCGAGCAGTTCGAATACACGAGCTGGGCGGTGATCGCGACGCCTGTCGGCACGATGCGCGGCGCGTATTTCTGTGTGGCCGAAGACGGCGAGCGTTTCGAGGCGCCGGTAGCGGAATTCGCGTTGCATATGCCGCGCACGCTCCACTGAGCGGGAGCCGGCGGAAAGGGACGCTCAGCGCCGTTTCGCCGGATCGTTCGAGCGGTTCTGGTTTTTCTTCTTGCCCGATGCCGTCCATACGACGATGAAGATCAGCAAGGCGAGCGCCACGAGCGACTCGAGCGCAAAAATAAGCATTGGATATTCGTCGAACAGATCAGACATGGCGGTTCCCATCAAGAAGCAACACGGTAGTATCACTGAAACTACAAAAGCATCATAAACAACTGAAACGAAACGACTATTTCCCCTTGTTTATATCATATAGCATCGCGTTGTTGCGCTGGGTAACCGCATTTTTCGGGGTTTTTGGGGGATTCGTTCGGCTATAATCGTTGCATCCCCTACGTCCCCGATGCCGCCCATGCCCCGTATCGTAAAGCCGCTGACCGATGCTCAACTGAAGAACGCCAAGCCGCAGGGGAAGCCCTACAAGCTGTCGGACGGCGGCGGGCTTTATGTCACCGTGACAGCGGAAGGTTCGAAGCTCTGGCGGCTTAAATATCGGTGCAGCGGCTTGGAACGGACAATTGCGTTGGGCGCATATCCTGCCATGACGCTGGCGGATGCGCGCGAAAAACGCGAGGAAGCGAAGCGCCAGATCGTCAAGGGGCTCGACCCGTTGGTCGAGAAGCGAGCCGCCCAAGCGAAGGAGGGCGGGCGCGACTCGTTCAAGACCGTCGCCCAAGAGTGGATTGCGAAGCAGTCTAACCGCTGGTCTGCGTCTTACGCGAAGACAGTTACGGCGCGACTGGAGAACGACGCGTATCCGAAGATCGGCCATCTTCCCGTGGGCGCGATCCGAGCAGCCGATGTCCTAGAAATGATTGCAGCGATCGAGAAACGGAAGGCGTTCGCGCTCGCGGTGAAGGTGCATCAGCTTGTCTCAAAGGTACTCCAATACGCAGTTGTCACCGCGCGCTCAGAGCGCAACGTCGCAGCGGATGTGCGAAGCGCTCTGACACCTGTGCAGACCGAGCACTTGGCCGCTGTCACGGCAGAAGATGATCTGAAAGACCTTCTCGGCAGAATCGACGCTTACGGCGGAAGCCCGTGGACGCGGTATGCGCTTAATCTACTTGCTCACACGTTCCTGCGGCCTAGCGCAATGCTGGGCGTCCGCTGGGCTGAGGTGGACACAGATGCGCGCGTATGGAGCGTGCCGGCGGCGCGTATGAAAATGCGGCGGGATCACATCGTCCCGTTGACGGATGCTACGGTAGGAATCTTCGAAGCGTTACGGGCAATTCGCGGAAGGAGTGAGTTCGTTTTCCCGAACCACCGTACTGAGGGTATGCCTATGGGCGCGAGCGCATTGCATAGTGCTATGCGCAATATCTGCGACGGCAAGGAAGCCCATACGCCGCACGGTTTCCGCTCGACGGCTTCAACGCTGCTGCACGAGAAGGGTTACAACAGCGATGTTATCGAAGCGCAATTAGCTCATAAGCGGCCCGGTGTTCGCGGCATCTATCATCGGGGCGACTATCTGGCGGAACGCCGGGAGATGATGGCGTTTTGGAGTCAGTACCTTAGCGATTTGCGGGAGCGTTCACCGCTTCAGCAACGCGCGTAGAGATTGTCATATTCAGCCCAAACCCGAGCGCCCGCACGAAGCGGGCGTTTTCTTTGGCCGCCGCCCAACAGAGCGTCGATACGACCGCAGCGAGCACTACGCGTTTCAATCTTCCCATCTTTTAGGTCCGCAAATAGACTTTTATTAAATAATAGTCTACCAATAAAATCGACAACAGAACGTCGTCGGTTAGATGTGACCCGATATAGCAGCTGCTATAACTCTTTGATTTTAAACGCATCGGCTCGCTTTTCTGAAAAGTCTGCGGTAGACTTCGAGTACCTTATCTATCACCTGATACGACCCATAGGAAACAGCGATGGAACAGATGCTTCGATGCAAGGATGTGGCGGCGCGCTTAGGCGTGAGCATCCCCACAGTGTGGCGCTGGGTGAGCACCGGCGCTCTGCCGCGCCCCGTCAAACTTTCCCCGCGCGCATCTGCGTGGCGCGTCTCGACGGTAGAGGCGTTTGTAAATCAGCGTGAAGCACTCCTAAACGCGAACGAAGAGGCCGAAATCGTATGAGGCTCCAGCAACCGCCGCCGCTGACCCCGGATACCGACTTCAAGTCCGCGCCTTGGCAGTCGTGGTTTTACTTGGCGTACAAGCTCTTCGGCCCGGGCGATCTGGGCATCTTCACGGTAGCCAAGTTGCCGAACAATCCGTTTCCGGGCCAGTCGGCATTTGCGACGAACGGACGGAAGGTTGGGGAGGGTGTGGGAAGTGGCACGGGCGTCCCGGTCTACTTCAGCGGCGGTGCGTGGAGGGTTCGCAGCACGGATGCAATTGTCACCGCTTGAGGATTTAGGAGTACATATTTTGGACGGCGAAAAAGAAAAAGCCCGCTAGCAAGGCGGGCTTTGCAGGTACAGCGTCAAGACATTTCGCTTTGCTGGCGAGCGGACCGAAACGTCTTTCATATCAACGACCTACTAGGTGCAATTGTAATGGAATCGGCTAAGAATATCCACCACAACAACCACGCGAACAACTATAGCAACGGCGATAGCGACGCGCAAGCCAAAACGAACGTTGTGCCTCTTCGCGCCGCTGCTCAACACGACGATATCGCCATCCTTTTCGATGCCCAGCAGGGCAACGGAGCGCCTGCGCGCATGGGCAAACGATGGGAAGTAGATGGCACGCGCACGCCGTATGACGACGCGTACACCTTCCAGCATCGTGTGGAGCGTGTGGCCGGGATTCACGAGTTGTCGGCGCTCCTGAAGCGTCTCGAAGGCGATCGTAACGCCTGCATCATCCGGGGCAAGTACATCAGCGACGAAGCCCTAGCGGGGGAAGGTAAGAAGCTTGCCCAAGGTCGCGTTCTGCGACGCAAGGCGGTATTTGAAGATCAGGCATCGCACTTCGCGCTGATCGACGTAGACAAGTTCCAGGACAATGGCGCGACGCTTGTTAGCGATGTGGAGTCTGAATTTCCGCATGAAGACCCGCAGGCTTGGGCGCTCCACTACATCGCGACGAGACTGCCTGAGCAATTCCGCAGCGTTAGTTTCCATTGGCAGCTATCGAACAGTGCGGGCGCGTTGGAGCATCGCACGACGTTGAAGATGCATATCTGGTTCTGGTTGTCGGAAGCGCAGACTTCCGCCCAGATGCGCCCGTGGGCGGCTGGCGGCGCGGCTGACGCCGCTTTGTTCGATCCTATTCAAATTCACTACACGGCATCTCCTGAGTTCGCGGAAGGCGTTACGGACCCGGTTGCGGTGCGCAGCGGCTTCTATCAAGGCTCGCATGACATGGTGGATGTGTCTTTCCTAGACGGCATCGAAGCCGCTCCGGACAAGCGCTACGACAACTTGAACGACTGGCAAAGCCGCCCGCCTGCGGAAGATGACGAGTTCGCGCGTGTTGAAGAGACGCCCATCGAAGCGCTGGCGCGCTGGGGCGATGCCCGCAAGGCGCATGACTTCCTCGAAGCGCTCTGGCAAGGCCAACGGTTCGGCAAGAACGACGATTCCGGCTCGGCGGCGCATATGGCGATGGCCGCTTGGATGCGTCGCGAGGGCGTCACTTTCGATAATTACTCCAACTACATCATGCCGACTTGGCCCGCGCCGGGTAAGGAGTACACGGAACGTCCGGAGCGCGCTGCATGTCGCGCATGGAATCGCTCAGATGCACGCGCCACGCCTCCCGCCCATCATGGTTTTGAGGTTATCGATGCGGACGAAGACGAGCCTGCCGCGACCGAGAGCGGGAAGGAAGGCCGTGCTAACTCGTTCATGCTGGGCAAGCTCCGTCGCGCAATCGATCAGGCGTTCATCGTGGAGTCGCTTATCCCGAATGCGCCACTGGGCGCAATCTACGGCCAACCGGGCACGGGTAAATCGTTCATCGCGCTCGACATTGCATATAGCATCGCCCGGGGCGTTTCCTGGCGTGGTCTAGACGTCGAACAGCGCAACGTGTTTTATGTCGTGGCGGAAGGAGCCAACGGCTTTCGGCGGCGCGTGGAGGCTTACGAGAAGTTCCACGGCTTAGAAACGGTCGAAGTGCCGTTCTATACCCGTGAAGACGATGTAGACCTGACGAACGATGAATCGTGCAAGGGGCTGGTAGCCGACATACGTTCGATCAATGCGAGGAAGCCTGCGGTGCTGTTCATTGATACGCTCGCGAACTCGATGCCGAATGCAAAGGAAAACGCCACGGAAGACATGAACGCCATCGTGGCGATGTGCAAAAAGATTCAGAAGGCCACGAACTGTCTGGTTATTCTTATCGCGCATTCGCCGAAAGGGAACGCGCACGAAGACTTGGGCATTCGTGGAGCGGGATCTCTGAACGGCGCAGTCGATTTCAGTTTGGTCACCCTGCGCGACGAAAAAGACCGCGAAGTGCGAACGCTCCGTATCTCGAAGATGAAAGACGGACTAGACGAAGGTGAGCAGAAGTTCCGGCTTGAGCCTGTTGAACTCGGCATGACGCCCAAGGGCAAGATCGTCACATCAATGGTCGCTGTGCCGTTGATCAGCGATCCGCACGAACGCCCGCGTGCTATCCCAGTTGTTCAGACCAAGGAAGAGGTCGTAGAGGCCCGCTATCGCGCTGTCATTCATAACGTGATGGTCCGCAATACGGAAGACACCGAGAAAGACCCGTTTTCGGTCAAGGCGCTTTGGAAGCACCTAATCGACCGAACGGAGGAGTTTTCAGGACTCACGCATCGAATGGCTCAGAACGCCGTGGAGGATGCGATCAAACTCGGATACGTCGAGCAAATCGAAAACCCGAACAGGAAGGGCGGCAATCTGCGCAAAGTCTTAGCGGTTACGACAAAGGGGCTTGCGTTTCTCAATGCCGCGCCTGCCGCTCCGGATGACGGATTCGAAACAACGGACGGACCCGCCGACGATCTTTCAGCGTCGGTGGAAGCGTAGAAACTCCGAAAATTTCCGAGTTCAGAGAAATTCTGAACGCGGAAAAAATTTGAGTTCAAGGGAAATCGGTTTGTTTTTCGTTGTAGCGGTTGGCTATTCGAATGAACGTTAAAAAGCGGCGAAATTGAGTGATTCGCCGCTTTTTAAAAAGAGTGATTCGCCAGTCGCCTACTCCTGCAAGGGTTTCCGGGAAGGGATAATTTAACTGGACGGTACAAATTGGGTATATGTACGGTTCGGTTAAAAGTGTGATTCGCCGCTCAGTCCCGTGGGAGTAGGCGACTGGCGATTCAGAGGGCACTGGAGAATCAGGATTGCGAGGAAGCGTGATTCTCCAGTCTGATTCTCCAGTTGGCCCGTGGGAGTAGGCGACTGGAGAATCAGACTGGAGAATCAGAACCCGCCTCTCTCCTTCGGAGAGAACACCACTCCGGGTGGTTGTTCTTCCTCGGAGAGATACACACGGCGCGGGGACAGAATCCCGCACCGCCACGGGCGAAGAAAAGGAAGCGGGGTTGCGTTGTAGCAAACGCGATAGGTGAGGGAAGTGATACGGGCGAATTAGGCGCAGCCTCCATCGGGGAGATTGCGGTAAAGTTTGGAGTTAGCGAAATGGGGAAATTGAAGCAGGGGAAGGACGGAGCACTCCAAGCGGAGATCGATGCTTTCTACAAGACAATGAGAGCAAAGGCGCTTCTCAAGGCTCTGGCATGGTTTGGCGACTCCCCCAGTAAGCTCGCATATGCGATTGGCATGGACCGAGATGCGGCTTCGGTTTGGATCAAACGAGGTGGAATTCCGCCGCGCGCCGCGTTGCTTCTGGAGCGGGTGGCGGGCTTTCCGCTGACTGCCTCAGAGATGTGCCCTGGAGTTGAGTGGGCGCGATTCAAAAAACGCCAGTGCCCCGCTTGTCATCATTACATCTATCCGCCCCGATACCGGACTGTGTGTTTGTCGCCGACCAAGGACGGCCGCTACGTGCCAACTTTTGCCGCGCCCAAAATTGGCCGAACGGTCAGTCGATTAAAGAAGGCGACTCGCGGGGCAATAGTATCGCAACAGGTATGATTGCGTTAGCATGAAGCGTGGCAAGCCGCAATTTTTTAGAATGACCGCAGATTGTCGGCGAGTAAAGCGCCGTTTCGTAACCGTTAAGCTTGCAGCAAGCCTATATGTTGAATAAAAATAAGAAGCGTCGGCTTGTCCGCTGGTTCGTAGATTTCACGAAAGGTTGGAATGAAGAACTGCACAATGCGATACAAGCGGATGTCTTAGCGGAATACCGTAGAAGCTTCCCGAACGGAACTGACGATCCCGAGGGGATCATAGGCCGCATGCGCGAGTTCTATCACCAGCGGATGATGGCGACCGCTTCGCTTCTGATATCGGCGGCGTCGCTAGCTGTTGCTCTGGTCGCACTCGTCGTCTCGATCGTCGCTCTGCGGCACTAGCGAAAACCTCAGATGGGATGAGCAGCCGTTATTTCGAAGCGCGTTGCTTCAATGTATCCGCCAGCTTTGCCGTGCCCAAGGATAGTTTTTCGAGCGGATTGTTTGTGCAGTAGTTGTCAAGCCATACGAACACTGACATAGCATCTACCGACGTAAGCATAGAACTGTTTGCTTGCTCCGCGACACCGCTTAGATACCCCATTACCCAAGACTGAAGTCCGTTACGCGCGTTGGAGTTTATATCCTTGCGGGCCAACCATTTTCCGCACGAATTTTGGTCTACAGGCGTGATGATGCTCGCAGCGACGGCCTGTGAGGAACTGAAAATAGGCGCGGCAACGATTGCAATTGCGGTAAGGCAAATCCTAGTGAATAGGCGGCCCATTAAAAATTCCTCGGCGTAGCCCATACGGGCCTATTAAGTGATAACGGTGTGGCGTCTCAGAGCTTTAGCGCTGTTGGGCGCATTCGAAACGACGCGCTTCAGATAGAGCCTTGGCGCTGCCGTCTTTGTGCTCGCCTGCGACGCCAATCCGCGAACCTGCGCAGCACGATCCAAGCACACCAACCTGCCGCAAAGATGGCTAGTACTGCCGCGAATCCCGCCGGGTTGCAATGACGCCCGCAGTAGCCGTGTCCACCGCGCGCCAAGGCGTTAGCGCTGACGCTGGCTAGGGTGAGGGCAAGCGCTATGTTAGAAGTCTTCGGGGATGCCATCAGCCGTCACTTCGCGATCAGCTTGGGCCTTCCGAACTCGGGGTCGTTACCAGCCAAACACATGAATTGCACTTCAGCCTTCGGGAAGTTGCCGAAGACGAAGGGCGGCGCGGCCTCCTGCGTACTCATTACCTGCAACTTCCGGCCTTGGCTCGCGCAGTATTGGTTGGCCTCCTGAAACGCTTCTGCCTTCAGTGTTCCTGATCCGCTGAAGCCCGTCGCGGCTTGCCGGGTCACCATGAAGGTATCTTGCCCGATAGGCACGACGCCCGAATTGGATGCGCAGCCCTGTAGCGCGGTTGCCGCCGCGATGGATGCTAGGAGAATCATTCTCATTGTTTTGCCCCGGTTTTTGTTCTCCTTGGAATATCGGCACGGCGGCGCGCTTCTGTAGCACCGCCGGGGAATGAACTGCTAAAGATTCGCGCCGCCGTGCCGTAGAAGCAGGCAAACCCAACCTGGAGAGGAAGCATGGGAAAGGTCTTGGTCGCTTTGCTGGCTGCGTCTTTGTCTGGCTCCGCACTCGCGATGTGCGTCGGCTCAGATGCCTTCAGCACGTGCAACGACTCAAACGGCAATTCGTACACCGTCAACCGCATGGGCAACACGACGACCGTTAACGGATACAACGCCCAAACAGGCAGTTCGTGGAATCAGACGTCGAACACCGTTGGCAACACGACGTACATCAACGGCAACGCTGCCAACGGTGCCCACTGGAACGAGAACATCACCAATATGGGCGGCGGAAACCGAATGCTCAACGGCACGGACTCGAACGGGCAGAGCTTCAGCCACTACTGCAACGCGTACGGTTGTAATTAGTACGTCATGTGCAGTTGAAATTCTGTCGAAATTGGCAAAAATTGCACGTTGTTGCGTTTCCTACCGTCGGTAACACCTTCGGTTGCAGCAGGACGTCTTGTTCTTGCGGATCATTGACCCGTGGGTTATTAATTGTTATTTTCGAACCAGCAGCGCCTAAGGCGCTGCTGGATTTGGCGCCTGCGACCGGGCGCCACAAATAAAGCCCTTAGCTCAAAGGCTACGGGCGGAACTGAGAACCGGGAACACGGCAGATGGCGGATGGGTTGGAACACTTTCTTCGCGAGGCGCGCGAGGGCGTTGTCAGAGATATTCCTCGGGGTCACTACACGCCCGGCTACTGGACCATGCTGGCGGCGACCGGGAGACGTGCGGGAATTCGGTTTGAAGATTTGCGCTTTGGGCACGAACCGAATTCGGGGTATGCGCAGGCGCTCCGCCTTCCAACGGCATTAGGTGCCGCCGACGATTATCCCTACGATCGTAGAAATGAGGGACGGAACTACAGCGGTCTTGTACTGTTGGAAAGTGCGGAGACGACTGACCAAGCTAGTGAACGCGTCAACGGCTGCGTACGTCATATCTTCGCGGCTGAAGGGCTGGACCAATTTGTGCATGATCTCGCGGAGGTCGTTGGAGATCTGCACGACAATGTATGGTCTCACGGGAAGAGCACTGGTTTCTCGATGGCGCAGACGTGGCGCAATCTCCGGCAGACAGATAGTTACTGGTTTGAATTTTCTTTGGCGGACTGTGGTATGGGATTCTTGCGCGAGACCCAACGTGCGGGCATCCCAGGCATCGATTCGGATGCGGATGCGATCAGTTGGTGTATCAAGAAAGGGAACACGTCGAAGAGAACCAAGGTTGTCGACGACATGATGCAGTCGCTGCCTCCCGACATGATGGGAAACCCGATGTTCGGGTTCGCTGCAATCAAAGAGAGCGACAATCATCATATGGGCCTTGGCTTGGCGAAATTGATGGCTCTGGTCGAGAAGTATCGCGGTCGGCTTTGGTTAGCCTCGGGCGCAAGCTTGCTTTACAAGCCCCCGATGAACGAGCACGTAATTCGTGCGGCGCCGAGCAAGTGCAAGGGCGTTGCCCTTGCCGTCCGTTTCGACACAAGCGTCATACGAGAAATACTTGTGCAGGAAGCAGCGGATTCCGCACAGACTACCGATGAAACAACGGCGAACCTGATTACCTTACTTGGGGGTTAGTTATGAACTGCGCCTTGGCTCCTGAACACACAGACTTGTCGTCTCGCCGTCTTGCGACCGAACTGCGGTCGTCAGCTCTCGCTGAACTCCGTCGAAGCGGTTCGGTTTCGATCGACCTCGGTCGAGTCGAGAGCATTTCGGAGTCTTACGCTGATGAACTCTTTGGTATGCTCGCCGTTGGCCTTGGGATCGAGGACTTCGTTCGGCGAGTGAGGATTCTCCACGCGAACCGGCATGTTCTCAAAGTTATTGCGCAAGCGCTCAAAGAACGCCTTGAGCAGGAAAGAGGGATCGCGGCGCGGGCGCAAATACAGGCGTTGGTCGCTGCGAAACATGCGCAACGATATCAGCATCGACACTGTTAATTCATAAAGTCTGGAGAAACGGCCCTGCGGGCCGTTTTTTTTATTTGGTGACGAGGGTATCTCGTGCGCCGCCGGACTTTGTCTCCTAGCTAGACGAGACGCGCCATAACTCGCTGAAGCTGGATCAACGACCATTCGCCGCCTCGCGACGTGCGGACGCCGATAGCGTTCAACTCTTCCACCATAGCCCGCTGGGTCAAGCCACGCGCCTTCATCCCCGTGATCACGCCCGTGAGCTTGTTTGCGAACTCGTCAGCCTTGGCTTTCTGTTCCGCCTTGACCGGCGCTAGGTTCTCGCGTCCCGCCGTTCCCAACTTCACCCCACGCGCCTTCGCGGCCGCCAATGCTGCCTTGGTACGGGCGCTGATCTGATCGCGCTCCCACTCCGACATGACGGCGTGCATGTGAAGCATGACCTTGTTGGCTTCGGGCATGTCGGCGGCTTTGAACTCGACGCCGCTTTCCATCAGGCCGCTAATGAAGTGAACGTTGCGAGCGAGGCGGTCAAGCTTGGCAATCAGAAGCGTCGCGCCTTCTTTCTTCGCAAGCGCCAGGGCGGCGCGCAACTGCGGGCGCTTCTCCATCGCGTTCGATCCTTTGCCCGTCTCGACCTCAACGAACTCTTTTACGAGCGTCCACGCGCCGCCGTTTAGGAATCGCATCACGCTATCGCGCTGGGCTTCGAGACCCAAGCCGCTCGCACCCTGTTTCGCTGTGCTCACGCGAAGGTACGTGATGAATTTGCCAATTGCCATGATGCGATCCCAGTCTGACTACATTGTGCAACGAACGTTTGCGATGTAGTCAGTATAGGGACATGTCAGATAGTGTCAATGAATATCAGCGGTTTGCGTCCGTTTGCGTGTCCTCGCTCACGGGTCCGGTCCGCGCGGTTGCGATGAGACAATGGTTTGTCATGTAGATTCGGGCGTTGATCGAAGGCGGGGGTGAAACATTGAAAGTAACGTTGCGCATACTTAACAAAGCTTCGGATGGGACCCATTCGCGGGGAGCGTCTGAAAAATCTAGGGGTGGTAGGGGGACAAATTAAGGAATCTATTAAAGCTAATAACCCTGTCGCTCACGCTCGCGCAATTTCAAAGAGCCCCTTTTTTATAGCAATTGCGATAGATAATGCGATCATAAAATCCATCTGCCTATTCTCGATAGCAAACAAATACACGCACCGGCTTGCAAACCGTAAAGACCTGATTTATCATCATTTCAACGCTCGACCAATCGGGCGATCCAAGTAAGACTCCTCGCGCAAATCGCGAATTCGACGCAATGTCGAGTAGCTTTCAAATCGCAGAATTAAAAAGCACGCTGTACCTTTAGTCGCGGGCAAAACTGCCCGAAATTCGACCTGCCGCTTGTCTGCATACTGACCACTCCGCAGACGGTCAGAGTCCAAAGTCTGCCCGTGGGCGCAAACCCGCACCGCAAAGCCTTACCCAAACTCAAACCCGCAAGTTTCACCGTTGCCTATCGCGTTCCGCGAACGGGCTTCCCTATCGACGTTTCTATCTAGGACGGTTTGAGAATGTCTACCCTTCAGCATTCCTTTGTTGACTACGCTGCTCTGCGTGCCCAAGCGCGACGCGCTCTCGCCACGCGCTTCCCTGACTACTTCCGCGACCGAGATGCGATTTTCGATGTATCCCGAGCGTTCTACGCCTGGGATGAGTTCGATAAGTCAGCGACATTCGAAACATCTATCAATCTCTTCAAGAAAAAACACCCGGTAACGATCGTCGTAACCGCGCTTCATATTGGCTTCCGCATGTGGCAGCCGAGCGGTGAACGCTTGGGCGTATTCGATTGCGAGCTTTATCGCGTTGACGGCGATGTTTGGGTATTGATGACCAATACGTTCGACGTAGAAGATTCTTGGCTTTTCACGCGCGAGCAAACGGAAAGACTCGCCAATCAAAAATTTTGGCAGAAGGGTCATACGCCGCTAATTCGCGGCGAGAAAACAATCGTCCATGCGTTTGTCTCGCCCCAACGGGGCTTGAGTTCAACGCGGGAAGCATTCGGGTATCTCTCTGCGGCGATTGAAATCTACACGGGCAATCAGGCCCGGATTGAAGCAAAGGAAGCGGCTGAGAAGGCCGCTAAAGAGGCTAGGCGCGAGGCGGCACGGGCGCGTAAAGAGGCGAATGCCGCTAAGACGGAGATTGAATAATGCCTAACATCAATATGTTCGGGAATGCGCTGTTGGGCATCGCACAGGGGTTCGATAATTATCAAAAGACCCAATCCGACTTGGATTACCTTCGCCAAAGTCGCGCTCAGCAACTTGTCGCCAACGACCAGGCAAACCAGCTTAATCAACTGAAGATCGCGCAAGAGCAACAACAAGTCCAGCTTGCGGATGACGTGAATAACTACGCGCGACGATCCCTTGCGCCGGATGACGGGTCCGCAGGAAACGCGCTCGCCGGTACGGACCGTACCCCTACCCAGCAAGGGCAGGCCATTGCAGGGCAAACCGCGCCCAATGCGCCGCGTGGAAATACGGTTGCAAATCCGTTTCAGGGCGGATCACAGGGGCAGCCCGCGCAAGGCCCGGCAGGCGGTACGAATACCGGAACGGGTGTGCAGGCGGGCAAGAGCACGAGCGGGCTGAAGACCGGCGCGTATAACGTCGATCAGTACGCGGCATGGGATAAGCAGTTCGGGTTTAAGCCGGGAACCGCCTACGCTTTGATCATGGCCGAATCGGGAGGCGATCCGAACGCTGTATCGCCCACGGGCGCGGTCGGGCCTACTCAAGTCTTGCCGTCCACCGCCGCGAACCCGGGTTTCGGCATCAAGCCCGGCAATCCGCGCGATCCTGAGTTCGGGCTTGGCTACTTCAAGAAGATGCTCGATCTTGCGGACGGAAATTACGATATCGCGCGTTCGTACTACCTGAATGGCCCGAACGCGAAATCCCCAGACGCGCCGGGAACGCACACGTATCTCGCCCGTCAGCACCAGTTTGAAAGTCAATTCAACGCTGGTTCAACAGCACAGCAATCGCAGAGCGCGCCGACTCCCGCTGATCGCGTTGACCAAGCGGAGAGCGCGGGCGTAACGATGACGCCCGTTTCGATGGGTCAAGCCGTCGATGCGCAATCGCGCATGATCGCGAGTTATGACCGTGCAGCGATGCAGGCGGCGCGCGACGGGAATATGCAGGCCGCGCAAGTGTTGGCGGCCAAGGCTGAAGCGATGCGCGGTCAGCAACTCGATTTGAGCGAGAAGCGCAACAGGGTGCAGAAGGATGCGAACGAGCAGGTGTCCAAGTTGGCTGTCGGCGTTGTGGATCAGCCCAGCTACAACAACCTGATTTCGAACATCGCACAGAACCCCGCGATGCAAGCCGCTGTTGCGGGACTCAACCTGAGCGGGAATTTCGAAGCCGACCGCAACAAGCTCGCGACGCTTGCTAGTCGCACGCTGACGCTTACGGATCAGGCTGACCTCCAGTTCCGTACCGACGATCAGCGCATCAAGGATGCGAAGGAGCGTCGCGAACAAGAGCAATACGACCGCCAGCGCATGCAGGAAGTTCAGCAACGCGACGCAGCGGCCCGCGCCGACGCACAGCGCCGGGATGACGCCGCGCGTCAGGGTGTTCCTTACGTTCCGTCGTTCGCCTCCAGCGCGCCGCCCGGGACTACTCCGCAAGAGATCGCAAAGGCCCGTCAGGAAAATCAGAAGACTTGGCAAACGTTCGATAAGGACACTTCCACCCAGCGCGCGGGTGTTCAGCAAAAGGCGCAGTTGTCGTCTTCGATTTACAACCTTGTGGCGAACGGTGGGGACGGCTTCACGGGCGGTTGGTTCAACGCGGGAAAGAACTCGCTCCCTGAGAAGGTCGTTCCCGCGACCTTGAGCGACCGGCAGCAAGAGTTTTTCAAGCAGGCAAATCAGCTTGTGCTTGCCGTCCAAGCGTCGGCCCCTCCGGGTGCCCAGCGTTCCGCTGCGACCGCAGCGATGGCCGGGATCATTCAGACGACGAAGCCGAATCTCTCTTTGTCGCCGCAGGCGAACATGGCGATCGCGAGCGACCTGTATTACGGCGCTCAGTCGGACGTCGAGATGTACAAATGGCTCGATTCCGCGCGCCGCTTGAACCCGGATGCATCCCCGCAAGACCTCATGCTCCAGTGGCGCGAGTACGAGAACAGTATTGGTCCAGCGCAAATCTACGATCCGAAGGACGGAAAGATGCACATCAATAGCGCAACCGTTCCCACGTTGCCCAACGGCCAGCCGAATCCGGACTACCAAAGCCCCTATGAATACTTCGCGCACAAAGGAGCGAAATAATGGCTACCACCTACACTTCTGACGGTCGCGCGATCGAAGCAGGCTACGGTGCAGACTTGTACGATGCTGCGCATCCGAAGCAACCCCAACCCGCCAAGCCCCCGCAAGCCAAGACGGACGACAAGCCGTATCAGCCCGTTCCGGTGTTCGGTAAGGAGGCAGCGGCCCGCGCGCTGGATTCCGTAACGTTCGGTTGGGGCGCGCAGTTGGCTGAGAAGAGCGGCCTGATTTCGCATCAGCAAGCGCAGTCGCTTCAGCGTCAGTCGGATAGCTACGCGAAGGACAACCCGTGGGCGTCGGTCGGCATCGATCTGTTGGTAGCGGGCGCGACGCTCGCGATTCCCGGTGTTGGTGAGGGTGCATTAGGCCGTGCGGGCGCGTCGGTCGCGCGCGCCATTCCCGGCGCTGCCCGTGCGGGTGAGGCAGTCGGCGGCGCGGCCCGTGCCGTGGGGAACCTCCCCGTCATCAAGCAGGGCGTTCAAGCTGCGGGCAGCGCGGCTAACACGATGGCGGGGCGCGGTGCGCTCTACGGTGGCGCGCAAGGTGCGCTTACCGGCAGCGCGCAAGGGGGCGAAGGCCATCGCATGGAAGGCGCGATCCAGGGCGCGCAGAGTGGCGCTATGCAAGGCGCGGCGCTCGGCGGCGCGCTGGGTTTCCTTGGCGCTGGGCGTGTTCGCCCATTGGTTGAGGAACGAGTTTCGCCGTCGTTCGCGGTGTTGAATAACGTCTCGCTCGCGCTCAAGAAGGAAGGCAAGTCCATGAAGGACTTGAACGCTTGGCTCGACGCCGATCCGAACCGCCGCATTGTTGACTTCTCGCCCGGTGTTGCGGACGCCGTTGCGCGTGCCAGCAAAACATCGGCGGGCGCTGCGGGCAAACTCAACGAGTCGTTGCGCCGCGACGCCGATACCCGTAGTGACCGTCTGGTAGGCGGGACGGCGGGGGCGATGCAGGAGGGGACGCAAGGCTCTACGCTTTCTTTCACGCGCGCACCCGGAGACCCCCTCCAGAAGGTTCGTACTGAGATCACGGCGGCGAATCAGAAGCTCGACACGTTGGGCCAGCAGCGCGATGCTCTGTATAAACAATCGCGGCACGAGTTGACGCCCGTTACGCCCGAGCTTCGCGAAATCCTCGATCACAGCGACATCAAACCCATGGTCAAGGAGTCGTTGGCGGATTACACAAACCTGCGCAAGACCGATCCGAACAGCGACGTTGCGAAAGCGCCGAAGTACGCCTATGGGAAGGAAATCCCGTCTGCCGTGCTCGATGACGTAGTGAAGAAAGTCGGCGCGGCGATGAAGCAAGAGGGAACCGGCAGCGTGAAGTATGGGAGTTTGCAGGCCGCGCAGAATGCTCTGAAGAAGCAGCAGACCGGGGCAGTCGTTCCCGCACGCGAGTTGAACGCGCGGTTGGGCCGCGAAGACAACGGAACCGGCCTCCTTGGTTCGCAGGGCTGGGGCAATGCCTATGCCCAGGGCTTGAAGACCGCGAACATGGAGTTGTTCGACCGCATGTCGCCCGAGCAGAAGGAACACGCCGCGTACGGCTTCGTGACTGGCTTGGGCAAGTATCTGCAACATGCGGAACAGATGCCACCGGGTTCTCTCGACAAGATCGCGAAGAACCTGAAGGGCGACGACGCGAAGAAGATTCTCGGAGCGAAGCCCGCGAGCATGGCATCAAAGGTGTTCGCGGATGAAGCGGCCCGTGCGCGCAACAATGCCCGCATTGTTGGAGGGGCGAAGAAGGGGGCTGACGACTCGATGGCTCATGTATCGGAACATGTCGTCGGTCATGCGGTTGGGCACGCTACCGGCTTGGGCCGCGCCGGGGCGATTGCCGTTCGCGCGTTCATGAAGTCGGAAGGCATAAGCGAGAAGGCCGCGACAGAGCTAATCAACACGGCAATGTCCCCGGGCGGTATGGCGAAACTCAAAGCAACCGGGAAGTATCCCCGCCGTGTTCTTGAGAAGCTCTACGCTATCCGACAAGCCCCGACGACGCACGCAGCATTGAACGCGCAATCGGCATCTAGTCGTAATTCTCGCGAAGACTGACCCGCGATAGAGAGGGTCGCCCGGTGATGAGCCGGGCGGCAGACTGCCCGGGCGATTTTTCGGACAGGAAAAAGCATTTTTGAGTCCAAGGCGACGTTGGCATGGTGCTTACAGAAACTTTCATTTACTGGCCAGCCACGCGGAGCATTCTTTACTCAGGCCGAGCATTTTTTTAATTTTTACAGGGTCCTACTGTACGTCGCCTGAGAGCGCCATCCTCGCTGCGGAATGGAACAACATCCCGAAGTCTGTTTTGCCTTCGTCCCTAAGTTTATATTTCAACATAAGTGCCCGTATTCTTGCACGCCGAATAGACGGGTCGGGAAACCTAGATACACTTGGGACCCGTAAAATATCCTGTCTCACCTGCAACATTTCGCAAATTGTCAGGAACACATCTGGGCTGCTAACGATAACCCCGGACAACTTATCGTCAAGATCAGCTTCCTTCAAAACCTCTAACCACAGTTCGAAACCTTTCTCGTCAGCCTCGAATTCCTGTGCGAAAGGTCGTTGCAAGACTTCGACTTTTTGACCCTCTGTTGACTGCACGTATGCATCTTTCGTATCGTGATGCAGCAGCGCGTGTGCATATTCATGAGCGATCAAAAAATGAGCACTCTCGTCGCTGATCGCGGCGAGCACCCGTTTGTGCAATGGCGAATAATAGTAGTTCATCAAAGCGCCAAATTCGAACGGAATCGGAACCTCCTCATTTTTCACGAAGTTATCCAAGAGTCCCAGTAGATATTTTTGCTCTTCTGGATGGTCCCGTAGTCTCTGCTCCGCAATTTTTGGATTAAAGATAATCGAAAAGCCGTCCTCTTTCTTTTCGATTACAAGAAGATTAATTACACACCGAATTACCTCGGGAATGAGGGTGTTTAAGTCTGGATTCGTGGTGATGATGTATTGCACGCGGTCGTTGAATCGCAGCGCATGGTCGTTGAGGTCACCAAATTTAAGTGAACCTATTTTTGGTCGCTCGGTGACACCGCGTTCTGAAAGTACAAACCCCAATTCTGCTCCGTAAAATTGTTCAAAGAACTCATTGAACGTGGGTTCGCAGCGAGTGGTTGGTGTCGTTTTCTCATACCAATCAAGGGCTTTGAACGCTTTTGCGCACATCCAATCGCCCTGCGTTGTCGCGCAATCGCGAGCGATGCCACCTCGAAGTACTGCGATTTCAGTTTCCTTCGACATGATCTTCTTGCACTGACCACGACTACGTTGCAAGCCTTCCAGATATCTATAATCTGGATCGGTGTCCGATAAGTAGTATTGTATTGCGCCAGTCTTCACATCAGGTTCAGGGGAGTATCTTGGGAACAGGGCTAGGCCAAGAATTAGTGCGCCGAAAATATATCTCATCGGCATGCCGCTAATTCGTACCAGAGCTAACATCAATAGTGAAAGGGTCGCTTTCGACAAGCATCCCATCACTCAACGTTACTGACACGGTGAGCCGATAATGCACCCACGGTGCACCGTGAGATGACATCGTCCTCAGGGTCAAGCGCATCCGCTCGACGTCCTTGGCGCTGACTTTGACCGGGTCATGCCGGACCGGTTGAGTAGTATGACTTTCCGGGTCAAGCAGCACGTCGAATGACGCGGTGACGGGGATTGAACTGCTTCCACCAACGGTCAATTCAGCAGGTTTTGAGTCAAGAACCCGCAATGTAACTTTGTCTATTACGACTACATCCGGCGAGTTGTTCCGTACGACAAATTGTAGTTGGCTATCCTGCCCGGTTGGCGATACGCCCTCGATCCTAATGGGAGATGGCGCGAAAAACGAACGCACGCTTTCTTCCATCTTCGAAAGACTTGATCCCGAGGAAATGGCAAACAGGACGGCCGCCCCCGCTATCCAAACCACGTGGGCCCATCTTGGGATTCGGCGCGAGAGGAAGCCCCAAAATAGCGCTTTGACATCGGGGTGCGTGCCGTGCTCAGTCGCAGACTCCCTTACATGGCGGGCGGCGGTGGCCTCGTCATGCAGAGATTTTTTCACCTTCGTCTCGTCTTTCATCGCTTACCCATTTTCGAAAGTTCCAGCGATATGGACGCTCTCAAGCACATCGATGCTCATATGATTATGGGTAACAATCCGGGTACGTCGCAACTGAATTGAACCAAAAAGCCACGAGCCAAAGCACCTCTAAAAGCTTGTCCTTTCTTGTCTAACAAAAGGCCGCCTTATCAAGCTGCGGATAAAACAATACCCCGGTCTGAGAACCGGGGTTTGTTTTCGCGCCGCCTGATCTGCGGACCACTACACGTGGGCGGCTTCGTCCTTCTTCAAGCCGGCCAAGTACTCCACCCCCGCGCCATAGACGAGAACGGCGGGAACCCACATCAGCACGGCGGCAACCACCCAGCACAGCACGCTTACGCGAAAGTCTTCGCGTGCCCAAGCGTTCACGAACATATGAACGCCTCGCACGGAAAGCCCGATGGCGACGAACGAAAGCGCCGAATAGATCGACCAGCGGGAAGCCTTGCTGCGTCGACGGACGAAACCCAATGTGCTCCGACCTGTGTAGATCACGACCGCCGAAACCCAAGCGCATACCTGGGCGAACACCGCCGCGATCAGATGGCAACAGACGATGCCGACGTACAGCGCTGCGACGAAGCCGATAAGCGCAAACATGTCCCGCCTCCTACTTGGCCGAGGCTTCGTCGTCATCAAGCAGCGACGACAGATCGAGCGGTTTCGGGAACAGCCAACTAGCCAGGAACGCGCCTCCGATAGAAAGCAGGACGAGCAGGACCGCAAGCGCTACGCCGATCAGGAAGAATTCAAGCATGGCGCTGCTCCTAGTTGATATATCCGGGGATCGTCGGCGGAGTGCCGCGATAGGCCATGCAGGCGACAGTGAGACTCAGGAACTTCGCTTCGGTGCGCGCAATCTCGTCTTCAAGTTCCAGATTAACTTTGCCTTCCTCCGTCATACCGTTGCGAGCTTTGAGCCATTCAAGCCGATCGCACATTTGGTCGCACTCATGCTCCATATCGGCTAGAGTCTGTTCCTGTCCATTGTTCATGCCGTCGTATTCCATTTTGGGGGATTCTACGGGGATTCGATTTCAACCAAATCCAGCAGAGCCTTATGCAGCTTGCTTCACAGAAGACTAGCGTACTTCCCATCAAGAACGAGCATTGTATGCGTTTCGCGCGGCCGACCGCGCGACTGGCGGCCTGGGCCGCATCGATTGCAACCGCTGTCCTGCTCGCCTCGTGCGGAGGCGGTAATTACGTGAAGCCGGGCCCGGCCACGGCGACTCCCGGCACGCCGATCACCACCGGACAGCGCGCCGCGTCGCGCCTGACGGCGGTGAGCTGGCAGCAGGTGCCGGGCTGGCAGGACGATTCGCTCATCGGCGCGACGGCGGCGCTGCGTCAGAACTGCAGCCGGCTCGCGCGTCAGGCCAACTGGCAGAAGGCGTGCACGGCGGCGCAACGGCTCGACGACCTCGACATGTCGGCGGCGCGCAGCTTCTTCGAAACCTATTTCACGCCTTTCCAGCTCGCCAACACCGACGGCACGCTCGACGGCCTCGTGACCGGCTACTACGAGCCGCTGCTGCGCGGCTCGCGCACGCGGCACGGGGTGTATCAGTACGCACTGTATCGCTGGCCGTATCGGTACAAGCCTGGCTCGGCGCTGCCCGTACGCGCGCAACTCGAACGTTCGGGCGTGCTGACCGGCAACGAACTCGTGTGGGTCGACGATCCGATCGAGGCGTTTTTCCTGCAAGTGCAGGGCTCGGGACGCGTCACCATGGAAGACGGCAGCGTGATGCGCGTGGGCTTCGGTGGCACGAACAATCAGCCGTATAAATCGATCGGCAAGGAGTTGCTCGATCGCGGCGAACTCACGCCCGCGCAGGCGACGATGCAAGGGATCAAGGCCTGGGCCAAGGCGAATCCCGCGCGCGTCGACGCGCTGCTCGACGTGAATCCGCGCTTCGTGTTCTTCCGGGAAATGCCGGCGAACGAAACGATGCCCGCTAGCCTCGGCGATGGTCCGGTCGGCGCGCTCGGCGTACCGTTGACGCCCGAACGTTCGATCGCGGTCGATCCTTCCGCGATTCCGCTCGGCACGCCCGTGTTTCTCCAGACGACGCGTCCGCTCAGCAACCAGCCGATGAACCGCCTCGTGTTCGCGCAGGACACCGGTTCGGCGATCAAGGGCGGGGTGCGCGCGGACTACTTCTGGGGCCTCGGCGACGATGCCGGCGATCTCGCGGGACGCATGAAGCAGGGCGGCAGAATGTGGCTGCTGCTGCCGAACTCCTGATTTTTTAGCGTTCTCTCGCGGCGATGAAGAAAGCTCGCGGCCGTCATGGCTCGCGAGCTTTTTCATTTCATGAGGTCATGTTGCGCCGGTCGATCACGCGCCGCGCCTTGCCGACCGAACGTTCGATGCCGTTCACCGCGAGCACGTTAATCACGGCGCTCACGCCGATCAGCGCCTTGATGTCGTACGCGAGCGCGGCCTTTGCGCTGTCGAGCGCGGTGGCGTCCGGCGCCGATTCCGGGCAGGGTTCGACGTTCAACGTCAGCACGTCGAGCGGGCCCTCCTTGGTGAGCACGATCTGATAGTGCGGCGCGAGTACCGGGCGCTTGAGCAGCAACTCTTCGATCTGCGTCGGGAAGACGTTGACGCCGCGCACGATCATCATGTCGTCGGAACGGCCCGTGATTTTCTCCATGCGACGCATCGTACGGGCCGTGCCGGGCAGAAGACGCGTCAGATCGCGCGTGCGATAACGAATGATCGGCAGCGCTTCCTTCGTGAGCGAGGTGAACACGAGTTCGCCGAATTCGCCATCGGGCAACACTTCGCCGGTTTCCGGATCGATGATCTCGGGATAGAAGTGATCTTCCCAGATGGTCGGGCCGTCCTTGGTTTCCACGCATTCCGACGCCACGCCCGGCCCCATCACTTCCGAGAGCCCGTAGATGTCGACGGCGTCGATTCCCATGCGCATCTCGATGGCGCGGCGCATGTCGTTCGTCCACGGCTCCGCGCCGAAGATGCCGATGCGCAGCGAGCAGCTCGCCGGCTCGATTCCCTGGCGCTCCAGTTCGTCGGCGATCGAGAGCATATAGCTCGGCGTGACCATGATGATGTCGGGCCGGAAGTCCTGAATCAACTGGACCTGCTTCTCGGTCTGCCCGCCGCCGAAGGGAATGACGGTGAGGCCCGCGCGCTCCGCGCCGTAATGCGCGCCGAGTCCGCCGGTGAATAGTCCATAACCGTAGCTCACGTGGACCTTGTCGCCGCGCCGCGCGCCCGCCGCGCGAATCGAACGAGCGACGAGGTTTGCCCAGTGGTCGAGATCCTGAGCGGTGTAGCCGACGACCGTGGGCTTTCCCGTCGTCCCTGACGATGCGTGGATGCGCGAGACACGCTCCTGCGGCACGGCGAACATGCCGAACGGGTAGTTGTCGCGCAGATCCTTCTTGGTCGTGAAGGGGAAGCGCGCGAGATCCGAAAGCGATGTGACGTCATCCGGATGGACACCGGCTTCGTCGAACTTGCGCTTATAGACCGGCGAGTTCTCGTAGGCGTGCCTGAGCGTCCATTTGAGGCGCTCGAGTTGCAGCGCCGCGAGTTCGTCGCGGCTCGCTTTCTCGATCGGCTCGAGCGGCAGCGGGGTGGTCATTGCTGTCTCCTTGATGCTGACTATGCGGCGCGGCCTTTTCATGCCGCGTCCGTTATATGAACGAGTCCCGTCACGCGGGGATCACGGTACCTCTGATTTGTGCCGACTTGCCGCGAAACATCGCGACCGCTTCGCCTTCCCGGTTCGTCACGCGGATATCGTAGATGCCCGTGCGGCCGCTCAACGTCTGCTCGATCGCCTCGGCGGTCAGACGATCGCCGCCTTGCACGGGGCGCAGGAACTCGATCGAACAGCCTGCCGCGACCGTGCTGATGTTGTATGAGTTGCAGGCGAAGGCAAACGCGGAGTCCGCCAGCGTGAACATCAGGCCGCCGTGGCAGATCGCGTGGCCGTTGAGGAAGTCGGGGCGCACATCCATTTGCAGCCGCGCATAGCCCGGCCGTACTTCGATCAGCTCGATGCCGAGCGCGCGCGAGCATGCGTCGGCTTCGTACATCGCCTTGGCCGTGGCTTCCGCGAGTTGTTGTGGCGTCACAGGTGTCTCCAGATCGGATTCGGTTCTCACAGACCTTCGAAGCGCGGCGCGCGCTTTTCCTTGAACGCGGCGACGCCTTCGATATAGTCGGGCGACGCACCCAGTTCACGCTGCAGATCGCGTTCGAGATCGAGTTGCTGATCGAATGTCTTGTTGGCGCTCGCGCGGATCGCCTGTTTGATTGCGACCACCGCGCGCGCCGGCTGCTGCGCGAGTTGCGCGGCCAGTTGCGCCGCCGCTTGCTGCAACTCGCTGTCCTCAACGACGTGCCAGACGATTCCCCAGGCTTCCGCTTTTTCCGCGCCGAGTTTTTCGCCCGTCAGTGCGAGGCCGAGCGCGCGCGCTTCGCCCACGCGTCGCGGCAGGAGCCACGTTCCACCCGAATCCGGCACGAGGCCGATTTTGACGAACGCCTGAATGAAACTCGCCGACCGCGCCGCGATGACGAGGTCACACGCCATGGCCAGATTCGCGCCGGCGCCCGCGGCCGTGCCGTTCACCGCAGCGATGACGGGCATCCGCATGGCCTGCAGCCTGCGCACGAGCGGATTGAAGTACTCGTCGATCAGATCGCCGAGGTCCGACATCGAGCCCGGCGTGAAATCCAGATCCGCGAGATCCTGTCCCGCACAAAACCCGCGTCCCGCGCCTGTAATGACGAGCGCGCGTGCATTGCCCGCCTCGATTTCAGTGAGCGCCTGATTCAATTCGCGATGCATCTCGCGTGTGAAGCTGTTCAACTTTTCTGGACGATTGAGCGTCAACGTCGCGACGCGCGTCTCGCTGTCGAGGTGGAACAACACGGACTTCTCTGTCATTGCGTCTCCTTTGTCGCCGAAGCGCGGTCGCGGCGGCTGTCGCGAACCGTCTTTCCCTTGGTTCCGATACTAGCCGCGCGACCGGTGGCTTTCCATTAGGCCGAATGGCATAAGCCGTTTGCACGGCGATTCGGCCTTCGGACCTTTTGTGCTGTTCGGCTTATGCCGTCTGGCCGGCTTCCGCCGGGGCGGCCTTCGGCGCAACATGGACACGGCTCTGCACCACACGGAAGCGATTCGCGACGAACGCGGCGTCCGAAAGCGCGGCGTTGGCTGCGGGGTTCGCGCCGGTGCCGTGGAAGTCCGAGAACGCGGCAGTCTGATTGACGAACACGCCGCCCGTGAGGTTGATCGAAAGCGCGACGCCGCCTTCGATCGCTGCTTCGTACGCGGCGTCGATCACCTTGTCATCGGTGCTGTAGACCGACAACGTCAACGCGCCGTGCGTGCGCGCGATCGTGCCGGCCAGTTCGAGCGATTGCGCGGTCGAATCCGTCGCGACGATGAACGAAATCGGCCCGAACCATTCCTTGGTGAATTTGGCTTCGTCGGTGCGCGCGTCGAGCTTGAGCACGAGCGGGGTATGCACTCGCGCGTCCGGAAAGGCGGGGTGCGTGAGCGATTGGCTGTCGAGCAGCACATCGCCGAGTTTGCGCGCTTCGGCGACGCGCTCCACGACGCCATCATTCTGGATCGCACCGGTGAGTTCGACGGCGCGTGCCGGATCGGACGCCAGTTTTTCGACAGCGCCTGCGAGCGCTTTCGCGACGTCGTCGAAACTCAGTTGTCCTTCGGCGGTGCGGATGCCATCGCGCGGCACGTAGATGTTCTGCGGCGCCGTGCACATCTGGCCGGAGTACAGTGCGAGCGAAAAGGCGATATTGCGCGCGGCGGCCTTCAAGTCGTCCACGGAATCGATGACGATCTGATTCACGCCCGCCTTCTCGGTGTACACCTGCGCCTGATGCGCATTGCGTTCGAGCCAAGTGCCGTTTTGCGTGCTGCCCGTGAAGTCGATCAGCTTGATTTCGGGACGCACGGCCAGTTCCTGTACGAGCGCGCCATCGTTCGGTTCGGTGGCGAGCAAGGTGACGAGGTTCGGGTCGAAGCCCGCTTCACGAAGCACGTCGCGCGCGATGCGCACCGTGATCGCGAGCGGCAGGATCGCGCCCGGATGTGGCTTGACGATGACCGCATTGCCGGTCGCGAGATCCGCGAACATGCCGGGATAGCCGTTCCAGGTCGGGAACGTGCAACAGCCGAGCACCAGCCCCGTGCCGCGCGGGACGATGGCGAAGCGCTTTTGCATCGCGAGCGGCGGGTTCTTGCCTTGCGGCTTTTCCCAGTGTGCTTCCGCGGGAATGCGGCGCAACTGGTCCCACGCGTAGACCACGGCTTCGAGCGCGCGGTCCTGGGCGTGCGGTCCGCCGGCCTGGAACGCCATCATGAAGGCCTGGCCGGTCGTATGCATCACGCTGTATGCAATCTCGAAACTGGCGCGATTCAGACGCGAGAGGATCTCCATGCTCACGCCGACCCATGCCTTCGGTCCGGCGGCGCGCCAGCCGGCTTGCGCCTGAGCGGCGGCTTGAATGAGCGCGTCGGGATCGGACTTCGGATAGCGGATGTCGAGCGCGACGCCAAACGGCGAGCGTTCTTTCCCGACGGTGTCGCCGGAGGAAGGCTGGTCGAGTTCGAAGGTCTTGCCGAAGTGCGCTTTGAAGGCGGCCTCGCCGTCGGCGCTGGCCGTTTCCCCGTACACTTTGGGGCTCGGCATTTCGACGAACGGGCTCCAGTAGCCGCGCGTTTCGATGGCTGCGAGCGCTTTATCGAGCGTCGCTTCGTGCTTCGTGAATAGCGGATGTGTCATGGTCGCGAGAAAGAGAACGAGGAAAGGTGCCAGATCGAATAATTAACCGACCGGTTGGTTGGTAATGGTAGCATTATCGAGATACGGTTGACGACGTCTTTTCATTAGGGCTTACCTGAGGATAGGAAAGGGAGGAGCGAATGGCTTATGAGAATCTGCTGGTTGAGACGCGTGGTCGGGTTGGACTCATCACGCTCAACCGTCCCAAGGCGCTCAACGCGCTGAACGATGCGCTGATGGACGAGTTGGGCGCCGCGCTGAAGGTGTTCGACGCCGATGACGACATCGGCGCGATCGTGCTGACCGGCAGCGAGAAGGCGTTCGCCGCCGGGGCGGACATCGGCATGATGGCGAGCTATTCCTACATGGACGTCTACAAGGGCGACTACATCACGCGCAACTGGGAGGCGATCCGCACGATTCGCAAGCCGGTCATCGCGGCGGTGGCCGGCTTCGCGCTTGGCGGCGGCTGTGAACTCGCGATGATGTGCGACATCGTCATCGCCGCCGACACGGCCAGGTTCGGCCAACCGGAGATCAAGCTCGGCGTCATCCCGGGGGCGGGCGGCACGCAACGCTTGCCGCGCGCCGTTTCGAAGGCCAAGGCGATGGACATGTGCCTGACCGCGCGCATGATGGATGCGAATGAGGCGGAGCGCGCGGGGTTGGTGTCGCGTGTAGTCGGGGCGGATCGTCTCCTCGATGAGGCCATCGAAGCCGCGACGATCATCGCCGGATTTTCGCTGCCGGCCGTGATGATGGCCAAGGAGGCGGTCAATCGCGCGTACGAGACGACGCTTGCGGAGGGCGTGCATTTCGAGCGGCGGCTGTTCCATTCGCTGTTTGCCACGGAGGATCAGAAGGAGGGGATGGCGGCGTTCGTCGAGAAGCGTAAGCCGGTCTTCAAGCATCGGTGACGCTTATTGCAGAAAGCACTTGCGCTTCTTGAGGCCGCTGACTAGAATTCCGTTCCTTCGCGATTCGATGAACGCGAAGGAGGCGGGATGAAGCGGTTCCAGGCGTGGTTGGCAAGAAAAGAGAAGTTTGAAGTTCTTGTTGACAGATTCCGAAGCGTTCTTCATAATCTCGTTTCTCTGCTGCTGATGCAGCGACGCAAGACGGAAGTTGATGTGGTGCTTGCGATGTGCTCTTTAAAAACTAACAGCCGATAAGTGTGGGCGCTTGATAGCGAGTGCGGTTTCAGTCTTTCGGGGCTGAAGCA